>NZ_RBAH01000043.1 GCF_003626695.1 Paenibacillus ginsengarvi
GGTCCGTCTGTAACACGGGTTCGTGACACCAAGAAAGTACGACCTACCTTCGCCAGCCCAGTACCAGTATGGACAATATTTTCATTCATCAGTGGTGCCGCAAAGCAGCATGTTTGTCTGTAACGATTATAAAGGGCGGCGCCAATAAAAACATGCCAAAACAGGTGCTTAGATGAGACAAAAAATGCTTTTTTGGGCTGACGGTCCAAATCATACTTGCGGCGAATGCTGCCTGCGGAACTTCGACGGATTCATTCTCGCATATTTCGTAAACATCCGGCTGAAGTAGTAGCCGTTGTCGTACCCGCACTGCCGGGCGATATGGTCGAGGGTCTCGTCGGTTTGCACGAGCAGCGCTTTCGCTTTCTCCATTCGGATGGAAAGCAAATAGCGGGAAGGGAGCAGCCCGAACACGTTCTGGAACCTGCGGGTGAACTGAACCGGATGGATCCCGAATATGTTGGCGACGGACCGCATTTGTATATTCGTATAGGCGTACCGCTCGATCCAGTCCTTCGCATCCTTCATAAGCGTGTCGCGGACCGTTTCGCCGGAGCGTAAAAGCGAATCGGCTTCTGATCGGAACAGCATCCATACATCGTTCACATAGTGGGCGACTCCCCTGTTGCTGTGCGATTGCCCGATCATGAAAAAGCCGAGCAGATGTCTGAAATTGTTGAACAGCCGGTCCTGCTCCGGCGTCGTAAATTTATACCGGAATACATCCTGCAGAAGGCCTGCGATCCGCTCTTCCCCGCTTTCCCCCCATTCCAACGGCTCGATGCGGAATTTGATGTAGAAAAAGGAGAGCGGAGTTAGCATCTCGCGATGAAACTCCATAGAAGGCGGACAAAAGACGATGTCCCCAGGTGAAGCCTCGCCCAACACGTCACCGATCCGGTAACGAAACCGGCCTCCCTCCACCGCGATCATCGTCCATACGGAGTCGCGCTCCATCTGCATAAGAAACTTCGGCTTTTCCCTCCAATAAAACGTGCCTTTGAGCGAAATCGGATACGTAAGCGACATGCCCTCAGCCCCTCCGCTGTCCAAAATTTGTACAGCCTTATTGTCCATCGTAGCACATTTCGTTTCGAAACGAAGGTTGAAATTATGTATAAATTTCCCTAATTATATGCATTTCAGATCGCACCGGATGTCACTATACTTGGTTGTGAAAACGCTTTACGAATAGATGTGAAGAAATTGGGGGGACCGTTCGTATGACTGATTTCAGCCGACTCAAGTATTATGCTCCGGCACCGGCAAACGAAAACCCGCTGCATATCGCAGCCGATTTGTGCATTTACGGGGGAACGGCGGCCGGTGTCGCCGCAGCGGTTCAAGCGAGCCGGATGGGACTTCGCGCGGTCATTGCCGAATTCGGCCGCAAGCTGGGAGGGATCGCCGCCAGCGGCCTGGGCAGCACCGATCACGGACATAAAGCGGCTATCGGCGGCCTCGCCAGGCAGTTTTACCGCGACCTGGGCACGTATTACGGCACTACCGCCGAGGACGGTCTCGTCTGGTATTTCGAGCCGCACGCGGCCCAGCATGTGTACCGGGAATGGCTCGAGCAGGCCGGGGTTCCGGTTTATTACGAGCAGCACTTGGCCAGCGTTGAGAAACAGTCCGGCCGGTTATCGCGAATTACGATGGAAAACGGGAACACCTTCTCCGCCGCGATGTTTATCGACGCCTCGTACGAAGGCGATCTGCTGGCTCTCGCCGGCGTCTCGTATCACGTCGGCAGGGAATCGAATTCCGTATACCGCGAAACGCGCAACGGCATTCAGTTCGGCTCCCACCATCACATGTTCAACGCCGCCGTCGACCCGTACGTAATCGAAGGCAAGCCGGACAGCGGACTGCTGCCGGGCATAATGGACGTCCGGCCGGGCACGCAGGGCGCAGGCGACCGTTCCATTCAAGCGTACAACTTCCGCATCTGCTTGACGAACGTGCCGGACAATCGGGTGCCGATCCCGCAGCCTCCCCGCTACGACCCCGAGCAATTTACTCTGCTCGCCCGTTATATCCGCGCTGGGGTATGGGACTTCCGCCAAAAAAACGCGGGTTTGCCGAACGGCAAAACGGATACGAACAATTTCGGCGCGGTCAGCACAGACCATATCGGAGCGAACCACGAATGGCCGGAAGCCGACTACGCGACGCGGGAGCGCCTGTTCCAAAGCCATGTCGATTATACGATAGGCCTCCTCTATTTTCTGGCGAACGACGAGCGGGTTCCGGCCGCGCTGCGCGAGGAACGGCGCCAGTGGGGGCTGGCCGCCGACGAATTTACGGACACGGCCAATTGGCCTCACCAGTTGTATGTGCGCGAAGGCCGGCGCATGATTTCGGACGTCGTCATGAACGAGCGACATTGCCGGCATCTGCAAATCGCCGACGATTCGATCGGGATGGCCTCCTACACGATGGACTCCCACAACTGCAGGCGCCTCGTGCTCGAAGGGTTGTGCGTCAATGAAGGCAATGTGGAAATCGGGGTGCCCGGGCCTTACCGGATCTCGTACCGGTCGATCGTTCCGAAGGACGACGAATGTGTCAATCTGCTCGTGCCGGTATGCCTTTCCGCTTCGCATATCGCTTACGGCTCGATCCGCATGGAGCCCGTGTTCATGATTTTGGGCCAGTCTGCGGCTACTGCGGCTGCGATCGCCCTGGAGAACGGAACCGCCATTCAGGAAGTGCCGTATAGCAAGCTCAGACAAAGACTGCTTGAGGATGGGCAAATTTTAGAGCTCGATCAACGAAAATAAGGGGTGCTTGCAGGTGAAACAACGGAGCATGTTTATCTTAGCCTCGGTCTTCGCTCTCCTCGTCTCCGGCTGCGGCAAAAGCGGCGAGAGCGACTCTTCGCCTGGGAATACGGCCGCACCTGCGAAGGAGCCGCCAAAGCCTTTTACACTAAATTACTACACGAACTTGAGCCAGCCGATGATGGAATTCGAGAAGTCGATTATCGAAACCAAATTTCCGCATATTACGGTGAACCCCGTCTTTTACAGCGCCCAGATGAAGCCGGAGCATCTCGCGCCTGCCGGCAACGTTCCCGATCTGATCTCGTTTACGATCGGCTCGCTGTGGGATTTCCGCGACGTCAATCTGTTGTCTGACCTTACTCCGTTCATCAAGAAAAACAACTTCGACACGAGCCGGTTTTTGCCGAACGTGCTGGAATCGGTTCAAGCCTACTCCGATACCGGCGAAATGTTGTTCATCCCCTACACGCTCAGCAGCAATGTACTTTATTACAACAAAACCATCTTCAACAAATTCGGGGTCCCCTATCCGAAGGACGGGATGACGTGGGAAGAAATCAGCGACCTGGCAAAAAAGCTGACCCGTCAAGACGGCGCCACGAAGTATAAGGGGTTCCAATTCCAACTGCAAAACCTGACGTGGAAAAACCAACTGATGCAGCCTCTGGTCGATACGGGCACGTTCAAAACGGTAGTCAACTCCGCGGGCTGGAAGCGCTGGCTGGAAACGATGGGCGGCTTCTTCTTCATCCCGGGCAACGAAGTCGGAGGCTCTTTCGAGAAAACCCAGGATGTGGCGATGTATTCCGGCCCCAACATCCTGAGCGCTCTGCCGGAAGCCGCGAAGAACGGTCTCGATTGGGACGTCGTTTCGCTGCCCGTGTTCTCCGGAAGCCAGGCCGGCGGGACGCAGCTGATTTCGCCATTTTACGGAATGCCGCCCAAAGGCAAAAATATGGATGAAGTGTTCCAGGTCATCTCTTATATGCTCTCGGAGGAGGTGCAGACGGTTAAGTCCCGGCGCGGACTCGTGCCGATCATTAACAGCGATGCGGCCGCCAAGGTATACGGCAAAGACCTCGAGGGCGTGGAGGGCAAAAACTTGAGCGCCTTCTTCAAGGACAAAGTCGGCAAGCCGTTCAAAACGACCAAGTACGACGACATCGCCAAAACGGTCATCTATACGGAAATGCTGCCGGGTTATTACAAAGGGCAAAAGGACATCAACACGGTGCTTCGAGAGGCCGAGGAAAGCATCAACAAAAAGATCGAGGAGAAGCGGAAATAAGGTCTGCGAGAGGGAAAAGAAACTGCTTTCCGCTGTTGTTCGCGGAAGCAGTTTCTTTGTTGCCGGTTGAAAGAATATTGGGATATAACGGAAGCATATTCCGTTATATCGATCATTTTTAGTAAAACATCCACAATAACGGATTTTATTTCCGCTAAACATCCAAATTCCAGCTACATTCAGCGATTTTCCGTGACAATGTCGAAAATAGCGGAATTTCGTTCCTCTATTGCTTGATTTTTTGCTTCCTCCGCTTGATTAGCGGAATTTTTTTCCGTTACGCCTACGCGTCTGCACGGAGAAACTTTCCGCGATGGGATAAGCCAGCGCCAGCGCCACCGCCGGAGTCTACGTCTTCACCCGCTTACGCCAAGGCGTCGTTCCACTTAAACAGCTTCGTGCCGTAGCAGTTAAAGTAGACCGATCCGTCCGGCGTACGGGCCGCCGTCGAGACGTGTCCGGGCAAAGCGCCCAGCGGCTCGGCCGTCATCCGGCCCGTGTCGATCGCGAACAGCGTCTTCTCGCCGAAGGCGGCGATCCGGTCGGCACCGAGCGCGATCAAGCAGCCGCAGCCTTCGCCCAGCGGAATACGCCGCACAAACGCGGCCAAATCGGGATCGAAGACGGCGATCTCTTTGCCGACCCGCACCCATACGCGGGACGCAGCGGCGATCAGTGCGCCGGGCTTCTCCCCCAGCTCGAACCGATGCAGAAACGAGATGCGCCCTTCCGGCTCCCACATCGCAAAGTGACACGGCTCATCGCGCGCCTTCAGCCCGTTGCCGCCCGTTCCGGTCGTGAAGTACAGCCGCTTATCGTCCGCGGTCAGGCCGCCGATCTCCTGCCCCGGCACCGGATCGTACCACGAGGTTACTTCCTTCGTGGCGGTATCGATGCGCGACAATCCGCCGCCGTACACGCCGTACTTCGCCATCCATCCGGTCCATATCCCGCCGTCAGGACCAAGAACCGACTTCCCGTGAGGCCGGATCAGCTCAGGTCCGACCGAACGAAGCGTTCGCGGGTTTACGTTGCCGTACTGGTCCCACGGCTCGCCCGGACGGTACACAATATGATCGCCGCCGGCGTAAGCCGCAAGGAACAACTCGTCTCCGGCAAAAGCCATGCCGTATACTTCGCCGCCCGCGTTGCATACCGCTCCGGAATTCCAATAGGAGCCGTCTGCCGGATTGTAGCGGAATATCGTCTGTCCGAAGCCGCTAGACCCCCACAGTACGCCGCCCCCGTCGGAGATGACCGTATGAATGCGCGTTGCCGGCGCTTCCGTCGGAATCGATCGAAGTGTGGGCTCCTTCTCGCCAGGACGCCGGATCAAGTAATCCTGGCCTTTAACGGCCGCGTGAGAGCCGTCCAGCAGCGGAACATAACGTACGCGTTGCCGGCCTCCGCCGATCTCCATCTCCCTCGTCTCCAGCATGCCGCTCCACTGCTCGGCCTGCGAACCGCGGGCCGGCTCGAGCGTCTTCGCATCGTAGAAACGCTGTTCGCCGCTCAGCGTCGTGCATATAAACGATGGCGTCACTTGCCGAATCGTCTCCCCCGGCGAGCCGAGGTCGCCGAACGTTTCCGTTTCCAGATCCCATACGCGCAAAAACGGCGTGTCCATCCCCCCGCTGACGATAATGCGCCCTGGCGCGTCCCCGTACACGTTCCGGCTGTACATATCCTTCGGATTGTCCGAAACGCGACCCAGGCTAACCAGCTCGTGCTTGCCCGGATCGTAGCGCAGCAGCACGCAGCCGGGATACGTGCCCCCGTAGACGAGCCCGTCAGAGCCGAGCGCCAGATTCCAGATGTACTTCTCCGATTCGATCCGCAGCGGCGCCGCCCACTGCCGCGTGCGCAAGTCGAGGCTGTGCAAATAGCCATAGTCGGGACATGTGCCGACTAGCAGCTTGTCGCCGAGCGGCAGGACCGCCCACGCTCCCGAATCGCCCGGAAGCGCGACCGCTTCACCCTCCTGCGTTTGCGTGTCGATGAAAATGAGGTTGCCGACGGAGCCGGCGGCGAAATTCGATAATACCAGCTTCTCCCGCCCATCCTTCGGGTCCACGAGCGAGGTCACATTTAAAATATTGAAATTGCGGCAAGGCTCGGCCGCCGCCGCATACATCGTTTGATCCGTACCAATTTCCATTTTCATCCTCCCTCCGTTTTTCTCATTGTAACGCAAAATGATAGCGGTTTCGTCAGCCAAAATGTGAACCGGATCGGCCATTTTCGTCGGCAGACCAAGGACGGCCGGGAAATTCCACAAGTGGCGGCCAAGTGGAACCATTCCGACATGATTTGGCCGAAACTCGGGCATAGTAAAGTTGCGTAAACCTGTCTAATCTTACCGCAAACTATAGCGGCATCGCAGAAGGAGGACTTTGGTAAGCATGAGCGAACACGACCGCATGAATCCGATCTCCGGGGAACCGGTGGAGGTCGACGGCGTTTATTCGAACGAATGGGGACGCGAGCAGTTTTTGCAGAAGGGCGACGTATTTCCGGCCGACCCGCAGCTTGGCACGACCGGCTGGGAGCTGGTGCGCTTCGACATCGAACACTATACCGGCGAGACCGAACATTCCCATCTGAACCTGGCCGACAAAAACAAGCAAAGCGGGAACAAATCCACGCGCAGCCATGTGGATCGCGGAGACAAGTAGCAGAGGATAGGCGCGAAGGGGAAGCCTGCCTGGCCTGCCTCCCTACCTGCCGCCCGTCTTGTCCGCATCGGCCGACTTCCCCGGCAAAACGGCAAAGCCGGAACTCGGGTCTCCCCGGGCTCCGGCTTCTTAGCGCGCATAGGCTTATTTCTTGAGCAGCCGCTCCGTTTCTTTCTTGAACGTATCGAGCGTAGCTTCGATATTTTTGTTGTCGTACATGATCGCCTGAATCGCCTTGAAAAACTCCTGCATCACTTGCGGCCAAGCCACGTGCATATTCGTATCTACCGCATATTGAAGCTGGTCGTATGCGATTTTACGGTTCGGCTCCTTCGCCCACAGCTCCTTCATTTGCGCCGACTCGGCCATCTTCTTCGTAAACGGCAAGTAGCCGGAATCGAGCACAAACTGCAAGCCGCCCTTCGGGTCGGTCATCATCCAGCGGATAAACTCCCACGCCGCCTCCTTGTTTTTGGAGCCCGCCATCAGCGACACGTTCGCCCCGCCGGTCGGCGTCGCATACACCTGATCCATCGGCAAATAAGCCGTCGCATAGTCGAATTTGACGCTATCCTTCAAGCTGCCGATCACCCCGGTCGATTGGAACATCATGCCGATTTTGCCGCTCGTAAACATCTGGTTTACGATATTGCCCGAATCCTGGGCCGGCGGATAGTACAGGGCGCCCGTGCCTTGCAGCTCCTTCAGAAACTGGAACGTCTTGACCCCTTGACCGCCGCCGAAGCCGACCGAAGTCCCTTCGTCGTTGAAAAACTTGCCCTTCGCCTGCGATATCATCGCGATCGGATACCACGTATCGTAAGGCATGCTGTAACCGTATCGTTTGAACTCGCCGTTTTCCTTGACGACGAGCGCGTTTGCCACCTTCTTCAGCTCTTCCCACGTTTTCGGGATCGCCAGCCCTTTCTCGTCCAGCATTGTTTTGTTCACGTGCAAAATCGGCGTCGAACGGTTCAGCGGCAGCGATACGAGCTTTTTGTTAAACGTCGAATGCCCCATCAGACCGGGTGTAAAATCGTCTACGCTCATGCCCGACGTTTTCAGAAACGGCGTCATGTCCTCCAATACGTCCGAGTCGGCGAACATTTGCACATACGCGCGCTCCAGCATCGTTACGTCAGGTCCCGTTTTGGCCGCCACCGCCTGCTGCAGCTTCGTTACCGTTTCGTCGTAGGAGCCCTGGAACGTCCCGACGACCTCGATCTTATTTTGCGATTCGTTGAACCGGTTAATGGCGCTGCTGATGTACTCCCCGTTTTTGCCCCCAAGCGAATGCCAGAACTGCACCGTTACTTTGCCAGCCGGTTCGTTTGTCTTGGCCCCGCCCGCCGCAGTCTCGTTTTTGCCTCCAGAGCAGCCGGCGAGCACGCCGGACAATAAAGTCGTCGCTAGTACGATAAGCGATAATTTCTTCCGCATTGGATTTGACCTCCATAAGTTAGGTAATGAATGGTTAATGGCATTACTTGATGCCGGAATAAACGAAAGCCTTGACGATTTGCTTGGAAGCGAATAGGTACACGATTAGAATCGGTACGACCAGCACGACGTTGCCGGCCATAATGATGTGCCAGTTGCTGATCCCCTCCGTCTCCCGGAGCATGGCGATCCCCATCGTCAGCGGCCTTACGGCGGCCGAATCGGTCATAACGAGCGGCCAGAAATAGTCGTTCCAATGGCTGACGAAGCTGAACAGCGTAATCGTAGCCAGCGCCGGCATCGACATCGGGATCATGATTTTGCGGATAATGCTGAACTCGCTGGCGTTGTCGAGCCTGGCGGCCTCGATAATTTCGTTCGGGATCTGCATGAAATATTGCCGCAGCAGGAAAATACCGAAGGCGTTCGACATGAACGGAATAATTTGCGGCAGCAGCGACTTGATCAGCCCCCAGTCCGCCAGCATCAAGTATACGGGGATAAACGTCACTTGCCCGGGAATCATGAACGCCAGCAGCACCATACCGAACAGCAGCTCTTTACCCGCGAACTTGTATTTGGCGAACGCGTAGGCGGCCGGGATCATGACGATCCATTGCAGCAAGATGATGGAACCGGTAATGAGCACCGAGTTTCGGGCATAGGTGAGAAACGGTCCGGCCTTCAGCGCATTCGCGAAATTAACCCATTGCGGCCAGGCCGGAATCCACGTAGGCGGAAAGGCGAGCGTTTCTTCGAACGTCTGGAGCGACGTCGAGATCATCCACAGAAACGGGAAAACGAATACGATCAGAACGACGGCTTTGAGCAGAAGGCCGAGCGTCCGGCCGGCAAGCTTTGCATAAATCACGGTTTGAATCGGCACCCCTTTCCCCGAGTTGAGTCCCCGGCGGCTTACTGATAATGCACTTTCTTCGCCAGCAGCCGGAAGTACAGGAACGTCAGCAGCGCAATGATCGCCATCAGCACAACCCCGGTTGCGGAAGCGTAACCGATGCTGTTCGTCCGGAATTCGTAAATGTAGTACACGAGCGTCGTAGTCGCTGTATTCGGGCCGCCGCCCGTCATGATTTTCACGGTGTCGAATACTTTAAACGAGCCGATCGTCATAATGACGAGGATGAAAAACAATTGCGGCGAAATCATGGGCAGCGTAATTTTGTAAAACACCTTGAATCGGCTCGCATTATCGAGCGCGGCCGCTTCGTAGATGCTGGGCGGGATGCTTTGCAGCGCGGCGACGATAATAAGCGTATAGTAACCGAGGTTTTGCCACACCGAGACGATTATGACCGACATCATCGCCGTGCTGGAGCTTTGCAGCCAGGGAGAAGGCGGCATGCCGAGCGATTTCAGCACGAAGTTGAGAATGCCGTGGCTCGGCTCCATCAGCCACATCCACACAAGCGCAACCGACACGATCGATATAATATGAGGCGTAAAAATACCGGCCTGCACGACTGCGTTAAACTTTGTCTTCTTGTTCAGCCATACCGCGATCGCCATCGACAGCAGCATTGTCAGCGCGACGACGCCGACCGTGTAGACCGCCGTATTGAACAAAGCGCTGTAAAAATCTTCGCGGGAAAAAATTTGCGTATAGTTATCCAGTCCGATGAATTTGCTCTTGTCCTTGTTCATCAGATTATATTTGTAAAAGCTTAGCTTGATTAAATAAAGGACCGGGTAAATAACGAACAGGACGATACCGAGCATCGCCGGCAGCACCATCACGTACGGACGAATCGCTTCCCAAACTTTGCGTTTATCCATGCCGCCGCCCTCTTAACGCCTGCAAATAGCCGCCGAAGCGGGCATCGCCGCGGTCGATCCGTCCTTCATCGGCTCCGAAAAAATACAAATTGGAGTCGGACACGCTAACGTATACATCCTGATCGACGGAAAACCGGTCTTCCGTGCATTTGATCATAAAGGCGTGCGGCCCCGAACGGACCTGGTAGATCGTTTCCGAACCGAGCATTTCCCGTGTCGCGATCGTACCGCGCACCGAGTAATGCGCATCCGCGGCGTCCGTGGACAGTTCCGCGCCTTCCGGGCGGAATCCGAATCTCACCCCGTCCGCGCCAAGGTCGCCGATGTTCATCGGCGGAACTCCGATAAACTGGGCCGCGAATAAATTGCTCGGCTGACGGTAGATGACTTCCGGGGCGGCTTCCTGCTGGATTTGCCCGTGGTTCATCAGAACGATTTTGTCGGCCATCGACATCGCCTCGACCTGATCGTGCGTCACATACACGAACGTCGAGCCGAGCTTCCGGTGCAATTCGATCAATTCAATGCGCATTTGCACCCTCAGCTTGGCGTCCAGATTGGACAGCGGCTCATCCATGAGAAAAACGGCCGGCTTCTTCACCATCGCCCGGGCGAGAGCTACCCGCTGGCGCTGTCCGCCGGATAACGTCGACGGCTTGCGGTCCAGAAACGGGCGCAGTCCGACCGTTTCGCTGATGCTCTCCACAAGGCGGGTCCGTTCCTCCTTCGCGACCTTGTTGTTTTTGAGTCCGAACTCGATATTTTCCCGTACGGACATCGTCGGGTAAATGGCGTAGTTCTGAAACACCATGGCCACTCCTCGCTGCCCCGGGGCTACGCGCGTCACATCCGTGCCGCCGATGCGGATCTCCCCCGACGTTTGCTTGTCGAGCCCGGCGATCATACGAAGCAGCGTCGTTTTGCCGCAGCCGGACGGACCGACGAGAACGGTGAACTTGCCGTCCTCGATCGTCAAATTCAAGTTTGGAATAATCACGTTTTTATCGAACGATTGCGTAACCTGCACAAACTCGATGGATGCCAAGTAAGTCCTCCTCCTCTTCCTTCTTCATGCCTGCTTGCTTGAAATCGGACCACGTTTATCGTTTGAATCGCGTTTTCCATCCCCTTCGGTACATGTAATAGCTCATTTACTTTTGTTCTCTTATGCTCGATTTCATTTTATTAGCGATTTGTTTTCGCATTATTATGCACATATAAATATTATGTAAAGACAAAACGATCCTTGCAATCGCTACCAATAGCGTAGAAAACGTTTTCCTTAACGACATTTACGATGAACGTCGCTATAGATTAACGGGCTTTACAGCGACCGCTTGCTCTTCGTACAGATGACAAGCAGCACCAGTATGCCACTCGAT
Source organism: Paenibacillus ginsengarvi (assembly GCF_003626695.1). Lineage (GTDB taxonomy): Bacteria > Bacillota > Bacilli > Paenibacillales > NBRC-103111 > Paenibacillus_AB > Paenibacillus_AB ginsengarvi. The sequence continues at coordinate 11,366 of NZ_RBAH01000043.1, forward strand.
ACATCCATATGCGTATGAACCCCCATCTTATGCAAGTTTTTGCTCGAAATTGTTCAGTGTAACTTGAATTCAAACAACCGTCAGCCCTATTTACGCAGCCCGACCAACGCAAAAAAACCGCCGGCAGCGTCGCTGCTCATGGCGGTCTCGGGGGAAAGGGACGTGCAGAGAATATTAATGATCTCCCCGGCTGTTCGTCGCTTCGTTTAAATATTCGTTTTCGGGCCCGTCTTCGTTCGGATTGTTGTTCTTGATAACGCTAAGTCGCCCGCTTCTCAGCTCGCCATGCTCGTTCGTATCCGGCGTCTGGTTGTCGCTCGGCGCGGCATCGTGCTTGTTGTTGTTATATTTGTTCGACATGAGAGTCTCCTTCCTGGGCGCTTTGCTTTCGCAAAGCATGTCCACACGTAGGATACCTCGGCTTGTTCCATTTTATGCAGCTGCTGGTTATTGCCCAGCCTCGTTCGCCCTGCGTTACAAGACAGACTCTTTCAATATAAATCCCGCCGCGCCGTGTATAAAACCGCCCGATGCGAGATAGTCGTAAACAGTTTTTTGCAGCGACGTGTCCCGCGGGAAGCTCGGCAAATCTTCGAGCTTCGTGCCAAAGCCGAACACCCGCTCAAGCGTTTGCTTCTCGTCCGATTTGACCGGCGTTACGTTATAATCGCTTTGGAAGCGGACGATGTTCGAATCGGCCGGCAGCAATCGCGGAAGCTGAGGCGCGAGCAGCCAGGACGAGCAGACGAAACCCTTGAACGGATTTCCCGGGTAAAACTCGGCCGCAAACGCGATCGCCGTCCGGTACGATTCCCGGCACAGCTCGTAAGTCATTTTGCCCGATGCCGGAATGTGCACGTCCAGTACGTTATCGCCCGGTTGCAGCACAAGTTCCCACTCCCGGTCCGACAGACGGACCGGCTCCCGGACAGCGGCGGCGTTGGCGATCGGATTCCCGGTATGTACTTTTCCGTCATAATCGTAAACCGACAGCCAGCCGCCCTCGGGATCATATACGCCGTTCGTACCGTCCGCCTGACCGTCCGCCCGGAAGCGGACACCGGACTCGGCCAGGACGGCGATGACGCCGCTCGATCGGTTGCGAAACGCCTTGAACGGCTTGTTATAGGCCATAAACGCAAACTGAAACCGGCCCAATTGAAACAGCCTTCCGGTCATATGGCGAATCAGCCAACCAACTTGCCCGAGCCCCCACTCTCCATGCTCGCTGTAATACTGCTGCATCCAGATCGCCATATCGCCGAGCGTATCGATCCATATCCGCTCCGATATGCCCTTCGCTTTGTAGATGTTGATCATTTGCGGCAATGCGCCCATGTAAACGACAGCCGCCAGCATGGCGCCATGCGGACCGGATTCCAGCAGCCGTTTGTTCGTTTCGTTTGCGGGCTCCGTTTTGTCCACGAAAAGTTCCCGATGAAACTGTCTGGCAAGGGCGGCCAAGCGCTCATCTTCCCGAATCAGCGCCGCTTCGTGCTGGATTGCCTGAGCTGCTTCCTCCGGCAAACGAATCTCACGGCAAGCCCTTTCCATATAAGCCGGCTGCAAAAAATCGACGACGCCGTCCTCTGCGGCCAGTCCCTTCAGCCAATCTCCCAGCAAAGCGTTCCCCCCGCTTTCTTAACCGCTGCCCGCGTTCCCCGGCTCCATCAGATCGGCAGCAGCTTGATCGTATCCAATCTCTCCAGCCCTCGAATCATGTCGTACCACGAATCCGGCTTCCGTTCCTGAATCGCATAATACGTTTGCAGGAAACGGGAAACAAGCGCCGCCGGAAGCTCCTGAACCGATTCGTCATAGGACAGGAAGCAAAAGTCTAGCCCGCTGACCGCTTCGCCGTTCAACTCCCACGACGGATGGACATACGGGAAATCGAGCCGCCGGTAACCGAGATGCGACAGCACTTCCCTGCGTACGAACGGGTCCATCGGCTTAATGCCGCCGAAGGCGTGCTCCTCCACCAAGTACGGGTTATAAATTTCCGCAAACATACCAGTCAGCTTGCCGCCGCACTGCCGCACCCATTCGAGGAGATCGCTCTGTCTGCGCTGAGCCAAAAAACGCCCGATGCCGAGCCCCTCCCGCCCGATAATCGTAAAATCGGTCATCGCCACGCCCATATCCGGGTAATACCGGTATTCCGTAGCGCCCACCACTTCGCCTTCATGCACCGCGACGACAACGCGCAGCCCTTCATCCTTCAGCGGCTCGGCCCACAGGTCGTAAGCGAGCACCTCCTCGGGCGGAAACACCCGCCCCATCAGCTCGTGCATTTGCCGGAAATACGTGTCTTCTATACTTGTAATGCGTACGAATTCCACAAAAACTCACTCCTTTCATACGGATCATTGTAGCAGAAAACGAATCGGAAAGGCGAGACCGATTTACGGGAAAACTTGAACCAGGTTCACCATGCATGAACACTCTCGTTATGCAGCGGTAATTCCAGCGCCCCGCCGTACGAAACGACCCATTCGGCAGTTGACGCAACGCGCCGAATCTTCTACAGTTACTATCATCGGTTTCTCGGACTTCATGAAATTTGGACACGAACGGAAGGAGACATAGAGCCTAATGCCCGCCTTCAAAATTCCAATGCGCCAGTACGTCGGCTTGCTCAGCCGGTATTTGCGCGCCCAGCGGTCTTCGATCGTTTGGCTTGCCGTTTTGCTTATCGCCGGGCTGCTGATGCAGCTTGTCAATCCGCAGCTGATCCGCTATTTTATCGACTCGGCCCAGGGGACGGATACGACCCGGGCGTTATGGATCGCCGCCGCTCTGTTCATCGGCGTCTCGCTCGTCCAGCAAGTCGTTACGGTTATCGCTACCTACATCAGCGAGAACGTCGGCTGGATCGCCACCAACAAGCTGAGAGGGGACGTCGCCGACCACTGCCTCCGCCTAGATATGACGTTCCACAAATCGCATACGACCGGCTCGATTATCGAACGCGTGGACGGGGATATTAACGCGCTCGCCAACTTTTTCTCGAACTTCGTCATTACGCTCATCAGCAACCTGCTGCTCGTCGTCGGCATTCTCGTCCTGCTGCTGCGCGAAGGCTGGATCGTCGGCGCCGCGATGGCCGTCTTCGTCGTCCTCGCCATCTATGCGATCCAATATATCCGCAAATTTGCGATCCCCCACTGGGGCAAGCTGCGCCAGATAAGCGCCGAATTTTACGGCTTTTTGGGCGAGCATCTGGAAGGGACCGAGGATACCCGCGCCAATGGAGCTAGCGGTTATGTGATGCACAAATTTTACTCGCTGCTGCGAAAATGGCTGCCGATCCGCATTCGCGCCTTTCTCGGCTGGGCGTCGATGTGGATTACGACACTCGTCGTGTTTACGATCGGCAACGCGATCGCCTTTGCGCTGAGCGCCTACTTATATAAGAAGGGTGCCATTTCGATCGGCACCGTTTATATGATCTTTTATTACACCGAGCTGATGGCGAAGCCGATCGAGAAAATCCGCACCCAGATGGAAGATCTGCAAAAGGCCGACGCCAGCATCGTCCGCATCCGGCAGCTGCTGGATACGGAGCCGGCCATTCGCGACGGAGCGGCGGGGACCCCGCTTCCCGAAGGCGCGCTTTCCGTTGAATTCGATCGCGTATCGTTCGCCTATGAATCAGGTAAACCGACGCTGGACACCGTAGATTTCCGGCTCGAGCCCGGACAGGTGCTAGGCCTGCTGGGGCGAACCGGCAGTGGTAAAACGACGCTCGCACGGCTTCTCGTCCGGTTCTACGATCCGCAGGAAGGCGAAATCCGCTTCGGCGGCGTTCCGATCCGGGAGGCCAAACTGGGCGATCTGCGCCGCAGCGTAGGCATGGTGACGCAAAACATCGAAATTTTTCAAGGAACGGTCCGCGATAATTTGACGTTTTACGACCCGGACGTTCCGGACGAGCGGATCGCGGCGGTGCTCGCCGAGCTCGGACTGGGCGACTGGTACCGCTCGCTGCCCGCCGGTCTGGACACGGTGCTGGAGTCGGGCGGCGGCGGCTTGTCCGCCGGGGAAGCGCAGCTGCTCGCCTTCGCCCGCGTTTTCCTGACCGATCCCGGTCTCGTCATTATGGACGAGGCGTCGTCCCGTCTCGATCCCGCGACCGAGCAGCGGCTCGAAGCCGCCGTCACGAAGCTGCTGCACGGGCGAACGTGCATCATTATCGCCCACAGACTCGCCACCGTGCAGCGCGCCGACTGCATTCTCATCCTGGATCAAGGGTGTATCGCCGAGTTCGGCAACCGGGAGGAACTGGCCGCAAACCCGGATTCCCGCTTTAGCCGGATGCTGGAAGTTGGCATGGAGGAGGAGCTCGTATGACGACGTTTCAAATGTTATGGCGGCTCATCCGTTACCGGCCGCTGCTTTATACGCTTAACGCAGCTATGTGGACGCTCATCTATCTGGCCCCGATCCTGCCCGGTCTGCTGACGAAGGCGTTCTTCGACGCTCTGACCGATTCCGCTGCGGCCTGGTTCGGCATATGGACGATCATCGCCTTGCTGCTCGCCGCTGCGGCGGTACGCGTTGTTTTCATCATATTCGGCTTCATCACCGACGTGCAGTTTCGGATGCGCGTAGGCGGCCTGCTGCGGCGCAATATGCTGCACCATATATTGAAGGAGCCCGGCGCAAAGGCGATTCCGGTGTCGCCGGGGGAAGCGATCTCCAATTTCCGCGATGACGTCGAGCAGACCGAGGAAGCGATCAGCTGGTCCGTGGACGCGTTCGGGATGACCGTCTTTGCCGTCGTATCGTTTTTCATTTTGCTGCGGATCGATACGCAATTGACGCTGCTCGTCTTCGTGCCGCTTGTGCTCGTCGTTACCGCGGCGCAGCTGTCGACCTCGCGGCTGCAAAAGTACAGGGCGGCAAGCCGCGAGGCGACCGGGCAAGTAACCGAGGCGATCAGCGAAATGTTCGGCTCTGTGCAGGCGATCCAGGTGGCCGGCGCAGAGGATCGCGTCATCGGCCGCTTCAAATCGCTGAACGACCAGCGGCGCAGCGCGATGCTGAAGGACAAGCTGCTGACGCAAACGCTCGATTCGGTGTTCTCCAATACGGTCAACCTCGGCACCGGTCTTATCCTGCTGCTGGGCGCCCAGGCGATGCGCTCGGGCAGCTTTACCGTCGGCGACTTCGCGCTGTTCGTTTACTACTTGACGTTCGTGACGCAGTTTATCCAGAACTTCGGCAAGTTTCTGACCTACTTCAAACAAACCGAGGTAGCCAAGCAGCGGATGGAAAGCTTGCTGCAAAACGCACCGCCGGAGCGGCTCGTCGAGTCGCATCCGCTCTACCTGCGAGGCCCTCTGACGGAGCCGTCCCTGCCGGCCAAAACGGCCGAGGACCGGCTGGACGAGCTTGTCGTCTCCGGCCTCACCTACCGGTACCCGGAGACGGGACGCGGCATCGAGGACATCAGCCTGCGCCTGCCGCGCCATTCGTTCACTGTCGTCACCGGGCGGATCGGCTCGGGCAAAACGACGCTCGTCCGCGCGCTGCTCGGCCTGCTGCCGAAGGACGGCGGCGACATCCGCTGGAACGGCGACCTCGTCGGCGATCCGGGCGGCTTCTTCGTACCGCCGCACAGCGCCTACACCCCGCAGGTGCCGCGGCTGTACAGCGACACGCTGAAGCGCAACATCCTGCTCGGCGCGGATGACGATTCCGCCAGGCTGGAAGCCGCGATCCATGCCGCCGTGCTCGAGCGGGATATCGCCGGGCTGCCGGCGGGGCTTGACACCGTCATCGGGCCGCGCGGCGTCAAGCTGTCCGGCGGCCAGGCGCAGCGCACGGCGGCGGCGCGCATGTTCGCCCGCGACGCCGAGCTGCTCGTCTTCGACGATTTGTCCAGCGCGCTCGATGTCGAGACGGAGCGCAAGCTGTGGGAGCGGCTGTTCGAGCGACGCACGGCCACCTGCCTCGTCGTTTCGCACCGCAAAGCCGCGCTTGCCCACGCCGACCGTATTCTAGTGCTGAAGGACGGCCGGCTCGAAGCCGAGGGTACGCTGGAGGAGCTGCTGGAGCATAGCGAGGAAATGCGCCTGCTGTGGAACCGGGAGCTGGAATGAACGGATAGCCACCCAAAAAAACGAGACATCGTTCGCAGCGCGCAAGCGTCCGCGAGGATGTCTCGTCTCGTTTTTTACGGTTATTTGTCCGTAAACGGCAGCGATTCGTAATGGGCGCTTCGTCCGAAAGACCCGCCACTCTCCGCATAAAACGTTTCGTCCAAATGAAAGACGCCGTTATCGGGACGAACCCAGGAAGCGTCAGGTAACGGATGGTAGCCGATCATGGCCGACCAGTTCGCGTAATTTTGATGGCCGTTCGATTCGATTAGCCCGACCTTGAGCCCCGGCACCGGAGTAAGACGCGCCGCCAAATTTTTGTTCCAGTCGACCATCCACGGATTCACGGTCAAATCGGCGCAAAAACACGGGACGCCCCGCTCTTTGGCCGTCTTTGCCACCGCAAGAGCGACGCTCATCGTTTTCGCGATCGGCTTGAGCGTAATCGCCCCGTAGCCGAGATCGATCCGCTCCCGCGCATCGCGCTCGTGATGCACACTTTCGTCGGCGGCCACCCGCAGCGGAATACGATCGACAGGCAGCTTGTTCTCCTCCGGAAAAGGCTCCTCCAGCAAAATCGTGCGCTCCAGCGCCCCGATCCGGTCCGCGTGATCGAGCAGCCGCAGCACCCGGTCCGCCGTATCGTACCGTCCGTTGCAGTCGATATAGTAAACGACCCGGCCGCAATCCGTATACGGAGTCGTCCTCTCGCGGGCGAGCCTGTGGACGAGCTCGAATTGACGCTTGTCCCACTCGACCATTTTATCCAGGTCGCCGTCCTTGTCCGGGTCCGACCCCAGCTTCAGCTTCAGGACGAAATAGCCGTCGTCCAGCATGCGCACGATATCCGCCTCGGTATGGTTGTAGGAAACGACCGGCGTGCAGGCGAGTACCCGGTGACGCTCGGAGAGCGCGGCCTTGAACCGCTGCGGCACCATCGCGTCGAATGAACCGGCCCCGGCCTGCTTCGCGTACAAGAGCCATGCCGCATGGTCCAGCGGAACGAGTGCGTTCAGCGCGAACGTCTCCCGCAGATCGGCTCTGGACGCAAGCTCCCGCCCGTAAGCGAGTACCGGCGATACAAGCCGTTCCAGCAGCTCGACCGGCTCACTGAATGTTTCTCCCCGGGCAAGCTCGACCGCCCGTTTCGTCAGCGCAAGCATCATCTCGTTGCCGCCGGTCTCCGTCGTCGCGAAAAATACGCGCGGATCGGACCAGAGCACGCTCTGCACTCCTAGGCCGACGGCCGAGTGCCCTTCCCCGTCGTCCAGCTTTACCGCCGTTTGCCACAGCTCGCTCAAATACCCGCCCTTGAAGCCGAAAGGCGTAGCCAGCGGTTCCCGTTCGACGGCGTACCCGGCCTTATGTATCCGAATCATCGTTCGTTCACTCCGTTCGTAGAAGGTCAAATTGGAATAGACCTTATTTTACTACATGGGAGCAAACTTGACACTAGTTTTGTCGAGTAACTTCGGAAAATATACTCGACACTGCCTTTTATGCATTTACTATGGGGAGAAAACTTAACACGATATTCGGCAATGGCCTCTCCTCACGTCAGCCCGATTGGCGGGCAATGAGCCGGAACGAAAGCGTTACTTTTTCGGGAGCCGCATCCGGACTCGCTATGCGGCGATGCAGCATTTCGACCGAACGGGCGCCCAACGTCTCCTTGCCGAAGTCAACCGTAGTGAGGGCGGGACTCGAGTGGGCCGCCATCTCCACATCGTCGAAGCCGATCACTTTGCACTGCGCGGGAACGTCGTACCCGTGCATTTTCAACAAACTGATGAGCCGGATTGCAATTTCGTCGTTGGCGCATACGAAGCCGTCCGGCAGCTTGCCCCCGCCGTGCATCTTCTTTACCTCGACCTCCAACGTCTGTCCCCACGGCCCGCCTCCTCCGTAAGGCAGGCTCCACTTGCCGACGGCAATTTCCTCGCCACGTTTGTCCTCTTCCTCGGAAGCCGCCATTTTGCAGCCCCACCAGCGTTCCTGAAAGCTTACGGAATGGCGGTCGCTGCCGACAAACATGATCGAGCGGCATTTGGCTGCGATCAAATTATGACATACCGTTTTGGCCGCCTCGATATTGGCGTTAACAACACAATCCAGACCGACCGAAGGATCGGAATGGTCGGCCAGAACGACAGGAATCCGCTGTTTCTTGATCGAAATCAAAAAAGAGTCCGTCATACTGCCGAGCACGATCATCCCGATGCACGAGGAACGGTCGGCAAACGCAGGAAAAACGAATTCCGTTTCCTCCACATTGTTCGAAATGATCAAATGGTCCCATCCGTATCCGTCGCATGCATCAATAACCCCCGTCAGCACACGGTTCCAAAAGGTAGAATCGCTCCTTCTGCCTGACTTGATCCATAGGAGGACATACGGATTCGAAACGCCGGCAAGCGGTTCCTCCGCCTTTGAAGAAGCCGGATCCACATGGAGTCCGAAGCGATATCCGAGCGCCTTGGCCATCGCAAACACATTTTCCCTCGTTTCCTCACTGACACCCGGTTTGCCAGCCAACGCCTGGGATACCGAATATTTCGATATACCGAGCCGATCGGCAATTTGCTGCATAGAAATTTTTTTGGACATAATACCCCACCGCCTCAACAAAAGGAAAAAAGTTTATCGATGCAATTCAAGGATGAGCGACCGCGTTTCAGCGGATGTTTATTCTTGGTGCAGAAACTCGCAGTCCCCTTTACTCCCATCAGTGAACTTAAACTTCTTGTAACAATAACAAAATACTAACATTTTAAGTATGTCTGATTCCGAGGACAGTGTCAAGGGAAATTGTACTTCTCACAAGACTTGAACGGTCGGTCCACCACGGGTTCACCCCCTCTTTTCCTCCATCATACCCTTTAAAGTTAAGACTACGAGCGAATACAATCCAGGTAATACAATCAATTTGTAAGCAAAAATGTTTTGTTGACATTTGGAATATTTAACCTTTATTATGAGGTTGAAACTAACATAAACCAAACAAAAACCAATCAGACCAGATGGGGCGAAACAACTGACAACACCATTTCCATAACGGGAGGAATGCGCAATGTCGGAAGACAGCCGCAGGATGAGCCGCAGGAAAATGCTAGCCGCACTAGGAATCGCGGGAGCAGCAGCCGTAGGTTTGGGAGTATCGCAAGCCAGAGGAAGTACGGTCACGGACTTTGTATATGGAGGAGAGGAGGAGTGTCCGGATCATCGCTGCGGGGTAACCCCGTACGACTTCGGCGCGGCAGGCGACGGCATCGCAGACGATACGGCCGCATGTCGGCAATGGATCTCTTACGCTTATCAGCACAGTGTCCCCGCCCTTATTCCGAAGGGCACGTTTCTGGCCGATGAATTGTACCCGCTTGCCGGAGTTAAGTTTATTGGCCTCGAATATCCGAAGACGGGGACGTACCAGACGTGCATGTTGTCCAACTTCACGCCGGGCAAGTCGGTGTTCAAAGGGGATTCCGTCTCCCGCGTCTGCTTCTAGGACGTGACGGTGAACGGTCTCGGCAAAGCGGGCAAAGGTTTCGACTTCGGTCTGCTCAAGGACAGCGTCTTCACGAGAATGATGGTTACCGGCTTTCCGGGAGGAACTGCGTTCAGGGTCGGCGGCGGATGGTCGAACTTTTTGTACGAATGCTATTTCAATGAATGCGGGGACGGGTTTGTTTACGATAATGGGGTACAAGAGCTGAACCAGACGATATGGACGAACTGCCAGTTCAATGCCAACGACCGGTACGGCGCAGCTCTTCTAAACAGTCAAAATAACGGCACGAATATCGGCAGCGCCAACGTTTTCCTGAACTGCGACGCCGAGAACAACGGGGATACGGGCATTTATTTGCATACCGGCAAAAATACGAAAATTATCGGCGGCTACATCGAGTACAACCGGAAGTTCGGCATCCGGCAAGTACCCGGCACAGGCGGCGTCCAGATGCAGGGGCTGGTCGTCTCTCCCGCATTCGTAATCGGCACGAAAAACAAGCCGGGTCTTCCCCAGGACTCGGTAGGCGTCAGTATCGAGTATGCCCTCAACCCGGTCGTCGCCGGGCAGATCGTTAATTGCAAGGAAGGGCTGAAGATCGGCTATTATGCGGACGGTTGCGACTACAGCGGAACGTTTCTGGGCAGCAGCGATACGAACCTGGTCGATCAGTCGCGCAGCCACAATTATGACTCCAAGCTGCTATCCACCCGAGGCGGCGTGCTCAAAATCAAAACCGGAGCGACGAGTGCGGCGGACTATGTGCCCGCTTCGGCCGTAACGGATCGCATCTTAACCAACTTGTCCGCGCCCAAGTCGTTCGACGTCATCGTGAAAAGCGGGGTCGGCGGCACGGTTCCGCAGTTTGTCGAATTTCTTTTGTGCGGCTGCGACGACAGCGGATCGAATGCCTCCTATCTGGAAAAGGTCGCGGTTTACCGCGGCTCGTCCTCCTTCTGGGAGACGAAAACGACGTTTTCCTCGGACTCCGCAGGCAGCCTCTGGTCGATTGCGCTGTCGAACAAAACCGACCAATCCGTGCGTGTGACCATTACGGCCAATCATCCGGGATCACACGCCGGGGATACGGCAAACATCTCGACCGTAAGCCCGGACATCTATGCTTGCAAACCAGTCTATTGAAAACGCATACAACATATTTCAATAAGGGGGATGCACCATGCGCACAAAATCGACGGCGCTTCTATGTATCGGAGCCATTGCCGCACTTGTTCTGGGGGGCTGCGGCGCCGCGAAAGCTCCGGAGCAGCCAAAGCCGAATGGGCAAGCGCCCGAGCCCGCCTTGCCGAACGGGGTAATCAGCGACAAAAAGGTGGAGCTTATCGTTTTTCTGAATTCGATTACACGGGGCGATCTGGAGAAGTACTATATCCAGCCGGCCAAAGAAAAGTTTCCGAACTTTACGATTCGGGGCGAAAACCGCGATATTAGCCAAATGATCGCAGCCGGAGAAATGCCGGATATTATCGTCGGCTCGAAAGGCACCATTTCCGACATTATGTACAAAAACGATCTTGTCGGTGACGTCGGCGATCTGGTCAAAAAATACAGTTATGATGTTACGAAGCTGGAGCCGGCGCTTGTCGATATTATGAGAACGTTCGGCGGAGGCAACATCATCGGCCTGCCGCTTCACGTCAACAATAAAGTGATGTACTACAACAAAGATTTGTTCGACAGATTCGGTGTCGCTTATCCGAAGGACGGCCTGAACTGGGATGAAGCGTACGAGATTGCCAAAAAAATGACGCGGGTCGAAAACGGGGTGCTGTACCGCGGCTTCAGCGACCGGTGGGGGGATACGTTTTTTGCCGCCAATCCGTTTAGCCTGAGCTACCTGAGCCCGAAAGAGGAAAGGTCGACCTTTATAGAGAACGACCGCTGGAAAATCATCGCGGACAACTTCAAACGGTTTTACACGCTCCCCGGCTTGCAGTTCGACAGTAAAACGAGCAGTCAGGAAGAAGACCGGAAAATTTTCGAGAAGGGCACCTCGGCCATGTCCATCTTCATTCCCGACGCCGGTCCGAAAGATTGGAATTTCGCTTGGGATATCGTCTCGGTCCCGTATTACACGCAAAATCAAGGAGTCAGCCAGCAGGTAAACGGGCTGTTCAACTATATTACGAAAGGCAGCAAAAACCGTGAGGCCGCCTTCCAGTTCGCCGCATGGATGACATCGGCGGAGATGCAGACGATGCTTGCCAAGGAAGGGCGCGTTCCGGCACTAAAGGATGAAGCGATCAAAAAGCAATTCATGCAAAACGTGCCGCTCTATAGCGGAAAAAACATAAAGGCCTTCATATCGGGCAAATATGCCCCGCAAGGCCCGGCGCGAGATGCAGGTCTCGTGAAAGGCTTCGAAAACCCGGCACAACGCCTGCTGTTTCAAGAAATGCAAAACGTAATCGTCGAGGGCAAGGACTTGAACAGCGCCTTCCGCGATGCAGACGAAGCGATTCGCAAGGCGCTCGCCGCAGAAAAAGCGAAGTAACATGAAATTTCTTCTGGTTAAACCCGACTTGGAATAAAGGAAAAGCACACCGCTTTCTTTGTCAGAAACGTCTGTTTCCGTACAATACCGCGGAGTTCGATGCTCGGGCAACGGATCAAACGTAAACAAACCTCCATCGCTTCAAGAGCGAATGGAGGTTTGTTGGATTATTTTACAAGAAATCATCTCACCCGGCGATACGGACGAGAGTATCGGTTATCATCCTGCCCAAGCGCTCCCAGCAGAAGAACGATCGCGGAGATAATATGCATGATCATGCCGACGAACGGTATGAATCCGAGCAGCGACGTCGCGATCCCGACCATACTGCCGAATCGGCCCGCATTTTCCTTATGACAAATCAGCAAGGTGACGATATGCAGCGCCAGCATGACCCACAGCGCGGTATGCCCGGTAAACAGGATAAAAGCTCCTCCGATAATGGGGATACCCAGAAACGCTTCCATGCCCCCGGTTACAAACTTCATCAATCTCGATAAGCTCATCTTGTATTTCCTCCCGATCTTTCGCCGCAATAACAGGCTTTCTCTTGTGTCTTTATTGTAGCATCCGAGCCTTTCCTCCTGCATCGGACTTAAGGGAAAGCCCGTTCCCCGTCTGGGGTCGGGTTGTGCGACGTAAGCTTTCTTATGGAAGGATGTGGCGTTGCGGAATTTGCTTCACTTTGTTATTATAGGAACATATGTTCTGATTAAATGAAGGAGGCCTGCCTGTATGAAGCGCCATATCCGATACGAACCGCTGGCCGTCAAAACGATGCTCGGTCCGGTCAAAGCTCCGTCCATGCCGTTCGAATGGTCGATCAACCCGTATCGCGGCTGCCAGCACGGCTGCGCCTTCTGTTACGCCCGCTCCACGCATGCGTTCCTCGGCATGGAAGCCGACGATACGTTTCAAAACCGCATTTTAATGAAGACGGAAGGTCCCGAAGCGCTTCGCTCGCAGCTCGACAAAATGGCCCGTTCTCGCAAAGGCGTGCGCGCCATCGGCCGCATCGCCATCGGGACAGCGACAGATCCTTATCAGCAGGTCGAAGCAAACGCCGGATTGACCCGCGCTTGTCTGGAAGTTTTGGCCGAGTACCCCGTGAGCGTATCGATCACGACTAGATCGCCGCTTATCCTGCGCGATCTCGACCTGCTCCGGCGTATGCCCGGCGTCTCTGTCAACATGAGCGTCGGCACGCTCCGGACAGACGTCTGGAAAAACTTCGAGCCGTCCACCCCCTCCCCTCGCAAAAGGTTGGAGGCGATCAAACAGCTCGGCGAGGAGGGCATCGTGACTAGGGTATTCGTTGCCCCTATCCTTCCTCATATTTCCGATCATGCGGACGATCTGGGCGCTCTGATCGAAGCCATCGCAGACTGCCACCCCGGCAGCGTCATGTCCTCTATGCTCCGGCTCAGCACACGCGAAGTCAAAGTTTGGTTTTTTCGCACTCTGCACGAGCATTACCCGCATCTGACCGAAACGTACGCCACCATGTACCGCGGCTCCGCCAACGCGCTGGACGATTACCGCGTGCGAGTGCGGCAGACGATCCGGCTGCTGCTGGAGCAGTACTGGCTGCGCGAGTCCGACTCCGATCGCCGTCCCGCCGCAGCCGCCGACTTCGAAGACGCCGGCGCTACCGAATCCGCCCCGGCCGTGCAGCAGTTGTATTTGTTTTGATGGTGGGGGCGGACACGTACGGATCAGTTGAAGGGTCTCCTGCGATATGCCGGTAGGAGTAATAACATTGGGTACGGACACTTCTTTGCCCCCGAGTTCTTCCGGTCTGATCGGCGTATCCAACAGAATCTGATGTGTTACATATTACCTATAGATTTAGGATAAAAATCATCAAATAGGAAAAAGTATGCAGATATTTGAAGGAATTTGTATATTACTGTAGAACCATCACAGTAACCCAAAATAATGAGGAGGTCTCCCGCTTTGTCGAACGTACTCGTTTTATTACTTCTTGGCTGCTTTGTTTCACTTATCATCGGACTTTTCAAACCAGGTGCTGTTGTGAAATGGGGCCCACCTGAAAAAAGAACTCGCGGTAAAGCATTAATGATTTACGGATTGGGATTAATCGTTTTATTTATTGCTATCGGAGCTACTGCGCCTGATAAGGCAGAAAGCGATAGCTCAGCTGCCAATGCAAAAGTAGGTGATAGCAGTAATGAGGATGCCGCTGCGAAGAAAGAGGCTGCTGAACAAGCTAAAGCAGATGCAAAAGCTCAGAAAGAGGCAGATGCTAAGGCCAAGGCAGAGGCTAATGCTCTAGCCAAAGCAGAGGCGGAAGCTAAAGCCAAGGCTGAAGCAGAAGCGAAAGCACCACGAGCCGGGGATACAGTTAAAGCGGGTAATATTTCTATCGTAGTCTCTGATCCAAGTACTGCGGCAACAATCGGGGACAAGTATTTGAATCAAAAGGCCAAAGGAATCTACTGGATTTTCCCGGTTGCCGCAAGAAACGACGACAAGGAGGCCAGGACTGTGGACTCATCCATGTTCACTTTGATTTCGAATACTGGCGTGAAATACGAACCAGATGCGACCGCTGCGATCTATATGAACACCGATTCCAAATTCTTTCTTGAAAAAATTAATCCAGGCATTGTATTGAACGGGTTTGTAGTATTCGATATGCCCAAAGACCAGATGATAGTAGATTATAAGATGCAGGTTCGTGGTGGGGTAGGGTTCGCGACAACTAAGCCGGTTGACATCATTCTAAAACCGAGATAAATCACTTTTAATATTGCGCTCCATTATAGAAGGAATAGACAGAAATAAGCAAAATAAAACCCCGTCCAGCCACTACAGGCCAGGCGGGTTTTAAGTTTATTCAGGAGGGGCCTTGAATATACAGAAACTTCATTGTTGATGCCTCATTGAAAGCACTAGTATTATCTTGAACCATTACTGAAACGCCAACGGTTGGTTTCTTGGCAGTTCAACTGGAATTGTTATTGACATTATTTTGGTACGTATTTTGTGTTACTATGCCAGAATTATAAACTATATTCCAATCTTGATTGCTAATAAAAACGCGCCCCCTCGAATCGTCGAGAAGGCGCGTTAATACAGGGTTTTGTACAATGCTGATGAAGGGATTCGAACCCCCGACCTACGCATTACGAATGCGTTGCTCTACCAGCTGAGCTACATCAGCACGTGCTTGTTTGCATCACACTTAATATATATTACTCATTTTTCGTCAAAAGTCAACAAGCATTTCAAACAATTTTATGGTCGCGTTCGACATCGATTTGAACATTTCGCCAATCCTCCGTCAGCGCTCCGCGCCTTTCCTCACTGGGGACAAGCCATGCGTGTTCCTGCTCCTTCACAACCCCCGTCCAAAACGCCGAGAAGCTGGCCAAGCGACTTGGCCTAATCCCGTTTATCGTTTATGATAGCAATGTAGAAACGCTTCCACCGATACACCTTGAGGGGTCGTTTGCACTTACAGAGAGAAAGGACGGGTGGATGGATATGTCAAGGCAGTTAATCCCCTTCTTCAGCAAGCTTCCGTTTCAGCGCAAGCTGCTGCTCTCCTCGATATTGCTGAGCGTTCTGCCCGTGCTGCTGCTGGGCAGCGCCGCGTCCTATGTAGCCTCCTCCAGCATTCAGAAGGAAGTTAATGCGAAGCACGAGGCCACGCTTCGACAAATCGAGCTGCAGGTCGACTCGATGCTGAAGCGATTTGATTATATGACCATTCAGATCGCCGGCGACGTTACGATTGAGAAGTCGGCCCGCCTCGGCATATCGATGGACGAACCGGAGAAGCTGGAAGCGACGCTCGATATGGTTAGCACGCTTCGCAAGTACCGCACGTTATCGGATGTCCCGTTTAACGCCTATTTGATTTATAACAAATTCAATACGGTATACTCGACCTCGTTAGGGATGCTTTTGACGAAAGACTTTCCTTATTACGAGGCGCTGCGGCAGTACGAGCCCAGCTTTACCGGCTCCTTGTTTCTGCCGTCCAATACGTATCCTAATCAAAACGATTTTCTGATCGTCCGGCCGGTTGGCTCCTCCTCGACGGTGGACGGCATTCTATTTCTCGAAGCGGACCCGACACGGCTGTATGAAATGCTCCAATCGGTCGACATGGGCGACGGCAGCCAGCTGCTCGTCGTTAACGGCAACGGCCGCATCGTGCTTAGCCAGCAGATGCAAGAAATCGGCACTACGCTGCCCGCCCCGTTCGCGAAACGGCTGGAGTTAAAAACGCCGGCCTCTACCGAAGCGGTGGCTTACGGCGATGAACGTTATAACGTATCCGTCCACCGTTCTTCCTTCAACGACTGGGCGTATGTTATCATTGCGCCGCAAGACGCGCTGACGGCCAAAGCGAGCCTCATTCGCAAGGTGACCTGGCTGATCGCAGGCTTCCTTGCGCTGCTGTGGGGGCTCATTGCCCTGTTTGCTTCCAAGCGGCTGTACTACCCGATCCGCTCGCTGCTGCTGAAGCTGCCGGGTCGAACGAAGCCTTCTCAAGACGGCTTGCAGCAGCTGGACGCCTTCATGGAACAGGTCATGGATACAAACAAACGGCTGGACAGCGAGCTGCGCGAGCAGGCTCCTCAGCTTAGGGAGAACACGCTGATCAAGCTGCTTCAGGGCGAATGGAACGAAGCTGAGTTTGCGCTCAAGTCGCAGCAGTACGATTTTCCACTGCACGGGAAAAACGGCTTTATCGTTTGTTTGTTCGAAGTAGACGATCTGATGGAGTTCCGCACCAGCTATAAGGGGAAAGACCGTTCGCTCATGATGTATGCGCTGACAAAGCTTGTCGAAGAGGTAGCCGCTCCTCAAATCGCCTCCGTGACGGTATCCCCTTCTCTCGGCAAGATCGCGCTTATCGCCGGAGCGGACAACGTGGGCGAGGCGTTCGAAAGCCAGATCGAACAGTTGACTGTACGGGTCCGCCATCAGACGAAGGAGCTGTTCCGTCTTACGCTTACAGCCGGCGTCAGCCGCATACGGCCGACATACCGCGGTATTCACGAAAGCTATCTCGAAGCCGGCGATCTGCTCAGCTTCCGCCATTTGCTCGGGCGGGATTTGACGATTAGCCACCAAGCGCTCGAATCGAAGGATACGCTCAAGCAGTCGGCGCGAAATTTGATCAAACGGCAAAAAACGATCGTCAAACGGATCGCCGAAGGCGATATGGATTCGGTCTACGCCGAATTTGACGAAATGATTCGCGACATCCCGCATCATTTGACCGGCTTTAAGCCGGTAACCGGCATCTTCACGAACCTCGTCGCGGAAGTCGATCATCTGCTCGAACAGCTCGGTTTCGAGTTGACGTCCCTGTTCGCTTACAACGTATACGCGCGAGTCAATGAGCTGGAATCGCTGGAACAGCTTCAGGACTGGTTCATCCAAGAGTTTTTCCCGGCGCTGCTGAGCCATTACGAGAAACGGAACGTTACGAACCAGACGAAGATCGTGCAGCAGGTTGTCAGCTACATTCAGCAGGGTGCGGAGGGCGAGCTGAGCTTGCAGGAGGCGTCCTCCCGCTTCGGCGTTTCCCAATCCCAACTGAGCCGGATGTTCAAGGATGAGATGAATGTCAACTTCATCGATTATTGTATAGAAGTCCGGATGTCGCGGGCCAAAGAATGGCTCGTCCATTCCGACATGCCTATCAAGCAAATCGCCGAACGTCTGCAGTACACCACGACGCAAAATTTCTCCCGGGCGTTTAAGCAAACGACCGGCATGTCTCCCGGTCAGTACCGGGATTCGGTTCGCCAACGCTCGGACGGTTTCGCCTAGAATCCATACAGCACGAAATGTCGTCAACCGCCTTTGCCTTTGTGGCAAAGGCTTTTTGCCGTTATTACGGACAAGTTTCATCATTTGCGCGGTGGTATCATCTTTTGTTAATGCGCTAGAAAATTTAGATCGTTTACAGATCGGGCTCGCTTCCCCTATGATGGCATCAATTCGATGAAGACAAATACCCGGTCATACCGGAAAGGGGGTACTACGCATCTTGAGAACGATTACAAACGAACCTTTCACGGGCGCGGCCAAACCGCAGCGCGGCTTTTGGGCCAATTTGGGCAGAAAGCTGTGGAAGAGCAGGGTCATGTACTTGTTTGCGCTGCCCGGCACGCTTTATTTTCTCATCTACAAATATGTGCCGCTGCTCGGTTCGGTTATCGCCTTCCAGGACTACAGCCCGTTTCAAGGCTTTTTGCACAGCGACTGGGTCGGATTCGCTCATTTCCGCCATATCTTCGATAACTCCGAAGTCGTACAGGTGCTGATCAATACGCTGACGCTGTCGTTTCTGCAGATTGCCTTCGCTTTCCCTGTACCTATCGTACTGGCGCTTATGCTGAACGAGGTTAAGAGCGAATGGTTTAAACGGCTGATCCAGTCTTTCGTTTATTTGCCGCACTTTTTATCGTGGGTCGTCGTGATTGGACTTGTTACGATATTCCTGCGCAGCGACGGTGTCATCAACAGCTTGACAGCGCATTTCTTCGGCGCCGAACCGGTTCTGTTTTTGCAGCAGCCGTATCTGTTTAAGCCGCTTATCGTCCTCGAAGTAATCTGGAAGGAAGCGGGCTGGAGCACGATCGTCTTCCTGGCGGCGCTCGCCGGGGTGAACCCCGAGTTGTACGAGGCGGCCATTGTAGACGGGGCCGGACGCTGGCGGCGTATTTGGAGCATCACGCTTCCATCCATCCGGAGCACGATCGTCATTTTGCTTATTTTGCGCCTCGGCACCGTTCTCGACAACGGTTTCGAGCAAATTTTCCTGATGCTCAATCCGTATGTCAAGGAAGTCGGCGAAGTGCTGGACACGTATGTGTACTATAAAGGCGTGCTGCAATCGGACTTCAGCTTTGCGACCGCAGTCGGCTTGTTCAAATCGGTCGTGGGTCTCATTCTTGTCGTGGCGGCCAACAAGCTGTCCAAACGTTTCGGCGAAGAAGGCATCTACTAAGAGGCACCCCAAAAAGTGAAGCTGACCTTCGCAGCGTAGTCCGAATACTTTTCGGGGACCCCGAGACTTGCACCCCAAAAAGTGAAGTTAAGCTTTACCTTTTACAACAAGAAGAAGGAGGTGCGAATACGGCATGCATCACCGCTCATGGCTCGACCGGATAGGAGACGGGGTCAACATTTTGCTGCTGGTCCTCATCGCCGCCACGATGATCGTCCCGTTCCTGTACATTTTTTCCGTGTCGTTTTCTTCAATGGAAGAATATTTGCGCAAAGACTTTATTTTTTGGCCCGAGCATTGGGTGACGGACGCGTACCGGTATATATTGTCCAACGACAAGTTTATCAAATCGATCTTTGTCACGATTTTCATTACGGTGATCGGTACGCTGCTTAATCTCGCCTTTACGTCTACGATGGCCTATGCACTGTCGAAGCCGTTTTTCGGCCAGCGTGTGCTCCTGTTTTTGGTGCTGTTCACGTTTCTGTTCAGCGCCGGGATTATCCCGACGTACCTCATCGTCAAGGAAACGATGCTGCTTAATACGATTTGGGCGCTTATTATTCCGGTACTGATCAGCCCGTGGAACTTGATCGTTTTCACCCAGTTTTTCAAAAACATCCCCGAAGAGCTGAACGAGGCCGCCCTGATCGACGGCGCGGGTCCGTTTACCGTCTTCGCCCGTATCGTATTGCCGCTGTCGAAGCCGGCACTCGCTACTTTCGGCTTGTTTTACACCGTTATGCACTGGAACTCGTACTTCACCGGCATGCTGTACCTGAGCAATCCGAATCTATGGCCGATCCAGCTGCTGCTCCGGCAGATCGTCGTCGTGAACGATACGTCTTCGCTGCAAGCCGATCAGCTCGCCAACATTCAGCCGCCGCCGGCTGAAACGACGCAGATGGCCGCCATCCTGCTGGCGACGATACCGATCCTGATCGTATATCCGTTTCTGCAAAGGCATTTCGCCAAGGGGGTGATGATCGGCTCGGTCAAAGGCTGATTCGGCAAACGCGCGAGCCGTTCGCTGGGCTGGGCCATACTAAACGGGAGAGGCTGCGGAGTCCGTACAACTCCGGCAACCGATGCCCGGAAAGCTTCAAACGTTTCATCCATAAGGGGTTCGTTCACCAAACAAAGCTGTGCCATCAAACATGGAGGTGTCTGCTATGAAAGGAAAAACACTCACTAGCCTCGTCGCGCTGTCCGTTCTGTCCGCATCCCTCGCCGCTTGTTCCGGGGGCGCCAAATCGGGCGATACGCCGAAGGCCGGCGACACGAATGCACCTAATACGAACAAAACATACGATATCAGCTTCCTCAACTTCGCCTACACGATCTTTCCCGATCCGAACAGTAAAGGCGTAGAAGCGATCAAACAAAAATTCGGCGCCAACATCAAATCCCAGTTCGTTCTTCAGTCCGACTACAAAGAGAAATTAAACGTCATCATGGCTTCTGGCGACATGCCGGATGTCGTAGCGATCATGAACCTGGATTCGAACTATTACAAATGGGCCAAACAAGGCGCCTTCCTTCCGCTCGACGAATATATCGACCAATACGCTACGCTGAAGGGCGTTCCGAAGTCCATTTACGATCAATTCCGCGTCAACGGCAAAATTTACAGCATTCCGATGTACCAGCCGACTTACACGTTCTCGGGAACGATCCGTCAAGACTGGCTCGACAATCTCGGCCTGAAAATGCCGACCAACTACAAGGAACTGCTTGAAGTCGCCGTTGCCTTTACGAAAAACGACCCGGACAAAAACGGCAAAAACGATACGTACGGCTTCGCACTCGGCGAAAACATCAGCCCCGAGCATGCTATGGGCGCCTATTGGTCGAGCGGCTGGTACCACAAGGATAAGGACGGCAACTACATGCCCGGCCTGATCGGTCCGGGACGTAAGGAAGTTATTGAGACGATGACGGCCGCCTACAAGGAAGGCGCTGTGACGAAGGACTTCGCCGTGCTCAACTGGGCGCAGGCGAACAAGGAGTTTTATTCCGGCAAAGCGGGTATCTTTATCGGCACGCCAAGCGGGATGGTGGAAGACTACTACACCGGTCTGCTGAAAGTCGATCCGAAAGCGAAAGTGGAACCGATTCCGTTCTTCAAAGCTCCGGACGGCTCCCAGGGCAACCTGAAAGGACGCGGCTTCTTCGGGCTTACGACACTGTCCGCCAAGCTGAAAAACGACCCGGACAAAGTTAAGAAAATATTTGAAATTCTCGACTATGGCCGTCAGTTCATCCCACTCGACCAGCGTAACCCGCAAAACCAGCAGTTCGACTGGATTATGGGCGGCAACGGCGTAGGCTACGACATGGTGAACGGCAAAGCGGTACCGAAAGCCGGTCAAGAGTCCAATACGCCGATCCAGTACATGCTGCAGCGCCATGAGTTCTGGAAGCCTTGGGCGCCGAGCGACGACGCCAACCAGTTTTCCAAAGCCTCTTACAACTCGCCGGAAATGCAAGCGTTTATCGCCAAGATCGAGCAGATGGAAAAAACGTACAACAAAACGCCGTACGACAATCCGGTCAACCTCGTTTATTCAGAAACGCTTGCGGCTAAAGGCAGCGAGCTCGACAAATATTTGATCGACGAGCAAACGAAGATGATCTCCGGCCAGCGTCCGATCTCCGATTGGGACAAGATGATCGAGGAATGGAAAGGCCGCGGAGGCGCGCAGCTGATGAAGGAAGTTAACGACGGCATCAAAGAAGCTAAGAAATAAGCGACAGTAGCGATTAACCGCCCGCCAGGCGCTGCTTCCGGTTCGATAGAACCGGGCGGCGCCGTTTGGCGATTCCCCCAGGCGCACAGAACAGGAGAGATTCCGAAATGTTCCCTTCCTTTCAAACGGAGGCCGCGGAAATGCGCGATGTACTGCGGCGTTATGTCCCTGTTATCCGGACCTGGACGACACCGGACGGCCATTTGCCCGACCCGTACGAAACGATCTACAGCGAAAATTACGCGCCCGCCAATGCAGCTGCGGTACTTGCCGCCGTATGCAGCTCCAGCCGCACCGAAGAAGCGGCCAAACTGCTGGAGCAAATGCTCGCCCGTACCGTAACGCTGCTCGGCGACAAGCAGGGCGTAACCCCGTTCTGCCGGGTGTTCCTATACCACTACGGGTTAATGGCGCTGCTGCTGGCGCCGGAGCCCGACCGCTCCCGGCTTGTCGGACGTTTTGGCGGCGTCCTGGCCGCCTACGAGGATGACTGCGTCGTCGTTAATACGAATTGTGCCGCCTTGCAGTGGTCGATGGAGCTATTTACGGAAATGCTGGGCTTGCGCCCGGCGAACCGGGAGCTGCTCCGTCACCGGCTGACGTTCATTGCCCGTGCGCAGCTAGGGTCCGGGTTCATCAACGACGAGGTGACCGAGAAGCAAATCCATGACGGCATGCCGATCGCCTACCATGCGTTCACCCTGTTCCTGCTTCTGGGGGCTATCGCCATGATCAAGAACTGGCCGGAAGAGTTGGAAGCGGAGCGGCTTGAGGCGGAGCGGATCATTCGCAGCGGCATGTTGTGGCTGCGGCATACGGTCACCCCGGACGGCGCCTTCGCCATGATCGAGCGGAGCAGCTACCAGACATTTACGTGGGGGGCGCTTACCGCTCTGCTCGCCTATACTGCGCCAGGGGGCGAATACGGGGCCACGGTCGATGCAGCCTTCCGCAACTGGCTCCCGTATGCCCATGAAGACGGAACGTACGGATGTACGCCGAACTTGCTGCCCCACTCGCTGCGGGTCGGCTTTGAGACGTACACGCATCTCAATATGTACAACCTGCTCGGCTTAACCGGCATTGCCGTCGCAGAGCGTGTGCTGGAGCGAGGCATCCGCCTGCCGGAGGCGATGTCCAGCGAAGCGGCGGAGTCGGATCGAGAGCTGGACGCCACTATGATCGATGCCGAAAGCGGATACGCATTTTACCGCTGCGGCCTTCACTTTTTCGGCTGCACGATGCGCATGCATAATCGCCAATATGCCCCGGTGATGCAAGGCTTTCACTTCCGGCTCGATGGACGCAAAGTACCGGTTGCCGAACCGCGCCTGTCATCGCCATACCGGTTGAGCGCCAAGAGGGACCGGGACGACGTATGGGAAGGCTACGCGATTACCGACGAAGCCGGCCTAGTTCATGTGCCAGATATGACGCACAATGTTCAGCTAACCGCTGAGAGCGACGGATTCCGGATGCGCTACGCGGACGAAAGGTTAAGCTGCGAGAAGACGATAACGATCGGCGACGACGGCATAGCCTGGCATTACGTGCTGGAGGTGAAGCAGGCGCTCCGATCGATCGATCATGTACTCCCGCTGGTCGTTCACGACGGCCGCAACCCGCTGCGCATTGCGGAAACGCCGGAAAGCGGCGTACTGCTGCTGCGAACGGGAGACCAGTCTTTTACGCTGCGTTATGAAGGCACCGCTTCCCCCGAGATGGAGCTGCACCGCTCCATACTGTCCGTTAGCGGCATATCCGCCAAGGTGTACGCCAGAGCGTCCGGACCGCTTCAGCCGGGTCATATCGTTCGCTGGAGCGTAAAGCTTTCGAGCTCCATCCTTTAAGTTTTATCGCGCAAAATGGTATGATGGCTTATACCGAACGAATCGCGATCCGCCTAAGGAGGTTCTGAGCCTATGACCGAAGCCGTTACGAGATGCGGCTGGGTGAACGACAGCCAGCTTTATATCGACTACCACGACAAAGAATGGGGCATACCGGTTCACGACGATAACGCTTTGTTCGAGCGGATCATTTTGGAGGGCGCTCAGGCGGGCTTAAGCTGGTATACCATTTTGCGCAAAAGAGACCATTACCGGGAAGCGTTCGACCGGTTCGATCCGGTCCGGGTAGCCGCCTACGACGAACGCAAAATCGATGAATTGCTCGGCAATCCGGGAATTGTCCGCAACCGGCTCAAGATCGAATCAGCGGTAAAAAATGCCAAGGCGTTTCTGAACGTGCAGCAGGAATTCGGCACGTTCGACGCTTATATTTGGTCGTTTGTCGGCGGCAAGCCGATCGAAAACCGCTGGCGGACGCTTGCCGAAGTGCCCGCCAAAACGCCGATTTCCGACGTTATGAGCAAGAATTTGAAGAAACGCGGGTTCACCTTCGTCGGCTCGACGATCTGTTATGCGCTGATGCAGGCGACCGGAATGGTTCAGGATCATGTTACCAACTGCTACCGCCACAAGGAGATCAATTCCAATAATTGAGGGTTTTCATGCCGTTTGATGTATGTTAGCCTTTTTGAAGTAGCCGAAACTTCGGTTTTTGGAAGTCGATGGGAATGCTGCAGCGGCTTCCGGCACATAAGTGCGGGGGACTTTTTACTACGGACAGGCTGTTACTCGAAGCTTATCCGTTCTGGGGTGAATCGCGTAATTTACGCGTAGGGTTGTATCCTCAATCCGAATCCGACAACTAACCTCGTAGGCGAACAAAAGGAGAGGAATCGCATACATGAATTTGCATAAGGCATGGAAACGCACATGGCTTACGGGCGGTTTTGCCCTGATTTTATTATCCGGCACGGTCGTTACGGCGGCAGGCCGGCCTATGGACCCGATTCTTCTTCAACCCGCATCGCCGCTTGTAAGTAGCGCCGATGCTTCGCTTCCGGCTAATTCCGACTTTTCCGCTTACAAAACAGAACTGCTGCATAATCATCTGTTCGCGGCGCAGCTGCTTACGGCTCCGAGCAAGCCGGTTGCGCTCACATCGCATCTGATGGCAACCGTCACGTCACTGTTTCAGGCGGAGCCGCCGCAGTTACAAATGGTGCCCCTGGAAGCCGATCTAGCGGTCATGCCGCTCGCTTATACGCTGGCTATGCCAGAAAAGACGGCGGCCGCAGTCTTGAACCCGCAGCCCGCAGCCGCGCAGCCGGCAGTTGAGCCGCAAGCTCAGGCGTTGCCAGCTTCGCAGACGAACAAGACGGCAGCCGTTCAAAAAGAAGCCATAGCAGCGAAAACGATGAAAAAAGCTTCCGCTGCCGAGTCGGCAAAAGAAGCCGATGCGAAAAATAAGGTCACTACCGTTACCGGCGCGACCATTACGCCGAAAAAGACGATCAAAGCCGTAGCCTCCGCTTATACGGCTAGCGCAGAAGAAAACGGAGGCTATGCGGGAAAAGACTACTTCGGCAATTCGCTGAAGGTCGGTTCGATCGCCGTCGATCCCGACGTAATTCCGCTGGGCTCAACGGTTTATGTGACGGGCTATACCTATAACGGTCTGCCCACCGGCGGGATGATGGCCAAAGCGGTCGATATCGGCGGCGCTATCGATGGAAACCGCGTGGATTTGTTTGTGCCGGATTCGCCGGAGAAGGCGAAACATTTCGGTTACCAGAACGTTACTTTGTATGTCGTCGACTGATGTCGGCGATTTTTGTTTTTCTTCTTGTTTTCCGCACAGTAAGCTGCCGCTATTTATTTTTCGGCAAGTGCAGCAGCTCCGGAACGGTAACGAGTCCGTACCCCTGCTCCCGCAGCTTCATGATGATGGCGGGCAACGCCTTGACGGTTCCGCTAAGGTCCTGGCTATCTCCTCCGGCCGAATGCTGAAGCACAATCGCCCCAGCCTTCGTATGGTTCAAGATATTGCCGGACACCTGCTTCTCTCCGAGGCTTTTCCAGTCGAGCGAATCGACATTCCAGTTCACGACGACATAACCGCCGGCGCTGGCCCATTGCAGCTGGCCTTCCCCGATTTCGCCGTAAGGCGGGCGCAGCAGCTTGGGCCTATAGCCGATAATGCGATTCAGCACCTCTTCCGTTCGCCCTACTTCATCGGCGAACTGATCGACGGTAATTTTCGTAAACAGCGGATGACGATACGAATGATTGCCGATCGCATGTCCTTCCCGGACGATCCGTTTGACGATGGCAGGATGTGCCTCCGCCTTTTTTCCGAGCAGGAAAAATGTAGCCTTAACCCCGTAAGCCTTCAGAACATCGAGCACCTGCGGCGTAAACCGTTCGTCGGGACCGTCGTCGAAAGTGAGCGCAATGTTCTTCTCCTTCGCGCTGCCGCTAAGCTTGAACACTTCGGGATATTTGGCCCGCAGCTCCGCGATCGTCAGCTTCTTCATCGCCTGCGCTTGCGATTTTTGCACGCTGACAGACGGCACTTTCGCCGCTTTCGAAGCCTTTGAACGCGGCTCAGGCTTCGGCACGGGAACTGCTGCCGGTTCCTTCTTCCCTGTTTCCGCCACAGGAGCGGCTGGCACAGGAGCGGGAACGGATAAAGATTCGGAAATCGCCCGTTCGAGCTCTGCCGTCTCAGCCAGCAGCGGAGCCTGTCCCGCCGCTGTAAAGACGGAGCCGGGCTGATTCGCCCCAACCTGAGCGGGCGCCTTCGCCGTTCCGCTTCCCGGATCGGGGATAGAGGAAGTGCAGCCTGCTGCTATTAAGATGACAAGCGCATAGCCGGTAATTCGCTTCATAGGCAACCCCCTCCCGTTTTAAGCTTAGTATGCTTGTTCGCAAAGGAATTATCCGAAGGTTGCCTGACTGTATAGGATGAAAAAAAAGAAAGACGCAAGTCGCGGGAATCGCGATCAAACGTCTTGTTGTACGATATCGAATACGACCGAATCGAGCGTCACACGGCCAAGCTCCTGCTCCATCGCCGTTTGCGCCTGCTGAAAGCTTTTATCCAGTGCGGTTTGAATATTCCGCCCGACTAGACATGCCGGATTCGGTTTGTCGTGGATTGCAAACAGGGCATCGTTGTCATCGTCCCGCACCGCCTTGTAGACATCCAGCAGCGTTATGGCATGGACCGGCCTCGCGAGTGTGGCTCCGGCAACACCCGGGCTTGTACGGACGAGCCCCGCCTTGCTCAGCATGCTCATGATCCGTCGCACGACGACAGGATTTGTATTGACGCTGCCCGCAATCAGCTCGGACGTCAGACGTCCCTCCTTCTGGATTTCCAGCAATGCAAGTATATGGACACCTACGGCAAAACGGCTGTTAATCGCCACAAGCGCTCCTCTCCTTCCACCTTGTCAAGCCGCCCGACGCTTACTCCCAGGAATAACTGGTCGTCAAAAAATCGGCGAACTTCTTGCTTTCCTCCCGCCGGTGTCTGCGCATCTCGGCGCGCCCCACCGCAGTGTGATGCAGCTGAATTTCCTCTTCGGTTTCCGGCACGACCTGCGGCACGGGAACAGGCCGTTTGTCATCTCCAAGCGCGACGAACGTCAGAAACGACGTTGCCGCAATATGCCGCTCTCCGCTGAGCATGTCCTCGGTAATTACTTTGACGAATACTTCCATCGAGCTGCGGCCCGTATACGTCACGAACGATTCCAGGCATACCGAAGCGGTCATCGGAATCGGCATCAAAAAGTCGACCGAATCGGTGGAAGCCGTCACGGCCGATCGCCGGCAATGCTTCGCCGCAGAAATGGACGCAATATCGTCGATATAGGCCATCAGCTTGCCGCCGAACAGCGTGTTGTAATTGTTGACGTCCGTTGGAAACACCCGGAACGTTTTGTAGCAGCGGGACTCCTTCGCGAACCTTTGTTCCACCATCGTTGTCACATGCCTTCCTCTGTTAAATCGTCGTTTCTACCCCTTTAGTATGCCAAGCTATTTGGATCCGAAGGCTGCAGGCTGCGAAAAATGAAAAAATCCGAACCTCGCGATTCGGATTTTTCGATATCGGATAGTTTCATTGTACCGGAACGACTGTACGATCTCAATGGGGCTTCGGGTCGCTCTCTTCCGGGCTATTCGCTAAGAAGAACCTCGTCCAATTTCAAGATCCCGACCAACTGCTTATCCCGAAGACCGATTCCGTGGAGGAACTTGCCGCTCTCGCTGCCGGCCTGCTCCGGCGCGGGGTGAATTTCCGCATAAGAGGTTACTTTATTGACGCGGTCGACGATAAGGCCGACGCTTTGCTCGCGATACCCTACTACAACGATGCGGGTGCTCTTGGTTTCGACTTCCTTGGGCAATTGGAACAGGGTGCGAAGGCCAATAACCGGTACGACCTTGCCGCGCAAACTGAACACGCCTCTTACATCCGGTCTGGAATGCGGAATATCGGTGATCGGCTGCATTCTGATAATTTCATGAACTTCTGCAATCTTGATGGCATAAGTAAACTCGCCGATACCGAACTCTATATATTGCTCTTGCGCTTGCATCATGATCGGATCACATCCACATCCAAAAGATTAGCGGGTTTTGAAAACAGACACCGACGTATTCAGCTCATCCGCCAGATTGGCGAGCGACTGGCAGGTCGCCGCGGTTTCTTCAGACGCCGCAGCCGCTTCCTCGCTCGCCGCCGCGATCGACTGCACCGCGGTCATCACTTCCGAAGTTTGGGCCGCCTGTTGTTCGCTCGCCGCCGCGATCTCGTTTACTTTATTGGAGGAGGCGTCCACCATCGCGACAATCTTCTGGAACGCTTCCCCTGTCCGCGAAGACTCCTTCACGCTGTTCTGAACGGCAACGACGCTCATCTTCGTATTCTCCTGCATGACTTTGATGATCGCGGATATTTGCTTGGTCGCTTCGCTGCTGCGCTCCGCCAGCTTGCGAACCTCGTCGGCCACGACTGCGAAGCCTCTTCCCTGATCGCCGGCCCGAGCGGCCTCGATCGCCGCATTAAGGGCAAGCAGATTGGTCTGATCAGCAATGTCGTCGATCACTTCGATAATATCGCCGATTTTCTGCGAGTCCTCCTCCAGCTTCGACATTTTGGCGCTAACCTCTTGCATGCCCGCTATGGACTCCTCGATCACTTGGCCTCCTTGATTGGCCGTTCGTACCGTCTCGGACGATAGCTCCGCAGCTTCTTCGGCACCCTGTGCCACCGAGTTGACCGCACTCGATAATTCGTTGAACAAATCTGTAATGTGCTGGGCGGATTGGGCCTGATTCGTGCTGCTGCCGGCTATTTCCTGCGTGCTCGCCGATATTTGCTCCGACGCTGCAGCCACGCTTTGCGACGACTGGACAATCCCGCCGATCAAGCCTTGCAAATTGTGGATCATCTCATTGATGGAGCGCGAAAGCTGCCCCACCTCGTCCTTTGTATCGATATCCGCCTGCTCCCGCAAGTCGCCCTGCGCCACTTTCGACACGAGAGCGACAATGCGGGAAAGCGGATTTGCAATCGAGCCCGCAATGTAATATCCAAGAAAAATACTAAATAAAAATGCGATGACGATAACCGCAATCGTTACGTTCCGAGCGGTCGAATAGGCCGATCCGGACTCTTTATAAGTCGCCGATGCGATATCAATATTCATGTCGATCAATTTGCCCAGACTGGCTCTCATTTTTGTTCCGGCAGGGTTAAGCTGGGACTCCAGAAATTGGCGGAATCCGCTTTGATCGGACTGATATGTAAGCTGGACTGCTTGTTCAAACAGTTTGATATAGGCAGCGTAAGAAGGCTCGAACGTCTTTAGCTCATCCAACTCCGCCTTCGTATAAGCAACGCCCCGGTAGGCACTCATCTTCTCTTCGATTTCCTGCCTGTATTGATCGATCTCTGAAGACAGCTTATCCTTCGATTCCTTCTCCGCAATCATACTCATCTCCCGGATGGCGACCCTCATCATCTGGTAATTGATTTGCGCAGCGGATAAATCCCGTACGGATACGAGGTTGTTTTCGTAGGTTTCTTTGACGTTGCTGTTCAGCATACTTAAGTTCGAAAGCGCATACACACCGACAGCCGCCAAGATCAATGCTACTGCCACAAAAGCGGAAATCAATTTTACGGATGTTTTCAAGTTCAAAAACCATTTCATTAACCTTCACCTAACCTTGCTTCTTAGTTGTTGTATCGAGTTCCATGCAACGCTTCCATACCGACGATCCTGACATCGGATACGTTTCGCAAAATTCTGTAGCCTTTTCGAACGCCTCGGACGGCACTTCCAGGAACTGATCCACATAATCCGGATCGAACTGTGCGCCCCGCTGCCTCCGCAGCTCTTCTCTGGCCTGTTTGGCCGACATTGCCTTACGATAAGGCCTGTGGGTTACCATCGAATCGTACGCATCTAGGATCGAGCATAAACGGGCCCAGATCGGAATTCCATCCCCCCGGAGCTGATACGGATAACCCAAGCCGTCCCATCGTTCATGATGGAACTGCACAATATCGACAATCGGTTTATGAACGTAGTCCTGTATTTTCAGCATACGAAGCCCAAGTTCCGGGTGTCGTCTCATCATTCGCCACTCCCCGGTAGTCAAAATGGAAGGTTTATGCAAAATATCGTTCGGAATCAACCCTTTCCCGATATCGTGAATACAGCAGCCCGTGACGAACGCTTCTTTGTCGGCTTCCTGAATGTCCGGGAAATACTCCGTCATAATCCTGGCCATATGTGCGAGACGCAGGCTGTGTTCATAGGTCATTCTGTCGTTTTTGTTCAAAAAACGCCGCAGACAATCAGCCATTATGATCTTCATCCATGCTCCTCCTTAAGGTTCAGGAGTTTGTCATCTTCCATAACCAGTGATTGTCAATAAAGGCTGGAATATCTACTACTACGTCCCCCTTCTCACGTTTCTGCATGCGGAAAAATAGTGTCTACGTCTTCCAATAAAACAAAATACCCAT
Source organism: Paenibacillus ginsengarvi (assembly GCF_003626695.1). Taxonomy (GTDB): domain Bacteria; phylum Bacillota; class Bacilli; order Paenibacillales; family NBRC-103111; genus Paenibacillus_AB; species Paenibacillus_AB ginsengarvi. The sequence goes on from NZ_RBAH01000043.1 coordinate 42,144, forward strand.
TTTGTTAGATTCATAGCTTTCTTTCCCTAGCCCGCAATCTCTTCGTGCTCTAGGGTTCTTGCAATTTCGACACAAATCGATGATAATTTTATATAACATTATGATCAAAATAT
>NZ_RBAH01000044.1 GCF_003626695.1 Paenibacillus ginsengarvi
TATCCGAACCATCATGCAATTTATTGGTGTCGTTGATATACAAGCCCTTTTTGTTGAAGGAATGGCAGAAATGCCAAGCCGGGCTGATGCTATTAAACAGGAAGCTATTATGAAGGCAAGGGAATTGACTAAGCAATTCTAATTCACTTCTTATCGAATTCGTAGCTTTGTGAACGATCACCTGTTATCACGGAGGGTGGAGACGGATCGGGTGCCGATCGCGTTTTGAAACGCGCAGAACTGGACGGCACGAAACCAGAAACCGCCGCAAAGCCCTGTAGATGTGCGGATGTGCAGGGCTTTTTTTGCCTTTTTGACATGCAATTCATGCAATTTCCATAGGTCGGACCGGGCAGAGATTTCGTAAATTTAAATCCGGGTCACGGCCCCGCGGCAGTGGCACCTCCTAGACGCAGGGCCTCCATGCCCGGCTGGGGCACCACAGACAATGAAAATTGTGTTTCAGACGATATATTTTACCCCAAGGGAACCGTTTAATCTGCACATCGAGAGGAAGGAGGGCATCTTACATGGTATTTGGTCACCCTCAATTCGGGCCGACGAAGGAGTGCCATGCGTATAACCATCCCGAGTGGGACCGTTAGGCCGTCCAGCGGCCGTGAACTTGAACCGCCAACGCCGATTGAGGTGCGATTCTCTTGTGTTCAGAAATTTTTCGATTGCCGTGATATACGAAAGCAAATCGGCGCAAACTTGTATAAAACGCCAATTCCGTGAGGTGTATATCCTGGTGAACGAAGAACTCATCCTGCAATGCATTCGCAAACTAGCCCAAAAGTATACGGGAGCGGAAGACGCTAACGCGTTAATCGATCGAGCCAGCAGTGCCAAATTCGTGCTTCTTGGAGAAGCATCACATGGGACTTCAGAGTTTTATACCGACCGATCGGCTCTGTCAAAGCGGCTTATAACTGAATATGGATTTCGATTTATTGCTGTAGAGGGCGATTGGCCGTCTTGTTACGCCCTAAATCGTTATGTAAAAGGTTACTCGGATGCAGGAAAGGACGTACGTGAGGCATTGCAGGATTTTTCCCGATGGCCTTCTTGGATGTGGTCGAATCGCGAAATCGCGGAGCTGGCAGAATGGCTTCGACGATATAACGCCGATAAATCGGATACGGAAAAGGTCGGATTCTATGGGATCGATATTTACAGCTTATGGGAGTCAATGGACGAAATCCTGAAATACCTGGGGACAAAAGAGGGGGCGGATTTAGAGGCGGCTAAACGGGCTCTCGAATGCTTCGAGCCGTATGACGGAGACGAGCAGCGCTACGGAGTCTCGGCAGCCCTATATGGAGAAGGCTGCGAAGAAGAAGTGGTTGACCTGCTGCGCAAGCTCCAGGAAAAGTGGAAAAAGCGAAACCGGACGATCGAGAAAATACGTTAAGCGCGGAGATGAACGCCATGGCGGTCAAAGGTGGGGAAGCTTATTATCGCACTATGATCCGCCACGACGCCGAATCTTGGAACGTTCGAGACCGTCACATGGTCCAAGCGATTGAGAAATTGGCCGAATTTCATGGGCCGAAAGCGCGTGCGATCATCTGGGAACATAACACTCATATCGGAGATGCGCGGTATACGGATATGGCGGCGGACGGCATGATCAACGTGGGACAGTTACTGCGCGAAAAGTACGGCAAAGATGTATATGCCATCGGCTACGGCACTTACCAAGGAACCGTTATCGCCGGGCGATCCTGGGGGGCGCCTTCCCAAGAGATGAAGGTGCCGAAGGCGATGGTAGGTAGTTGGGAAGAGTTGCTTCATCGCAGCGGAGGGGAAAACAAATTGATCTTATTCGAAGAAGAACAGCAGGCACTGGACGATGCCATTCTAGGAAACAGAGCGATAGGAGTTGTGTATCATCCGGAGCGTGAACGTGGCAATTACGTGCCGACAGCAGTTTCCAAACGTTACGATGCATTTATTTTCATCGATGAAACAAAGGCGCTTTCTCCATTGGAATCAGCGTTCGTCCAATAAGTCGCCCGAAAGGGCGGCTATTTTTATCGTTTGTTTCGTTTCCTTTTATCTTTGCGCTCGCCATCATCACCGAGCGAGCAGCTGCGGACGATAACAAGCCGAACACGAAGCGGAGGATGTGATGGAAGAGCCAACGCACAGTCTTCAAGGTTGGCAGATAATAGAGCTTATTGCCCATTTAAACTACTCTAGAGCTGCAATCGGGAAGGAACGAGTCTATGTCAGATGTAGAAATCTCGGACCACTCAATTTGGAATTCGAGACCCCTGAAACTTATTATCTTTTGTGCGTAACGGGACGATCGGGCCGAAACTGAATGTATGAAAATGCGTTGTCGTCTCCTCCCTAGTTCATGGGGAGGAAGCCTTAGCGTGCGTCGTTGAAAAATGGGCACCGCAAAGGAATGATAGATCTTCCATACGTTTTGGAGCTAATGGTCTTCTTCTGATGCTACACGATTAAAGTCTCGCCAAGAAGAAGTGTGTGTAGTCTGTCAGCTTGAAGATCGAGTCTCCTCCATTCTTGATGCAGACGCGAAAGCGCCTCGTCTGCTGTATCGTCAGCCAGCCTGAAAGCCCCATAGTGCATGGGGATGAAGACTTCCCCCTTAACATCCAAAAATGCTTGTATGGCCTCCTCGGGTGTTACATGTTGCATGGACATGAACCACTCCGGCTCATAAGCGCCAATCGGCATCAGCACATACTGCAGCTTGCCGTAACGCTCGCCTATCTGCTTGAAGCCGTCAAAGTAGCCGCTGTCGCCGGCGAAATAAATGCTGCCGCCTTTGTCCGCGGCGGAGCTTCTCCCGTCTTCCGCGCCTTCAATGATCCACCCGCCCCAGTGAGAGGTGTTGGTGTCCCAGAGCGTACGGCGCGTCCAGTGCTGTGCGGGCACAAAATGAAACACTGCTCCACCGACCACAATGCTTCCCCACCAGGGAAGCTCTGTTACGGTCGTAAAGCCCTTGCGCCGCATCATGCCTCCGAGTCCCTCGGGCACTAGCAATTGCGGGCGGCCCGGCATGGCCCGCAAGGAACTGACATGCAGGTGATCGTAATGGCCGTGCGACAACAGGATTACGTCAATCTCCGGCAACTGGCTGATCGAGAGGCCCGGGTCCGTGAGCCGCTTGGCAAAGCCCATGCGCGAAGCCCAGACAGGATCGGTCACGATATTGAGACCTGCCCTCTGCAGCAGGAAGGTCGAATGTCCGATCCAGGTAATCGTCGTTTCTTCACGGTTCGTTCGCAACAAATCAAGCTGCTTGCCCGGGCTTTGCGATACAGCAAAGCTGAGATCCTTTACCTTCGTCTTCCGCTCCTTTTGCCACTTGCGCACATCTTGCAAAGAATTAACCTTCGCCGCGGCATTCATATTGACATATCTTTTTCTGGCCACGCTCCGAGCCTCCCAAATAAGTATATACAACAGTATATAAAAGCATCATAACATGACCTTCTCTTGGAGGAAAATTCGGTATACGCGCCTGCTGCACGCCTTGAATTGCGAAGGATCCGGACATGCCGACAGCGAATTGAAACTGCTTCTGCGTTGAGAGGAACTAGAATAGGATGGAAACGTATTGATCAAGGGCCAGGGGGATCAATCGACTTAGAACTACCTGAAGCTTGAGCTCAGCAGAATAGCTTCGGTTACGTGTACGACTCTCCAGCCCTTCATATCCATAGAGCTTGTACCGACGCTGCCATTTCATCAGAGTCGTTTTATTAATCCCATATTTCTTCGCTGCGGCAAGAAAACCAATCTCCCCGCTTGATACTTCATCGAGAATTGTAAGTTTCTCCAAAGCACTATATTTTCCTCTAGACATGAAAAAATGCTCCCCTCGCAGTAGCAGGTTTTATTATTTCACCTGTCTACCGTATGGGGAGCATATCACATTTTGGGACAGCCCCTTCGATTTATTTCAATAGCGTCAGCGAGAAGCGAGTCGTCCCTTGCGCAATAGATTGGCTTGTCGGATTGGCAAGATAGAAGGAGATGACGCCCTTGCTCTTCACATATCCGACGGCTGTTAATCCTTGCAGCGCAATATCGGTGCCGATCGTAACCGCGTCGCCGGGCACAGCTTCCGGATGGGAAATGTCGGACGATGCTTGCGTACTGCCTGCAGAGATGGCCGGGACGTTCCATGTATGGTTTAACGTCAGCAGGGGGACGCCTTCGGACAAGTTCGTATGATCCGCGCTGTAGACATTGCTGAGGCCGTTCGGGTCAGAACCGTTTCCATAAAAGGTCGGATTCGGCATGCCGAGGAAGCTGTTCCCGATAAGCCTCGGCCTTTCTACCAAACCTTCGAACAAGACCGTCCAGCCCCATCGCCACGTCATCCCCGATCCATTTTTACCGACGAACCTGTTGTTGATGAGACGGATATTTGTAAAGCCGTCATTCACAGCTGTAGTCATGTTCTGGGACGGATGACAGTAAAACAATGTATGGCTGTGGCTCATGCTGCTGTTGCGCACCTCCAGTCCATCGATCGCATTGATTTGGAACACATGCGAAGAAGCAATGGTAGGATGCAATCGGACCGATTCTATCACCGAATCGTGAAACTTCATAACCCTGGCATGATACGAACGGACACCCTCAAATGATATTTTGCTCCACCAGCAATGGCTCATAACGTGACTCATCGAATCAATACCATAATGCTGCACGGAAGGGTCCGCCTTCAGTATCAGATCCTCAAATCGGCAATTAACGAGCGAGGCGGCATAATAAGACGTTCCGTCCGTATGGGTAAACGTTTTCAACTTTCCGCTGCTATTGACAAGATGGCTTGCCTTCATATCCGGCGGAATCAGCACTTTTATACAAGCTTGCGAAGCCGGCGATCCTGCGGCAATTTCCAACGTCGAACGTTGAAGTGTAACACCATTTGCCTGCGGCAAGTAGGAATGCTCAAAGTATCGCCATTGACTGATGCCCCCGCTTTGCACTTGTTGTTTCGAGTCGTAATCGCCGTCGTAGGTCCATCCTGCCGAGTTGGGAACCAGAGTCGTATCGTCGCTGCCTTCCCGATAAAGGATGTATGTCTTGCCGCTTTGGAAAACGACCGGTATTTGAGATACGATATGGCACCGGTCCACTACGGCATAACGGACCCGGTTGAATACTAAACCATTGGTCGTACCATGGAAATAACTGTCCACGACATGCAAATGCTCGCTATACTCGTATTCGTCGCTGCTCCTCAGCCAAATCCCGGTCAAGTAGCCGCGTACATCCGCCCGTTCGATTTGAATGTAACGGCTCCCGTAACCGACGTTGATCCCCCGGGCGCCGAGCACTCCGTCGCTTGTCACCCTTATGTCACGGATGCTGCACTTAACACCGTGTTTATATTCGAATCCAATCGTATTCACCTTGCCGATGCGGATTCTCCGATCGTGGATCGCATAGCTCCAGTAGACGAGTGCACCATAAGTCACATTTGCATTATCGTGAATGTGAACATTGTCCCAACTGCCGTCCGAGCAGAAAAAGGTGCGGATCGCATTGCCTGTAATCGGCAGCTGTCCGGCTGAGGTTTGAGCGAAAGTGATGCGAAGATTAGAGTTGGAAAATCCGTCTACTTTGCGCATCGTGATGACCGCTCCTGTCCTTCTGGCAAGGCAAATCTCGAGATTGGCTATACCGACATTCGCAATGCGGTAGTCGTCACCGCCGTACTGCCGAGGGTCGAAATAATCGATGTTCTCGTAGTAGGGAAGGTTGCTGGCGTTCGTCATCCCAAGCCCGCCCCGATTGTCCCATACATGAATACAGCTATCGCCCGCCCCCGGCTCCAGAAACAGCAGCTTGGAGTTGCCCTCGCCGCTCAAAAACACGTTGCTCCGCCGAATCGCCAATTGATTGCCGCGGATCGCATAGGTGCCTTCCGGAAAGACAACCGTTCCGCCATCGGACGTATACGCGGCATCGATTGCATTCTGAATGGCTGCCGTATCGTCAGCTATGCCATCCCCTTTGGCGCCGAACCAGCCGACACGGAGCGTCCCGTCATACTTTCTCTTGAATCGGGCTCCGGAAACGGACACGAGTACCGTGCCTGTATTATCCGTGGAAGTCGTATCCGCAGGATCGAAGCCGAAATGTCCTTCCTGGCCGTAATCCGTGACATAGTAGGTCGCGCCCGCTTCGGGCTCCGTTATCGCGCGAAGCCCGGAGATTGTAGATACCAAGACGCACTCGCAATCGCTCGGTGTCTCTCCATACACGGCCGAAGTTACGCTAAGCGCGTGAGACTGCTTCGTCATAGAGACGGGAAGCATGCTTCCCGCGGTGAATGCGGCACCGGCCCATCCGGCTGTGGCCAGCAATTGCCTTCTGCTTACTTTCTTTTCCGATTCAGACATCGTTTATCTCCTCCACAAAATAGGTTGTTGCACCCCATATCCGTTAACGGACCGTTCGGTGAATATACGGCAGCGGTGAACGGCTCACTTGTTCGCCGCCTCCAAAGCTTCGATCTGTTTGTTGGCCCGTTCTTCCGCCGCCTTCAACGCTGTATTGTAATCGCTTTTGCCCGTAACCATTTCGCTGAATGCGTTGTTCATTTCCGAGATGGAGATGCCGTTATACTTCGACATGTACGCAGGAGGGGCGAACGTTTCCGGTAGAAATGCCTGCAAATTTTTCCCTTTGTACTCCGGCGCATCTTGAGCGAAAGCTTGCCGAATTTCTTTGCTCTTCAGCACGGTCAAAATGCCGGCGCGCGACTTCTGCATCTGGAATTCGTCCGAAGCCAAGTAAGCCAACGCTTGAAACGCTTCCTCCTTATGCTCGCTCACGCTCGTCAAATAGAAAAACAGCGGCCATGATTGCGGTCCGACGCCGGGCGAATCTTTAAACGACGGGATTTGCGCGAAATCGTAGTTGATTCCTTCGAACGACAAATCCCCGATTCCGGTTCCGGATACCGGAAGCCACATCGCTAGCCGCTGCTCCTTATGGAACAAGGTCCTCGTCGTTCCGCCGCCCAATTGATTGACCGTCACTTGGTTGCCCGGTATTTCATAGAAACGGAGCATATTGCCGATGTAGTCTTTCCATTTGGGGCTTGTAAAGTCGGCTTTGCGCGTCGTCGGATGAATGAAGCCGAGCGAGAACGAATTGCGCAGCATGGCATCGACCGGCGAGATGATCGTGCCGTAATACTGGATACCGCCTTCGCTGCGAGATAACTTTTTGGTCGTCTCGTAGAGGTCGTCCCACGTCATCTTGTCGCTCGGATAGGCGACGCCGAACTTGTCGAACAAATCTTTGTTGTAAACGATCGGGGAAGCGGCGCCGTTGACGGGCATCCCGTACATCCCTCCACCGGCCAGCTGCTTGGCGAGGGCGACGGTCGTCGGATCGATGCGCTCCAGGTCGAACTGATGTTTTTTGATAAAAGGCGTCATATCGAATTGCAGCTTGTTGTCTTCGATATTCGCGTAGAAGCCGGACAACGCTACGATGACGACGTCGAGCCGGGATTTCGCGGCGATCATTTCCTTAATAGGCGCGGCGCTCTTGGGTACGAACGTAATTTTCATATGCGGATACTTTTTCTCGATCGCCTTGCCGTAGTTCTCCATGAAGTTTTCCGCGCTCCAGCCGAATGTCGCATCTTTAAATACTAGCTCGACCGGCTCCGGCGGTTTTGCGGCATCTTTGTTAACCGGGTCGGCACCGTCGCCGCTTCCTTTTACGTCCGCCTTTCCATTGTTTCCCCCACATGCGGATACCAGCATCGCCACCGCCAACGCGGTCGCCAGGGAGCTATGATTCCAAATGCGTTTCATTTCTTTGCCCCTTCCCATTCGTGATTGTTCACGCTTACATTGTCTATTATTAACGGGGACATGAACAGGGCAAATGTTTTGACAATTGTGCCGAATATTTGTCCGCGGGCTTTGTTCTTTTGCCGCTGTGCAAAGATATGGCCCGACGGTCTAAAAAACGGAATCCCGATAACAAATAAACGGTATCCATCATAACGATTTGGCATATTCAGGTCCAGCCTTGGGGTGGACAATGAAATAGCACCGCGTAAACGAAATGGGAAAGGGGGCGCGATCTATGAACTACGCGGAGAGATTGGATGATGCGGGAACGAAAAAAATGAAGAAAGGGGGAGTTGCGGCGAATGAACGATCAAGGGAACCTTTCCGAATCCGGATTGTGCTGCCACGGTACCCCCGTACAGGCTGACGAGGGGAGAACCGCTGCGATTTGTACGAATAATCGGGGAGATACGCGACTGGTAATCGCCGCGCGCGGATATGTAGTGATTGTCGATCCGCAGGAGGGGACCAGCAAGCAAGTCCACTTTCCGGCAAACAACAAAGATTATCCGTACACCAGCTTAAGCAGTCGCAGCGGCATGTTTTATGTGGGGGCGGGAAACTTGCTGATGGCGCTGGACCCGTTCGCAGGCCGCTTCGTTGATTGCTGCGAGACGGGGCATTCCGGAGAGGCAGTCGGATTCAGCCTGGCGGAAGATTCGAACGGTACCATCTATGCGGCTTCCTACCCGACATGCCGGTTGTTTGGATACGCGCCAAGCTCGCGGACTTTGACAGAGCTTGGTCGGCTCGACGTTCAAGAGGATTACCCGTTTCATCTGGCGGTGGATCGGGATGGATGGGTCTATGCCGGAATCGGCACGGAACGGTGCGTCATTTCCGCTCGCGACCCGGAGAATGGAGAAGTCCGCTCATTGGTTGTCGGCGAGGATCGCGTAAGCGGCAAGGGCATCGTGAGACTCGGGTCCGATGGCGAGGTATATGGTCGACTGGCGCCATCTTCGATTTCCGAGCCGCAGCCGTGGTTTCGCTTGAAGCGGGGGGCGACGATCCCGGTTCCGGATCACGAGATTGCCGATAGCGATTATACCGGCACGGGGTTCCAAACCGTGCATCGCCGTTTTCCCGCTCCATGGCGACTAATGCGCTATAGCTTGCCGAACAGGGAAGCGGTCGTGCTGAACGAAGCAAGCGACTGTGAACTTCTGATTCCGCTGTCTTATGAATCGGAAGGGGCGGACCTGTCCCCTCTTGCAGCCGGGCCGGACGGAAACATATACGGAACTTCCAATCATCCGCTCCATTTGTACCGTTACGATCCGCAAGCCGATGTCCTGCAAGATCTAGGGGGGAGATGGACCGAGAAAAACGGAAATATTTGTGCTTATGCGATTCAGGGAAATTTGATCGCAGGTGCTGCCTACGCAGGCGGGCATGTGTTTATCATCGATACGTCCCGCCCCTTTCATAAAGAACCCGGGAAAGCGGGAAACCCGAGGCTGGTCGCCTCCGTGCCTGAAATTTACCGTCCTCGCTGCGCGTTGGCTCATCCGGATGGGGAGCATGTGATTTTCGGCGGATTCGGGAATTATGGCGTGGTCGGAGGAGGACTATACATCCGCAACCTGGCTGACGGAACCGAACGAGTGCTGACGCCTGATCACCTTATTCAGCATCACAGCACGATGTGCATCGTCCCGTTGCCTGGCGGCGATCTTCTATGCGGTACGAGCGTCGAGGCACCGGGCGGCGGCAAACCGAAAGATACGGAAGGACGGCTTTACCGGTTGGACTGGCGAACCAAAGAAGTCGTTTATAGCGAAGCGCCTATCCCGGGAGCTCGCGAGATCGCTTTGATGGAGATAGACCCGGCTGGCCTGGTACATGCTTTTACCGAGAAACAGTATTTCGTCTATGACCCGCAGGCCCGTCGTGTACTCCGCCGGGAAGAAATCGCCGATTTGGGCGGATTGGTGCGGCAAGGACTCGTCAAGAGCGAGGCGGGTCGGATCTACGGAGTGCGCGGACAGGCGATCTTTACAATCGACACGGATACGTGCAGACCGGTCTGCTTGTTCAAGCCGCCACACAAGATTACTTCCGGGCTCGCCCTGCTGAACGACCGCTTGTATTTTGCCTGCGGGAAGCAATTATGGAGCATGCAGCTCGGGACGTCCGAGCACACCTGAATGGAGGGGAGGCGTGTATGGTATACGTATTACAGCAGTTAAATGACAACGGAGTGCCGCCATTGCTTCCAGACACTGCTTCTGTGGAGCAGTGGCAGATGAAGCGGGAAGGGATTCGGCGTATATGGATGGAGTATTTGGGATAGCATCCGAATCGGCTTCCTGCCGGCTATGAAGTGCTGTCGAAGGCGGAGTTTGCCGACCATTCCCGGCTTCATATCCGCTACGGAACCGCAAACGGAGATGAGGTCACTGCTTATCTGCTTCATCCAAGCGACCTGAGAGCCGAGCCTCTTCCGGCGGTGTTGGCGCTTCACCCGACGGTCGGGAACGGCAAGGAGGATACCGCGACAGTTCAAGGGCGGAACAATCGGCGATATGGGCTTGAACTGGCGCAGCGCGGATATGTCGTTCTTGCGCCGGATACGATTACTGCAGGCGAGCGGGCCTCTTCGCTATGCGCTTTGCCTGAGGTGGACCCGGGGCGCATCGGAGCGATCGGGCATTCGCTCGGCGGTTATAACAGCTTCTTTCTGGCCGGTCTGGACGATCGGGTCCGGGCCTTCGTCAGCAGCTGCGGTTTTTGCACCTTCGCGGGCGATCCGACGCCGAATCGATGGGGGCACCGGGATTGGTTCTCGCATATTCCCCGCCTGACCGAGGATTTGAACAGAGGCGAAGTCCCTTTCGAATTTCACGAGATTGCCGCACTAGCCGCGCCAATCCCGGCATTTTACTATAGCGGCCAGCAGGATCTGATTTTTCCGAATTGGCAGTCGTACTCGCAAGGAATGGAACGGTTGTTCGAGCTGTACCGGTTGTTGGACAAGGCCGATTCCTTTCATTATGTGATGACAAACGGCGGACATGATTTTCCCGACGCTGTTCGGCAGATGGCCTATGCCTTCTTGGACAGGCATCTGGGAAAAGAGTAATCCTACTAAATGGAAAGAGGGTCGATTCCGAATGTATAAGTATAAGAAGCTGTTCCATGGTCTGATCGGTTCGTCATTAGTCGTTCTGCTTGCCGCTTGCGGCGACGGAGGAAGTAGTCCAAACCAAACCGTCGGGCAGAAGCCCGCGGACAAAGCAGAGAAGCCTCCCGAACCGGTCGAATTGAAAATTCATGCCGCTGGAGTAGCGGAACAGGAGTTCAATACCCGCTTCAAAGACGTGCTACATAAAAAGTACCCGCACATCACGATCACCTGGCTGCCGTCCAGCGGAGCTTCGAACTCGGTTGCCGAGTACGTTGCCCGCGGCGAGATTCCCGATATTATACGCAATATTTCCAGCACGATCCGCACCAACTACTTGGATCTTGGGCTCGGATACGACCTGAACGAGATGGTCATGAAATACAAGTACGATTTGGCCCGCTTCAATCCGATCTTTATTGACGGCTTGAAAAATTTGACTTCTCCAAACGGAGAGCTGTATGGCCTCCCGGTGTCGCCGTTCTTTTCGCGTGTACTGTATTACAACAAAGATTTGTTCGACAAATTCGGCCAGCCTTACTTGAAAGACGGCATGACCTGGGAAGAAGTGTACGACGCGGCCCGCAAGATGACCCGTGTGGAGAACGGAGTCGTTTACCGCGGGTTCAGCGCCAATGTCAGCTCTTTATTGACGTACAATGAATATTCTCTTTCCACTTTGGACCCGGCCAAGGACGAGCTGTCCAGCTTCGAGACGTGGAAAAAAATATTTGACAACTATATGCGGTTCTATCAAATACCGAACAATACGATCGGCAAAACGGTAGCCGAGGAAAGCGCCATGTTCCAGAAAGGGACGGTCGCCATTCATTCCGACATTTACTCGCCGTATCTCAACTTGAGCATGCTTCCCAATTGGGACATGGCATCGATCCCGATCATCGACGGAGCGCCCAAAAAAATCGGCATATTCCCGCCTGGATATTTGCTCATTACGAAGCAAAGCAAGCACAAGGACGAAGCGTTCAAGGTCATCATGGAAATGCTCGACAACGACGTTCAAATGAACGATGCCCGCAACGGATTTTTGCCGACGTTGGCCGACAAAAGCGTGTTGAGCGTTTTGAGCCAGAACAGCGACGCGTTCAAGGGCAAGAATATGAAAGCAGTCAGCTACTACGAATTCGCTCCGCTTCGTCCGGCACGCGCGAAAGGGATGACCGTTATCGATACGAATACGGCGGACGCCATGCTGCGGGATGCTTTCATGAATTCGGCGCTCGGCAGCGAGGACGTTAATTCGGCATTAAGGAAAACGGACGAGCTGCTGCGCAAAGAAGTGGAGAAGGAGAAAAGCAAAACAAAGTGAACGGCGTTTCGGTTGGACGAAAATGAAGAGAGGGGCTGTCCCGATAAAGGGGCAGCCCCTTGTTCCGCGTCGATCGGGGTGTGGGCTTATGGCTCGGAGAAGGCCGACTCGGCGAAAGGCATTTTGCGATACTGCATCGGGGTTACGCCGAACTTGCTTTTGAAGCGGGCGCAAAAATAGCGGGCGTTGCTGTAACCGACCTTCTCCGCAATATCTTTGGTCGACAGGGCGGTATGGCGCAGCAGCTCGCAGGCGCTGTCCAAGCGGGCATTGGTCAAGTAATCGATAAAAGGAACTCCGATCCGTTCCCTGAACTGCCTGGATAAATAAGAAGTCGATAAGCCTGTCAGCGCGGCCAACTGATCGAGCGAAATATCTTCATGCAGATGGTCCCGAATATACGCCGTCAAGGTGGAGGCCAATTCGTGCTGGGATCGCCGCATGATGTGCTGCTCGATATGGCCCGTCACTTGAATGCTCAATGTGCGTATCGCCTCGAGCGAATCGTGCCAAGTATCCGCCCGAACCAATTGAGTCGACAGCGCTGCGGGGAAAAGACGTTCCTTCATGTTGACGTCGAGAACGACTTTCGATACGACCATCGCAAGCTGCATGAGACAAAACTGGACGGCCTCCAAAGGAACGGAGCGGCTGCCCGCAGCTATCGCGAATTGCTCGAGGAACCGCTCCACGGCGGCCCGGTCGCCTGCGCGCATCGCATTTTCCAGCGGCTCATATTGAATTTGCGGCATCTCGTCGCGCTCGCTCAATTCGTCATGATCCATAATCGTATTCATGCCGAACAGAAACGTATAGGCCAAAGCGGCTTCGGCCTGCTCGAACGACTTGGCGATTTCCCCGGGCGACCGAGCCGTGCCGCCCATGCCTGCGGCGAACGAAGCTGTTTCTCCCGCATCATGCAGCACGACATGAAGCTCTGCCAGTATTTGCTCTCTCAACGATGCGCAATCGTCGGCGTAATACAGAACGCTCCATTCGCCCGGGCGGTTCTCCACGGCTAGATGCGCGAGGGACAGCTTGTGAGTCGCCAGCACCGCCGTTTCCTTCGCTTTATCGCCGCGCCATATCACGTTGACCGCGATGTATGCGGAAGCGGCGGGAACCGCTTCGACGGCTTCATCTTCGGTCATTCGTCCGTGCAGCAAGTCGAGCAGCTTGCTGCCACTCAGCTTTTGGGACAAATATTGGATCGTATGATGCAATTCCGTCATGACGTAGTCCAAAGCCTGAAGCTCGTTGCGCTGCTGCTTCGGGTACAAGCCGGCGTTCCGTTCCTTCAAGCGCTGGATCAAATGCTGAACCGGCTTGTATGATTTGAAAGCGAGGAAGTAGGCGAGTACGATGCCGATTGCGATTGTCCCCAAACCGATCCATACGATGGTGCTCCTCATGTTGGTGGAGGCGGGCGCGGAAATGTCGGGCGGAACCATCGCCGCATACGCCCATTGTTCCCCTTCCCGCTGTAAGGAAAGAAAGTGTACGTCGCCATTCATTCGCCGATTCCAGCCGGCTTGCACCTCGGACCTATCCTCGGCAAACGCATTGCTCGATCCTGCCATATAGCCGTCCGGGATGGAATACATAAACAGTTTTTCCCGCGAGTCTGCGAGAAACCGGTCCATGACGGTGTGGAACAGGTCGGCGCGAATATCGATCAGCAGGTATCCTTGAATATCTTTGCCCGCAGCCCGCTCGGGGAATGATATGACATAGGTCATCAAACGATCGCGAACGCCGAGTCCGTAATCGACGTCCCGCAGTATCCAACGGTTCGTCCATGAATTGTCGGATTTCAGCAAACGAATCAACTCGGCTCCGGGAGTTCGGTCGCCTAACGGGAAGAAGGCGTGCTTGTCGACCATGAAATCCGTGTTTTTGAAATAAAAGGTTACATTTTCGGCTTCCGGATGATCGGCCACAATTTCTTTGAGATAGTTCGCCAGATGATAAATTTGATACATGCTTTGTCCGTATTCCTCGTAAAACACGGAAAACGGGTCGCGCTGAGACGTATCGACGGCAGACAGCAGCTTGCCGAAGAAGGCGTTTTTATAGACGCCCGGATACGTATGCTCCAACTGCTCCTTTAACGCGGTCAAACGGCTGTTGCTGTATTGCGCCTTCTCCTCGGCCGCGGCTCTTCCGGTCCGCTCGAGCATGAGAAAGACGCATACCGCGGAAATCAGCAGGGCGATCAACGTATAGGACAGGAACAACCGCCTGAAGTAAACGCTTTCCAAATAGCGGGCGGATGTTCGGACAAAAGCGAGCTTCATTGCGACCAACTCCTGAGGCGATGTCGGACTTATCGCCTCGATCATATCATGCGGCTGCGCCAAAAGTAAATGTATACCGGCAAGCAACAGCGGGGGTTTCCCTTTCTGTTTTGCCGATTTATTTGCATTTGCCATACACAACCGGTAAGGAAATCCGGGAATTATTTATACGATCGTATAATACCGGGAAACCGTATCCGATGGTAATTTATAGAAAGCGACAACAAAGTGAATAGAGAACAAGGCAGATGACCAGTTCAGGTCGGATCGGCTGCGCTGCGGGAGGCATTTTTAACAAAGGACCTTAAAGCAACAAACAACAAGAATGAAGGAGGCAATCATGGATGGCTAAGCTTGTCATCTTATTTGAAGAACCTACGGATCGGGATGGCTTTGAGGAGTATTACATGAACACCCATCTGCCGCTCAGCCGGCATGTGCCTTATGTAAGCAAAACGTCCGTCCATCAGGTGGTACAGATCGGGCAACTGCCTGAGTTTTACGGAATCCCTTACAAGATTGCAGAGCTTGAATTTGAAAGTGTCGAATTGCTGCAGCAGGCGTTGGCGAGCCCGGAATGGCAGAACGTACTGGCAGATGCCGTTCATCTGTTTGCTTTTCTGCCCAAGCCGCCGCTTGTCGTTGTCGTTGATTCTTGCCCATAGAAATTCAGGAGGATGAAAGTTAATGCATTATACGATTATTACAGGAACATCGCGTGGAATCGGGGAATCCATGGCCCGGCTGCTGCTGGAACAAGGTCAATGCGTGCTGGGGATAGCAAGGACATTCCATCCTTCGCTTGACGAGGAGTATCCGAAACATTATCACGGCTTCGAAGCCGATCTGACCGACAGTGAAAAACTGGAGCCGCTGATGGAGCGGATCTTCGGGCACATTTCAATCGCTGAAGCGGGAAGTATCCATCTGGTGAACAATGCGGCGGCGCTGCTCCCGCTTCGAGAAATTTCCTTGTGCGAACCGCAAGAGATTGCAAATCATGTCAAGGTAAATTTAATTGCGCCGATGATAATGACTTCCCTTTTCGCAAGACTTACCAAGCCGTACAAAGGCGACAAACGGATTCTGAATATCTCTTCCGCATCGGCCAATATTTTGCTTCCGGATATGAGCTGCTACAGCACAACCAAGGCCGGGCTGGATGTGTTCTCCAAATGCGCGGGTCTGGAGCAGCAGAAACAGGAGGACCCCGTCCGTATCGCATCCGTCTGGCCCGGCATGATTGAGACCCGGATGCAGGAAGAGCTGAGAAACCAGCAGAAAGAAGGTTTTTCGAGCGCCGACATATTCTTGCAGGCCAGGGATAAAGGGATGCTGATGAATCCAATGGATACAGCGAAAAAGCTGGTGGAATTGCTGCAGGGAGACAGCTTCCCACAGGGGCAGGTCGTGGAAAATCTGGATCCTTTGTAACAGGCTAATACGATTATTATACGAAGGTATAATATCCAATCAAAGTAATAAATGGTATTTTATTTCATGTAAATCAAACCCGGCAGTGCTAACTTACATGGTTACGTACTTCCCTGGTAATGAGGAGGTACGCACGAAAGGGGGTGATACAAGTGGAACAACTGACGAATGTAATCGATCATCTGTCTGATGAGGAATTAGCCGAAATCGCAGGCGGAATGAGATGTCAGGACTGCAGCATGACTCAATGCGGATCTGATTTTACCGGCAATGCCGTTTGTCATGGTTAATTGGATTAGTTAGCCGTCTGGCGACTTTGCCGGAAGATGGGTAGCGGGGACGTTTTTTTGACGAAAATGGCGAGCTTCCCTGGTAATGAGGAGGTACGCATGAAAGGGGGTGATACAAGTGGAACAACTGACGAATGTAATCGATCATCTGTCTGATGAGGAATTGGCCGAAATCGCAGGCGGAATGAGATGTCAGGACTGCAGCATGACTAAACAATGCGGAACTGATTTTACTGGAGATTGCGCGTGGAACAACTGACGAATGTAATCGATCATCTGTCTGATGAGGAATTAGCCGAAATCGCAGGCGGAATGAGATGCCAGGACTGCAGCATGACTAAACAATGCGGAACTGATTTTACTGGAGATTGCGCGTGGTCCTTCTAACAATATTAAAACGTAAAGAAGGCAGGGGGAAACCCCTGTCTGTCTTTTCAAATTGGTCATTAAAGGGAGAATTGGCATGATGATTAAAGATTGCAATATCATAAATGCCGCTTATCTGCATGAACGGGAGATCCAGGATACAAATGAGGGAATAGCAGCTGCCTCCGAGAATACAGAGCGGTGGCGCAAGCGTACAGGGCTTGTGTCGGACGATCTGTTCACGCTCCGATTGAATAAAGAGAATCTGAATGAAGCGGAATTTGCCGCCATTCTTGATCATACAAAGTATTTTACGCTCAAGCAGCAGCCCAAATGGGCTGCAACCCTTCAGGCCATTTTGAATGGGAAAGAGGTACAGGACGATGAGGCGGCAAGCTTGCCCATCCTTCCGTTCTCTTCTTTTATACAGCCATTCCTCTTATGGATGAGACGGACGCTGCTCGACCGGTTTCAGCAATGGGAAATGCAGGGTCAATCCGTTCCGGTCAACCGCAGCGCATTGTTGGAGGATGTAGTCTCGTCGCTCAGCCAGACCCTCACGCGGGTTGCGGACAGAACCCTCATTGCGGAGCTGCATCTTGCCAAACAAGCCCATGAGCTGAAGGGAAAGTCGCCCGAGGAGCGTTTTCAATATTTTGTTGCACATCGCTTAAGCGCTTATCCCGATATTCTTGTCATCCTTCATAAATACCCTGTGTTAGGGCGGCTGCTGACCGAGCTGACCGAGAAACATACGGCGCATATTATTGAATTGCTGGAACGTTTCCAGAAGGATAAAGAGGAGCTCGAACGGCTCTGGCAGAAGGATTTCTCATGGATTGTCGGGTGCAAACGATCCGGAGATACGCATCAAGGGGGAAAAAGCGTCACTATCCTGCATTTCGCTTCCGGCTCCCGTTTGCTGTACAAACCAAGATCGCTGGACCTCGATAAGAAATTCCAGGAGCTACTGCAATGGGTGAATCGGCATGGAGCGCAGCCTCGGCTGCCAGTGATGAAAGTGGTAAATAAACATGATTATGGATGGTCGGAATATATTCATCACCAGCCATGCAGCACAGACGATCAAATCAACCGTTTCTACCAGCGTCATGGTCAATATTTAGCATTATTGTATCTGCTGCAGGGAGCGGATTTTCATCATGAAAATGTCATTGCCTCGGGTGAATTTCCTTATCTCGTGGATCTGGAACTTTTATTTCACCGATACAGCGCTTCGCTAGAAAGCAGCGTCAATTCGGATACAGCGGTGCAGAAAGCATCGGATTGGATGGTGGAATCCGTATTGAGAACCGGCCTTCTTCCTTCCTACCGCTTGCGTTTCGGCTCTTTTGAGGGACTGGAGACAAGCGGGATCGGAGCTTATTCCGGCCAGCTGTTCAAGACGGCGACCATACAGTACCAGAATCCGGGAACCGATGAGATGCGGCTGGTTAGGGTCGAAAATGCGAATTTTCAAACCGGGAATAACCGCCCCATTCTGGAGGGAACCGAAGCCAAAGCAGAAGCGTACACCGGGGATATAATCGCTGGTTTTAACCATATGTACTATCTGTTAACCGCTCATCAGGAAAGTATGGGTTCACCCGACGGACCCATAGCCAATTTTGCGTTCTGCCCGGTAAGAGTTTTGCTGCGCAACACGGATGTGTATGGGCAAATGCTGCAGGCTTCGCTCCAACCGGGTCATTTGGCCAACGGCCTGGCGAGAGTCGAATTATTTGATTTTATGTGGAGGATCGTGGAAACGGTACCTGTCTTAGCCGCAGCAGTCCATTCCGAATGTGCCGATTTGCTGGAGCATGATATTCCTTATTTTTCATCTACCGTGAATTCGCGGGATGTATGGGACAGTAGAGGCAATAGAATCAGCGGCTTTTTCCCCAATGACGGCTTGTCGGTTTCCATGGATAGGATCAGGCGGCTGGGGGAAGAGGACAGGAAGAGGCAGGTCGCTATCATCCGCTCCTCCATGCTTACCTTGTTAAGAAGCTGGGAGAATCCTTCTTTTCATAGTCCAGCAGCTTCGGATGAGATTGCCGTATGCCGCCGCGATTCATTTAAAGCGGGAGCCATAGAAATTGCCGACCGGCTGGCGGCTTCGTCAATTTGGGGAGGCCATCGTGATTCCGTAACCTGGATTGGAACGGGCAGAGATTCATCCGGCATGCTGCGTTACGCGCCTATGGATTCGGGTATCTACAACGGGACGCTTGGTATGGCTCTTTTTTACGCTTATATGGCACAGGAAACAGGCGCGTTTCACTATCGTACATTGGCAGAAGGGGCGGTTCAGACAAGTTTGGAATTTCTGAGATTCCCCGGCGCAGTAGCGGGCGGCTCCGTATTTTACGGCCTGGCTTCCTACCTGTATGCTTTCTCGCATCTGGCGCCTCTCATGGGGGATCCATCCCTGCTGGAAACGGCTGTTCAACTATTACCTCGCTTCGACCGGCTTATCGAGGAAGACAAAAAGCTTGATTTGATGTCGGGCAGTGCCGGCATCCTGCTTGGGTGCCTGCGATTGCATGAACGAACCGGCGAGCCGGAGGCCCTGGCTGTCGCCAGGAAGTGCGCCGACCATCTGCTGACACATCAAGTTGCAGCAGCAACCGGAATCGGGTGGAGAACAAGTCTGACGAACCATCGGATGCTTGCCGGATTCTCGCATGGCGCGTCCGGTTATGCCGCTGCTTTGGCGCAGCTTGCCGCAGCGACAGGGGATGAGCGTTACATGGATGCAGCAGCAGGAGCAATCCGCTACGAACGCAGCTTATTTGACAAGCCGGAAGGAAACTGGAGGGATCTGCGTGCCGATGAGCCTTTGGCGGCGAATCCCGTCTATTGGTGCCACGGGGCACCGGGAGTTCTGTTGAGCCGGCTCCTGGTGAATCCCTATTGCCGCGATGCACAGTTCCATGATGAGATCCAGATTGCCCTTCAGACCACATTAAAACGTTGGCGGGGAACAAGCAACTGCCTCTGTCATGGGGATATGGGGAATCTCGATGTCCTGCTCGTCTGTGCGAAAGCCATGAATGATGCGAGCCTCTATGAACAGGTCTATCATCGGGCATCGCAGTCTCTTGATTATGCACGCAAGCACGGATGGCAATGCGATGTTCCAGCTCAGGCCGACGCGCCCGGGTTCATGGTGGGACTTGCGGGAATCGGCTACGCGCTGCTGCGTCTGTCCAATCCCGAACTGCCTTCCATTCTCGCCCTGCAGCAGGCCGAAGCGTCAGTTGCTACAGGAAGTGTCAGAAGATGAGAAAACGGAGACGAGTCCCGTTCATTGAACAGATGGAGCATTCGGAATGTGGGATCTGCTGCCTGGCGATGATTCTGGATTATTATTATTGTTATGTTCCCCTGCTTGAGCTGCGCGAGAAGGGCGGTGCGGGAAGGGACGGGGTAAATCTTCTTTCCCTGCGCAATATTGCCCGCGGTTATGGTCTTGAAGCTTATGGTCAAAGGACCGGAGTGGATGAACGGTCCAAGCTTGCCGAACCGTGCATTCTCCACTGGGAGAACAATCATTTCGTCGTGCTGGAACGACTGACGGGCAGCAGAGCCATTATTGTGGATCCGGCAATCGGCAGGCGCAGCGTTCCGCTAACGGAGTTCAAGGAAAAATACAGCGGTGTGCTTCTGGTGCTTCGTCCGACGGAGAAGCTGGCTAACCGCAAAAAAAGACCGCTGTGGATCGATTACATGAAGCTCCTCAGAGAGCATACCCCGATCGTGACCAAAATCATCGTCTGGTCCTTGTGGATCCAGATGCTTGCGCTTGTCGCACCCATTTCCATCCGGTTTCTGATCGATGAGGTGATTGTCCCCCGGGAAACCGGAATTCTGACTGCGATCGGGATCGGCTTTGCCAGCCTGTCCGTCATTCATGTTGCTTTTCTGCTTCTGCGCAGCAGGACGCTTGTCACCCTGCAAAATCATCTGGACTGGAATTTAATGAGCACTTTTTTTCATCGCATGCTGAGCCTGCCTTACAAGTTTTTTCAGCTGCGTTCCACCGGGGATCTGATTGTCAGGGCGAACAGCAATATGATGCTCCGGGATATCCTATCGACCCGAACCGTAACCGCGCTGCTTGACGGTGGAATGGTCGTGCTTTTTCTGCTGTTTATGCTGGACCGCTCTCCCTCATTAACGGGATGGGTTGTTCTGGCAGGCCTGATCCAAGTCATCATACTCCTTGTGACGAGGGGGAAAATCAAGCAGCTTGCACAGGAACAAATTTTAAAGCAGACGCTCGCATCCAATTCGTTTGTGGAAACGATCCGGGGCATTACGGATGTCAAAGCGGGCGGCATGGAGAAGCTTGCTTATGCCAGGTGGGAACAGCTTTATCAGGAGCAGCTGGCGAGCGTGCGGAAGAGGGGAATTCTGGAAGCGAATGTGGAAAGCCTTGTCGGTGGATTGCGGTTCGCGGCGCCTCTCGTTCTCCTGTGGATCGGGACGAAGCTGGTTATTTCCTATCAAATGACGCTTGGCGAGCTGTTCGCCTTCTTCACGCTGGCAGCAGCGTTCCTTACCCCGCTTACGACGCTTGTCACGACATTGAATCAAATGATAGTCATGGGCGCCTATCTGAACCGCATTCTGGATATTCATGAATCCAAAGCCGAGCAGGATGACAGCGAAGTTCAGAAGCCGCCGGCTCTGAGGGGCAAGGTGGAGCTGCGCAATGTCAGTTTCGGTTATCATGCCGAGAGCCCCGAGGTTATCCGGAAGGTATCGGTTACGATTCATCCCGGTCAAAAAATAGCGATCGTAGGAGCATCCGGCAGCGGCAAAAGCACATTGGCAGGGCTGTTGCTGGGGCTTTATCTGCCTACGGAGGGCGAGGTTTTTTTCGATGACCGGAACCTGACCCTGCTGGATAAACCTGCGCTGCGCAGTCAGATTGGCGTCGTCATGCAAAATACGTTTATTTTCAACCGTTCCATTGCCGAAAATATCGCCATTCATGATCCGCTGCTGATGATGAAGCAGATCGTGGAGGTTGCCAAAATGGCAGGCATTCATGATGAGATTTTGCAAATGCCTTTAAACTATCAGACGCTTATTTCCGAAGGGGGAACGAATCTGTCGGGCGGGCAGAGACAGCGGATCGCGCTGGCCAGAGCTCTCACCAGAAATCCCGCCATTATCCTGCTGGATGAAGCGACAAGTGCGCTGGATACGTTGACCGAAAGAACCATCGAGCAGAATCTTTCCCGGCTGCAGTGTACACGAATTGTTATTGCGCACCGCCACAGCACCATAGTTAATGCCGATCTGATCCTGGTGCTGGAAGGCGGGAGCATCAAGGAGGCGGGCAGCCATCAGGAGCTTCTGGCAGGTGAAGGCTATTATGCTGCATTATACAAACAATTGCAGCCTACCTAGGAGGAGGTTAAAGAAATGCGGAAAGTTGTGATCAAGCTGCTTTTTGTTCTCGCCGCTCTCATTCCATTAGCCGGCGTATATGTTCTGAATAACGCTTCGCTGGTCACGGAATGGTTTACGGATACAGGTGGAATCAAGCAGGGGGAGATGATTCCCTTGGTTTCCGGAGAAGAGGTCAATGGCGGGCAGGTGGATATGAAGCAATACAAAGGAAAGAAATTCATTGCCATGATTGCCAAAATCGATTGTGAATCCTGCAAAAGCTCCTATCCCACCATCAAGAAGTGGAATGAATTATATCCGGACATTCCGCTTGTAATGGTGGGGGTGGGAGGAAAAGAAGAATACAGTCGGGTCAAGCATGAGCTGCAGTTTCCGTTTCCGATCCTCTCGGCCGATCAGTCGATGCAGAATCAATTCCTGATGAAAATCACGCCTGTCTTCTATGCCGTGGATGAAGAGGGCAGGGTAATAGAGCGGATGAACGGGTACCGGGTGAGGGACTTCAAAACATTCATGGAAAAGGCAGAAAGGATATGACCCGCCAGCGGAATACCCTCATCATCAGCATGGCAGCGGCGGGGATGCTGGTCTCTTTGTATTTATTCTGGTCGAAAATCACCAGCCAGTTTTATTGTCCGATTGGCGATTGCAGTGTCGTGAACAACAGCAGGTATGCCTATATCGGGCCATTCCCGGTTTCCTTGATGGGGATCTCCTATTATTGTATCCTCATCCTGCTGATGGCCGCATCCCGAAGAGGAGAGTATGCTTTAAAACCCGTAATTCTGAGACTGTATATTTGGGCAGGCTTCGGCTATTCGACTTATTTAACCGGAGTTGAAGCGTTTGTGCTAAGAACGGTCTGCATATGGTGTGTCATTTCCTATGTTCTGATGATCGGCATTACCGTTGTTTCAAGTTTGAAACGTCCTTTATTTTTTTCATTTACGGAGCATGAAGCCAACCGCTGATTGAACGAATGGTTTCACTTCTGCCGAAGCGAAGACCACACGAGCAGCTTTCGCCGTCCATTGGAGGGTGAAAGCTGTTTTGTGGTTTGGAGCACTTCTTGGCTGTTACATCAGTAATACTCGGTGAACCGTATCACAAGTGAGGCGAAAGGTCTGCAGAATAAGTGCAGGAAGGTGCTAGGGTACAAGGAGTTTTGTTAAAGTAAATTGAAGTGGCGAAAAGCTAAAATTGACGATAAAATGAATCATATGAAGTAGTAGGATGGGGCGGGCGATCCATTTTGTTGAAATATACGGGTGGAACTCATTTAAATGTGAGTATAAATCGATGAATATGACCATTTTAGCCACAAAACTGTTTATCCCCGTGCCACGGACTAAAGTTGTCAAAAGGCCGCGCCTGATCGATCGGCTAAACGAGGGTCTGGACCGCAAGCTGACCCTCATCTCTGCCTCTGCCGGCTTTGGCAAAACTACGCTGGTCAGCGAATGGGTCTCTGGTTGCGATCGACCTGTCGCATGGTTGTCGCTGGACGAAGGGGATATCGACTCTGCGCGCTTACTGTCTCACCTTGTCGCAGCTCTGCAGACGATTGAGGATAATATTGGAGGTGGCACGGTTACTGCACTCAAATCCCCGAATCCGCTATCAATCGAATCGATTCTAACGATCTTGCTGAATGAAATCTCAGCTCTCCCATACAAATTCGTCCTCGTCCTGGACGACTGCCATGTTATTGATGCCGAATGGATCGACGATGCTCTCAACTTCCTACTCGAGCATCTCCCTCCACAAATGCACCTTGTCATCGCCACACGCGAAAATCCGCAGCTTCCCCTGGGCCGATTACGCGCCCGGGGCCACTTGACTGAGCTGCGCGACACCGACCTGCGTTTTACTCCCGGCGAAGCGGCCGCATTCCTCGACCAGGTCATGGGTCTGAGTCTTACGGCCGACGAAATTATGGCGATAGAAACCCGTACCGAAGGCTGGATCGCTGGGCTTCAGCTGGCGGCGCTCTCGATGCAGGGGTGCAAGGATATCCCTACGTTCATTCAGGAATTTGCCGGAGACAATCGGTACATTATGGACTATTTGGTCGAAGAGGTCCTTCAGCGCCAGTCCGACCCGACCCGGAACTTTTTGCTTCAGACCTCCATTCTCGACCGGTTGCATGGACCGTTATGTGATGCCATCACCGGCCAGTTGGATGGCATCGCGCGGCTCCAATCCCTGGAGCGAGGCAACTTCTTTGTCGTCGCGCTGGATGACAGGCGCCAATGGTATCGTTATCATCACCTCTTCGCTGAGGTTCTCTCTGCCCATTTAAGGTCGGATCAGCCCGATCAGGTGGCTGCATTACATCAGCGCGCAAGCATCTGGTTCGAGCAGCATGGCTTGGCGGACGATGCGATCCGGCACACGCTGGCCGCCAATGATTTCGAGCGGGCGGCAGACTTGATCGAGCTGGCAATACCAGCCTTGCGCAGGAGCAGACAAGAGGCCGCGATGTTGAAATGGCTGAAGGCGCTCCCCGACGAGCTGATCCGTTGCAGACCTGTGCTCAGCGTCTGGTATGCAGGGGCGCTGCTGGCCGGAGGCAAATTAGATGCCGTTGAGGTCCGACTGCGAGACGCCGAGCAATGGCTGGAGACAGTGGCAGATCCGGGTGAACGACAGCAAGGCCGTCCGGTCAAGATGGTCGTTGTGGACGAAGAGGAATTTCTCCGTCTCCCGGGTTTGATCACCGTGTATCGGGCCGGACTAGCCTTGGTTCTCGGTGATGTGCCCGCCGCCATGAATTACGCGCGGCGAGCGCTCGACCTCGTGTCCGAGGATGACCATCTTCCGCGCGGAGCGGCGACTGCGCTCCTGGGACTCGTATTATGGAGGAACGGGGATCTCGAGGAGGCGCGTCGGATGTTTGCCGGTGGCATAGCCAGCGTACAGCGGGCTGGGGCTATCTCCGACGCGATCAATGGCTCCATCGCTTTGGCCGAAATACGGATCGCACAAGGCCGACTCCGCGAGGCGATGCACATCTGTGAGCGGGGATTGCAGCTTGCGGCGGATCATGGCGAGCCTGATCTGCGGGGGACGGCAGACATTTACGTAGGAATGAGCGAACTCTGCAGCGAGCATGACGATCTGGAAGCTGCCACACGGAACCTGTTAAGAAGCAAGGAGCAGGGTGAGCACACTGGGTTCCCGCAATACCGGTATCGCTGGCGAGTCGCAATGGCTCGAATACGAGAGGCCGAAGGGGATTTGAACGACGCGCACGATCTTCTCTGCGAGGCGGAGTCCCTGTACGTGGACGATTTCTTCCTAAATGTACGTCCTATAGCGGCGTTGAAGGCGCGGGTGCGGGTTAAACAGGGGAGGTTAAGTGAAGCCCTCGATTGGGCACGGGAGCAGGGCCTGTCCGCCAAGGACGATCTTTGCTACCTGCGCGAATTCGAGCACATCATCCTGGCAAGGGTGATTCTAGCCCAATATAGAAGTGACCGTGCGGATCGAACCGTACTTGAGGCGATCGGTCTCCTGGAGCGCCTCCTTCAAGCAGCCGAAGAAGGAGGAAGGACGGGAAGCGCGATCGAAATTCTGGTGTTGCAGGCAATTGCTCGCCAAATGCAAGGCGACATCCCTGCAGCGCTTTTGCTTCTGGAACGAGCCTTAACGCTTGCCGAGCCGGAAGACTACGTCCGAATCTTTGCGGACGAAGGCCGGCCAATGGAGGTCCTGCTGGAAGCGGCTGCGAAAGAGGGGATAACCCCGAACTATGTCGGGCGCCTCCTGACGGCATTTGGGAAAGAAGAGGGCAGAATGCTTGCCAAACCGGTTATTCGCGAACCACTGAGCGAACCGCTAAGCGGACGAGAGCGCGACGTGCTTCGACTGCTCGGAACCGACTTGAGCGGCCCGGATATGGCCCGCGAACTCAGGGTGTCCCTGAACACCTTACGGACCCATACCAAGAACATTTACGAGAAGCTTAAGGTAAATAACCGTCGGGCAGCCGTCCGCCGCGCTGAGGAACTCGATCTATTAAAGTGAGCTTGAATAATTCATCCCCCACGCCCTGGCAAAATTGTCGGGGTTTTTTTCATTTTCAGCAAGTCCTTTGTTGAAAAAATCACCACGTCAATCACCACATGTGGTGATGCGGTCTCACCCTATGTACGTGTATTTTTGATTATGCAAGGAACACATTTATTCCTTTGCGTTATGTGTTTGCCAACTACGTGAAGAAGCAAGGAAGTCGGAGGCGATAGTTAAGAAACGACGTGGAGATGCTTCCGCGGGAGGAACATGAAGGAGGTAAAAAATGAGTGAAACAACACACGGTTCCAGAGAGGAATATCACAATCCCGATCTGTATGAAATTCGACTCAAGGGTTACCTTGATGACCGGTGGACTTATTGGTTCGAGGGGCTAAGCCTCACCCACGAAAGCGACGGAACTACCATCCTCACTGTTCAAGTGGTCGATCAGCCCGCATTGCACGGCGTGCTTAGGAAAGTTCGCGATCTCGGCTTACCTTTGGTCTCGGTCCTCCAGCTTGATCCCAATCAGGCGAATGGTCCGAATGACAACAAGAACAAAGATCCTAATCATTCGAAAAAAAAGGAGACAAACATATGACAACGAATCAACCTACCGCAGTTCTAAAGGGGAGCGAGCACATACAAACCAATCGGCGAGCCGCTATTACAGCTCCGAATCTTATCCGTTTCGCAGGTATAGCCGCTATGCTGGCAGGGATCCTGTTTATTGTCGTTCAGTTGATCCATCCTGCCGATATTCTTTCGTCAGTCAACACCGGTCGATGGGCCATTGTTCACTACTTGGGCGTCGCCATGTGCTTTCTAGGCATGCTCGGCGTAACGGGGATCTACGCTAGGCAAGTGGAGAAGGCCGGTTGGCTCGGTTTGGCCGGTTATCTCCTGATGAGCAACTTCTATGCGCTCACATTGGCTTTTCAATTCATCGAAGCCTTTGTCTCGCCACCGCTCGCTGCCGAATCGCCAATCTTTGTCGAGGGCATGTTGGGAATTCCAAGCGGCAATGTCGGCGATATCAATGTCGGATACCTCGAAACGATCTATTCGGTAACAGGGGGCTTGTATCTGCTCGGCGGTCTGCTGTTCGGCATCGCTACGCTCCGTGCAGGTATTCTGTCGCGCTGGGCTGCCGGTCTGCTTGCCATCGGGACCCTTCTGCCCCTCCCGCTGTCTTCGCTGATCCATCACCCGTACGATCGGATACTGGCGGTGCCGGTAGGGTTGGGTCTGGCTTGGTTGGGGTACTCGGTCTGGTCAAAACGGCGTGAGAAAGCCTGATATGAGAATAAAAGAACGCTCGGCCAGGCGGCTTGTCGCCGCATTGCTCTTACTGAGCGTCATTCCGCTCGCCGCCGGAGTCTTCCGACTTGCTTCGCTAGCCGGCGGCGCGGAAATAACGCCGGCCAACGCACGGTTCTTTGAGGCGCCTCTGCCGGTGGTGCTGCATATCCTAAGCACCAGCGTGTATGCCATCCTTGGCGCATTCCAGTTCGCACCCGGTTTGCGGCGGCACAAGCCGGGCTGGCACCGCGCGGTCGGGCGCCTCCTGGTTCTATGCGGCCTGCTGGCAGGACTTACTGGGCTGTGGATGACCCTGTTTTATCCCATCCCGTACGGCGGCAAGTTGCTGTTTTCATTGCGGCTCCTATTTGGGTCGTCCATGGTCGTGTCCATCCTGCTCGGCTTTACCGCGATCCTGCGGGGGGACGTGACGCGGCACTTTGCCTGGATGACGCGCGGCTATGCGATTGGGCTAGGCGCGGGCACGCAAGTGCTGACCGAGATGGCTGGGACGTTAATCATCGGCCCTCCGGGCGATTTAAGTAAGGCGCTGTTCATGGGTGCGGGCTGGGTCATCAACCTCGCCGTGGTTGAATGGGCCATCCGCAGAGGTCGCGCCCGTAACAACTCGAAGATACAAAAAGATAAAAGGAAAAATGCATTACACCCGCACGGAACTGGGACCTTAGAAAGGTAGGGTAAGGATGAAAGCAATCGTATACGAGCGGTATGGGCCACCGGATGTCTTGCAGCTGCGGGAGGTCGCCAAGCCGGTAACACAAGACGACGAGATCTTGATTAAGGTTTATGCGGCAACTGCCGCAGCGGGGGATTGGCGATTACGTAAGGCAGATCCTTTCCTGGCAAGGCTGTTCAACGGTTTATGGAGACCGAAACGAATCAAGATTCTTGGATTCGAATTAGCGGGTGTAGTCGAATCGACGGGCAGAAGCGTTACTCGATTCAAGCCAGGAGATGCCGTATATGCCGCCTGTGGTGCCAGTTTCGGTGCGTATGCCGAATACAAATGCCTGCCGGAGACGGGAAGTGTCGCACCGATGCCGGTGAACATGACGTTCGAGGAGGCGGCCGCGGTTCCGGTCGGCGCCTGTACGGCCTTGCATTTTCTCCGAAAGGGCAACATCCGGCGCGGCAGCAGAGTGCTCGTCTATGGCGCTTCAGGCAGCGTCGGGACATATGCGGTGCAGCTGGCCAAGCATTTCGGCGCGGAAGTGACCGGAGTATGCAGCACATCGAATGTGGAGTTGGTAAGATCGCTCGGTGCCGACCGTATCATCGATTATAAGAAAGAACGGTTCTCGGATGGCGGTTCCGCTTACGATATTATTTTCGATACGGTTGGGAAGAGTCCATTCAAGGTTTGCATCAAGCTTCTGACACCTGACGGGTTCTACTTGCAAGCGGTCCAAGTAAGCCCATTGCTAATCGTTCGAGGTTTATGGATCAACTTGACGAGCGGCAAGAAGGTGATTGGCGAAACAATGAAGGAAAGCGCCGAAGACTTGACTTATTTGAAGGAACTGATCGAGGCCGGCACGTTGCGTGCGGTCGTTGACCGCCGTTATTCGTTGGAGCAAGCAGCGGAAGCACACCGCTACGTGGAGCAGGGCCATAAAAAAGGCAACGTGGTTTTAAGCGTTCGGCAGAATATTATAGATGATTTCTAAGTCGCCAAGCTTCCACGATATAAATAAGATTTAACGAAGGGCATTACGAAGGGCACCCTACTGTCGGGTGCCTTTCGATTTCGCTCTATAGATGATACGGTGAACCGTATCACAAATAAGGGCAAGTTTTATTAAAAAGCACACCGTGGAATGGAGTGAAGAGTATGATGCAAGAGGAACGTAATTGGGCGGGGAATTACAGATACGGCGCCGCGGAGTTGTTCGAGCCTGGGCGAATGGAGCAGCTCCAGGAATGGGTGGCGAAACGCCATAAAATCAGAGCTCTTGGTTCACGCCACTCGTTCAACAACATTGCCGATACGCTGGGAAGCCTGGTTTCACTGAAGAAGATGAATCAAGTATTGGAGCTTGACCATTCCCGCGGGACCGTCACAGTGGAAGGTGGCATTCGGTACGGAGAGTTGGCCAGTTATTTGCATGCAAACAAATATGCGCTGCATAATTTGGCCACCCTTCCACACATTACAATCGCTGGCGGTTGTGCAACGCGCACGTGGTTCGGGGGACCGGATTGGTAATCTCGCTACCGCCGTACGCTCCGTTGAGATTGTTACTTCAAGTGGGGAAACGGTCGTTTATACACGTGGTGAACAGCTGGAAGCGGACGGAGCCATCGTCGATCTCGGAGCGCTAGGTGTCGTGTCGAAGCTGAGACTAGTTTCGGGTGACAAGAACATTATCTCATTAGAAGCCGCGTAAATCGCGGCTTCATGTTTTTATGGGATATAGTTCTTGTCAAAACTCAATGACAAGAATTTTATCCCATTCCCGAAATTGACAAGAACATTATCCCATTCCCCACAGATCTCCATAAACGAAATTGGATGGGGTTTAATAAATTGCGTCCCTAGCCAGTTGATTGAACTACCCTGAAAATCAAAATGCACGGAGCAGCTAAAATGGCAATACGAAACAAAGCGCGGCTCGTGTGTTTTTTAAAAAGCTGCGCCCTCATTATAGAGCGCCTGTTTGTCTTAAATAGTTGAAGGCAGAGCAGGAGCATCAGAAGAACCGGCCTAGGCGAGTTGCACGGGAAGATGGCGTACATTTGAAGGCCAAGGAAGGAGATCGGTAATCCTTTATCCAGAAGTACCGGGAGTGGAAGGCTGGTCATATAAAGGCAACCGAAGCCATGCAGAAAATAAAAGTAATCCCTATCGGTGCGTCAGAAGCCAGGTTCCCGCAGCTGCCATTCGCGACGATAAGCCATAGGGCCTTTTCCTTCGGCTTTACGGAACGCCCGACTGAACTGACTTTGACCGTCGTAACCGACGCGCGCCGAAATTTCGCCGATCGGAAGTGACGTTCGGATCAGCAGTTCCTTGGCATGCTGAATGCGGTAATGGCGTAAATATTCCGCCGGAGGCAAGCCGAGAGCCCGCCTGAACAAATAGTTGAAATGACTCGGGCTCAAATAAACGTGCGCCGCCAAATCGTCCAAGCGAATCATCTCGTGTACATGCTCGCGGATATAGACGCAGGCCCGTAATACACGTTGGTCCAGCGTGCGTGTATGCTCGGGAATATGACTTTGCAGTAGCGCTAACACTTTAGCGAACCAGCCGTACAGCGCCTCCTGTAATTTAAGCAGCAGAATCGACGTCGCGGGATCGGGCAGCAAATCGGACACCGCTACTCCTTCTCGGATCGGAATCGATTCGCCTAACCGTTCGAATCGGTCCAGCAGTTGTCTCCATTCGCATGCAAGCGCCTCCAACTCGCATCGTTCCATATCGGACGTAATGGCGGGAAGCGGGTATACTTCATGCAGGCCAAACGGCCCGATCTTCGCTTCGCATCCGAGCGACATGTAATGGAATAGCCCGCCGGCAGTGGCGGGCACTAGTCTATACGGAATGCCGGGCGTAAAGACGACGATATCGCCCTTGGCCACCCGGTACCGTTTCTCGGCGATCTCAATTTCCCGCGAGCCGTCCAGCACCAGCCAAAAGACGGGGAAGGGGTTGATAACTGGGCCGAACGTGAAATCGCGGGGCTTAAGCATATTCCGAACCCACCGGATGTGCAGTTGAAATTTCAAACCTTCCGCGTTCGAATCCAGTTCGAACATAGTGGACGTACCCTCCGTTTTGTCTGCTCCATAATCGTCGAAACGGTTTAAAAGAACGTCAGCCGGGTCATGCCCAGACTGTGCAGACCGTGTTAGTCTCATTATAGCACCCTAGACGATGACTCGATACAAGAATCAAACACACATGTTCACGAAGGGGGAATGGAAGAAGATGAGCTTGCGATTTCGAAGGGCAATACCCGTTCTTCTCCTGGCGGCCTTTGGAGCCGCAGGTTGCGGGACGGCCAAGCCGGCAGACGACGGCGGCAAAAGTGTAGGGGAAGCGAACGGGAAGGAACGGGAGCCGAGAACGGTTACGGTCAGCAGTCCGTTAAATTGGGTTGAAGAACCGTTCCAGAAAGCGATTGAAGAAGTAATCAAAAAACAGCATCCGTACATTTCCGTAAACTGGGTCATGGAGGATAAGGACAATACGCTGGACAAACAGATTACGGCGGGGAAAGTCCCCGATATCGTATTGGTTAGCTTGGACAGAATTCCGCTTTTGACTGACCTGAAGCTGGATTACAATATGGAGCCGCTCATCAAACAGTCTCAGATGAACCTCGGTTTATTCGAGCCGAGTGGACTCGAAATGATCAAAAACGCGTATGGCAAGCCGGAGCAAATTGCACTTCCATACACGCTCGGTTTTCAGCGATGTACTATAACAAGGACATTTTCGATAAATTCGGCGTCGCATACCCGAAAGACGGGATGACCTGGGAGGAAGCGCGGGAGCTGGCTGTTAAGGTGTCCCGAACGGATGGAGGAGTTCAGTACCGGGCGATCGGATTCAATGGTGACCCAACACAATTTTTGGCGCCGCATCTCTCGCTGCCTTACATGGACGCCAAGACGGGTAAAGCCGTCGTAAGCACCGATTCTTGGAAAAAAGTGCTCGATACGGCAAAGCGACTATTCGACGTCCCCGGTTCTGAACTCGCCGTGTTTAAAGCGGGAAATTCTGCTTTTGTGAAAGATAAAACGCTGGCGATGTACGTCGCGAACAACGAAATCCGCAACTTTAGCGGCGATCTGAACTGGGATATGGTTACGGTTCCGTCATTCGACGAACGGCCGGCGACCGCAAGGTCGTCCCTCGGTATCAGCGTCGCCATTACGTCCCAGAGCAAACATAAGGAAGAGGCGTTTCGAGTTGTCGAAGCGTTCTTGTCCGAGAAGGCTCAGTTGGAGATGGTTCGAAACGGCCGCCCGTCCTCGCTCAAGTCGGATCTGTTGAAGCAGGAGTATGGCAAGAGCTTGCCCGGATCCCAAAATAAAAACTTGCTATCGATTTTTAAGCATAAGCCTGCGCCTTCGGCGTATCAGAACCAATACGACCCGATTGTCAAATCGGCGATCATGAAAGTGTTCGACGCCGTGATGGACGGGAGCAAAGATGCGAACACTGGTCTAAGGGAAGCCGAAGAGACTGCCAATCAGGCGATCGCCGCAGTAACGGCAAAATGAGTGTTTACATCCAGAGAACATGTACTTCAGCATGAAATCACAGGGAGTGGATCGCATGAATGCAATGAAATCTGGAGCAAAACCGAATATCGTCTTCATCCTCGCAGACGACCATGGCGCTTGGGCGTTAGGCAGCGCAGGCAACGACGAAATCCAGACGCCTCATCTGGACCGGTTGGCGCAAGCAGGCACGCGGTTCTCCAACTTTTTCTGCGCCTCGCCAGTATGCTCACCTGCGCGTGCAACGATATTGACCGGGCGAATTCCGTCCCAGCACGGCGTTCACGACTGGATTCGTTCGGGTAACATCGACCGGGGGAAGCTAGACGAGAACGTATCCAGAGACGGAGTTTTCCGGGATGAGGGCAGTGCTGCTGATTATATGCATGGATTGACGACGTATACGGAGCTTCTAGCAGCCCACGGATACAACTGCGCGTTAAGCGGAAAATGGCATCTTGGAAACAGCACTATGCCGCAGAAAGGGTTCGATAAATGGTTTACGATCGCGAGGGGCGGCTGCTCGTACATGAGGCCGGACATTGTCAGGAACGGTCAGGTTCAAATAGCGGACCGCTATATTACCGATTTGATTACAGAGCATGCGCTTCAATATTTAGAGGAACTAAGCGCAGAGGAAGCTCCGTTTTATTTGGCCGTTCATTACACGGCTCCCCATTCGCCGTGGGAACGATCGGAGCATCCCGAACGGTACGTAAAGCTATACGACGACTGCCCGTTTCACGCTACCCCCGAATTACCGCCGCATCCGGATCAATCGCCGACATGTCCGACGGGGCAGGGCGAGCAGCGTAAAGAGCTGTTGAGGGGTTATTATGCCTCTATAACGGCGATGGATGCGGGAATCGGCGAGTTGATCGGGAAGCTCACGCAACTCGGTTTGCGCGATAATACGCTTGTCGTTTACTTGGGCGATAACGGGATGAATATGGGGCATCACGGCATTTGGGGCAAAGGCAACGGCACGTTCCCGCTTAATATGTACGACACGTCCGTCAAAGTTCCGGCTATCTTTAGTCATCCCGGCATAATCCCTTCCGGCAGGGTAAGCGATGATATGCTCAGTCAATATGATCTGTTTCCGACTCTATTGGAATATGCGGGCTTGGCGCTTCCGGTCGAGGAAGGTTTACCGGGGCAAAGCTTCGCACTGTTGTTAAAAGGAGAAGGGGACGGTGCGCAGCGCAAAGTCGTCGTCTTCGACGAATACGGACCTGTTCGAATGATTCGTTCGAAAGATTGGAAGTACGTTCACCGATATCCGTATGGACCACACGAGCTGTATGATCTGCGCAACGATCCCGGCGAAACCGTGAACCGTATCGGCGATTCGTTATACAAGGAGGTGATTACCGCCCTGCGTTCCGAAATGTCCGAATGGTTCCGACGTTTTGTCGTTCCTGAGCGCGACGGGGTTTACGCCCCGGTTATGGGGGTTGGGCAAATGCAGCCGTACGATCGCGGCAATGCCGTGGACGGTATGTTCAAGCCGCTTATCAAACCGGGTTCGACGATTCCATGAAATAGCCGAGCCACGGGAATATGATGGTTAAAATCAGTATTACCGATCAATGGGAACGAAAAGGGCTGCTTCAGCTGTCGGGTGACAAGAACATTATCTCAATAATGGCCGCGTAGATCGCGGCTTTTTGCGTTATGGGATAAAGTTCTTGTCAAATTTCATTGAAAAGAACTTTATCCCATTCCTGCTGTATGTTTGCACGGCTGTCGCCTTTTATCACTTTAACCCACTACTTCTCACAAAAGTTTTATTTTTGTACATGTGTCTATAAAACGGCATGAGCCCTTGTACCATGTGGTTTTGTCAGAAACCGCCTTAGTTGTGGTATCTACCTGGGGCGGCTGGGGGATCCGCCTGAAACCGGGAAAGCAAGCTGCACAATGTTGCCGGCGACGGCGGCGTAGCAGCGCGGGTAAACTTGGCAAATGGCCGGCGCACTATGTTTTCTTCCACGGACCCGGATGCCGTCTGCCGCACTTTGCTACACATTTTGGCGGCGGCTTAATGATTATTAGTGAGGCTGTTGCCGAACACGAACATCTGGTTATGTTATACTTATCCTAAGAGGTGATGATCATGAAGAATCCGCCTATGAGTCTTGATGAAGCTGCTCGTCGTTATGCTGATGGTCATTATGTTATGCAAACAATGCCAGGCCCAAGTCCAGAACGTGATAAGAGAGTCACTGAGGCGCTTGCTCAATTGAAGCAGAGTCGTCCTGTTACCAAAGCTCGCCAATAAGGCGGGCTTTTTTTAACGCTTCAGAATCAATTTCGCTACAGCGATAAAGCCCTAATGTCGTTCGGAATCGTGCCGCTGCTCGGCATCCCGCTTCCTTTCGTTAGACGTATGCCTTAGCAGGGCACGTACGGTTCGATAAGGGGGGAGCCACGAGAGTGGTTCCCCTACTTTATTCGCCGATAGACCCGTTAAGGTGAACCGTATCACAAATAATGGTAAAATTGGCCTGGTGTTTTCCTCCTTCCTAAAGACGACAGGCTTCTTGAGACTCTTTTGAAAGTAATTATTTGATACGTGAGCGTATCCGTGGGATTGATGATACGCTCTTGGATTTTGACGACAAATACAAAGCCGAATGGTTCGCCCTCCTTTTCCTTGAACAGTTATCACATCCTTTCACTTTTGAGTGCATGTATTATTAGCAATAAAGGTGTTAAACTGGTGATAAGTGTAATACCTGTAAGGGTGATAAATCGTGATTTGTAGAATCAAAATAGACAGGATGGGATCATTTGGTTAACGATGAATTGAAAAATGAATTGCCTTCAAACTACGATCAATTAAAAACGTCTGCGAATCGCATGTCTAATTGGAGAGTACGTTTAGATGCAGTGGAAGAGTTAGGTCTGTGGAAAAACAAAAAAACCATCAATGTACTGATGCATATAATGAATAATGATGCCGTGTACAAAGTTCAAGAGGCTGCTTTCCATAAACTCAAAGAATTTGGCGAAGATATTCAACTGCCGCCAAGGAAAAAGGAGACCTGATTAAAGGAACGACTAAAATCTTGGTAAGAATTAAGAAAAGCTTGCCAGCAGGTCATTCCTTTGAAGAGTTTAAAGAGAAAATAAAAAAGATGAGACTCGATGTGTATGATACCTACGAAGGTGATAAAGGCGCTGACTTTGATAACTGGCTTGAAAATGAGTGGTCTTCGATATCGACAAGATAGGCTAGGATCCATAACACAGATTAAGGGGTGGTAGTTTGAAAAAGCATAAGCTAATATCATTTGACGAGTTGTTGAAGGAATTACAAGGCCAGAAAACGATTGAAGAAGATCCGAATCATATTTCTTTAGAAAAGTTGTTTAGTGAATCGTTCATGAGTAAGCACTCCAGTTTTAAGAGCTTTGGAGAGTTTTTAGATAAAGGCAATTTTCAAGCAAAGACACATGAAGATGTCAATAATATTTCCGGCGAACTTTTTGACCGGCATGTGGTGAGGGAGACGGATTTTTCCAATTGGGAATCGATGCTGGCTACAGCGACAATGGAATATGCCGGTAAATAATGAGCAAAGTTCCGAGTACTGCCGTAAGACAAGAAGCCTGCTTCGCGGCAGGCTTCGTACGTTTTCAAACTTAGATTGATAAATACTATTCCTTGTTTTCCCCTGAATAAGTGTTATAATTACGTTATCATATAACTGAGACCTAAATTCACATATTGCAAAAGGTGTTCATTTGTGCGATGAAACCTTTGCAATGTGTGAATTTTAATTTTTTTGTTAACAATAAAGTTGCATGTTAATTTATAACTTCTGGAGGTTCTTTAATGGCAACTGGCACAGTAAAATGGTTTAACGCAGAAAAGGGCTTTGGTTTCATCGAAGTGGAAGGCGGTAGCGACGTTTTCGTGCACTTCAGTGCGATCGTCAGTGACGGCTTCAAATCGCTGGACGAAGGACAACGCGTTGAATTTAACATAGTGCAAGGTAACCGCGGTCCACAAGCTGAAAACGTTGTGAAGTTGTAAGAGAAATCAAGAACAGCTGCCCTTCATTCATTGAGTTGAGGGTGGCTGTTCTATTTCTTAACGGGGCCGGATAACAGCGGCATATGAGATTAAGTAAGTTATTGGCAAAGAATAAGAGGGGTTGAAATTTATGATTGAATTCGAAGATTGGAATCTAAAAGTGAAGAAAACCTTTAATGCCACAAGTAACGAGGTTGTTTTAACAGTTACAGAAGCAGGGAGTTTGTTAGGTTATTCTAAAGATCAAATGAAATCTTATGTAGACAAAAGCACGCTAACCAAGGTTCCGATCATGAGAAGTGTTCACAGGTACCTGTTATTGAAAAGTGAAATTGATGAGATATTAAAAAATTCATAGGTGGTTCAACAAAGGGGTCTTTTAATGAGTGAACAAAGTTTTAAGGACTATAAATTAAGTGAGCAACGATACACGATCAACAAGATCAAAATTGGAAAAATGAAACTCTAATTGTCCAGAAGCTAGATGATACTATGATTCAATCATAATGCGCTTGGGAATGGAAAGAGATAACGAATAAGCAAACGGTTTTTTGGAAATTGCACGATTACATGAAAAAGTTCGTGGTTGGGGACGGGACTTTAGCTCTAGATATTTCTCTAGACGATAGGCAACGTGCCGACTATATCTCCTTAGGCGAGAAGCTGCGTTCTAAAGGGTGGTCATTTAAGAGTGGATTTATTGATACAAGCTGGGATATTTTTTCATCAAAGTTAGAAGAACTCGTAAGAGAGTCATAGCAATATATGATCGGCAGCCGGCCAACTGACCGGCTGCTTTGCTCGTTCAATTGTTACGAGTATTTGCCTAATCACTTAAAGCGTAAGATTCCGGAGGATGTGCGATTGGCATTTGAGGAGACTCTGAGCAAGTGAGGAGTAGTTATAGATGGAGTAAGAATCCATGATCGAACAATCCTGATTTTGAATACATCCGGAAAATCCACAATGGAATACGTATTTCCCGGTTTCGTTAAAGTTTCGGCTTTTAGCGATGTGAAGGTTTGAGAAGCTTTATAGACTAAAGCGCGAATATCTACTGCATCCTCAAATTCATACCCAAGACTTTTGATTTATTGTACCGTTGGGACTGTAAAATTAGCTGTTTGCGTAATATTTACGAACCCGACGATCGTCGATCAGCGCTGGATCGGCATAACCAGTCTAGTACTTTGTTTTTACCAGACAGTAAAACCGTTGGTCTACCAACGGGTTTTACTGTTTGTACGCCCAGTCATCAGGAAGTTGGTACACACCGTAAGTGAGCTCGAGTCACAGCTACCACTAGAGGAACCCGTAGGACCTGGTTAACCGGGTGGAGGCGGCTCGACGCCACATAGGAATACACCTTCGTTCTCCTTTTAGCCAATCTTTCCATGTCTTTCATAAACACCAAGTTGTTTAGCTCTTTTAAGAATCTCCAACAAGCTCTGATAGTCTTCTGCTTGTAAATGATGTGGTTTCTCATCTTCGAGTTCGATTTTGAGGGGAGAAATTTCGTTGTCTTCTTCGTGTTGCTCATTTTAAGATGTTGTTTGTGATTTTTAGCTTTTAGTATCCTCTCTCTGTACTGCTCTCTTACGGTCGAATTCCATCTAAAACCGCATGCTCCTGAAGACGGCCAAGTTTCTCACCAACCTCCTTGAAAGCGATCAGTTGTGATTGCCCTGATTGAATATGCTCCAGTATAAAATAATGTAAAACTACAACAGAGCATGACAAGAACAATATCTCATTAATTGCCGCGAAAATCGCGGCTTTTGTGTTTTATAGGTTTGACTTTCATACGTGTTAACTATTATATTGATTTAATGAAAATTGTTTAAGACTGGGTAAGGACAACAAGCATGGGAGTGTAGTAATTGAAATGTAACACAAAAGCAAAGCGATTCGTCTCCATTATTATGGCGGCGATTGTGGGGGTGCAACTGTTCATCCATAGTCCGGAACCGGTTCAGGCTAATGAGGCAACGGATTTAACGCTCGACGTAAAATCGGCCGTATTAATGGATGCGGAATCCGGTCAAATCTTATTTGAGTTAAATGCGGATACTGCGTTGCCACCTGCAAGCATGACCAAGATGATGACGGAGTATATCGTGATGGAGCATATCAAGTCCGGAAAGCTGAAATGGGACGATCCCGTCACGACAAGCAAATATGCGTCCGAAGTTCCCGGCTCCGGAGTTTTGCTAGCGAATGGGGAGCAGCTTTCTGTTCGTAAGATGTTTCAAGCGATGTCGATTTACTCGGCCAACGATGCCTCCGTAGCTTTGGCCGAGCGAATAGGTGGGACCGAGGAAGATTTCACCAAGCTGATGAACGAAAAAGCGAAGAAGCTTGGCATGACTGCGGCCCATTTTGCGACAGCGACAGGACTAAATAGAAACGACCTGAAAGATTTAAGCGGAGCCCCTGTTTTCGACGCCGAGGGTGAGACGGTGATGTCCGCCAAGGATGCGGCGATGCTGGCATACCGGATCCTGAAAGATCATCCGGAAGTGCTCGAATACGCCAAAATCCCATCCTTGAAGCTTCGGGAAAGAGACAAGAGTCCGATGATCAATAAGAACTGGATGCTGGATGGAAATGGTACAGCAGCCAGTTTCAAAAAATATGCTTATCCCGGATTGGATGGACTGAAGACGGGTTATACCGATGAAGCGGGCTATTGCTTCACCGGAACCGCGGTCCGTAACGGGATGCGATTGATAAGTGTCGTAATGGGCACCCGGACGGAGCCGAAACGGTTTGAGGAAACCCGCAAGCTGCTGGACTACGGTTTTAATAACTTCGAGCTGAGAAAGGTCGTAGCCGCCAAAAGCGAGATCGACTCAATGAAATCGGTGGAGCTCAGAAAAGGTGTACGAACGGCTGTACCTGTCGTGACGGAGAGTGGGCTAACTCTAGTTGTCAAGAAAGGGACAACTGCCGAGCAATTCGTGCATAAAACGGAGCGGATCGATCAGGATAAGCGTATCGCACCAATCAAGCAAGGCGACGAGATGGGAACATTAATGGTTACGTATAACGGAAAAGATCATATCATTAAAATGGTCGCGGCAGAGGATGTTGGCAGAGGTAGCTGGATCCGGCTGTTATTCCGGTCGATCAAAAATTTCCATGTCGGGTTATACAAAGGGATTGTTCGTCTGTTTGGCTAATAATGGACTGCTCTCCGAAACGAGCCTTCTGTTTTTTTGATGATAAAGAAAGTCACACAAATAGATTAATAAGATCCTTTAAAAAATCCTATTTTTACACTTCCACATGCGATTGCAAGCCTACCTGACTGCGTCTGTAATGCGAAAGCTTGCGGCATGGAACTCACTGGCATGTGGAATAGCTCGTTTTTAAAGTATTCATTGAACTCTAACGGAGAACGATAGCTCCGTTGTTATACGACGGCAGCCGGTTGCGATCGGCTGCCTTTCTCAACTCCCTCGGTGAGGGTAGTTTAACGGACTACCTAACGAAGCTGTCGTGGAATATAAGAGGGTACCAGTACGAATGGTGCTGACAGCCCCTTTGGCTGGATTGTAATGTTTATGGGGTATATATATTTCAACAATATGGGAACGAGAGTTGAATAGTCGCCAAGCAAAGCTAGGAATAATTTGTTGGTGATAGTCCAACATTCAGTGGAACTAGATCATGGCCGGTGGGCACTCCTTCTGAATCCGAGCAGTCCGGGGGCCGAAGGCGAGGGCTGTTTAGCATATATTGCAGAGGGGTTTAGTTGTTGCTCAGTGGGGCGATGTTTACGTCGATTTCCGCATAATGAGTGCTTAACAAATTGAACAAAACGATCGGCTACCGCCGCACTTTGGGCGAAACCTCCTGCAGCCCAAGAATGTCCGGCTACGCATTCCATAAACACACCCGCCAAATTGTCGTCGCGGTTAGCGATGGCTTATCTCCGCAATTCCCCCAATTATTGAAGGTCATGATTCGAATTTTTGGGTGTACCCCGATGCCACTAGACGCGTATTCATAGGGTGTTCAATCTTGTTCATATTTCGCCAAAATGCCGCGAACGTAGGCCCGAAAGCCCAATCTTATGTCCGCCGGCTCCACCACCTCACATTTGTCGCCAAATGCAAGCAATTTGTCATACCCGAAAGAGTTGCGAATAATCGGATAGATCGCTAGACAAGTCCGTTCATCGACGCGTACAATATGTCCCGGCCCGAAACGTTCGATCACTTTGTCCATAACGGAAAGATCGATACGAATGGTCACCCGCACCCAATCCTCGCTCATCCAGCCGTTTCCATTCATCGGTAGCGGCGAAAAATCCCGTTGTTCAAATTCTTCCGGCAGCACCTGCAAGCCGCTCATCCGCGCCAGCTTGAAAACACGGTAGTCCTCTTTTTCCTCACAAAAAGCTTGCAAATACCAACTGCCTTCTTTAAAAACTACCTGATACGGTTCTACTTTTCGATTGCTCTTTTGTCCGTTGCGATCCGTATAAGCAAAAGTCAAATAGTGTTGTTCATTTATCGCCATCTCTATGAAGCTAAGCAAAGTCCGAAGCGAGTCATTTCCCTGATTCAGCGATAAATCAATCACAAACTTGCCATGCTCGGCGGTTTCCCCTTTCTCCAAACGGATGGCATTCAATTTCTCTAAGGCATGCACCGTTTCCTTTTGTCCAAACAGCTGTTTGTAGCTTTGCAGACCGGTTAGCATGGCTTGGATTTCTTGGGGAGTAAACAGTGTTTTTCCCACTTTATAAGATTTCATCAGCCCCACGCCGCCCATTGCTCCCTGATGGGTAAAGATAGGCAACCCGGCCAGATTTAACGTATCGATGTCTCGGTAAATCGTTCTTCGGCTGACTTCCAGCCGTTCGGCCAGTTCGCCGGCACTGACCATCTCTTGCTCCAATAAAATCATAATCAACGCGACTAAGCGATCGATTTTCATCATGCCCACCCCTTTTTAAGTATGCCACACTGTTGTCATAGTTGATAGGATATGATGAATTTGTATTACCATCAACCATTCGGGAGGCAAGAGAGCATGGATAATTTTAAGATTGGAAAGAAAGAAGCTTTTCGCATCATTGGTTTTAAAACGCCCTTAACCGAGAGGGCGAGCATTCACGATTCGCAATATTCCGCTTCAAAAACAAGTTTTTTCAAAAGCATGATTGAAAATGGACAAATGGCAACGCTTCGTCCTTTGGCTGAAAGTCCTTACGGCTATGCTGCCGTTGTCCATGAGAACGGAGCGGTC
>NZ_RBAH01000045.1 GCF_003626695.1 Paenibacillus ginsengarvi
CAGGGCCGACCGGAGGTACGGGCACGACCGGAGCCACGGGGTTGACTGGGGAAACGGGTTCGACCGGAGAAACGGGACCGACCGGAGCCACGGGATCGATCGGGGAAACGGGTTCGACCGGAGCCACGGGGTTGACCGGAGGCACGGGTTCAACCGGAGCCACGGGGTTGACTGGGGCCACGGGTACGACTGGGGAAACAGGCACGACCGGAGCCACGGGGCCGACCGGAGAAACGGGGTTGACCGGAGGCACGGGATCGACCGGAGCCACGGGTTCGGCTGGAGGCACGGGGCCGACCGGAGCCACGGGGTTGACTGGGGAAACGGGATCGACCGGAGAAACGGGACCGACCGGGGCCACGGGGTTGGCAGGAGAAACGGGACCGACCGGAGCCACGGGATCGAGCGGGGAAACGGGCTCGACCGGAGAAACGGGACCGACCGGAGCCACGGGTTCGACCGGAGCCACGGGCTCGACAGGAACAACGGGTTCGACCGGAGAAACGGGACCGACCGGAGCCACGGGATCGATCGGGGAAACGGGTTCGACCGGAGCCACGGGATCGACCGGAGGCACGGGGCAACCCGGAGGCACGGGTTCAACTGGAGCCACGGGCCCGACCGGAGCCACGGGGTTGACCGGAGAGACGGGCACTACTGGGGCCACAGGGCCGAGCGGAGAAACGGGACCGACCGGAGCCACGGGCTCGACCGGAGCCACTGGGCCGACCGGTGAAACAGGGGTTACCGGAGCAACTGGCACTACTGGAGCCACTGGGCTGACAGGTGAAACGGGCACGACTGGGGTCACAGGGCCGACCGGAGGTA
This sequence comes from Paenibacillus ginsengarvi, assembly GCF_003626695.1. Classification (GTDB taxonomy): domain Bacteria; phylum Bacillota; class Bacilli; order Paenibacillales; family NBRC-103111; genus Paenibacillus_AB; species Paenibacillus_AB ginsengarvi. The sequence goes on from NZ_RBAH01000045.1 coordinate 829, forward strand.
CGGGCACGACCGGAGCCACGGGGTTGACTGGGGAAACGGGTTCGACCGGAGCCACGGGGTTGACTGGGGAAACGGGTTCGACAGGAGAAACGGGACCGACCGGAGCCACGGGATCGATCGGGGAAACGGGATCGACCGGAGCCACGGGGTTGACCGGAGGCACGGGTTCAACCGGAGCCAAGGGGTTGACTGGGGCCACGGGTACGACTGGGGAAACAGGCACGACCGGAGCCACGGGGTTGACCGGAGAGACGGGTTCGACCGGAGGCACGGGTTCAACCGGAGCAACAGGCTCGACTGGAGCCACGGGTACGACTGGAGCTACGGGCCCGACCGGGGTCACGGGCTCGACAGGAGAAACGGGACCGTCCGGAGAAACGGGCACTACTGGAGCCACAGGGCCGACCGGAGCCACGGGATTGACAGGAGAAACGGGTTCGACCGGAGCCACGGGGTTGACCGGAACCACGGGCCTGACCGGGGCAACAGGGTTGACAGGAGAGACGGGCACGACTGGAGCTACGGGCACTACTGGAGCTACGGGCCCGACCGGTGCAACGGGATTGACAGGAGAGACGGGCACGACTGGAGCCACGGGGTTGACCGGAGCCACGGGTTCGACCGGAGCCACGGGTTCGACCGGAGCCACGGGCCCGACTGGGGCCACGGGCACGACCGGTGAAACGGGGGCAACCGGAGCAACAGGCACGACCGGAGCAACAGGCACGACCGGGGAAACGGGATTGACCGGAGCCACGGGTACGACGGGTGAAACGGGCCCGACTGGGGCCACGGGATCGACCGGAGATACGGGGTTGACCGGAGCCACGGGCCCAACCGGAGAAACAGGGGCCACTGGAGAAACGGGATCGGCGGGAGCAACGGGTTCGACCGGAGCAACAGGCTCGACAGGAGGCACGGGATCGACCGGAGCTACGGGTTTGACCGGAGCCACGGGCCCGACCGGAGAAACAGGGGCAACCGGAGAAACGGGATCGGCGGGAGCCACGGGTTCGACCGGTGCAACGGGTTTGACGGGAGCCACGGGTTTGACCGGAGCCACGGGTTCGACTGGAATCACCGGTACGACCGGAGCGACGGGAGCAACAGCAACCGGGCCGACTGGAGTAACCGGCCCAACCGGCGCAACTGGAGCGACGGGAGCAACAGCAACCGGCCCAACCGGCGTAACCGGCGCAACTGGAGCAACCGGTACGACAGGAGCAACGGGAGCAACAGCAACTGGCCCAACCGGCGTAACTGGTACAACGGGAGCCACGGGAACAACAGGAGCAACAGGAGCAACAGGAGCAACCGGAGCAACCGGAGCAACCGGAGCAACCGGAGCAACTGGGCTATTGCATCAATTACAAGTATCCGAAAATTCACCCAATACTTCCGGCAGTTCAGCAATTGCAATTACGTCAACCGCAACTACTCTAAAAACAATTACAATAACTGGAGTTCAGGCAGGAAGCAGCGTTTGGTTGCAAGGTGTCGTCGGCTGGGAGTCTACTGCGGGAACCACTGCATTTGAAATCCAAGTTCTTCGCGGAGCAACTCTTATATATAGCATGATTCAACACGGAGCAGGCAATAACACATTCAGCGCAGTAAGTGTAAGTCATGTTGATCAAACTCCCGGCACCGGAAATGTCACTTATACGTTAAATGCCCTTACAACCGTAGGTACAGCCAATGCCGTAGGAGCAATCACATTTATTGGCGCGCTCATTCAATAATTTTTATAATCCCGATGCAGAAATAACCGACCTACTGGGCCGGTTATTTCTCTTTTTCGGAGTTGGCCTGGAATCGAGAGGAGCCCGGCGATACCGCTGACCAAACAGGACGTGATCCCATTCTGATAACCGTAATCAAAAGAAACTCCTGTACGGGAAATCGAAAAATTACCACAATGACATTACCATTCCGAAGTATCAGGCATAAAATTAAGTGACTTACTAATATCCTTTTTTTCTCAATCGAAAAAGGAAGGTGCGGTTATGAGCGAAACAGTATTAGTTACAGGAGGGGCAGGTTATATAGGCTCCCATACTTGTAAAGAGCTAAATAAGGCTGGCTACTTTCCTGTTGTTTATGACCATTTGAGCACCGGATATGCTGAATTTGTGAAATGGGGTCCTCTTGAGATAGGTGACATTCTGGATACCGAAAGGCTGATACAAGTCATCATAAAGTACACCCCTGCTGCGATCATTCATCTCGCCGGTTCTGCCTATGTTGGAGAATCCGTGATTCATCCTTCGTTGTACTATCGGAATAATGTGCAAGGCACCCTTAGCGTACTTCAGGCAATGAAGAGTACGGGAATCCGGAATATTGTGCTTTCCTCATCGTGCGCCGTCTACGGTATTCCGTCGGAACCATTCATTAAGGAGAGCCATCCTCAAGTACCTGTGAATCCATACGGTCGTACCAAATCAATAATAGAACATATGCTGCATGACTTCGCTTACGCATATGGGATAAAGGCGGTCTCATTACGTTATTTCAACGCAGCTGGAGCCGATCCGGATGGAGAGATCGGGGAACAACACGATCCGGAAACTCATCTGATTCCGCTTCTATTGGATGTCGCCGCAGGAAGAAGATCTCATTTGGATATTTACGGAGACGATTACCCGTCGGAAGACGGAACTTGTGTACGCGACTACGTTCATGTTTCGGATTTGGCGAATGCCCACGTCAAAGCGATGGATAAGATATTGAATGGGGGTTCTTATGCTCCCTGTTATAACCTTGGCAACGGACAAGGATACTCCGTATTGCAAATAGTACGAGCGGCTGAACGAGTGACTCGAAAGAAAATTGCGGTACGACTGGCACCCCGGAGAATTGGCGATCCACCGCGTCTTGTTTGCGATTCTTCCCTTGCGCAGTCAGAATTGGAATGGATACCGCAATATTGCTCTTTGGAGGTTATGTTGGAACACGCATGGAAATGGCATCAAAAGCGATATTCTTTGCTTGGAATCAGCGCTCAAGTGCCACCTGAATAGGACCGTGAATTGACGATTTGTAGGTTTTATCGGTTTAGCCTTCAAGCGTTTGCTGCTTTTGTATCGCAAGGGGTTTCAGAACAGAACCAAGAAGAACGACGATACTCACTATGCCGATCCAGGTAAGCGACGATAGGGCATGGTTCCAGCTTAGACCCTTGCCGAAGAAGAACAACTCTCTCAGCCCTTCCACCATAAACCGCATCGGCAGCCACGAATACACCCAGTCCCGATAAAACGAGGACATCATTTCGGGAGCCAGTGCAAGTAAAGGCGCTCCAAAGAAAAGCATCAGGGCGAAGATGGCAATACCTTTAAAGCCAAGCCACGACAAAACAGCGGAGATCAGAAGAAAGAAGCAAAAGAAAGTAATGGTCAAAAAAAGCGCCGTATCTGCAAATTGGGGAATATGGAGTCCAATCATACGGTCCGCAAGCCAAGTTAATCCGAAACCAACGACAACTGCAACCACAGCGCCGATGACCATCTGCGTTACCTTCGCAAGCAAACTCTCTTTGCGAGTTTTAAACGTTACTTTGCTGATGACCATAAAGAGGATCGCTGCGCTCGCGATGCATGCCATCCATAGAGGCTGGAACAAGGAGATAGGAGCGTTTCCGTTTGCGCTTTTCGTACCGGTTTCGTTGACATTGGTCACTTTTTTGGCAATGGGATTGGCCAATTTGGAAGCCTGGTCCGCCATCAGCGACGCACTTTGAGTTTTAATACCTTCGAGCAGCTGCGTGCGAATAGTGTTGTTCATCGTATCGATGACGCCATTAAGGATTGACCCTGCCATGGTGGAAGCCGCTGCGTTCATCCCTTGATTGATATAGATTTGAACCTCGGGCGAAGCAGGGGCCGGAGTGCGCAAGGAGTCTTGTTTCGCGCTAAAATCTTTCGGAATAACAAACGCCGCGTAATACTCCTGGGGCAGGGACCCGCCGGTCACCGGCGGTACTCCGGGAGCGATGAACACGACGGGACTTTCCAACGAATTTTATACGCTCTACGCGGTCGATTTCGTTCTGCAGAGGCGTGCGTACAAAAGCGAAATAACAATTTGTTCCCTTGCTTCAATCCCGCCCTGCTCCTTATGATGGATATACATTATATAGAAGGAGGGAAATCCTCATAAATGAATGAGTTAGACCTTATCATGCAACAAGCCGTCCGGCAACATATCAGCCACTCCGCAAACATCATCTCGGTCGAACCGCGAGCTATCCAATTAGGTTTCCAAGCACAAGAGGTTCAGCGGTTCCAAGTAAAGCTGCAGATCGATCAGTCCATCAGCGAAGTATATCTGGTTAACAAAAAGGCCGATTTAAAAGAACGACGAGTCCTTAACCTGCTACAATCCCAAGCCGCCAAAGTTCCATTAAGCTACTCGAACGATTATTTCACGGACGCCCCTCAGTATATATGCATGCAAGATATCGACTACAATACGGACTACGGCAGCATTGATTTGAAAATTGTCGAAAAACAGGCTGGTCATGCGCTGGCGCATATACACGGCTCGAATTACCGCCTTGCGGACCGGCTTGCTTGGCTTCCGACTGCAAGTCGCGCCTACGTTTCACACATGCTGGAAAAATGGTGGCTGCCTAATTGGGAGAAGGCCAAAAGAAACGATCAATTCGTCGAACATTTCCGCCCGTATATTCCTGACATCGAGGCGGCTTCGGCTTCAATTGCGGACGACATGGAGCGTGTAATCTGTGACGAGTCTTCCAATACGTTGATCCATACGGATTTGCACCCCGGAAACGTATTGTGCTCGAGCAGTAACGAAGTTTATTTTATTGATTGGGCGGATGCTCATTACGGATCTTTTTATTTTGATGTTCCCCTTCGCTTTGACGAACTAGATAAAGCCCAGATATACCGGGAAACATTAGAAGAGTCTTTCAAAATCAATGTACATCCGGAACATTTTGCTGCGCAATTTCGAACTGCCTCGAGATATATTGGAATACGTTATATATCTTGGACGTTTGGCGATTGGCATACAAGCCCAAGCACGATGCAGGCGCTGCAGAGCTACTTGAATAGAATCGTGAATTAACGATTCACTTAGATATCGGTTTAGCCTTCAAGTATAATGCTCCCATAGGTTGAGACACGGGAGGGTGAAAAATAAGAGCCCTGTTATGATTAGCCGGTGGAAGGCTGAGTTTCTTGAGCGTGCTTCCTTGGTCTTTGAGAAAAAGACGAGTGAAACCGACAAACTGAAAAAGGAGTACGAAAGCAAGCAAGAGCATCTGGAAAAGCGGGTAGGCCAACTCACGGTAGAGGTCGACTGGCTCAAAAAAAATCTGGTCTCAAATGAACCGTTAGCAGCTCGAAAAGCAATGGTAGAACGTGATAACAAAGCGATCACGGTGAAGCGCCAGGCCGATCTGTTGATCAAGATTTCGAGGTGAATCGTAAGCGTGTGCATCGTCTCATGCAGCAGATGGGGTTTGAGGCGATCTATCCGAAGCCGAATTTGAGCAAACTAGAATCGACATATGATCACAGATGAATTGACCTTCTTTTGCTGCTCGAGCCGAACGGCGAAGGGAGGTGGTCGTGTAATCTCCTCTCTATTCGCCGTTAAAGGAAGCGATTGTCTCATTTCAATACGTCAAGAGTGAGTGAATTTATTTTTTAAAGGCTGTTCATCACTACCTTCGGTAATGTCCGGTGCTTGCACCATACATCGATTTAAAGAAGCGTATAAAAGCGAAAGCGCTCTCATATCCGACTGATCGGCGATTTGGTTGACCGTCATATCGGTGGCAGACAATAAGTATTGGCGGTACCGGGCCGCAGAGCGGAAGCATACTTCATCATCTGGCGGATGCAGCGGACATCGACAGGCTGCTGACGTCTATCCGCAGCTGGATAAGGGAACACAAATGGCTGGACGGATCGGTACGTTGCATACGGCAGCGGGCCTGGGAGGCGGCGCTCACTCAAACTTCGGCCGGTACTGCATGGGCGATACGCCGGTCCATCGGCGGAACTGGCTGGAAAAGTGGCTGAGCGAATGAAAGCCGAGCTCCAGGGCAATGGCCTCGATCGGACGGTTGGTCGTCACCAGCAGCCGTTTTGCCCGGTTTAGGACCAGCTCGCTGACGTAGCGGCGCGGAGAGACGCCGTATACTTTGGTGAACAGCTTCGAACATTGGCTGCGGCTTAAGTGCAAGTCTCGGGCGATCCGGGCGATGGAATTGTCCGAATCCGCAGTTACCATCCGCCGAAGCCGTTCTTCGATCGCATGCGCCGTATCGATTTCCTTAAAGGAAGCGACAGAAAGCCGGGCTTTCCCGGCGGGCGCTTGAGGAGCGGCGAATTGCGCAGTCAACGAAGTGACTATCAGTAAAATCGCGGCTTGCAGTTCAAGCTTGCGCAGCGGATCGATATCCAGAGCCTCGAGCTTGGCGGACGGACCGGACGAGGGCGCGTCCGTCAGGCTCAGCGCCATCAGTCGCTCAATGCGCGCAACGATTTCCGCCAGCCCACCCGCAGCCGCATCGGCTCCACTCAGCAGAAAGCAGTCGGCGGCGGTAAGCCGCCTGCGCAAGTCAGGATCGTCCACATCAAAGTGGATGTTCAAAAACGAATACGGCTCGGCGGCGAGGTTCTCCAGCCGATGGCGCGCTCCGGCTTTCAGCAGCATCCAGTCTCCCGTACGCATCGTCCGTTCGCTTGCTCCCACAAACTGCACGACTTCACCGCTGAAGCAGTATAATATTTCAAACAAATGATGATGATGCAGCGGGTACGACCAACCCGGGGGCTTGACGAAAAATCCGCAGCCCTTGATTTGAAGCGTACTGGTCATACTCGGAAAGATCACCTCGATATCCATTCTCTTCCTCCGTTCGAGTCGACTGGAGACAGTCCCTTCAGCCGGTGCCGCAGGCCATGCGTTTTCCTTTTTTTCATTTTATCATATTTGGAACATCCTTAATGATACTGGCACAAATGCTAAAAAAAACGGATGCTTTGCGTATGGTCCCGGGCGCAAATCCGGCTTATGATGAAGGCAACCGCCATCAAGGAACAGGTTGTCGCCGTATCCGGAAAAGCAAGCCGGCAACAGGCGATCGATGGCGTGCTGGACGATATTGCACGCTGCTGGTCGGAGCAGTCCAGGCAATCTGCGCAAGGAAAAACGATCAGGCGTGAGAGGAGGTGACAGGGGACGAAGCCCGACCTTTCATCGGGTCTTGCCGGAAACGGGCGATCCCGCCGATACGTTCCTGTATTTACGATGGAAGAAGGTTCCCAGCGGGACTGTCAGTATTTATGTAATCGTTTACATAGAGCATGCCTGTATAGAAGCGATTACCAACTTGAACGTGCTTTTAAACCCAATAACGAAGAGGGTGTCATTCATGCTGAAGCGATCAATTGCAATCGGTGCGACGGGACTCCTGCTCGTACTCGCCGCCTGTTCCGGATCGGGCACGCCGGATGCCGACAACGGGAGGGCTCCTGCCCAGCCCGAGAAAAAAGAACCGACCACGCTTTACTTTTACAACGTCGGCGCCAACTTCGACGCCGAAGGCTACTTCGAAGAAAAGTTCGGCAAGGCGATCAAAGAGAAATTCCCGCACATTACTCCGGTGTTGATCCCTACCACGAGCGGAGCGCTCGACAAGCAGATCGCGTCGGGTCAGCCGATCGACGTTATTTTCGGCTCGGTCGGCCTCGCCTACAACAGCGTCTTTTTGAACAACATGCAGTACGATATCGAACCGCTCGTCAATAAATACAAGACGGATTTAAGCCGCTTCGAGCCGCAGACGCTCGAGATGATCCGGCAAATGAGCGGCGGCAAGCTGTACGCGCTGCCGTTCGACACCGCAGCTTCCGTCATTTACTACAACAAAAACTTGTTCGACAAGTTCGGCGTCACCTACCCGAAGGACGGCATCACCTGGGACGAGCTGTACAACTTGTCGGTCAAGCTGACGCGCAAGGAAGGCGACGTCCAATATTACGGCTTCACGATTTCGCCGAATCATTACTTTTGGCGCAACCAAATGTCGCTCAACTTCGTCGATCCGCAAACGCTGCAAGTGTCGCTGACGAACGACAACGTCAAAAGCCTCATGGACAACATCGCCCGCTTTTATCAAATTCCCGGCTTCAATCCGGATAAGGCAAAGATGGACAGCTTGACCAAAATGTTTTTCCAGGATCAGGTGTCGGCAATGTGGACGCCGGTGGCCGGTCTGCACGTCGAGAAAGACCTGGCCCCGCTTAATTGGGATATCGTCTCATACCCGACGATGAACGGCTTCGGGCCGCAGCCTTATCCGGTCTTCATGTTCCTGAACGTCGGCAGCAAATACAAGGACGACGCATACCAGGTGATGGACTTTTTGTCCACCGAGACATTTCTGACGGAGAAGGCGAAGGCGGCGACGTTCATCCCGGCGCTGAGCAGCGCTAACATTCCGAAAGTATTCGGTCAGGACGCCCCGTTGTACAAAGGGCGCAATGTCGCCGCGATCCCGCTGAAAAATATGGCGAAGCCGTCTCCCCAGAGCAAATATTACTCGGCGGCGGGGGCGCAGCTAACGATCGCCTTGCGCGGCATTTTGTACGAGGGCAAAGACGTCAATACGGCGCTGCGTAATGCCGAGGAAGCGGTCAAGAAAGCGATCGAGGCGGACAAAAACAAGTAGCTGCGGAGGCTGAAGGCCAGTGTAAGCGTTTCACAGGTTCATTATAAAACGGCATCAAAATCCAATTGAAACGGGAGGCGGTATACGTGATGGAAGGGCGAGAACTGGATGAAATACAAGAAGATAAAGGTTTGGATGCCGGCGGCAAGCCGCCCGTGCTCACGAGAAGGGCGATGCTGTCGTCGCTAGGCCTGGCTGGGGCAGTTTTGGCCGGAAGCAGCGTAATTGCAGGAACGATTGGCACGTCGTTCGCGAGCGGGGGACCGGTAAGCGGGGAAGTGTACGGCCGCAAAGGGCCGCCCGATTTTTTGACGGCGGATCAGGGGGTAGAGAGCATTGCTGCTATGCTTTCAATTGCAAATCCACAAAACGGCAGTCGAGTATATGTAACATCGTACCATGCCGGAATAAACAAAGGTGGCGGATACTTTGTTTATGACTCAACAAAAGCAGCTGTAAACGATCGTGGTGTCGTGTTAAATGGATGGGTACGTCAATTACAAAATAATGTGTTAAATCCGTTCATGTTCGGAGCGCATGGCGATTTAGTATTCACTATTCCGGAGGTGCTTGATTATGCATCCGGGCATGATGATACTCAAGCATTTAAAGACATGCTGAATATGAACAAGTATGTGATCCATACCAATATCAGCAAAGCAATTTCATCACAAGTATATAGCAAGTATACATTTGAAATACCGCACGGCTCTTATTACATCACAGACACACTACCGATTAGAACGAATACAAAGATTGAGGGGAACAATTCAACACTGTTCTTTGACCCGCCAACAGCTATTGATATGTTTAGTACGCCACGCGACGAAATGGCGGCGGCTTATCAGTTGAGTACAGGTTGGAATACACAAACAATTTCTATGGTTGAAATTTCAAATTTGGTGCTTCTTGGAAATGTAACACGAACATCGACTGTTCATGCACGAAAATGTATCGATGGTGCGAATGCGTACAAGTGGCGACTGGAGAATTTGCTTATTGAACGATTTCATAACGGTATTTCGCTTTACGGGCTGGATACGTCAGCTTGGACAAATGGCTCACGCATCGGAAATTTCTACGAGAACGTTGTGGACGGTGTAGCCATTCATGAATGTGTACAGGGATTCTACAACACATCGAATGCGTTACAAGCTACAAACTTAACTATAGGCGGCGGCACGGTAGTAGATAAACGATATGCCAATAAATTCGACTACCTGTTGATAAACACAGGTGCTGGCTGTAGCTTCAATGGTTTTAATATTGCCCCGGCATCAGATCAAGGATCATCCTTAGCTTTGATTTATGATGCTTGTCATGGTTCGTATTATGGCGGAGGTTACTCGGAATGGTTTAATACTTTATTCGAATTAGAAATGCAAAAACGTTTTGATGGATTCAAGTTTGATGCAAGTCACTTATTTAAAAGACCTCAAGATACTTGTGTAAGATTTATTGCGGGTACTTACAGCTCTTACGACCCCGCTACCGGCATTCGTACACCAAGCAGACATTTTGAAAATGGCAGACAACATAACGAGTACTTAAATCATACGGGGTTTGAATTTGGTGCGGGTGCAAGTCTAATCACGAACTTCTTTAAATTCTGCCCACAGTATGATTTTAAGTTCGGTATGTATGGAGCTTACACGGCAAGCAATGATTTAATCTATGATGTGAAGCGTTTCGAGTCCGTGCATACCGGATTTACAACCAAGTATGGTATTCGCCTAATCAATCCGACAGTGTCCCAGATCGATATCATTCTTCCGATCAATACTCAATCTGTACAAGCAAAAGTCTGTATGTTGTATAGAACAATAGCAGGTTCTTTTGACTATGCTAAATTGAAATCAAACGTATGGGTTAACAATTCTAATGAGCGCATATCGTTGGGCGAGCTGATGTACGATTACCGTAACGGCTGGAAAATGGCAGCTTGTGAAGTTACATCGGAAAATGCAAGAGAAGGTAACGTAACCATTTCCATCCCCGCAAATTCACAAGTTGAAATTGAGCACATTGGAGCTTACACAGGCGGTGTGCCCATGATGCCGCAGTATGCTGACTACGAGCCGCGAATTAACGCACTTAACACAGAGTGGATGAATACATCGTCCCTTTCCAATGTGACAGGCGGTACGTTTGCACTTCATGATGTATTTAGAGCGTTATATGATGCTAACGGTACTTTTGCGTCAGATGGATACATAACAGCAGCAGGTAGAACACACGCAAGCCGTTATACGATTGCTAGTCAAGCAACGCTAAGCGCTGCAGACACTAACGTAATAGATACATCAACATCAACTGTCATTTCTCGTGTGGGTATTGGTAGTTATCTCTCACTGACTCAAGGGTCTACTACTATATTTGCGGTTGTCGGTCGTGTATTTGAGAATGGGGGTTACTCTAAAAAGCTAATCGTTTCACATGCTTCTGCCAGCATTACCGCTGGTTCTGTTACCGTTCCAGTCGGTTTTATGCAATCGCCTGCGTTTAGAGATGTAAACGGTTATGCTAGAAGATCAATATCTTATACCAAGACTATTGCTGCAAATTCTATAGCCACAACAGACGCAACAATGGATAATGCTTATCTAGGTGCGCCTGTACATGTAGCTGTTTCACCGCCGCTTGGAGTAAGTTCAAGAGTTTGGGCGGAAGTAATATCCACAGGAAATGTTAGGGTTTATCATCAAAATCTAACCGCCTCTGATATTACGGTGACAAACGCAGTATTGTCTTTAAAAATTGTTTAATCTATATAGTTGAATTTAAAAAGGGGAGCAAAACAATGGACAAAAGAGCCAAGAGGCCAATTGTGTTGGGCTGTACTGTTGCTGCGATCAGTATGATGCTGCTGAGTGCATGTCAGGGCGGCAAGTCGAATGAAGGACCGGAAGCGTCGCCGGAGAAGCGGCAGCAAGTTCCTGCGGAGCCGACAGAGCTGTATTTTCTGAGTACGAGCAACTATTGGTGGGATGAAGAGGTATTTATGAGGGACTTCGGCGAACCGCTTAAGAAAAAATTTCCCAACATCATCCCCAAAACCGTAAAGCTTACGGCAATGAATGCAAAAGAGATGGAAGGACTGATAGCGTCGAAGCAGCCGATGGACGTCATTCTTGCGGCCAATTACAGCTACCTCTCTCTAGTGCAGCCTTATGGCTTGTCCGAGGATATCGAACCGTATCTCAAACAGGCGCAAGTGGATTTGAATCGATTTGCCCCGGAATTTATCGATCTGAACAGGAGCTTGGGCGGAGGGAAGCTGATAGGGCTTCCATTGCAGGATAGTCCGACACAAGTGCTGTACAACAAGTCGATCTTCGATAAATTCGGCGTTCCTTATCCGCCCCATGACCGGTGGACATGGGATGAAATGTTTACAGTCGCCAAAAAGCTGACTCGTATGGACGGAGATACCTCCTATTACGGTGTGCGGGTCCACCCTACCTTCTTCAGAAGAAATCCGCATTCGCTGGAATTTGTCCATCCGACCACGCACAAGGTGCAGTTCAACAGCGATCTGGGAAAGACCGTATCCGAGATGTTTCTTCGGCAATATGAGCTTTCGGACACGAAAGGACTTACTCCATATGGAGATAAACTGTTTTTCGAAGACCGGACTTTGGCGATGTGGATGGGGCTGGGCTCCTCTTACAATACACCGGAGAGGTATAAGGGTCTCGAGTGGGATTTGGCGCCGATCCCGATACTGCCCGAGCGTGGGAACGTCAGCGTCCAGCCTTATCCGGATTATATGTACTTGTCCAGTATAAGCAAGCATAAGGAGCTAGCTGTGAAAGCGATGGATTTCTTTACATCGGATTCCTTACAGACGGAGCTATCCAGGAAAGGCTGGACCACGCCTCTGAAAAACAGCCAGATCAAGACGGCATTCGGCCAAGACTCCGATTTGTTCCGAGGCAAAAACGTAAGCGCCATGAGTCCGGCAAAATACGCTCCGGCGGCCGCCTATGATCTGTACATCCATCAGGCATCCGCAACGATCATACCGAAACATATCCATAACGTGGCATTGGGCCAAACGGACATCAATTCCGCATTGCGTTCCGCTGAGGAAGAAGTAAACAAATTTATCGAAGCACAGCAAAGTATGCAAGCCAAGTAAGGGGAAGCGAGCGGTCAAAAGCGTTAGCGCGCTTCTCTCTCGGCACCTCATCTGTATGTAGCCACCACCGATAAAGCGAGGTTACGATTCATGATTATCGACTGCCATAATCACCCGGACTGGTATGGGTACAATATCGAACGGTATATGGACAACATGAAGCGATACAACATCGACAAAACCTGGCTGCTTAGCTGGGAATGCCCGGATGACGAATACAGCCCGACATACAAAAAACAGGTCCCCGACGCATCGCTGCCGGACGGCCCGATATCGTTCCGCCGCTGCGTCCGGTATGCGGAGCAGTATCCGGACCAATTCATTTTGGGCTACGCGCCCGATCCGCGCCGTCCTGATGCGATCGACAAGCTCGATCATGCGATCCGTCTGTACGGGGTTCGCGTGTATGGCGAGATCAAGCTGCGCATGATGTACGACAATCCGGACGCGATCCGGCTATTCCGTTTCTGCGGGGAGAAAGGGCTGCCGGTTACGGTACATATCGACTACGAGTTCGCTACCGGCTCGACGTATCCTCGTCCGAACTGGTGGTACGGCGGCGGCATCGACTCTTTCGAACGGGCTGTCAAGGCTTGTCCGGACACGTATTTCCTCGGTCATGCTCCCGGTTTCTGGGCACATATATCCGGTGACGACCAGTACGACAAAGTCGCCTATCCGACGGGAAAAGTCCAGCCCGGCGGCAAGGTTGGCGAAATGCTGCGCAAATACCGGAACCTGTACTGCGATATATCCGCAGGCTCGGGAGCGAGAGCGTTCAGCCGTGATCCGGAATTCGCGAGAGAGTTTATACTCGAATTCCAGGACCGCATCTTGTACGGCCGCGACTATTTCGATAACGTTCACCAGGAAGTACTGGGTTCGCTTCATCTGCCGGACGACGTTCTTGCCAAAATATACTCGGGCAACGCCTTAAAGCTCGTTCCGTTATCCTGATACGATACGGGTAAACGCCTATCAGGTTAAAGGAGCCGAAGGCCGATGCCCAACATTTGGACTCATTTTTTGTTCGGCCGCGAACTGGCGGACCGGATCGGTCTCGAAGAAGCGTCGGCTACGCCGGAGCTGTTTCGGGTATACCAATTCGGCTGCCAGGGGCCGGACTTTTTATTTTACCACCGTTTTCTGCCGTGGCAGTCCCGTGGGGGACGATAAGGGCTAGCAGCAATTTGTCTTTCGTCCCGTATTGTTTAAAGAGGCTGGCTTCGGACACGTCGGCGGCTTTGGCGATTTCAGCCGTTGATGTATTGGAATAGCCTTTTTCGGCAAACAAGCGGATTGCGGTCTCGACTATCCGTTCTTCCGTTCTTGCTTTACAGTACGTTTGGCCGATTGGGACAGCAAAATTTCATTTAAATTGTTGGGCACCGGATATACCTCTTTTAACAGCGAAAAGTAAGTGATTACTTACTATTAATCCATGCCACCTATGGAGACATCCTGCTGCCAGCTGAGACGAAACAGAATAAAGATTACCTGCATTTCTCATAATAGGGAAAAAGCACATTTGGCATCCGTTGCTGGTTGACGAAGCGGAGGGGGACTATGGTCTCGAATTTAAGCAATGACATGGAGACAAATCGCTCGCTTCTGGAACGGGAGCTTTCCAATCGGGCAGATATTGTCAGTCGGGAACTGTCCGGTGCGAACGGCCGCAAAATTTGTGTCCTATACGCTCCAGGCACGGTAGACCGCATTCTGCTGGGGCATTGTCTGACTCGATTGGCTGAGGCAATACCGGATTCGGCAGCGGAGTTGCGGCGCTCCGAAACGTTCAGCAAGCTTATGTATACCGACAACCTGGATGAACTTACGCAAAGCGTGCTCACGGGAAAAGCGGCGCTGCTTTTCGGCAGCGGTGAAGCTGCCTTCATTGCCGGAATTGAAAGTTGGCCGGCGCGCAGTATCCAGGAGCCGGACGCCGAGCCGCTTGTAAGAGGACCGCGAGAAGGCTTTGTCGAGCAGCTCGACACCAATTTGGCGATGATAAGCAATCGGCTTCGCACGCAAGATTTGAAGATGGAAATGCTGCTGATCGGCAAATATACGCAGACGGAAGTAGCGCTTGTTTACATTAACGGAGTCGCGAGCGAATCGATCGTACAAGAAGTCCGCGAACGGGTATCCAGGATTCGAATCGATGGCATCATCGATTCCAGCTATGTGGAAGCTTTCATTGAGGATGAACCGTATTCTCCTTTTCCGACCATCCAAAATACGGAACGTCCGGACGTAACGGCGGCAGGCCTGCTGGAAGGACGGGTAGCGATATTGTCCCAAGGCTCGCCGACCGCCCTATTGGCCCCTTTTACATTTTGGGGCGCGATTCAGAGCGCGCAGGACTATTACGAACGCTGGATCGTGAGCACCTTTGTCAGGTGGATTCGGCTTGCATTTATGGCGATCACGTTATTTTTGCCATCCATCTATGTGGCCATTTCCACGTTTCATCCGGAGATGATCCCGACCAATTTACTGGTCAGCATTGCAGGGGCGCGTGAAGCGAACCCTTTTCCCGCCTTTGTGGAAGCTCTTCTTATGGAAATTTCTTTTGAAGCGTTACGCGAAGCGGGGGTCAGGCTTCCCAAGCAGGTAGGGGCTGCAGTCAGTATTGTGGGAGCGCTGGTTATCGGGCAAGCAGCCGTCGAAGCGGGGATCGTCTCTACGCCGATGGTCATCGTAGTTGCGATTACCGGTATCGCATCGTTTACGATTCCGCGGTTTAATTTCTCGTTCGGTCTTCGTCTGCTGCGCTTTCCGATGATGTTTTTGGCGGGGGCTTTCGGTCTGTACGGCATCGCGATCGGTTTTCTCGCGATTCTCATACATCTGAGCTCGCTCCGTTCCTTCGGGGTAGCTTATTTGTACCCGGTTGCTCCTTTATCGCCGCATAGCCTGAACGATGTGTTCATACGTGCGCCCCATTGGGCATTTTCCAGACGCAGCAGGCCTTTCGATCGCCGCAATCCTGTACGCGTGCCCGGCGGACAGAAGCCGCGTCCGGATCGTTCGTAGTCGCAAACAGCATGACGAGGGAGGAAGGCCCCTGTGCGAAGGTTCCAATTGGCTATCCTGGCATCGATCCTGCTAGTGACTTGTACGGGGTGCTGGGACAAGCAGGAAATTAACGATATCGCCTTAGTGATGGCGACATCCATCGATATGAATCCTGACGGCGAGTACCGCATTACGTCTCAATACGTCATCCCGGTCCGGCAGATCGGCGCCACGCCCACGAAGGAGGGTGGGGGGAGCTTTATGACGGAAACCGCTACAGGCCGTACGATCGACGAAATCGTAAAAAGCGTTCAATCCAAGCTTTCCCGCAAAATGTTTGTTGCGCACAGGAGAGTTGTTTTTATTGGAGAAAAGTTGGCGAAACACGGGATTGAGGATATTTTGGACTATTTTAGCCGCAATTCGAAAAGCAGGCTGCGTACGTATGTACTCGTCGTAAAAGGTCGCTCAGGGGTCGATCTGCTCAATACGGACTACCCGTTGGAGTTCATTCCGACAGAAGCTGTCCGTGAGATGGAAAATTTGGACAATAATGTTCCTGCAACGCTGCGCGACGTCATTTCGGCCGTCTCCTCCGATGGACTTCAACCGGCGACGGATGTTGTCGAATTGGTAGAGCCTGTTGACGGTTCCGTGAAATCTCCGAATTCCAGCCGGTTTCGCGTTTCCAAAACGGCAGTGTTCAAACACACAAAACTGCTTGGGTATTTGAATGAAACGGATACGCAGTATTACAAGTGGTTGGCCGGTCGGTTGCGTTTTGGCCTGTTAACCGTCGAGATGGGCAAGTCGAAAGACATGGTATCCGTGGCCATCACAAAACCGGAGAAGACGATCAAAACCTCCGTAAACGGAGGGGAAGTAACCATCGACATTCACTTGAAGGGCAAAGGCAACGTACAGGAGAATAATACGCGTCTCGATTTGACAAACCCGGAGCTTTTACGCCAGGTGGAGTCTGAAGCGTCGCGCAAAATTCAACAAACGATGCAGCGCATGGTGGAGCATGTGCAGGAAACCTATAGCTCCGATATTTTCGGCTTTGGAGAGGAATTGCACAGGCAGCATAAGAAGGATTGGAAAACCCTCGCAAATAATTGGGATCAAACCTTTAAGCAAGCGCGTGTAACGGTTACAACGGATTTTCATATCTCGTCGATCGGCATGACCGGGCCGCCGCTTCAGTTAAAAGAGCGAGAAATTGAGAAATAGGAAGAGGGTGTGCGAGTTGACTGGCAGAACAGAACAACTTTCGGGAAAAGCATTCGGAGCTACCATGTTTATGTTCCTCGTCGGCAGCTCGCTAACCATACCGCTAGCAGCTGTCGCTGTACAGGACGCCTGGATCAGCATTTTGGCCGGGATGTTTGTTTCGCTCGGATTCGCAGTGGTGTACACCCGATTATGCCTAAGGTTTCCCGGCAAATCGCTTGTTCAAATTGCCGAAACGTTGTTAGGCCCTTGGGCAGGCCGGTTGATCGGATTATTGTATGCGATGTACAGTCTTCATCTCGGCGCGCTTGTACTTCGAATATTTATGGATTTCATCACGGATGTAGCTTTGCCCAAAACACCGCCTGTCTTTATCGAATTGATGATGATGGGCGTCGTGCTGTGGGCGGTTTATGCGGGTATTGAGGTGATCGGCCGCTGCGCCATGATCATTTTGGTGCTTGTTTTGTCCGAAGTGGCGCTATCGGTGCTGCTGATGAGCAAAGATTTTCAGTTTGCCAATCTATTGCCTGTGCTTGATAAAGGATGGAGCCCGGTCGTCGAGGGCGCTGTGGAGATGATCGGGTTTCCGTTCGGAGAAACGGTCCTGTTTGCGATGATTATCCCCCATTTGAATCATGTCGGCAAAGCTACCAAAACCGTCATGCTGACGCTTGGAGCCGGCGCCCTTTTGCTGCTGATCGTCAATGTGAGAAATTTGCTTATACTCGGGAGCTTGTCCTCGCGCATGATTTATGCCAGCTACACGGCGTACCAGTACATCTCCATTTCGGATTTTCTGGATCGGGTAGAGCCTTTGTCGATTATTACCTTAATGCTGGGCGGTTTTGTCAAATTATGCGTGTGCTTATATGTCTCTTCGCGATCGCTTGCCGATCTGATTCGCCCGGTCCAGTATCGTCCGCTGTTGGTCCCAATTGCTCTGCTGATGGTGGAGCTGTCCCGCATCGTTTATGAGTCGGGTACGGAATCCGTACAGTTCAGCCTGTGGGTATGGCCCTGGTATTCCTTGCCGTTCCAACTGCTGATTCCGCTGGCGCTGCTGATCGTTGCGATCCTCTGGGGCAAAAAAGAACAAGCCGGCATCATGCCGACAAGGGGAGGCGCTTCATGATCTGGCAATCGGCTCTGTTCCTGCTTGCATTCGGAGGTCTGACCTGGATGCAAATTCGTCGTGAAATTCGGAGTAAACGCTACAAGACGGTATTCCTGTATAGCGCAGTGATGCTGATCGCCATCTCCCTCGGTTTGTGGGAGTTGTCCGGCGCACATGTGCCGAGCCCGCATCGGCCTCTGGAGGCGGCGTTCAAGGCTTTTGGGCGGGGGCTGTTTCACGGGCAGTGAAGATCGTGCTACAATTCCGCTCCGGTGTTTTTGAAGAGCTGCAACTGCCTATCCATACATGGTTTAGTTTTGAATAACTCATTTTGAAAGGATAAAGAATCCCCTATCGGCCGTTAAGCCGGTAGGGGATTTTTGCGTTAATAGGCCGGAGCATCAGCGAGTACCGTTTGAGGCTACTGTCCAGCAATTCGTTTCTAAATTCCAATTTTCATGAAAAAGGTCCATCCTGAAAATACCCCAAAAAAACATAACTTTCCCCCGAAATCTTACATAGATCGAAAGCGCCGTTTTTCTTAAGATGAAACAGAAAGCGGAACCAACTATAACGAATTGGAGCGAAACATTTGGAACAGAAACCGAATTTACCGAACAGGATCGGCGAGGGAGGATTGTTCGCATTCTCCGGGATGGACGGGGAGACTCAGTCGTTATCTGGATTTACCGCCACTTGGGGGGCGGCACCGTATTCTCTGCTGTTTCATACGCGGAGACGGCGGATCCTGCTTCTGGGCGTATCAGCGGAAACGACGGAAACCGTTTTTGTTACCGGCGATGCTTGTAAGCTTCGGTCGTCAGCGGGTGAATTGGATATCGCCTATTCGGCCTGGCATACGCTAGTCGGCCGCAGTCGGATTGGGGAGCCGCCTACATTGCTGGAGGAAGACGGGACCGAGGCGGAGGTATGGTCTTCGGAGGTAAGAATGACCGGCGATGAAGAGAAGCAGGAGTATATCGCCTTGTCCGTGCGAGGGGAACGATTCGGCCTCAGTTACGGGAAAACCGCGGAAGAAGCTGCGGCAAGAGCGCTGGCGGGCCTTGGTAGCGATGTAGCAATGGAGATAAAACGAAGACTGGAGATGTACGGGAATATTCCGTCAGTACCGGATGCGAACGATGCGCGGCTGCTGCACAAATGCTTCAGCGTGATGAAAGTGAATACGTTATCCGCCGAAGGCGCCATCCGGCACATGTGGTCGACGCCCGATCGGGTGCCGCACAAGGATATGTGGCTGTGGGATACCGTGTTTCATTCACTGGCGATGAACGAGCTGGATGCGGACGTTTCCTGGCAATGTCTGCAATCCATGCTGGACACGGCACGGCCGGACGGGATGATTGTCCATCATGTATCGGCTTCGGGCAAGCTTAGCTCCATCACTCAGCCTCCAATCCTAGCTTGGGGCGTCTGGTCGAACTATTTGGCCGCACCCGATCTGGCCAAGCTGAGATACGCCTTGCCCGTTCTGGAGCGGTATCTGGAGTGGGATATGGCTAACCGGGACGTTAGTGGCAACGGCCTGCTGGAGTGGGCGATCGAGGGGAACGTCAACTGCCGGTCCGGCGAATCCGGCATGGACAATTCGTCTCGGTTCGACGAGGCTTTGCAGCTCGATGCGGTCGACTTCTCCACCTTTATCGCTTTTGATATGGCCTGCACAGCGAACATCGCGGAGAAGCTAGGCCTGCTGGATAAGGCTGAATATTGGCGCGCTAAAGCCAAAACGGCTGCCGATCGCATCAAGACCGAGCTGTGGGACGAAACGGACGGTTTCTATTACGATAAGCGAATGGACGGCCGATTTACGAAAGTCAAAGCGGTCAGCGGTTTCCTTCCTTTGCTGCTGGAGGATACGCCGCAGGCTCATGTCGATCGGCTCGTGGACATTCTGCAGCACCCCGAGCATTTCGGCACGGTGTACCCGATCCCGAGTATAGCCGTATCCGAACCGGCCTGGGGAACGGATATGTGGAGAGGCCCGACGTGGATCAATATGAACTATTTGATTATCGAAGGCTTGCGGCTGCATAAGCGGTACGAAGAAGCGGACCGATTGGCCGAACGGACAATCGAGCTGGTCCGCCGCTATTATGAGAAGTATGGCGTCGTATTCGAATATTACGATTCCAAGGACGAGCGTCCTCCTGTCGAATGCGATCGCAAAGGGCCGAACAGAGGCAAGTACGATATCCGCAGCAAGGTGGATTCGATTCGCGATTACCATTGGACCGCTGCACTCACCGCTTGCCTGATTCTGGATCGATACGGCGTCAGGAAATCGGGACGAATCGCTTCCGGTATTCCTTCGGTGTGAAGCCGCTCTGTTCTTTGAACACTTTGTCAAAATAGTTGATATTGCAAAATCCGCATCGTTCGGCGATTTCGGTTATCGGGATTTCCCGGTCGACAAGAAGCCGCTTCGCCTGTTCGATGCGGATGCGAGTCAAATATTGGACCGGCGGCATGCCGAACACTTTTTTGAACATGCTGGAGAAGTGGTACAGGCTCATATTGACGGTTTGACAGACGGAGTCCATATATACTTTGCCGGCAAAATGCCGCTCCATATAATCGACGGCGGGCCTCAGCCTGTGAAAGTAGACTGCGTGCTTGTCCGGATCGCCGCTTCGCGGATCGTGCCGAAACTGTCGCAGCAAAGGGGTCATCATCCGGTATATACAAGATAAAATGCCGATTTCGTAGGCGGTTTCCTGCTTCGCATACTCTTCGTACGCCTTGGTCATGGCGTCGGTCAGCTCCGGGCAAAGCGGGTCAAACGGCGCGTAATAATTGCGAACGATGTTTGCTCCGGTGAACAGGGAGAAAGCTTGCCGGATTTCCAAATTGTCCGCTGCAAGGAACAGCAGCGATTTGTCAAACACCATGCCTTGAAGAATACCGGCGCCCGCCGTAGTGGCGGAATGGATCTGGTTGCTGTTAATAAAAAAGATGTCACCGCAGGCGGCTTCGAACGTTTCGTTGTCGATATGGACGGTGACCGGTTCCTTCAGGATGCGGATAAATTCGAGATGCTCGTGCCAATGGGCTTGGACCAGATGAGGAGCCTGCTGCTGAACCGACATTTTGAACGGAAAGCGCTTTCCTTCGAATGTTTCTTTCTTCTTCCTGATTTCTTCCATGCCTGACCCGCCTTTCCGCCGTCTAGATCAGTTTCATTGTATCATAACCGATCGGGTTTCTTGTCTTGATCGCAAAAAAACATAACATTATCGCGGAATTCTGGTAGGAAAACGTTTATAAAAGGGGGATTACCATGTTTGCTCGTCGTTTGAAAATATATGTTATCATCGGGATTGCCGCCGTTATGGCGGGATGCTCGGGAGGAAGTCCGAAGCCGTCTTCACAGGCAGACGAAGCGCCGCAAGGCAAGGTGGAAGTGTCTACAGAGCCGGTGACGCTTAGCTTTTTTATGGAAGGAAATGCGTCGGTGCTTGCCGACCAGATCCAGGAGCTGGTCAGTAAGAAGTTTCCGCACATCAAGCTGAATACGACGGTCAGCGGCAAAGTCAAAATCGACGATTTCATCGGCGCGGGTCAAGTGCCGGATCTGATCTCGTTTTCGCTCGGCGGCGTCACGAAGCTGAAGGAGCTCGGGCTCGTTACCGACTTGACGCCGCTGATCAAGAAGCACGGATTCGATCTGACGCGTCTTGCCGCAGGAGTGGAAGAAACCGTGCGTTCGTTCTCGGACTATGACGGCCGCTTTATTTTAATGCCATTCGAGCTGAACAACAACGCCCTGTTTTTCAACAAAACGATTTTCGACAAGTTCGGCACCCCTTATCCGAAAGACGGCATGACATGGGAAGGCTTGCTCGACACCGCCAAGCAGGTCACCCGGATGGACGCGGGCGTGCAGTACAAAGGATTCCGCTTCGAAGAGACGAACCTCGTGTTCAAAAACCAGCTCGGCCTCGCTTTCGTCGATCCGAAGACGCAAAAGGCGGCGGTTAACACGGACGGCTGGAAGCGCTGGCTCGATACGATGACGGCGTTCCATGCGATTCCGGGCAACGCCCTGAACACGAAAGTGTCCGAGAAGGACGAATTTTTGAAGGAGCAAATATTGGCGATGCGGACCGGCCCGAACTATATGAGCGAGCTGCCGGCTGCAGCCAGCAAAGGGGGCTTTGACTGGGATGTCGTATCGCTGCCCGATTTCAAAGGCTTCGAGGGCAAAGGCTCGCAGTTCAATGCGCCGTACTATGTGATTCCGCCTACAAGTAAATATAAAGATCAGGCGTTTCAAGTGATCGATTATATGATGTCCGAAGAGGTGCAGGCGATCATGTCCAGAAAGGGCAGACTGCCGATCGTCAAAAGCGATAAGGCGAAGAACGAGTTCGGCGCCGGCATCGAAGGGCTGAACGGGAAAAATCTGCAAGCTTTCTTCAAGGATACGGTCGCGAAGCCGGCTCCGGCCACCCTTTACGACACGATCGCAAAAACGACCCTGGTCACTAAAGGAATACGCGGTATTGCCGTAGAAGGTAAAGATACCAACACGGCGCTTCGGGAGACGGAGGAAGAGATTAACAAGCAGATCGAAGCCGTCAAGGCGGCATCCAAGTAACAGGAGCCATTGCGGGAGTCGTCCCCGCGCCAGAGCGTTTTTGGACATATACCGGTGAAGCGAGGAGAGAAACCCATGACCACAAGGGATACGAAATACGATATCGTCGTCGTTGGTGCGGGGGTGGGCGGCATATGCGCCGCTCTGGCCGCCGCCCGGCTGCGGAGGAAGGTGCTGCTGCTGGAAGAGAGCAAGGAGATTGGCGGAACGGGCGTCCATTCCGCGGTCTCGCTCATTTGTTCGTTCCGGGACAAGGACGGAAGACCGATCAATACCGGCATACACCGCGAGCTGTTTCCGCAGGCGTATACGGCCTGCAAAGGACTGTTCGACGCCGAGGAAACCGTCCCGACTTATGACGAGAAAGAGCTGAAGCGGACGTACGAGCATTTGCTGAAGGCGGAACCGCTGCTAACGGTATGGACCGACAGCCGGGTTACCGGCGTCAGGGCAGATTCGTCAAGCGGCAAAATCTTGGATCTGGACGTCGTATCCGGAGAAGGAGAAGATTTTGCGGTTCGCGCAGACTTCTTTCTCGATGCAACGGCGGACGGCAATCTCAGCGCCTTGGCCGGAGCCGACTTCCAGATGGGGCGGGAAGAGGACGGCAAGCTTCAGACGGCGACCGTTACATTCAAAATGATCGGCTTCGATCCGTCCAAGCTGCAAAATCCGCGGTTTACGACTTGGAGCGGCATTCATTCGCTAAGGAAGGAGCTTACGGTTTATTACCAGCAACTGAAGGACGAAGGCGGGACGCGCAATCCGCGACCGAGCGTTCTTTGCTTCCCGTATCCGGACGGCCGCGGCGTTTTGTTCAACTCTACGGCGATAACGGATGTCGATCCGACTAGCGCGGAATCGGTTGCCGCAGGGATGAGGGAAGGTACGGAGCAGGCGCTGCAGCTGGCAAGCGCGGTTAAGCGTCACCCGGCCTTCGCCGAAGCGGAGGTCGAATTTATCGCCCCGAAGCTGGGCGTCCGCGAGGGCAGACGAGTGATCGGCGACTATATGCTGACGGCGGACGACTGCCTGAATGCCCGCAAATTCGACGACATGGTAGCCGCCTGCGCCTACAGTCTGGATATTCACGACCCGCTTGGCGGCGGAGCCAAACTCGTGAAGATCGGCGGTCCAGGCTACTATCATATCCCGTACCGGTCGCTGATCGCCAAGGGCTGGAAAAACTTGCTGCTCAGCTCCCGCTGCATCAGCGGCACGCATGAGGCGCACAGCTCGTACCGCGTCATGTCGGGCGTAAGCGCGATCGGCGAGGCGGCGGGAACGGCGGCGGCGCTCGCAATCTGGTCGAAGGCGGACGATGCGAGGGACGTACCGGCCGCCCGTATCCGTTATGTGCTCCAGGCCGGAGGCCAGTTTGTTGAAGGAAATGTGGAAAAAGTTCCGCTGAAATAAGAGGTAAATATCGAAGGCGAAGCGTCGGAAAAACATAGGAAGCCCTGTCGAAACAGACGGGCTTCTTTTTTATTTTCATCTTTGAAAATATTCAATACGAAAATTTTGTAATAATTCGACATTATGAACGAAAAACAACCAAATTTCCGATATTTAATAATAAAATCTCATTCGGGAATTTATTATTACTGATTATCTCGTTAAATCTATATTTTGCAAAATTGCCGGAATTGGCAGTTAGGGGGAGGATCTGGGAGGGATTTTCTGGAAGGGTCTGTTAATTGCCGCTTACAACGGGTGAAGCGGGTTGAGGACGGCTCAGCCCAGATTACCGGGGATGAGCGATCAATGGTAATCATGCTACCCTTATACGGGGCCCCAAAAAAGCAAAAAGGAGATTTTCAATGAGAAGGTTGATTTCGTACGCGCTTTGGTTGTCACTCTGTATCGTGCTGGCAAGCTGCGCTTCCTCAAACACGGGCGGTCAAACTAAGGCAAACGGTGAAACTCCGACGAAACAAGAAACAACTTTGGACAAAGCGAAGCGGGAAGGTTATGTCAAGGTCGGCTTCGCCAATGAGAAGCCATACGCTTACGCAACGCCCGACGGGAAGCTGACCGGAGAAGCGGTTGAGATCGCGAGGATCGTGTTGTCCAATATGGGCATCAAGGACATGGACGGGGTGCTGACGGAGTTCGGTTCCTTGATTCCGGGCCTTAAGGCGAAACGGTTCGATGTGATTACAGCCGGCATGTTCATTAACCCGGAGCGGAGCAGGGAAGTTTCCTTCGCCAATCCGGAGTACAGCATCGGCGAGGCCATCGCCGTTCAGAAAGGAAATCCTCAAAATTTACATAGTTACAAAGACATAGCGGCGAACAAGGATGTGAAGGTTGCGGTTATGGTCGGAGCGATTGAAAACGACTATTTGACCAAATCGGGAGTGAAAAAGGAGCAGATCGTGACCGTGCCCGATCAGCCGTCGGCCGTCTCCGCTCTGCAGGCGGGACGCGTTCAGGCGATTACGATGACGGGACCTTCCCTTCAGGCGGTGCTCGAATCCGCCAAAGACGACAATATGGAACGCGTTATGGATTTCAAGCAGCCCGAAATCGACAACAAGAGCGTACGGGGTTACGGCGCCGCCGCCTTTCGCAAGGAAGACGATACCTTTCGGGAAGCGTTCAACCAGGAACTGGAGAAGCTCAAGCAATCGGGCAAGCTGCTTGACATCTTGAAGTCGTTCGGTTTTACGGAGCAGGAGATGCCGGGCGATATGACGGCCGAGCAGCTCGCGAAGGAATAGCGCATGTTTACTGCGGCCTCTTTGCTGGAATTTATGCCGTTATTGCTGCGAGGCGCTCTTGTCACACTCGAAGTTACCTTGTACTCGACCGTGCTGGCCTTGATCCTTGCCTTCCTGGCCGGGTTTCTGCAGCTGTCCAAGTTCCGCGGCCTGCGCGTTCTGAGTACGGTTTACGTTGAACTGTTCCGGGGAACTTCGCTGCTGGTTCAGCTGTTCTGGCTTTACTTCGCGCTTCCCATCCTGTTCGATATTCGAATGCCGGCGATGGTTGCGGCTGTAGCTGCCATCGGCCTGAATTACGGCGCATACGGCTCGGTTGTAGTGCGCAGCTCGATCCTGGCGGTGCCGAAGGGACAATACGAAGCGGCTACGGCACTAAACATGAGTCCGGCGATCCGAATGCGCAAGGTCATTTTGCCTCAAGCGCTGCCGCTTATGCTGCCCGCCTTCGGCAATCTGCAAATCGAGCTGCTCAAAGGAACTTCGCTCGTTTATCTGATTACACTTATGGAACTGACGTATCAGGGGATGATTCTTCGTTCTTACGACAGCTCCAAGACGTTGGAGATTTTCGCTCTGCTTCTGCTTATGTATTTCGTTCTCGCGTATGCGCTGACCTGGATCGTCCGGTTATTGGAACGCAGAGCGACGAGGGGGAGGGCGTAGCATGTGGAGCTGGTCTTACGCATTTGAGATTTTACCCGAGCTGCTGAAAGTATTGCCGATTACGATAGTCGTAACGGTGGCCGGATTTGGCGCGGCTTGCCTACTCGGCTTGCCCTTGGCGCTGGCGCGAAGATCTTCGTACAAGATCGTTGCGTATTCGGCCAAAGGGTGGATCGGATTCATACGGAGCACGCCGCTGCTCATTCAGCTGTTTGTGCTGTTTTACGCGCTGCCGCTGTACGGCATCTCTTTATCGCCGTTTCTGGCCGGCGTTCTGGGACTCGGCATCCATTACAGCACGTACTTGTCGGAGGTGTTCCGCTCGGGGATCGAGGCGGTGCCGAAGGGACAATGGGAGGCGGCCAGAGCGCTGAATTTCGGGAAACGACTGACATGGACTCGTGTCATTTTACCGCAAGCGGTGCCGCCCGTCGTTCCGGTCATGGGGAACTATTTCATCACGATGTTTAAGGAGACGCCCGTGCTTTCGGCGATCACGCTGGTCGAGCTGCTGCAAACGGCCAAGGCGATAGGGTCGGGGTCGTTCCGCTATCTGGAAGCTTTTACGCTTGTCGGCTTATTGTTTCTCATACTCAGCTATCCTTCATCCCTGCTTGTCGGCAAGCTGGAAAAACGGCTGCAGCGAAACTAGGAGGGGGTGCTTATCCGAATGAACAAGGTAGCGGAAAATAGGGAAGCTTTTGCGGAAGGGCGCGAGCCGATCGTCAAATATCGCAAGATCGGCAAATCGTACGGTTCCGTAGATGTACTAAGCGAGATCGATCTGGATCTGATGCCGGGAGAAAAGGTGGCCGTCATCGGACCTAGCGGCTCGGGCAAAACGACGCTGGCGAGAATGCTGATGACACTGGAGCGCCCGACGGCGGGCACGATTGAGGTGGACGGCGAGCTGCTTTGGCACGAAAAGCGCCAGGGCAAGCTCGTCCCCGCCAGCGAGAAGCATCTGCACCGGGTGAGAAGCAAAATCGGGATGGTGTTCCAGCATTTCAATCTGTTTCCGCATATGACGATTATGCGCAATGTGACGGAAGCTCCGATCCACGTGCAAGGAATGGGGAAAGCGGAAGCGATTCGTATGGGCTTGGACGTTCTGGAGAAGGTGGGGCTTGCGGATAAGAAAGACGAATATCCTGCCCGATTGTCCGGGGGACAGAAACAGAGAGTAGCGATCGCCAGAGCGGTGATGATGAAGCCGAGGGTGATGCTGTTCGATGAAGCTACATCGGCCCTCGATCCGGAGCTTGTAGGGGAAGTTCTCGCCGTCATTAAGGACTTGGCTGCAGCCGGAGACATGGCGATGATGCTGATTACGCACGAGATGGATTTCGCCAGGGATATTGCGGATCGCGTAATTTTTACGGACGGCGGCTCGATTGTGGAGCAAGGAACGCCCGAAGACCTATTCGAGAGGCCGCAAAGCCCAAGGCTCCAATCGTTTCTGAGCCGCTTCAGACAGTCCTGGTTTATGGGAGGCATCCCGGAGGCTTCGATTTCTGCAGAGAAGAGGGGATAGACATGTCCATGATACAGACGAAGGCGGAAGCTGGACGGATTCAGATCAGGGCGCCGCTGGCGGAGGACGGGCGTTTGATATGGAAGCTGGTTGCCGACAGCGGCAATCTGGACGTCAATTCCGCGTACTGCTACATGATGCTGTGCGAGTATTTCCGGGATACGTGTCTCGTCGCGGAGGAGGACGGTGCCATCGTCGGCTTCGTCTCCGCCTTTCTGCGGCCGGACCGGCGGGATACGTTGTTCGTATGGCAAATCGCCGTTGCCGGGGCGCATCGGGGGCGAGGCATCGCTCGAACGCTGCTGCACAAGCTGGTGAACGGGAAAGCCTGCCGCTCGGTGCGAACGGTAGAAGCTACCGTTTCGCCTAGCAATACGGCGTCCCGCCGGTTGTTTGCAAGTCTCGCCGAAACGCTAGCTTGTGCGCATACGGTGACGAAGGGGTTTCCTTCCTCCTTTTTTCCGCAGGAGCACTCGCATGAAGAGGAACCGTTAATCCGGGTCGGGCCGATTCCCGCACGAAACTACTGGAGAGGAGCTTGACCATGAAACTGATGAATCCGGAGCAACCGCTGCTTCAAGTGTTTGAAACGATGGAATCGGAGGTTCGCAGCTACTGCCGGTCGTTTCCTGCCGTTTTTGTCAAAGCCAAGGGGTACCGGCTATGGGATACGGCCCAAAACGAATATATCGATTTTTTTGCCGGAGCGGGAGCGCTGAACTACGGGCATAACCATCCAGCCATGAAACAAAAGCTGATTGACTATTTGCAAAATGACGGCGTTACGCACTCTCTGGATATGGCGACGGAAGCCAAAGAACGGTTTTTGCGGCGTTTCTGGAGCGTCATTCTGGAGCCGCGGAAGATGGAGTACAAGGTGATGTTCCCCGGGCCGACAGGGACGAACTCGGTGGAAAGCGCGCTGAAGCTCGCCCGCAAGGTGACCGGACGAACCACCGTCATCGGATTTACGAACGCATTCCACGGGATGACGCTAGGGGCGCTGGCGGTTACGGGGAATACGTTCAAGCGGCAGGGTGCGGGCGTTCCCCTTCATCATGCGGTCTCCATGCCTTATGACGGGTATTTGGGCAAAGACATCGATTCGCTCGATTATTTGGAAAGTTATCTGAACGACAGCGGCAGCGGGGTTTCCAAGCCTGCGGCGATCATAACCGAAACGATTCAAGGGGAAGGCGGCATCAATGTCGCCGGGGTTAAGTGGCTGCAGCGACTCGAACGCATCTGCAAAGACAACGGAATCCTGCTCATTGTGGACGATGTTCAGATGGGATGCGGTCGTACGGGAACGTTCTTCAGCTTCGAGCAGGCGGGAATCCGGCCGGATCTGGTCTGCATGTCGAAATCGATCGGCGGTTACGGGCTTCCGATGGCGCTCACGCTTATTCGGCCCGAGCTGGATATTTGGCAGCCGGGGGAGCATAACGGAACGTTCCGGGGGAACAACTTGGCGTTTGTGGCAGCCGAGGAGGCGCTCCGCTACTGGGAAAACGATATATTCGCCAAAAGTATCGAGTCGAAAGGGATGCTCGTGAACCGTTTCTTGAACGAGCTGGTCCGGCTTCATCCCGAGCTGCAAGGAGAAGTGCGGGGAAAAGGGCTCATGCAAGGGATTGCCTTTGCGATCCCCGGGATGGCGGAGCGGCTGTGCAAGGCGGTTTTTGCCAAAGGGTTGATTATGGAAACATCCGGCACGGACAGCGAGGTAGCCAAAATCATGCCGCCGCTGACGATCGACGAAGACGGACTGCGTGCGGGGCTCCACATCGTGAAGGAAAGTATGCGGGAGCTATATGAGAACCCGGAGCGGAATTAGACGTGAGCAGGACGGAGTCGCCGTTTGGGCGGCTCCTACTATCCAATCGAACGGAGGAGCAACCGCTATGATCGTTAGAACGCTTACCGATGTAATCGGAACCGAGCATGACGTGGACACACCAACGTGGAGCAGCAGGCGGCTGCTGCTGAAGAAGGACGGCGTCGGATTTTCGCTGCACGATACGGTGATCAAGGCCGGGACGGAAACGGAAATCTGGTACAAAAACCATATCGAGGCCGTTTATTGCATCGAAGGACGCGGCGAGATCGAGGTTGTCGGGGAAGGTACCGTTTATCCGATCGAACCGGGAACGCTGTATGTGCTGGACGGTCACGAGAAGCATTTGCTCCGAGGCGCAACGCAAATGAGAATGATCTGCGTGTTTAATCCTCCTTGTACGGGAACGGAAGTTCATGACGAAGAAGGAACGTATCCGATTATCGATTAATGGAGAAAGGGGCTGGCATGTAAAATGATCTCTAGTACGCATGATTTGTATCCGTCGAGGATGTACCCAGAACCGAAGCTGCTCGAGCGGCAGGACCCCGTCGTTTATAACCGCCGCATCCAGCAGTCGGAGATTCAGGAGGAGCAGCTGGCTTTTTACGAACGGAACGGCTATTTGTTTCTGGATCGTTTCTTTGACGAAACCCAGGTGGCCGAATGGAAAAAAGAGCTGAAAGCCTTGCTGGAGCTAAACAAACATGCCGATAAACCGGAAGTGATCCGGGAGCCGGGCAGCGAGGAAATCCGTTCCGTATTCGCGGTTCACCGGGATTACCCGGTGTTCCGGAATATAACGCAGCATCCGGGCATCCAGGCGATTGTGAAGCAAATACTCGGGAGCGAGGTGTACGTTCACCAGTCCCGCATCAATGTGAAGAAGGGATTCACGGGCAAAGAGTTTTACTGGCATTCGGATTTCGAAACCTGGCATACGGAGGACGGCATGCCGCGCATGAGAGCGCTCAGCTGTTCGATCGCGCTGGAGGATAACAACGCCAACAACGGCCCGCTTATGATAGTGCCGGGCTCGCACCGGACATTCGTATCATGCGTCGGGGAAGCGCCCGACGAGCATTACAAATCTTCGCTGCGGCGCCAGGAATACGGAGTACCCGACCAAGAGAGTCTCCGGCATCTGGTCTCGCAAGGAGGGATCGAGGCACCGACAGGCAAGGCCGGTTCGATCGTATTGTTCGATTGCAATGTGATGCATGGCTCCAATAGCAATATTACCCCTTACCCGAGGAGCAACATATTCATCGTGTACAACAGCGTCGAGAACAGGCTGCAAACGCCATATTCGGGAAAACAGCCGCGGCCTGACTTTATTGCAACTCGTTCATAGATCGCGAATTAAAGAGAGTCGTCGAACAGACGGCTCTCTTTTCGTTTGTAAATCTTAGCCCGAAACGGGACATTTTCTGGGGAAAGATGTCCGCTTCGTTGATTGTTGCTGTAATTGGTTTCCACTACACTTGGGGTCATAGGGAGGTGGAGCCAGAGGCTTAATCAAGGATCGGGGGGCTCGCGTCGGCCTGATGCCTGCTTCTGTACTCGGCCGGGGTCATTCCCGTCTTTTGCTGGAACAGGGCATAGAAACGGTGGGTCGAGGCGCATCCGACTTCCCCGGCGATATGCTCGATCGACAGCCCGCTTGTCCGCAGCAGGTCTTTGGCCACCTCGATCCGCGTATCGAGTAGCTTTTGCTTAAAGGACGTTTGGAAATGCTTCCGGAGAAACCGGTTGACCTGCTTGGTGCTCAAATTCAATTGCGCGGCGAGCATGTCCAAGGTCAGATGGTGGCGGTAATTCATGAAAAACACGTCGATGATATGGGAGCGCAAATCGTCCTTGACCCGTTTCGGCATGGCATAATCGGCAGCCGTTCCGTTATCCAGACGAATTGCGCGTGCGACGCGAACGATAATTTGCGCAAACAAGCTGTGCACATTCGTGTACGAGCCGAGCGAAGGCGTTTCGATTTCCGAGCGGATTTCGTCCACAAGGCGGAACAGCGGGTCCTGATTCGTAGGAGCGGGCAAGCGGCAGCAGGTGACGGAGTTTAGCACGGCTTCCAGTTGCTCCGATTCCTCCCGGGGGAACCATAGCTCGTTCTCGTTATCGCTGCGAAAGGTAAATCGCAGTGTACTGCGAACGACGGGATTGCGTTCGTCCGGCTGGACCGCATGGAAGATGTTCGGCCCGATCAGATGAATGGAACCGGTTTCAAGGATCTGTTCCGTTTCGTCGAAGATCAGTTTGCCGGAGCCGGACCAAACGAATTGAAGCTCGAAGGCGGCGTGATTATGCTTCTCCTGCACGTACCGGAGCGGCCGGGGAACGATATTGTCGTTGAGCAGAACGTCAAACAGCAGCGAGCCGATGCGAACCTTGATATTTAAACGATCCCAGAACGTGGTGAGAGCCGGATCGCGCGAATGCACTATGGGTACCCCCTTTCGGCAGACAGTCTGGATTATTTTAACACAGGGGCGGTCAAGTACGTCAATGCAAGGTGGTAAAAAACAGGAACAAACGCAAACCCAAATGAGATGAGGGATATCGATATGCCCAAACAGGCAACAACCAAAACGGCCCTTGCATCGGCACTGGTCCTGAGCTTACTGGCGGGATGCGGCGGCAAGGGGAACGGACCGAACGGCACGGACGAGGCCGGAGCAAGCAGCAATCCCGGAAAGCCCGAAACGGCAACTAGCGGCCCGGCGGAGGTCGTGTTTTATTCCAACAGCGGTCTGGCGCCGGAGCAGTTCAATACCCGCTACGGCAACAAGCTGAGGGAGAAATTCCCCAACTACACGATCAAATACATTCAGCAGGTCGGAGCGGGAACGCGAATCGCGGAAATGGTCACCGCCAAAACGCCGTTCGATATTTATTTCGCCAATGTCGGCTCGTTCGAGAACGAAGCGCTTCAATACGGCGTGCAGTCCGATATGACCGAGCTTGCCAAAACCCACAAGCTGGACCTGAACCGATTCGACCCGTCCGTTATAAGCGGTGTAAAGTCGTCTTCGAATGGCTTGTATGCGCTTCCGATTCATACCGATACGATGGTGCTGTATTACAACAAAGACATTTTCGATAAATTCGGCGTTGAATACCCGAAAAACGGCATGACCTGGGACGACATGTACGCGCTGTCCAAACGGCTGACACGCAAGGACGGCGATACGCCCTATATCGGGTATGCTCCTTTCCCGACCTATATGTTCTACATGAACCCGCTCTCCATCCCCGTCATGGACGAAAAGAACGAACGGCCTACGATCAACAAAGACAGCCGTTGGCGTACTTTTTTCCAGAAGCTGCTGATCGAACCGACGGAAATGCCGGAAGTGAGAGCCTATCTGGACAATTTGAAGAAAAACAAAAGCCATATCGTCAATGCGTTCATGAAGGACCGCACCACGGGGATGATCACTTATGTATCGGCTCTGGCTCCGACTTGGCCGAATGAGATGGGCGCTTTCAACTGGGACTGGGTGTCGGCACCGACGCTTAAGGAACAGCCGGGTGTCGGCTCGCAGCCGTATACGTTTTACTTCGGCATAACGAACATGGCCAGCAATAAAGATGCGGCTATGGAGGTACTGAAGTATATGGTGTCCGACGAATTTCAGTTGTCGCTGGCGAAGATGGGTTACTTGCCGGTTGTGCAAAGCCAGGACGTCAAGCGGGCGCTCGGGCAGGAGACGGCGTTTAAGGATAAAAACTGGCAAGCGATGTTTTACAACAAAATGGCTCCCGTTCCGGTCAAAGGCATCTACGAAAACCGAGTTGTCGGCGTATACAACGGCTTCGCGGAACAGGCCATGCTCGGCACGCTGGATGTGAATACCGCACTGCGCCAAGCGGAGGAAAGCACGGTGGTTAAGCTGGACGAATGGAAACGATAAGGAGCGTGTGTGATGTCTAAACGAAACAGAACGGCTCGCGCTATGTCGATGTTATTGCTGCTTGGTTTGTTGTTGCTGCCTTTCACGACGGTTTCGGCGAATATCGAATCCGGCCAGCCGGATGTGACCGTGGCGAATGGCGGAGCGCGTAATACGTACTTCCCGGATGTAGAGAAGCTTCAGAACGGGGATTTGATCGTCGTGTACTACGATAGTCCCGCGCATACGTCCCAGACCGGGCGTATTGCTATGGTTCGCAGCACAGATGAAGGACTGACGTGGTCCAACCCGGTTACCGTTGCAGACTCGGTGTACGACGACCGGGACCCAAGCATCATGCAGATGAGTGACGGGACGCTGCTGCTCACTTACTTTTCTACGGACTGGAATCAGACACCGTCGAAGATTTTGGGTACGTTTATGATTCGTTCCACGGATAACGGGCTGACCTGGTCCAGTCCGGTTATGGTGGAGACGAAGCTGGATTATGCGGCGATCACTTCGAAAATCGTGCAGCTGAACAACGGTGATCTGCTCATTGCCCGCTACGGCAAAATGCCGGGACATTGGCAGTCGAAAATTATGATTGGCAGAAGCACGGACGGAGGCTTCAGCTGGCCGCAAGCCAACGAGGTGGAAATCCCGAATCCGTTCGGGACGAACTGGGTCGAGCCTGTCCTGGCGGATCTCGGGAACGGCCACTTGATGGCGATCATCCGGACGGCAAAATTTGCACACGAAACCCATTCGTACGATAACGGGCAAACGTGGACGACACCGGTTCCAACCGATATGGTCGCTCATGCGTCGTATTTACTCGTTCTTGAGCCGGGAAATCCGAACTCCAACCTGCTCCATACGTGGGGAGATTACTCGGATCAATATGCATTTGGCCGGCCTGTCGTCGGTCAGATCATTCAGGCAGACGGGTCAGCCGTATCCGAGCGAGTTTTAATGTATGCCGGGCATTGTGGAGACGAGAGTTACCCGAGCAGCGTTAGACTCGACGATGGGCGTATTTTTACGGTATACTACGACTCCTGCGCCAAACAGATCGCCGGAACGTTCAGCACAGTGAACGATTTTCTGAACTATGAGGCGCCAGCAAACATCTGGGACGATGCAACAGGAAAGCTAGATTTGTGGAGGATGTATGCGAACGGAAATTTGCAGATTACGACAGATATGAACTACACGAGTAACTACTTCGCTCCGCGCGGCGCGATAGACGGCAACCCGACGTATTTGTATGCTGCCGCCAAATTACAGGCAGGCGCAAGCACATACTGGTCGATGGAGATGGATCAAGCTTACCCGATCGCTAAAATCGGCGTCGTACTGAACCCGCGCTACAAGGAAAGCGCCAACATTTATTTGTCCGCCGACGGGGTGAACTGGGGCAGTCCGTTAGCCAGCTTCAGTTCTGTCATTATGAGCCAGATGGAATATATCGTGCTGGATCAACCCGTTTATGCGAAATACGCAAAGGTGGAAATCACGGATTCAAGCGTGAATAATGTTTTGGCTGAGTTCGCCCTGTTCGTCCCGCCCGATACCGGTACGACTGGTGCCATGCTGAAACAATTGACCCGGCACAGGCAGGCGGGCGGAATCAACACCGTATTTGCCGATCAGCTGGCGTATCGCTTGGCTATCATCCAGCAGCTTGTCGGCCAGAACGCCAATTCGGCCGCTACAGCGTATATGCAGGATTTTCTGCAAGCGATTGGCGACCCGTCTGTGACCGGACAGCAGCTCATATCGGAAGCGGCAGCCGCAGCGCTGCGTACGGAAGCAGGGCTGTTCATGCAGCGGATGGTTTGATCAAAAAGCTGTAGAGTTAAAAATAGGTTATGGAGGTTGCTATGACAGACGTTAAGGAACATGCGATGGTATTTGGCGAACCCGTTCCGATCCGGACCGAATACGGCCCGATTGCGTTCGGGCTTGTAATAGCAGGCTCGATGGTCAGCTGGTCGGCCGAGCATGCGAAAGATTTGCTGATCAGCCGCATTTGGTCGGGCCTTTATTTGTATCCGACCGAGCGGTTGCAAGACAGCGAGCTGGACATTTCGCCGAAGCTGGTATGCAAAAACAAATTTGTCCCGACCATGGGCATGCCGGCCGACTGGAATAGAGACGGCGAGGACGATCTGATCGTATCCGACCGGTACGGATTTTTGTATTGGTTTGAACGAAAAGGAACGTATCCCGATATAACATTCGAGTTCGTTGAGCGAGTGCGGGACAGCCGATCCGGTTTGCTGCTTAATATCCCATACGAACATCCGAATCAAACGAGCGGCGACGGAAACGGGTATATCGACTTGAACTTTTACAATTACCTTTATCCGATGGTATATCCCCGCCCAGAGGGGCAAGCGATCGATCTGATCGTCGGCGATATGTCGGGTTGCCTTTGGTGGCTGCCTGACGGGAGCGGGGGCGAAGATCGGCCGGAATATACCGGTACGGTTTATACGAAAGCTTTGGAAAAGTCGAGGGCGCAGTACGGAAAAGCTTTATTGGAGTCGTATGGCATGGAATACGTACGGCCGGCCGAAAAAATCGGCGATGAGGACGGGGTGCCATTCCTGCTTGGGGACGGTTTCGAGGATGGCAAAAGCTTCCCCGGTTTTTTTACAAGACCCGTGCTTTATCGCAATCCGCAAACCGCCTCCGACGATCTGCTTGTGCTCGCCGGGTACGGGCTGCCGAAGCTGATCTACTTGCAGCGGGTGCATACGGACGAAGGAGGCAAACCCGTATTCCGAAACCTGGGCGAAGTCCGGATCGATGGATTGGACAAAACGATGTTCGGGCTGTTTTCCTTACATGCGAAGCTGATCGTTGACCAGACGGATAGCGGCAACGACCTGCTGCTTACGGCTGGAACCCATATTTTGCGGCTGCGGTACAAGCGGACCGGCGGTGTTGTGCCGGCTTACGAATGCATCGGTCCGATCAGCGGTCGGAATGTAACCACCTCCGGCTACAACTATTCCGAAGTGCTGGAAGATCGGCGCAGCGGCAAGCGTTACTTGGCGGATAGCACCTGGACGCATGTGGAAATACGAGAAATTATCACTACGAAGGAAGGCGTTTATTTAGCTGCCGAAACCACGGCAGTGGAGGACCAAAACGGCGTTTTTCACATGGAAGGCGAAACGGACGCCCAAGAATCCCCGCATAGCGGCTTTCATCAAATTGCCAAGTGGGACTTCGACGGCAGCGGCCGCCAGCATTTGATTGCAGGCAGCGACAAAGGTTTGTTGTTTCTGCTCATCGATGAGGGCGAGGCGGGGAACGACGGGAGATTCCGGTTTCGCTCCGCCGGTCCGCTGAAGGACAGCGAGGGCAATGTTTTGCGGATTCATAACCGGGTATGTCCGGCGGCCGTGGATCTGGACGGAGACGGGACCGAGGATCTGATCGTAGGTGGAGCGACGTATCAAGGCGGATTCCGGAGTGATCCGAATCCCGGAGCGGGCGTTTATTATATGCTGAACAAAGGCGTCGGTCCGGACGGACTGCCGATTCTCGAACCGGCCCGAACACTGCCGATAACCGGCCACGAGCTGATCGTGACGACCAATCGCATGATCGAGATTCAAGCCGTCGATCTGGACGATGACGGGTGCAAAGAAGTGATCATCATGTCCGGCGCCGACGGGCAAACCGCCCGGGTATACAAGCCGGAACATCCGCTCGGATTGCGTTATACGGGAAAGATCGTGCCGGGCATGGGGCTGCTCAAACGCGTTCTGGATTTGGACGGGGACGGCGAGCTGGAGCTGGTTTACGGCGGAGGCGAGCCGGGCGTGGCGTATTATTGGAAAACGAATAAACAATAGACTGAAGGAGAAAAGAGGCAGAAGTTTTGAAGACATCGGACATGTTTTCGCTAAAAAACAAAGTTGTTGTAGTAACAGGCGGCAGCGGGTATCTCGGTTCATCTGTCGCAGAAGGCTTGCTGGCTATGGGCGCGCAAGTGGCTGTTGCGGACCGGACGGAGTGGAGCGGCTTATCGTCATGGAGCGATCAAGGATACTGGGCGCATTGCGATGTCTCGGATACCGCGTCTGTTCAGGAGATGTTCCGTCAAACGAAGGAAAAGTTCGGCCATATCGACGCGCTCGTGAACATGGCGACATACGGGGCCGGGTATGGTCCGGCCGGAACCGTCGACCGGATGACGGACGAGGATTGGCGGATCGGGGTTGACGGCGCCCTCGGCACCGTATTCCGCTGTACGCGTGAAGTCATCCCTTATTTACGGGAGAACGGCGGAGGGAGCATCGTCAACTTCGCTTCCATGTACGGCGTCGTTTCCCCGGACCCGCGCATCTATGGCGACAGCGGAGCCAACAATCCGCCCAATTACGGGGCGGGGAAGGCGGGAGTGCTTCAGTTGACGAGGTATTGCGCCGCTCATCTCGCTGCGGACCAAATCCGGGTCAATAGCATCACACCCGGCGCTTTT
The DNA here is from genome assembly GCF_003626695.1 of Paenibacillus ginsengarvi. Classification (GTDB taxonomy): domain Bacteria; phylum Bacillota; class Bacilli; order Paenibacillales; family NBRC-103111; genus Paenibacillus_AB; species Paenibacillus_AB ginsengarvi. The sequence goes on from NZ_RBAH01000045.1 coordinate 38,841, forward strand.
CCAAATCCGGCCCAGCAGGCGAATCAGAACGAGTCGTTCCGGCGGCTGCAGCGAGAGAAGATTATGATGGGCCGAGTGGGTACGCCACGGGAAATTGTCGGCCCCGTCGTTCTGCTCGTATCGGACGCTTCGAGTTATATGACCGGGTCCGACATTACCATCGACGGCGGCTGGACGACTTGGTGATATAGGCGGCGGCTTATCAGGCGAGGCATTAATGGGAGACGATAGTGAAATTAGACAAGGGAGCATGCGGCCGCCGCAGTTGCTCCCTTCTTCATTGTTGTATGGAAGTTTGGTTCAGCTATAGTAGATTTTATTTCCAGATTTATAGTTTAGATGTTAAAATGGAATTAAATTTAATGAATAAGGGGTAGTAGGAGGTAGTGTCAGTACATTCGCTAAAAAATGCAAGGGCTTTAAGCTAAAAACAAAAGTCTACCACTCATCTGCCAACTTCATGTGGTCCATATGTATGAAAAATTTTGGAGGATGTGAATGCTTATGAGAAAGGTTACTATTCAATCTAGACTAGGTGAAATAACTGGATACAGAAATGATGAGTTTGCCTATTTTGATTTGTTCCATTCTAAAGTAGGCAGAGATGTCAGACATTTTGTCTTATTGAAGCTGAATATAAAGTTAATGTACGAACCGTATGATTGGATGAAAAATGAATGGTACGCAGATTTAATAGCAATAGAGTACCTGGAAAATGACGTTATCCGTCTTAAGGATTTGTATTTGGATATTTATATCGAAGGGAACGGTCCGACGTATCGATTAGTGGACTTCGAAGATCTGGCTCAAGCATTGATGAATAATGAAACAAACGTTCAGGAAATAGAGGAGCCTTTAAAAAACCTGCAACTTTTTTTAAATAACTCAACTTTCGCAGCTTAAATTACCGAATAAACCCTTAATGTATAAGGGCAAATCGGCCATCCACTCTTGGAGTTGACACAATACCGTTTGTTTGGTGCGTTTGCTTTTTGCTTCAGCCATATCTA
>NZ_RBAH01000046.1 GCF_003626695.1 Paenibacillus ginsengarvi
TTCCTGAGGGTACTGCTGCAGGATTGATTTTATTTCATTATAATTATCTACAAGCTTCATTATATCCATCTCTGCCTCAAGACCGTTTATATACTGCATGTCAATCATTCAGCTTCACCTCTGGCTACAGTCATACTAACATACTAAACTGCATTCCGTTCTTTTTTCCGGATTTAAGAGAAACGCGAAGAAGTACAAGCAACATGCCGCTCCCTTGCTATTTCATATGCCAATTTTACCAATTATTGATACATGATGTAAAAGAGGATTTCGTCCTATTTTTTGCTATCCTGCCCGTTAGAGAAACGCCAGCAGCTGAACATTTTGGCCGGCTGCCGGCGTGTGACGAATTCGAGCTATCGTCTCCTTTAGTTTAAAAGTCGCAATCTTAATATCATTAAGTCTTCATCGAAATACTGTTCATCAAAGCATGTGGTTCTATACCGTAAACTTCAAACCCCAGCGAGACATATAAGCGTTTTGCTGATTTGTTATTAGACACAACCGTCAAATGAACTTATCGTCTCGCCGGTTACCCTCGTTTATTGATGGAACTCTCGTTTTCCGTTAACAAAACAAAAAGGTTGTTTCTAAACCTAACGAGATTCACCCTAGAGTCGCGATAACAAGCTTCAATTGCTCCAACTGTCTTTGGTAAGTCTCCATGGTCCCTTTTCCTTCTAATAAGCGGTTACGGTGATACCAGTAACTATCAAACTTTCTTGAAAGTAAAGCAACTTCCAAGACATTAGGGTCAACGCTCCCTCCCCCTGCTTTTGTATTCAGACTTTCAAAATATTCTAATGGTTGTTCGCATTCATAAAGTTATTATAATCTACTGTCCATCCACCCAGTAATCTTAATGGTTGTATTTCAATTGGTTTTTTCATAAACTTCATCTCCTTTATATTACATTCACTTAGTAGCTGATATTTCCTACTTCCATTAATCTCCCTTAGTGCCACCACATGGTACAACCGCGCTTCCGGCTCGCCGGCTTCGCCACCCAAGGCATTCACGTTTGGGCACTGAGCGCGTATCCTATCGGGAAAAGATTTTGATTCGCGGAGGAATCGACGGTGGGATACTATGTAACGGTAGAGCCAGGGGTAAAGCTCTACATAGAGGACATCAACCCGGCAGGAAGCAAGACGATCGTATTTCTTCATGGCTGGCCGCTCAACCATGACCAGTTCGAATATCAGTTCGACGTGCTGCCGGGCATGGGCTACCGCTGCATCGGCATCGACTGGCGTGGTTTCGGCAAGTCGGATCGGCCCTACGGGGGCTATTATTTAGAGCGGCTTGCGGATGATATCCGCGCCGTCGTCGAAGAGCTGCAATTGAAGGATTTCGTGCTCGCCGGACATTCGACCGGAGGCGCGATCGCGATCAAATACGTCGTACGGTACAATGGAGGCGGCGTATCCAAACTCGTGCTAATCGACGCGGCAGCGCCACGTGGTTTCACCAAGGAGACCGCCGCGCGGCTGCTGAAGGAGACGTTGAACGACCGAGCGAACATGATGCTCGGCGTAACGGACATTTTCTTCTTCCGGTACATCACCAAGCCATTCTCGGACTGGTTCAATCGGATGGGCATGCAGGCCGCCGGCTGGTCGACGGCTGCGATCGTCGTCATGCTGCGGGACTTCGATTTGAATGCCGAGCTGTCACGCATCCAGGTACCGACGCTGATCGTGCATGGCATTCACGACCAAGTCATTCCATTCAGCCAGGCGGAGGAAATGCATCGGAAAATTCCTCATGCACATCTCGTGCCGTTCATGTACAGCGGCCACGGCTCGTTCTACGATGAACGCGACAAATTGAATCAATTGATACGGGAGTTCGTTGGGACTGCTCGGCGATAACAGATGACCAGAATTCCCCTATCCATCCGTTTTTAGATCAAATATTGATGAAGTGGCCTGAGGAACAAAAATTGCTCCGAGGCGAAGGTGCATGAGCGATGGGCTGCGCATATGAAACGCCCATAACCGTAAAAACAACCCGCTCCATTGCACACAAGTTGCAATGGAGCGGGTTGTTTTTGGCAATATGGACAGTGCTAATTCACCTGACGAAACTCCGGCGGTATTCTCCGGGCCACGTTTGTATCGATCGCCGCCTGGATGACGGCGAGGCGGACGGCCGGAACGACTTTATCGTTGAATATGCTCGGGATGATGTACTGATCGGTCAATTCATTGTCGCTGACTACGGAAGCGATCGCCCAAGCCGCTCTCAGCTTCATTTCCTCGTTGATCGTCGTCGCCCTGCAATCCAGCGCTCCTCGAAACATGCCCGGGAAGCAGAGTACGTTGTTGATCTGGTTCGGATAATCGCTTCGCCCTGTGGCAAGGACCCGCACATGAGGCTCGGCCAGCTCCGGTTCGATCTCCGGCTCGGGATTCGCCATCGCGAATACGATCGGATCGGATGCCATCCGTTTCATATCTTCGAGCTTCAGCACCCCTTTGCGGGAAACGCCGATGAACACGTCAGCACCCTGGATGACATCGGACAGCAGCCCTTCTTTAAGTCCCTGGTTCGTTCGCTCCGCTATCCACGACCACATCGGATTCGAATAGGTCCGGGTGCGGCATAAAGCGCCTTCGCGATCGACCGCGATCAAATGTTTAACCCCTGCGGCAAGCAGCATTTTGACGATGGATACGCCGGCGGCTCCGATGCCCGTAACGACAACCCGTATGTCGGAGGTTGTTTTGCCGACGATCTTTAGCGCATTCAAAAGCCCCGCGAGAAGGACGACGGCGGTACCGTGCTGATCGTCATGGAATACGGGAATGTTGAGCTCCTGCTTCAGGCGCTCCTCGATCTCGAAACAGCGCGGGGACGAAATATCTTCCAGATTGATGCCCCCGAATGCAGGAGACAGCAGCTTGACGGTGCGGATAATTTCTTCCGTGTCCTTGGAGGCGAGACATAAGGGGAATGCATCGACGCCCGCCAGCTGCTTGAACAGCATCGCCTTTCCTTCCATGACCGGCATGGCCGCCTCGGGACCGATATCACCGAGTCCCAGCACGGCCGTCCCGTCCGATACGACGGCCACCGTATTCCGCTTGATCGTCAGCGAGAATGCGCTTGCCGGATTTTCATGGATCGCCATGCATACTTTCGCCACTCCCGGCGTATACACTTTGGACAAATCTTCGCGCGTCTTGATCGGCATTTTCGGCTGAGTTTCGATTTTCCCGCCAAGATGAGCCAGGAATGTAGGATCGGATACGTTGACAAGCGTAACGCCCGGCATATGGCGAATCGCATCCGTTATTTCGCTGGCCGGAACACCCATCAGATTGACCGTTATATCCCTCGTGGTCGATTGTTTCCCGGCGTGAATCATATCGACGGCGATAATGTCGCCGCCGGCCTGGCCGATCGCTCCGGCGATTTCCGCGAAGGAACCGGGCGTTTTCGCCAGCTCGAGCCGAAGAATGATGCTAGTATTTGAGGCCAAATCGCTCATCCTCCCATGGATCTCAGCATATAGCTTCTATAGTTTGATGCTGATCAGCTTCAGCTCCGTCATTTCCTCGACTGCATATCGGATCCCTTCGCGGCCGAAGCCGCTTTCTTTGACGCCCCCGTACGGCATGTTGTCGACCCGGAACGTCGGAAAATCGTTGATCATCACGCCGCCGACTTCAAGACGCTCGGCAGCGCGCATGGCCGACTGGATATCCCGGGTGTATATACCGGCCTGCAAGCCGTAACGGGAATCGTTGACGGCATCGATCGCTTCATCCAAATGATCGAATGAAGACAACGCAACAAGCGGACCGAACACTTCCTGGCAGGAAACCGGTTCTTGCGACGGCACATTTGTCAAAACAGTCGGCGGGAAAACGCCGGAAGAAACCTCTTTTCCTCCAGTCAATACAACTGCACCCTGGGCGACGGCACTGTCCACCCATTGCTGCATGCGCGCTGCCTCCTTATTCGAGATCATCGCGGACAGATCGGTCCGATCGTCGAAAGGATCGCCGATGACAAGCTTCTCCGTCGCTTCCTTGAACCGGACGGCAAACTCGTCAAATTTGGCCGCATGAACGAAAATGCGCTGGATCGAAATGCACACTTGGCCGCTGAATGAGAATGCACCCAGCACGCAGCGGTCGATCAGTTCCTGCGTGATGTCGGCCGTTTCGTCGATAATCAAGCCGGAGTTGGATCCGAGCTCGAGCGTGACGCGCTTCAAGCCGGCTTTGTTTTTCATTGCGATGCCGACTTCCGGGCTGCCCGTAAACGTAATCGCCGCGATGCGGGGATCCCGGACGAGCTTCTCGCCCACGATGGAGCCTTTGCCGGGAATAATATTGAGCGCCCCTTCGGGAAGCCCGGCTTCCGCGAACAGATCGGCGAGAGCGAGCGCGGACAGCGGCGTTTGGCTAGCCGGCTTCAGCACGACCGTATTCCCGGCCGCAATCGCCGGACCGACCTTGTGAGCGACCAGGTTAAAAGGAAAGTTGAACGGTGTAATCGCACCGACCACGCCGATCGGCTTGCGCATCGTAAATGCGATTCGACCTTCCCCACCAGGCGCCGCGTCCAAAGGAACCGTTTCGCCGTGGATGCGGCTAGCTTCCATGGCGGCGAATTTATACGTTTGGATCGTCCGGGCGATTTCCCCCCGCGCCGTTTTGATCGGCTTGGCCGCTTCCAGAGCAAGAATGCGCGCCATTTCTTCCTTGCGAGCTTCGAGCAGAGCGGCGGCTTTCTCGAGAATGGCGGAACGCCGATGCGCCGGCATCGAGGCCATAACGACCGAAGCGGCCTTGGCCGCCTGAATCGCTTCATCCGTATCCGCTTCGCCCGCTTGCGCGACATGAGCGATTACTTCGCCCGTAAACGGAGAGGCGAGCTCCGTATAAGAAGCCGCCTCTTTCCATCGACCGTTGATATACAAATGTTTTTTCACAAGCTCTCCTCCCGTTCCTTAACCGGCCGAAGCCATCGATCTGACGGCATTGCCGATGATGTCCAGCCCTTCCTGCAGCTGATCGTCAGTGATGACGAGCGGAGTCAGGAAACGAAGCACGTTGCCGTGAACGCCGGCGGACAACAAAACGACACCGGATTCATAACAAGCTTTCGTTAACCCGGCAACGAACGTTTTCGCAGGAAGCTTCGTGTCCGGATGAATAAACTCTACCGCACACATCGCCCCGAGTCCGCGGACGTCGGCGATCAAGGGAACTTCCTTCCGCAGCGACTCGAAAAAGGTCCGAATCGTTTCCCCGATCACTCTGGAGCGCTGCACGAGACCGTCGCGTTCCATCAGCTCGATAACCGCGAGCGCCGCGACGCAGCCGAGCGGGCTGCCGCCGTATGTGCCGCCGATTTCGCCCGGATTCGGAGCGTCCATGACGTCCGCTCTTCCGACGACCGCGCTGATCGGCAATCCGGCCGCAATCGATTTGGACATCGTGATCAGATCCGGCTCGATCCCGAAATGGGCGGAAGCGAACATTTCGCCCGTCCGGCCGAAGCCGGTCTGAATTTCATCGGCGATAAACAAAATGCCGTGCTTTTTGCAAATGTTGTAGATGCCTTCCACAAACTGCACCGGAGGTACGATAAATCCTCCTTCCCCTTGTACCGGCTCCATAATGACAGCGGCAATTTCTTCCGGCGCCGCTTCGGTATACAAGAAATCCTCGAATTGGCGCACGCAGAACAGCGCGTAGTCGGTTTCCGACATCCCTTCGGGGCGGTACAACGGGTAAGGGTATTGCGCTTTGTAGGTGGCGGGCGCAAATGGACCCATTTCGAATTTATACGGCTTCACTTTGCTCGTCAAAGACATACCGAGCAGCGTACGTCCGTGAAACCCGCGGGTAAACGAAACGATTCCGGAACGGCCCGTAAATTTGCGGGCGATTTTGACCGCATTTTCCACCGCCTCCGCACCGCTGTTCAGGAACAGCGCTTTTTTCGGAAATGGCCCCGGCGTCAGTTGCGCCAGTTTCTCCGCGAGCTCCACGTACGGCTCGTACATCGCTACATGAAAGCAAGTATGAATATATCGCTCAGCTTGCTTTTGGATCGCTTGCACCACTTCGGGAGGGCAATGACCGGCATTGATCGTGCCGATCGCCCCGGCAAAATCGAGGAATACGTTGCCGTCGACATCGTACAGCAAAGCGCCTTCCGCTTTCTCGACAAAAATCGGCGTATTATTGCCTACTCCTTTGGGCACGGCATTCGTTCTTCTTTCCAGCATCGCCGTCGTCTTCGGACCGGGGACCGAAGTTCGAATGGAGACGAATCTTCTGTTGTTGTCCATTTCCGTCATTCCCCTTTGCCTTTGTAAAATCCCAAAGGTTTAAGCTCCATATTGACGTTGATTTGCTTCACTTCCGTATATTCGTCCAAGCCGAAGGTGCCTAGTTCCCGGCCAAGCCCGCTTTGCTTAAACCCGCCCCACGGCGCTTCGTTATAGGTCGGATGATACGTATTTACCCACATAATGCCGGAGCGCACCTTCCGCGCAACACGCATCGAGCGGCTCGCGTCGTTCGTAAACACGGCCCCCGCCAGCCCGTACACCGTACCGTTCGCGAGACGGATCGCTTCTTCTTCGTCCTTGAACCGCTGGACGACAAGCACCGGTCCGAATATTTCTTCTTGCACGACACGCATGTCGGGCGTTGTATCGGTAAGGATCGTCGGCTCCACAAAATTTCCTTTGGCGTATTCGCCGACGGTTAACCGGCTGCCTCCTGCCGCAACGGTCGCGCCTTCTTGACGCCCGATTTCGATATACGACAGCACCTTTTCCATATGCGCCTGCGAGACGAGAGGTCCCATTTCCGTTTCCGCATCCATTCCGTTACCTACGCGGATCAGGTTCGTTCTTTCCACCAGCTCTTTCATAAACGCATCGTAGATTTCGTCCTGGATCAGCAGGCGCGAGCCCGACGAACAAACTTGACCGGAACCGATGTAGATGCCGTACATGACGTATTCGGCGACTACGGATGGGTCCGCATCGGCAAACACGATATTCGGCGATTTACCGCCCAGCTCAAGCGACACTTTCTTGATGTTGCCCGCCGCGGCCCGCATGACGCTTCTCCCGGTTTCAGTGCCGCCGGTAAAGGCGACCTTGTCCACCATGCCGCTTGCGGCCAGCTCCGCGCCGACCGTTTTGCCGTCGCCGAGCACGAGGTTTGCGACTCCTTTCGGAAAGCCGACTTTCTCGATCAGCTCGAACAATCGAATGGCGGTCAGCGGTGTCATTTCCGACGGCTTGAATACTGTCACGTTCCCGGCACCGAGGCAGGGAGCCAATTTCCATGCCGCCATCATGAGCGGGAAGTTCCACGGCACGATTTGTCCGCACACTCCGACCGGCTCTCTGACGACCATAGCTTGGATCGGGTAAGGCACCTCGTACGTCTGCCCGTGAGGCTTCGTAATAAGTCCGGCATAGTAGCGGAAGCAGCTGACCGCGCTCGATACGTCGGATTCCGCTTCGCCAAGCGGCTTCCCGTTGTTAAGCGTCTCCAATCGGGCAAGCTCGTCCGCATGCGCTTCGATTTGATCGGCCAAGGCGAACAGCAGTCTGGCCCGTTCCCTGGACGATGTATCTCTCCAATTCGTCTCATCGAACGTATAACGGGCTAATCGAATGGCTCGCTGTACGTCCTCAAGACCTCCTTCCGTCACGACGGCGATGCGTTCGCCCGTAGCCGGGTTCGTAATGTCGCGCGTTTTCCCCGATGCGGCTTCCACCCATTCGCCGCCAATGTACATTTTTCCGATGCCTTGCATCGCTTCCGCCATGATATTCCCCTCCAATAAATCCGTGAAGTGATGGGCGGATTACTCCGCCGCCGTAACGTCGCAGACGTAAATGTACTCATCCATGCGAGGCTGCCAATTCCACTTATTGCTTAAGCCGTACAGATCGAACTGCTGGAACAACGGAATCCACGGCAGCTCGTCGCGGAAAATGAGGCACGCCATCCGGTACAGCTCGTTCCGGCGCTCCGAATCGAGAATATGGCTCGCTTCCAACACCATATCGGCCATATCGTCGTTATGATAGTCTGTCGGGTTCCACGGGTTCGGCGCTATATAGGCATTGCGGTATACTTCATCCGGATCGAACGTCGAATTGCCCCAACCTACATAGTACATTTGATCGTATTCATGATGACGGAACCGGCTTATAAATTGCGGCCATGGCTGAATATTCACATGCAAGCGAACGCCGATCTTCTCGAGCTGACGCCCAATCCGCAGACCGATCTCCTTGTCTTGCGTGAAACGGCCGTCCGGCACTTCCAGCTTCACGTCCACTCCGTCCGGGTAGCCCGCTCCCGCCATCAATTGCTTCGCCCGCTCCAAATCGTAAGCGATAGGCGGAAGCGTAGGATCGACGCCGAAAGCTTGCGGATACACCGGGCCGGCCAGAGCTGAGCCGCAGCCGCTTAGCTCCTTCTGAATAATCTCGCGAACGTTGATCGCGTGGGCCATCGCCTGCCTCAGCTTTTTATTTTTCAAAATCGGGTGATGGGTGTTGATGCCCATGTAAATGACGCCGACGCTCGGGGTGCCGACGACCGACAGCTCCGGGTTCGCTTCCACTTCTTCGCGCGCAAGCGGCGGGAAGTTGGCGGCCAAATGAATCGTGCCGTTCTGCAGCCCTTGTACGCGATCGCTTCCTTCGGGAACGGCCCGGAAGGTCAGCTTCTGCACGGACGGACTGCCGTGCCAGTAGTCGTTGTTGGCCGTCAGTTCCACGACGCCGTTCGGCTTGTCCCAACTGACGAACTTGAACGGACCGGTTCCGTTCGGTACGCGGCTGAAATGCTCTTCCCCATGCTCGGCGATATATTGCGGCGGAATCATCATCAGTCCGGTAAGCTGCGCGAGCAGGTTCGGGTCCGGTCGGTTCGTCACGACGCGAACGGTCAGATCATCGACGATCTCGACATGGTCGATCGAATTGAACCGGCCGTACGGAGGAAACTTGGGCTCGCGATGCGGATCGACCATGCGTTCCAGCGAGAATTTTACCGTAGACGCATTCATCTTCTCGCCATTATGGAACGTAACGCTGGGGCGCAGCCGGAACTCGATCACCGTATCGGTAATGACCTCCCAGCTTTCCGCCAGCCAAGGCTCGATGTCCATCGAGGGATTGCGGCGGACAAGACCGTCGTATACTTGCAGTAATATATTGGCGGTTGTTGTTTCCGAATGGGCGTACGGGTCCATGGTTGAAGCGTCCGTGCCTTGAGCGATTACCATTGATTTGTTATGATCCATTATTGGGTTCCTCCTAAGAGTTTTGCGAAGCAAACTTGCTTCGTATGCGTTCGCGTTAAAACAAAAGCGTCGAGCCGACCTGCCACACCGCATGAACAGGGGCTCCTTCACGCAAGGACAGATTCGCTTCGCCGTGCATCGGCATTTTGACGAGAAACGGTTTCTCCAGCCCAGATACTTGCAGGCCGATCAAATAGGACGATCCCGTATAATGGACATACAGCACCGTACCGGTTATTTGGTTCTGCCGATCCCGATCGAGCTGCGTGACTGACGCATCGTCAGCCGCGAACAGCGACACCGCTTCCGGGCGGATCATCGCCGTAGCGTTCCCCGACTTGTCTGCCGACCCGGCCGCTTTAATACGCTGACCTCCGGCAAGCGTTACGTCCGTACTGCCGTTTGCCGCCTTGTGCTCTTTCACCGGCAGCAAATTCGAATCGCCTACGAAGTCGGCTACGAACGAATCGTTCGGACGGCCGTATACGTTCTCGGGCGTGTCCAGCTGTACGATATGGCCCTTGTTCATGACAGCGATCCGGTCGGACAATACCATCGCTTCTTCCTGGTCGTGGGTAACGAAGATAGCGGTAAATCCGATCTGCTTCTGCAACTGGCGTATTTCAACGCGCAGCGCTTGACGCAGCTTCGCATCCAGGTTGCTGAGCGGCTCGTCGAACAATACGAGCGGGGGCCGCAGCACGAGCGTGCGGGCGAGCGCAACACGCTGCTGCTGGCCGCCCGACAGCTGCGCAGGCATCCTTTGTTCCATGCCGGCGAGCTGAACCGACTGCAACGCTTGCTGCACTCTTTCCTTGATTTCATGCTTCGGCACGCCTTGACGGCGCAGACCGAACGCCACGTTCTCGAAGATCGACAGATGCGGGAACAGCGCATAATTTTGAAATACAAGGCCGACATTGCGTTTATATGGAGCGACCCGCGTCAAATCCTTGTCCGCCAAATGGATTGAGCCGCTTGTCGGCTCGAGAAGCCCGGCCACCATCCGCAGCGTAGTCGTTTTACCGCATCCGCTCGGACCTAGCAAAGACACCATTTCCCCGCTGCGGACGGTCAAATCCAGCTTTTCCACAATGACGTTGGCGCCATATTGCTTTCGAAGCTCCCGTAATCGCAGTTCACTCATAGTACGAACCTCCCCTGCTACAAAATCTTATTTCGTTTCAGCATGCTCATCCCGATCAAACCGATCAGAACCGTGCCGAGTATGATGATGGAAGATGCGGCCGCAATAGCCGGAGTCATATTGAACTGAATGTCCGAGTAAATGAGCATCGGCAGTGTAACCATTCCCGGTCCGGTCAAGAACAGGGCCATGACCAGCTCGTCAAACGACATGATAAAGGCAAAGAAAGCGCTTGCCATCAAGGCGGGGCGAACGAGCGGAATCGTCACGAGCCTGAGCGTTTGCCACGGCGTAGCGCCGAGAATCAAAGACGCTTCCTCAACCGAGCGGTCCAGACGGGCAAACCCGGCGCTCATCGTCCTTACGACGTAAGGCACCGTAAGAATGATATGGGCCATCACGAGCCGGAAGAAATAGTCGCTCACTCCCAGATTGCTGTAAAAAATGAGCAAGCCTATCCCGAACAGCAGCGTCGGCACGAGCAGCGGAGACAAAAATAACGACCGCATCGTTTCTTTGGAACGGAATTCGTACTTCTTGAACGCGAGCGCGATTAAAGTGCCGATCGGCAATGCAACGGCGGTTGTCGTGACGGCGATCCATATGCTGTTCCAGAAAGGCTTGGCATACCGTCCTCCGGTCAATACTTCATTGTACCAATGGAACGTAAAGCCTTTGGGCGGAAACACGAGATAAGCGCTCTCGGTGAAAGAAGTAATGACCACCACGACGAGCGGAGCCACGATGAACAAATAGATAAACAAGTTGACCGCATTCAGGACAGAAAATCGTTTCTTCATACGATACCAGCTCCCTGCGCTGAACTGCGTCTAAGCGCCCGGTTATACAAATTCGTGATTAGGAATACGGTGACGAGCAAAACGACGGCGAGTGCGGAAGCATACGGCCAATTCATCAAATGAATCGTCTGGTTGTATATTTCGGTCGCCATTACCTGCACTCTCGGTCCACCGATCAAGGCCGGCGTTATATAGAAGCTGATCGAGATCGAGAACACGAGCAGCGTACCCGCCACGATACCCGGCAACGAGAGCGGCAAGGTGACAAACCAGAATACTTTGGACGGTGAAGCACCCAAGTTGGCCGCCGCCGACTCCAGGTTCCGATCCATCCCGTCCAGCACGCTGTACAGCACCAATACCATAAAAGGCAGCAATACGTGAACCATCGCTATGACGACGCCCGTAGACGTGTAAAGCAGATCGATCGGTTTATCGATGAAACCAATGTTCAGCAACAGTTGGTTGATTAGTCCTTTTCGGCCCAAAATGACGATCCATCCGAAGTTTCGGATGACTGCGCTTGTAAGCAAGGGCAATGCGATGAGAAGCAGCAGCAAATATTTGTTTTTCGGGTTGGAACGGGCTACCCCGTAAGCGAGACAATAACCGAGAATCAAGCACAGCAGGCTGATCACAGCGCCCATGACCAAAGTGCGCCAAAGAATCTTCAAATAGTGAGGATCTTTGAAAAAAGCCAAATACTGCTCGAACACGAAAGCCTTCTCCATCATTCCGTCCGCAGTGGTGCGATAAAAGCTGAACAGCAGCAGCTGTCCGACCGGCAGCAGAAAGAAAAAGATAAGAATGAGCAAGCCGGGAGCCATCAAGATCCACTGTGGAGGCAACCGTCGAAGCATAAGGGATCCGTCCTTTCCATGGTCAAAGGAAAGAGATAGCGGCATCGGCTGCATAACCGCCACCTCTTTCGCCTAAGCCGGATTATTTGCTGATCAGCTTGTTCCACTGCGCCGTCCAGGCGTTGCGGTTCGCTGTCACGACTTCCCAATTCAGCGGCACCAAGCTGTTTACGGCTGCTTCGCCGTACGGCATAACGGCTGCCAGCTCGGCGGAAAGCTTCACGTTTTTGTTCGACGGGGCAAATCCGGTTTGCTCGGCAAACGCTTGTTGAACTTCCGGTCGGAGTGCATAGTTGACGAACTGCTGGGCGAGGTCGGCGTTTTTGCTTCCTTTTACGACTTGCGCGTTGATGAACGTGGCCATCGCTCCTTCTTTCGGGACGACGAACTTGATCGGCTGGCCTTTCTTGCGGAAGTTGAAGGCGTATCCGGAATCGTAAGCGGCGATCCAAGCTTCTTCTTGGGCGAACAGGTTGCCTACATCCGGGGTAGAGGCTACGATAGCGGCCACGTTCGGCAACAGCGTTTTGATCTTTTCAAAGCCTTTATCCATATTGGATTCATCGCCGCCGGCAAGCTTCGAGTTCATGACGGCAAACTGCAGGCCGAACGTATTCGTCAAGTCGACCAGTCCGACATGTCCTTTGAATTCAGGCTTCCACAAATCGTTCCACGAAGTAGGCGGCGTTTTGATTTTATTCTCGTTGTATATAATCCCCAAAGCGTCGAATGCGATGCTCGGTCCGTAGCCGCCCGTGTTGATCGCGGGCTTGTACAAGTCTTTGAGATTGGTCAGCAGCTTCTCGTCTGCAGGCAAGATCAGTCCTTCTTTGGCCGCTTGTACTTCCTGTCCGCCGGAGAATTGCACGACGTCGAGCGTAGGGGCGCTTTTCTCCGCGCGCATACGGACCAGTGCATCTGCCGAGTATAGGGTGACGACTTCCACTTTGGCGTTGAATTCTTTCTCGAACGGCTTAATCAAATATTCCTTCTGGGCGGTTTCATAATCGCCGCCGAATGAAGTAACGACTAATTTTCTTGGAGGTTCGGCTGCTTTGCCGCCATCAGCAGACTTCGAATCGGGCGCTTTCGTCGCATTTCCGCCGCAGCCTGTAATAACGAGGAGAGCGGAAATCATCGTAACCGCGGAAATTTTCATCCATGCTTTTTTAGCCAACATGTAGACCCCTCCTTAGGTGTAAGAGCTATTCATGAGTTTCCTTTACCGGTATTTTCGGTTTGTCATCCGCCGACGATACAGCCAGCTTGTTAAGCCATTGAAATGGACGCAGTCCGGCGTCGTCGCGCCTCGCGATCATTTCCGGGTGCCACTGCACCGCAAGCACATTGCTGCGGTCTTTCATTGCAATCGCTTCCACAATGTTGTCTTCGGAATGGCCTACGACTTCCAGCCCTTCCCCCAATCGTTTGACCGATTGATGATGAATGCTGTTGACCCCGATTTCAACCCCCCCCAAGACAGCGCTTGCAAAATGGTCGGACCTCATCTGCACCGGGTGAACCGAGCGCCACGGTTCTTTCGTCTCCCAATGATTCAGCATGTTATCCGATAATTCGTCGATGTCGGCGTGCAGGGTCCCCCCGCAAAAGACATTTAACAGCTGCATCCCCCGGCATATGCAAAGTATCGGGATATTGCGCTCCAGCGCGAGTGCCATCAATTCCATCTCGTATTGGTCTCTCACCGGATCGATCCGGTGCGCGCTCGGCTGCAGCTGTTCGCCGTACAACCGCGGATCCACGTCTTCTCCGCCGGAAAATACAAGTCCATCGATAGTATCCAACTGTTGACCGATTTTATCCTTATCCACTACCGGCATCGGGATCGGAGTCGCCCCCGACCGGAAAACCGCTTGGATCATGTCATAACTGAACAGCGAGAAAGCTTGCCTCGGAATACCGCGAATATGACCGCCAACTGCTTCTTCTTCCGAGATGTAATACCCTACGACACCTATTCTGGGCAATCGCTCCGCCGATTTCATGTTGTCACCTCCATGCCGTTTCGTTATTCTACGAACTGGCTCAATTTCGCCAATGTTTTATGGACATGCATGTGCATCGTCTTGCTTGCTTTATCGCCATCGCGCTCGGCGAGGGCTTCAATCAGCACGCGATGCTGTTCGTAGCTGGCCAATTGGATTTCGCGGTTGTACGGCATTAAATCGAGCCCCGGATTGATCTTCGTGCGAATCAGCCTAACAGCGCTTTCAAAAAACGAATTTCCGGATGCGCGGGCGATTTCCAGATGGAATTTCACGTCCAAGGAACGAAACATTTCCCGGTTGCAATCTTCCCCGCTGCTCTTCTCGACGAGATCGCGGACATAGGCAAGATGCTCCGGCGTAATGCGCGCTGCCGCCAATCTCGCCGCTTCCGGCTCGATGACCGAACGGTATTCCAGCAGCTCTTTTGTTTGCGTCCAATTATCGGCGATTTGCTGGATCGTCCGCTGATGCGTTTTGGCGGTGAGCGGTAAAACAAATGTTCCTCCTTTTGCGCCGAGTCGTCTTTCGATCAGCCCCTTCTGCTCCAATTCTGCAATCGCTTCCCTTACGGCCAATCGGCTTGCTTTGAATAATGTTGCCAATTCCCTTTCAGGCGGTAATTGCTCTTCGGGCAAAACCTCTTTCAAAATAATCGCTTCTTCGAGCTGTTCCAGAATGAAGTCGCTCACCCGTTTCGGCGTTACCTCTTTAAACTGGGCAAAAAAAGGAGATACCATCTGAACTTCCTCCACATTCCATTGTACGACCGTTTTAATGGTATAATGTTCGAACCTTAAACCAATAGTAACAGGCGCATCGTCCGTTGGCAAGTTATATTTTTTGGAAGGTTACAAAAAACCGGAACACCCTGTACGTCAGGACGTTCCGGTCTTCCTTGATCAGCGGGTGGCAAACATGTAATCGATCCCATCCGACGATTGCTTTCCGATTGCGCAATTATGTATACTTATAGATGTCAGACAACAGGTGTTGTACAAAACTATTAAAAGAAGGTTAAGCTATGCTGAATTCGTTGACAAGAAAACCGATTGCTGAGGATGCACTGGAAGAACTGAAAAAGTTAATTCAATCAGGGGAGGTGAAGGTTGGCGACCAAATCCCGCCGGAAAACCAACTGGTAGCAATGCTTGGCATAAGCCGTCCTACCGTGCGCGAGGTGCTGGTTGCGTTGCAGGCGCAAGGTTATATCGAAATTAAGAGAGGCAAGGGTGCCTTTGTCATCGACAAGGAAGAGTTTGACCGCAAGCGGTTTCTGAATTGGTTTCAGGAGAACGAATACCATATTCGTGAATTGCTTGAAACGAGAATGGCGATCGAACCGATGGCCGCCTCTCTGGCGGCGCAGCACATTTCGGACGAAGAGCTGCAGGAGTTGGAGCGAATCCAGGCGGATATGGCTGGCTTCGTCGAGAAGCAAAGCCTGGAATCGATCGTTAGCGCGGATGAACGGTTCCACGAGACGATTTTCAGCGCAAGCCGGAACAAACTACTGCAATTCATATATTCTAACTTGGTGCCTAGCCTGCGCGAATACCGCGGCAAAGCTTTCTCGCATCCGGCCAACCCGACTCTGGTCATAGACGCTCATATGCGAATTATTACCGCACTGAAGACGAGAGACTCCACCGCGTCTTTCAATGAAATGCTGCTGCATATACAATCCTCGCAACATGACGTGGTCAGCACAGCGAACGCCCTGTTTTCTATAGGTAAACTATCCATAGAGAAGAAATAAACGGACGACTGGGGACAAGCTATCTTTGTAAGGATAGCTTGTTGTTTTGATGACTCGCCGGAAAAGTTTATCCCAGTGATACTTGCAAGAAAGTCGTTGACAAAGCCCAATAAATGGTCTATCTTCGATACAAGATGTCAGACAACGGACATCTGATATTATTTCTTATAACATGCAAATGTCTGCCCAAAAAACTAGAACTTGTTCGGCCAGTTTCTGAGGCTTTTTCCACCGATTGGACAATAATGTTAGCCACCTTCCACCTGACGAGTAGACCGAAGGCTTCGTTAAAGCAGATTGTAGGAAACATTCTGGGTAGTCAGTTCACATTTAATTGGGAGAGGATACTCCGATGAAAGCCACAGTAACGGTGCGAGTATGCGCGGTATGTTTGCTAATTTCGGTCTCAGCCGCCATGGCCGGCTGCCAGCAATCGGGAAAATTGCAAAGCCCAGGCTCTGCCTTGGAAGAGACGATCAGTACGGATCCGGTCCGCCTCACTGTATTCAAAGGGCAAGGACTAACTGACGACGAGTGGGATCAACTGCTCGTACAGCCGTTGAAAAAGAAATATCCGTACATAACGCTGGAGCCGCTAAGCGGCAGTTTACCGGACATTATTGCGTCTGGCGTCGTTCCCGACCTGCTGACGCAATTTAACGGGTACGTCACGGACTTTATTCCGTACAACATTCTGATGGACATCACGCCATTAGCGAACAAGCAAAAGGTCGATCTGAACCGATTCGACCCGGTATATCTGGATGCGCTGCGGATACTGTCGGATAAAGGCGAGTTATATGGTTTGCCCTATTCGACCCAATTCAATGCGCTATATTACAACAAAGATTTGTTCGACAAGTTCGGTGTCAGCTACCCGAAGGACGGCATGACGTGGGAGGAAGCAGCCGCTCTCGGAGAAAAATTGACGCGTAAAGACGGGCCCACGCAATATATCGGCCTTAGTTATGAGCATATTCAACGCCTGTCTTCCTCTCTCTCACCTGATATGGTAGATATAAAGAAAGAACGAGCTACCGTTAACACCGATTTATGGAAAAGAATATTCCAGCTGGGTCACAGCATCGATATCGTACCCGGCGGCGCTTCCAGTGGGGGTGATGTATTCTACAATGAAAGAAGAGTGGCGATGTATGGCACCGTCAACATTTTCAATAAACTGACCGATGCCATAAAGAAAGGGTTTAACCTGGGCATGGCGCAGTATCCGAGCTTTAAAGAACAGCCGAATGTGTACGGCCTTGTGGACGCGCATTATATGCTTGTCTCAAAGCAGAGCAAGTATAAGGATCAGGCGATGCAGGTTATCGACTTGTTTACGTCCGAAGAAGTCCAGCAAATTTCTGCACGCAAATTCGCCCGGTTATCCCCGCTCAAAAGCCCAGAGCTGAGAAAACAGCTTGCCGCCGATTTGCCTATGCTAAAAGAAATCGATATGAGCTCTATTTTCAAAAGTAAGCCTTCTCCGGCGCCGGCGTTCTCAAAATATTACCGCGATGCCAGGAAAATATTGATGACCAAATTCGACGATTACAATTTAGGGAAAATAGACGTCAATACGGCATTACGGGAAGCGGAAGAGGAGATCAACAAAATGATCGACCAAAACAAATAAGATGGCTGATGTTATGCAAATTCGTTTTTCCGGGTCAATTCCATCAATGAAATGGACTTAAGGCTGTACTCGTGAGTACCGCTTGTCAAAATGAACATGGAAAACCGCGTCAATACGCCGTCCAAAATCAAAAACGGCTATCCCCCTTTTCGTTTTCATCAAGAAGCCTACGAGGAACTGTTTCCGTTAGGTGAGTAAAGGCAACCGATCGTTTTGGTCGGCTGCCTTTTTGTTATCTTTATTCAGCTCTCGTATCCGTCAAATGTTCAGTTCAATGGTTTCTTGCATCGTCCTGATGCACCAAGTGGGCCCCTATCGCAATAAGCCCTACTATGGTTTCAAATTCAAATTCAAATCCAACATCCGTAGCAGAAGGACGACGGCTTCCGCGCGCGTTGCAGCGGCGAATGGCTCGAATTGACCGCCACCGCGGCCTTGCACGAGACCGAGCCCCTCCGCCGCAGCAACCGCAGGACGGGCCCAAGCCGGTACGTCCGCCGCGTCCGCGAACGTCGGTTCGGCATCCCCCGACGACTCCAAGCTCGCCGCACGGGCAAGCAGCGTCGTCATCTCCGCCCGCGTAATGACGACATTCGGTCGGAAAGTACCGTCAGAAAAGCCTTCGGCGATGCCGCGCTCTGCCGCCGCAGTGACGGCAGACGCCGCCCATGCTTCGATGGCACCGGCATCCGCAAAACGCGGCGCGGATACGCCCTCGACTTTGAGCGCGCGCATCAGCATCGTAACGAACTGCGCTCGTGTTACTTGAGCATCTGGCGCGAACATGCGAGCGTTGTACCCGTTCGTAATACCGAGCTCTACCGCCCGCGAGACGTACGACTTCGCCCAGTGACCGTCCATGTCGAGGAACGATGTCGGCGTTGGAGCAGGTGTCGGTGTCGGTGTCGGTTCTGCTGACGACTCCTTGACGCCGAACACTGCGAATTTCGTGAAGTGATCCACCGACGCCACAACAAGTCCCTTCTCAATCCGGCTCTCGATCTCAATCCATTCTTTATGCGCTTCGTCGAAGTAGAACAAGGCCGCGCGGAACCCTTCGGGCATCGACGCCGCGTCGAACGCGAAGCGAAGCGTCACCGGCTCCGGAAACGTCATTCCCGGGCTTAGCAGCAGTTCGAACACTCCGCTCGCCAACTGCAGCCCAGCCGGTACGGAGCCCGGAGGCAGCTCGATCTTTTCGATTGTGACGATCGCGTCTCCCTGCAATCTAGGGATCACGATCGTCACTTCCTTGCCGAATGTCACCGTGCACCCGACGCGCGAGCAGGCGGTCGACGATTTTCCCGGGACGGTCGGCACCACGGCAGGTTCTTCCTCGTCGTGGCCAGCAACCGACGGTTGATACACGTCTACCTGGATTTCGGAGCGAAGACCGCCGTATTCGACCGAGATTGACGCCTTTCCCTGCGATTTCCCTCGAACGACGCCATTCTCCCCTACCTCTGCGACGGAGGCGTTCGAGGTCGCGTACGTCGCTACATCCGTGACGTCAATCCGGCGTCCGTCCGAGTACGACGCTTTGACGCGGGTAGCATGGGATGTTCCGACACTCAAGAGATAAGAAGTCTCGTCAACCTCCAAACCGACCAACGCGACAGGCGCTTCTTCCACCGAAACAACCGCCGTCGCCGTCAATCCATCCGGATTCAAGATGCCGGCAAGAGGCGTTACTGTGCCTGTAAAGGTGTATACGCCCGCCACGTTGCCATTATACGAAGGAACCCCGTCATCCCATGTCAAGCCCGCGCCCGCCGACGACCCATCGCTCAAGACGACGTTCACCGCGGACGGCAACGGGACATTGGATAGTGGCGTCCCGAAGGGGACCATCACGGCGGGCACAGACGCGACGCGCACGATCGGCAGCGGCGCCGTCGGCGTTTCCTCCACCGCCACGACCGCGATCGCTGACAATCCGCCTGGATTCGTCGCGCCCTTTGGCAGCGCTAACTCGCCCGTAAACGAGTACCTCCTAGGCGCATTTCCATCATACGGCGGATCTCCGCCGTCCCACTTTACGCCCGTCACTTCCGTCGTCCCGTCGCTCAACCTGACATTCACCGTCGCCGGCAATCCGAGTTCCGAAAGCGGGGTTCCGTATCCAACGGTACGATATACGGCGTCCGCGACGCTCTCGATTGTTCGCGGTTCGACCTTCACGACAACCTTCGCCTTAAGCGCGTCTGGGTTTGTCGTCCCGTTCGGCGGCGTCAACGCGCCGACGAACTCGTACGCTCCCGGCATCGTTCTGTCGTACGCAGGGTTGCCGCCGTCCCACGTCACGCTCGCCGATACATTCGTTCCGTCGCTCAGCTTGACATTCACCGTCGCCGGCAGACCGACCTCGGACAGCGGCGTGCCGTATCCAACGGTACGATATACGGCGTCCGCGACGCTCTCGATTGTTCGCGGTTCGACCTTTACGACAACCTTCGCCGTAAGCGCGTCCGGGTTTGTCGTCCCGTTCGGCGGCGTCAACGCGCCGACGAACTCGTACGCTCCCGGCACCGTTCTGTCGTACGCAGGGTTGCCGCCATCCCACGTCACGCTCGCCGATACATTCGTTCCGTCGCTCAGCTTGACATTCACCGTCGCCGTCAGACCGACCTCGGACAGCGGGGTTCCGTATCCGACCCATACAACTGCCAATGGGGAAACAGATGCGATCGTGACCGGATTTGCTGTAAAGACGTACGTAGCCGCTTCGCCGGCCTCATACCCCGCCCCTCGGTCCGCTTTATAACGTACGAACACCGTCTGATCTCCGGAAAACGTTGGTACGGCACCCTTGTTGTATACGACGTAACTCACGCTGCCGTTTCCTAAGTATTCCATGTCTTCCGTCAGCCCGACGATGACGTTCGCCTCGTCGTCCGCCACAAGGCCCGTCGGTGGTCCGACGTACATATCGATTAAGTTGGCGCTGGCTCCGGCGACCCGAAACGAGCCGTCCGCAAGCTGCAACACAGCTTGAAGGTTCCATGTGCCAGGGAGCACCTTGATCCATTGCTCATTCATGTTCGCGTCCGTCTTCAGCAGGACGCCATCACCCGTGTTGGAGCCGCCGTATATCAGGAATCCGCCGTCATTTGTACGAAGCAAGCCTTCCGGGACTTGGGCGCCATCGTGAGGATATACCTTTCTCCACAACTCTTCCCCGTCCGCGTCCGTACGGATTACGACGATATCTTGTTCGCTTCCCACCTGCACGTTGCCAGTCAAATAATAACCCGAATCCGCGCCCGCTTCCACCAAGGCGCTCAGGGTAAGATTCCCCCCGCTCTGGGAAAACTTCTTCAGGGCCCCTGCCCCATCGCGGGCGCTATATGTGTACAACATGCCGAAGGATGAGCCAGTTCCTTCGGAACCGTATCCGACGATCGCTACGTTTCCGGACGACAGCGTTATTCCATCGAACGGACTTCGGCCGTACGAAATCAAGTGGGCGATTCCAGCCCCAGGATTTCCGTCCGCATCTAGGGTAAAGATCGAGTTTACCGCTCCGCTGCTCGCAAATTGAGCGTAACCGCCTACGAGATACCTTGTCGTGCCGGCATTGTCCATTTTTGCGATGAAATTCGCGGAGCCGCCCCCCGGCAGCTGCACACCCGACCGAACGATGCTTCCCGAATGATTAACGAGCCCGTAGAGCATGCCATCGTTCTTACGGCCGACAAACATATATCCGTTTGGCGTCTCCAGCACGTCGTTCACCGATGGAGGAATACCGCTCTCATCGAAACCGAGCGAAGTCCGCCATTCCAAATCGCCATTCACGTTCCATCTCGCTATGAACAGCTCGGGGTCTTCACCGCCTGCGTCGGTCCCCACCGCGACATACCCTCCGTCCGATGTCCGAATGTAATCCCCGTATCGGATCTTAGGGTTCCCCGTCACCGAGTCCGCACCGACGGACTTCAGCACGAACCGATCCGCAGCAAACACCGAAGTATACCCCGAAAAAACGAATATAAAGACAAGCAGCGACAGCATCCATCGCCTCAAAGCCAGACTTCCAAACATTTCAAAGCGCCCTCCGTTTCTATGAACCTCCATGTACTTATGATTGTAAAGCAATGCCAGTCCGATAGGAATCCCCCGACCGGAGAAACTTTGGCCGCGACAAAAAAACACCGTCAAACTGACGGCGGCAAATTGTGACAAAGTGTCCTACATGGTCATCGGCATCGACCTGTATGGCAAAAAGGACGTGCTGGCATGTGGATTAGCGAGAACGAGTCGTCCAAGTTCTGGCTCCTCCAACTCTCCGTCTTCTATCCCGATCGTACCGGTCGCATTTGACAAGCCGATCGTAAAAAACGGTTGCCTACATATGTGAGCTATCGTTATCCGTTAGTTCAATCACAAAGTGGATAAATATCATATTTTTTCAATGGGTATCCGGACGATCGTTTGCCAC
Source organism: Paenibacillus ginsengarvi (assembly GCF_003626695.1). GTDB lineage: Bacteria > Bacillota > Bacilli > Paenibacillales > NBRC-103111 > Paenibacillus_AB > Paenibacillus_AB ginsengarvi. The sequence continues at coordinate 21,959 of NZ_RBAH01000046.1, forward strand.
TTTTCAACAGGGTTCCAGGTCGGTGGATTCATATAGATCTCCCGAGTCTTTCCCCGTGAACGAAAGCCTTGTGAAGATACAGTCTTGGTGATATGGTCTTCTGGGTTTGCGATCTCATCGTAATGACCAAGATGCAAAGTGTGCGCGCACAATCTTTGCGAGATACGTTGGAATGACGGCACAAGAAATTCCACACCTTTATTTTTGATTCTTACGTTGTGAATCGCCTCATCAACGAGCAACTGGTCGATCTGCTCCGGAACCTGCACCATGACGACTCGTTTCCATATGCCATCGGGTAATTGATCTTGCCATATCATTTCAAACGGCATTAGACGGAAATTGTATTGCATGCGTTTCGAAGTGATCATCCTCAACTGATTCTGTATCCTTGAGAACAACCAGATAAGGGAGGGTTCATCTCTAGCCAAATCATATCTTCTTCCCTCATTCTCAATCACCAAAAAGTTCAGATCAGGAATTTCGTTAATCATGACAATATTCGGTTTCAGTTGGTAGACGCTTTTATACTCTTTACGGTTATCAGTCAACTTTACGGAATTATTCCCCATAATAACCTCCCCATTTACAACTCGATTACTTGATGCATTAGTACAACGATTTCTAACATGAAATATAATTTCGTTATTTCGCAAAAAATTCCTTTGTATTGAAATTAAACTACCAGTTGAGAAAGGCAGCCGGTTGTAAAAAAACGGCTGCCTATATATGTCTTTATTGAGCTATCGTACCCGTTAGCTCAATCTACGAGCTTTCCAGTAACTTTGCAATCCGCAAATTACCTCTTTCCTTTGATAGTGATACAGCATCATTACCGCCTTCAACTTTGGCATAAACATCAGCGCCATGCTCCACATCCTCATAGGATGAATACGGCCGAATCCATTGTGCGGGAATCGTCAAGGTTGTTCTCTCCTTTATGTCGTTTTCACAAGCCGGATCAAAAGCTGCATAAGGTGTATCCGCTTGCCTTTGCCAGCTGTTCCATTTCGGGAAAATCGTCTTCACGGACAACAATCAGAACATAGCTGTCACTGTTGATGTCCAACTGTCCCAACACGATCCCATGCGGCGGCAGCCAGTCCACCTGATCGTCGGAATAGCCAGTCGTCTTGTTGGATGAGTATCGGTTACAAATAAGGCCTTACAAGAATCGACACGGCTAGCGAGATACTTCTTCAACCACACTTTACACTCGGTTGGAAAGTAAACCTCTCTCTGTTTTGAACCTTTGCCATTTACAATAGCGGAGCAGTTCTCCCAGTTCAGGTCTTCAATGTTTAACTTCTCCACCTCTCCAACCCGACAGCCGGAACTGTAGAGAAACTCCAGAAGAACCTCCAGAAGAACCCTTTCCCTCAGGGACTTGCAAGAGATTTTCAAGTGAATGACATCTTCCTCGATCAAAAACTTAGGAATACGCTTGTCCATTTTGTGTTCGCGTAACTTCAAAGAAGGATTTGAGGTTAAGTATGTTTCTTCATAGGCAAAGCGAAATAGGGAACGAACAAAACGGATGCGATGTCCTAAACTGCTGGGTTTCAATCGATCGTGGAATAAGATGTAGCACCCGAAAAAGCAAAAACCTCGATCGGAGTTATACTTACAGCATGTTAATCCATCATATTAACAATTGCTTTGTTTTCACATGCTTTAGCTAAATCCATTGGTGTCTTCCCATCTTGATCTGTAGCTTGAATGTTCGCACCATGTTTTAACAGCATTTCAATAGCGGCAACATTTTCTCTCATAATAGCTCTATGCAGGGCTGTTTGCTTATACTGATTTCTACATTCAAGATTAGCTCCGTGATCCAACAAGAATTTTATCCCGATAATGTTATTAAGATCTGCAAAGTTATGTAGCGGAGGGAATGGTTTCTTTTCTTGATTCACATCACAGCCCAACTGTAAAATGCCTTCTAGTAGAGCCTCATCTGTACAATGAAGAGCAATCCCAAAGCCCTTCTTTTCCACCTCTTTTTGATAAACCTCCGGAAATACTGAACGAATATAATTCACAATATCACTTGAGTGTCTAAACGCAATTTCAAGAGAGGTTTCAGCCAGAGCACGTTACCCTACGTTTGCTCCCTTCTCGGCTAATAGTCTAAATGCCTCTAAATTATTGTGTTTACTACAAAACTGCAAAGAAGTGCCACGATATTCAAGAACTTTGTCTAAATCGGATTTTTTCGCGTGGGTTACTAGCTCTTTAATTTTTTCCATGTCATTCATATAACACGCAAATACTAATGTATTCTTAATTTTTTCTGCCTTTAACGATTGCTGTAAGATTTCTTTTCTTTCCTCTCCCTTTGGTTCCAAATCATATCTCTGGTAAATGATTAACTCAAAGACATCCGCATCAAAAAGTTCAGGATTCATATCTTTCACAATGCAATGCTCGACTAACTTACCAGCATCTACTTTGATACAAAGAATGCCCTTCCCTAGCATTAATTCCTTAATTTCGTTAATATACTTATCAAAAAGAGCAATAGTAATTTCTCCATCATATGAAACTTCATTTTCTAAAACAGCAAAATATCCGCTTGTAAACGAATTCTCAGTGCCTAAAATTAAATATGTATACGTTCTTTCACTTAGCATAGGCTCATTGATAATCGTGTCTACTAAATAATCAAGATTGTTCATATTGATTCCTTCATACCTCCACCTGTAAGATCAATATTTTTTTTCAATTCTATTTCCTTCTGGATCAATAATTACTCCGATTATCCCCCAATTAAAAGTATGCACTTCAACCTTTACTTTTCGTTGTTCAAGTTCTTTCACTGTTTCTTCGAAATAGTCTACTTCAATTCTAATGACCATTGGGTTCTGACTTCTATTCTTCTCGGATGTGCTTAATACTCCGTTATCTTCAATCATCAAATAGCTGTCACCAAAATCAAGTTTTGAAAGGCCTTCTTTTCTTTCTCTTACATTTAGGTCCAGTTTTTCGGTATAGCAGTGCTTATAGAACTTATAGGGGTTAAACTTATTATTTTTTCTATAATTAAGAAAACCTCCGTCCATAAGCGGGCATGCGCTAATAGACGGAGGTTTCTGTCATATTCGGCAGCTGGCTAGCATTGGCATTTGCGTTTTAAGCAAATCCTTTAGCCCCTTTAGCTTTGCGTCCCCGTCTTTAAGCGGGTTTGCTATTATCGTACGAGTTGTATATTATATTTGGAAATAATTATCCTTAATTAGGAGTATATTCCGAAAAACGTTCGCCGGTTAGGTCCGATAGACCCAACTTTGTTGAAATCTCTCTTTACTTGTCTGATTTTGAAAATTTAATGGATAGTCGCATAGTAGAAGAACGTAAAAGCCACAAGAAGGTGGACAAGAAAGAGTACGAGCTGCAGCTTGTGAGCGAGGTTTTACAGATAAGCTTCGATATATTTTGCTTATTCATTACATTATCCCTAGACCAAAGGTCACAAAGGCTCTTATTCACAAGTTCCACACGCCCCATAACACTCCCAAAGCTTCCTTACATCTAACTTTTTCGCCGTTACTTGTGATAAGGTTCAGTTTAACGGGTCTATCGGCGAAAAATCCGCCGCGGTGCATAATGGCCAACATTTTATACCCGATTTAAAGGCTATGACCAGGCTTTCATAACAAGCACAAAAGGCCACAGAAATAATCGGCAGCCTGATTGACAGTGATTCAACTATCGTACCCATAAGCATAAAATAATCCAATAAATAACAAGTTACAAATCTGTTTAAGAGTATGTTTTTCTCGTAAGTATTTTATTAGAAAATCCTTATCCTCTGGGTAAGCATGCTTAACTCCATCTATTTGTTCTAATTTGAAAGCTCCATCCAAAAAGGGACAAGCTTCACTGGGAATCCGATCGGAACCAGTAAAACCACCTTTAATATAAATACTCATACTTTTATTTCAACTTAATCTTTAACAGCTCGCAAATGCTTATACTGGAAGTTATTAGATTATTTACTTAATCAATTACTTGTAGTTTATCGCCTAAAATTTCGTTAAGATATTTCAGAAGTTTATTATTTATTTTTACTTTTTCAAGCATAACCTCAACACGATTTATCTCATCTTCATTTGAATCAATATCAACTATAAATGTGTCTTTACTGATGGAAGCATTTCTACAACACTTATATCCAGAGTTCTCTTGCCCATTGACTTCAAGATACTCGCCATCCATTCCTTGTTCAATATCTTGCTTATCAAATTCAAAAGCTTTTTGTAAAATAATATAATTATAATTGCATGAGCAACTTTTGCAGTAAATTTTACAACATTCATTTTTGTTCTCCATTCATAATATAAATTTTCTGCGATTTAATTATATCACATACTAGTTGCTGACAATGATAGTGGTAATCATGTAAGAATGTCACTTACTCCAGAAGGTGAGGCGGCTAGCAGTGCTATTAACAGTCTTCTGTGTGCTGTGGCTGTTGATTATCGACTACCTTACATATGAACGCAAAATGATGCATATCGTGAATGGGTTCATAATACACGCCAGTTAAACGACCTACGGAAACTTCAAGACCAGTTTCTTCAAACACTTCTCGCTTTGCAGTATCCTCTGCGGACTCATTCAGCTCTGACAACCCACCTGGCAGCTCCCAATTATATTTTCTGTAATTATGTTTTACTAGAAGAATTCGCCCTTCTGAATCCATAATCACAGCAGCTGCTCCGACTGGTTTTTTTGACATTCCGTATCCCCCAGAGATTTACAATCTAATTCCATTTTCTAGACGGATGACTACCTATATTTGTTGCGGTCTATTAACGTAAACTGCCCGTTAGCGGAACGAAACCGCCAATTAACTCGTCAGCATCGCGGATGTAATTTTTTTGAGCTCTAAATATTTGTAAACAATATATTGGTGATACGGCAATCAATATATGTTCTTGTCACAATACGGCAAAGGATATAGGTTCTTGTCCTGAGCCGAGGACAAGAACCTATACCCTTAAAACACAAAAACCGCGATTTACGCGAATTCTTAAGCATACATGTTCTTGTCCCACGACATCATTGTCGGATGACAAGAGTCTGCTCCGATAAATGACAAGAAAGTATTCCGATTCATCTTCCTTATGATACCATACCGATGTTTTTGCAAACGGACGTTCAGAAACCAAGGGGGTATCGGAACACATTCTTGTCTCATCTCAGTGTCAAGAATGTGTTCCGATTGGCGAATGTGGCCAAAAATATGTTCCAATCCCTGACTCCGATTGCAGATTTATTCCAAGAAAGTTATCCGATAACCGATCGGCGGCCTTATAAAGTTATCGGGCAGCATTGCGTAAAGAAAGTTATCCGGGTTAAATAATTAAACGTGCGTGCCGAAAATTCCTAAGGACTCGACACTTTGCAGACCGTCTAGACGGTCCCTTCTACAATACAGACTTATTTCAAAGCATCCAATGCTCGTTGGCTTTGCTCCTGGATTGCGGTTATTCCTTCTTCTACAGATTTCCTTCCATCCAATACAGCCTCTATTTCGTTATGCAAAATTCCATAAAAACGCCCGGAGAAGCCGACTGGAGTGCTCTTGTAAACGGCTGTCCAATCTTTAGTGCTTGGTTGCAGTTTGTAAAAGGCTTCGACAGACCGGCCATTGACTTCCTTCGGATTATATTCCACCCGGGTCAGGAGCAAGGAACTGTTGCCACCTCCCCCCAACGTTTTTGCTGTGCTTTCTCCGTTTATAAATTTGACTAGTTCCCAGGCCGCATCGATTTGTTTGGATTTCGCGTGAATAGCGAACATTTCGTGCACCGAAACCGTCTCCGTTTCGTTCGGAGCTGACAAGCTTGAAGGTGCGGTCACTGCTTGCCAATTAGGCGGTTTTATGATATTTTGACGCTCGGCATTCGTCATATTGGATAGAAGATAGTACCGGTCGACGGTCATGGCTGCCGTTCCCATCAGAAAATGATTCCTCTTGACGATACTCTCAAACGTGCTGCCGCCCGCATTCTGTTCCGGATGGATGACCTGCTTCTCCTGATAGGCATGGATGACCGTTTGGAAGATCCCTTTCCAGGCAGGGGAGTTGACGACCACTTTGGTCCCGTCCTCCGCAATTGCTGAAAGCCTGTTCGTTTTGGCGATATCTTGTATCCATGCAGATGGGTTAAGTGGATTATACAGGGCGTAATTACGCTGATCCTGGTCCTTTTTGAACGGAAACCGTTCAGCCAACCGAAGAACATCGTCCCAGTTCATCAAATCCTTCGGATAAGGAACCCCGTACTGGTCGAATATGTCTTTGTTGTAGAACAATGCTTGCGTACTGAACTGGGGGGCAAGTGCGTACAGGGCGCCGGCACCTCTTTGACGAATATGGCCGACCACACCTGCATACAGGTTTTGAATGTCAAAGCTGTCTCTTCGAATGAGCGGGTCCAGATTGACCAACATACCACTTTTAGCCCAATCGTCGAAGAAATTGTCGGCGAAAACAACATCGACCGGGTTGGCGGCAAGTATCGTCTCTGTTTCTTTCTTCAAGTCTATTCCCGATTGAGGTCGCGGCTCTTCGACGACTTCGATCGAGATGTTCGGGTACATTTGACGAAACCTACTGCCGTAAAAATTCATAAATGCAGTTTTACTTCGGTACAGAACGGTAACAGTTGCATGCTCCTCTTTACCGGGGGCAGGAGGAATCGTAGGCTCCTTTAATTCATTCCGCCCGCCTAAGCTGCATGCGGAAAGAAACACGAGCAGAAGGCTAAAGAGACTCAGAAATCTGAATCTGTGCCGGACTCCGAACAAACAATCCCTCCTCATCGCTTCTTTGCTGAGTAGCCGGTCGAAATGCTACCTACTTTATCCAGCAGGCCAAACATGGCAGCGAACATGCGCGCGGAAATTTCCGCTTTAATATTCAATCGATACCCACCACGAACACGTTCAAGGTATCCCAGATCTATATATTCCGACATCATGTTTTCAAATGGAATTTCTTCCGGCAGCAAAGAGCGGAGCTTGGATTCCTCAACTGTGAAGTGCGGCGATAAATGGTCTATATCAGGAAGCAAGGCAAACACGATCTTCCAAAAATGCGGAGGTACGATATTCAGCGGAAAATCGGTTCGTTTGGTAACCGATTGAACGGTTTCACGCAAAAACGGAACTGTAGCGATATAAACAAACTTATGATTCGCCCACAAAGTCAGACCAGTTTCATCGATCCGTATAAACGGAAGACTAAAGTCGTTTTCCAGAGACGGATGGGAAGAGGCGCCAGGTATATTGGCTTTGCCGATCGTATTCATAATCTTACCGAGTACGAGAATCTGCTGATCACGCGATGCCTTCTCCAGCTCCTGCAAGAAATCCGGAATCTTGCTCTCCAGATTTCCCGAGTTGCCAAGCAAATAATCCGTTGTACAGCCTAAAATCTCTACCAAATCGACAACCAGCGAGATGTCTGGCAGCGAATCTCCTTTCTCCCATTTGGAAACAGCTTGTGCTGAAACATTCAGCCGCTGACCCAGCTGCTCCTGCGTCAATCCTTTAGCCGTTCGAAGATCGAAAATGATTCTACCTATCAAATGTTCTTTTCCCATCCACGTTCTCCTTTCCTCTTTGTCATTCCCACTATACCTAATCATGAAGGATTTGGAAATGGAGCGGTCGTTAACGAATCAACCTGCGGTTGATAAGTTACGGATTTCCTATGGCAGGGATTTGAAAATAATTCTTACGAACTCTGCTTCATTAAACAGTCAAAATAAAAAAGGTGCCACTTATTATAGGGCGCCTTTGCAACAGATTAGCAACTAACTTGTTATGTTTCTTGATCTTGATTCTAGCTTATCCTTAATGCTCACGATAATTAAAGCTTGTTTAAAACTACAGATGCTTTTTGAAAAATTCGAACGCTTTGTTGCCCGCGAACGAGTGCCCGTGCGCATGAATGTCCGAATCCAGGTTGGAAGACGCATCCGCAGCCGCGTAGATGCGCTGCACACCTTCGTACCCTTTCAGCAAATCTTGAATAAAGAAGCAATCGTCGTAAATGCCCATATCGACCAGCAGTGGTCTCGGCGCGATCAGACCGGCAATATCGTGCGTGTCAAAATATTTATATATTTCAGGCACAACCTGCGAGCCGCAAAAATTGCCGCGCGCAATCCCGAACTCCGCGAACGGATTGATGTAGCCCATCACATTGGCCGCTTTAATGCGCGGCTCGATCGCCGCCGTAAACGCCGTCATTGTCCCCCCGTAGCTCAGCCCCATCATGCCGATGCGCCCCGGATCGACTTCGTCCCGCGTTTCCAAATAATCGACGCAGCACTTGATATCCCAAATGTTAAGCGTCTGGGGATAAATGCCGAGGATGGAGCCTTTAATGAAGTTGATGTTGCACACGTCTTTCCGGCCGCACGAATCGTTCCGCTCCCCGAAGCCCCGCAATTCCGGCACGATGACGAGGAATCCCGCTTTCGCCATTTGCTCGCCGAAGTTGTAGTTCATAAGCGCGATCGCCTTCTCGTGCTCCGGCGAGGATCTTACTCCCGCTACCGGATCCTTTCCCAGGTCGACAGGATGCCCGTTGCAGCAAATGATGGCCGCGTTGCTCCGATCCGCATTCATAGTTTTCGGCCGCAGGAGAACGCAGGGTACGGAAGCGAACTCTTCCGAATCAAAAATGACCCGTTCCCGAATCAAGTCTCCGTCCTCGACGGCATATTCCACTTCGGCCGCCAAGTCCACTTTTTGCGGGAATACGCCGAGAAGCTCCTGGAGTTGCTCCGTCGCCTTGGTTCGCCAAGCCTCCCAATCCACTTTGGTTTCGCCCTTGAACGAATGCAGCGGCGTCCAATCCTTCGCTTTTTGCTTCCAATATGCCGATGATGAAAAATGTCTGTTGGCCATATCCTGATCCTCCTCGACTCATTTCCAGATAACGTACCTGTCCCAATTAATTATCATTTAAGCCTAGAGAAAATGCACTACTCTGTTCATCCGATAGGAATTGTAAAGAATCGTATTATAGCTTTGATCCAGTTATATGAATGAACCACCATACTTTTCCACCGGAGCAACGATAAACGATTTGATTCATCGGATGCTTCGTCGGGAATGAGTTCAAGTTCTTGTCATGGAGAATTGACAAGAACTTTATCCCATAAAAAGTAAAAGCCGCGATTTCGCGGCAATTAATGAGACTGTGTTCATGGGACATGACATTACTGCATTTACTGTCGGTTGACAAGAACTTGATGTCATTAATGACAAGAACTCATGTATTCAAAGCCCGATCCAACCCTCGTCGGCGATCCCTTCACAAATAACGTCAACCAGCGGGATTTCTCTCGACCTTGTGATGGTCTATTAATTCAATATTTAATATCCTTTTCGCATTATCCTGCCCCGTTACTTCAATAGACATCAAGAGGAGCTGTCCTTGCGGCAGCTCCACGCTTCGTCGTAAATCGCTTTTTTACCGGAACAGCCTGATAGTTCGATTTTTCGTGCCAAATGAATTGGCCGAATGACTTCTGCAATCTTTCAATTCGTTTCAGGGCAACCTGCACCTTCCTAGTCTGAGTGCAGTCTTACCATTTTCCGAATGATGCCGTCGCAATCGGGGCTAAGGGAGCACGTCATACTTTCGATTCATTTGGCAGCCGCACTTCAAAATGGGTACGGACCAGATTGCTATGGACTTTGATCGTCCCTCGATGCTGCTCAACAATATTTTTGGCTATGAACAAACCAAGACCTGTACTCCCTCCCTGCTGCGTTCGAGCCTTGTCGCCAGTAAAAAACATATCAAAAATATGTGCCTGAATCTCAGTAGGAATCGGGTCACCGTAATTGATGATCTGAATTACCACTTCCTCGCCATCACGATATCCTTTCACATCAACAAACTGTCCGTCGCTCCCATAGCGGCAGGCATTGATCAACATATTCTCAAACACGCGTGCCAGCAGCTCGCCAACTCCGCGAATCATCAATTGCGGGGCAACATTCATCCTAGTTACCAGGTTATTTTTTTCAAAGGCAGGATACATCTCCTCATTCAACTGAACAAGAAGCTCACTCAGATCGACTATTTCTTCGTTAATGGTGACCTTGACAATGTTCAGTCTGGTAATTTCGAAGAGTTCATCGATCAGTTTTTCCAGGCGCTGCGCCTTCGTATAAGCAATCGTCGCATAGTGCCTGACCTGTTCGGGAGTCAGCTGCTCGTCTCGCAAAATGAAATCGAGATATCCCAAAACAGAAGTAAGCGGTGTACGCAAATCATGCGCCAGATTAAGCACAAGCATATCCTTGCTACTTTCTGCAAAATCTCCTCTTTCTAAAGCTTGCCGCAATTTCTCACAGGCTAGATTAATGTCCCTCGCAAAATCCCCGAACTCATCCTTAGATGGAATATCTACATAGCTATTAAAGTCACCGCTCGCAAGATGGTTGATTCCGCTAGAGATCTTATGAAAATAAGTTGAATACCTCTTGGTAAGGAGTAAGAAAAAGATTATTGAGAGCGGAATGAAAATTATTAGGAAGAAGTTGACATCGCCAACTTCTCTCATGAAATAACGAATTGGGGTTAACGGATCTTCAAACTTGGTCGAATGATAATAAACTTGGAGAGCTTTATAGATCAAATAGGTAATGGTACCGGAAAAAAACATGCTTATACCAAATAGCAAAATCATTCTAGATCTGAAGCTGCGAATCATTTTAACCATTGAACGAGTACCCCACACCCCATACCGTTTTGATTAGTTTGTTTTTCGCTTGTTCTTCGCCAAGCTTCTTTCTCAAGGTTCGAATATGCACCATGACCGTATTATTGCCATCATAATACGCTTCGCCCCATACCTGCTGGAAAATGTTCTCGGCACTGAACACCTTCTTGGGGTAGCTAGCCAAAAGGTATAAAATATCAAACTCCTTTGGTGTAAGCTCGATCGTTTCCCCATACAGACTAATTGTACGCTTATCGGGATATATGACCAGCCCGCCTGCCTCAATTACCTTAGTGTTTGCGTCTGCCAATTGATTCAGCTGCCTGTATCGTCGTAGCTGAGCATTAATACGCGCCATCAACTCCATCGGGTTGAACGGCTTTGTCACATAATCATCTGCGCCTATGACCAATCCGGATATTTTATCCAGATAGGAGGTTTTGGCACTCAAAAAGATGACTGGCATAACATGCTGCTCGCGAATCAGTCGGATCACGTCATACCCGCTCAGCTCAGGCATCATAATATCCAGGATCGCCAAATCTATCGAGTGCTTTTGAACAGCCTGGAATGCTGCCTTTCCATCGGATGCGATGATATATTCATAGCCCTCTTTTTTCACATGTAAGCCAATCAGTTCAGCAATCTCCGCCTCATCATCCACTATCAATATCGTTATACCCTTCATCGTTTCCTCCACGCTTGTTTCGAATTTTTCTGGTGATTCAATTCCCCATTGCGGCTCACCAATATAGGATAGAGAAAATTATTTAAATAAAAAGTAGGGCAAAAATTAAACTTTTCTAAAGTAAATACACAAAAACAAGGGCCTTCCTTTGGAACAGCCCCTGCTTGTCGAGTATCGTTATTCGTTTAAGTAGGTTGTCACGCGGTTCTGAATCAACTTCGCTGCTTTCTCGGCAGACTTTTGTCCGTTGAAAAACGGTTTGGCTTCCTCTTCGATCATAGGAACAATTTTAGGATCGTAGTTCTCATAGTGATCTGCCGCGTCGATGATCTGCTGGATTTGTGCAAATTCTTCGTTCGGCACTTTGATTGCTTTCCCATTAGTAAGCTTGAACGTCCCATTCTTCATTTGTTCTTTGATGTCGTTCAGCTTCTTTTCATTCACAGATTTCTGCAATGAAAATCCGTCTTGCAAGGATTGCACATCTTCGGATAACAAGAAGGTAACAAACTTCCAGGCTTCCTCCTTGACTAACGATTTGGCCGAAATCGCAAACTCAAATGAAGGTGTGATAGCCACACCGTTTTGTCCTTTCGCATGCGGCTTTTGCAGCAGTTTCGGATTTAAGAAGAGCTGATGCGGAATTTCGATCAAGTCTGCCATTGAATAAAAATGAGCATTGTGGAACAACTGTTTGCCTTCTTCCGCTTGATTGGCAGTCATCACTTTCTCGTCATACAATTTTTTTATTTGTTGCATAGTTTCCACGAATTCGGGAGAATCAAAGTTTGACGTCTTCGCCCCGCTGTCAACGAACTGTGAGAAACGATCAAAAACCGTTTCATACAATATTCGTTCCGGCGGGGTGCCAGCTAAGGCGAAGCGGTTCTTTCCGGCCTGTTGCTTCATTGTCCTGGATTGTTCCCCAAACTCCTTCCAGTCCCAGCTCTTATCGTCCATCTTTACGCTTGCGTTTGCGAGTATGTCTCCATCTCCCACGAATGCCGTCAAGTAAAATCCGTATGGCATTGCATATAAACCGCCATTCGCCTTCTTCGTCGCTTCCAAAACGTTCTTTTGCAAATCGTTCTTATTTAATATATTGTCTTTTTCCCATAAATCTTTCATGTTCAGGACTAACTTTTTATTTATGTATTCTTTGAGAGGCAAACCGCCTACTTCGATAATATCCGCGCCCTTCCCGGATAGCAGTGCCGCATTCGTCGTCTTTTGGTGTTTTTCGATATCACCCGCAGCCCACTCTTCCCCTGCATTTTTCTTATAGGATATGATTTGCAAGTCGATATCCGGGTATTTCTCTTCGAACTTTTTCTCTACCGTCTGGTAAAACCCGTCTGGTTGCTGGATTGTCAAAGTAATGACGGTTTTCCCATCCGCCTTGACCGGTTTCTCTTGGCTCTCCTCTTCCCCGCTGCCCCTGGAACTGCAGGCCGTAGTGGCGATCATCGTCATCACAATGAACATCGTCCATAGTTTTTTTTTCAACATATGAGTTCCACCCCTTTACTATTTTTGAACGCATCCTCTATTGCAGACGAACACGATCGCCGTCCTGCAATGGCTCGCCGCTCTCCACAACAATGAGTTCCCCTCCAAAGAGGCCTCCCGATTGGATCATCGTTTCCTTGTCATTCGTTTCACTTAAATCGATCTTGACTTTGCGTACTACGAAGACATTGCCTAATGCGCCCCGTTGCTCTTCAATCTTATACACAAACTTGCCCTCCCGATCTTGATGAATCGTCGCATTGGAAATGATAAATCCCTCTTGGTGCGAGCGCTTCTCGAGTTTGACCCATGCCTGCTCACCCCCTTTCAATTCGGCATCAATTACCTTGATGCGAAGAACCTTCTAAGGAATGGTCTGGATCTTGCCCGCATCCGTACTCGATGAATTCTCGGTTCGCGGTTCCAAATTCGCTATTTCGTTAATTGTTCCATCCACGATACGGGTCTGTTCTTGGTTGGTATTGACCTGGACTTCGATCTTTTCCCCGATCGATATCCCTAAGCCGGATAACAGCTTGGCATCGGCGGTTAGTTCAAACCAGTAACCCAAAAGATCGTTTGCAATCAGAACATCCCCTTCTCCAGACACTAATCCTTCCACCGCGTTGATTTTCGTAATCCTACCATCGAACGGAGCCGTCAGTTCCTTCTGGCTTGTCAGTCGGTCTCTCAATTCTTCAATTTTACGTTCCTGCACGCCCAGATCGAGTTTGCGCGTTTCGATCTCGCGTTCCACTTTGCGAATCAGGAGTTCCTCCCCTTCCCTCGTTTCCTGAATGAACTGATCTACCGTATTTTGCAACTCGATTTTCTGTTTTTCCAAATGGGTGATTTCATCCTGCAATTCTCTCTCGGCGGATTTGCTGTCATAAGAGACCAGCTTTTGCCCCTTCTTCACACGGTCTCCTTCTTTTACGAGAATCTTCTGGATTTTCCAGCCGCCAGGATTCGATAGTTTCTCTTCGCCAACCGGGAGAAAGATGCCACTGTCTTCGAGCGTATGTACAAGACTTCCGTTCTTCGGCTTTTCCGTTCGCACTTTCGGCAAAGTAAGCGACTGCAGCGAGTTGCTGAATAACGTCAAAATCGCCAGCAACCCTATAAAAGCAATGAACGCGATTTGAATGTTTCGTTTTCCTCTTCTCTTGGCCGTCTCATTTTGCAACTCCTTCTCCACGTTTTTCACCTCCTAACCGTTTTGCTTCAGCGAAACACGCCTCGTCAGTGTCGGCTCCGCAAAACTTAGCCCTTGATACCGGACAATTGAATACCTTCGATAAAATACGGTTCCGCGTATAGAAACAACAACACCATTGGAGTCATGTAAAGGATCGATGCAGCGAAAGCGACGCCCTGCTCTCCCTCGTTGATCCTCGATAAATAAACAGATAGCGGCTGCTTGAACGAATCGTTCAGAAAAACAAGAGGCTGCTCAACCATGTTCCAATAATCGACGAATAGCAGAATGACAAGCGCGGCTATACCCGGTTTGATCATGGGGACGATGATCGTAGAGAAAATCCGCAAATGGCTGGCACCGTCAAGCTTGGCCGCTTCGATATAGGCATACGGGATTTGCAGCATGAACTGGCGCAGCATGAATACGCCGAAAGCCGCGAATATGCCGGGCCATATAATCGCCCCCGAACTGTTCAGCAACCCCAAGGTATCCGCCATTATGTAATTCGGCACGAGCGTCACTTGGAACGGCATGAGCATCGATAAGAGATAAACAATGAACAGCGTATCGCGGCCGCGAAAATGCAGCTTGGAGAACGCATATGCGGCAAGCGCCGCTACAAGGGTCTGGCCTGTGATGATCGGTATTACCATAAACACCGAATTCCAGAACATCGTTAGAAATTTCGGGCTGTTTACCAGCACTTTTCCGTACTGCTCTAAAGAGACTTGATCCGGCAGTAATTTTAAATTAACAAATGGATTGACAGTCCCTGCAGCCGCTTCGTTCATTTTCCCGATGGGACCGTAATTGATTCCAATTTCTAGTTCTGTCATAAGCGAATTTGTAAAAGTGATTACGATCGGGAAGAGTAACAGGACCGCTATAGCGCCCATGACGACCGTTAACGCGTTTTTTTGCAAACGTTTGGTTCTTCTCAAACCTTTGGTAACTTGCAATCGACCTTTCCTCCCCTACTATTCCATGAACTTCCTGTAGCGGCGTTCTAGCGCAAACAAACCCATGACGATCAGAAGAATACAACCAACCATCAAAGTCGCCGCCGCGGTCATCTTCTGAATGTCCAGCGACGCGAACATGTTGTTCATATAATGCTGCAGCATATAGATACTGTCATGCGGATAATCGCCTGCGATCAAATACGTTTCCCGAAATACTTTAAACGAATTAATGATCGACATCATGACGACAAAGAACGTAGTGGACGTGAGATTGACCAGCGTAATACTGGCAAACTGCCGTAAGCGCCCTGCGCCTTCCACTTGGGCGGTTTCATAATAATCCTTAGGTATTTGCTGCAGTCCAGCCAGAAATAAAATCACGTTGTAACCGATGTTCTTCCATAAATAAACAACAATCACCACATTTCGAGCGGCATTGCTTTTCATCCAATCCACGCGGTCGAACCCGAAGAGATTCAGCCAAGCATTCATTGACCCGTTCCAATCGAACAGCATTTGCCAGATCAGAATAATCGAGGCGACTGGGACGACAAGTGGCATCACATAGGAAGTTCTGAGCCATTTTCGAAAATATACATTTTCATTCAGCAGCATCGCCAAACTTAGCGACAACACAAGCATCAAAGGGACACTAACTGCGCTAAAATAAAACGTATTTGATGCCGCCTTACGGAAGGAACTACTCGCCAGCAGTTCGCGGTAATTATCCAATCCGACAAAATGACCGCCGACCGAACTATCCATAAAAGAGTAAACGACACCCATGACAAATGGGATCAGATAGAACAGCCCAAATCCGATACCGCTTGGCCCCAGGAATAGCCATGCCACTGTCGAATCCTTGCGTAACACATGCCGCAAACCCCACTTCTTCATTCATCATTTCCTCCTGCCCTCTGTGAATCCAGGATAAGTTGAAATGTTTAAATAAGAAGTAGGGTAAATATAAAGTTTTTATAAAATACCTGTAATATTTTGCCATCTTCTTCGAATGTGTTTGTTTGAGAGGTTAACGAAAGTAGAGTAAAGGGCTGGGTTGGCCAGCCCCTCCTCATCAAACCGTACGTGCGGTTTTCCCGCATACGGCTTTCCGACGTTCTTCACCCAGGGCAGTACGGCTTACCCAAGTGCATACTGTTTTTA
>NZ_RBAH01000047.1 GCF_003626695.1 Paenibacillus ginsengarvi
TTATGCTAAGATGGGAGTAGCTCATGTTGGGTTCTCCTGTGAAAAATGGTGTTGTGGTGACTTCCATTTTACACGAATCCATTCATGGGCTTCTTTGTTTTTAGCTGTCGCACTTCATATTACAATCTGTCAAATGAAATGACCAGTCTCCAAACGAACATAGACTGGGATCTGGCGCCATTGCCCGCTAGCGAAAACAAGCTTCCTTCCAGTCTTGTTCAATTCAACTCCATCTATTCCATCTATTCCGGCACGCTCCAAACGGAGGACTCATGGAAAGTCGTTCAGTTTCTAAATAGCGATGCTATGGCTAAAACAAACACGGCTGCTTTAACGTTTGACGGGAAGTTACCTGTGCGGATGAAATATTTGCCCGATATCAAGGGGAGAAACCTGAAAGCCTTTTATTCCCTAAACACGGAAGAAAGAGTCGTTAGTCCTGTACAGCTTCCACCAGTTTTCCTGCAAGCTTTCCATGACTTGTTAAACAAAGCAATCTCGGATGTGCTGGGCAATCGACAAACGGTGTCGGAGGCGATCCAAGCTATACAGGAGCAAGGTGGTGGGTTATTGCTGCAACACATTGAAAAATGAAAGGAGCGGAAGAACCGTTGATGAGAAACAGCTTTTTACTTGGTCTGATTCTGTTGCTCTCGCTCGGACTCGCGTCCTGCAAGGGCCAATCCGAATCGGAAGCCGAAAAGTTTGCGGGAAACGTGAAAATTGCGGTCATGAACCCGAAAAGCTACTACGAATCCGTAGGCAAAATATTGCCTATTCATTTTCCGAATATTACCTTCGAGGTCCTTCCTCTCGATTTGGCGGATCTCGACCATATCGATAAACAAATTGACGAAGCGAATCCGGACATTGTTGTTACGTGGAGCCCCAGCGTGCTGGCGAGCATGATTGAACAAGGATCGCTAAGGGATTTGAAAGCGCTGATCTCCAAAGACAAGTTCGATGTAGACCATATGCGCAGCTCCGTCGTCCGTTATTTGGAGAAATTGGGCAACGGAAGCATGTACGGGTTGGCGCCTACCTTTATCGGCTCCGCTATTTATTACAATATCAAGCTGTTTGATCAATATGGGGTTCCATACCCGACGGACCAAATGAGCTGGGAGGAGCTTTACCGGTTGACCGCGCGTTTTCCGGTTGAAGAAGGGAAGGATCGCGTATACGGCTTCCGATATTGGGGAGGAATTAGCAATCAGCTTTCGCTGCAAGCCCGGGCGGAGCATCTTCGGTATTATGATGCTGCGGGAGAGAAGCTGGATTTGAATTCGGAAACATGGCTGCGGCTGTTTCAAACCGTTGTCGAAACGAATAAAAAAGGAGTGATTTATACCAACCCCAGCGACTTGTTCCTCGAAGGCAAAGCGGCTATGACGTATGGCGACTCGGGCTACATAACGCTATTGGGCACTAAAGGCGACGCGCTGAAGTGGGGGATCATATCAAGTCCTTCCAATTCGCAAGATCGCAGCATTAACCAATCCATCGTTTTAAACGAAATTTATTCGATATATGCGAACGCATCCAACCCGGAGCTGGCATGGGAAATCGTCAAATTTGTCAATGGCGAAGAGATAGCGAAGGTGCAGTTCCGGTCTTTGCCGACGCGAATCGCTTATAGCAAGGAAAAGGGCAATGTTTCCCTGGAGCCGTTTTACCGATTGGAAATGGATACGTTTGGGGATGACGAGGATATACGATTAAAAAACATCCCCAAATCGTTTACGAGCGCCTTAAACAAAATCGTCGATCGCGAGGCGGAAGCGGTCATGAAAGGTGAGCGTTCGGCGAAAGAGGCACTGGAGCGAATCCAAGCTGAAGGCCAAGCTCAACTCAAGTCGGTGAAGCAGGATTAAGGAGCGCACGGAGGCACGCTCTTCCTAAACGGAAAGCAGTTCCGTAAAGGAAGAGCGCTCCGGCGAAGGAAAGTGCGAACTACAGCTTGAAGATTTGAATCGTCCGCTGAAGCTGGCCGGCGGTTTGCATCATCTGCTCGGACTGCCGGACCAGAGCATCAACGACGCCGATCTGCTCGTTCATGCTGGCGGAAACTTCCTCCGTTCCCGCGGCCGATTGCTGCGTAATGGCGGCGATGCTCTCCATCGTGGCCGAGATCGTCCTCGCGCTGTCCAGCATCTTATCGCTTTCCGCGGCGAACCGGGAAATCGTTTCGGCGATAAACTCGATACTCGTTACGATTTGCGCGAAGATCGCTTCCGTCTCCTGGATATGTACCGTCTGCGTGCGCACGATGTCCTGGTTGACGGACATCTGCTCCAGCGCAAGCCCGATGCCGTGCTCGATGCGGCGTACGAGATCGAACACCTCCTTCGTCGAAGAGGTCGACTGCTCGGCCAGCATGCGCACTTCCTGGGCGACGACGGCAAAGCCCTTCCCGTGCTCGCCGGCTCTGGCCGCTTCGATCGAGGCGTTCAGCGACAGCAGGTTCGTCTGCTCGGCTATATCCGATATCGACTTCGTAATGCGCGAGATGCCGCCCGCCTGCCGGGCGAGCAGGTCGATCGTTTCGGAGACGGTTTTGGTCGCCTCCACGTTCCGCTTCATTCCGTCGTTCTGGCTGACTACCGCTTGCTGCCCTTGCTGCACGAAATGGATCATCGACTCCGACATCTCGTTCATTTCCTTGGCCGATTTCGCATAAGAGGCGACCATCTGCTCGATGACTTTCATTTCCGCGGACATATCCGCAATTTCTTCCGTAATTTTTACCGAGCCGGCCGCAAGCTCGCCCGACGATAACGTAACCTGATTCATGACGTCCTTCAGAAGTCGATTTTTGTCGCCTCCTTCGCGGGTCGTATCGACGACGGTGCGGGTGATGGCGGTCGTTTCGTTTAAAATGCCGCGCAGTTTGTCGATCATCTGATTGAATGTTTTGCCGAGCTCGCCAAGCGCGTCGTTCGATTCGATCTGGACCTTCATGGAAAAGTCGCCTTTGGCGATGTTAAGGGCGATGCGGGACATGCTCTCGATCGGACTTGTAAGCGCTCTCTCAAGCCACCCGACAAAAGGGATGCTGACACCGTAGAGAACTAGCACGGCAAGAAGGGAAGCTCCGAAGGAGACGCCCGAAAAAAGGGAAAGCAGGATCGTAAGCAAGGAGAAAGCCGCGACGATCGTATAACACCCGAACTGCAGTTTTCGTTTAAATGACAGCGCATCGAACCAGTTCATCATCATAAAGCCCCCGCTCTTCCATAATTTGTGCTTTTTCGATTATATCATGTCGAATCTTATCGGTCTATCGTCTTATGAAACAAATGGGGCTATCGGCCCTTGGACGTTTGTTCGACAATGTCTATAATTACCCCCATAAACCGACGCATTGGCTCGAACAGTTGTAGCATGAGGATTTGCGCGAAGATCCCGGCGAGGACCGCTTCTTATTTTTGAGGGTAACTTCCAAGATGCGACAAGGAAAGAGGGATGAATATGGCGCTCGACAACTGCAAGCATTGCGGCAATCTGTACCTGCGGCAAAAGTCGCCCTACTGCACCGAATGTCAGGACGTGCATGACCGCTATTATTTGACCGTGCGCGAATATTTGAAAACGAATCCGCGGAGCACGATGCTCGATGTTCATGAGAACACCGGCATTCCGATTTCGAAGCTGCTGGAAATTCGCGGCGAAGCCTATGTTCCGTTCGGATCGTGATAGCCTTATTCACGCTTGCCGATTCCCCCCGAAAGTGACGTGACGCTTGTGGCTTAATCCGTCGGAGCAGCTAGTCTGCTCTCGCAATAATAGCTACCCCTTACCCCTAATCACGAATGCGCTTCTCGACTGTCATCGGTCAAAGCTATTATTAGAACTTTCGGGGGAGCACCCAGCTTCGAATCCCAGACTCCACTTTGTGGGGTTATTTGCCGTTTGCTCGGGTAAATGGCCAGAAGACGAGAAGCGCCAAAACCCGGGCGGACAATCGACACGATTCCGGGGGATTGGAGAGGATTGGCGAAAAACCGCGTTTTTAGGCCTAATTGACCAAAAATGCGGATAAAATTGTAAATTTATGTTGAAAGATGCGAGAATTATCAGTATAATGTGACTTAAGCACCATGACATTTACCCCATAATTGTAAAATATTCGATAAGGAGGGAATTCATGTATTTTGATCAGCTGTCTTTAGCCAGACAGTTGGACATCGTATTTAAGGAACTACATCCAGAGCTGTCCGAGCTGTCTTCCGGAACGATATTCGTTCAGATCCGAAACAACGTGATTGGGAAATTCGGAGTACGTCATTTGCCGCTTGAGGGAACGGACGGAAAGTTCGAGCCGAAGGGAGCGGGGCTTTCGAATATTCAGCAGCGATCCTTTCTGAAGATGGCTCTTGATGCGCTGAAGTACAAGACGAACTGGACGCATGGCGAGATCGATCTGGATTTCACTTTGCGCCAAAACAAGCTTTATACAAGCGTTCAATTTGAATCCAACTACAATATGTCGAATTTGCTTATGCGGAAGACGAACTAATTTTATTTATCCTTTATTGTACTCCAAAAAGCTTGGCGCCCCTTGCGCCAAGCTTTTTTGGCATGTGCGGGCGGAATTCGCCTTCAGCCTGCCCGGTCGCCCGCCGCACCCGGTATACTACCGGCCGCCGGTCGAAGGGGAGCCGGACAGCGCGCTTGGATCGGAGGGAAACGGGAGTGCCGATGCTTGCCTGCACAGCTCCTCCTCGTCGATCAGTCCGGAGCAATATTTTTTCAGCAGCTGCCGGAAGGCGCTGAACGAGGAGGTCGTCAAGCCCAATTCGCGATGAAGCCGGTAGGAGGCCATAATTTCGCGGAACAAGGAGTACCGGGACGGGCGGTTCATGCCGTCCTCGCCGTATCCGGGCAGCTCGGCCGTTTCCTTGTGGGCGGGAAGGCTGAGCGTCCGCTCCCGGATCAGCTTCTGCGCTCTTGGAGAGGCGAAGTAATCGGCGAGCTGTCTGGCGGCCTCCGGATGCCTTGACTTGGCGGATACGGCAGCCCCGATAACGTTCATCAGCGATCTAGGCTCGTACAAATACGGAAGCGGCGATATGTCGTAGTCGAGATCGGTATTTTTGAAATCGTTTATGGTCATATAGTTGGTCATGATCATCGATACTTTGCCTTGCATGAAAAGCTCGTTTACATCGTCGCTGTTCTCGGACAAGTAGTTCGGGAATATATCGCGGTTCGCTATGAGGCTTCGGCATAACCGGACGCTGTCCAGCAGCCGGCTTCCGGCGAGCCGGAGCCTCCCGTCCGGCTCCGGACGGAAACGTTCGCCGCTCTGCAGCAAAAACGCCGGCCAGCGATTGTCCGAGAGCAAATAAAAGTAAAGCCCATGGCGGATGCCCGGCTTCGTAAGCTGGGCCGCATGCCGGACGGCGTCCTCCCATGTCCAGCTGCCGTCGGGTTCGGGCACCCCGCTTTCGCGGAAATGGGCGCGGTTATAGGCCAAAATAATCGGGGAGAACACAAGGGGTCTGGCATGAAGCTCCCCTTCGCACTCGAAAGCGGCCTGAGCGAACCGGTATAAACCCGGATCGGGAGGGAGCCTGTCCAGCCGCAGCCGTTCCCCGCTGTCGACGATGTTCTGGAAATCTTGATTATTCAGTGTAAACACATCAACCAAACCGTTATCCATATATTCGGTAGCGGTTGCTATATAGCTCGAGACGGACTTGATCTCGAGCGTTTTGACGCGCACGTAAGGATGCAGAGACTGGAAATCGTCCAGCAGCGCCGAGAGGGCGATATCCCGCTCGATCGAATGCGTGTAGCCGAGTGTGATCGTAGCCCCGCCAGGGACGTGATCAGTGACGCGGCTGCCAACGCGATCGATTTTCACAATAAGCCCTTCCGCCACTAACGACTCGAGTCCTTTGCGCACCGATTTGTTGCTCAGCTCGAATTGCTCGGTTAAGGATTTCTCCGCAGGCAAAAAATCGCCGGGGCCGTACACGCCGCTCCAGATGTCGGAACGAATCCGGTCGATCATCCGCTGAAGTCGGGTGTCGAACGTTTTGCGGCTTGGTTTGTCGGGGGAAGTGTCTTTCATGATGTACAACCTTTCCGAATCGTTCTATTGTTGTTCTCATCATAACGGATTCCAAACTATTTGTACAGCAATGTGATGTACAGGTGGGGGGAGGCACAGCTTAAAAAGACTCCAAAAAAACGTATTGACAGCAAATTGAAACCGTATGTATGATAATAGCGAAGTTATACATCAAGATATACATCAGTTATAATAATGATGCACATTATTCGCGAATATGTACAGCAGAACGTAAGCAGGCGCGAAGCGTCGAGACGAAAGGAAGCGACTACGGATGAAAACGATTCAAGTAGGCATTATCGGCTGCGGCAATCTTGGAAAAACACACGCCGATTGTATCGCCCAAATCGAAGGAATGGAAATCAGAGCGTACTGCGACGTGTTCGAGCAGAATGCCCAAAAGCTGCTGGCGCAGTACGGCGGCGACTATGCGACGACGGATGTGGATCGGTTTTTCAGCGACCCGTTGATCGATGCCATTTATGTGACGACCCAGCACGATACGCATGCGGAGTATTCCATCCGCGCTCTGGAGGCCGGCAAACACGTGCTCGTGGAAAAACCGCTGGCGATGACGACCGAGGACTGCCTCCGGATCGGCGATGCGGTTGTCCGCAGCGGCAAAAAGCTGTTTACGGCGTTCAAAATGCGGTATTACGAGCTGCTGTGGAAAGCGAAGGAGCTCATCCCGCAGCCGGTTATGGTCACCATGCAAATGGTGGATAACCGCTGGGGCGATACGATTTGGGCAAACGACCCGGTTAAAGGCGGCGGCAATGTGCTCAGCCAAGGCTGCCATTCCGCCGATATTTTGCGCTTTGTCGCCGGTGGAGACCCGGTAGAGGTGTATGCGGCCGGAAGCAACTATTATCAGCCGAGCGGCGTCGTTGACAATATGGTCGCCGTATTCCGCTTCGACAACGGGGCTGCCGGCAATCTGGTCCAAGGCGATGCCGGATGCCCGCCGCTGACGAGCAAATTTTTCATGCAGCTGTTCGCCGAAAATAAATCGATTACGATCAGCGATCGGCTGACGACGCTGACATACAAGGAAGCCGGCAAGGAAACGCAAGTATTCCACGGCACGGAATCCGGATTTTTGGAAGAAAACAAAGCGTTTCTGCGCTGCTTGCAGGAGGATACGCCTGCGCCGATCGACCATATCGACGGGCTGTACGCCACGCTCATGGTGCTGCAAGCGTTTGAATCGCTGCGCAGCGGCAAGCCGGAGCCGATCAAAGCTGTCGTAGAGCAGGCCGTTTCCGCCGGGAACGGGAAGGTGCAGGCATGATTCGGATTGCCCAGGCACAGCATGCGGTCGTGAACGAGCCGCTTCTGTCCCCGTTCGGCTTCAAGGGCGCCTATTTGTCGGAGCTTTGGCAATCCGTTACGCTGCTGCGTGATGACAGCGGCCGTTCGGGGCTCGGTGCGGGCGTGCAGAGCGTGTTATGGTCCGATGCGCGTTTGTTCGTCCGCGATGGCGAGGCGAGCGGCAATAAGCTGATGGCGGATATGACCGGTCATGCGCTTGGCTTGATCGAAGCGGAGCCCGAGTTCGCGTCGCCGTTTGAGCTGCTGGAGCGAGTTTATCCGGGCGTGCTCGCTTTCGGCAGGAAATCGAGCGGTCTGTCCGACTTAAGAAGCACATTCGCCTTGAATGCGCTCGTAACGGTGGATCATGCCTCATGGGGATTGTACGCCCGCAGCAAAGGGCAACGCTTCGGGGAGCTTGTGCCGGAGGAATACCGGTCCGCGCTCGCGGAGCGGCAGAGCAAGCTCGGCAGCATTCCGCTTATCCCGTACGGCATGAGCGAAACCGATATCGGACAAATGCTGGCGGACGGGTACTTTTTGCTGAAAATTAAAGTTGGCGCCGATCCGGACCAGGACGGCAGCCAGGATAAAATGCTGGAATGGGACTGCCGCAGGTTGGAGCAGATTCATGCAATCGCTTCGCGGTACGAAACGGAGCATACGGTCAGCGGCAAAATCGCCTATTATCTGGACGCGAACGGCCGGTATGACGGCAAGGACCGTCTGCTTCGCCTGCTGGACCATGCCGACCGGATCGGCGCTCTGGAACGGATTGTCCTGTTCGAGGAGCCGTTCCCGGAAGAGACGAAGATTGATGTAACGGACGTTCCGGTCCGGCTCGCCGCCGACGAAAGCGTTCATGACACGAAGGACGCGCTCGAGCGGATCGACCTCGGCTACGGAGCGATGGCGCTTAAGCCGGTGGCGAAAACGATGAGCATGAGCCTCAAGGTTGCGAAGCTGGCCGCGGATAAAGGCATTCCTTGCTTTTGTGCCGATCTGACGGCAAATCCGCTGCTCGCCGACTGGAATAAAAATTTGGCTGCGAGGCTCGCTCCGCTGCCCGGGCTGAAGGTCGGCGTCATTGAAACGAACGGCCACCAAAACTACCGCAACTGGGAGCGGATGAAAAGCTGGCACCCGCTTGCGGGAGCCGAATGGATCGAGGCTCAGCGGGGGATCTACCGGCTAAGCGAAACCTTTTATGAAACGAACGGAGGCGCTCTGGAGGCGGGAAGCCGCTACGAGTCGCTATTCAAAGGAGGACAACCAGAATGAGCCAGACAAAGCTGCGTATCGGTCTCGTCGATTTGGACACATCCCATCCCGGCAGTTTCCTGCCGATTCTGCGGGAGATGGGACACGAGGTAGTTGCCGTAAATGACGGAGGAGCTATATACCCGGACGGCTATGCGGCGAAGTTTGCCGGCGACAACGGAATTCCCTCCGTGTGCGATACACTGGAGGAGCTTGTCCCGCTTGTTGACATGGCCATCATTCACAGCTGCAATTGGGATGTGCATGTCGAGCGGGCGAGGCCTTTCGTCGAAGCAGGCAAAGGGGTATTTATCGATAAGCCGCTCGCCGGCAACGTCCGCGATCTGCGGCAAATCGTGAAGTGGGTCGAAGAGGGGGCGCGTATTACCGGAGGTTCGGCTTTGCGGTACTGCCCGGAAGTGCGCGGCTGGCACGAGCACGGCATTGCAAAGGAAGAATGGGTATACGCGCTGGCGGGCTGCGCCGTCGACGAGTTTAACTACGGCATTCACGCCTACTCGCTGCTCCATGGACTGATGGGGCCGGGTGTCCGTTCGGTACGCGCTCTTGGCGGCTCCGGCGGCCAGCGGCAAATGGAGCTGACGTGGGAAGACGGTCGGGCTGGCGTCGTCAGCGTCGGCAAAACGGCGGGATATTTGCCGTTCTACGCGAATGTCGTCACACAGAAGCGGGCCGACTATATCCACGTGGACAACCGCAAGCTGTATCGCGGGCTGCTGGAGGCGACGCTGCCTTATTTCGCCGGCGAGGCGCCTGCGCCGCTGCCGATCGGGCAGCTGATCGAGGTCGAGCTGGCGGCGATCGCGGCCAATCTGTCTTACGAGCAGGGAGGAGCGGCCGTCTCCATCGCGGAAATCCCCGAGTCGTACGCAGGATATGACGGCGCAGCTTTTGCCGTTTCGTACAAGGAATTGAAGTTCCCGGCGGCGAAATAGGATACTATCCATGTTTCAGCCAAAGGAGTGTTCGTATGAATGAGAGCAGCCGCGCCTTCCGGCCGTACGATTTATTGCTGCCGCCGGTCATTCCGGCCGTAGTTGGACGCGAAGTCAATGTATATTTCGATAACTTGATCGCCGGCGAAGCATCGCGTTACGACTTCGAACTGATCACTTCCATCGGGCGGCATCGTAACGACCGCTGGTCGTGCGTTCCGGACAAGTCCGGCGACTATCCGCTCACGGTCGAGGTTTATTCGGAAGAGGGAGTGCGGCTCGCTTCGGCGAGCACGCTCGTCCGGGTCAAGGAGGCCGAGTCGCCGCCGGGGCCGAACCGGCGCGTCCTGTTTATCGGGGACAGCACGACGGCGGCGGGGGGCTACACAGAGGAGCTGCTCCGGCTGTTTGCACTAGACCGCGCCGGCCTATCGCTTCTTGGTACCCGGGGAACCGGGCTGAACCGGCACGAAGGCCGGGGCGGGTGGAAGGTGGCGGACTACTGCGGTCATGCGGAAAGCCCGTTTTTGTTCGACGGCAAGTTCGATTTTGCCCGTTATATGGAAACGAACGCGTACGCCGGGGTGGACGACGTGTGCATTCATCTCGGCATTAACGATGTGTTCCATGCGAGCGAAGAGGACGGCATGTCGGGACTGCTTGGGCAAGCGATGCCGATGCTGGAGGAGATGATTCGGGACGTTCAGCGGTATCAGCCGGAGGCGCGCATTGGCCTCATGATGGCGATTCCTCCGTCCCGGATGCAAGACAGCTTCGGCAAAAGCTATGGCACGCTGCAAAGCCGCAGGCGGTACAAGCGCAAATGGTTCCTATGGAACCGCGAGCTGCTTCGCCTTTTCGCATCCCGGGAACAGTCCGGTATCGAGCTGATCGCGCTGCACACAGGGATCGACACGGCTCATAACATGCCGATGGAGCTGCTTGCGGCGAATGCCCGCAGCGGGCAGACGGAGCTGCGTCAAAGCAACGGCGTGCACCCGGCGCCGGAAGGTTATCATCAGATGGCGGACGTTATGTACGCCTGGCTGAAGCCGTAGGAGCGACGGCAAAGCCATAACAAGAGCAGGAGTCATCCGCGCCGCGACGGCGATGCGGATCGGCTCTTTGTTTTTTTGTCTCGAAATAACCAAAAGTACAAACTTTCAATCCGTTTATCCAAAGATTTCACGAGTCCCAGCCCTTATGATAGAACTGATATCTACGTAAACGAATAGGAGTGACGAAAGCCATGCTGCTATGCGGAGTAAGCGAGCTTGATATTACCCCTGCTCTCGGAAGCACAATGCCCGGCTATTTTACAGACCGGAAATCGACCGGGGTGATCGATCGTTTGTATGCCAAGGCGCTTGTCGTCGATCAAGACGGGAGCGCCGTTGCTTTTGTCGTGTTGGATACGATACTGGTGCCAAGAAGCGTAGTCGAGAGCATCCGGGGCAGAGTCGGAGCTATGACCGATATTCCCCCGGAACGGGTCATGGTTTCGGCGACGCATACGCATACGGGGCCGGCCGTTGCCGATACGACGTTCCTGAAGTCGGACCCGGTTTATCTGGACTGGCTGGCCAAAAAAGCGGCTGACGCGGTTACGATCGCTTACCGGACCCGCCGCGAAGCGAGAATCGGCTTCGGTACCGGGCATGAGACGGGCATTGCCTTTCATCGCCGGTTTTTCATGAAGGACGGTACTCTGCGGACGAATCCGGGGCTTCGCAATCCAGATGTCGTCAGGCCGGCCGGACCGATCGACCCGGAAGTAGGCGTTATCCGGATTGACGATGCGGAAGGACGCCCGATGGGAGTCGTAACGAATTATGCGGTACATACGGATACCGTCGGAGGAACCTTATATTGCGCCGATTTTCCGGGGGAGCTGTCCGCCGTCTTGAAGAGAGCGCTTGGCGAGCAAACGGTCAGCCTGTTCATGATGGGAGCAAGCGGCAATATCAACCATTACGACGTAATCGGCGGGCGGCTGGAAGACTATGCCAAGCCTTCCCGGCACTATATCAAAATGGGGCGCATTTTGGCCGGCGAAGTGCTGAAGGTGCGGGAGAAAATTATAACAAGTACGGAAGCGAAGGTGGAGGAGCGGAAGGAAACGGTCTGGCTTCGTTATCGGCAGCCGTCTGCGGAGCAGATTCAGGCTGCGCACGATGCGATCGCGACATTGCCGCAAACGAATGCGGAGTACAACTTTGCGCTGGAGCTGCTGGAAGCCGCGAGGCGCGGAGAAGGGGAGACGGAGGCGGAGATTCAAACGATCGCGGTTGGCGATGCGGCGGTCGTCGGCTTGCCGGCGGAAATGTTCGTCGAGTTCGGGCTGAGCATCAAGGCAAGCTCCCCGTATAGTCTGACGCTGATCAACGAGCTCTGCAACGGCATAGTCGGTACTTACGTATGCACCCGCGAGTCCTACCGGTTGGGCGGCTATGAGCCGCGTATTACGTCCAACAACCGGCTGCAGGAGGAGACCGGCGATCTGTTCGTGGAATGCGCGCTCGGACTGCTGCGAGGGCTAAGAGACGGGGCTGAGCCGGATCCGCAGTGAGCTTGGGGGCCGCTGCGTGATCGTGGTATAATGAAGTATAGTCGTGGAACTAGAAAACCCGGCTTCCGCAGGATCTCCTGCGTAAGCCGGGTTTTTCCGTTAAGTATGGGTGGGTTTAGCGTGTAAATTGGCTTCCGCTCAGTTGCTGCTCGGCGATTTGCACGAGGCGACGGGTGATGTGGCCTCCGATTGCGCCGGCGTCACGGGTAGCCATGAAGCCCATGTAGCCGTCTTGAGGGATTTGAATGCCCAGTTCTTGAGCAACCTCGTATTTCAGTTGATCCAAAGCTGCCGAAGCTTGGGGAACGACGAGAGAGTTGCTGGAACGACTTTGTCCTGCTGCCATATTTATCACCTCCGATGATGGTAGTATGAACAAAAAATCAAATTATACTCGGGGAACAAATTGGAAATTTGGACCATCGGCTTCGTCCGTGCAAAGGGGCTGAACCGGATGGTCGAAATGGAACGAAATTTGCCGGATGAAATGGGGGACTTGACGTGTTTAATTTGCGCATGAGCGGGATGTCGTTCGACAGCGGGCTTCAGATCGTGCAGGCCGACGTGCTGCTGTCGATCGATGGGGAGACGGTCATCGAGGAGCCGCTGTGCATCGATGTCGGGCTGCCGGCGCTGCTGCTGAGCGGACTGGAAGAGATGGAGCCGTATCGCTGGGCGCCCGCAAACGAGTGGCGGCGCATGCCCTTTTTCGTTTGCGGCTGCGGCGACCCGGAATGCAGAGGTTATTCGTTCCGGGTGAAGCATACGGGAGGCGGCCAGTCGGAGTGGACGCTCGTGGAAGAGGCGGAAGACGGAACGTACCGCGAGCACGAAACGTACCGGATATCGGCAGACGAATGCCGGACACAGCTGCTGGAGCTGGGCGAGCGATTCCTTGCTTTTGTCGAGCCGCTCGACTACAACCCGTATTTTGCCGATACGGTTCCGGTTGTGAAGGAGCTTGTAGCCCGTCTGAAGCATAGCGCAGGCGGGGCTGATGGTGGGAGATAGCGAGGACGCTGTAAAAGGTGTTTGAAGCGAAAAGAGGCCTTGATCCCGTGGATATGACTCTCCCAGGAGCAGGGCCTCTTCTCATTTGTAATCACCTTATGCCTGTTCACGACAGCTCGACAATAAGCCGGTTATGGACGGCTACCTAGCAGCGCCTGGATCGTCCCGTCCTGTCCAAGCAGCTCGCCGAGCCGCATGCAGTTGTTTTCCGGCGATTCGATCGTCCAGCCGGCTACCTTCGTTCCGCATACGATGGCGTCCCGCAGCGCCAAGCCCTGCATGAGCCCAAACGCCGTACCCGAGAAGAACGCGTCGCCGGCGCCGCTCGTATCCTGCACTTGAACGGGGAAAATAGCTTGCGAGCCGAATTCCTCCGTCTCGGCGATGGCGTATAGCGAGCCTTCCGCTCCCAAAGTGACGACAAGCGACGGAAGGCCGCTTTGGCGCATATAGGCGAGCATCGCTTCTTTTTGTTTCGTGGGCTCCAGCTCGTGAATCGGCAGTCCGGTCAAACGCTCCGCCTCGACATGGTTGCATATAAAGCAGCTCAAGGAGCGCATCAGTTCCGGATGATTCAGCACGACATCGAGATTGCCGGGAATTCCGTAAACCGGCTTGCCGTAACGCGTTGCCAGCTCGAGCACCGATGTGGAGATACCGGCGTTCAAATCGAGCTCCAGCATGATGTGCGACGAGGACTTCACGATTTCTTCGCCGAACTCGGCGATCACGCGCTCCATCGTCGTCAGATCGGGCATTTGCGAGATCGATCCCGCGAGGTCTCCGGCATGGTCGAGGACGGCCAGCCACATGCCCATGCCTGCCTGCTCGGCCGCCGATACATAGCGCGTATCCGCCTTGATTCCGTTCAGCCGCTCCACGACCTCCTGGCCGAGTCCGCTTGCGTCGACCGACGATACGAAGCGGGTCGGAACGCCCGCTCTCGCCAAGTTTTCCGCGACATTGCGTCCTACGCCGCCATGCACGAACTGAATCGAGCCGAGATTGCGCCCCGTTGGAATATAGGCGTCCCGGGCAAAACCTTTGCAATCGATAAATACGGTTCCGATAACCGCGGCATTCAAACTCATCGTTATGTTCTCTCCCTTATACGCGTTCAATCTCGAGTGCCAGCGTCAGCACCAACTCTTCGCCCGGAGCGATCGATCTCATGCCGGTGAACTCGGACCCGGCGTCCAGATTCGGAGCATCCGGCGTCCACGTAAGCGGCTCGACGCACACGATGTCAAACGCTTCGCCCTTCGTATATACGACCCACTGGGTAAAAGGCTCGTTGCCGCGATACCGGATCGCGTACCCGGGCTTGGACAGGACGGCAACGGCCGGAAGGTCGCTGCGGCCGCGAAACGCCATATCCATATTTTGACCTTGCAGGTTCAGTCCTTCGTTCAGAAGCTCGTACTTGCCGAGCGCCAACCGGTTTCCGGTGGCGAGCAGTTTCTCGTTGAGCTCCCAGATATCCTCGACCGGCAGCGTGAGCGTCCACTTCTCCGGCTCGCCGTCCAGCAGGAACCAGGTATGCGTGCCAAAGCCGAACGGGGCGGGCTCTTCGCTTCCGTTGCGGAACGAGATCGTTTGGGTGAGCGAGGCGCCGCGGATTTCCGTGTGCAGCCGGATCGTCATGTCGTGCGGATATTGCCCCATCACTTCGGGAAAATCCGCCGTGCGGAATTCGGTCGTAATCGAGGCGGTATCGTCATCCACGGCCGTCTCCGTCACGCGCCAGGGCCGACTCAGCACAAAGCCGTGAATATGATGGCCGTCCGGCGTATTTTGTTCCATATGGTACGTTTTTCCGTTAAAAGGAAACGCAGCGCCGCGAATCCGGCTCGGAGGCAGCAGAAGCGGAATGCCGTAGTGTACCGGTTTCTGCCGAAGGGCATCCAGGCTGTCCGGAACGCGCACGACGTCTCTTTCGGCGATTTTGTCCCATACGCGGTATACGTTGCTGCCGAGCTCCGGGATAAGCGAAAGCGTAAAATTGCTGTTTTCCAAAACGTATACGGCAGCTCCGTCCCACTGCCGCTGATGTGCTGTTGCCATGTATCAATCGGGCTCCTTCCGCCTGCAAATTCTCGCCTTTCATTGTAGCAAACCGATGGTTCGCTGTCATTTGCCTTTTTTGCCGCATCTTCAAGGGGGGACAGCAGGAAGTGCGGCCTTGCGGGAGGTGTTCCTAGGAGGGGGGGGAAGCAGTCCCTCCTTATTTGCGGTCTTTGCGAATTTCCCGCATCACATGGCCTAGCTCCGGCAGGACGATTCGCGTCATCGCCAGCTTGACCGCGCCCGCCGAGCCCGGCATCGAGAAGACGGCTGTATTGCCGCATACGCCGGCAACGGCGCGGCTGAGTATTGCGGCCGAGCCGATATCTTCGGCGAAGCTTAAATAGCGGAACAGTTCGCCGAACCCGGGCATTTCCTTATCCAGCGTATCGCGAACCGCCTCATACGTCGTATCGCGCAGGGCGATGCCCGTGCCTCCGCTGAGCAGCACCGCTTCGATCCGGCTGTCGGCGGCAGCCTCTTTGACAAGCCGGCGAAGCGGTTCGTATTCGTCCTTCACAATCCGGTAAGCGACGACCGGATGACCCGCTTTCTCCAGCAGTTCCCGCATCAACCGGCCGCTTCTGTCGGTTTCCTCCGTTCGGGTGTCCGATACGGTTACGATCATGCAGGCGACGGACACCGGCGCTTCCTTGCGATGCTCCTCCACGGAGTTGTTTGGTGTAGACACTGTTTTTACCCTCCCGGCGAAAATGCTTTGTCGATTTTTATTATAACATCCTGCAATCTCGGATGGATTGCTCTCGCTTGTCCTTTTCCGGAATTGACTACTTGCGGCATTGCTGGTATTATAAATGTTATGCTGTTATAAGTGAAACTATCGCGGACCGACCGCAGTCATGCGGCTTTTTTCGCGTTCGACGGACAAAGGAGGTGTGTACGATGCGCGTTATCGTTACTTTGGCGTGCACCGAATCTGGTGATCGCAATTATACGACTTCGAAGAACAAGAAGACGCATCCGCAACGGATCGAGATGAAAAAATATTGCCCTCGCCTGAAGAAATACACTCTTCACCGCGAAACCCGCTAATTGCAGCGGCATAGGCAGCTAAGCAATGACAGGAGCAAGTACGCATTCGTAATCCGCCGCAGAGAGCCGGTGGCCGCTGTAAACCGGCGCGGAAGCGAATGCGGAATGGGTCCTGGAGCATGAAGCTGAACGAACGAGTCGGTTATAATCCGTACACGTCCAGTAGGCGGAACGGCTGTTCCCCGTTACCGGAACGACCAAGGTTTTCCGCGTCCGGCGTCTTTTGGCGTGCGCTCGGAAAACGAATTAGGGTGGTACCACGACCTCTCGTCCCTTGCGGAACGGGGGTTTTTTGTTTTTTCTAACGATAAAATCGGCAGGAGGGTCCTTCATGAAACGCGTATTATCCGGCATTCAGCCAAGCGGCAATTTGACGCTGGGCAACTATATCGGCGCGATGAAAAATTTCGTCAAGCTGCAGCACGATCACGAATGTTATTTTATGGTCGTCGACCTTCATGCCATCACGGTTCCGCAGGAGCCGGCGGCACTGCGCGAGCAAACGGAGGCGGTAGCCGCCCTGTTCATCGCAGCGGGCATCGACCCGTCGAAGGCGAGCGTGTTTCTGCAGTCGCATGTTCCGGCGCACGCCGAGCTTGGCTGGATCATGACGACGCTCGTTTATATGGGCGAGCTGGAGCGGATGACCCAGTTCAAGGACAAGGCGTCCGGCAAGGAATCGGTCGGCGCGGGGCTGTTCACGTACCCGGCGTTGATGGCCGCCGACATTTTGCTGTACAATGCCGATCTCGTCCCGGTTGGCGACGATCAGAAGCAGCATCTTGAGATTACGCGCGATTTGGCGCAGCGGTTCAACAGCCGGTTCGGCGATCATTTCGTCGTACCGGAGCCGTACATCCCTAAGGTGGGCGCCCGCATCATGTCGCTGGACGACGCCTCCAAGAAGATGAGCAAGAGCAATCCGAATCCGGGCAGCTCCATCGCGCTGCTGGATGAGCCGGACGTCATCCGCAAAAAAATTAGCCGTGCCGTCACCGACTCGGGCCGGGAAGTGAAATACGATCCGGCGAACAAGCCGGAAGTGAGCAATCTGATGACGATTTACTCGCATTGCGCCGACATCTCCATAGCGGACATCGAAGCCAGATACGAGGGCCAAGGCTACGGGCCGTTCAAAAAAGATTTGGCCGAGGCGGTCGTTGGCGCGCTTGAGCCGCTCCAGCAGCGGTACAAAGATATTCGCGCATCCGGAGAGCTGACTCGCATTTTGCGTCAGGGCGCCGAGCAGGCGGGTGAGATTGCGAACCGTACCGTGCGCGAAGCGAAGCAAAAGATGGGTTTTGTGCTGCCATAAAAAAAGAAAAGAAGGTCCGGTGATGGTCGGACCTTCGCTAACGTGAGGTAGAGGCTCTGTCATTCGGACGGAGTCTCTTTTTTGCGTCGAAGCTTCGCCTTGAGCGAAAAGCCGTAGCCGATAAAGGCTATCGAGCCGATGGAGCATAACCAAACGGCTGCGATATTGCCGTAGCTGATAGCGGCGGCGATGCCGACGAGCAGGCCGGTGCCGACGAGGGCGAACAGTAACGATAGAAGGCGGCTCATGGGTTTAAGTTCTCCTTTTATTCAGAAGCCTTGACGGAATTACGGACCTGCTGATGACCGGGACGGACCCCAAGGTCCAAGGTCTCTACTCGTCAGTTGGAACGGTAGTTCCGATAAAGCTTGTAATGAAATCGACTTCAAAGGTTAGTGAAATCGGGTCGATCGGCTGCCTTTTAAATTTCTCATGAATCGGATGTATATTAATCGTTAATCGAAACATAATAAGCTTGCAAGCTTGCAAAATACATCACACACAAACAGTTCGCAGATTGAAAGGAGCACACCTACTATGGCAAGTGGTCAATCTCGCAGCAGCAACTCTTTGGTAGTTCCTCAAGCAAACGGAGCCCTGAATCAACTGAAGTACGAAGTAGCTCAAGAGCTGGGCATCCAAATTCCGCAAGACGGCTACATGGGCTACATGGCTACTCGCGACGCGGGCTCCATTGGCGGACACATCACTCGCCGTCTGGTGCAAATCGCCGAGCAACAATTGTCCGGCGGGATGACTCGCTAAGCAATCGATTCTTGTCTACGAACAAGCCCAAGGGTGAACGCCCTTGGGCTTTTGCGTGTTGCCTACCGCGAAAGCAGCCACAAGGAAGCCCCCGGGTAGGGGGCTGCAGATATCAATATGTGCTGATCTTCAGCTTTTTCTCCACGCGTCCTTCGCTCAGCCAGCCGACATAAGAGTCGATCGGCTCGTACTGTTTATCCATCAGGAGAACGGCTACGAACGGATATTGCTTGCGATGACGGTACCTGACGTCCGTCCAGCGTACTTCGTAGCCCCATGAATGCTCCTTCATTTCCGCGCAGGCGGTCGAGGTGAAGTACAGGAACGCCTGAACGTCCGGATGATTCTTGGAGGCGTCGATTGCCGGGTGGCTGTGGCAGTGCGCCTTGTCGACCCAGCGCAGCTTGCCTCCGCGGAACTCGCCGAGCGTGTAATCGCCCGGAGCCGTTCGTTTGACGACGTTCCAGGAGTACAGATGAATCGTCGGAATCCATATATACTGGTGGCCCGGATCGTACTGCGGGTCCTGCAGCTTGATGCGCCGGCCTATCGCGGCATGTACGAGCGTTCGCCATACGTAATACAGGGCGATCAGCACGTAGAGCGCCGGGAAAATTTGCTTCGGCGTAGCCAGATGCACGGACCACATGAAAATGGCGATCAAATGGCTCGTAAAGATGAACGGATCGAATATATGAATGATGTTCCATGATATCCATTTTTCCGTTATGGGCCGCATCGCCTGAGTGCCGTACGTATTAAACAGGTCGCTGAATACGTGAAACGAAACGGCGATAAAAACCCACAAGGCGATATG
Organism: Paenibacillus ginsengarvi; assembly: GCF_003626695.1. GTDB lineage: Bacteria > Bacillota > Bacilli > Paenibacillales > NBRC-103111 > Paenibacillus_AB > Paenibacillus_AB ginsengarvi. Next base: position 19,201 of record NZ_RBAH01000047.1, read on the forward strand.
CATGACCGAAGCGCCCTGAAACAAGATGGCGAGCATCAGCGTAATGAGCGCGGTCCAGATGGCCACGGCCGGCAAGCTGTGCGACTTCCCGCGATGGTTGCGGATGTAGGAAGCATTGCCGCGAAAACGTAAAAGTCCGTCCAGGTCGGGGGCTTGCGAGCCGAGCACGGTGCCGATCAAGACGGCGGTTGCAAGTAGGGAGTCCGAGGCCACGGCGGGGTCCACATAAGCGAGTCCGGCCAAACCGAGTCCGACTACCAGATGCGTGCCTGTATCCAAAAGTTGTCTCCTCCTCATCGGTCTTCCCTGTTATCATAACACGAGAAACGGTAAAATAAAAAACGATTTAAAACAAAACTCGCGCGCCTACAGCAGCGCGGGAAGCCTAAACTTAGATTCCGAGGTGATCTTCATGGAAATCGTTTTTGTCGAATATAAAGTGTTCCCGGAAAAACGCGACGCATACTTAAGCTGGGTGAAACAGATCCGCTTCCAGCATCCTCGCATGACGCATTATGAAGCTTCCGACCAGGCAAGCCTGTTCGTCGAGCTCTGGCTGAACGTCGGGGAGGAAGAATACCGCTCGTTCAAAACGGCCCGGCTGCACAATCCGGCTGCTCCTTGGTCCGAACTGGCAGAATTTGTGCCTGGGGGGCTCGAAAAGGTGCACGTTTGGCATTTTCGAAGTACGCGGGTTTGATCCGGTAGAATCTTCATCGCCGGCTGCCCTTTGTACAATCGTTTTACTCGGCCATTGTATGGACGGCGACGCTTGTCCGGTCACGGCTTATCGGCAAAATAACCTCATAAAGCGGAACTGGGCTTTTGAGGCTGCGGTGCTCCCGCGAAAGAAAGCCGGAGTCTTGGCCGGCCCTGAAATGATTGGATAGTCCATTATTTTAAGCATGTAAATCTATGGCTTCTCCCCTCCCTGTTTTGTAAGCTTACAGATAGAATCGGTATCGAAACTTGTATGCTGCAACAAAACAAGGGGGAGAGCGGTCTGGAGAGAAAACATATTGTATGGAAACACGTGATCGATTACCGCTATTCGTACTTGATCGGTTTTGCATTATTGTCCATATCGAGTGTGATGCAGCTCGTTATTCCGACCTTGCTCGGAACGTTTACGGACCGGCTTGAGATGTCGCTGCTGACGTATAAGGAAGCGCTGCAAATCGCGCTGTGGATGCTGCTGGCGGGTCTCGGCATCGCCATATTCCGCTCCAGCTCGCGGATCTTTTTATTTCGGCTGTCGCGGCTGCTAGACCGGCAAATTCGCGACGATCTGTTCCGGCACTGGGAGACGTTATCGACCCAGTATTTCAAAAGCCGCCGCGTCGGCGACCTTATGTCCCATGCGATCAGCGACGTTAGCGTCATTCGCGAGGTGACCCAGGGCGGTATTTTCAATATTTTGGAGGCGGTTGTGCTCATTACGCTGACCGTCGTTACGATGGTTACGACTGTCGATCCGCTGCTGACGCTGCTTACCTTGCTGCCGCTGCCGCTGCTGACGATATTGTCGTACCGGTTCAGAAGCCGCATTCAGCGCGAATCGGTCGACGTTCAGGAAGCGATCGGCAGCTTGACGAGCCGGGTTCAGGAGTTCGTCGCGGGCATCCGGGTCGTCATGTCGTTTCGTCAGGAGAAGGAGCAAATCCGTCTGTTTGGCGAAGACAACCATCATGCGGTGGCGATGAACCGCAAGCTGGTCAAATCGAACTCGCTGTTCGGCGCGCTCAGCTCGGCGGTCGTGGGGTTCAGCTTTCTCGTCTCCGTTGTGCTTGGCGGCATTATGGTGCTGCACGGCCGGATTACGCTCGGCGAATTCGTCGCCTTCAACTCGTTTCTGTCGCTGCTAATGGGCCCGATCGACAATCTCGGCAAAGTCGTAAGCACGATGCAGCGCGGCAAAGCTTCGGAAAAACGGCTGCTTGCCATTCTGAACACCCGCCCGGATGTGGCCGACGATTCGAACGCCGACTTCTCTATTGAGAGCCTCGATGGCGCCATCGAGGTTCGCGGACTTTCGTTCAGCTATCCGGAGGCCAGCGAGCCTGCGCTGCGGAACATTTCGCTTACCGTTCCGAAAGGGACGTCCCTCGCCATCGTCGGCAAAGTCGGCAGCGGCAAAAGCACGCTCGTCCATCTGCTCGTCCGGCTGTACAATCCGCCGAGAGGTACGGTGCTGCTGGACGGCCGCGACATTAACGAAATTCCGCTGCATGTGCTGCGCAGCCATATCGGTATCGTGCCGCAGGACCAGTTTCTGTTCTCCACGACGATCCGCGACAATATCGGCTTCGACCCGAAGCCATACGGAGACGAGGAGATCGAGCAGGCGGCGAAGGTGGCGCAAGTGTACGACAACATCGCGGAGTTTCCGCATCAGTTCCAGACGGCGCTCGGCGAGAGGGGCATTTCGCTGTCCGGCGGCCAGCGCCAGCGCGTGAGCATCGCCAGGGCGATCATCAAGAAACCGTCGATTCTCATCTTCGACGACAGCTTGTCGGCCGTCGATACGGAGACGGAGGACCGTATTCTCGAGGGGCTAAACAGCGTCATGGAAAGCCGGACGACGATTATTATCGGGCACCGGATCTCCTCAGTGCAGTCGGCCGATCAAATCGTCGTGCTCGAGGAGGGCGAGATCGCCGAACGGGGAACGCACGAGTCGCTGCTGGCTCTTGGCGGCCTGTATGCGGATCTGTACCATAAGCAACTGCTGGACGAGGCGGTCCGGGGGCAGGAGAGCGAGTGGGAAGGCGATAAGGTAGCGAATACAGTACCGGGTACGCCCCGGGCTTCGCAGAACTTGGGCGTGGCGACGGGAGGTAGAGCGGGATGAGTATACACGCGGAAAAAGCGGTTGATATGAAGGATCGACTGCTGCTGAAAAAAATGCTGGCCTACGCGGTGCCGCACTGGAAAATGATCACGTTGTGCATCGCACTCGCCTTCCTGATCGTAGCTTCCGATCTGGCCCGCCCCTATCTGATCAAGGTGGCGATCGACGACCATATCGGCGGGCTGCACAAGCCGATGTACGCCGCAGAGGCGGCGCAAGCCGAGGAACTCAAGCGGTACGGGAAACCGATCGTCGTCGGCGACAAGGCTTACGTCCGGGTGGACGCGGACTCGGACGCGGCTGCAACGGGTGCGGAAGGCAGCTCGGTCACAAAAAAACGCATCGTCGAGGCGGACGGCGTAACGTATTTGGCCGAAGGCTGGCCCGATCCGGCGGAGAAGCCGGAGGTGCGCCAGTCCGCGGCGGGGCCGGAGCTGGTCGCCGGAGACCAGACGTTCCGCGCTGTGGCGCTGGACGAAGCGGATGTGCTGAAATTCCGCTCGCACGATACGAGCGGACTGCTTACGCTTGGCCTCTTTTTCCTGGCGGCCGTGTTCGGGGGAGCGGTGCTGAACTATGTGCAATCCAATCTGCTGCAATATACGGGACAGCATATCATTTACCGCATCCGCAACCAGCTGTTCGAGCATTTGAGCAAAATGTCTTCTTCGTTTTTCGACCGCAATCCGGTTGGACGTCTCGTCGTCCGCGTCACTCAGGATACGGAGACGCTCAATCAGCTGTATACGCAAGTGATCGTCAATCTGGTCAAAGACGTTATCGTGCTGCTCGGCATCCTGATCATCATGATGCAGATGAGCCTCAAGCTGACGGCGCTTATGATTGTGATCATCCCTCTGCTGTTCGGCATGACGTTCTGGTACCGCAGCGTCATCCGCGAAGCGCAGCGCAAAGTGCGGCTGCTGCTCGCCAGACTGAACTCGTTTCTGTCGGAAAATTTGTCCGGCATTCGCATTACGCAGCTGTTCACGCGGGAGGAACGCCAGCTCGAGCAGTTCCGGGAACTTAATAACGAGCATTTCAAGGTCGGGCTGCGCGGCGTCATCGTCAACTCGATCTTCCAGCCGGCGATCGGCTTCCTAGGCAATATGGCGATTGCGCTGCTCATCTGGTACGGCGGAGCGTCGGTGCTGGACGGAGCGATTACGTTCGGGATCGTGTACGCGTTCACGCATTACGTACGGCAGTTTTTCAACCCGCTCATGAGTCTCGCCGAGAAGTATAACCAGATTCAGACGGCGATGGTCGGGGCGGAGCGTATTTTCGAAATGCTGGACGAGAAGCCCGCCATCGTCGACAGCCCTTCTCCGAAAAAGCTGCCGAAGACGGTGCGGGGCGAAATCGAGTTCGACCATGTATGGTTCGCCTATAACGAAGAAGAATGGGTACTGCGGGACGTTTCGTTCAAAATCGAGCCCGGCCAAACAATCGCCTTCGTCGGCGCGACCGGAGCGGGCAAAAGCTCGATCATCTCGCTGATCAACCGGTTTTATGAAATTCAGAAAGGCGCGATCCGGCTCGACGGCATCGACATCCGCGACATTCCGCTGGAGCAACTGCGCAAAGCGGTCAGTGTCGTGCAGCAGGACGTGTTTCTGTTCGGCGGGGATATTGCCTCGAATATCCGGCTGAACGAATCGTCGATCACCGACGAGCAGGTGCAGGAAGCGGCCCGGATGGTGCATATGGACGAATTTATCCGCAAGCAGCCGCTCGGCTTTGCGACTCCGCTCGGCGAGCGGGGCGTGAACTTGTCGCTCGGTCAGCGGCAGCTGCTGTCGTTTGCGCGGGCGATCGTGTTCCGGCCGCAAATTCTCATTCTTGACGAGGCGACGTCCAATATCGATACGGAGACGGAGCTAGTCGTGCAGGATGCGCTGCGGACGATCTCCCGAAACCGGACGACGCTGATCGTGGCGCACCGTCTGTCGACGATTCAGCACGCGGATCAAATAATCGTCATGCACAAAGGCAAAGTGCGCGAGATCGGCAACCATTACCAGCTTCTGGCGCTGAAGGGGTACTACTACAAGCTGTTCGAGCTGCAGTACAAGGAACGGCGGCAGATGCCGGACGCGCGGTAGGCGGGGATGTGTCGGCGGCTTGCATTTTCACTGAACGTGCGGCGAAGCTAAATCGGCTTCAGTCCGCACTTTCGGCCAAATTGCCGAGATAATAATCCGTAAGCAGCGCGATTTCCGTATCGAATGTGCCCCAGCGCAGCGCATACATCCCGCGTTTTCCTTGATAAGTAAACGCGCGGTTGATGCCGTTCTCATTGCGTTTTTCCGCGAATACTTCAATTCCGCGCTTGCGGAGGTTGTCCGTCAGCCGCTGCATATCGGAGCGAATGCGGGCGATGGTCCGAACCGCCAGCGCACGGTACGAAGTCAGATTGGGGTTGCTCTCAAATAAAACCAGGTCCGATTCGAAAGCGGATAACACAACCGGAAGTACGATGAGATTCCGGAGCAGATGCATATCTTCCTGCGACATGGCGGCGCGTTCGGCCAGATGGACGGACAATCGGAAACACCTCCGTTTGGGGAAAATAATATATGGGAACATTTGTTCTTATTATATGAAAAATTATGCAAAAACGCAATATAAAACGATCCCGTTCGATAATGGCTACAATCATTTTTTCCCTATGAAACACGGCTGCATGATTTATAATGGGCGGGTGGAAGAGAACCGATTGCAATTACGGAGGATGCGTAATGCCAAAAGAGATTGTCGCTTATGAGGAAAAGGTTCACGACCGGCTGGTAGAAGTTTGGTATCGGGCTGTGGTCGCGACCCATACGTTTTTGACGGTAGAGGATATCCGGTTTTACCGCGGTATCGTTCAACAGGAAGCTTTGAACCAAGCTGAAGTTTGGATCGCTCTGGACGAAGCCGGAGAACCGGCTGGGTTTATCGGTCTGGACGGAGCGAAGATTGAAATGCTGTTCGTTGACCCGGATCACCACGGACAAGGTATAGGCAGCGGCTTGATCCGCTACGCCGAGAGCCTGAAGGGCGGCCATCTCCAGGTTGATGTGAACGAGCAAAATGAGGGAGCGTGCGCGTTCTACAAGCGGTACGGTTTTACGGTAACGGGGCGTTCGGAGCTGGACGGATCGGGACGGCCGTTTCCGCTGCTGCATCTTGAGCTTGTCCGGTAAGACGAAGCAGCACTCCTCAACCTGTCAATTGAAGAAGCCCGCATTGTCAATTGGGACAATACGGGCTTCTTCGCGCTATCACCGTTCGCTGCTGCGCACGAAGGACAGTACGATATCGTGCGGATAATCGCCAAAACCGGCGCCGAACAAGTTCAGCCCGCCCTTGTTCGCGGCGCTCTCGCTGACTTCAAAGCGGACGCGGATCGGCTGAAGGTAATGGAGGCCGAGTTGGTGAATCGTCGTCCCGCTTCCCGGCGCGCCGTTTATAAAGCTGCCTTCCTTCGTGACCTTCCACTCGGTGAGCGATCCGTACTCGGTTCCGTGGAACCAGCGTTCCGGCGTCAGCTTGCCTTTGCGGTCGCCGAAGTCGCCCGGGCTTGTCCAGGTGCCGACGTGCAGGTCGTTCATATAAACCGATATGTCGGAAGGCCAGTCCATACGGAAGCTGTGCACTTCCGAGCAAAGCTCGGCCTTGAGCCGCAGCTCCTCAAGCGGCACGCCGGGCGGGATCGGGTTGGCGAAATAATACTCGACGCTGCCGGCTCCCGAAAACCAAAGCAGCGATGCCTCTGTTCGCTCCGGCATGTAGAAGACGCGCGGATCGTCGATCGATCCGATCTGCGAGCCGTCCTTGCTTGCCATGCCGCAAGGAGGCTGGACCCGGCAGCCGGAAAACATGCCGATCGGCATGTGGATGTCCTCCATCCGGTGCAGTCCGTCCCCCGGCTTCACCGGCAGCTCGATCATAATCGACCTGCATGTAACGGAGCATAGTTTCTCGCGGTTTGCGCCGGGGGTGGAGGCGATCAGCCCGGCCTGCTCCAGCATTTGTACATTGATCGTAATGGTAGGCTGGGCGACCCCCAGAGCCTCCGCGAGCTGGCCTACGCTCATCGACCTGTCGCCAAGCGTTTCCAGAATACGAACACGGAGATCGCCGGACAGCGCCTTCGCCACTTCGGTTATGCGCGTCGCGGGATACCGGACCAGCTCTTGTTTGAATTCGCTCATCGGATTCTCCCTTGTTCGATAGATGTTTAGCACCAGTGTACACCCAATTTTCAACATTGTAAAACAATAATGTTTATATAAAAAATAAAATATTATAAATTCGTAATATACATTGAAAAATAATTATACATGAAGTAGAATGGGGGTGAAAACGAGGAAAGGTCGTGTTTATCCGATGTTAACTGCTATCCAAACGAACGGCGAGACGCTCGTTCCCCGCCCGGAATATCCGCGGCCCGACTGGGAGAGAGCGGACTGGCACAGCTTGAACGGGACCTGGTCGTTCCGCTTCGAGCCGGCGGGTACCGAGAAGCTGCCGCACGATCAGGACGAAGCCACTTACGACGAGCACATCGTCGTCCCGTTCTCGTGGTCGAGTCCGTTATCCGGCATCGAGCGTAAGGAGAAAGGCGCCGGCTGGTACCGCCGCATCGTGCGTTGGTCGCCTGCCGAGATCGGCTCCCGGCTGTTTCTGCGCTTCGGGGCGGTCGATTACTCGTGCGAGGTATGGATCAACGACCGCTTTGCCGGGGCGCACACCGGAGGTTACGGAGCTTTCGAGTTCGATGTGACCGATCTTTGGCGGCCGGACGGGGATAACGTCATCGTTCTCCGCGCGGAAGATAGCGACGACAGCCGTCAAACCCGGGGCAAGCAAGGATACGGCGAGCTTCGCGGCATTTGGCAGCCGGTATGGCTGGAAGCCCGGCCGCAAAACTATGTGGCGGCGGCCCGGTTCGTCACCCGCATCGACGGGCGCATCGAAGTAACCGCATCGATCCGGGCCCATCAGACCGGCAAGGCGGCGCTCGAATTCGAGTTTGGCGGCGGCGCGGTGCGCCATCTGACCGAGCTGGAGTTGACGAGCGGCGATAACGAGGTCGCGGTGGTTTTTTCCGTCCATGATCCGAAGCTGTGGAGTCCCGAAAGCCCGTATTTGTATGAAGGACACGTTCGGCTCGCGAGCGCTTGCGGCGTAGATACCGTCGCCACGTACTTCGGCATTCGCGAGATCGGAACGGCGCGGTTCGGGGAGCGGAACTACCGCTGGATTACGCTGAACGGCAAACCGATCTATTTGAACGGCGCGCTCGATCAGTCGTACAACGCGACCGGCTACTTCACGTATCCGACCGACGCAGATATGCGGGACGATATTTATTTGATGAAGCGTCTCGGGCTGAACTTTTGCCGCATGCATATCAAGCTGGAGGAGCCGCGCAAGCTGTACTGGGCCGACAAGCTCGGTCTGATGGTCATGCAGGATATGCCCTGCTTCTGGGGCAACCCGGACGATACGGCGCGGGCGCAGTACGAAGCGGAAGCGAAAGAGATGTTCGAGCGCGACATCAACCATCCTTCGATTTTTTCATGGGTCATGTTCAACGAGACTTGGGGGCTCAAGACGGACGATATGGCTTCCGACCGGACTCGGGACTGGATTCCGGCGAAGCAATATTTGCCGGAGACGCAGAAGTGGGTATTGGACGTATACAGATGGGCGAAGCGGATGGACCCGACCCGGCTCGTGGAAGACAATTCGCCGTGCAATTGGGACCATGTCGAGTCCGATCTGAACACGTGGCATTTTTACAAAAACGGCTACGAGGAAGTCAGGAGCCATATTGCCAAAGTCGTAGACGAAACGTATCCCGGCTCGCCATTTAACTACTGCGAAGGTTATGTCCAGTCCGACGCTCCGCTGATGAACAGCGAATGCGGCAACGTCTGGGGCATCGAGGGCGGAGCCGGAGACAGCGACCTCGCCTGGCATTACCGCTACATGATGAACGAGTTCAGGCGTCACGACAAGCTGTGCGGTTTTGTCTTTACCGAGTTCCGCGACGTGATCAACGAGTTTAACGGCTACTATCGTCTGAACGGGGAAGACAAACTATTCGGTTACGAATCGTTCGTACCCGGGATGACGCTGGCCGATCTGCATGCCCAGGATTTTATCGTGATCGACGCTCCCCCGTGCGTTACGGCCGATGCGGGCACCGTCGTCGAGACGAAGCTGCTGCGTTCGAGCTTCTCGGACTGCCACTTCGGGAAGAAGCTTCGGCTCGACTGGGAGCTGTCATACGACAACCTCGGCACCCGGCACGTTGCGGAGAGGGGGAGCAGGGAGCTTGACTGGGACGGTTACGGCGTTTCGCCGCTCGCTCCACTATCGGTGAGGCTGCCCGATCAGGACGCCGTTGCTGTGCTCGCGATCCGTCTGCTGACTGAAGGCGGCGAAGTCGTTTCGCGCAACTTCACGACATTTGACGTGCGCAGCGGCAAGCCGGGAGGCGCTTACGAGGCGTCTGGGCATATTGCAAGCGTACCGGTAAGCGGCTTTACAGCCCACACGTTCCCGCACCAGTGGAATGCTCTCCGCGGCCATAAAACAAACGGAGGCCCGGAAGGCGAGTTCGAGTTCGAGGTTGCGCTGCCGGATCGGGAGCAGCTGCCGCTGTTAAACGGCATCGAGATCCTATTCGAAGCGGGCGCCAAGCGGCTTCTGCTGCGCAATACCGAGAAGGGCGAGACTTATGTCAAATCGGAAATATCGTTCATGCACGGCGCGGATGCGAACACCGAACGCAATCCGAACACGTACTACATGACCGATGAGCAGCGGCACGAATCGCGTGTTCGGGTCCTGATCGACGGCGAGGAGATCGGGGCGTTCATTCTTCCCGACGACCCGGCCGACAGCCGGGGCGTGCTCTCTTGGCACTATCAGCAAGCGGCGAACAAACTGGAGGAGGCCGGATCGTACGGATATTTGTGCAAAACGGCCGTTCCCGGCCGGATCGTCTCCCGGCTGGATGCGAGCCGGAAGCTGAAGCTGACGCTGCGGGCCGGAGAAGGCGGTCTCGCCCTGTACGGCCGCAATGCAGGACGCTATCCGATCGATCTGCTCTTCCGCTGCGAATAGCGGAAGAAGGCGATGGCGACAAGGCCGCTTTCAGGATTTCACCGGCCTCAAGATTAAACAAGGAAGCGAATAGAAGTATGGCAAGATTGAAAAGTCCGTAACGCCGATCAAGCGTTGCGGACTTATTTCGGTCTTTTTGAGATGTTATTTTACATACATACTGTATGTATGTTAATATAGGTGTATCCCTTACAGAGGAGAATGCTCATATGCACATTTCCAGCTTTTATTCGGTCATTATGACGGAGCAGGTGGCGCCGAGCGCCGAATTTTACCGCCGTTATTTCGGCTTCGAGACCGTATTCGAAACCGACTGGTACGTCAGTTTGCGCTTGTCCGGGTCCGCCGACACGGCATACGAGCTGGCGCTGCTTCAGCCCGATCATCCGACCGTGCCCGCCGCTTACCGGCGTTCGGTGAACGGGCTTATTCTCAACTTTGAAGTGGAGGATGTCGACGCGGAATATGACAGGCTGATCCGGGAAGGGCAGCTTCCGCTGTTGCAGGAACTTCGGGACGAGGAGTTCGGGCAGCGGCATTTCATTACAAGCGATCCGAACGGCGTGCTGATCGATGTTATTACAATCATTCCGCCTTCCGATGCTTATAGCGAGCAGTATAAAGAGGAGCTGTGGCTCGAGGGCGAGAAAGGCTGATCGGTCGATATGAGAAGAAGCAAGGAAGAAGCGCTGGCGACGATCGGCCATTTGCTGGAAGTTGCGCGAAAGCATTTTACCGAACGCGGGTATGCGGACTCGTCGATGGAGGAGATCGTCGCGGAGGCGAATTTGACGCGGGGCGCGCTGTACCATCATTTCGGCAGCAAAAAGGGCTTGTTTCAAGCTGTTCTCGAATCGGTTCAGGCCGAGATCGGCGAGCGGGTGGAAGCCGAGGCCATCCAAAGCGACGACGCATGGGAGCAGTTGATTGCGGGCTGCCGCGCCTTTGTCGCTGCGGCTGTCGAGCCGCGGAATCGGCGGATTTTGCTGGTGGACGGTCCGGCCGTGCTCGGCTGGGAAGCTTGGCGCCGGATGGACGAGGAAAACTCGATGCGCCATTTGCGGGAGCAGCTTGGGCTCATGCAGCTCCAGGGAGTGCTGAAGCCGGTGCCGCTGGACGCCATGACCCATTTTTTGTCCGGTGCGTTGAACGAATCTGTGCTATGGATCGCGCAAAGCGAAGATGACGCCCGTCCGTTGGAAGAAACGATGACTGTTATTTCGCATTTTATGAAAGGCTTCGCTAACGAATAATATCTGCCGGGCAAGCTCGTCCGGGTAAATGTCACAAAGCCTCCCTAAGCGCTAGGGAGGCTGCTTCCCTTTTCGGCTAAAAACGCTAATCACATTTCGCAAGGTTCAACTGCCACGGTATCGGCCGCGTACAACCGGGATTATGCGCGACCGCCGCACCTTAGGAATATTGTTCCTGGATACGGGAAACGTATAACCGAATATCTGCATGGAAATGGGGTGCCGTATGAGTTGGCCATTATGGTTTATGGAAAGAGTCGTCATTTTGTTGTACGCCAGTCTTGCGTTTCTGGTTATCAAGGTGCGGGGAAAGATGCTTCATTACCGGCCAAAGCATGTTCGGCTTGATCGCGCTGATCTGAAAGCCGAGGTGATCTTGTGAGCGAAAAAAGCCGCTATCCATCCTACAATGTGCTGGACGAGCGCGACGAATGGGACGAGTTTACTCGGTCGATCGTCGTTTCGCGGCTCGGCCCGGCCGAACCGTACGGGTATCTCACTCTGGTGGAAGCGGAAATGCTCCGCGCCGTCTGTGCTTCGCTTGTGTACGACGACAAACCGGAAGTGATCGACTATGTCGTACGCCATATTGACGAGACGCTGGTGAAGTCCCGGTTGACCGGCGAAGGTCAGCGGGAAGTAGGAGTGCCACCGGCTCCGGAGCTGATCCGCCAAGGGCTGAAAGCGATCGAGCAAAGCGTGCTGCTGCTCCGGCAGGCGTCGTTCATGAGCCTAAGCGAAGCGGATCGTGCAGGATTGCTGCGTCAGATGAGCAACTCGGCCGCGGAGCCGCCGGAGCTATGGGCCTCTTTGCCGCAGAGGCAGCTGTTTCAGAAGTTGTGCAGTCTTACGATCGAGGCGTACTGCTCCCATCCCGCCATCTGGTCGGAGATCGGCTATGGCGGCCCGGCATATCCGCGCGGTTATGTGCGCACGCAGCTTGGGCAATTGGATCCGTGGGAGGCGAAGCCGGAATGATTATCGTGTAAAATTTAAAAATAGGGTAGATAAATATGTCGTGCCGATATATATTGTATATATCGGCACGACATATTTTAATGAAAGGGGATGTGCGCGCTTGTACGAATTGTTTGTGCTCGGCGAGCTGATGACAGGCGATAAGCACGGCTATATGCTTCAGGACGTGCTGAAGCATTCGATCGGCCTCGTGAGAAAGATCAGCTCGGGTACGCTGTATCCGCTTCTCTCCCGTTTGACCGACAGCGGGCGGATTCGCCTGTTTGTTGAGGAGGAGACGCCGGGCGGGCGCACGCGGAAAATTTATCAGATTACGGAAGCGGGGCGGGAACGTTTCCGGGAGCTGATGGAGCAGCCTTTGGAGCCGGGAGCGGAAGGGGAGACGGAGTTTGTTTTCCGTTTCAAGATGGTGTACTTCCAGTACGTCGCCAAGGACGTGCGGCTTGCTTGTCTGGAGCAATATTTGCGCATTCTGGAGACGAACTACGGGCATGTGACCGACTTCGAATCGTATTTGCGCAACCGGAAGCCGGAGCCCGAGAAGCAGCGCGTCCAGCTGCTGCGCGTCTTCGATCATCGCAAGCGGCTGGCGGAAACGGATATCCGCTGGGTTACGGAGGAGATTGAACGCATCCGCACGCAGGAGCAGTGAATCGAGATCGGGGCAGGCACCATGCTTGCCATAGGGAGGGGAAACGGATGGAGCGTCTGTGGACAAAGCCGTTTATACAGATGACGCTGGCGATGCTGATTTTGTTTACGGGCTTTTATTTGCTGCTGCCCACCATGCCGCTATTTATCAAGCAGCTTGGCGGCAGCGAGGCGCAGGTCGGGCTGGCGGCGGGAGCGTTTACGCTGACCGCGGTCGTTTTCCGGCCGCTTGTCGGGGGGCTGCTCGACAAGTACGGCCGAAAGCCGTTTATGATCTGGGGGCTCGTTTTGTTTGTCGTCTCGATGTATTTGTACGACTGGGTAGGCGCCATCTGGCTGCTGATCGCTTTGCGGATTATGCACGGGGCGGGTTGGGCGTTCTCCACGACGGCCGTCAGCACATCGGTTGCGGATCTGATTCCGGCCGCCCGCCGGGGGGAAGGGATGGGCTGGTTCGGCATGGCGATGACGGTTGCGATGGCGATCGGTCCAATGGTAGGCCTCTCGGTCGTGCAGAACGGTTCGTTCCACAGCTTGTTTTTGCTTGCAACGGGTTTATCCGCAGCGGCGTTCCTGCTTGCGGCGACGACGAACATTCCGTTTCGGCGTAAAACGGAGACAAGCCGTATGCAACTATTCGATAAATCGGTATTGCCCGTCACCTCGGCGCTTTTTTTTCTGGCTGTGGCATATGGCGGCATTACGACGTTTCTGCCGCTGTTTGCGGAGTCGATCCGGGTTAACTCGGGCACGTTTTTTTTGGTCTATGCGTTATCGCTCACATTGGCAAGGCCGCTAGCCGGTAAGCTGTCGGACCGTTTCGGCGAAGGCGTCGTGATCGTACCGGCACTGCTCGTCACGGTCGCCGCGCTGCTGGTGCTCGGTTTCTCGAGCGGACTTGGGGGCGTGCTGACCGCCGCCGTCCTGTACGGACTCGGTTTCGGATCGGCGCAGCCGGCTATGCAAGCGGCCAATCTGCGGCTCGTTGCTCCGGACAAAAGGGGCGTAGCCACCGCCTCGTTTCTGACTGCGTTCGATCTTGGCATCGGACTCGGCGCGATCGTTCTCGGCTGGGTAACTATGTATGCGAGCTATGAAGTGCTGTTTGTCGTCTGCGCAGGGTCCGTGGCGGTATCGGCGTTAGTATTCACGGCGTTCGCCAGACGAAAGCTGGCGGAAAGGAAGGCTGCGGCGAGTTGATGTCCAGGGCGTCGGCGCTGCATGTATGTTAGCTCTCGCCGGGCAGTGGAACGAAACAGTCGGGAGCGTAATTGCGGCGGGCTGCCGCATGGGGAAAGGCATCACGGCTCCCGCCGGGCGACGAAAGCGGAGGGCGACAGGCCGGTTAATTTCTTGAACGTTTTGTAAAAATACGACGTATCGTAGAAGCCGAGGTAGTCGGCAATTTCGGTTATCGTAAAATCGGTGCCGACGAGCAGATTGCGCGCTTCCGCAATGCGCAGCTGTTGCATATATTTGACCGGCGTTTGGCCGGTCACCTCCTTGAACAGCGATATCGCGTAGTTGGGGGAGCGCTGAATGAGCTGGGCCATCTCTCCCACATTCAGCGGCTCGCGGTAATGCTCGCGAATATGACGCTGCATTTTTTCCGCCAGCATCCATTTGGTCGGAGAGATGTCGGTCATCTCCGTCGCACGGCTGGCGATGCCGGCGAGCTCCTGCAAAATGCCGGAGGCGATGAAAGGGTACATCGGCTTTTCTTCCTGCCATTCGCGATGCAGCGCCTCGAACCGTTTGGCGACATAATCGATGTTGCTGATGCGCTTCTTCGTAAAGACGTTGTTGTCGAACAGCGGGACGACGCCTGGCGGGCACGAATGGTGGAACAGGGCCGAATATTTGCGGTGGGGAACGGGCTCGCCGTTTTCCGCGCTGCGCACGGTGCCGATCGGAATGTAGAGCAGATCGCCCTTCTCCGCGCCGATGTCTTCGTGGTTGATGCGGTAGGCCACTTTGCCTTGAACGACTAGAACGAGGATATGCTGGCCGACGGTCACCGAAGGCATTCGCCAGTTCGGGATGCTATCGTCGTAATAGGCGGAATGGAGTGTAAGCACGAGACACCGTTCCTTTCGGTCCGTTTTTTCCATCGTACCACGGCGTTCCGCTATTACCAAGTGATTTTGTACATTAAATCGGAGTATTGTACATAGTGGGCCGAAGTCCTCTTCCGCTATACTGATGAAGATAGGTTAGACTGGGAGGAGAGCTGAACAGATGTCCACGTATAGCGGAAAACGCCCCAACATCGTATTCATCATGAGCGACGACCACGCCGCCCATGCGATGAGCTGCTACGGCAGCCGGATCAACCAGACGCCGAACATCGACCGCATCGCCGACGGGGGAATGCGTTTCGACAATTGCTTTTGCACGAACTCCATCTGCGCTCCGAGCCGGGCGACGATTCTGACCGGCGTTTACAATCATATGAACGGCGTCCGTACGCTGTCCGACCGGTTCGACGGCAGCCAGACGACGATGCCGAAGCTGCTGCGGGAAGATGGCTACCAGACCGCGATCGTCGGCAAGTGGCATCTCGGGCACGGCGGGGAAAGCGATCCGACCGGCTTCGACTATTGGGACATCCTGCCGGGACAGGGCGATTACCACAATCCGACATTTATCCGCGGCGGCGAAAAGCGGGTGGTGAACGGTTATGCGACCGACATCATCACGGATTTGTCGATCGACTGGATGCGGCGGCGGGACAAGGATCGGCCGTTCTTCCTCATGTGCCACCACAAAGCTCCGCACCGGCCTTGGATTCCGGACGAGAAGCACGCCCATCTGTACGAGGATGTCGACATTCCCGAGCCGGAAACGTTTGACGACGATTATTCGAACCGGGCGAGCGCGGCCGCCGCGGCGGAGATGCGCATCGACCGGGACCTGACGCGCAAAGATTTGAAGATGGATCCGCCGGAGCATCTGAGCGGCGCCGAGCTGAAGCGCTGGAAATACCAGCGTTATATCAAAGATTATTTGCGCTGCATCGCTTCGGTGGACGACAACGTCGGCCGGCTGCTCGATTTCTTGGACGAGGAGGGGCTGGAGGAAGATACGATTGTCGTGTACACATCCGATCAAGGCTTTTTCCTAGGCGATCATGGCTGGTACGATAAAAGGTTCATGTACGAGGAGTCGCTGCGGATGCCGTTTGTCATCCGTTATCCGCGGGCGATCCGCCCGGGTAGCGTCGACAAGCATATGGTGCTTAACACCGACTTCGCCCCGACGTTTCTCGATTACGCCGGCATTGAGACGCCGCAGGAGATGCAGGGCGTGAGCTTCCGCTCCATTCTGGAGGGCGGGACGCCTTCCGGCTGGCGTACGGAGATGTATTACCGGTACTGGATGCATATGTCGGAGCACAGAGTTTACGCGCATTACGGAATTCGCACGGAGCAGTACAAGCTCATTTATTATTACGCCGACGCGCTGGGTACGAACGGCTCGGAGGACAATCCACAGCCGCCGGAGTGGGAACTGTTCGATCTGAAGAAAGATCCGCACGAAATGCTGAACGTGTACGACGATCCGGACTATGCCCGCATTGTGGAGCTGCTTACGGACCGGCTGCACGAGCTGCAGGCGGAAGTAAAGGACGAGAAATACGAGCCGGCGGGAGCCGTTTCGTAAATACGTAGGGATTGTGCTGGCCGGAACCGGGGAGATGTGCCTGATTCCGGTTCTTTTTTTTGCCCGTATTGCGGAGGCCCCGAGAGTCCGGCCCCGAAGATCGCGATGATTTTGTACCTGAAATCGGAGAAATGTACATGGTAGGCCGTGAGCTGTTTTCTATATAATCAGACTTGTATTCGCTTTCAAAACAAAGGATGAATCCAATGGGGCCATTACATGTCGGGAGGGTACGAGGATGGGAAAAAGGGGAATGCTGATCGCACTTTCCGCCGCATGGCTTGCGATCGCGGCTGCCGGCTGCGGCAAAACCGCCGGCACGCCGCAGGAGGAAGTCAAGGCGGCAAGCGGCTATAACAACGAGCCGGTCAAGCTGACGATTTACGATTACCAGGCGGGCATTAACGACCGCGAGCTGCAAACGCATATCGTCAAGCCGATCCAGGCGAAATATCCGAACATTACGTTCGAGCTGCTGAACGCGAAGTCGCCGGAAGATTTGGCCGCGTCCGGGATCGTCCCGGATTTGGTGACGACGAGCAACGTATACGTGAAATACTTGCTCGACCTCGGCTTCGGCGAAGATTTGCAGTCGAGGGTGAAGACGAGCGGCTTGAATCTGGGCAAGCTGGAGCCCGAGGTGTGGAACGAGCTGAAGAAATTCGGGCCGAAGGGTGAGCTGTACGGGCTGCCTCTGTCGATGAACTATGGCGTCATGCTGTATAACAAAGAAATTTTCGACAAGCTCGGGGTCGCGTATCCGAAGGACGGCATGACCTGGACCCAAACGCTCGAGCTGGCGAAGAAAGTAACCCGAACGGAAGGCGGCGTCCGTTATATAGGCGTTTCGATGGGCGCTCCGCAAGGGCTGCTCCGTCAATATTCGCTGCCGGTCGTCGACGAGAAACAGGAGAAGTCGATTATTGCCCAGACGGAAGGGTACAAGACGATTTTCTCGCTGCTCCGCCAGCTGTACGATATGAACGGCTATCTTGGACCGAATAAGGAATTCGGGTACGGCTTTAATGAGTTTATTAAGGATCAGACGCTGGCGATGAACCCGAACTGGATTGCCGCCGTTACTGATTCGCTCGCACAGCTCGAGAAGGACGGCAAAACGTTCAAATGGGACATGGTCTCGTACCCGGCGTTCGACGACAAGCCGAAGCTGGGGAGGCAGGTCGACTTCCACCTGTTCATGATCCCGCCCGCGTCGAAAAACAAAAACGCTGCCTTCGAGGCTGTCAGGACGCTGCTGACCGACGAGGCGCAAACGGCGATGAACAAAGCCGGCCGGATGACGGTGCTGAAAGAGCCGGAGCTGAAAAAGAACTACGCCGCCGATCTGAAAATTTACGCAAACAAAAATTTGGAGGGCATCTTCAAGGCGACCCCGGCGCCTGCGCCGACAAGCACGAATTACGATACAAAAATTTACTCGTTCCTTCAGGAGTCGAACAAGGAAATGGCGCAAAACGGCATGGACCTCAACACCGCGCTGCGCGTCGCCGACGAGAAAGCGAACAAGTACATTCAGGAGATGAAACAGCAGGGCAAGTAAGCCGTTTGAACGGAAAAGCGCTGAGCCTCCGGCCAGCCGCAAACGATTAAGGCGCATCCGCATTGAAATGACGGACGCGCCTTTTTTCGCTGCGTTGTGGAAGCATCAGGGGCGTCAAACTAAAGCTAGTGACCGCCTATTTCTCAAATAGTCTGTACAAAGAAACGGTTCTTTTCTGTTCGCCGCAGCCCTGCAATGAAAACTCGGTGTACGGAATATCGCCCAATACGTCATGCGAACTTTCTAGCGAACTGCAAGCTGATTCTCGTACAGGATCTCCGCCGAATTTGTCGCGCGTGGCATCTACAACGTATTTAAATTTACCGCTGTCGTACGAAACGGTCTGAATAATAGGGTCGCCTTCCGGGGTGTATCTGACGATCCGTATCCAGTCCTTAACGTTTGCCTTCACGTTTTTGATGAAATTAGCCAACTGCTCCTCGTTATAGGCTAACTTTTGGGAAACGTACACGATATCTCCGTTTAAACGAGCCAGCTCTCTGGGATATTCTTGAGGCAGCTCCATGAAGGGAGCGTTAATGGATATGATTCTTTCTTGCTCCTCCGTATAATAAACTTTTGAAAGCAAAGACTCGGCAATGAACCTGATCGGAACATAAGCGGAGCCTTTATAGTTTAAGACGGTATACTCGGAGTCTAATGTTTTAGGCGCCCCGTTTATGAGGAATTTGACCGGGAACTGAAAAACTTCCGGCAAACTGGA
Source organism: Paenibacillus ginsengarvi (assembly GCF_003626695.1). GTDB lineage: Bacteria > Bacillota > Bacilli > Paenibacillales > NBRC-103111 > Paenibacillus_AB > Paenibacillus_AB ginsengarvi. Next base: position 38,007 of record NZ_RBAH01000047.1, read on the forward strand.
TGCTTCCAGGCGAGTAAACGAAAACAGAACGGCGCCAACTAGGGCGTGTATTCAAACTATCAAAAGGCCCTATAATTTGGTAAACTTCTCACATGAGAAGAAGATACGAGATACGTGACGATCAATGGGAAAAACTGAAAAACCTCTTGCCACTAGAACGGA
>NZ_RBAH01000048.1 GCF_003626695.1 Paenibacillus ginsengarvi
CTACAACCGCAAGCGAATTCACAGCTCGCTGGGCTATTTGTCGCCCGCGCAGTTCAGCAAGCAATTTGAAACCTCTTTATCTAAATTTTTTTCTTAAATTTGTGTCCACTTTCTTGACAGAGGTCCAGAAAGTTCCGTTAAAGCCGTCGCTCACACGAGTTTGAGTGGGGAAATGGGCGATAGAGGAAGAGCGGCTTCCTTTATGCAAGCCTAGTAGGGCGCAAAGCGGCAATAACGGAACTCACGGTTCGGCTGAGACAGCAATAACGGAAGCGAAAGTACCGTTATCACTGATTAATCTCGTTGGTAACCTAGTAAGCAGGCAACAAAAAAGCTCTCCCAACGATCCTCGATCGTTCACGGAGAGCTTTTTTGCGCAGCATTCAGCCATACCAGTCCTAACATCGTCAGTCCATCTGTTAGCCGGCCGTGATCTCGGTTGCCAGCTGTCTAAGCGTCTTGTCCAGCACCTGAAACCCTACCGCAATATCATCCAGCGTCGCCCATTCCTTCGGATTATGGCTGATGCCATCCAGGCATCGTATAAAGATCATCACGGTCGGAACGTGCCGCTTCATGACCATAGCATCGTGTCCCGCGCCGCTTGAAAGTCTGAAAACAGGCAAACCGGCCTGTTCGATGGCGTTTTCCACGATGCCGATCAAGCGGGAAGACATGGCGGCAGGATCGATTTTGATGTTCAGCTTGCTTTCTACGCTTAGTCCTCTTCGAGTGGCAATCGCTTCAGCTTCCTGCTGAATAGCGGCAAGGAGCCGGTCCCGGCTGTTCAAATCGATATCGCGGACGTCCGCGACGAAGGAAACTTCGCCGGGTACTACGTTGCTTCCGTTCGGGGAAATTTCCATTCTGCCTACGGTGGCTACTGCCGTCGGGCTATACTCGCAGGGCAATCGTTCGATGGCCAGCAGACATTCGCTGGCTCCGGCGAGCGCATCCAGCCGCATGCCCATAGGAGTCGTGCCGGCATGAGCCGCTTTGCCGCGCCACTTCATTTCGAGCCAGGCGGGTCCTGCTATGCCGTCCACGACGCCGACGGGAAGCCCGCATTTTTCCAGCACCGGACCTTGCTCGATATGCATCTCCACGAAGGCATGGATCGTGTGCGGACTTCGAGCGGCCAACTCGACGGTCGTCGGGTCCAGTCCGTGCTCCCGAAGTACCTGCTCAAAGCTTCGCCCTTCGTCGTCGCGATAATGGGATACGGCATCAAGCTTCAGCTCGCCCATTAGAAAATGACTGCCGGTCAAGCTGGCATGGAAGCGCGAGCCTTCTTCGTCGGCGAAGGCGACAACCTCCAAGCTGCGGGGAGGCAAGTAACCTTGCTCCCGCCACGACTGTGCCACTTCCAGCGCCGCAAGAACGCCGACTACGCCATCGAAGTGGCCGCCATTTGGCACGGTATCGATATGGGAACCGGACAAAATAGCAGGCAACTCGGGTTGGGAGCCGGTATAGGTGCCGAACACATTGCCGATCTCATCCTCGCGTACGAGCAGACCGGCTTCTCTCATCCACGTTTTGAGCAGTTCCTTGGCGGTGCGATCTTCAGGAGAATAGGCTATACGTGCAGAACCATGGTCGGCCGTAGCTCCGATTACCGACAGTTCATGTAAACGCTGCGCTATGCGATTCGCATAAGTTTTGGCGAGTGGCGAGCTATCTTGGATCAGTTTTTTGTACACATTCATAGGGAGTCACCGTTAATAAATAATTTTAGTCAATTCAACTATCATAGCATAACTACGGTCGTGTTGAAATGGAATGTGCAGGAGCTCTCTGAGCCAAACTAATGGGTATGATCGATTTGACGACTGAAAATCGCCATGATATAGTGTCATTTGACAAAAAATGAGGTGTGACAACATGACAAACAGTAGTAGTAAAGGTTCTCTGCTTAATCGGATGTTCAAGCTGGACCAGTTGGGCACGAATGTACGAACCGAGTTTGTAGCCGGTTTGACCACGTTTATTACGATGGCCTACATTATTATCGTGCACCCTACGTTAATGAAAGCCGCGGGAATGCCGGCAGGGCCGGTCACCGTGATGACGATTTTGTCTGCGGCGATTTTCTCCATTTTAATGGGGGTTTATGCGAACCGTCCGTTTGCAGTAGCCCCGGCTATGGGCGGCAACGCTTTTTTTGCTTATACGATCGTGCAGAGCGGCGCTGCGACCTGGCAGACCGGGCTGGGCATGGTATTGATCGCAGGGGTTATCTTTTTACTGCTTACCACGCTCGGCATACGCGAGACGATCGCCAGAGTGCTTCCGAAAAGTGTTAAAAATGCGATGGCTGCCGCTGTCGGCATTTATATTATCGGGCTCGGCTTGAGCAATGCCGGCATTATTATCCCGACGAAAACGGCAATCGGACTAGCGTCCTTACATAACCCTACCGTGTTGCTGGCGATGATTGGTCTTGCGATTACGCTGGCGTTGATGTCGCTGCGGGTAAGGGGCGCGGTCTTTTTTGGCATTTTGCTTACGACGATTATCGGAATTCCTATGGGGATTACTACGCTGCCCATGGCTGTTGTATCGCTGCCGCCGAACCCGTCGCCGATTTTATTCCAAGTCGACTGGCTGGGCGCGCTCAAATGGTCGTTTTTCCCGCTTATCTTTACCTTCTTCACCGGTGAATTTTTCTCTACGATGGGGACGGTATTAGGGGTTGGCGGCAAAGCGAAGCTGCTGGACCAGAACGGAAACTTGCCCGACATTCAAAAGCCGTTTCTGGTGGATTCGATTGCGATGGTCGGCGGTTCGGCGATGGGGATGACTACAGTAACCGCTTATGTGGAATCGGCCAGCGGCGTTGAGGTCGGAGGACGATCGGGACTGACGGCGGTTTCTACCGGTCTCGTGTTCCTGGTGGCTTTATTTTTGACTCCGGTATTTTTGTCTATTCCTGCTGCCGCTACGGCGCCGGCCTTGATTGCGATAGGCTTATCGATGCTCCAAGCGATCAAAAATATCGATCTTGACAATTTGGACGAGCTGCTCAGCGGGTTTATTACCATTTTGATGACGGCTTTTACGTTCAGTATCGCGAACGGTATTGTTTTCGGTATTCTTTCTTTTGTCGTCATTAAGTTGTTATCCGGCAAAATTAAAGAAATTCCAATCGGCTTGTACTTCTTGTGCGTCCCGTTAGTGTACTATTTGTGGTTGAAATAAGCGAAGAAAGAAGGTCACGATGTGAACAGCAAGCTTGTTGCTTCTGCAAGAGGAGACTTGCCGATTGAGCTGGCGATTGAAAATATTCGGCTCGTGAACGTGTTCTCGGGCGAAATATATCCTGCCGCTATCGGCATTACAGCAGATAGAATCGTTCATGTAACGGCGCCGGGAGTCACTACCCTGGAGGCAAACGAACGGATAAACGGCCAAGGGCGCTATGCGATTCCAGGGCTGATCGATACGCATCTTCATATCGAAGTCAGCATGATGACGCCTGCGCAGTATGCCGAGGCGGTATTGCCACACGGAACAACGACGATCGTCCCCGATCCTCACGAGATTGCCAATGTGCTCGGGGAAAGAGGCGTTCGCTATATGGCGGACGCTGCCGTAGGGCTCGATCTCCGGATGTTGAACGTGCTCCCGTCCTGTGTTCCTGCTGCGCCTAATGTAGAGACGTCGGGCGCGGATTTCACGCCGGAAGCGGTTGAGCGGATGCTCGCATGGGACGGTATTCACGGACTGGCCGAGGTCATGAACTATCACGGCGTGATCCATCAGGACCCGCGCATGATTGGCATTTTGGAAGCGAACGAGCGGACTGGCGGGAAAATAGTGCAGGGACATGCTCCGCGCGTGTCGGGACGCGATCTGTCCGCCTATATGATAGCGGGACCGAATTCGGACCACGAAAGCCGGACAGGCGATGAGGCGCTGGAAAAAATTCGCGCCGGTATGATCGTAGAAATTCGCGAAGGGTCGTTTTCGATGAATTTGGCCGATTGCGCCAAGGAAATTAAAGACATGGGCTATCTGCCGAATGTATGCTTCTGCTCGGATGATCTGCTGCCAAGCGATATTATCGAGAAGGGGCATATGAACTATATCGTACGGAAAGCGATTCATGAGGGGATCGATCCGGTTCATGCAATCCGTTACGCTACTTTAAATGCGGCGTTGCGTCTAGAGCGTAAAGATCTGGGTGCGATTGCGGCCGGTCGTTTGGCGGATATCGTGCTCGTGGAACAGCTTGAAACGATGAACGTGACCGATGTTTTTGTAGCCGGCCGACAAGTTGTCCGAAGCGGCAAGCTTGTGCGCAAGCAGCCGGAGCTGGCGCCGCCGGCGGATTTTATGAAGACGGTTCGCCTGGCGGAAATTACCGAGGAGGATCTCGTGCTGCGGGTGGAGGACGCAGGTGCGTCCGAAGCCAAGGTCCGTGTAATCGAGTACGATGCCGCTCCGGGGATTCCGACTGATTTTCTTGAAACTACGCTGCCGGTGGAAAATGGCTTGCTGTGCCCTGAACGTTATACGGGAAAGAAGGGCCCTCTGTGCCGCGTTGCCGTATTCCACAGGCACGGCTTGAATGAAAACCGCAGCCTTGGCTTGCTTGCCGGTTATGGCATTGTTGAAGGCGCAGTAGCGACTACCGTGGCCCACGACAGCCATAATCTCGCTGTTCTTGGCGTCAACACGGCCGATATGGTTATCGCCGCCAACACTTTGCGAGAATCCCAAGGCGGCTTCGTAGCTGTCAAGAACGGTCAAGTAATCGCCCATTTGCCGCTGCCGCTTGCAGGGCTAATGAGTTTGGAGAAGGCTGACGTGCTGGTGCCGAAGCTGAAGGAACTGGTGGACATTTTGCAGAAGGACATTATGCCCGGCAAAAACCCGATTCATCGGATGATCGCCGTCACGCTGCCGGTGATTCCGAGAGCGAAAATTACCGATATCGGCTTGGTCGAGGTGGAAACTCAAACTTTGCTGCCGCTGATTATCGAGACGAAATAAATAAAACAGATGTAAATAAGGAAGTCGCAGGAGATCTTACTCCGGCGGCTTCTACTGTTTTGATAAACCTGTGGTGTATAATGGACGAAAGATATAAATCGAAGTATACCCGAACTTAATGAAACAGGAGGATGCCAATGTCTGTTGATTTCAATCAGTTAAATTATGTTGCTATTCTTGCCGGGGGAATTCTGTATATGATCTATGGGGCGATTTATTATTCGCTGCTGGTAGGGAAGGAAGCTCAAAGCAAAGGTGCCTCTAAATATGTGGTATCAGTGGTCGTAGCATTGGCTAGTTCTTTTTTTATTGCCATACTTGTGCAAGCGACCGGCTCTAAGGGATTGTTACAAGGTGCTGTTGTTGGGGGGATCGTTGGCATCCTAATTTCAATCGTGTATTTGAAAAATACATTATTTGGCCTGGTAAAGACGCGTAATTTTTGGATTGCGATTGGCGATCATCTGGTTATCTTTACTTTGCTGGGCATGCTTCACGGTCTTTGGATTTAATGTTGTTCGAGCCGAGGACCTGAATGAACTCAGGTGGTAAGCGGGATGACCGAATAGCAAGGGATCAAAAGCTAGTCTGCATTATTGGTACGATGCAGATTAGTTTTTATTTGCATTTCTCTGATACAAAATGTAACATATAAATAAATGATACGTTTTGTATTATGTTGAGTTCAAACTCTCGACCGGGGAGCGATCGATGATGAAACGAATCTATACATACCTCATATGCGGCGCCGTAGCCGTTCTGCTGCTTGCGGGCTTTGAGCTTTACAGCTCGCTTGCGCCGGAGCGGCATTTTCGCAGCGATCAGTTGCCTGTGCTTGCCTCTCCTTCCACCTCGCTTACAGCTTCGGCTGAACCGACTGCCGCAATTGCTGAAACTGCCGTCGCTCAGGCTCCCCTGACAGCACCCGATCCGGCTCCCGCCACAGTCAAGGCCGAACCGCCAAACGCAAAGGCAAGTGAGCCGGCGTCCGGCTTTAATGCACTTATCCTTGGCATCGACGGCGAGAATGGGGGGGGAAGATCCGACGTGATCATCGTCGTTCATGTCGATCCCGACAAAAAGTCGGTCGCGCTCGTATCGGTCCCTCGGGATACGCGCGTCTCGCTGCCGGGCATCGGGATGACGAAGCTGAATCACGCCTATTTTCTAGGCGAGCTGCAGGGCCGCAAAAAAGGGGTGCAGGCATCGGTCGAGGCGGTCAGCAGTTTGTTCCGGATTCCGGTCCATTATTATGTGAAGACCGATTTTCTAGGATTCTCGAAGATGATCGACGCGATCGGCGGGGTGGACATCGAGCTGCCTCAGGATATGCTGCTCAGCGGATCGGAAACGGTGCTGCGTCAAGGCGTCCGGCATCTGGATGGCAATACGGCGCTGGAATTCGTGCGGGAGCGTTATTCGCTCGCCGGCGGCGACTTCGACAGGCAGGCGGATCAAGCGGCGCTGCTCAAGGCGGTAGCGGCCAAAATGCTGACCGGCGAACAGCTGCCGCGGCTGCCGCGCCTCATCAAGCAGGCGAAGGAGGAATTCGTGGAAACGAATATGTCCGTATCCGATATCGCCAGCCTGACGCTGTTGTTTAAAGATAAAAGCGAGCTTGGCATTCGTCATGTAACGCTTCCCGGAAAAGCATTAACCGAGGACGATCCGCTTCTCGGGTCCAAGCTGTGGTATTGGTCGGTAGACGCGGGAGAGGTCGAGGCGGTAGCGCGCGACTATTTGCGGTAAGCAGGCAAGAGAAATACATTTCGCCCGATTATGTCGGTTGTTTGAACAAATTTTGAAAAAATGATGAACTTTCCTGCAAAATATGTTACAATTTTCGTAACAATCGATTTTGGGGCAGGAGAGTGTTCCTCATGACTACGAAACAACTTACATTGAAACAACAACCGGCGAAAGGCGGCAACCCGCTCGCTTCGTTTATGACAATAGCAGCTTGGGTATCGCTTGCCATCGGGCTTGTAACATGCTTGTTCGAAGTAAGCGATTTCTCGGATCGGAATTTAGGACTTATGATCGGAGTCGGCTTTCTCGTTGGCAGCGTGCAGATTTATATGATCGGTGCGGCCATCCGGCTGTTTCACCATAACAAGACGGCTAAGAACGAGTAGCCTTGGCGTTTGACAGCAAAATAGAAGTTGCGAAGAGAAGCAGGCTGCTTCTCTTTTTTGTTTCGTCGGAGGCAGCTGTTCCATACATACAAGCGGAGGAATTCCATGAAACCACTGCATCCTTATCGCATTTTTACGCATTTTTACTACAAATGTAGAGGCTTAAACGCGAGCACGACCTTTCATTCGCATCCGCAGTACGAAATTTACTACTTCCATAGCGGCAGCTGCCAGTTTATTATCGGGGATCGCGTGATCGAGCTGCAGCCCGGCGATTTGATTATTATGAACGGTATGTCCCGCCATTGCCCGAAGGTGGACGAACCGGCGGAATACGTGCGGACCATGTTTTCGTTTGAGCCAAGCCTGATCCAGCTGTTTAGCCGGGAGCTGCAAAGCTTTGACGTGCTTCGGCCGTTCGAACTGCTCAGCAACCACCATATCCGGTTGAGCGGGCAAGCTAAGGCGGAATGCGAGGAATTGCTGGAGCGAATCAACCGGCATTACTTCAAAAACGAAACGATCCGTTACCACCGGCTGCTGATGGCGTTTGGCGATTTGCTGCTGTTCATCTACGAGCAGTGCCGGGATGCGATGGAGGACAATCGGCGGAGTTCCTCGGAACGGGAACGATATGTGAAGAAGATGATCGATTATATCGAACGCCGGTACGCGGAGGAAGTGCAGCTCGAGGACATTGCCGCCGAACTGCATATGAGCCGGTTTCATGTCATGAAGCTTTTCCGCGAAGTGACGGGTATGACCGTATTTGACTATTTGTACAAAAGGCGGATTAACCAGGCGAAGCTGCTGTTTTTTTATAAAGACGAGCAAACGGTCACCGACGTCTGCTACCAGGTTGGGTTTAAGCATCTTCCGCATTTCAGCCGGCTGTTCAAAAAGCATGTCGGCCTCTCGCCCGACCAGTACCGGAAAAAAATACGCGAATCCGGGGTCGAACCGACAGCCTGATAACCTTAAGACAATCCGGCATTTGCAATTAAAAGACAGGATGTTTCCCGCACCTACGATCAACTCGCTTAAAATCGAAATATGCTAAAGTGATTCATGTAAGCGCTTGTTATGACGACGGAGGGCCCTCCGATCATAATGCAGAGGTGAGTGCATGAAGAAGCTTTTGCTTGTCGCCATTTTGCTCTTTACTTTTGGGTCGAACACGATAGTTTTCGCCGAAACCGCCCAGACGCCTAATCTCTCTTTGCTGCTGGAAAACGGGACGGTGCTGCCCATCGGTTATATCGACCGGGGTAGGCTGCCCGATCAAATCGGGATATTCACGTTCCGCTACGGCGGCGAATCGACCCGGCCGTTCGGCGCCGGCACCGTGGAATGGATCGTAAGCGGCGACGTTATCGTCGAGAAAAATACGGATGGAACGGCGGGGACGCGCATTCCATCGGGAAGCTTTGTTTTATCCGCATCAGGTACAGCACTGCCAGGGCTAATGGAAGCCCAGGTCGGGCAAATTGTAAAGGTTGTAAACGGCACGATCGAACTGAGGCCCGAACAATATGCCGATGTTAACGGAACGCTCATTACGATCGACAAGCGTAATGCTACTCGCAATACGGGGGAGGTCATTCTTTTTGACCCTTCCTTCGGTCCGTCGACGAAGCAGAATGCTTACGGAATGGAAATTACCGTCGTTAACGGCGTAGCGACGCGGGTTGTTGCGCTGACAGCCGATCCGAATATCCGCAACGATTCGCCTATCCCGTCGGACGGTTACGTAGTGTCGATCCAGACGCGCAGCCCGTATTATACGCTGCTAAATGGAAAAGTGAAAGTTGGCGATCCTGTAAGCATCGTCCTCGACCCGCTAAGGTATCGTGCCGTTAAGCTCGGGTACGACGGCTATAACGTCGGCTTTCGCGGCACGGATTCGCTGATCGTGTACGATCGTGCATTCGGCGAGAAGACCGGAACGAATCCGTACGGCAACGAAATCATCGTAAACGCTGACGGAATCGCCGTGTCCAGCGGCGGCAACAACCGGCCCATACCCGCTAACGGCTACGTGCTCTCGGGCGTTGGGGTGAAAGGGACATGGCTGAAGGACAACGTGCCGGTCGGCTCGAAAATCCGCATCGATCCCGTGAATAAGCAGATCATCGTCATTTCCACACCGCAAGCCGTGTTTGACAAGGCGAGTTACCTATCCAGCAAGCTCCGTGAGTCATTGCAGCAGTCGAGAAGCGAGTTCCGGGATGTGCCTTATGAACAGATCGAACAGCAGCTGACGGTAGCCGAAACCGTATACGGACAAGTGTACTCGATGCGCGGGTCGGCCCCTGCGGCGGTGCTGGCCATAGGCTTGAAGCAGCTCGATCAGGCGATAACCGATGCCACGTTCCTGCACGAGGAATCGCGCGTCATGGAGACTCGGGGGATCTGGGTCAGGCCGAAGGAAACGACGCGGGAGCAGGTGGAGCAGCGGATGTCAAAGATTAAAGCGGCCCACTTTAACACCGTATATTTGGAAACATGGTGGAACGGGCAGACCATCTACCCGACATCGGTAGCGGATGCTTCGCAAAACCCGATTTATGCCGGATTCGATGCGCTGCAGGCATATATCGATGAAGGGAAACGGCTTGGCATCGAGGTTCACGCATGGGTGGAAAACTTCCGGGCCGGAGACGGCACGCCTAGTGTTGCCTTAACGCGGCATCCGGATTGGGGCATCATGAGCCGCCAAGGGCAAGCCTATGAAGTGGCTGACAACGTTAAAAAATATTATCTTAACCCGGCGCTTCCCGAAGTAAGAAATTATTTGTCCTCCATCTATAGGGAGATTTTGACCCATTATGACGTTGATGGGCTTCACTTGGATTTTACCCGTTACCCGCAATCCAAAGACTATTCGAACGATTTCGGCTATGATCCCTATACTCGCGAGCTGTTTCGCACTGCCCATGGAGCCGATCCGCTAGCCCTGCATCCCGGGGACGCTCTCTGGGAAGAGTGGCTCCGTTTCCGTACGGACCTTATAAACAGCTGGGTGGACCGGGTCGCTGAGGAAGCGCGAAGCGCGAAGCCGGACCTGATCTTGTCCGCCGCCGTATGGCCGAACTACGATACGGCTCCGGCGCTGTTCGCCCAAGAAACGAAAACGTGGACGGGCAAAAACGAGATCGATCAAATCGTGCACATGTCTTATGTAAGAGATGCTTCGCTTCTCGTTGGCGATATGAGGAAATCGCTGGATATTGCGGGCGGTAAAGCTTTTGTAGCTTCCGGTGTCGGCGCCTATATGTACGTTCAGGATACGTTAATAGCCGAGCAGGTTCGCGAAGTGAACCGCGCTGGAGGCGCCGGTACGGCCATGTTCGAGTATGAGGCGACTTTCGGGGGCGGCTACGATCGCGTGCTGTCGCTTGGGGTTTACCGCAATGAAGCCGTCAGGCCGGATTATCGCCATACGAAACCTCTCACCTTGTGGCTGAAAGATATGGTCCGTAAAATCGACGAAATCTATGTGCCACTGCAAGGAATGAGCGCGCACGACGCAACCCGCTATAAAATTCAACTGAACATCATGGTCAAACTGCTCGAAGCCAAAGAGACGTACAATCCTTTACTTGCGAAAGCGGTCAAGCTGCAAATGGATGTTATGCAAGGACTCTTGTCGCACGATCCGAGCATTCAGGCCGAGGTTCTAAAACGAATGACGACCGACTTGGAGTATGGCCTTCAGACCCTTAAGATGGTTGATGTGAAAAATATCCGCTAACACCATGAAATACATAGGGAAAAGATTGGCTCCTCCTTTTGGGGCCAATCTTTTTTGTCGTGGCATAGCTGTTGTTTAACTTATAATCCGATCTGTATGCTAGAATAAAATTGGTATTGAAAGCGCTTTACAGACGACACCGGCGTTATCTTGTCAAATCGTTGAACTTTATTTTACGGAATTAAGTCGTTTCGTTGACGCCTTTGTTAACAGTACGGAAGTTTCATTTCGTTTCTGTTATGGTAATGACATGAGATGAAGTGCAAAGGCGTTTGGGCTACTAATAATGCCGGCTTTCTTCGAAGAATTTGGAGGAGATGGTAAGATGAAACAACGGCGAATGCTAGGGCGATTGATTTCGGCTTTCTTTCTTGCGGTCATGACCGTTATGGTTACCGGCTGTAGCGACAAGCTGATCGTGCTAGATCCGAAGGGGCCGATCGGAGAACAACAGAAGGACTTGATTTGGATCTCGGTAGTGCTTTGTCTGATCGTTCTCATACCGGTGCTTGTCATGACGGCCGTTATTGCATGGCGGTATCGGGACAGCAAAACAAACAAAGCGAAATACAAGCCCGAATGGGAGCATAATTCGAAGCTGGAGACGATTTGGTGGGGGATTCCGATTCTGATTATCCTTACGCTCGGCGTGATTACGGCCAAGTACACGTATGCGCTCGAGCCCTCCAAGCCGATTGCTTCGGAGAAGGCGCCTATTACGATACAAGTAACGTCGCTCGACTGGAAATGGCTGTTTTATTATCCGGACCAAGGCATCGCGACCGTCAATTACATTAAATTTCCCGAGGATGTGCCAATCAAGTTTTTGCTAACGTCGGACGCGCCGATGAATTCGTTCTGGATTCCGCAGCTGGGCGGGCAAATTTATACGATGTCCGGCATGGCGATGACGCTTCATCTGCAAGCCGACGAGCAGGGCTCGTACTTCGGTTCGGGCGCCAACTTCAGCGGCAAAGACTTTGCCAGCATGCACTTTATGGCCGATGCGACCTCGAAGGAAGATTTCGATAAATGGGTGGCGGATATTAAAAACACGAAGCCGGCTTTGACCGCCGAAGGCTACAAGCAGCTTGCCACTCCGGGCGTAGCCGAAATAGCCAGCTACTCGTCGTTTCCGAAAGGCCTGTTTGAGCAAACCGTTACGAAATATGCGTCCGGCCATAATCACGGTGCGCGCCTGCAAACGCAGCCGGAGCCGAAAAAGAACGCCGAGGCGGAGGGCATAACGCAAGAGAAGGAGGGACAAAGCCATGTGGGACAGCATTAAAACATTCGCTTCCGAATTTTTCGTCACCGGCGATCCGCTCATTTACGGCGCGGATGTGGCTATTGCCCTTACGCTCGTCGCTGTCGTGTTCGTTTTATCTTATTTCAAAAAGTGGAAATGGCTGTGGACCGAATGGCTGACGACGGTCGATCATAAGCGAATCGGGATCATGTACGTCATAGCGGCTCTGCTGATGATGTTCCGCGGAGGCATGGACGCGCTTCTGATGCGTACCCAGCTCGCCGTTCCGGACAACCAGTTTTTGTCGCCTGAGCACTACAACGCCATCTTTACGACGCACGGCGTCATCATGATTTTGTTTATGGCGATGCCGCTCATGTTCGGTCTGTTTAACCTGGTTGTGCCGCTTCAGCTCGGCGCGCGCGACGTTGCGTTTCCGTTCCTGAACTCGCTTAGCTTCTGGCTGTTCTTCTGGGGCGCGATGCTGTTCAACCTGTCGTTCGTCATCGGAGGCTCGCCGGACGCAGGCTGGCTTGCGTATCCGCCGCTGTCGGAGCTGTCACACAGTCCCGGCGTCGGGCAGAACTTCTATATATGGGGCATTCAAATATCCGGTATCGGCAGTTTGATGACCGGGATCAACTTTATCGTAACGATTCTGAAAATGCGCGCGCCGGGCATGAAGCTGATGCAAATGCCGATGTTTTCGTGGTCGGTGCTGTCGAGCTGCCTTACGATCATCTTGGCGTTTCCGGTTCTGACCGTTACGCTGTTCCTGCTCTGGCTCGACCGCTTTATGGGCGCACACTTCTTTACGCTTGACGGTGGCGGCAATCCGATGATGTATATCAACCTCATCTGGATGTGGGGCCATCCCGAAGTTTATATCGTTATATTGCCCGCTTTCGGCATTTTCTCGGAAATTACGGCTACTTTTTCGAAAAAACGGCTGTTCGGCTACAAATCGATGGTATTTGCGCTGATGAGCATCAGTGTCGTCTCGTTCTTCACGTGGGCGCATCATTTCTTCACGATGGGCTCCGGCGCGGGCGTCAATACGTTTTTCGCCATATCAACGATGATTATCGCGATACCGACCGGGGTGAAGGTATTCAACTGGCTGTTTACGATGTTCCGGGGGCGGATTACGTTTAAACTGCCGATGATGTGGACATTCGCCTTTATTGTATGTTTTGTTGTGGGCGGTATGACAGGGGTTATGCTCTCGGTCGCTCCGGCGGATTTCCAGTTCCATAACAGCTACTTCCTGATCGCGCACTTCCACCAGACGCTAATCGGCGGCGTTACGTTCGGCTACTTTGCCGGCTTGTACTACTGGTGGCCGAAGGTGACGGGCTTCATGCTGCACGAGAAGCTCGGCAAATGGGCGTTCTGGCTTTGGAATATAGGTTTCTATGTTTGTTTTATGCCGCAATATGTGCTCGGCCTCATGGGCATGACGCGCCGGATCAACACCTACGGCTGGGATCGCGGCTGGTGGGAGCTGAATGTAGTGTCCACCGTCGGCGGCTTCCTGATGGGTCTCGCGTTTTTGTTCCAAGTCTGGCAAATCGTGCACAGTATGAAGTTTATGCAGAAGGCTCCTGCCGATCCGTGGGACGGCCGTACGCTCGAATGGTCGATTCCGTCGCCGGCCCCGGCGTACAACTTCGCGACGCTCCCGGTCGTGCATTCCCGCGACCCCCTGTGGGAGGAGAAGCTGGATCGGGAGAAAGGCATTCCGCCCGCTCCGGCGCCGAAGATCGAACCGATTCATATGCCGGGCAACTCCGGTATTGCGTTTATCAAATCGTTCTGCTGGTTTGTCGCCGGCTTCGGCTTCGTCTTCAATTGGCTGTGGATGGCCATACCGGGAATGATCGGGGTTGCGGTCTGCATGCTCGTACACTCGTTTACCTATAATAACGAATACTATATACCGGCGGAAGAAGTGATTCGGACGGAAGCCGAGATGAGGGGGACGGTCTGATGGCACACGCGGCAGGTCATAATCACGCAAATTCGAATACGGCCCCGGACCATCACGGTCACGACGGCCATGTCGATCAAGAATCGCTTCGCATGTTTGGCTTCTGGCTGTTTCTGATTACGGACTGTATTTTGTTCGGCACCTTGTTCGCTACGTATATCGTGCTTCACGGCAACACGGCCGGAGGTCCGACGGCTCAAGAGCTGTTCGAGATGCCGGGCATTATCGCCGAAACGTTCATCCTGCTCACCAGCTCGTTTACAAGCGGCCTGGCCGTGCTGGCGATGAACAAGGGAGACAAAAAAGGTTTGATCGGCTGGCTCGCCATTACGGCGGCGCTCGGACTTTCCTTTATTACTCTGGAAGTAACGGAATTCGTGAAGCTGGTTCACGAAGGCGCAACGATCGGCACGAGTGCATTCCTATCCTCGTTTTTTACGCTTGTAGGTGCGCACGGTTTGCACGTATCGATCGGTCTTGTCTGGATGATCGCGATTATGATTCAGCTCGGCAAATACGGCATCAACTCGGTAACTAGACGGAAAGTGAACGTAATCAGCTTGTACTGGCACTTTCTCGACGTCGTATGGATTTTCGTATTCACGATCGTATACTTGATGGGGGTGATGTAAGATGGCGCAGCATTCCGCTCATACCGGCAGCCACGGCGGCCACGGACACCATTCGGATTCGTCACACGACGAAGCGCACGGCTCGTTTAAGTCTTACCTCATCGGCTTCCTGCTGTCGATCGTGCTCACGATCATTCCGCTCGTCGTCGTACTGAACCACTGGTTGGAAGGAACCGGGGCGATGGTCGTTATGCTCGGCTCGGCCGTTCTGCAATTCGTCGTGCAGCTCGTGTTTTTCATGCACTTGAGAGAAGAGAAGAAGCCGCGCTGGAACTTGATGGCGCTCCTCCTCGGACTTCTCATTCTGCTCGTCATCGTCATCGGTTCGATCTGGATTATGGCTTACAATCAGGTTGCGCAGTAATATACGGTATCTAGAGTAGAAACAGGTTTCCTGCTGCGGCGGGAGCCTGTTTTTTTGTGCTGGGAGTGGCAAAATAGTCCTCCTGCTGCGGTTGGAGCCTTTTTTTGGGGAGCACGTGTCAGGGCTGTCATTCCGCGGACAGCTGTTCCGCTATTTGCAACCAATTGGCCGGTTTCTCGGATTTCGCGGTCACATGTTCCTTTATTTTCTACCTCAATGCTGAATTACATACGATAAATCAATAATAACGGATTTCCTGACCGCGAATTTGCCTTAAAACAGTTCATTTGCTTGAATAGAGGAATGTGTGTCCGCTTTTAAAGTCTGGTATCACTGATGCGATGCTCTCTAAAGCTTGAGTACGTAGGAGCGAATGCGTTTATTGCCGCTGGCAATGTCCAGACATTGCAGTTCAACAAGTCGATGTAATATTCTCCGAACTGTCCGATCGCTCACCTTCAAATGATCGACTAAGTCTGATGGGGGAAACGGACGCAGCAGACGCCGTGCATAACGGACCGTTTCCGCTTCCAGCCAGGACAAGGGGGCTTCAACCTCCGTTGAGATAAACTTGCCGATGAACGAGAGCACAAGCTGCTGGCATTGTTTGGGCTCATCTGTGATTGAGGGGTATGCAACGGGTAAAAAGGTCCAACCATCAAGTGCAAGTAAGCAATGTCTGCGGCATAAATCTTTGAATCGCCTCACATCGAGATCACGGGCATGCGGTCCATATCCTTGTATTTCGATAGCCCCTTTTGCATTCCCTGGCCTATACGCCAAATCGATATATCGGTAGCCATTGCCAAAATCCAAAACCTCCCACTCGGGATACAAGTGGTACAAGTTGCCGACGATAGGCAGCCAGATCGTCCGCAAAAACTCAATTGTTCCGTGACCGAGCCCTTTATTCAGCAGTTCTCGTCTTCTCGGATTTTGTTCTTCTGCAATGTTACTTTGTAACCATTCCTCGATTTGCAGATCCCATTTATTCATCTTCATCGCCACTCCTCCTATTCGCCTAAGGTTTAAACAACACAAAAAGCCGCCTTATGCCCGGCACCCCTACGAAAAATCCGGAATGGCGGCAAGAAAGCGGCGTGTGCTTCACGACCTTTATCGCTATTATATCTGACTGTATCGTTTTGCAACAAGACCTTATCCCCGCTTAAGCGAGAACCGGGCGTATTTTGATAGAGAAATCGAAGTCCGATAGAGGTCTTGTCGCCACCGATGTGTTGGGTCAAGGTCTAGCATCATAATTCTTTTCCCCATAGATTGCGCCTTCGTCTGAAACCTTGTGCAGTTCGGTCGCCTTGACAGGTCTAAAGATTTCACGAGTGCACAGATCCAGTACACTTGCCAAATACAGCCGGCCCTCCGTAAGCTAGTGAAGTAAGAGGCTCAGCGACGTTATTGTTGTTGGCCGGATGCGAACCATTCCGGCAAAGGTTCATCTTTGAGGCAATGATCGAACCAAACTCTCAGCCGAAGCATGTAGTCTTTCTTATATTCCTCGTTCCAGCCGCCGTTATGGAATGCCCTGGGATACCAGACGAGGTGGCTTTTCACTCCGAAATGCCGAAGCCCATGCAGTAAAATCGTTCCGCTGCTTCCCCCATCCTTGCGCTCAGCGCCCGTTTCGATAAGGAGAAAAGGCGTTTTGATCAAGGCAATCTGTTCGATCGGAGACATTTGTTCATATACTTCCGGCGTTTGCCACATGGCCTGAGGATCGCCATCGCCCAGCCGGTTTTTGAACATCGCATGAAACGCCGTACCTCTAGCGCGATCCAGATGTAGCATATCATAAAAACCGACGGCACCAACTGCTCCTTTAAACCGATCCGTTTGCGTGATCGTCCATGCCGCAAGAGTCGCGCCGTAGCTGCTCCCATACAGCCCCAGCGCATCGGGATCGGCAATGTTCTCATGGATCAAATAATCGGTTCCCGCCATTATATCCTGGTACGGACCGCTGAGGATCCGGCAGTCGCCAAGCTCGTTTTTGAACGCTTCTCCGTATCCCGCACTGCCGCGGAAATTAGGAAGTAACACTACATATCCGTGGGCGGCCAAATAATGAGCGGCACTCCTTGCGCTCGCGGATGCAAGCTCGGTAAAGCTGGCCTCAACGGCCAACTCAGGACCGCCATGCAAATATATAAGCGATGGATACTTGCAATTCGGGTCATAGCCGGGCGGTAATAGGAGCAAACTTTCAATTTCCCAATCACCGCTTGGGTAATGTACGATTTTTGTTTGCGGGAAAGCGAAAGTAAAGTGCCGCAGGTGAAAACGGGTGAGCTGTTGCGGCGACCCGTCCTCTCTAACCGTCCAAAGCTCAGCTGGAGCGTCCGGACCGCCATACGGAAATATAACGAGATCGCTCTGTCGGGAGCATACCGGGCCTGCGAGATGATCGTAATTGCGAACGATGCGGCCTGCCTCCGTCACTGGTTCCAGGCTACCATCCGCCGCGTCGATCCGATACAGCACGTTCGAAACTCCTTGCCGGCATGTGACATATACTTTCGTCCCGTCGTAGGACCAGCAATGAATCTTTACTTCTCCCTGTGCAGCCGCAGAGCATAACTGCTGGTTTGCTCCATGCTTCGTCTTGAAAATGTCCACGCGCGAAGTACCACTTTTTTGGGCTAACAGTAGCTCGGTCGAATGCACGATTCGTGCGATTGCATGTTTTCCGGAGTAAACGGTAACGGGCGGCTTGTCCTGAAGCGACACTTTCAACCAGTCTCGCCCACATTTGATCAGCAGTTCCGAATCGTTAAACCAGTCCAGCACGCTGCAAACTGCATGTTGCCGCTTAAGCAGAAGTTTATTTTCGCCCGTCGCTACATTCAACACGTACAGTTCGCTTTCTTCCATGAGCGGGGCGTACATCGTCTTCACTTCATCGAGCGGTTCACTCACGATCGTAATCGCATCGCGATTGTTCCGATACTGCTGTTTAAGAAGCTGCTGCTGCCCATATTTGCTGCCATTTGGCAGCGTGGTATAGACGATATTCCTGCCATCCGGCGACCAAGAGATTGTAGAACCGTGAAACGGATCGTGTCCTTTGAAGGACGAACGAGTCAGCTGTTTCCGGTTTGATCCGTCGGCATCCATGAGCCAGATTTCTTTCTGGCCGGAAGCCCGCGAGATGTAGGTGATCCGGTTTCCGTCAGGAGACCAGCGCGGTGTATGAGCATCCTCCTGCGGAGAGGTTAGCCTAACCGCCTCGCCGTCCGGTAAACCCACCTTCCAGATCGAGCGATTTTTCTCGTCGAAAGCATACTTTTCATGCGGCATATCCGTCTACTTGCGAAACGGCAATAACGGAACCGGCTGTTCCGGCGAAGCGAGATTAGCGGAAGCAAGGTTCCGCTATAGCTCGCGAGGTGCCGCCGCCTGCCCGCTCAAGTAGGACCAGGCACCATAACCGTTAAAACAAAAAAGCAGCCCGAACCTCAATTGAGGCCGGGCTGCTGCTGCTTTTTACGGGGCGATATTACCGAATCGCCAGCCCCATGCTTTTCTCGCCGATCGAGACGGTTTCCATGCCGTCTTCTTTGCCGAAGCGCACGTCCGCCACGATTACGTTCTCGCGGAGCACGTGATCGAAACGCTCGATCGCCGTCCGCAGCTCTCCGTCTGCGTCGAGGACGAGGTTGACCCGCTTCTCGACCGGAAGGTCCAGCTTCTTGCGGTAATCCTGGATGGCGCGGACGACCTCGCGAACGACGCCCTCCTGCTCCAGCTCCTCGGTGATCGTCGTATTCAGGGCGACGGTAATCCGGTTGCCGGATGCCGAGGCGAAGCCCGATTTGGCTTGCTTTTCGACAAGCAGCTCGTCTACCGTAAGATGCAGCGCTTCTCCGTCGATCGTCAGATCGAGGAAGCCGCCCTCTACGACCTGTCTCGTTTCGGCCGCCGTCATCTGCTTCAGATGAGCTTGCACCGGACCGACGAATTTGCCGTACTTTTTGCCGGCAACCTTCAAGTTCAGCTTCAGCGTAAATTCGACGAAGCCGCCGTCGCTTTGCTCGGCGCGAATGCTTTTCACGTTCACCTCGTCCATGATGATCGACTCGAATCGGCCCAGGTTGAAGTCGAAGTCGAGCGAAACGATCAGCTCGGACAGCGGCTGACGCGTTTTGATCGCCGAATCGTTGCGGATATTGCGCGCCAGCTCGACGATTTGCCGCGCCGTGTCCATATCCTTCTCGAGCTGTGCATCGATCTTCGACTCATCGGCCTTCGGATAATCGGCGAGATGGACGCTGCCTACTCCGCCGAGATTGCCGTACAAGTCTTCGGCGATCAGCGGCGCGTACGGAGCGATCATAAGCGAGATCGTCTTCAGCACTTCGCCGAGCGTCTGGTAGGCGGACACTTTGTCGGCCGTCATCTCTCCGCCCCAGAAACGGTCGCGGGAGCGGCGGATGTACCAGTTGCTCATCTCTTCGACGAACGCTTCGATCTGCTTCGCCGGGTTGAGGAAGTCGTACTGCTCAAGCCCTTTCTCCACTTGCTTCAGTGTGCTGTGCAGTCTGGACAAAATCCAGCGGTCGAGCTCGTTGTCGGATGTGCGAGGAGCGTGCTCCTCCGGCTTATACTGGTCGATGACCGCATAAAGCGCATAAAACGCGTGCGCGTTATGGATCGTATCGATCACCTTCGACTTGGCTTCGGACACGATCTGCTTCGAGAACCGTTTGCTGTTCCAAGGCGCGCTGTCTGCCAGCAGCGACCAGCGGAACGCATCGGTGCCGAACTGCTCGATAATATCCCACGGGTCGATGACGTTGCCCTTGCTCTTGGACATCTTTTGTCCTTGCTCGTCGAGCACGTGGCCTGTCGATACGACCGCCTTGTACGGCGACTGGCCGTTGTACAAAGTCGATACGGCCAATAGGCTGAAAAACCAGCCGCGCGTCTGATCGATCCCTTCGCAGATAATGTCCGCCGGGTACTGCTCCTGGAACGTCTTCTCGCTGCCGAACGGATGATGGTACTGTGCGAACGGCATCGAGCCGCTGTCGAACCAGACGTCGATCACTTCGCTCGTTCTCTCCATCGTGCCGCCGCAGGAGCAGCGCAGCTTCACGCCGTCGACGTAAGGCTTATGCAGCTCCAGGTTCGGATCGAGCGGTTCGACGGACTTAGCCGCCAGCTCCTCGCGGCTGCCCGGTGCGTATTCGCTGCGGCAATCGCCGCAAACCCATACGTTAAGCGGCGTTCCCCAGTAGCGGTTGCGGCTGATGTTCCAGTCGACGAGCTCCTCGAGGAATTTGCCGAACCGACCTTCGCGGATGTGGGACGGGTACCAGTCGATTTTGTTGTTGTTGTCGATAAGCTGCTGCTTGACCGCAGTCGTGCGGATAAACCAGCTTTCCATCGCATAGTAGAGCAACGGCGATTTGCAGCGCCAGCAGAACGGATAGCTGTGCTCGTAGCGTTCTTTGGCGAACAGAAGTCCGCGCTCGGACAAGCTCCGTACGATGTCGACGTCGCAGTCCTTGACGAAACGTCCGGCGAAGTCGGTCACTTGGTCCGTGTATTTGCCGGCGAGATCGACGACGCTGACGAAGTCGACGCCGTGCTGACGCGTCGTTTTGTAGTCGTCTTCGCCATGGGCGGGAGCCATATGCACGATCCCGGTACCGCTCGTATCGCTGACGAAATCGGCATCGACGACGATGTGGCCTTTGCCGGTCGGTTTGACGTAGCCGAACGGCGGATGGTACGACGCGCCGACAAACTCCGAACCATTATGCGTAGACAAAATTTCGTAATTTTCCTTGAGCACCTTTTCGGCCAGGTTTTTAGCCAAAATGAGCACTTCGCCGTCCTGCTTCGCCTTGATGTATTCAAGCTCCGGATTAACAGCCAGCGCAATGTTGGCCGGAAGCGTCCAAGGCGTCGTCGTCCAGGCGAGGAACGATTCGTCGGCGTCTACGCGTCTGAATTTGACCGTGGCGCTCAAATCTTTGACATCCTCGTAGCCTTGAGCGACTTCGTGGGAGCTGAGCGTCGTTTGGCAGCACGGACAGTACGGGCTGACACGGTGGCCTTTGTACAAATAGCCTTTATTGTGGATGTCGGACAAAATATGCCATACGCTCTCGATATAGTCGTTCGTCAGCGTAATGTACGGGTTATCCATATCCGTCCAGTAAGCGATCGCTTCGGTCAGCTCGCGCCACTGCTTTTCATATTCGAAAACGCTCGCTTTGCAAGCTTCGACGAACTCGGCGACGCCGTACTTCTCGATTTCCTGCTTGCCGGAAATGCCGAGCTGCTTCTCCACGCCGAGCTCGACCGGCAGTCCGTGCGTATCCCAGCCGGCTTTGCGCACGACGCGGTAGCCGGACATCGTTTTGTAGCGGCAGATGAAGTCTTTGATGACGCGGCCGAGCACGTGTCCGATATGAGGCTTGCCGTTGGCGGTCGGAGGTCCTTCATAGAAGACGAAGTTCGGCTTGCCTTCGCGATTTTCGATCGAGCGGCGGAACGTGTCCTGCTCTCTCCACTGTCCGAGCACGCGCAGCTCGCGGGCTCTCGGTTTTTCTTTGACATCTACTTTTCTCACTTGAACTACAACCTTTCTTTGTATGGATTCGGGCATAAGCCCAAACAAAAAAATCCCGTCCCTGTAAAAGGGACGAGATTGCTCTCGCGTTACCACCCTCGTTCCGCAAAGCCGTTCCGAACGAACGGAAAGCTGCGGCGCCTCTGCCACGTACCTATATACGCGCCCCGTATAACGGTGGGATTCCGGGACGGCTTACTGAAGGCTTCGGCCATCCTTCTCGGAGATGATGTTCGGCTGCCTCTCGAACGTCGGCTTTCAGCGCGCGGCCGACTCTCTGGGGGACGAAATTGCAGCGTACTCGTTCTCGTCAACGAATGTAACAGACAATTCAATTAAGTCCATTTATACACCAACGGCGGACGAATGTCAATCGGAGGAAGACACAGCGACTCAGATCCGGTGCGTTTTGCGAAATTCGGACGGGTTCATCTTCGTTTGCTGCGTAAAGACCCGGCTCATATAAAATCCGTTCTGGAAGCCGGTCAGCTGCGCGATCGTGTCGATCGTATGGTCCGTATGCATGAGCAGCTCCTTGATGTTATGGATGCGGACCGAGGTCAAATATTGCGCCGGCCCTTTTCGGTAAGCGGCCTGAAATCTGCGCGTCAATTGCGAAGGGGTCAGCCCGAATTCTGCGGCGATATCCTCCAGCTTGATCGCCGTTGCCGCGTGTTCTTCGATGTGAGCGGCGATTTTGCTGATGAGCCCGTCAATCGGCTGCAGCGCCTTTTCCTCCGCCCGCATTGAATCGAGACAGAGGAGCAGCAGGTCGAACACATAGTGCGAAGACAAGTCTTTGTCAGAGGAGGAGCGTTTTAAGTAGTCGTAGGTCGAGAGCAGCCTCATCTTGTCGGCAATGGATACGGCGCCGTATGGAACGTTACCCATCTTGTCCGGCTGAAGGCTTTCCAGCTCCGGCCATTGGAATTCGACGAAATGGAACGAGAGCGCGGGGGTGCTGACCTCGCGCCAAAGCGTCGCACCCGGAGGGCAGAGGACGACTTGTCCGAAGACGGCTTCTTCCTCCTTCTCGAGAATCGAGTAACGGAATGCGCCTTCCTCCGGGGCCAGCATCACCCAGTGGGCATAGCTGTCCGACTCCAGCATGAATTTGTTCATGGAAGCGCCGAAGTAGTAGTGAACGACGTTGTGCGGCTTCACCTTCTCCCACACGAGGACGCCCCCTTCCTGCAAAAATGTATATAAAATAGTTTAATATGCTGCATTCGTTCTTGTATACGTTTCTTTTACAATGAATCGTGAAGCGAGGGGAGAACAGTGGAGTTGAAAGGGAAAGTCGCCGTCGTCACCGGCGGGTGGCGGGGCATCGGAAGAGCCGTTGCCGTCACTTTGCTGGAAATGGGCGCACGAGTCGCCGTCATCGATACGGACTGTAAGCCGCCGAATATTCCGTGCGACGAGGAGCGGCTGCTCGTTCTGGAAGCGGATATCGCGCTCGGCGATCAAGTAAAGAGTAGCTTTGACCGGATCGGAAGGCGGTTCGGCGGTGTGGATATTCTCGTCAATTGCGCGGGAATGACGTACCGGCAGCCGCTGATCGAGCTGGAGGAAACGTTCTGGGACGAAACGATGGGCGTTAATTTGAAAGGCCATTATTTGTGCACGAGGGAAGCGCTTCCCCATATGCGCGCTCGCGGAGGCGGGAGCATCGTCAACGTCTCGTCCGTCCGGGCCCGGCTCGGCTTCGCGAACGACAGCTGCTACATCGCCTGCAAAGGCGGAATCGAATCGTTTACGCGGGCGCTCGCCGTGGAACTGGCCGAATACGGAGTGCGGGTGAACTGCATAGCTCCCGGCTCCATCGAAACGGACTTCAACCGGGACAGACTGAATGCCCCCGGGGCGCGGGAGCAAGCGATCGCGGCGATTCCGCTCGGCCGGATCGGCGTGCCGGAGGATGTCGTAGGAACGGTTCTGTATTTGGCTTCCGATCTTTCCGCCTATGTAACGGGAGTGACGATCCCCGTCGACGGAGGACTCATTATTAAAGGTTAATTAAGATGGAGACGAACCAAGGAGGATGCTGCATGGACTATACAAAAAACTATGAGTACGGCGTACCGGTGCCGGAGCTGATCGAGCGTTACAAACAGTTGTATACGGGGGCCGTTTACGATGTGCTCGACCATATGGGCTATCCGCATCAGGCGCTGGCTACCGCACTTAAGCCGGTTCGGCAAGATATGATGCTGGCGGGCCCGGCCTTTACGATCAAAGGCATTCCGGATATTAAAGGCGACGAGGAGCTGCGCACACGACGGATCCATCTGTTCAACGAGATGAGAGCGCTCGGCGTTCCGCTCGTCGATACGCGCGATTGCAGCATGGATACGCAGGCCGCCCATTACGGCGAGATGAACGCTGTGCTCGGCAAAGCGTCGGGGGTTGTCGGCGCGGTAATCGACGGCGGCTGCCGGGATACTGGCTTCCTGCTCCGCGACGATTTCCCGGTGTTCTGCACATACCAGAATCCGGTCGAGGCGTACATGCGCTGGAGCTACTACGACTGGCAAATTCCGATCGGGCTGCGCGGGGCGCTTACTTCCATCGTGCCGGTTCATCCGGGGGATTTCATGTTCGGCGATTTGGACGGCGTTATCGTCGTGCCGAAGGCGATCGCGGTCGAGGTGCTGGAGCGAACGGAGGAGCTTGTTGCGACCGAAAACAGGGCGCGCGCCGAGTTCGCCACGGGGGCCGATCCAGTGCAAATTTACAAAAAATACGGGAAGCTGTAAAAGCCACCCAGGAAGAGAAAGGAGGAAGCCGCGTGAAAATTATCGATATGCGGGTCAGATGCGTCGCCATTCCGACGACGGCGCAGCTTCGGCACAGCACGGGCGTTCACCCCGGATACTTTATGCGCACCGTGCTTGAGCTGATTACCGACGAAGGAATTGTCGGGCTCGGCGAAGTGGGGGGCGGCGATTCGCGGGGGGCGCTGCTAAAGCTGAAGCCAAGAATAATCGGCCTCGATCCGTTCTCGCTGGAGCTGATCAAATTGAAGGTGCTCCGAAGCGTGTATTATATGTCGAATGCGAGACTGTACGCCGCGATCGAGATGGCGTGTCTCGATATTCAGGGGAAAGCGACCGGACGTCCGCTTCACGATCTGCTAGGGGGGAAAGTACGGGACGCCATCCCGATGATCGGCTACTTGTTTTGGCGGTATGACCGGGAAGGCGGGGGCGACGATAGCAGCGCCGAGGAGATGGCGGATTACTGCGAGCGGCTGCATCAGGAGTTGGGCGTTACGTCCATAAAGCTGAAGGCGGGCGTCATGGAGCCGGAGGAGGAAGTGCGCGTGCTGGAGCTGTGCCGCAAGCGGCTGGGCGATTCGTTCGGCCTGCGGATCGACCCGAACGGGGCATGGTCCGTGCCGACGGCGATCCGGATGGGTCAACGGATGGAGCAGCTCGGGCTGGAATATTACGAAGACCCCGCCTGGGGACTCGAAGGCAACACGGCCGTCCGCAATCAAGTGAGAATCCCGCTTGCAACGAATATGTACCCGAACAAATTCGACGATCTCGGTCCGGCGATCCGGATGGGGGCTGTGGACATTGTGCTCACCGATATCCACTACTGGGAAGGGCTGCGCGGGGTGAAAGATCTGGTGGCGGTATGCAATACGTTCCAGCTCGGCGTGGCGATGCACAGCGGGGTCGAGTTCGGGATTGAGCTCGCAGCCATGCTGCATACGGCTGCCACGATTCCTTCGATGACCTTTGCCGGGGACGCGCACTATCACCACCTGACCGACGACATTATCGCAGGCGGCCTGATGAAATATGAAAACGGCTCCATCCGGGTGCCGTCCGGGCCCGGACTCGGCGTAGAGCTGGACGAAGAGAAGATGGCACAGTACGAGCGCTATTACGAGGAGAAAGGCGACTATTACGCAAGGTTTCACCAAGATCCGCGAAGGCCGGACTGGTTTCCGACGATCGGCGGTTATTAGAGGAGGTTCGCGCCATGCAGACGTTCATTCATCTGGGCTACAGGGAGCTGGCAGGCATCCGCGACAAAATAAAACTCGGCGAACCGGGCCTGCTGCCGGCCTACCGCTCCCTGCTCGAGGAGGCGGACGGTTATCTCGGCTTGAAGCCCGGTTCCGTGGTCGACAAAGGGACCGTCCCTCCGTCCGGCGATAAGCATGATTTTTACTCCATCGGGAAATACGCCTGGCCCGATCCGGAAACGCCGGACGGGATGCCTTACATCCGCATCGACGGACGCATCAATCCGGAGGTAACCGGCGAGCGGTATGATTTGAAGCCTTATTTTGATATGCGTATTCGTGTAAACGCTTTGGCTCTGGCCTATTTTCATTCGGGAGAAAAGCGATACGCGATTAAAGCTTCCGAGCTGCTGCGCGTTTGGTTTCTAAACCCCGAAACGCGGATGAACCCGAACTTTGGCTTTGCGTCCGCTCTTCCAGGCGTTTACGATGGGATGCCGATCGGCATCATCGAGGGGGTGCAGCTGATCGAGCTGCTGGACTCGGTCAACCTGCTGAAGTTGTCGGACAGCTGGACTCCAGCCGACAACGAGGGGCTCCAGCGTTGGTTCTCCAGTTATACGGACTGGCTGCTGGAAAGCCCGGCGGGAAAAGCGGAATTTGCCGCAACCGATAATCACGGTTCCTGGTACGCCGCCCAAATAGCCGCCTTTTCCATCTATTGCGGGGACTTGAGGCGGGCTAAGACGATGATGGAACGCGCCAAATGGCAACTCGGCGTGCATTTCTCCGGATGGCAGTTTGCACCGCGAGCTCAGGCGGAACCGCTCGCTTCATTATTCCATCTATGGTTTGTGCGCGTTTGCGGCCTTAGCTCGCTGTGGCGAGGCGATCGGCGAAGACTTGTGGCGCTATCGGACCGAAGACGGCCGCGGCATGGAGCGGGGGTTCGACTTTTTGGCTCCGTATTTGGCCGGTGAGAAGGAATGGACATGGGAAAATATCGATGACGGCATAACCGTCATGGCGATTCCGCTTATGCGAAGAGCGGCGACTGTATACGGTTCCCCCGAGCTGTCCTCCGCGTCCCGGCGCTTGAGCGCACAAAGGCCTTTGACGGAGTGGATGGCTTGGCTGACGAGCGTATAACAAGCGTAAAAGTCAAAATGGAGGAACGAACTACAAACCGAAGAAGGGGACATTCCAGATGAAACGGTTACTAACAAAGCTAGCCTTAGCGGGCCTGGCCTTTTCCGTCGCCGGCTGCGGAGCGAAGCCGGATAACAAGCTGCAAACGAATGCGGCCGCCGAGAATACGACGCCTACGACGCTTTCCTTATATGTGCAAGGCGTTCAATTGACGGATGCCGAATTTCAAAACTTTTTCGTCGAGCCTTTGAAAAAGAAGCTGCCGTACATTACGATTCAACTGGTGCGTGACGGGAAAGGCTCGAGTCCGGAGGACTTGGTTGCGTCCGGCTCGTTTCCCGATCTTGTATTCACAAGCAACGTGTCCTTATTCCGGTATAAAAAGCTGGATGTCATTCAAGATGTAAGCAGCCTGATGAAAGAGCAAAGCTTCGACGCCAGCCGCATTCAGCCCGTCGTTATGGACGCGATCCGTTCGTACGCGGGGCAAGGAGAAACGATCGCTCTGCCGTTTTCGCTTAACGTCGCCGCTCTGCTGTACAACAAAGACATTTTCGATAAGTTCGGCGTTACTTATCCGAAAGATTTGATGACGTGGGACGATATCACCGAGCTTTCCCGCAAGCTGACCCGCCAGGACCAGGGCGTCGACTACGTCGGATTCGATCCGGGCTTCCCCGACAATATCGGCGGCGGACTAACGATCGATTACGTCGACCCGAAGACGGGCAAAGCGAATCTGGACAACGAGCAGTGGCGAAAAGTGCTGAATACGATGAAGCAAATGTACGAAATTCCGGGATATATTACCGGCAAAGATACTTACTCCTACGGCACGGCCGTATTTCTTAAAGAGAAAAAGCTGGCCATGTTCGCCACGTGGCTGGATCAATTTATCGGCAAATTGGAAGATATGCATAAGAAGGGCGATATCATCAATTGGGACGTAGCCTCGTTCCCGAATTACAAGGAAGCGCTCGGAAAAGGGAGAGAGGTGGACGTGCATCTGCTTGCCGTCTCAAAGCTTAGCAAACATAAGGAGCAGGCGTTCCGGGTCGTCAAAGAGGTGTTAACCGATGAGGTGCAGACGCTCGTCAGCCGGTCGGGCCGGGTTTCGGCGCTGGCGAATCCCGAAATGACGAAAGGGTTCGGCGCCGATCTGGAAAGCCTGAAGGGAAAACATATCGAAGGCATATTCAAAACGGTCCCCGCCAAGCTGCGCGTTCCGTCCGAATTCGACGTAGACTTTGCCAGGGCGCAGCTAAGAGAAGCCGGCAAAAACGTCGCTTTGCAAAAAGCCGACGTGAATACCGCGCTTCGACAGGCGCAGGAAGCCGCCGACAAAATGATCGCATCCGAGCTGGAGAAAAGAAAGAAGTAATGAAAATCAAACGGGGAGATCGGCCGGGCGCCTGATCGTTCGGCGTGAAAACGGCTGTTTGAACGGCCGACTTTCGCCGAATAGGAACGCGAACCGCAAAGGTGGAGCGGACGTTCCTACTGTCCGCCTTGCTCCTTCATTTCCCGAATCAGCCGCTCGATTACACTCTCGAGCGGCTGAAACGCGTAACCGATCGAGCGCGCCAGCTCGTTTGACAGTCGCAGCGTTTCGCCTATGCAGTAAGGAGACTTCTCCTCCGCCGCATCGGCAAAAATCGGCGTAGCGCCGAGCAGGTCTGCGATCGTCCGCGTAAGCCGCTCCGTATCCATCCAGCCCGTGTTGCTGGCATTGATGGGGCCGACATAGTCCGACTTTGTTCCTATGTCGTTCATAAAGGCGGCGAGCTCGTCCGCGGCCACGAAGCTGACGTCGGCGGAGCCCGCCAAGCTGATTGGCTCGCGGTTCAGCAATTTGCCGACGTGAAAGGCAAACCGGCCGGTGTAGTCGTCGTCGCTGCTTATGACGAAGGGAGGCCGCACGGCTGCAACCGGAAACGGCGCGTATTGATAGAAATAGGCCTCGGCCTGCCGCTTTCCTTCTTTATAACTGTAGCTGTCTTTGGTCAGATCGAGCGAGTACGCATGAGGATCGAACGCGCGCTCGCTTAATACCTCTTCCGACGAATCATAAACGGCCATGCTGGAAGTAAAAACGAACCGCCGGATGCGGCCCACGAACACCTCGGCGGCGATCCGGGCGTCCTGCGGAGTAAAGCCGAGCTGGTCGTAGACAACGTCGAACGGACGCCCGCCAAAGGCAAGCTTCATCGCGTTCAGATCGCTCCGATCGACGATCGTCTGGAACACTTTTCCGCCAAGGGAGTCAAGTCCCCGCTGTCCCCGCGTAGCAACCGTAACGTCATGTCCGTCCTTCACGAGCTGCTGTACCAATCGTTTGCCGAAAAACCGGCTTCCCCCGAGTACGAGTATGTTCATAGTGCTTACCTGTCCTTCCTCAGTCGATTGTTTCGAGCGTTTGACGCATTCCTTCACGTTCTCTAGGATTCATCTAAAATAAAGTTACGTAATCCATGGAGTAACAGTTCTCTCTTTCCCGGCCGTTTTCCTTTGCAGGGGCAAAAATAACAGGCGGTTTTCACGCTCGCGTTGCGGCTCGGACGGCGCGGATAGCAGCATTTGGCATGGAACATTTTGAACAATTAGACAGGAATTGCGCCCTTGCGGAGCGAATTTAGCATAGGCGGCCAGAACGTCAGGGCTGCGATTTGCACAAAACGTTCTAATGCCGAAAGGAAGCTACCGATCTATGAAATTTATACATACCGCCGACTGGCACTTGGGCAAGCTGGTGCAAGGCGTTTATATGACGGAAGACCAGAAATATGTGCTCGAACAGCTCGTGAAGACGATTCAGGAGGAGCGCCCCGACGCCGTTATCATCGCCGGCGATCTGTACGACAGAGCCGTTCCTCCGACCGAGGCGGTCGACCTGCTGGACGAGCTGTTGGAGCGGATCGTAATCGATCTGAATACGCCGGTGCTGGCGATTTCCGGCAATCACGACAGCCCGGACCGGCTCGATTTCGGCACGCGTATAATGGAAGGAAGAGGGCTTCACCTGGTCGGGCAGCTTCGCGCGGAGCCGAAGCCGGTCGTGATGAAGGACGAGTTCGGAGAAGTGCACGTTCATCTGATCCCCTACGCGGACCCGGCTATGGTCCGGACGCTGTACGGGGACGAAGCGATCCGGACGCACGACGACGCGATGGCCGCAATCGTCTCGCGCATCGAAGCGGCGATGGACCCGGCGGCGCGCCATATTTTCGTCGGACATGCCTTCGTGACGCCGGGCGGCGAGCCGCAGAGCAATACGAGCGACTCGGAGAAGCCGCTCTCGATCGGCGGGGCGGAGCATGTGAAGGCGAACTACTTCAAGCCGTTTCATTATACGGCCCTTGGTCATTTGCATCAGGCCCATTACGTGCAGCAGGAAAACATCCGTTACGCCGGTTCGCCGCTCAAATATTCGATATCCGAAGAAACGCACCGGAAATGCTTCTACATCGTGGAGCTGGACGGGCAAGGACAGGCAGCCTTACATAGAAAAGAGTTTGTTCCGCTCAGAGACATGCGCCGCGTAAGCGGCACGATCGAAGAGATCGAGTCGCACGATCTGTGCGACGATTACGTGTTCGTCACGCTGACCGACGAAAATCCGGTTTTGTTTCCGATGGAGAAAGTGCGGGCGATCTATCCGAATGCGCTGTATGTCGAGCGGCGGCCGGTCCGGCTTGCTGCCGCGCCGGAAGCGGGGGATGATGGCGGCACGGCCAGACCGGGCAGGCAGGAGGCCGATCCGGTTGAGCTGTTCGCCGCCTTTTACGAGGAAGTGAAGGGCGGGCCGCTCGGCGACGAGAAGAAACGGATGTTTGCGGACGTTTACGGGGAGCTGCTGAGACAGGAGGGGGATGCCGTATGAGACCGCTCAAGCTGACCATGTACGCGTTCGGGCCTTACCGCGACGAGGAGACAATCGACTTCGCGAAGCTGGAGGACCGTAAGCTGTTCGCCATATCGGGCAATACCGGCGCGGGCAAAACGACGATATTCGACGCGATCTGCTACGCCTTGTACGGTGCGGCAAGCGGCGAGGATCGTGCCGAAACGCGCATGCTGCGGAGCCATTTTGCCGGCGACGATACGCATACCTCCGTCGATTTTGAGTTCGCCGTGGCCGCGCGCAAATACCGTATTTTCCGCCAAATGCCGCATCGTAAAGGAACGAACAAAGGCGAGACGGGGGGCAAAGCGGAGCTGTACGAAACGACAGACGGGCAGGAGACGCCGTGCGTGGACCGGTTTCACGTCAAGGACGTCGACGCCAAGATCGAGTTGATCCTCGGGCTGACGAAAGACCAGTTCAGTCAGATCGTCATGCTGCCTCAGGGCGAGTTCCGCAAGCTGCTCACCTCGGATACGGACGACAAGGAAGCGATTTTGCGCCGCATTTTCCGTACCGATCTGTATCAGAAGCTGGAGGAGCGGTTTCAGCAAAAGCATCGCGAGCTCGGCGCCCTGCACCGGGAAGCGGGCGGTCAGACCGAGCTGCTGTTTAAGCAGGCGCGGGAGACGATGCCGGAGCGGGAAGGAAGCGCGCTCGCGGATACGTTCCGCCAGCCGGCGTATAATGCCGCCCAGGTGACGGAAGGGCTGGCGCGGGAGCGCGATTATTATGCCGAGCTGGCACGGACGGGTGAAGCGCGTAAGCTGGAGCTCACCGCGATGCTCGAACGGCAGGAGGAGGAGCTGCGCGCCGGTCTGCTGCTGAACGGCCGCTTCGCCGAGCTGGAGCAGAAGCGGGCGAAGCTTGCGGAGCTGGAGCGGCAAACCGGCGCGGTCGCCGAGCTGGAGCGGCGCCTCGGGCTCGCCGAGCAGGCGGCGCGGCTCGAGCCGTACGCGGAGCAGGCGGCGAAGGCGGCGCAGAACGCCGAAGCGAAGCGGCGCCAGCAGGAGGCGGCACGGCAAGCGGCCGCGGCCGCGGAGCGGGCGCACGCGGAAGCGAAGGCGGCGTTCGGCGCCGAGGAGGCGCGCGAGCCGGAGCGCAAGGCGGCGGAGCGCGAGCTGGAGCGGCTCCGCGAGCTGGCGCCGGCGGTGCGCGCGCTCGGCGAGCAGCGGCGCGAGGCGGAGCGGCTGAGGCGCGAAGCGGAGGCGGCCGGCCGCGCGGTCGAGGCGGCGGAAGCGCAGCTCGCCGGCGTGCGCGAGGCGAAGCGGGCGGCGCAGGAGCGGCTCGCGGCGGCGGAGACGCGGACGGTCGCGCTGCCGGAGCGGCTGGAGGCGCTCGAGCGGCTGCGGCAGAAGGCGAAGCTGCTGAAGGCGCTGATCGAGATGGGCGGCCGGATGGGCGAAGCGGCCCGCGCCGGGGCCGAGCTGGAGCGGCAGCTGCGGAGCGTGCGCGCCGAGCACGACCGGCTCGAGTCGCTATGGATCGAAGGGCAAGCCGGCCTGCTTGCGGCCCATCTGCACGACGGCAAGCCTTGCCCGGTGTGCGGCAGCATGGAGCATCCGGACAAGGCGGCGGCAGGGGAAGCGGTGCCGAGCCGCGATACGCTGCAGCATGCGAAGGAGGCGCTGCGCCATGTCGAGCAGGAGTTGGGCGCGGCGCAGGCGCAGGCGGCGGCAGCCCGCTCCGGCATGGACGCCAACGCGGCGGAGATGGCCGAGCTCGGCATTGCGGAGGCCGACTTCGCCGGGCAGTATGCGCAGGTCGAGGCGGCAGGGAAGCGGCAGCGGACCGAGACGGACGAGCTGAAGCGGCTGGCGGCCGCGCTTCAAACGATGCGGGAAGAGATTGCCGACTTCGACCGCCAGCTGGATCGGCAGCAGCAGGAGAAGGACGGGCTGCTTGCGCGGCGGCAGCAGCTCGTCGTCGACAGCAGCACCAAACAGTCGGTGCTCGAGAAAGAGCTGGAGCGCATTCCGGAGGAGCTGCGCTCGCCGGAGCAGCTGGACAAGCGTCTGAAGGCGCAGGCGGATCTGACCGAGCGGCTGGCGGTAGCCTGGAAAACGGCGCAGCAGCGGCTCCAGCAAGCGGAGACCCGGCTTGCCGGGGAACAGGCGAACGCGGCGCAGGCGATCGCGCAGACGGGGGAAGCGGAGGCGAACCTTCGCGACGCCGGAGAGCGGTTCCGGCTTGAGCTGGAGAAGAGCGGCTTCCCGGGACCGAATGACTACATAGCGGCAAGACTGGACGAGGCGCAGCGGCTGGCTATGCGACAGCAGATCGATACGTTCCGTCAAACGCTCGCGGCGCTCGAGCATCAGGTTGCGGAGCTTGCGGGCGATCTTGCCGGCAGCTTGCCGGCCGATACCGGCGCGATGCAGACGCGGCTCGCCGAGCTGAAACAGGAGCTGGAGCGGACAGCTTACGAATTGCAGACGGCGGACCGGTTCCGGCATGAAGCGGAGCGGCTCCAAACGGCCATTGAGGCGGCGCAGGATAAATTAAAGCGGCTGGAGGAGAGCTTGACGCAAGTGATGGATTTGTACCAGATGATCAAAGGGGACAATGCGTTAAAGCTATCGTTCGAGCGGTACATTTTGATCGAATATTTGGAGCAGATTCTTCATGCCGCGAACAGCAGGCTGTCTAGCTTGTCGAACGGGCAGTATATGCTCCAGCGCAGCGACCGGCTGGAGACACGCGGCAAACAAAGCGGCCTCGGGCTCGATGTCTACGACGCCTATACGGGTCAAAACCGCGACGTCAAGTCGTTGTCCGGCGGCGAGAAGTTCGGCGCCTCGCTCTGTCTGGCACTCGGGATGACCGATGTGATCCAGTCGCATCAGGGCGGCGTCTCGATCGAGATGATGTTTATCGACGAAGGCTTCGGCTCCCTGGACGAAGAATCGCTGGGCAAAGCGATCGCGACGCTTGTCGACCTGCAGCGCGCAGGCCGGATGATAGGTGTCATCTCCCACGTGCAGGAGCTGAAGGACGCTTTCCCGGCGGTGCTTGAGGTGCGCAAGACGAAGGAAGGCTTCAGCCGCACGTCGATCGTGCTGAAGTAACGCAGGCTTCCGGTCGGCGGCTGGAATCCGCCGGATGGGACAGGACAGTCATCCCCCCTCGCGGCAAATCTTGCAAAGCGGCTCTCTCTCCGGCATGAGAGCGGCGTTTGCGCATATGATTATTTTGAAGGCCGGCAGGAAAATGAGTGCGGATCGCCAATACATACGGTACGACCTTATTTTACAATTTTCGCCACCCGACAAGGAAAGGAGGCATGTACGGATGAGTTCTGATAAGTACACTCCCAGTGACGATAGCGCCGATATCGAGAAAAACAAAGTGATGGCCATACTCGCTTATTTGATTTTCTTTATTCCGCTGCTGGCGGCTAGAGATTCGAAGTATGCGATGTACCACGCGAACCAGGGCCTGATTTTGTTTTTGGTGGCGCTTGGCGTCAATATCGTCGGCCAAATTATCCCGTTTCTCGGCTGGTTTATCATTCTCCCGCTCGGCAATCTGATCGTTTTCGTTTTTGTCGTACTCGGCATCATCAATGCCGCAGGCGGTCAGCGCAAGCCGCTGCCGGTAATCGGCCAGTTCGAAATTTTGAAGTAAAGTCAAGACGATAATTTCTGTTAAAGCACGGCACCTAAGCAAAACGAGAACACCCCCGCCCTGATGGGGCTGTTGACAAAATGGGTTGAGGACAACATCCTCAACCCATTTTGTCGGTTTTATAGAATTTGGCCTGATTTTGAAGGGACCTTTCATCCCTTATGCTATCGCTTTGATCATTCGTTTGATGTT
>NZ_RBAH01000049.1 GCF_003626695.1 Paenibacillus ginsengarvi
AAAGAAAGGTATTTACCAATGACGGTCACATCTGATATGTTATCCATGAGGGTCTCCTTTGTATGAAGGTATGGATAACACGCCTACCTTTTTACAATAGGAGATTTTTTTTATTTGGGCCATGAAACACATCATAATTTAACAGATATAGTAAATACAAGAGATTGTATTTTTCATGTTAACTTCTTTGCAGCGCTAGTGTCTTTCGAGCACTCTATTTCGGCTTCATTTGACGGATGATTTGGCATAGCAGTCTTTTGAGACTCGTATTTTGTGCCGAAACCGGTCTGTGCCCCAGTCGTTGAGCAGAACGGCTCGTATTAAGAGTCTCGAAAGCACTTTATTTGTCTACATAAACGGATTTTGAGATAGATAAGAGGCTCAAAGGACTGTTATATGCAAAATATCTTACATGCGGTGGCGGCGCGCGAATTAAGCCGTCGCAATTGCCGACGTATGACGTATGAAGCGAGTTGTGGCTATATAGTGCAACAGGTTGACTACAAAGGACATTACGCTGCGGCATTCCGCTATGTACAATGATGGCATCGGTTTATCGTTTCAATCATTGGCATGGCGCGGAAAACGGCTCGGAGGTGTCCGATCAGAATGGATCAAGTGATTCAAAGGTATGAACGTTACAGCGCGGAAGGCAATAGAGCGATCGTATTCGTCACGAACGACGGCGACGAAGCGGCGGCGGCCGTATTTCGAATGGCACTGCTGCCCGCGCTTAATCATTTCGGCTTTCCGTACCGGGTTGCGGAAGGGGCTGGGTTAGCGCAAGCCGTGGGGCTGGGTCAGGCGGCGGCGATTGTACTCGCCCATGACGGCGTAGTCGCTTCGCTGACGGAGGAAAGCTGGCGGAGCATCGTCTCGGCGGCGGAGAGCGGCGTTGGCGTTGTCAGCTTCGACGGCCGGCTGTGGAGGGCCGATCCAGAGGTGCAGCGTTTTTTCGGCGCAGTTGGCGGAATGCTGGAGACTCTTGTGGAGGCCGTATGTATCTCGGAGCAAGACCACTATATAACGGATATGCAGCATCCCGGCCACACGCACAAGCTGCTCCGCCCCGTCGAGGCTTCGCTGCCGGAACGCACGGTATGCGGAGTGGTCATACTGGCCAGGAATGAAGCAGGGGAGACGCTGGCAGCCGCGATATCGGGCAGAGAGAGCGGGGACGGCAGGCTCGGAGGAAGGCGCACCGCGCTGTACGTTTCACCGGCGTTATGGCTGCGCCAGCATTTCGGCCACGCCTCCGGGCTAGACGATCTGTTATGGCGGATGCTCGTTTGGGCCGCGCGGAAGCCGTTCGCCACCCTGATGATGCCGCCGTTTGTCGTATGCCGCGTAGACGACGCCATCGGCTCGTACGACCGATTCGATTACGTGCGGGTGCTGAACGAGTTTAACTGGATTCCGAACATCGGCCTGTTTGTGGATGACATCGACGACGAGACGGCGAAGCGGATCAAATTTTATGACGACCGTGGGCTGGCGGAGTTCAGTGCGCATTCGTTTCACGAGCTAGGCGAGCCGTATCCGGATCAGATTTATTTGCAGCACGACGGTCAGGAGTATGCTTTTGCCAAGTTGAAGGATCATTTCGAGCGGCTCGACCGTTTCTACGAGCGAGTTGGCATAGCTCCGTCCAGAACCGTTAACATCCATTACGACGAGTTGGGGCTGCACAGCTTGCCTTTTCTGCTGAGCCGAAACCAGACGTTTATGATGGGACTTATCCCGGCCGGCGTCCGCTGGTATGCAAGCAGCTACTCTTGGGAGCCGTATCCGTACGGCCATCAAGGGTTCAATTACGGCCCGCTCGATCCGGATCACCGGTTCTGGAACGCGGTCGCGCACCATCTCGGCTCCTACAAAACGCCCGACACCGGCATGGGCGTCGGCGAATTTCTCGGCGGCTGTACGCCGTTTAACGGCGAAAACGACAAGGCCGACATCGGCAGGGCGATCGAGCGGGGAGTCGCGGCGCTGAAGCTGGGCGTATCGAGCGGATTTTTCGGCACGCTGATGACGCACGAGCAGCGGATTATGGCTTTAGCGCCGGACGAGTGGCGCACCATTATCGAGGGCATTCACCGCGGGCTGGAGGGCTGGACCCTGTTGTATCGCACCTACGACGAAATCTCGCAATATTGCAAAGATAAGGCGAGAACGCGAATCGCTTTGGCCGATTACGATGCGTCCGCCGACCGGTTGTCGGTTCGCTTGGAGGGCACGGTCGAGCACGGCATAAGCTATCATCTGTACCGGGATGAGGGCGAGCAGGTCGCGATCGAGCTGGTGCAGGCCGCGCCATTCGCGGGGCAGCTGCTGTGTGTTGCGCCGGCGTCGGACGCTGACGATTGACCGGCAACTCGCGGCCTGACGAGTCGGTTATGAACTTTAAGCCAAGATATAAAACTGAGAGCTTGGCCGTAGGCGGTCAAGCTTTTTTGCCGTTGCCGCATTTTGGCGAATAAGCTTAGGCCGCGTACTCAAAACTAACAAGGACGAGTATAATGATCGAAGAGACGCGAAGTCGGACTAACGGGTGCGTAACACCCGGGACAAGCCGGGAAGTCGCGAGGGGAAGGTGAGAAGATGATCGGCTTGCTGCCGCTTATGCTGGAGCGGGTGGGGCTGCTTTTGATCGTGGCGATTTTGCTGTCGCGCCTCAAGTCGTTCCGGAGCATCATCTATCACGAGCACGGGTATACGGAAAAAATAAGCCTCATTCTCATATTCGGCGCTTTCGGCGTTATTAGCAATTATACGGGCGTAGAAATTCACGGCGGCGGCTCAATCACCTCGCAGGTTTGGCAAACGTGGGTCGGCCCGGACGGGGCGATCGCCAACACGCGGATTATGGGCGTCGTCATCGGCGGTCTGCTCGGGGGCCCGCTCGTCGGCACCGGCGTTGGTCTGATCGCCGGGCTGCACCGCTTTACGCTCGGGGGTTTTACGGCCATCTCGTGCGGCGTATCCAGCATTCTGGCCGGTATTGTGACCGGGTATATCGGCAGGCGAATCCGCATCTGGGAGAAGCGGGCGCTCTGGCAGGCGGTCGCGATCGGCATCCTGATGGAGGCCGCGCAAATGGGCATCATCTTGCTGGTCGCCCGTCCTCTCGAGGCGAGCCTTGCGCTGGTGAACGTAATCGGCGTGCCGATGATCGTCATCAACGGCTTCGGGACGTTTCTGTTCATGCTGATCATTCAGTCGATTTTGCGTGAGGAATCGCGGACTCGGGCGCTTCAGACGCAGAAGGCGTTTTCGATCGCGGACGAAACGCTGCCGTTTTTTCGGCAGGGGCTGAATCCCGATTCGTGCCGCGAGGCGGCCGCCGTCATTATGAAATGGACGAACGCCGACGCCATCTCGATTACGGACCGCAAGCGGGTGCTCGCCCATATCGGGGCGGGAGCGGATCACCATATCTCGCTCGAAAGCTTGTCCACCCGGCTAACCCGGGACGTGCTGGATACCGGCAAGCCGGGCGTAGCGGAGTCGCGCGGGCAGATCCAGTGCAGCAAGCCGGACTGCGTGCTGCAGGCGGCGATCGTGCTGCCGCTTCAGGTTCGCGAGGAGACGGTCGGAACGCTCAAGCTGTATTTCAAAAGACCGGGACGGTTAGACCGGGCCGACAAGGAGCTGGCCGAAGGGCTCGGCAAGCTGTTCTCGACGCAGCTCGAGCTGGCCGAGGCGGAAAGGCAGCGGAGGCTGCTGAAGGATGCCGAGATCAAGGCACTGCAGGCACAGGTGCATCCGCATTTTTTGTTCAACGCGTTTAATACGATTTCTTCGCTTTGCCGGACCGATCCGGAAAAAGCACGGTCGTTGCTGCTGCAGCTCAGCGTATTTTTCCGCAGCAATTTGCAGGGAGCGCGGCAGTTTCTCATTCCGCTCTACAAGGAGCTGGAGCATGTGAAGGCGTATCTCGCGATCGAGCAGGCGCGATTCCCCGGCAAATATACGCTGCGGCTGGATATCGATCCCGCGCTCGAACCGATCGGAGTGCCGCCCTTTACATTGCAGCCGCTTGTTGAAAATGCGCTGCGCTACGCGTTTCCTTCTCAAACGCACGGCGAGAACGCCCTGATCGTCTTGCGCGCTTACCGCGATGGCGAGCAGATGGTGCTCGCCGCGCAGGACAATGGCCGAGGCATAGTCCCCGAGCTGCTCGACGCGCTTGGCAGTAAAACCGTCGAATCGCAGCAAGGGACCGGGACGGCCTTGTACAACATCCGCAAACGGATCGACGAAATTTACGGCGCGAAGGGGCAATTTCGGATCGAAAGCGTTCCGGGCGAAGGCACGACCGTTACGATCCGGCTGCCCGTCCAACATTCTTATGTGGAGGAACCTTATGCTGAAAGCTTTGATCGTGGATGACGAGCCGCTCGCTCGCGACGAGCTTGCTTATTTGCTGCGCCGGACGGGCCGGGTTCAGATCGTCGGCGAAGCCGATCGGCTGGATACGGCGCTGCGGCTGCTTGCGGAGCTGAAGCCGGACGTCGTTTTTCTGGACATCCAGCTCGCGGAGGAGAGCGGCATGGATATGGCGCGCAAGCTGTCCGAGCAAAGTCCGGAGAAGAAGGTGGAGATCGTATTTGCCACGGCGTACGACGAATACGCGCTGCAGGCGTTCGAGCTGAATGCGAGCGATTATGTGCTGAAGCCATTCGAAGAAAGCCGGATCAAGCGTTCGGTCGACAAGGTCGCCAGGCTGATCGAGCTCAGGGAAAGCCGGGAAGCCGCCGCTTCTTCCCGCGCGACGTTACGACTGGATCGGCTGGACCGTCTGCCCGTATCGGTCGATGACCGGATCATGCTGCTGGCGGTCGACCGGATCGATTATATCGGGTTCGAGGACGGCAAAACCGTCATCGCGGCGGACGATAAAGTGTACCGCGTGAACGAACCGCTGTCGACGCTGGAGCGGAAGCTGGAGAACAGCCCCTTTTTCCGCGTGCACCGCGCTTATATCGTCAATCTCGATGCCGTCGTCGAAATTCAGCCCTGGTTTCATTCCACCTGCAATCTCATTATGCGAAACGGCTCCTCCGTTCCGGTAAGCCGCACTTATTTGAAGGAGCTGAAGCAGTTGCTCGGCTTCTGACGTTTGCCTGTTTGCATTTCAAGCTGTTATTTTTGCGAGTTAAGCCCTTTCCCGCACGTTCTGGACTGAAAACCGCCAACATTCGTTTTCAATATCTATAATCGGATTTATAGAGAAACGAAAGGGGCAAACGAACAATGAATGCGATTTCAATCGTAATCGGATCGATCTGTATCTTGATGATTGCCTACCGGCTATACGGGACGTTTATGGCTGCAAAAGTATTAAAGCTGAGCGATGCGAACCCGACGCCGGCGCACCAGCTTGAGGACGGCAAAGACTACGTGCCTACGAACAAATGGGTTACGTTCGGTCACCATTTTGCCGCCATTGCCGCTGCCGGACCGCTCGTCGGACCGATCCTCGCCGCCCAGTTCGGCTATTTGCCGGGACTGCTCTGGCTGCTGATCGGAGCGGTCATCGGCGGCGCGGTGCACGATATGGTCGTCCTGTTCGCGTCGATGCGAAAGCAGGGCAAGTCGCTGTCCGAGGTGGCGAAGGAGGAGCTCGGACCGGTGGCGGGTTTCTGTACCGGGCTAGCGATGCTGTTCATCATTACGATTACGATGGCCGGCTTGTCGATGGTCGTGCTGCATGCGCTGGAGAACAACCCGTGGGGAACGTTCGCGGTCGGCATCACGATTCCGATTGCGATGTTCGTCGGCCTGCTGTACAAAAAAACGGGCAATTTGAAAGTGGCTTCAACTCTCGGTTTCATCCTGCTTATGGTCGGCGTATTTGCCGGTCCTTACATCCAGGAAACGGCGCTGGGCGATCTGCTGACGTTTGATTCGCGCACGCTCGGTTTTATTTTGCCGATTTATGCGTTTTTTGCCGCTGCGCTGCCCATCTGGCTGCTGCTTGCCCCGCGCGATTATTTGAGCAGCTTTATGAAGATCGGCGTGTTCGTCGCTCTCATTATCGGTGTCTTCCTCATTAACCCGTCGATTCAATTCCCGGCGCTTACGCAGTTCACGGGCGGCGGCGGCCCGATCATGGCCGGTCCGGTATGGCCGTTCATCTCGATTACGATCGCCTGCGGCGCGATATCCGGATTCCATGCGTTCGTCGGCTCCGGGACGACGCCGAAAATGATCAACCGCTGGAGCGACATCAAGGCGGTCGGCTTCGGCGCGATGCTCGTCGAATGCGTTGTCGGCATTATGGCCCTTGTAGCCGCTACGGCGCTTCAGCCGGCCGATTACTTCGCCATCAACTCGTCGCCGAAAGTATTCCAGACGCTCGGCATGGACGTCGTACACCTGCCGGAGCTGGCCGAGAAGATCGGCTTGAACCTGGAAGGACGGACCGGGGGAGCGGTTACGCTTGCCGTCGGCATGACGTATATTTTTACGAAAATTCCGTGGTTCAGTCATCTGTCGTCGTTTTTCTTTCAGTTCGTCATCATGTTCGAAGCGGTGTTCATCCTGACGGCGATCGACGCCGGAACGCGGGTTGCCCGTTACTTGATCCAGGACTTCTTCGGCGAGCTGTACAAACCGCTGAAAAAAGCGGACTGGCTGCCCGGCTCCATATTCGCCAGCGCCCTGGCCTGCTTCCTGTGGGGCTACCTGCTGCTGTCGGGCGATATCGGCTCGATCTGGGCGCTGTTCGGCGTATCGAACCAGCTTATGGCTTCGATCGGATTGATCGTCGGCGCGACGGTCATTATGAAAATCGCCGACAAGCGCTGGTATGCGCTGACGTGTCTCATTCCGCTCGCCTATTTGTTCGTAACGGTTATGTACGCCGGTTACTGGATGATTGCGAACGTGTACCTGAATCCGGCGAACGCAGGCTATAGCGTGCTGAACGCCACGCTGTCCGTCATTATGCTCGTGCTCGGTATCGTCATTCTCATAGCCGCCATGAAGAAGTGGAACGAGCTATGGCAGGCGCCGCGATTCCGGATCAACACGAAGGCGGCTTGACGGTTTTGTCCGATAGGGTAAAAAAGGAACTGCCCCGCGCAGTTCCTTTTTTACAGCCATATGCGTTTCCACTGTTCATGCGGTACATAGTTTTCCGAAAAATGGGGCATAGCCAGCCGCCGAATCCGGTTCGAGCGCGGCTTTGAGCTTGACTTACAAGGGGCTCGCCGTCAGCGCGCCGGTATCCGACACGGTCAGCCTGAACTGGCTCCCGTTCGGAGAAGTAAGCACGACGCCGTGAGCACTCTTAACAAACGTCAAATCTCCGGCGACGTAATCCCCGCTGTTGGCCAGAAACTTGTTCCCGCCGACATAATAGGATTGCGCGAATATCCGGCCGACCCGCACATCGGTGGAATATTGGCCGGTGAACGTAAACTTGATTTTGCGGACGCCCTTCATCAGTCCGTTCAGCACGTTGCTTCTCAGGATGTAGGCCGGCAAAAATTGCATATACTGCATGTCCTGCACGGTTGTATAAACGACGTTGTCCAAATCGGTGACATCGAGCCGAATCTGCTCGGGACAGCGGTTGTACGAGAAATAAATCCCCACATTTTCAATCCCGCCGGGCACGTAGTCCGTCGTATTGCCGTAGTAATGGCCGCCGTTGAACGTGACTTCGAACGAGAACGTTTGGCCTCCCGCCAAGTTTAGCCGCAAATACTGATTGCTCTTCCCTTGAAATACGCTGTCGATCGTCCCGCTTGTAACATACTGCGATCCGCTCACGATCGCGACCTGATGCAGGACGGGAGCGGCGTGCAGTATATCCTCGTAATCGCCATTGAATTTCCGGTAATCGCTGCTCGGCAAGTACGTCAATTTGTCCTTGTACGGAATGACATGGCCGTTCTGATCGCGGATGCTCAAATAGTTGTACTGCCCGGCGTCGATGTAGTTGCTCCCGTCCAACACGTTCAAGCTGATCTGATTTTGTCTCGTGCTGGCCGTGAGGTTCACCATCAGGCACGGCTTATTGATAGCGTCCCAGATGAACGCGTTTACAATATTGGCCCGGCCTTCGATATGGATGATTTCTTTGCAGCGGGTGTTGTATTGGAGCTGCAAATTGTTGAACGTATTCCCATCCGCCTGATTGAGCGCCTTATGATCGCCGGTGGCATAAATGTAATAATCGCAGTCGCTGATGACCACGTTATTAAAAATGTTTCCGGTCACGTAGTTATAGTTAACCGTATCTCCGACGTGCGGGGGAGCATCCATGAAAATGCCTTTGCCGAAGCCGCGGATGCGCAAATTGTTGAAGCGGACGAAGCTGATGCGGGAAGGAGCCGCCGTCGCGTCGAAATGAATGCCGTTTCCGACATTGTTCAGCACATGGCCTTCGAGGCGAAGCGTCTCGATGTATGTATACTGGTAAGACACGCCCGAAACCGTCGCGCCGTCGATATACAGCGCCGATTCCGTATAGTTGTTGATGTCGATATTGATATACGCTTTTCCGAGCAGGGCCGTATCCTGCCGCATGTTCAGCGCTTTTGTATTCGCTTTCAGATTCAGCTTGGCACCCTCGACAAAATAAAGCGCAACGAGCCTCTTCAAATCGATCGTATTCGTAATGCGATAAATGCCGGATAACACGAGAGTTCCGCCGCCGGCGGCCGCAATCGCATCGATCCCCGCTTGAATCGCCGCCGTATCGTCCGCCACCCCGTCGCCGACCGCTC
Source organism: Paenibacillus ginsengarvi (assembly GCF_003626695.1). GTDB lineage: Bacteria > Bacillota > Bacilli > Paenibacillales > NBRC-103111 > Paenibacillus_AB > Paenibacillus_AB ginsengarvi. The sequence goes on from NZ_RBAH01000049.1 coordinate 8,742, forward strand.
CGAAGCCGCTCACATGTTGCCCGCGCTCGTCCACATCCTGCTTCAGCCGGGTGATCCGCTCGTCCAGCTCGGCGCAGTCGCACTCCTCCGCATCCCCTCCGTATACGCTCTGCGTGACGCTCGCCTGCGCAAAGCCGGTTTGCAGCAAAGCCTGAGAGCCTAACGCCGCACCGGCGATCCCCATCGAAGCAAGCAATTTTCTCCGGCTTATGAGTTGTTGTTCCTGCCCCGGCTGCCCGCGGTTTGTTTCCTCATTGGCTTGTCGCATATAAACGTACCTCCTTTTTGGACGGATTGGCGATAGGATCCGGTGCCGCATCGCATCCGTCTCTTCTCTCCAATCATTGCGGAAACGGCGACGATACGTACAGTTGCAATTTGTGTTTCGCATATTCAAAATGTTACAGTGCCCGTTCGGCCTGTTGTTGGTTAACATAAGGGGTAACAGGCGATAGAGGGCTTGGCCCCGAAGAGAGACCCAGACGTTTAAATAGTGAGAAACGTAACAAATTGAAAGTGACAAATACATTCTGCGAGTATACGACGGGGCATCGGAGCGCTCATGATGGAATCGTGGATTCCGCCCGCACCGGGCCTTTTCGAGGAGGAAAGGGGAATTTGTGTATGAGAAGCGGAGCAAACGGGTTCAGGAAAGGAGGGGGGCGTACGACATGTCGCCGGGGGCAAGGACGGATCGCCTTAGGCCGGATCGCGGCGGCAGGCGCGCTGCTGGGCTTGCTGCTTGCCGGATGCGAGAGCGCTTCCGGCAGCGGGGAGGCGGGTTCGCCCAAGCCGAACGGCACGGCGGCGAACCAGGAACGGGAAGGAACCGCTGCCGGCAAGCCGGAGCCGGTCACCGTTACCTTTTATCCGGCGATGCCGCTTACCGATACCGACTTCGACAAAATCGTCGTACAGCCGGTACGCGCCAAATATCCGCATATTACGGTCGAGCGTATGGGAGGATTACTCGCGAATACGATGGCGTCCGGCGACATTCCCGATCTGATCCAGACGCATAACGGAGTCCTGCAAGAATTTTACGATAAAGCGATGGCTAGCGATCTGAACGCGCTCGTGCGCAAGAGCGGGCTCGATCTGTCCCGGTTTGACAGCGCCATCCTAGATTCGCTGCGGACGGACAAAGGCGAGCTGCTTGGAATACCGTACGCGGTCAACTTTACGGCCTTGTATTACAACAAAGGGCTGTTCGACAAGTTCGGCGTGCCGTACCCTCCGGACGGTCTTACGTGGTACGAAGCGATCGACATCGCCAGGAAGCTGTCGCGCACCGAGGGAGGAGTCGCCTATCGCGGCCTCGATCCGGAGAGCATGGGGCGGATCGCGCGTCAGGCGGCGCTCGATTACGCCGATCTGTCGACGATGAAGTCGAATATGATGAACCCTCGCTGGAGAACCGTATTTGAAATCGCCAAACAAATTTATTCGATTCCCGGCAACGGGGTGAAGGACGTCAATGCAAGCAACGGAACGGCCGATTTTCTACAGGACAAAGTCGCGATGATGGCCACCGTCAATTTGTTCGACCAGCTCGGCGTTGCAGCCTCGAAAGGGCTGGACTGGGACGTGGCCGAATACCCGAGCCTTCCTGGAGCACCTCATGTAGGCAGCGATGTGGATGCGCACATCTTCGTCATTCCGCCTACCGCGAGACATAAGGAGGCGGCGATGCTTGTCGCGGAAGCGATTACTTCGGATATGGCGCAGCTGACAATGACGAAGGAAACGGCGCGATTGTCGCCGCTTCGCGATCCAACGTTTAAGACGGCGTTCGCAGCGGGCATGGATTTTGTAAGGGGCAAGCGGATCGGCAGCATTTTCAACAGCCATATGATTCCTGCGCCGATCCGGACGAAATATTATACGGACACGAAAGCATTCGGACAAAACAATTTCAAGGACTATACCGCCGGCGAGAAGGATCTGAATACCGCTCTGCGCGATGCGGACGAACAAATCAACAGCTATTTGAGCACCCAATTGGGCAAAAAATGAACATACGGGGGAACGTGCGATGTATAAACAAGCAGGACTGGCTTTATCGGTTGTAGTGGCGGCGGCAGCCGTACTGGGAGGATGCGGCGGCGGGGATGCGAAGCCAAACGGCGCAGCCGAGCCGGATAAAACGGCCGAAGCTCCGGCGAAGCCGGACCCGGTGACGATCTCCATTCTCAGCACGGGCGGACTGCCGGAAGGTGAGCTTGACCTGATGTATGCCCTGGCGATGAAGCAGTATCCGCATATTACGATTAAGAAGTTAACCGGCAAAATCGAAAATCTCGTGACGACCGGCGATACGCCGGACATCATTATTACGCATACGGGCAATATCGACTCGTATCAGGATTTCAATCTGCTGACCGATATTACGCCTCTGCTCCAGACGCAGAAGGTGGATACGAGCCCGCTCGATCAGGTTGCCCTGAACGCCCACCGGGTGACGAAGCCAGGGGAGCTGAACGGGCTGCCGTTCTGGGAAAACTTTATCGCGCTTTATTACAACAAAGATATATTCGATAAATTCGGCGTCGAATACCCGAAGGACGGGATGACGTGGGAAGAAACGATCGAGCTGGCGAAGAAGGTGTCCCGCACGGACGGGGGGACCAATTACCAGGGGCTGGCGCAATATGCGATTCAGCGGTTCGGACGCATTATGGGCGCAACGCTGTACGATACCAAAAATATGAAGGGTACGTTCGAGACGCCGCAGTGGAAGGAAGTATTCGAGCTGGTCAACAAAATCCATTCGATCCCGGGCAACGAGGCGCCCGTGCCGTTTACGACGGTAAGAAACGACAGCTTCCTCAAAGACCGCAATTTGGCGATGTACGCGACGGTCAACCTGCTGACGCAGCTCGCCGAGGCCGGGAAATCGGGGATGAATTGGGACGTCGTCCAGTATCCGAGCTTGCCCGGGTATAAGGACGTGTTCGACGAAGTAAACGCCGGTTCGCTCGCGATTACGAGCACAAGCAAGCACAAGGAAGCGGCGGCACTGGTGCTGAAGGCGTTTATATCCGAGGACATGCAGGCGATGATCTCGCGGAAGCTGGCCAGACAGACGGCGCTTCGGGACCAGAAGCTGAACAACCAGATCGGCGCCGAAATTCCGGAGCTGAAAGGGAAAAACGTAGCGGGCATTTTCAAAAGCCACGCCGTCGAGCTGAAAAACCGCGGCAAATATGTCGGTCAGGTCGGCACGATTATGGAGAAGCATTTTGCCAACTATTACAACAAGCAGGTCGATGTGAATACGGCGCTGCGGTCGGCCAACGAAGAAGTGAATAAGCTGCTGGAGACGGCCAAATAACGAGTTTTGCGGCCGCGCCCTCCCCGTCCGCTCCTATGTACAAACGGGTTGTCATCCTATACAATAGGGGCGACACGCGTTACTACGGACTGGAGGCGGGGTATGAAACCGGGTACCCGGAAAATCGGCTGGCTGACGGCGGCACTAGCGGTCGCGGCTTTATTCGGTGTCATCTATGTAGTCCAATTGACGGCATCGAAAGCGCCGGTGCATCGCGACCCGGCCGCATCTGTGCGGGAAAGCCCCGCCGCAGCGAATTCGTTATCGTTAAAAGAGCAATCGATTACCATAAAGGCGTTTGCCGGTTACTCGCCGGCCGTCGCTTCCGATTGGAGCCGCCTGCCGCTCTGGCGGCATTATGAGGAGCAAAGCGGCGTCCGCATCGACTGGCAAACGGTGCCGGCAGCGGAGGTGGCGGACCGGCGCAACCTGCTTCTGTCTCGCAGCTCGGAAGCGTGGCCGGATCTGTTGTTCGGCACGCAGCTATCGCCACTCGAGCTTGTCGGCTACGGCAGCTCGGGCGTGCTTATTCCGCTGGAGAAGCTGATCGACCGCGACGCCCCGAATATAAAGGCGCTGCTCGACCGGTATCCGGACGTGCGCCGGGGGATGACGATGCCGGACGGCCATATTTATGCGCTGCCGATGCTGTACGACCCGGAGTTCGGCTCCATGCTGACCGGACAGAAGCTGTGGCTGAGCCGCAGCTGGCTCGACAAGCTCGGCGAGAAGCCGCCGGAAACGACGGAGGAGCTGTACCGTCTCCTGAAACGTTTCGCCGCCAGCGATATGAACGGCAATTATAAGCATGACGAGACGGCTCTGCTCGTGCCGGGTGTAGAAACGCTGGAGCTTGTGTTGAAGGGCGCCTGGGGGCTCGGCAACCGCGGCGCGGAGCATCCGTTCGTGGATGTTCAGCCGAAGACGGGGGCGCTTCGGTTTATCCCGTCCACCCAGGAATATAAAGAGCTGCTGCAATTTATGAACCGTCTCTGCGCCGAAGGCCTGCTTGACAACCGCTTGTTCGCGATTAACGAGAACGAGTTTACGCGTCTGATCCGCGAAGGCAATGTCGGGGCGTTCATCGGCAGCGGTCCGCCGTCTTCGCGCGAAGACGACTATATCGCCATCGCCGCGCTTGCGGGACCGAACGGCGACCGGCTGTTTGCCGGCGTTTCGCATCCTTTGCACCGCGCCGGCGCTTTGGCCGTTACGTCCGCGAGTCGCTATCCGGAGCAGACGGTCCGCTGGGCCGATTATTTGTACAGCGAGCCGGGCAATCGGCTGTTTTTTCTCGGAATCGAAAATGAGACGTACCGGGTGACGCCGGAAGGGACTTTCGCTTACGCCGAACCGTTCGCGGGAAGCGGGGGCGATGCCGGCGCGGAACGGAGGATCGGTCAATTTCTCGTATGGCCGCGCGGCGAATTCCCCGGCATTGTCCGCCGGGCCACCTATTTGGGCGTCGAGTCGTCCCGGTCCGCACAGGAAGGGGCGGCGAAGCTGAAGCCGTCGCTGCCGGATGAAGTGTGGCCGGAGTTTGCGTATACGCCTGACGAGAACGATCTGATGTTTGCCTACAGTGCCGACATTCAAGGCTATGTGACCGAGATGCGCAATCGGTTCATTACCGGCGAGGTTTCGTTCGACACGTGGGACGACTATGTGATCTCGCTGCGCCGTAAAGGGCTGACCGGTTATATGGCGATTTATGCATCCGCTTACAAGCGTTTTGCCGGGCAACGATTCGAGGTGAGCGCCCCATGATCCGTTATGCCGGTCGAGGGCTTGTCGGTTACGCGCTCTCTTACGTCGCGCTTGTATGCGTCGCGCTGCTTATCGTCGGCGTCGTCGTGTACGGCACGTTCATCCGCTCGATGGAGCAGGAAATCGCCGGCACGTCGGTCTCCATGCTGAAGCAAGTGCGGGACGTGACCGATTCGCGCATGATGGATATGAATCGGATCGCCCAGCTCATTGCAAGCGATCCGGACCTCGTGTCCGATGTACCGGCCAGCGAAGGGTACCGGATGGGGGAGAAGGTGCGGAGCTTGGCCAAATTCAAGGCGGCCAACAGCTTCGCCGGCGAGATCGCGGTTTATTTCCGGGGCAAGTCCGGGGACCGCCTGTTTGCCGCGAGCGGCATGTACGAGCTGGCGTCCTTTTTCCAGGAGGCTTACCGGTATGCGAACTGGAGCGCCGATTCGTTTCTGGCCGATTTCAGCGAGCTGCGCCAGCCCGTTCTTCGTCCGCTGGAGCCGGTAACGTTAAACGGCGTAGAGACGAGGAACAGGGCCACTTATCTGTATCCGCTGCCCCTTCATGCGAGCCGTCCGTACGGAGTGATCCTGTTCCAGATCGACGAGCGCGAATGGAGCGGGATGATCCGCGGCGTGCTGAACAACGAAGCGGGTTATTCGTATATCGCCGACGACCGGGGACGGCTGGTCGCGTACGCGGCCGAACGCGACCGAGAGGAGGAATCGGCAGCGCTTGCTCTTCGCCTTCCGGGTGACCTGCCCCGAGACGGAGTACGCACCGTTAGTTTGGACGGCGAGAAGCTGTTCGTCGCCCGTATCGTCTCGGATTATAACGGCTGGTCGTTCGTCAGCATACTGCCCGCCGAACGGGCGTTAGGACCGGTTATTCGCAGCCGCAATGTGTTCGCGTTATGCGTACTCGGCGTGTTGGCCGTGAGCGTGCTGCTGTCGTTCGTGTTCGGCGCGCGCCAATACCGGACCGAGCGGAAGCTGCATACCGTCATCAAAAGCCAGGCGCGGATCGTCATGGAGAAAGAACTGCTCGATCTGATCCGGGGAAAAACGCGGGACCATGACGACAAGGAGCCGCCATTCGCGCCCGTCTTGGAATTTACGTTTGACCGGTACATTGTCGCGCAATTGCTGATCGATCGTTACAAGCAGGCTGCTCTCGTGGGAAGCCGTTCCGAACCCGCTGTCATGCTCCTCAGCTTGAAAAATGTGCTGGAGGAGCTTGCCGGCGATCTTGGGCAAGGCTGGACGCTGGAAGGAATGGAGCCGGGCGGGATCATTCTGCTGCTGAATGTGCGCGAGGACTGCACGGTGGAGGACGTGAAGGAGCTGGCGGATAAGGCGAACGCGTTTCTGGAGCAGCATTTCCGTTTTACGTGTACGGCCGGAATCGGCTGCTTGTACGAGGAAGCCGATCTCGTGTACAAATCGTACCTCGAGGCCAACTATGCGGCGCGAAGCCGGTATTTACGCGGCGGAGGACAATCGTTCGTATACGAGAGCTTGCGCGAACATGAGCATGAGCAGGACCCGTACCGGTACCGGTACGAGCTTCATCCGCTGCTGTCCGCCGCCATCCGCAAAGGAGACAAGGACGAGGCCAGCCTGCGAATTGGGGAAATCGTCGCCAGCCTGTCCGGGCAGAGGCTGGACGTCGATATGGGCGAACGGCTTTCCTTCGATCTCGTGCATACGATTATGAAGACACTCTCCGAGGCCGGAATCGTGCTGCCGGATCAAGCCGCGGCAGCCTTGACGGAGCTGTTCGCGACCCGGTTCGAGACGATTGCCGAGCTTGAAGCGGCGGTCATCAAATTTTGCCAAGGCGTCTGTGACGATATCGCCTCCCGCAAGGAAAGCAAAAATGTGGAGCTGCTGGAGCAGGCGCTCGCCTTTATCGGGGAGTTTTACACCGACGGAAGCTTGTCCGCCGAAGGAATCGCGGACCGTCTCGGCGTTTCGCGCTCCTACTTGTCCCGCTACTTCAAGGACCAGACCGGCAGCCCGCTTATGCAGTATGTCGACGGCCTTCGCATGACAAAAGCGAAGGAGCTGCTGGCGGAGACGGATCTCAAAATTAAAGAGATCGTCGAGTTGGTCGGACTGACGGACCCGAACAACTTTTTCCGCAAATTCAAAAAGCGCGAGGGGTTGACGCCGCAGGAATACCGCGACGCCAGCAACAGCAGCAGTGGCGGCGGAGCTTGACGGCAGTCAGCCAGCCAGCGGTTATTTTTGCGCCGAAACGATCATAAACATCGGTCTTCGGGTTTCATCCGACATGCCCGGCACGGTTCGCAGCAGCTCTTCGGAAGGGAGCGGCTCCTTGACCGCCTTGACGGCAAATCCGGCGCCGATCAAATCATTCAAGTAAGTGGCAATCGTGCGATGGTATTTGATAACGTTGTCGGTCAAAAAGGAAGTCTCGCGCATCCCTTCGTGCTGGTACTGATCGACCGGCCAATGCAGACGGTTCCCTTGCTCGTCGGTATGCCAATCCTGCTCGTTTCTGGACGTAAAGATCGGATGCTCGACCGAAAAGACGAAGCTGCCGCCGGGCTTCAGGCAGGCGTAAACCTTTTCGCAGACGGTTTGAAACGGCTCGATATAATGAAAAGCGAGCGAGCTGATGACGACATCGAAGGAGCCGCCTACAAAGTCGATATCCTCGATGGGCATTCTGACATAAGTAATCGCAGCATCGTTTGTTAGCTCGCGAGCTTTTTGCAGCATATTTTCGGAAATATCCACGCCGGTTACGGAGCTTGCGCCCTGCTCAAGCGCGTAGCGGCAATGCCAGCCGAAGCCGCAGCCCAGGTCGAGCACGCTTTTCTGGCGCAGATCCGGCAGCACTTCTTTCAGTACATGCCATTCGCCCGCGGCTTCGAGTCCTTTGACCGATCGCGGCATCGTTTCGTAGGCGGCAAAAAAGCGGGCATCATCGTATTTGTTTTGTTTCATCGAGAAAAGTCTCCTTCTTTCGTATGTACGGAATTGGAACTATCATAACATAAGTTCGGCAAAACATTCCGTTCCCGTTCGTACCGATCCGGTACAAAAAGCGCCACTCCGCACGGTGGAATCGTTCCATTTGGGAACCCATTCCGGGCATGAAGAGTGGCGCTTTGAAATCAGCGAAAAGTTAACCCGTCTTTACGCCAAGGCATGCAGATCTGCGTATTATTCGGAGTCGGAAGCTTCTGCGCTGCCCGAGTCGTTGTTTGCGTTGCTGGAGCCGCTGTCCGCGTTGGCAGCGTCAGAAGTGCGTTTTGATTTTATAAAACCATCCTTGCCCGGAAAACCGCCCTTACCTCCGCGGAGATTGCCTTTGCCGCCAATTCCAACGACCGGGACCCGGAGGCGTATCACCCATCCGATCATTCCGGCTCGTGATTTTGTTTGCGATAATCGGTCGCACTCAAGCCGGTCGATTCCTTGAAAACGCGGGTAAACGAGCGAAGCGAAGAGAAGCCGACGTCATAGGCGATCTCCGCTACCGACATATCGGTGGCGATGAGCAGGCTGGATGCCCGGCGAATGCGCAGCTGGTGCAAATATTCGAGAAAGTTTTTGCCGAGCAGCCGCTTGAACGCCCCTCTCACGACGAAAACGCTGACGCCGAACCGGTCCGCCACTTCCTCGAGCGAAATCGATTCCTCCATGAAATGCGTGTTGACATACTTGACGAAATCCCACTCCACCGGGCTGATATCCACCGTTTGACCGAACGAAGCGAAACCGGGATGATTACGGAAAAACAAATAAATCACTTCCAGCAGCTTGATCCGCATAAACCCCTGCTTGCCGAGCGCCGCCGAGCGCGATTCCGCCTCCAGAGCCGACAGCACGTCGCGGATCGCCGCGAACGCATCGGGGGGCAGGTCGTAGTAGGGCCGCGTCTCGTCCGACAGCTTGATCAGCCATTGGCCGACTTCCGTGAAAGCAGGCTGAAACAGCGCATTCATGTCGAACATGCAGCAAAACTTGTACAGCGGCTTCTCGTCTTCCAGTCGCATCGCATGCAGATGGTACGGCGGCAGCAAACAGATGCTGCCGGGCTGCAGCCGGTGCTCGACCCCGCCCACGATCTCGGTTCCTTGTCCGCTCGTGACGAGGGAAATTTCCGCAAATTCGTGGTGATGGTTCGGATAGCCGCTGCGCAGCGGATAATGCGTAATAAAGAGCGGAAATTCGCCCTTTTTGAACGTGCTCAGCCTGAGGCTGTCCTGGAATACCGGATAAGTCGTCATACACGTTGTCCCTCGCCGAAAGGTCATTTGCTATGGTCCATTGTAACAATTTTTGACCTATATTCCTATACAAAATGGCGTGTAGCCCGGATGGCCGAATCATATAATGAAGACATTACGAATACAAAGGGGACGTGCACGATGAGTCAAGATAAGCTGGCTATTTTGGGTGGACCGAAGACGAAAACGACGCCGTTCGGCACGGGCAAGCGATTCGGCCTGGACGAAGCGAAGGAGCTTTTGGAGGCGCTGGAGCAAAACACGCTGTTTTATCATTTCGGCAAAAAGGTCAAAACGTTCCTGAACAACTTTAACGAGTTGTATGGGGTAAAGTACAGCGTAGCGACGACGTCGGGTACGGCCTCGATTCACGTTGCGCTTGGCGCTGCCGGGGTCACGGTAGGCGACGAAGTCATCACGAGCCCGATTACGGACCAGGGGACGCTGATCGGTATTTTGTACCAGAACGCGATCCCGGTATTCGCCGATCTCGATCCGAATACGTACAACATGGACCCGCAGTCGATCGAAGCGCGCATTACGCCGCGGACAAAAGCGATTTTGGTCGTACACCTCGCCGGCAACCCGGCGGATATGGACGCCATTATGGCGATTGCCCGCAAGCATAACGTCAAGGTCATCGAAGACTGCGCACAAAGCTACATGACGAAATACAAAGGACGGCTGGCCGGGACGATCGGCGATTACGGCTGTTTCAGCACGAACGATTTCAAGCATATTTCCACTGGGGACGGCGGCATCGTCACCGTCAACTCGGGCGATGAGCAGGACTTCCTGACGACGCACGCGTTCGCCGACAAAAACTTCAAGCGGTTCGGCGATACGGTGCAAAAAGAGCTGCACTATGTGGCCCCGAACTACCGGATGACCGAGCTGCAGGGCGCCGTAGGCATCGCGCAGCTGAAAAAGCTGCCGTGGATTTGCGATCAGCGCACCAAATTCGGCGACCGGATTACGGCCGGCATTTCCGGCTTGCCCGGCATCGAGCCTCATAAGGTCGAAGCAGGCAATACCGGCACGTACTGGTTCTATATGATGCGCATCGACGAGTCGAAGCTAACCTGCACCCGCGAGGAGTTCACCAAGGCGCTGGCGGCGGAGGGCATTCCGAATTCGGCCGGTTATATTCCGCAGGTCATGTACATGCAGCCGCTGTTCCAGAAGCGTCAGGCGTACCTCGGCAGCCATTTCCCGTTTGATCTGACGGGCATTACGTACGAGGCGGGCTTGTGCCCGAACGCGGAGGCGATTTTGCAGACGGCGATCCGTCTTAGCGTGAACGAGTTTTACACCGAGCAAGATGTAGAGGAAATCGTGCAGGCGATCCGCAAGGTAGCGAATCATTTTGCCAAGGTGCCTGCGTTGTAACCTATCGCGAGAGTGAAAAGCCTGCCGGGTTCGATCCGGCAGGCTGTTTGTTTTGCGGAATGAGCGTACAAATGGTCAAAAGAATGCATGCTCGTTACCTTGTTGAATGCGCTTACATATGAGACGATACGTTCAAATCGCATTCAAACAAGGGGGAACGGTTATGGGAACGAATCGAAAACGATTAAGCTTGGTAACGCTCCTCACCCTGACAGCGGTAATTGCAGCGGCTTGCGGAGGCGGCGGGAAAGCGATTGACTCGTCCAGGGATGCGGCCTCGGACAAAGAACCTGCCTACCTTAAAGAGCCGGTGGAGATTACGTTTTACCGGCCGAATACGGCAACGACCGAGGAGCAGTTCAAGCAAATGATGGGAGATGCGGTCAAAGCGAAATTTCCGAACGTGACGCCAAAGTTTATTCCTTACGCCAAAGGAACCGAGTTTAAGGATGTTATTGCCGCGGGGGAAAATCTCGATATCGTTTTTTACTCGATCGGTCTCATAACGAACATGACGGACTACGATTTGCAGTACGATCTATCCGGACTGCTGAAGACGAACAAGTTCGATTTGACCCGCTTGGAGCAAACCCAAGTCGAGTTCATGAAAAACTTCAGCGGCGGAGGCATGTACGGTTTGCCGGTCTGGACCACGGCGGAGGTGCTCGCCTATAATAAGGACCTTTTCGATAAATTCGGCGTCGCTTACCCGAAGGACGGAATGACATGGGACGAAGCTTACGAGATGGCGAAAAAGCTGACCCGCAAGGACGGAGGGGTTCAGTATTACGGCTACGGCATGTCGCCGAGCCATATGCTCAACGTGAATCAGCTGTCCGCTCCCTTTAACGATGCACAAAACAAACCGCTCATAACGGATGATAAATTTAAAAAGCTGATCGACAATTTCGCCAGATTTTATCAGCTTCCGGGCAGCGATCTGGCCAAGGAGCTATGGAGCAAACAAACGACGACGCTGTTTACAAAGGACAAAACGCTGGCGATGTACGCCTACTTCAACTCGGTCCTCAACAACGAAGGCAATTATGACGCTGTAACGCTGCCTACGTTCGCGGACGCGAGAGATGTCGGCTCGCAAATGTATCCCACCTATGCGACTGTCGCCAGCACTAGCAAGCATAAAGAGATGGCTTATCAGATCGTCGCGTATTTGACTTCGGACGAATACCAGATCAAGATGTCGAAGGATGCTACCGGGCTGTCGATCTTGAACAATCCGCAAATCCAAATGACGTTTGCCGAGTCGCTTCCCATCTATCAAGGAAAAAACATCAAATCGTTTTTCCCGGCCAAACCGGCTCCCATTACAATGAAAACGAAATATACCGGCATTGTTTCGGGCAAAGCGAATTCGGCGTTGCAGCAAGTCGCGCAGGGAGAGAAGGATGTGGTAACGGCTTTGAGGGAAGCCGCCGAAGCGGCGACGAAGGAAATTCAGGCCGCCCAAGGAAAATGACCGAACGAAAACGAAATAAGAACGAGGAGAGCAGCTCCGGTACCCGGGGCTGCCCTTCGTTGTTTCTAAGGCTGCGACGCTAGCTCGAAGCGTCCGTAACGCCGGACAGCGGCAAATGTTTGGGTCTGAATTGGAGCGGCGAAAGTCCGGTCCAGCGTTTGAACTGCCGGCTGAAATGACTGACGGAATCGTAGCGAAGCTCGGCGGCAATCGCCTCCACGGACAACTGCGAGCGGACGAGCAGCTCCTTGGCCTTTCTTAGCTTCAGCTCCGTAATGTACTGCCGCGGCGGCATGCCGTACACTTTCGTAAAAATTTTCGTGCACTGCCCCCGGCTAAGGCCGATATGGCGGGCGATATCTTGAACGGTAAGGGCGTCCTGGGCGCAAAGGCGCAATAAATCTTCGATCAAGTGGGCGATTTTCGTTTCATAAGGAGTTGCATGCTGCTCCTCACAGCCATAGCCATCCTGTTCCTTGACGGATGCCGTATACACAGTGAGCTCCTTGACGATGAGCAGAAAAAAGGCCTGGATCGCTAGCTTATCGACGCTGGACAAAGGGATATCGGTAACCTCGCCACCATACTTCGTTTTAAGTATGCAGGAGTAGATGACGGATTCGATTTGTTCCAGATAGCGGGGAATCATCGTTTTTTCGGTATCCGCTTTCGATAGCCGCTCGATTCTCGCGGCGATCAGCTTTTTGCGCAGTTCCGGATCGTCGATATCGAAATGAATGGAAATAAAGGTAACAGGTCCCGCAGCTTGATTCAGGAAGCGATGCTTCACGCCCGGCTTAATAAGCAGCAAGTCTCCGGTGCGAAACGGGACGGGGCGTTCCTGAATATATTCGGTGGCGTTGCCTTCCCAGCAGTATAACAGCTCGAAAGTAGGGTGGTACTCAAGACGGAAGGCATATCCGGCTTCGGCGACGCGGATATGAAAGTTGTACGTCATAAGGGTGCTGGTCATATTGGGAAGCCCGATACGAGTGCTCATTGTGAACATCCCCCTTGTGGCAGCATGATAGTTATAGTATATCAGGATTAACGCGATATGATAATGAAGCGTTTTCAATTTACGGAAGGAGCTGTCGAAGCGATGACTCAAACAAACGACAGGGCGTATTGGCTGGAGACGATGCAACGCATCGCCGCTCCGGTGCTGGAGGCGCTGCATGAGCGGCGGCTGAAGGCCGATATGCCGGTGGAGGGCAAGACGGACGACCGTTCGGAGTATACGCATCTCGAAGCGCTGGGGCGCTTGCTCACAGGCATCGCGCCCTGGCTTGAAGCGAAAGGAGCCGGCGGCGACGAGGAGGAGCGGCTGCGGGAGCGGCTGGCGCTTCTCGCCCGATCGGCGATTGATGCCGGGACCGATCCGGTCTCGCCCGACAGGATGAATTTCAGCCGCGGCTATCAGCCGATCGTGGACGCGGCGTTTTTGTCGCAGGCGATTTTGCGGGCGCCCGTCGAGCTGTGGGACAAGCTGGAGGATCGGGTGCGCCGCAATCTGATCGACGCTTTGAAGGCTACACGTTCGAGAAAACCGTATTTCAACAACTGGCTGCTGTTCGCAGCCGCAATCGAAGTGGCGCTATGCCGGATGGGCGAGCCCGATTGGGACCCGATGCGCATCGACTTTGCCTTGAAACAGCACGAACAGTGGTACGTAGGAGACGGAACGTACGGCGAAGGGAAGGAGTATCACGCTGACTATTACAACAGCTTCGTCATTCAGCCGATGCTCCTCGATATTGTAGAAGCGGTCGGCGATCGCTACGGCGAATGGAAAGCGATGGCGGGACCGATCGCGAGACGGGCCCAGCGTCAGGCGGTCATACAGGAGAGGCTTATATCGCCGGAAGGAACGTTCCCCCCTGTTGGGCGCTCGCTCGCCTACCGGTTCGGCGCGTTCCAGACGCTGGCGCATGTGGCGCTGCGCGGCGAACTCCCCGCGCCTCTTGAGCCCGCGCAAGTCCGCTGCGCGCTGACGGCGGTTATCCGCAGAACGATCGAGGCGCCAGGCACGTTTGATGCCGGCGGCTGGCTGACGATCGGCTTTTGCGGGCACCAGCCGGAGATCGGCGAGACGTATATTTCGACCGGCAGCCTGTATTTGTGCTCGGTCGCGTTTTTGCCGCTTGGCCTGAAGGAGGGCGATCCGTTTTGGCAGGGCGAAGCCGAATGGACGCAGTGTAAGGCGTGGTCGGGCGCGTCGTTTTCGATCGATTCCGCACTGAAGGGCAGTTGAACATCTCTTTCGCCCGAGGATGGGCATCATTTGCGAATACGGGAGGATAACGAAATTGGGTAAACCGAATATTTTGTTTCTAATGAGCGACGAGCATCGGGCCGACGTAACCGGCTTTGAGGGAAATCCGGTCATACGCACGCCGAATCTGGACCGGCTGGCGGCTACGGGGACGGTGTTCCGCAGCGCCTATACACCTTCGCCGATCTGTATCCCGGCCAGACAAAGCATGATGGCCGGACAGTTTCCGCGCACGACCGGCTGTGAAACGTTCGGGCAAGATTTGCCCCCGGGACATATGACATTCTCGCGCAGATTGGCGCAGCACGCCTACCAGACGGTTGTCAGCGGCAAGCTGCATCATAGGGGCACGGATCAGATGCAAGGCTGGACGAAGCGTCTGTTCGGCGATATGGAAGTTACAGCCTCGTTTTTGGACGGCAAGGAGCAGTCCGAGTTCGACAAGTACAAGCGCCCTCCGCTGAAGTGGGAGCAATCGAAGGAAGTGAAGCGGGCCGGCGTCAGCAGAGGGCCATGTGTGTCGCATGACGCAATGGCCGTCGATGTGGCTACGCAATTCATCGAAGATTATTTCAACAGCACGTATTATGATCGGGAGGAAATTCAGCCGCTGCTGCTCAAAGTCAGCCTGCTGCAGCCGCACTACCCATATTTGACGAGCGAGGACAAGTTCACCTACTACTTGAACCGGGTCCGGCCGTTTACGAACGAGCAGCCGTTCGATCATCCGTTTCTCGGCCGGCTGGCGGTACGCGAGGGGATCGATGCGTCGGAGCGCGAGCTGCGCCGGGCGACGGCCGCATACTACGGCATGATTGAAACGATCGACGAGCTGTACGGTAAAGTTTTGCGCGCGCTGGAGCACGTCGGGCAGGATATCGACGACTGGATCGTCATCTATACGAGCGATCATGGCGAGATGCTCGGGCAGCACGGCGTATGGGAGAAGCAGAAGTTTTTCGAGGGGAGCGCGCGGGTGCCGCTGATCGTTCGTTATCCGAAACGGTTCGGGGGAGGCAAGGTCGTCGAGCGCAATGTAAGTTTATGTGATCTGTTCGCTACGCTGTGCGAACTTGCCGAGGTACCCGTTCCCGGCGGCTTGGACAGCCGCAGCCTGGTGCCGCTTCTAGCGGAAGACGATGCGCTCTGGGACAACGAGGCGGTGTCGCAATTCGGCGGCCGCAATCTGATGATCAAACGCGACGCCTTGAAGTACCAATGCTATGGTCCGGATAAGCCGGAAGTGTTATTTGATCTGCAGCGTAATCCGGAAGAAACGGTCAATTTCATCGACGAACCGGAATACCGCGAACAAGTAGAACGATTCCGCCTTCGTGCTCGGGAATTGAAGTTCGGTTAATCCGGGTTAAATACTATCATACAGATTGTGAAATGGATACTAAACTTTGGTATAATCGAGGTATATTGGCATTATATGTGATGGAATTCGGCTTGAAATGAGGTTGGGGTACTGTGCAATCGCTCTGGCAATGGATAGATCATTATTTTATCGGCAGAGAAGCCGAGCTCGAACTGCTGCGGCAATTCGCCGACCGCGGCGGGCAAAGGGAACGCATTGTGAATATATACGGTCCGGGAGGCATCGGCAAGAGCTTTCTGCTTGACGCGCTTCACCGCGCTTTGGAGAAGACCGGTTCTACGTTCATTCTGCTGGGCAGCCGTGATTTTATTCATTCTCCTGAAGCGTTTGCGAGGCGTCTGTTGTCGGTTCTGGGTTCTATCCGTTCCGATTCCGGCGTCTCAGCCGAGCTCGAACAGACGCCGGTAGTCGACTGGACGGGCGCTTGTCTCCAAAAACTGAATGCGCTTGCGGCAAACAACCGAATTGTGCTTGCGATCGATACTTACGAGGAATTGAATGAGCTGGACTTGTGGTTGCGGGAGGAGTTCATTGCACGGCTGCCCGGCAACGTGCTCGTCATCATAGCGGGCCGATTTCCCTTGCGAGGCGAATGGGCGGTCTCGCCGGGATGGCGCCAGATGATCCGCTCCTTGCCGCTATCGGAGTTCTCTTATGAAACGCTGTGCGAATACTTGGGGAAGATTGGCATTCACGAAGAGGGAATGATGCAGGAGCTGTGGCGGTTCACCCGTGGACATCCTCTCACCCTTTCTTTGGCAGCTTCTACCGTCCACGCCGGTTCTTCGAACCGCCTGGAGGGAGCGGATCGAACGGAAGTACTGAACGGACTCGTCCACCTATGGTTGCGGGAGGTGACGGACGAGAACTTGCAGAAGCTTCTGGAGGCCGCATCGATGCTTCGGCATTTCCATCAGGATTTGCTCGGCCACGTCATTGAACAAGAAGTCCAGGCTGCCGATTTCCGGCGGCTCACCCAGCTTTCGTTTGTCCGGTTCACGGAACGGGGATGGGTGCTTCACGATTTGATGCGGGAATCCATCCGTCAAGATCTTCGTGCCCGAATGCCCGAGACTTACCAGCGTTTGTCCCGGCGCTGTGTCCAGTATTACGATCGGAAATTGCGGCAAAACGCATCCAGCTCCGATATTTCGTGGGAACGCGGCGAGTTTTTCTACCATTTGGGCGACTCGTTGATTCGAGCCGTATTTTTTCAGCCGCTCTCTTTATCCTCCCATCACTTGGAGACGATGGACGGGCACAATGTGAACGAGGTCGTCCATTATTTTCAGCAAAGGACAGCGGAATCCCGGGACAAAAAAGTGTCCTTCGTCGACCACGAAACGAACCAGCAGTACGACTTGATCGTACCTGCCAGCCAGGATCGCAAAGAATCGGATTTGCTCGATCCGCGCAGCCTGCTTGCACTGCGCCCTGACGCCGTTCGTCTTCTCCGAAACGACGCGGGGCGGCTAATCGGGCTTGTAGTGATGATTCCTATTAACGAGCACACGCTCGATTATTTGACGACACAACCGGTCAGCCGCGCCTACTTCAAAGGGCTGACGCCAAGCCAGAGAAGAGAGTTTGCCGTACCTAGGCAGACGCAGAGCGGCTGGTACATCCGGATGGTCGACGCGCTCGATCCGGAAGACGTATCGGCCAGAAGAGACCTGCTCAGCTTCGTGTTCTCGCATATATTGACCGGCGGCATCTTGCTGGCCTCGACGCCGCTGCCCTTTTATCAAACGCTGCTCCGACGTCTCGGATTCGAAGAAGTGCCGAAGGCGCTGCACCGCGATTACGGCAAGGACACGCCATCGCCGACTTTCCTGATCGACCTTCGCGGCGGCAGGCTGCAGGCTTATCTGGATCGTATGGCGTCAAGCATCGGAGTCAAGACGGATTCCGATCGGCTGGCCGGATTAACCGTCCGCGAGAAGGAAATCGCCGTGCTGCTGCTGGGGGGCAAAACCAACTTGGAAATTGCCTCTCATCTGCATTTGAGCGAAATTACAGTCAAGAAAAACTTGGCCCAAATGTTCGGCAAATACGGCGTTAAAAATCGGGCGCAGTTGATGATGAAGCTGTATGAAGGCCCCGACTCCCTGCACGGGCAAACCGGAAGAAAAATGCCTATCAGCCCCGGAAATCTTATGGACACTCCTGATGGGAGTTCGCAAAACGAGAGTTGAATTTTTTATATGAACCTCTGAAACCATAACCGGTAGCGCTTCGGCGTCATACCGGTTTTGCTGCGGAATTGGCGGATCAAATAAGTAGCGTCGCCGAAGCCGGTCGCGTCGGCGATTTGCTGGACGGATAGCTCCGTTGTCCGCAGCAGCTCCTGCGCCTTCTCGATACGCAGATGGTGGACGTATTGCAGCGCGCTCATGCCGGTATGCTTTTTCAGGCAGCGGGACACATAATCGGCGTCGAAGTGAAGCGCGGCCGCCATATGATCGGCGTCGAAGGGCTGCACATAATGATCGCGCAAGTATGCTTCGATGCGGTCGGCCAGATCCGTTCCGGGGGCGCGCGGACCAGCGTACAGCAGCGTTTGCAGCTCGTCCAGCAGCGCGGCGAATAAAGCATGCATGTTCGCGCTCTGTCTGGCGACCAGGATTCCGTACAAGGAGGCGAGCTGGGACAGAAACGGCCATACAGTTTGCAGCGGCAGCTCGCCGAACTTGGGGATATACAGCTGCTGCGCCGGAGCGACAAAAGCCCTATCAATCTTTTTGTCACAAGGACGGGACCACGGAACTTGCCCGGACTCGAGGAGGCGCGAAGCCGGCGGATGGGCGAAATGAAGCCAGATCAGCTCCGTTTCCTCCTCGCATGGTTTGTAGCCGCGGTGCTGCCGGTTCGGCTCCAGCACGAGCATATGGCCAGCCTTGATCTCATAGCTGCGATCGTCCTCCATCATAAACAGCGTCCCCCGCTTCACGAACAGCACATCGTACAGACCGAAGGAGCGCGGAGCATGAAGCGCGCCGCGTTTCCATACCGTATGAGCGACAATAATGAGCTGCGGCAGCGGCGGGATCGCCAGTTCCAGACATTGCATAGCTGTCCCCCTGTTCGAAGACGGAAATGTACGATTATAAAACGGTTCTAGATCTGGTTTAAAAGCGGTAGGTCCCTTACCCTAATAGTAAACCGAACGCCTTTCCGGTACAACCGTCCGAAGCGCCGAATCCGGCGACACGAGGGCGGTATCGTGCAAGTGTCGAGCGGCGGCGAAAAGAGGGGACTGTGCGAGCATGACCGATAAACAAGATATGCTACTGGATAACGCCGAGGCGGATAGCCTCGAAAAGAACGTCGCCGCGCTCCCCGAGGATGAGCAACGCGAGAACAGGATCGCCTGGTGGCGCGAAGCGAGGATCGGTCTTTTTATTCACTGGGGGCTGTATTCGGAGCTTGGCGGGTATTGGAACGGTGCGGAGGTGGAGGGCGCTTACGGCGAGCACATCATGCTGCGCGGCAAAATCCCGGTGGCCGAATACGAAGAAGTGGCGAAGCGGTTTGATCCGGTCCGGTTCAGCGCCGACGAATGGGTAGCGGCCGCGAAGGACGCCGGGCTAAAGTATATCGTCGTTACGGCCAAGCATCACGACGGCTTCGCCATGTACGATTCGAAGGCGTGCGACTTCAATATCGTGAAGCGGACTCCGTTCGGCCGCGATCCGATGAAGGAGCTGGCGGCGGCGTGCGAGCGAGAAGGAATCAGGCTGTGCTTCTACTATTCTCATGCGATGGACTGGCATCATCCCGATTCGCAGGGGAATACGTGGGATTACCCGGCCAACATCGGCGCATACGATCCGCTCGAATCGTGGATCGGGGACGAAGACAAGCGGTCCCGATACGAGCGCTACCTGGAGCAGAAAGCGTACCCTCAGGTAACCGAGCTTCTAACCGGGTACGGCCCCGTAGGCATCGTCTGGTTCGACTACGGACACAAGATTACGGACGAGCAAGGGACGAAGTTCGTCAACCTCGTGCACGGGCTGCAGCCAGGCTGTCTCGTCAATCGGAGGGTGAGAAGAGACGGGTTCGGCGATTACGGCAACAGCGGCGACAACCAGCTGCACGTTCGTGTCCGGCATAATGACTGGGAATCGATCGCGACTCTGAACGACTCGTGGGGCTACAAGCGCAGCGACCGGAACTGGAAGACGGCGCGCGATCTTGTGCGCAATATGATCGACGTGGCGAGCCAGAACGGCAATTTCCTGATCAATGTCGGTCCGACCGGGGAAGGTGTTTTCGATCCGAAATCAGTAGAGCTGCTGCGGGAAATCGGGCTCTGGATGAAGCAAAACGGCGACAGTATATACGGCACGACGGCCAGCCCGATCGGGAAGCTGCTCTGGGGGCGATGCACGGCGAAAGGGCGAACGCTTTATTTTCTCGTATGGGACCAGCCGGCGCACGGCGAGCTGCTCGTTCCCGGCATCCGCAGCCGGATCGGACGGGCTTATGCGATTGCCGACCCGGACAAACGGCCGCTTCCGGTCAAGCGGCTGAATGAAGACGATATTGCTTTGGACGTGCATGGAGTCGCATTTGATCCCATATGCACCGTGATCGTACTGGAACTGGCAGAGGACATTGACGCGAATCCGCTCAGACGGTTGTTCGGAAGCGGGTATAGCAACGTATTTGAAGCATTCGACGGAGAGATTCACGGGCGGACGCTGCGCTACGACACAGGCAAGAAAGGACGCGACAACGTAACGGACTGGTCCGACGTTTCCGATTGGATCGAGTGGGAGTTCAGGGCTGCGAGTTCCGGACGGTATCGCGTGGATGTATCGTACGGATCAACGGATGAGAATGCGGGAGGGACTTTTACCGTTTCGGCGGGGAACGGTTGTTTGCTGGGAAAAGTGGAGGCCACGGGCGGCGAGCACCGCTTCGCGACTAGGGAGTTGGGCTTCGTCTACATATCGGCTCCCGGCACGTACCGGCTGACGGTTCGAGCGACAGCGATACCCGGCCGCTGCCTGATGAATTTATGCGCCGTTACGCTTACCGCACACAGTCTGTGAAGCTTATAGAAACATAATGAAGGAGCTGCCCCGAGGGGCAGCTCCTTTGCCGGTAAAAGCGCGGATTGCGAGTCAATCGCGCTTTCGCCACAAGCAGGCACAGGTCGTCTTAGAACGCCCAGTTTCCTTTCAGGAAAACGGGCTCCTTCGTGCCGTCTGCGGTTATGCCGTATATATCCAGCTCGCCCGAGCCGACCATGAAATCTGTGTGGGCCATGCTGACGTTCAGACCCTGTTCCTGGATCTGTTCCGGCGTCATGCCGACCCCGCCCTCGATGCAAGCCGTATAGGCGCTGCCTACAGCGAGATGGCAGGAGGCGTTCTCGTCGAACAGCGTTTTGTAAAACAAAATGTTCGAGTCGGAGATGGGCGAATGGTGGGGAACAAGCGCCACTTCGCCGAGGTAACGCGCGCCCTCGTCCGTATCGATCAATCCCCGGAGCGTTTCTTCGCCCTGTGCGGCGGTGACGTCCACAACCCGTCCATTCTCGAACGTAAACGTGAACCCATCGATAATGTTGCCGCTGTAGCTGAGCGGCTTCGTGCTCGCGACGGTGCCGTTTACCCCGGTGCGCATCGGCGCGGTGTACACTTCCTCGGTCGGCAAGTTCGGAACGAACCAGGTGCCCTGCTCGTTCTGCTTGCTTCCGCCGAGCCAAATATGGTTTTTGGGAAGCTCGATCGTCAGATCGGTGCCCGGTCCGACGTAGTGAAGCTTTTGATACTGCTTTTCGTTCAAGTAAAACGCGCGGCGCTTCAACTGGCGAATATGCTCATCCCACAGTGCGAGCGGATCGGGCTGATCGGCGCGAACCATCTGGAAGATCGCGTCCCACAGCCGCTGAACCTGCTCCTCCTCGGGAACGTCCGGGAATACTTTGGCCGCCCATGCCTTGGAAGGCGTCGTCGCCAAATTCCAGCTGATTTTGAACGCTCTGGCCAGCGCACTGTACGGGGCTAACGCCTGCCTGGTCGTTTTATTCGCATGAAGCATTTTTTGCTGCGAGACGCCTTTGAGCAGATCCGGGTCGGCGGACGTTATCGTGACGAACGCGGCTCCCTTCTCGGCCAGCTCGATTTTTTCACCGGCCGTCCATTTGGGCTCCTCCAGAAACGATTCCTCCGGAGCGAGGTCGTAGGCGATGCGCGAAGTATCATCGTCGCTCCAGCGCACCTTGACCGAGTAGGCGCCTGCTTCGTACGCTTTTTTGACGACGCAGCGGGTGAGCTCCGCCGAATCGAGCGAAGCTTGCACCATCAGCGTTTGGCCTTTTTGAACGTTAGCGCCGATTTTGACTATCAGCTCGGCGTAATTTTCTAATTTTTGTTGAAAGGTAAGCATGTTAAAGTTCCTCCCTGGTGGAATGCCGAATCGATTTACGGATTCGATCTAGGCTTGGGTGAGTATGTACTGCTTTCTCTGGTACTTTATTTCGTTAAGCATTCTTCAAGTATAAAACTCCGTTACGCAGGAGTAAATAGAAGTGGCCGGAAAGGCCGGATAAGCGCCTGCAGGCTTCCATCAAATTGACCGGCGATAGGAACAAAGTTAATATACTTAATATGGTTAATTGGATTCCGACTATACACGAAGATGGGGAGCTTGCAGCATGCTTGTGGTAACAGCCAGACAGGGCAGCATTCAATTGGAACAGGCGCCGGAGCCGGCTTGTGCGCGCAACTATGTAATCGTCGAGAACGTATGCTCGGCCATCAGTCCGGGAACGGAAATGCTTATTATCGGCCGGAGCAGAGAAGTCGGCGATTCCTTGCCGCTCGGGTACAGCTCGGCCGGTATTATTCGCGAAGTCGGCGAAGGCGTACATAAACTTCGGATAGGCCAGCGCGTCGCCTGCTATGGGGCGCCGTTCGTTAAACATGCGGAGAGAATTGCGGTGCCGAAAAATCTGGTCGCTCCGCTGCCGGATCATGTGGACATCCGCGAGGCGGCATTCGTCGCGCACGGGGCGATCACGATTCATGCGCTGCGCCAATCCGATCTCCGCTTCGGCGAAACGGCCGTTATCGTCGGGCTGGGCATTTTGGGCCAGCTGTTATGCCAGATTGCAAGCGCTGCAGGCCTGCGCGTTATTGGCTATGATCTGCTGCCGGAGCGCTGCGAGCAGTTGCGCGCAAGCGGGGCGGGGCGGGCCTGCGCTACCGCCGAAGAGCTGGCGGATGCGATCCACGACTGTTCGGAGGGAGCGGGGGCGGATGCGGTATTCCTTTGCGCGGGCGGCAAGGCCGGCGGTTTGATCGACCAATCGTTCGAATGGCTGCGCGACCGGGGGAAAATCGTCATCGTCGGCGATGTGAAGACGGACTTTAATCGCGACCTGATGTTCGGCAAGGAAGCGCAGGTGCTGATCTCCCGCGCGGGCGGACCGGGCCGGTATGACGGCAGTTACGAGAACGAAGGCGTCGATTACCCGATCGGTTATGTGCGATGGACGGAAGGACGCAATATGGGCGAATATATCCGTCTGCTCGCCGAGAAGCGGATCCGGCTAGCTTCGATGATCACGGATGTGATCCCGGTCCGCAAGGCTGCGCTCGCATACGAGAAATACGCAATCGATCCGAGAAGCCAGCTTGGCGTGCTGCTTGCATATGAACCGATGGCCCGCGACGGCTCAAGCGGGTAGGAGGAAAAGCGCGAAAAACCTCCGGCCGCCACGAGGGGCTGTTGACAAAATGGGTTGAGGACAACATCCTCAACCCATTTTGTCGGTTTTATAGAATTTGGCCTGATTTTGAAGGGACCTTTCATCCCTTATGCTATCGCTTTGATCATTCGTTTGATGTT
>NZ_RBAH01000004.1 GCF_003626695.1 Paenibacillus ginsengarvi
GGCTTCCGTTCTAGTGGCAAGAGGTTTTTCAGTTTTTCCCATTGATCGTCACGTATCTCGTATCTTCTTCTCATGTGAGAAGTTTACCAAATTATAGGGCCTTTTGATAGTTTGAATACACGCCCTAGTTCGGCAGGGCGTAGGGTCAGAATTGGCTTCTGACCCTTTGTCGTATTTTCGGGGAAAGGTTCGTGGGACCCATGAAACAATGGAGAACGAATGCGGCGGGTGCTTTCTTCACCTTGCCCAGTCTTCTCTTGACGCTTGTGTTTACGGTTTATCCGATCTTCTGGGTATTCCGGTATATGTTTTATGATTACAAAGGGTACGGAACGCCGCGTTTCATCGGCCTGGACAACTTCCGCACCTTATGGACGGATCATTTGCTGTGGAATTCCGTCGTCCAAACATTCGTTTATGCGGGCGGGAAGCTGATTCTAACGCTGCCGCTGGCGCTCTTGCTAGCGGTCATCCTTAATCGTGCGATCAAAGGGCGACAGCTTTTGCGGGCGATTTACTTCTTGCCGACGATTATCAGCTCTGCGGTCATTTCCGTTGTGTTTTTCATCATATTCAACTCGTACAATGGGGTTTTGAACCAGTTTCTAATCAAGCTCGGCATCACCGACAAAGGCATTGAATGGCTCGGTCCGAAATACGCCATGCTGACGGTCATTCTCATCGCGGTATGGGGAGCGGTCGGCAACTATATGATTTTGTTCATCGCCGGTTTGCAGAACATTCCGCATGAGGTTCATGAAAGCGCGGATTTGGATGGCGCGGGCGTTTGGCAAAAGTTTTGGTATATCACGGTGCCGATGCTCGGTCCGGTGCTGCAGATGGTCATCATGCTGGCGATCATCAACTCGCTCAAAAGCTATGAAAGCATCATGGTGCTGACCGACGGCGGGCCGATTGGCAAAACCGAAGTCATGTTTCTGTACCTGTATCGTCTCCTGTTCCCGACGCCATCGGCCAGCAGTGTGCTGGAGCAGCAAATCGGCTATGGCAGCGCGGTCGGTTTCGTGACGGCGGTCATCGTCGGCGGCGTGACAGCCTTGTACTTTTATTTGTCCAGAAAATTAAATCAAATGTAATCCCGTTTATCTACCGTTTTTTTCTTGGAGGAATGGATCATGCAGCAAGCAACTGCGGGAAAGCCCAAGCCGAGCGCTTCGAGCGGCGTCCTTCCCGTCTTTCTACGTCCCGGAACGATCTTTTTATGGATCTTTTTGCTGGTCATGGCGTTTCTCACGCTATTTCCGGTGCTCGTGGCGATCCTCGGTTCGTTCAAATCGAACGCCGAGTTGACCGCCGGCGCTACCATACTGCCGAAGACTTGGCACTTCTCCAACTATGTGGAGGCATGGAAGACGGCCAATTTTTCCCGTTATACGTGGAACAGCTTGTTTATCAGTATAGGCACGACAGTGGGAACGCTGCTCGTCGCTTCGATGGCAGCCTATGGGGTGGATCGGCTGCGATTCGTGGGCAGACGGACGTATATTTTCATTCAAGCGGCCACGATGTTTATCTCTGTCGGTCCGCTGGTGCTGCATCCGCAATTCCGAATCATGGTCACACTGCACTTGCAAACTTCGCTGTGGGGCGTCGTTATTTTGCTGGTCAGCGCCCACGCAGCCACTTACTTTATCCTGTATAGCTTCGTCAGGGCCATCCCGCGGGAGCTGGACGAGGCCGCCAAAATCGACGGCAGCTCGATGCTGGGCACGTATTGGCGGATCATCCTGCCTTTGCTTGGGCCGGGTCTGGGGGTTTCGGCGCTGTTTACGTTCCGTGCCGCCTGGAATGAATACATTATGCCGCTTGTGTTCACGATGAGCCAGCCGAAATTGCAGCCGCTCACGGTAGGCTTGTCCAACTTGCGCTACGGCGCTTCTGCGGCAGCGCAAACGCACTATATGATGGCCGGCGCCTGTCTGTCGATCCTGCCCATACTCATCGTTTACATTTTTGCCAACAAATCGTTTATGCAGATGACGGCCGGTTCGCTCAAAGGATAATACGGTTTTCATACAAGCATTCAAGCCAGCCCTCGCTCTCGCGGGGGCTGTTTTCGCTGTCTGTCCGCAATTTGCCGCCAAGATGGCCAAGCTGTCCAAAAGGAACCGGAAAAGCACCAAACGGCTGTTTCTCACATATTGTAAACATCGAAAAACGGCAATCTTGCGAATCGGATTCGCAGGAACGAGCAGCTCTCGCCCATTTATTACTTTTTCTTATCGACTTGCAAAAAGTTCATTATGAACGGAAGGTGACAGGAATCTCGCGGAAATCCAGCCCTAGTTCCCTGAAACTTCTGGAAAAACGGTCGTCCACAACCCGACTTTCAACCAAAATAACATAATGTTTCAGCTGTATTGACAGCTTTCACCAGCGGTGTTACCATTGCACTCAACATAATACCAACTATGCTCATAGGATTAATTGGTCAACCGGACAGCCGGAGACTTTCGAACACAAACTAAAAAAAGGGAGTTTACATCGCATGAAAAAACCGATCCTGCTGTCCGTCTTATCCGCCATCCTGCTTATGGGCGTTACCGCTTGCGGAGGAGGAGCCGCATCCGGCACCGATAAATCCGCCGCCCCCGCCGGGGGAGCCGCAGCAAAACCTCCCGTGGAGCTGCTCAACGTCTCCTACGATCCTACTCGCGAATTATACGAAGCCTACAACAAAGCATTCGCTAAATATTGGGAAACGAAAGCCAATCAAAAAGTGACGATTAAGCAGTCGCACGGCGGCTCCGGCAGCCAAGGACGCTCGGTCATCGACGGCATCCAGGCCGATGTCGTAACACTCGCGCTCGCCTATGACATCGATGCCATCCAGGAGAAGGGACTGATTAACGCCGATTGGCAAAAGCGCCTGAAGGACAACAGCTCGCCTTATACGTCCACGATCGTGTTCCTCGTCCGCAAAGGCAATCCGAAAGGAATCAAAGACTGGAACGATCTGATCAAGCCGGGGGTCAGCGTCATCACCCCGAATCCGAAAACATCGGGCGGCGCGCGCTGGAACTACTTGGCCGCTTGGGGTTACGCGCTGAAGCATAACAACAACGACGAAACCGCCGCCAAAGATTTCGTGACGAAGCTGTTCAAAAACGTGCCGGTTCTCGATTCCGGCGCACGCGGCTCGACCACTACATTCGTCGAACGCGGCATCGGCGACGTGCTGCTTGCCTGGGAGAACGAAGCGTTCCTGTCGCTTAAGGAATTCGGCGAAGGCAAATTCGAGATTGTCGTTCCATCGCTGAGCATTTTGGCAGAGCCTCCGGTTTCCGTCGTCGACAAGGTCGCCGACAAAAAAGGCACGCGCGAAGTCGCGCAAGCTTATCTCGAGTATCTTTACACCGAGGAAGGCCAGGAAATCGCGGCCCAAAACTTTTATCGTCCCCGTCTCGAATCGGTTGCCAAAAAGTATGAGAAGCAGTTTCCAAAAATCGAGCTGCTGACGATCGATAAAAATTTCGGCGGCTGGCAAAAGGCGCAAACCACTCATTTTGCCGACGGCGGCACGTTCGACCAAATTTACAAACCGAGCAAATAAAGCGGCTTTCCGGAAACAAGCACCACTGCCACGCAGATAGGGCTCTGCCCTCTCGGAGCTTTGTCTGCAAGGCGGCGAATAGTTCGAAAAACGCCCAAGCACGATCATCCTATTAAAGGTGACAGGAGTGACCTGAGCCGATGGCTTCCTCCAATACCCCCCGCGAACCGCAAACGTCCCTCGGGACAACAGCGGAACAAACGACGATGGGGAACCCCGAGAGCAATAAACGCGGCAAAAGCCGCAAAAGACGTTCCGTCCTGCCGGGCTTCGGCTTGTCGATGGGCTTTACGATCACGTACCTCAGTCTCGTCGTGTTGTTCCCGCTCGCTGGTATCATTCTGAAATCGACGCAGCAAAGCTGGAGCAAGTTTTGGGAGACGGCGACCGACCCGCGCGTCATCGCTTCCATCGAGGTCAGCATGATGACCTCATTAGTCGCCGCAGTCGTGAATGCCGTATTCGGCCTCATCGTAGCCTGGGTGCTCGTCCGTTACAACTTTCCGGGCAAACGGCTCATCGACGGGCTGGTCGATCTGCCGTTCGCACTCCCGACCGCAGTCGCCGGTATCGCACTGACCGCGATTTACTCGCAAAACGGACTGCTCGGCAGCTTTTTCGCCAAGTTCGACATCAAAACGGCTTACTCGCCGCTCGGCATTACGATTGCGCTGCTGTTCATCGGCCTGCCGTTCGTCGTGCGGACGATCCAGCCGGTGCTGGAGGATTTGGAGAAGGACGTGGAGGAAGCGGCGGCCTCGCTCGGCGCCTCTCGCTGGCGCACGTTTCGCCGCGTTATTTTTCCGGCCGTGCTGCCTTCGCTGCTGACCGGCTTCGCGCTCGCTTTCGCCCGCGGCCTCGGCGAATACGGCTCCGTCGTCTTCATCTCCGGCAATATGCCGATGAAGACCGAGATCGCTCCGCTGCTGATCCGTACGAAGCTGGAGCAATACGACTACACCGGGGCCACGACGATCGCTTTGCTTATGCTGATCATCTCGTTCGTCCTGCTGTTCGTCATCAATCTGCTGCAATGGCGCGCAAGCCGGCGCACGATCGGCGCATAAGGAGGAAGATTCATGGCAGGAACCGTCACAGCACGCACATCCATGCCGCCATCGGCCGGCCCTCGCCCTATGCCCGCCGTAACGAGCGAATCGGCCGGCGTCAAATGGCTGCTTATCGCCATCGCACTGCTGTTCATCGGGCTGGTGCTCATATTGCCGCTTATTACCGTGTTTACCCAAGCGTTCAAGAAAGGCGCCGAAGTGTACTTCGCCGCCATAACCGAGAAGGAAGCGCTGTCCGCCATCCGGCTGACGCTCATTACCGCCATCATAGCCGTTCCGCTCAATACGCTGTTCGGCGTAGCGGCCGCCTGGGCGATCGCCAAGTTCAGTTTTCGCGGCAAACAGCTGCTGACGACGCTGATCGATTTGCCGTTCGCCATTTCCCCGGTCATCTCCGGGCTCATCTTCGTACTCCTGTTCGGGGCTCAAGGGTGGTTCGGGCCTTATCTCATCGAGCACGGCGTACCGATCATATTCGCCCTGCCCGGTATCGTCATCGCCACGATGTTCGTCACGTTTCCGTTCGTCGCCCGCGAGCTGATTCCGCTCATGCAGGCGCAGGGCAGTCAGGAAGAGGAAGCGGCCGTCAGCCTCGGCGCCGGCGGCTGGACCGTATTTTGGCGGGTGACGCTGCCGAATATCAAGTGGGGGCTGCTGTACGGCATTATCCTCTGTAACGCCCGCGCGATGGGCGAGTTCGGAGCGGTCTCCGTCGTTTCCGGACATATACGCGGCGAAACGAACACGATGCCGCTGCACGTCGAAATTTTGTACAACGAATACCAGTTTGCCGCTTCGTTCGCGGTCGCCTCGCTGCTCGTGCTGCTCGCGCTCGTCACCTTGATCGTGAAAAGCATAGTCGAACGGAAGCAGCATCAGGCTGCCGTCCAACCGGCCGTTCAAACGGTCTCGGGCGAGTAAGATGCCTGTACGACCTGCCCGTTCAGCTATAACACACGGCTTCGCTTTTGGGTTGATTACAAGGAGGGAACAAAGCCATGTATTTGGAAGTGAAGCAGCTCGTCAAAACGTTCGGCGGTTACACCGCCTCCGACCGCGTAAGCTTCGGCATCGAAAAAGGGCGGCTGATCGGACTGCTCGGCCCGAGCGGCGGCGGCAAAACGACGATTCTCCGCATGCTGGCGGGACTGGAGACGCCGGATTCGGGCGAAATTTACATCGACGGCAAGTTGGTTAACAACGTGCCCGCCCAGCGCAGGGGCATCGGCTTCGTGTTTCAAAGCTATGCATTGTTTCGCCATATGACCGTTTATGACAATATCGCCTTCGGTCTTACGATTCAGAAACGATCGAAGCGCGAAATTCAAGCCCGCGTGTCCGAGCTGATCGAGCTGACCGGCCTGAACGGCCTCGAGAAGCGTTATCCGAATCAGTTGTCCGGCGGGCAGCGCCAGCGCGTCGCCTTTGCGCGCGCCCTCGCCCCCGAGCCTCATCTGCTGCTGCTCGACGAGCCGTTCGCGGCGATCGACGCCAAGGTGCGCAAGGAGCTGCGTTCCTGGCTGCGGGCGACGATCGAGCGAATCGGCATCACCACGATATTCGTCACGCACGATCAGGATGAGGCCGTTGAGGTCGCCGACGAAATTATGATCGTAAACGGCGGGAGACTCGAGCAGAAAGGGACCCCGATCGATATATACAAAAACCCGCTTACGCCGTTTGTCGCCGGGTTTATCGGCGAATCGAGCCGGCTGGATCATCCGGCGAGCTTGAAAGGCTTCGAAGACGAGCTGCCGGACGCGAAAGCGATAATTCGACCGGAATTTGTAGAGATCGGAGCTTACGGCGAAATTTCAACGCCGCTGGCGGCGGAAGTCGGCTTCGTGCGCGACGTCTTTTTCCGCGGCAACAGCTGGCAGATCGAGGCGCAGATTGGCTCGCAATCGGTATCCGCCTACCGTTCTCTGGAGAAGACGCCGCTTAAGGCCGGGGACAAAGTCCAGGTGCTCATCCACCGGCTGATCCTGTTTAACGACAAACAGTCGCGTATCGTCGAAAACGGCATGAAAACCGACCCGATGCCGGTTAATATTTAAGGCAAAAAGTACTCGGAATATGCTACAACGCTTCACTTCACTTTTTGGGGTTCTTTTTTCGGGGCTCCCCGAAAAGTAACAGGAATAAGCTACAACGCTTCGCTTCACTTTTTGGGGTTCTTTTTCGGGGCTCCCCGAAAAGTACTCGGAATATGCTACAACGCTTCGCTTCACTTTTTGGGGAACATAAGGGAGGGATACGAATGAGCAACTCGGTGAACTTGGACGACACGTGGGCGGAACGCATCCTAAGCAGCGTGGCCGGTCTGGAGTATGGCAGCGTGCAAATTATCGTACACGACGGCAAAATCGTGCAAATCGAACGGACCGAGCGGAAACGGTTCGACACTCCCCTGCGCAATCAAAACGAACAGCCTCAGCAGCGAAGGAAAACGATATAAGGTGTGCAAAACAAGCGAGGTCATCGCCCCGGCTCATACCAGGCGATGACCTCTTCCCAGTTAAACGCTTCGTAATACGAGGCGGCTACGTCAAGCCCCTCAATGACCGGCTTCCCAAAGCCGCCTGCCGCCCCCGCGCCTGTGCCGCCTGTAGATCCGGCATCCGCCATCCATGCGGACGCATGCTCACGGTCGGTACGCACCCAAGCCAGCTTCCCGCTTCGCGGTAAATACACCGGATCGAAATCGCCGTTACGCGCTGGCGGGTTCGACAATTGCCTCGTTTCATTGCTGCCGATATCGACGCGAGTCAAGGCAGGCAGCGGCCGCGCAGCCGGTTCGTTCGACCATTCGGCCTCCTTCGATCGGGATACAACGATGAACCGGTCGTTCTCCCAGACGAAGTCCCGATCGGCGTACCCTTTCGGCGTATAAGGAACCCGGCGAATGACGGGAAATTCCTTAACCTGAAGCCGTTTGTTCTGGATGGCGAACCGCCCTTCCCCTTCGATATACCCGAGCAGGTTTTGCGAAGGCGCCCACCTTTGCCATTCGTTTCTGCGAATCATCGTCGCAACCGTCCGGAACGTCTTGCCATCGGCGGACAGCACGCACAGCGTATCGGCGTCGGCCGATAGCGATGCCGTCGGAACAGCGAGAAACGAGATCCACTTTCCGTCCGGCGACCATTTGAAGCTGCTCGTGCCTACGGCAAAAAAGCGATCCGACTGTGCAGGAAGCGTAAACAGCTTTTTTGCCTTTGCCGGGTCCATCCCTGCATCGACCGGTACCTTGAACAGCTCGACTCGGGACCAGCCGTCCGGCAGCAGCTCCGCCAAAGAAGAGACGAGGAAGCCTTTTCCGTTTTGCAGCCACGAATAATTGCCGACGCCTCCGGTCACATTTTGGAACGGCTGAATGCCTTGGGGGCCGACTTCCGCCACATTCAGGATCGTATCGATCGCGAAGGCGAGCGTATTGCGGTCCGGCGCCCACTCGTAAAAAGTCCCTCCGCTGTATACCGGAAACGTTCTGTCGCTATCCAGCGCATACACCGAAATATCCGTTCCATCCTCGCCGCCCGCGAACGCGATGAATCGGCCGTCGGCCGACCATTTGGGCGCCCGCACGTGGCCGCCCTTCGTAATTTGCCGCTCATCCGCTCCGCTTCTCTTCAGCCACAACTCGCCGCCGCGAACGAAAGCCGCCTGCCACGCCTCAGCCGGAGCAGGTTCCGCATAGCCGCCAGAAGCCGTCAAGGCGCACAGCACCACGGCCAGCAGCGCCCCGATCATCCTCTGCATAAACATAAGATTCCCCCTCCGAATAGCCACACCATGTATTATTTTCCAATCGCCCATCCGTTATGCATGTTTTTCCGCATTTCTCCGAGCCCCGCTGCAATTTACATCCGGCGGTTCTTTTGTTATCCTTTTGCTATAAGATCAATCAAGCGTTATGACGAGAAGAGTACAGGAAAACGATCCCGCACAGAGAGCTCCGGCAGCTGAAAAGGAGCCGGGAACGTTTCCTCGAAACAAGCCTCCGAGCGGCATGTCGGACCTTTCACGAGCGATGGCATGACGGGTGCTCCCGTTACAGGGCTAGAGTATAAGCATTCGTAGGAATGCCGTACTTGAAGAGATTAATATGGCGACATATTAATGAAGCTGGGGTGGCACCGCGAAAATTTCGTCCCCAAGACCAACGTCTTGGAGGTGAAATTTTTTTTATTTGCATTTCAAACGCGAACACTCATCACGCTCATTAGGAGGAGCCAACTATGGAAATAACGAATGACCATTTTTTATACGATCTAATCGCCAAGGAACTGGAGGCGAACCCGTTCGGCAGACCTATGTGCACCCGATTCCCACCCGAACCGAACGGCTATCTGCATATCGGAAGCGCCTATGCGATCCACACGAATTATATGCTGGCGCACAAGTACGGCGGCGCCTTTCACCTGCGTTTTGACGATACGAATCCGCTGAAGGAAGATATTGAATATGTGAACGCGATTATCGAGGACCTGAAATGGCTCGGGTACGATCCAGGGGAGTGCATCTTCTACGGATCGGACTATTCGGAGACGAATTATAACGCGGCCATCAAGCTGATCGAGCGCGGTAAAGCGTACGTATGCTACTTGTCGCCGGAGCAAATGACCTCCTATCGCGGAACGCTAACGGAGCCGGGAACGAACAGCCCGTACCGGGACCGGTCCGTAGAGGAAAACCTGGAGCTGTTCGGGAAAATGAAAAACGGCGACTTTCCGACCGCCTCCAAAGTGCTCCGCGCCAAAATCGACATGAGCTCGCCGAATATGAATATGCGGGACCCGGTCCTGTACCGGATCATTCATGCGGAGCATTACAGAACGGGCAGCGACTGGTGCATCTACCCGATGTACGACTTCGCTCATCCGATCCAGGACGCGATCGAAGGCATTACGTATTCGCTGTGTTCGATCGAATTTAAAGATCACCGCCCGCTGTACGAATGGGTGCTCCGGGAGCTGGAGCTTGAAGAACCTCCGCGTCAGCGGGAGTTTGGCCGGTTAAACTTGACGGGAGTCGTGACGAGCAAACGTTTTTTGCGGGAGCTGGTGGCGGGCGGTTATGTGGACGGCTGGGACGATCCGAGGCTGCCGACCATACGCGGGCTGCGGAGAAGAGGCTTCACGCCGGAAAGCATCCGCAGCTTCATAGCGGACATCGGCGGCATTCGGACCCAGGCAACCGTAGATATTGCGATGCTGGAGCATTCGCTGAGGCAGGATCTTAAAGCGAAAACGGCAAGCGTCATGGCGGTGCTCCGTCCGCTCAAGGTCGTCATTACGAACTATCCGGACGATACGGTCGAGCTGCTGCCGATTGAGAACAACAGCGAGAACGAAGCGCTCGGGAAACGGGAAGTCCCGTTCTCGAAAACGATCTACATCGAGCGCGACGATTATATGGAGCAACCCCCCGGCGATTTTCACCGGTTGGCGCCGGGAA
This sequence comes from Paenibacillus ginsengarvi, assembly GCF_003626695.1. Taxonomy (GTDB): domain Bacteria; phylum Bacillota; class Bacilli; order Paenibacillales; family NBRC-103111; genus Paenibacillus_AB; species Paenibacillus_AB ginsengarvi. Next base: position 10,105 of record NZ_RBAH01000004.1, read on the forward strand.
AGGAAGTCCGGCTTAAGGGAGCGTACTTTATCCGCTGCGAAGAAGCGGTCAAGGACCCGGACACCGGCGAAATTACGGAGCTTCGCTGCACGTACGACCCGCTGACGAAAAGCGGCAGCGGCTTTACGGGGCGCAAGGTGAAGGGCACGATTCACTGGGTATCCGCAGCGCACGCGGTGCGGGCCGACGTATTTTTGTATGAGCCGCTCTTGCTGCATCAGGACGTGCCCTCGGACGAAGACGGCGACTGGAGCGGCTCGATCAATCCCGACTCGCTCGTCGTCGTATACGATTGCCTGCTCGAGGCGTTTGCGGGAACGCTAAAGCCGGAACAAAAGGTACAGTTTTTCCGCCATGGCTATTTTTGCGCGGACAGCAAGCTTTCCACGGACGAGAAGCTCGTCTTTAACCGGATCGTACTGTTAAAAGATTCGTGGCGCAAACGGACGACGTAACGCGCCTCCCTCCTCCCTATCGGTTTGACTTGGAGAGACCGCTGAATTATGATCGAAGTATTCGTTTATAAAATCAGTCCGCTAGTAATTTGATAAATTATTATCCCATCCAAAGTGAGGAAACTTTATGAACATACCAACAACGCTCAAGCATAAGCCGGTGATCGTCTCGGAGCATTACGAACGCATCGACGGGCGAAGCGCGATGAATACCGACGCCAAAGGCCTTTCGCTCGGCCTGGCTCAGTGGAACGATCGCGGCAAGGTCGACATTTCGGCCAAAGTATGGAGACATACCGGAGAAAAATGGTCCCGGCAGTCGGAGGAGCTGCCCCTGCATCGCGTGCTTGATCTCGCGATCCTGATCTGCCGCTCCATGGCCCATTTTCGCGAGGCGTACAGATACGAGCATTTATACGATCCCGCCAATCCCGTCATCGATCGGGTCGGATTGCAAGGGGACGCCCTAACCGTCGCCGTCTGCACCGAAAACGAGAAAATCAACGAAGATATCAAGCTGTTTAGTCAGGCGTTAAGCAACGACGATGAGCTGAATGGGGAGCGTCTGCGCACGTTATCGCGGATTTTGAAAGAGATGGGGTATTAAACCCTGAGGCTTACAACCTGAATAAGAGCCCTACTGCGGGCTCTTATTTATGTTTTTCAACTGAAGCACGGCTTCTAGCCCAGCGGATTTCCATCCGATCCAATCTCGCAAATGCCGGAAAACTCCTCGTTTTTCCCCTCGGTATACCGGCCGCCTTGCCCACACACAAATTCCTCGAAAAACGAGGAAGCCGCCTCCGTAATGGCCTGATGCTTCACTGCCACATCAGACTCGCCTAAGTGGAGAGGCACATCGCTAAACGTCAAATGATGGGCTCCGCATACTTTTACAAACGATCGGTATCCCTTCAAGACGTTCGCCAAAAACTGTTGACCGTCCCTCGTTTCGCGTGCGAGCCGCTCCTTCCAACCGTCCAGGATCACCAGCTCATAGGTCGACGATTGCTGCCGCATCAATAGAACCGGCGTGTTTATCGGCTGCCTGTCCGTACCGAAAAGATGAAGACTCGGGTCTAGCAGAACGGCCGCCTTCGGACGCGAATCCCGCTGTATCACCCGATAAACGGCCGCACCGCCGAGTGAATGGCCGATCAAGCCGATTCTCTGCGTATCAAGCCGATTGCGGAGCAGCTCATCTGTTTCGTCAAGTTTGGGCAACAGGTCTAGCACGTAACGAATATCATCGGCTCTGATCGTCAGCAGCCGTTCCCATTCGACGGAATCGTCGCTTGTCAGCTCGGCAAGAGGCTTCAATTGCTTCACATAGGCGCCTTCCGGAAAAACAGTAAATACGGATTCATACGTCGCTCCGACGGTTACCACAATAAACCCGCGAGCAACGAGCTTCGAGACGTGAAACCAGTACATATCCCTTTCGACGCCGAAAGCGGGAGCGTGTATAATGACAGGAAACCGTCTGGCGTCCTCCGGCAGGTTGAGATTATGGTACACATTCGTTCTTAACGCATTTAAGGCAGCCAAATCCGCACCCGACTGTTCGAAAAAACGAATCGCAGTCTCCTCGCCCGGATGGAACAACTCGGGATACACGAGTTTCCTAGCCCCTTGATCCGTGTCGCCGGAAGGATAATAAACGCTGATCATGAAGCGCCGTTTCGTGCCGTCATTTGCGAACGGATTGTCTCTGCCTGCATCTATTACTTCTCTAACCGTTCGGCCGATTCTCACAATCTGTTTCCTCCTTCCTGGATATCCGTTCTGATAGTTCCTTCATAGGGTGCGAATCAGTTTACGGATCACCCGCGCGTAGTAATATTGCCGCCGTTCGAGCGTCCATGCGTCCGGCGAGCCAAAGGGAGGGACGCGCCACTTCAGCGCTTCTCTGATTTCTCGCAGCCACACACTGTCTCCGATGGCGAAATACAAGTTCCTCGTCTCATCAACGAGGCTATAAAGCTCCGCTAAGCTTTCAGCCGTCCCGTAGCGGCTCCACTGCTGCAAATACGCATCCCGCACATAAGCCCGATCCGAATCGCTCACCGTCCTCCGTATCACGTTCAGAAATGCGGAAAGGCCGAAAAACGGATGGGAAATGTCCGACCATGCCCAGTCGAAAAACAGGATGCCCTGATCGGTAAAACGAATATTGCCCGGCCTCAGGTCGGCATGATTCAAGCAGTCGGGTATTGCAGAAGAAGCGATACGTTCGCACATGCTCCGCCAGTACGGCATGCTACCAGCCAGCTTCTCAAGCTCCTCCGCCGTCAGCCGATACGGGGAGTCCCCAAGCAGCAAAGCCGCCGTTTCGCTAACCGACTCCGCCAATTCGGCAAGCTGGGAGGTTCGATGCAAACGAAACGGATACGAAAGCTGCGGCGTTATGCGCTGGATGGAGGCGAGCTGAATCCGGGCGTATTCCCGCACGATCTCGGCAAGCTGCTCCTTGTCCGCGTGAGCCGGCAGGTCGCATCCCCCCATATCTTCCATCAGCACGCTGCCGCTGTCCGAATCGGCCGCAACCCAGACCGGAAGCGGTGCCATGTTCCACTCTCGCAGCACCTTCGTTATTTCCAGTTCGCGGACGAAAATGGAAGCGCTTATTTTCAAATAGCGATCGGCTCCATCCGCCCTGCAGCGGAATACCGAGGATACATAAGCATTTTTCAGTTGCTCGATCTCGGTACCCTTATCCCGGTCACGGATCGGCGTTTCCGCCGTAAAGCCGATCAAACGTTCCAAATAGGGTCGAAACCCCGTTTCCACCCAGGGCATCACCCGGCTGCTGCGGTAATGGTCCGGCAAATGCAACAGCACGTCCCGCAGCTGCGAATGCTCCGGATACGCAGCCGCCGCGGCCAAATACGGAATCCACGCGTCATCGGGGGCATCATCATCGCTGCCACATGCAGCTTCCAGCACCATTATGGTGATATCCGCCGCCGCCGACTCCAGCATATACGTTCTGAATACCGGAATCGCATACCGCTGTTCGAACCAGTACAAGTACGGAGCCGGATTATCGAAGCCAATCTGCTCGGCAACTCCGAATTCATAAACAGGGATGCGCATAACCCCATCGACAGGCGTCATAAAGACGCGGGTTCCGTTATCGCGCGCGAGCAAAAAGTATAGCGGCTTGGACGCCGTCATCTCGGCTCCCCTCCCTTCTCCAGCGAAAATATCGACCCTCCGAGCTGCACCATCCGCTCCCGCCATACGGCGAACTCATCCGCGTCCCGGGGAATGGCAAGCCATTCCGTATCGCCTGTCTCCGCCCCGTTCATGACGCTTCTCAGCTCATACCGCCCGAACACCCGCAGCACATCGCGGGCGTCCTGAATTTCGCTCACGTCTTCTCCAATCATCCGTCTGGACGCATACGACAGCCTGTGCCTCTCCCGGACCCACTCCGGCGAACGCTGTATTCGCTCCAGGACAGAACTGTCGTCCAGCTTTTTGAGCGTATGGAACCGTTCGGCCAGATCCCGGCAACCGCGAAGCTCCGCAAGCCGTTCGAATCTCGTCCCGAGACGGGCGAACGAGTTGTCGCGATCCCCCCAGCTTTCCAGCACATACGTCCGCAATAGCTCGATAGCTTCATGGCCGTAATACGCCGCTTTCGCCCATAGCCGGTTCTCAATCGCCTCGTCAAGCTCCAGCAGACTTATTTCAAAGCGTCTCCTAAGCTTACTCCGTCTTAACGCTGTCACTTCCGGAGCGAACCGATTCCGCCGAATCCATTCCAGCAGATCAGCGCCGATCCTTTCCGGATCGTAAACCGCTTGTCCCAGGTACGCTTTGTCCAGGCTATGATACACGGACAAATTGTCGAACAAGCCCTCGAAGACGGTACTGTCCACGTTCACGACATCGGCAGCCAGATCTGCGGACCAATAGAGCGTTCCTACATCGAGCGCGGTACGCCAGCCTTCCCGCTCCCACTCCTCGATCAGCTCTGCCCTGAGCTGCTTAATTCGCTCGTTCGCGGTGAGCTCCCGTCCCGGCTCGTAGATCGGGATGATATCGATGTCCGATAATGGCCACGGCTCCCCGCGTCCGAGGCTGCCCCCGAGAATAAGCGCCTTTACGCCCTCGCTGCGGCGAAACGTTTCCACCGTCTGCAGCGCTCTCCGTTCCAGAATGGCTTTCCAATCGGCCAAATAATCGATCTCGTTCATGTCCGCTCCCCCGTTTTCCCGTACGATATCCGATTTCTCAACTCCCATCTTATCCGTACCAGCTGCGCAAGGAAAAGGAATGATTCGCTATATTCATTTTGTATGGGGGTCTTAAATCCGATTGACAGGATGCGGCGGGGATGTTACGATCCCTTCATAGTATTCATAGTAAATTAATAGGAATAATGAGTATTGAAGATGACAGCTTGAATGGAGGCATTGCGAATGGGCAATGGGGTTCAGCTTGACGAAACGTGGACCAAGCGAATATTGGACACCGTCAAAGGAATGGAATACGGCAATGTGAATATTATCGTACATGCCGGCAAAATCGTACAAATCGAGCGCACCGAGCGGAAAAGGTTCGACACCCCTGCCCTCAGTCCGGTCCGCAATCCCTCCGGCACGCTCCAAAAGCGAGGGTAGCTGGCACGCCGCTCCAAGGCGCAGTACAGCTTGAACCCTGTTCGCCGCAAAAAAGCCCGCCTGTTCCAATAAAGGAACGGACGGGCTTGCCTTTTTAACCTCCGCTTAATCTCCGCCGCCTCCGCAGCCCGACGAAGAGCTGCAGGACGAGGAACCCGAATCGCCCGAGGACGAAGAGTCGGAGGAGGAAGAATCCGAGGAGGAATCCCCGGAGTCCCCTCCGTCACTGGTGCCGCCTCCGTCCCGGCCCAAGGAATCGTCCGCGATTAGGGTCGCCGTGCAGGAAGAACTGCCGCAAGAAGCGTTGTTCCGCTTCTCCTCCTCCGGCATGATTTCCTCCATCTGCTGCGTATAACGCTCGGGATCGAGAACGGAAAACATCAGCATCGACGACGCCAGCGCCCCGAAAGCGACTCCGCCTGCCGCCCCTGACATCGAGGACGTCACGGAGGAGCGGTTTGCCGTCATCCCGGAGCTGTCCGCTGCCGCACCCGCGCGGGTGATCTGCTCCTTCGCCATGTGGATGAGCAGCGCGATCGTCTCCTCCACTTCGGGATTGTACTCCGCCGCCCGCGCGTGGAACAGCGCCGCGGCGATCCTCTCCTCAGACTCCCATCCCAGCATATCGAGCTTTTCGCGGTCCAGCGGATAACGGAAAAATCCGCGCCATATGCGCCCGCTATACGGCGTCTGAGCGAACAGATGGCTGTACACCCAGTCGAACCAGGCCCGTTCCCCTTGCATCGACACCGGCTCACCGTGCGGGGCGTGATGAATCGTCCGCCCGTTCCAGTGCTGGCAAAACCGCTCGTATTCGCGGGTAAACATAAGCATCTCGTGCCATATATCGTCTACTTCGGGACTGAACATTGGCACCTGCTTCAAAACCGTATTCATCAGCAAATACCGTTTGAGCTCAAGCAGCTTCCACTCGTATTCGGCCTCGCTCATCCGCGCATATTTGCCGAGTACGCGGCGTTTCAGCATATCGCCGAAGTTTTCCGCAAATGCGAGCTCCAGCTGTCTCGCCGTTTCGTCGAGCGGTATGTCCGCCGCAAGTCCGAGCTGGTCCGGTATCGGGCCCGGCCGATACATACGTTCCGTCTCCGTCTGCGGGGGCGCCGCTTTCCGCGCTATTCCTTCCGCATGGCCAGGCATACCCGGCGATTTTTTCCTTTTGGCCGACACGACACTTAGAACTACCGCAACAAGAACTACAATAACGATAGCAATTACGATTCCTTCCAACTTTATCCACTCTCCTTCCGGACCTTCTATATGTAAGTACACCCCTATACAACCACTATATCATGCGAGGGGGGCGCGATGTACCCGGTAACGTCTTTTTCTGGTATGATAAAACTACATATTCGCCATAACCCCGCTTGGAGGCTTTTCATGCGCAGCAAACGAATCGTTATTCTCGTCATCGCCGAGCTTGTCATCGCGGTTGCATTTGCCTTCGCCTGCGCGCTTGTTCTGCTCTATGAGAAGGACGAGCCGTGGCTGCTCGCGCTGCTCGTGATTGGAGGAATCGCCGGTCTGCTGAACGGCGCTTACCTCCTGAAGCTGCGCCGCAAGCCGCCCGCGCGCAGACGGCCGGGAATGCCCCCAACAAAACCGGGCCGCGGCTGAACGCGGGCCTGTCTGAGCTTTCTCCCGGGAGAAGAAAAACGGTCCTGCCGACAACAGGACCGTCTCCGCTTTTATTTTATAAATTTACCGGCCTTTTCGACTGCCTCGTCCTCGGTCGGCGCCGTAATGTAGCGCCCGTTTACGAAGACGAACGCCGCCCGCGCGCACGGACCGCAGTACGATTTGCAGCCGACCTTGACGTCAGCGCCCGGAGCCAGCTTTTGCAGCTTGGGCAGCATCGTCTTCACTTTCATATGTTTGCATTTGTCGCATATGCGAATATCGTTGGCCATGATCCGATCCTTCTTCTTTGCGGCTTTCCTTAGTGGTCGCCGGTGTTCCCTTTGCTAGGGTTCGTGATGAAGAAGCCTTCGTTCGGCAAATATAAATAATCGATCTTGACGCCGTCAAGCATCGGTTCGTTTTTCTCGAGAATGACATCTATTCCTTTATCAGTCGAAACGACGATATCGTCTTCGCCGGCCTCGTCCAATCCGAGCGCATAATGCACGTGGTTGCCGTGCGTGAAGTCGACCTTGACCCGTACCTTCAGCCCGCTGTTTTCCTCCAGCGTCAGTTCATTCAGCAGCACTTTCGCCGCTTTCCTCGTTATTTTGACGTTCATGTAACGCTCAACTCCTTGTTTGTCGTGATTCACTTTCAAAATGATACCACGTTTTACGGGCATCGTCTAACTTTTGTGGACTTCCCCTGCGCAAAACGATAAAATGTGGGGAGAATCCAACATTTACCGAGGTGCGGCCGATGCTATCGTTTTACAAAAAATATTACAAGACCGTTTTCGACATTGCGCTTATGGCGCTGACGGTTTACTTGTTCATGCTCGCCTTCAGCTACTTGTACCGGATCGCCACCCCGATCTTCCTGGCACTTGTCATCTTCGCGATCATCGAGCCGCTGGCGAAATTTCTGAACCGGAAAGGCATGAAGAAGTCGCTGGCGACGACGATATCGACGCTGCTGTTCATCTTGATTCTGCTCAGCGTCATCATCGGAGCGGGCGCGATCTTTACGGCCCAGTTGTATCAGCTCACTCAGAAAATACCGGTCTATGCGGCCATCCTGCAGGAGCAGATCGTCGGCAATATGGGCTACTGGCAATCGAAGCTGGAGGCGCTGCCTCCCGACTGGCTCGATCGGGTCAAGGACTATTCGTCTATTATTACGAGCAAAGGCGCAAAGCTGGCGACTACGTTTCTAGGCGGACTGTTCGGCATGCTCACTTCGTTCTCCTCGTTCCTTTTCAACTTTGTGATCGGGATTATCCTGGCTTACTTCCTAAGCCTCGAGATCGACTCGTGGAAAAAGTTCGCGACGGACAAAACGCCGCGCACGTTTAAAAACGCGTTCTTTTTTCTGAAGGAAAACGTGCTGAAAGGAATCGTCTCCTATGTAAAAGCCCAATCGAAGCTTATTACGCTGACGTTCGGGATCATCTTTATTGCGCTGCTCGTGCTGCGCGTGGACAATGCTTTTTCGATCGCGCTGCTTTCCGCCATATTCGACGTGCTGCCGCTGCTCGGCGTTTCCACCGTGTTTATTCCGTGGATCATCTATTTGTTCGTCGTTGGCAATATCAAGCTTGCGATATCGCTGACCGTCCTGCTGGTGCTCGTCCTCGGGACGAGGCAAATACTCGAGCCGAAAATTACCGGCGACTCGCTGGGCGTTTCCGCCTTTACGATGCTTTCGTTCATGATCGTATCGCTGTCGCTGTTCGGCGTCGCGGGCGTCATTTTATCGCCGGTGCTCATTATATTGGTAAAAGCGCTGTACGATCAAGGCTACCTGCGCAGATGGATAAGACTGCCCGAGGAAGAATACGACAAGCATATCGTTTGACGCAGTTTGTGCGCTCGTCTCCCGGTTATTCGCGGGAAGCCTGCTTGCCGCTTTCGCCCGCACCATACTTTCGCTCCGCTCGAGAAGCGAACCAGTTCATCGCAAGCATAGTGACGGCAATGTCGTCAAGCGGGACAAACGGAAGCGCATCGGGCAGTACCCAGTACAATAGAACCGGAACGCCGAAAAGCAGCTTCTCCGCGAGCGGAACATCCGCTGAGCCAAGAAGACGGATGACGCGCCGGACAACGTGGCTCCAATGCTTATAGGACAATAGCTTGCGAATCATCCCTAGCCTCCCTTCCCGGTCTCCGCTGCTGAATTCAGGCTTACCCAAAGGAGATTTAGAACCCATGTTTGTACTGCTTATCGCCGGCGGAGATCTGCTTGTTCTCTTCCTGTTCGTGCTCGCCGGCCGGGAAGATCATGATATGGCGTTTTCATTGACCGACTCGCTGCAAACGGCTCTCCCGTTCGCCATCGGCTGGATCGTTGCTCTGCTTGCCTTCCGCACGTACAGGGAGAGGACCGTTTCCACGTTCGGCAAAGCGGCCGGATACGCGCTGCTCACGTGCTTGATAGCCGTTCCGCTTGGTCTGCTCATTCGCTCGCTTTTACTCGGAAGACCACCGGCAGGCACTTTCGCCTACGTAGCTTTCCCGCTTATCGCTTCCTTTATGATCGTCTGGCGCCTCCTCTGCGCGGTCTTATACCGGTGGGCCGGTCGTCACGGCAAGTAAAGCGCTGGCAGGCTCCTCGTTCGTTTGCAAAATAAAAGCCTCCGCTCCGCTTAAACTCAAGCGGAGACGGAGGCTTCAGCTTTTTACAGACGATCTAACAACGCCGCAAAAGCTCCCATCCGGTATTCGTCAATCGGCACACGAACTTGTGCAGCACCTCTTCGCCGGTTTCGATGGCGATCAGAATACCGTCCTCCACCGGTACGATATGATGGATTTCACCGTTCGGTACAAGATCCGCGGCGAACGGGGCGACAAGCGGAAGAAGCTGCTCCTCGAGCCATATACGCTCCTTGAACCACTGCGGCGGTGTCGCCGATGGCGGATATCCTTGAACGGGCGCCCCAAGCTCAAAGGCCAGCCGCTCCGGATCGTTCGGTAACTGCCTTCCCTCTCCTATGGCGGCTACGAAACGCAAACATAGCTCGATCGTATTCACGATCTCCTCGTAGTCCAGCGAGCCGTTCGCATAACGGATTTCCACCGTGCCGATATCGAACCAGGCGGCCGCATTGATTCCGCAGCGATGAGACTGCGGCCTTCCTCGATGGCGAATGTGCTGCGGACTAGGCTCGGCAGCAAACCGCTGCGCCATATCCGGCGTAATCGGCGGGCAAAAGAACAGGCGATGCTCGCTCGTTCGCAGCAAGAATCGCAAAGCGTCTTGTACTTGAGCGGCCGCTTCCACAAGCGGCACGACGATCGGATCGCCCCAACTCTCTAGGCCGACATGCACATGCAGGCCGCAGCTCCAATTCGCCTCCGCACCGCCAGCCTTCAACCGGGTCAGCATCTCGCGAATTTGGTCGCGCTGCTCCCACTGAATCGGCGGCGGCTTCAGCTCGCTTCCCGACTCCGCACCTGTCAGGTCGAGCTGCTTCTCATCCAGCGACATTTCCCAGCCGGGCAATAGTTCTACCTCTGTCGGCCGGCCTCCTACGAATTCGATCTCTACCCCGAATTTAAGCTGTTTCCAATCAACGATTTTCGGCCACATGCCGTATCCCCTCTTTCATCTGATTGTAATCGTAATTGCAAGGGGTTACATGCATGGAGGACCACGGGCTTAGCGGGGTACTTGTTCACGGTTCATATCGGTCACTCCTTCGCCTCTTATAGTCCGGCTCTATTATGGCGAATTACACACCCCAGCCCTCTGAATCGGACGGGCCGGCTGTTCGCATACTAAGATCGCATAAGTTTTATATGCTTCCATTGTACAATGAATGTAGGAATGGAATCCACTCCCAGATAGATAACGAACCAGGAGGCATGGACGATGATATTGGATGGCAAAGTAGCAATCGTTACGGGAGCCGGCTCCGGCATGGGCCGGGAGATCGCGATTCTATTCGCTAAGGAAGGAGCATCCGTCGTCGTATCGGACATTAACGAGGGGTCCGCGCGCGAAACGGTACTGCTGATCGAAGCGGCCCAAGGGACCGCAACCGACGTCGTCGCCAACGTGGCGAAAGAGGAAGATATCCAGCGACTGTTCGATGTCACACACGAAACGTACGGAACGCTGGACATTCTGATCAATAACGCAGGCATTATGGATGGCATGGTGCCGGCTCACGAATTGACCGACCAGCTCTGGGAACGCGTCTTCGCGATTAATGCGACGGGACCGATGCGGGCGATCCGCAAGGCGCTGCCTCACTTTATGGAGAAACAGAAAGGCGTCATCGTGAATATCGCTTCCGTCGGCGGATTGTACGGATCGCGCGCCGGAGCCGCTTATACCGCCGCCAAACATGCGGTTGTCGGGTTGACGAAAAACGTTGGCTTTCAATATGCGAAGCTGGGCATTCGCTGCAACGCGATCGCACCCGGCGGCGTGCAGACGAACATCGGCGTAGGCAGTTCGGAACCGAATACGTTCGGACTGGAGAGAGCGATGGCCGGCGTGCCGCTCAATCCGAGAACGGGAGAGGCGGGAGAAATCGCCAAGGTCGCGCTCTTCCTTGCTTCCAACGAATCGTCGTTCGTGAACGGTACGGTCATCACCGCCGATGCCGGCTGGACCGCCTACTGAGAGCTAAACAAACGGAAAAGGGATGAAAGCGGCGCTGCCGCTCCATCCCTTTTTTGCTGCTGTCACCTAGATAACCGCGTCATTTGCCAAAACACGGGCGACACTTTGATCTGCTCACCGAGCCATTCCAGCGCAATCGCCTGGAACGTTTCAGGATCGCCGCTGCAAAAGAAACGGTGAACCGGGACTTTACCCGAAGTCTCCAACTGGCCGCGATGATGCAGCAGCGTGCTGATTTCCCGGGCCGTTTCGTCAGCCGAGCTGATGATCGACACGCGGGGACCAACCGTCTCGGCAATCATCTGCGCCAAAAACGGGTAATGCGTACAGCCGAGAATGAGGCAGTCGATTGGACTGTTCAGCAGCGGCTGGAGCGATTGGCTGACGACTGTACGCGCCATATCCGAACGGTACAAACGTTTCTCTACGAGCGGCACCAGAGCCGGACAAGCCAGACTGACGACACTCGTATCCGGGTTCAGCTCCTGAAGCGCTCTTGGGTAAGCGCCGCTCGTTACCGTATTTTCCGTGCCGATAACACCGATCATCCCCGTCTTCGTGGCTTTGATCGCCGCCCGCGATCCCGGCTGGATGACGCCCACAACCGGTATGTTCACTTGCGAACGCACATGCTTAAGGGCGATGGCGGTCGCCGTGTTGCAAGCGATCACGATCATTTTCGGCTGGAATTGAAGCAGGTATTCGACGATTTGCTCCGTAAATTTCAACACTTCATCCGGGGCTCTCGGACCGTACGGCGCTCTTCCAGTGTCACCGAAGTAGACGATTTCCTCCTGCGGCAGTTGCCTCATCACTTCTTTGGCGACCGTCAGTCCTCCAACGCCGGAATCCAAAATGGCGATCGCTTGATGCACGTTATCGCTTCCTTTTCCTCGGCAGATGAAGACTTCATACTACAATATGAAGAGCCGGAAGGAAACGTACCAGCGGGCCGGCGGCGCATGCGCCGCCGCACCAGCCTTTCTTTACTTTTGCAGCTCCGCGAGCGTACCGAACTCGTACCCCTCGCTCTTGATCTGCTTCAGTATGCGATCCATTGCCTCGATGTTCTCCTTCGAGGCCTGATGCATCAAGATAACGTTGCCGTCGTGCAAGTTGCCGATAATATCGTTGTATGCGTCGTCGGCACCGTTCTTGCGCGGCTCCCAGTCCTTCATCGCAGTCGACCAGAAGTAGGACGTGTAACCGAGATCAGTCAGCAGCGTCAGCAGATGCGGGCTGTACGTCCCGTACGGAAAGCGGAAATATTTCGGCGAATCCTGACCGGTTATGCCTTTGTACAGCTTCTCGAAGTCGGTCACTTCCTGTTTGACCTGGTCGTCGGTCAGTGTCGTGAAATCTTTGTGCGTAATCGTATGATTGCCGACTGTGTGGCCTTCTTCAAGCAGAAGCTTGAGATAGTCCGGATTGTTTTTCAAATTATAGCCGGTAACGAAAAAGGTCGCCTTCACGTCGTTGTCCCGCAGCGCGCCGAGCAGCTTCTTGTAATCGAGCAGCTCGCCGCCGACGTCGATCGTCAAATACACTTTTTTACCTGTGCCGACCCATACCGCCTTTTGCCCCGGCTTGAGCTGCTTCACTTCGGCCGGGAATCCGGGCACTTCCCCTTTTTTCTTCTTCATGTAATACCAGGAAACGGCTTTTTTATCGGCAGCCGTCGGTTTGGCCGCCTCCTTCGGAGGCTGGTACGTTTGCGATTGCACCGATTGTTGGGCTGGCGTAGTCACGGGAGCCGGATCGGGCTCCTTCTTCGGTTCCTCCGCCGGCTTGCTTTCCTTCACCGGCTCGGGTGTTGGCTTCACGGGTTCCGGCGCCGGCTTGTTCTCGGGCTGCTGTGCCGGCAACGTTTCCTTGCCTCCTTGCGGCAAGCCCGAGCTTTCCTTCCCTGTATCCGAACACGCGGAGAGCAGCGTGCCGGCTGTCAAAGCTACGGCCAATAACGAACTAAGTTTGCGCATCCAATTCCTCCTCACGTTGCTATAGGCCTATATTCGCCGTCAGGGAATGATTTCCTCTCAGGCTCGTCCGATTGTTCAAGCCTTCTTCGACTTGTCTAAACGCCAGAGCGCGAGATGAATCGCCGTAATAAGCACGAATGCGGTCAGCGCCAGGAACGGAATCGTAACGAAGCCGAACCAGTTAATATACTCCGCGTCGCAAGGCACGATCCCGCACGAAAACGAATTCGACTTGAACAGATCCGTTTTCTCCATCAAGTAATGGTAGATGGAGATGCAGCCTCCCAGAATCGTCATCGGAAGCACGTACATGTACACCTGCTGCTTGCGCACCGCCGCAATGCCGATCAGGAACACTTGCGGATACATCAGGATGCGCTGGTACCAGCACAGCTTGCACGGCAAATACCCTTTTACCTCGGAAAAGTACAAGCTGCCCAGCATGGCGACGAGGGCGATCGCCCACGACAGATGAAGGCCGTTTTCGGCCATAAATTTACGCATGGTTACGGTCCTGTCTCCCTTCAAAAGACGTTTCCTCTACATTATAGAGGAAACAGGCCCTTCTTGGAAAGAAACGGGGGACATGTCTCCATTAGGGCGATAATTCCGTAAAAGCTACTATTTGGTTACCCGCGTTTGAAACTTTTTGTCGACTAATACGTTAATTGTATAGAATACCCATCAACTATTGGAAAGGATTTCTGATGGAACCGAAGCTTACGAATCGTACATCCGCCCCGGGACCAACCGTTCGTTCACCCAAGAAAAAAAAGAAACGGCGGGGCCTCCGGTTTGTGCGGAACTTATTTCTTCTTATGATGATTTCGGCCGCGCTGTTCAGCGGCTGGTTTTTCCTTACCGCCTCCGGCAATGAGCTGCGCTACTTGATGGCCGACACGCTGATCACGACTCAGCACCGGCATTGGGCGAAATATTTGATCGGTCAGGAAGGGCTCGACAGGCAAGTCGCCAAATATATGCAGCAGTTCGAGGAAATGTCGGAAACGACGAGCACAGTGAGCGTCCATGTGCCTCCGCCGCGGGAGGAAATCAAAAAACAGGAAGAACCGCTTGTCAAAATCGAGCCGATCGAAGGTGCGAAATTCAAAGGCCATCTGCTCATCGTCCGCGATCCGAAAAAAATACGTCTGGCCGTTCCGGACAAAGTCGGCAAAGGCGAGAAGGTGTCCAGCATGGTGAAGCGAACCGGCGCCATTGCGGGCGTAAACGCCGGCGGCTTCGTCGATCCGGAATGGATGGGCAACGGCTTCCAGCCGACCGGGATCGTGATTTCCGGAGGCAAAATTTATTACAACGACGGCGCTATGACAACGCCGACGTCCATTGTAGGCATCGATAAAGATGGGCGCATGGTAGCCGGCAAATATACGCCCAAACAGATGCTCGAGATGGGTGTACAGGAAGCGGTCACGTTCACGCCAAAGTTTATCAACGACGGCAAAGGATTGATCAAAAACCAGGCCGACGGCTGGGGCATCGCTCCGCGTACTTGTATGGCGCAGACGGCGGACGGCACGATTCTGTTCGCCATTATAGACGGACGCCAAACGCACAGCATCGGCGCCACCTTGTACGATATTCAGCAAATCTTTCTCGAGCGGGGAGCGGTCATCGCCGCCAATCTCGACGGAGGCTCCTCCACCGTGCTCGTTCATAACAACGAGATCGTCAACAAGCCGGCCAGCCCGCACGGCGAACGCTACTTGCCGACCGCCTTTCTCGTCTTCGACGATCCGGCCAAGGCGCCGATCCGCAACGTCTGGGAAGGGCTCGACATCAGCAAAATCGATCCGTCCAAATGGTAACGACGGGATAACCATGCAAAAAGAGGCTCTCCATCGGAAAGCCTTCTTTTTGTGTGCTTTTTAACGGACTCTTTTCTTATTTCAAATCGCGTCTGCCGAGCACTTCGGCATCAGCCGGCATCATTTCCTCGCTCGAAACGACCGCTTCCTTGCGGGCATCCTTCCATGCCTTCACTTCTTCGGATACCGAATCGACGACTTCCTTCGCCTTCTGCATCCATTCGCCCGTATGCTCCGATACCTGCTTCGCGATGACCTGCGTTTTGCCGCCGACCGTTTCCGCCAGCTCGTGCGTCTTCTCCCCGATCAGATGCGCCTGCTCGGAAAGGTCCGCTCTCAGCTCCTTGCCGCTTTTGGGAGCGAGCAGCAGCGCCGTGACCGCGCCGAGCACGCCGCCGACAATCGCTCCGAGCAAAAAGTCTTTCCCTCTTCCGCTATGTTCAGACATTGTGATCCTTCCTTTCGTCTGGTTGTTGTTGCTTTTGCTGTTGGATGTCTGGCCGTTTTCGGGACTGCCACTTGCGCCACAAGTGAAGAGCGAGCGACGCCCACTCCATCAGCTCCGCCGTCGTATTCCGTTCCCGGTTCACCTTATCGCCGGCGAGCCGGACCGAATTCGATACGGTCGCCGATACCTGCTTAACGGATGCCGTTACCTCACTGACCGATTCTCCCACTTGCCCGATGGAATGAAATAGCGTGTCGAGCGAATTCATTTTGCCTTGCACGTTATCCGCGATTTGCTGCGTCTGCTGCATCAGCTTGACGGTTTCTCCTGTTACCGCGTCCAGCTTGGCGTCGATATGGACGAGTGTCTCGTTTACCTGCTTCAAGGAAGCCCGGGCGGTTTGCAAAGCCGCGACGAGATAAACGACCAGCACGATAAAAGCTGTGGCGATGCAGGCAACGCTAATTTGAATGATCAAAACGGCTTCACCTCGCTAACTGCGTATTGGGGCTGAGAAAAACGGCTTGCGGGGAGCGGGCGGCTCCCGGTAATCATGCTTCTTTCTAGACGAATGCCCAGTTCTTACTCTCATTATAAGTACATCAACCATCGTTTGACACAGCTAAGGCTGAAAAAAATCGAAAAAATTGCCGACGCTTGGCAGAAACGCCTCTCTCCGCCGCTCTTCGTACTGCCGGACAGCCGGCGCGCCCGATTAGACGCCGCACCGGACTTAAGGCTATAATAATACCATATTCGCCATTTTATCCACAAAGGGAGTCTGGTCATGGAACGCGAACAAGGCTTGTCCGAAATCCAGCGCACGCGCATTATCGCCATCCTGCGCGGCGTGAAAGAAGCCGACATCGAGCCTCTAGCCGAAGCGCTGCTCGCCGGCGGCATTACCGTGCTCGAAATTACGCTTAATACGCCGGGGGCGCCGGATATGATCCGCCGGCTGCAAGCTACTCACGGCGACCGCCTGTTTATTGGAGCCGGAACCGTTCTGGATATGGACGATTTGCAGCTTGCGCTGGATGCGGGGGCTTCGTTCATCGTCACTCCGAACACAGACGAGGACGTCATTCGCCGCTGCCGCGACCAAGGGGTGCCGATTTATCCCGGCGCAATGACCCCATCCGAAATCGTCCGCGCCTGGAAGGCCGGCGCAACCGCCGTGAAGCTGTTCCCGAGCGCGAGCCTCGGGCTCGAGTACATTAAAGAGCTGCAAGGACCGCTGAAGCATATTCCTATGGTTGCCGTCGGGGGCGTTAACACCGACAATATAGCCGATTTTATCCGCACCGGCTGTCACGCGGTCGGAATCGGCAGCTACGTGATCAATTTGAAAGAAATCTGCGAAGGCAATTTCGACTGGGTAAAGGAGCGCGCCTCCCAGCTCACGAGCCGAACGATTGGATAACGGGACTTGCCTATCAGTCATAATAGGGCAATATGAAACTGCTGGCAGGAAGCCAAAAAACACCGGTCATGACCCCGGGAACGGGATCATGCCGGTGTTTTCCTTTGCCGGCTGCAACCAGCCGCTTACTTCGCTTTTCCTGCGGGCGTAATCCGGTAGACGCACTTGCCATCACCTTTGGCAAGACATTCCGTACGCTCCACGTCCGCCCCAAGCAGTTCCTCGAACAGCTGCTGCTCGCATTCGCAAGCATCGCCGTACCGATTGGCTACCTGGGAGATCGGGCAGTTAAACTCCTGAAGCACGAACCCGTTCTCGGTCCGATCCCAATCGACCATGTAGCCATTCGCGTTCTGGATATCCGCCAGCTTCTCGACCTTCTCTTCCAGCGACTTGCCTTCCATGCCCGGTTCATATTTCTGGACGAGCTTCTCCTTGCGTTTGCCGAACAGCTTGCCGACCGTCTCTTCGTCCCCCAGCTCGCCGAGGAGATCGAGCGCCAGCGTATGATAATTTTTGGGAAACAGATCTTCCGCTGCTTCCGTCAAACGATATACGTGCATCGGCCTGCCCATGCTTTGCCGAACGATATGCGAATCGATATAGCCGTCACGCTCCAGCGTATTCAAGTGGCGCCGTACGGCCATCTCCGTAATAGAGAGCCGTTTGGCCATTTCGCTTACGCCGAGAGGACCGCTCGTCTTGAGCATTTTGACAATCGTTCTTCTTGTGGAGGATTCTTGTTCCATATCCAAGCTCGGGTCACCCCCAGGTGGTCTATATATACAATTCGCACAGCCCGATATCGGGATCGGGATATGCGCTTATCGCCATTTTATCGCAAAATCGGACATAAGTAAATTAATAAACAACATTGTTTCAAAAATAGGCGGGCGACGGCGCCGATCCGTCCGGACACCGTAAACATCCGCCTGCCGCGTCAGGCTAGCTCCTTGAATATAAACTGCTTGACCGATTCACGGAACTGCGCCAGCAGCGCCGGAAGCTTGTCCGTAAGCGGGTGCAGCTCCTCGCGCCCGGCATGGGCGTACTCCTGAACGAGCGGCTTGCGTAGACGAACGAGCTGCTGCAGCGGTGCGTAGAGATTATCGGGAAAAACGCCCTCCACATGGAGAATGTCCACAATATCCTCGTAGCTGCTCGCATCGCGCATCAGAAATCCGTCGATAAGCAGACTGCCCACATCGGTAACGAGCTCGATGGACAGATGGAGCGTCCTCTCCTGGGCGAGCATGGCGATCAGATCCGGAGTCCCTCCGCGCCATTCCGCAGTCAGCTTCTCCGCCGCTTCGGACAGAACGGGGATCATATTCAGTCGATCGCCGATCTGTTCATGGTTGACATAATACATCGAAGTTCCCTACTTTCTGCTGCGCTTGCGCTTATTCCATTTGGCCCACAATATAACGGCGATAAAGGTCAGAGCGACGATTAGCACCACATACATCGCTTGTCCGATATCTTCCATTTCGAGCTTGGCTTGGAGCGGCCAACTATACATCGGGTTCACCATCCTACCTGCCTTAACCGGATGCCTGTATATGCGGCATTGGTCTTATCTCTACTTAGTTTAGCTTCGCGCGATGCAAGCGTCAAGAAACGCGGGCTCCGGTAGTTATCATCCGTACCCATCGGTCAATCCCAAATATACATTGGCATACATTTCTCTTACTTTCTCTGTAAATATACCTTTTTTATCAATTATCGTGTATAGTTAATGTTGCCAAGATAAGCTTTGACAGAAAGGAAGACCTTACATGATAGGAATATGGGTATTGCTCGGCATTTTGACGGTTCTCATTATCGGTATATTCATATATGCTCTAAATAAAGGCTATTCCAAAAAATGGGACGAATGAACCGCTATATACCGAGCGGGGATTGTCACCATTTGGGAATCGTTGTAAAATAGAGCCAGATCAGACTTTAACGGAGGAAAAGGCCATGATGATCCCCGTCCTGAAAGCGAAAAATGAGAACGAAACCGAACTCGTCATGCTTGATCTAAACGATGTTTTATATATCAACATTGAAAAACGAAACATCGTCTATCATACGATGGACGAAAAATATTATCATTTGTCCACGCTCTCCGAGCTTTACGACCATTTTTTTGACAGCGGTTTCGATCTGCTCGACAAAACGAATCTGGTCAATTTGAATAAAATCAAAAAGCTGGACAGCAAACAAGGAAAAATCTATTTCGAAGATCAGCCGTCGGCCGACAGCAAGTACGCCACGGTCGCCTTCATCAAGCAAAAGATGTTCCATAACGTCATTGCCCGCGCCATCGCGAACAACACGAATACGAGTCTTGAATATTCGTCCAAGCCGGCAGGCGACCGGTTTCGGATCGTTCCCCGCACATCGGAAGACGGATAAGTCCGTGCGGGCGAGCTTTACCGATTCGCTAAGTTCATTACAAGATGAAAGAACCTTTCCGAAGAAAGGTTCTTTCATTTTGTTTCCGCGAGCGGACGGGGCTGATAAAACGACCCGACGGCCTGCGGGGTTTCCTTTATGATCTCGAGCTGCTTGAAGCAGCGGCTCAAGACGAGCAGCTTCTCCTCCGCCTCGTGCTTGCTAAGCGGCGAGCCTAGTTTTTTACCTTTGTAGCTTATGTAGTAAGGCATAGTTCTCAGCCTCCTTTATGGTGATTCCGGACTACAGATTCGGCAAAATCTCAGCGCCCCCCGGTCCAAGCTCATAGAAGGCGCCGGGATCTTCTTACTAATACTGTATACGTAAGCTCGGTGAAAAATGTTACCGTAGCTTTAATATTTTTTTTCGTTTTTTGATATATTTCGACATAATTATCGATTCCTTAACGGTTTTCCTGTTTGTTTTTTAATATTTCTATCAGCTTGCGAAGCTTTTCCGGCAGCGGGACGCCGAGTATGCCGCAGTTTTCCGTAATCGAGATTAGCTCGTTGGCCATATAGAAATAGATGAATCCGGCCATAAACAGTTCCGTTTCAAGCAGCAGATCGAACCGGTGCCCGAGCATCACGATCACGATCATCAGCCCTTTTTTCCATATTCCCCAAAATCCTTTCGCGCTATTCAGTCCTGCACCCGATTTGAGCGAAGCAGCTACGCCGGTCACGTAATCGACTGCGATGAGTAGAAAAAAGAGCTGCACCAATTCATTCCAACCTCCGAACATATAGTTGAGTATGGCGCCGGCTACGCCTACCAGGGCATTAAAGCCGAACTGCTGCATGCGCACCCCTTCTTTTCTGTGGAAGCTTTTCTACTATAATTTTATGCGCCGAATGCTAGAAACGTGCCGGGGCGCTGTGCGGAATTTGCCGGAGCCGGGCTTTAAGGCCTAACTGTTTCCTTTTTCGACATCGTATCTTACGGCCGAAGCGTTTTCATGGCTTTTATTTTCCTCTATGCCTTGACTTTGGCAGGGCAAAGCAATAAAGTATACCGGAAGTAGAGCAAAATTCGTTTTTTTTTGATAAAATAATAGATAGTCATTTTGTTTCGGGCGCTATCGGTGCCGGACTACTTCACGACCCATTCAAGGAGGAAGCCATTATGCCTAAGGCTAAAATGAGATCAGATATGATCAAAAAAGGATTCGACCGCGCGCCTCACCGCAGCTTGCTGCGCGCTGCCGGCGTGAAGGAAGAAGACTTCGACAAACCGTTTATCGCCGTATGCAACTCGTATCTCGATATCGTACCGGGGCATGTGCATTTGCAGGAATTCGGCAAAATCGTCAAGGAAGCAATCCGCGAAGCGGGCGGCGTTCCGTTCGAGTTTAATACGATCGGCGTCGACGACGGCATCGCGATGGGCCATATCGGTATGCGTTATTCGCTCGCAAGCCGCGAAATTATCGCCGACTCGGTCGAAACGATGGTGAACGCCCACTGGTTCGACGGTATGATCTGTATTCCGAACTGCGATAAAATTACGCCGGGCATGATGATGGCCGCTCTGCGCATCAACATCCCGACCATCTTCGTCAGCGGCGGACCGATGAAAGCCGGACGGACGAAGGACGGCCGCGCCATCTCGCTCACTTCCGTCTTCGAAGGCGTAGGCGCGTACATGACCGGCAAAATCGACGAGAAAAGCCTGGAAGAGCTTGAGCAATTCGGCTGCCCGACATGCGGCTCCTGCTCCGGCATGTTTACAGCCAACTCGATGAACTGTCTCGCCGAGGTACTCGGCCTGGCACTCCCGGGCAACGGCACGATTTTGGCAATCGCGCCGGAACGCCGCGAATTCGTCAAGAAATCAGCCACGCAGCTCATGGAGCTGATCAAGAAAGATATCAAGCCGCGCGACATCGTGACGAAAGACTCGATCGACAACGCGTTCGCTCTCGATATGGCGATGGGCGGTTCGACGAACACCGTGCTGCATACGCTCGCGCTGGCGCACGAAGCGGATATCGACTATCCGATCGAGCGCATTAACGAAGTGGCGAAGCGCGTCCCTTATTTGTGCAAGCTCGCTCCAGCATCGGATCATCATATCGAGGACCTGCACAATGCAGGCGGCGTGAGCGCGATCATCAACGAATTGTTTAAAAAGGAAGGCTCCCTCGTCGGCGACGTCTTGACCGTTTCGGGCAACACGCTGCGCGAGAACGTCGCCGGCTGCGATATTACTGATTCCACCGTCATCCGCTCGGTGGAAGATCCGCACAGCAAGGAAGGCGGCTTGTCGGTTATGTTCGGCAACCTCGCGCCGAACGGATCGATCATCAAGGTCGGCGCGGTCGACAAATCCGTCGGCGGCTACCACCGCGGACCGGCTATCTGCTTCGACTCGCAGGAGGAAGCGTTGTCCGGCATCGCTAACGGCAAGGTGAAGGAAGGCCACGTCGTCGTCATTCGCTACGAAGGTCCGAAGGGCGGCCCAGGTATGCCGGAAATGCTCGCGCCTACGTCGCAGATCGTCGGCATGGGTCTTGGCACGAAGGTCGGTCTCATCACCGACGGCCGTTTCTCCGGCGCTTCCCGCGGCATCTCGATCGGCCACGTTTCCCCGGAAGCGGCCGAGGGCGGTCCGATCGCCTTCGTTCATGACGGCGATATGATCGAGCTGGACATGAACAACCGGACGATTACGCTCGAAGTGAGCGACGAAGAGCTGGAAAGCCGCCGCTCGCAATGGGCCGGCTTCGAGCCGAAAATCAAACGCGGCTATCTTGCGCGTTATTCCGCCCTCGTTACGAACGCCAGCAAGGGCGGCGTCATGAAAATGTAAGTGGATTTCGGAATGGAAGTTGCCCCCGGCCGACACGGCCGGGGCTTTCTTTTAGTACGTCATGAAAGGGAGTATATACTCTCCGATTATTCAGAATGTTTGCATTAGATTTACTTTTCGCCGACCGTTTGCAAAGCCTCGTCCTTCTGTTGTATACTTAAGAAGTCGCTTACGAGGGGCCTTAGCTCAGCTGGGAGAGCGCATCGCTGGCAGCGATGAGGTCAGGGGTTCGATCCCCCTAGGCTCCATAATAAACAAACGGACATCCTACAGGGTGTCCGTTTGTTTTTGGGCCTCAGGGGGATTGAACCCCTGAAAAGGGGTTCAGACCGCGCGCAGGGAGCGCAGCGAGTGAGCACGGCGTTTCAATCTACCGCTATGGTTGTCCTCGTTGAATAGGCTTTGTCAGCAAGTTCAATCAGAGATTGAAACATCCCCCTTGGCTCCACCATACATAAACTTCAAACACGCCAATCCAGCGTGTTTTTTGATTTGGCAATGTTGTTGGCGAAAGAGCGAACCCCATAATGTTCGAGCATCATTTCCAATCACATCCAGGGTTTGACATACATATTATTAGTACTGTATAGTAGTAACATGACAAACAAAAGATCAAGCATTTCAAACAAAGATATCGTCCTGAAGACCGCGTCGACCTTATTTCTAACAAAAGGGTTTCAAGTGACAAGCATGGACGAAATTGTTGCCCTCAGCAAAGTTTCAAAAACCAACATTTATTACCACTATAAAAGTAAGGAGGAGCTTTTGTTAGCAATTGTCGACCAATTGATCTCGCGGTATGAAGAACGAATATCCCGTACCTTGACGCAAGACATGTCCATTCCTGCAAAAATGGAGCGATTATTTCGAATCCTCACGGAGGATAATGAACAAATCGATTATGTTGGTGGATGTCCGTTCCTGACACTTTATACGCAGACTTCCCATTCCTCTTCGGAAGCGAGAGCTAAAATAAAAGCATTTTTCGATAAACAACTACAAGTTGTTGAGAAGCTGCTGGAAGAAGGCATGGAAAAGAAAGAATTGAGCCGGAATCTGCCCGTACATGAGACAGCGGCATTGATTGTCACCTCCATCGAAGGAGCTCTATTCCTAACCAAGGCCACCAACAATCCAATGCTAGCTCAGAATCTTATTCAAGCTTTTGCTTCGATGCTTAAGTGATTAGTTACTTAAGTCATTTTTTTTGCACCGACTAGCACTATTCAGTACTATTAAATGAATCGAAAGGCAGATGATTCAATTGAAAATATTCCTGACTGGCGGGACGGGTTATATCGGTAGCCATATTCTTGCCGAGTTAATATCCAAACATCACGACATTATTGTACTCGTGCGAAGTCTTGATCGCTTTCAACATACCCTCGGGCGGTTACATTTGCTTGAGGCGCAACACGTTACTGCAGTAATAGGAGATTTGTCGAAACCGAAATTAGGGCTATCCGCGAACGATTACAAACGAATACAAAATTCCGATATCATCGTTCATGCGGGCGGTCCCATGAATATTGAGTTAAGCCAGACTGAGGCAGAGCAAGCTTTTCTTAATCCTGCCATCGAATTGGCCGAACTTTCCGAAAAAATCCATATGAAGAAAGGATTGAAGCAATTCATTCATGTTGTTGGCTATATGAGTCCATATAACGAGCAAAATGCTATTCACAATCTGGATGCCGTTCTTGAGAAAGCTCCCCCGTATGAGAAGATGAAATTTCAAGCGGACTCCTATATACGAAAAGCACTAAAACCGTTAGGCATTCCGCTGTCCACGGTTAATCCCAGTACCGTCATCGGCCATTCTTACTCGGGAATTACGGAGCAGATTGGCGGTCTTAGTATACTGGTAGATGCTGTGAGAAGGAATCTTATGCCACTCGTTCCAGGAGGCAAGGACTACTGGCTGCCGATGGTACATATTGATCATGTCGCATCATTCATTGTTAACTTAGTGCAAACAAAGGAGCTTGCGAGTAATACGTATTTTTTATTGGATCCCAAGCAGGATAGTCCGTCGATCCGTTCATTGATCAGGCAAAATGCGATAGAGATGCGAGCGGCGCCGCCTTTCGGCACAATTCCGCTTGCTTTGTTGAAGTCTTTATTAAGACTTGGCATCGGCAAGCGATTGGGAATTCCCAAAGAATCGATGAATTTTCTCGTGAAATCGGAATTCCCGGTTACCTCGAAGTTTGAACTTGAGCGCAAGAACGGGGTACGGACATCCGTTGTTCCGACCACGCTTCCCTACGTAATCGCCGATCTTGATTTCCGGTTAAGCCATCCCTCATCCGAGCACCGCGAAGGGTTCGTGCAACGCAGAAGATCCAAACTGATTTCGTTGGAAAAAGAGAATCACGGTACACCGGTTATTTTTCTGCACGGAACATTCAGCGGGGCCGATTGTTTCGTTCCAATAGCGAAACAATTGAATGATGTCAATACTTGGCTGGTGGACCTTCCCGGATTCGGTCATTCACCGCGTCATCATCATCCTTCTCTGATGGACGGCTATGTAGAGGCTGTGATCGAAATGATTCACGAGCTGAATCGCCCTGTTATTTTGATTGGTCATTCGTTCGGCGGACTTATCGCTGCTAAGGTCATGGAAAGAATTGAGCAGCAGATCAGGCAACTCTTGCTATTGCAGCCCGTACTGCATCCCATTCATGCCAAATATAAATATGCAGGTGTTACCAGGTCGATTATGAAACTTATATCTCGCTCCGCGTTCAGAAAAACACTGCTGAAAGCCAATGACTTTATCGCGGACAGCGAACGACTGGATCACTACTCGAACTACGTCATTCATGATCTGCAGTCGACCCGCATTCGTTCTACCAACGCAATGGTCATGTCAGCGTTAACGCAAGTCCAGTCTTTCCAGCTAAAACCTGAATTATGGAACGCCCAAAAAGTACGAATCCATTGGGGTGACCGGGATGCAGCACATCATATTCCGGAACGATTCAAGCACATCGATACAACTTTCATCCCCTATGGTCATCAATACCCTTTGGAAGCTCCGCATCAGGTGGCTGAGTGGCTTCGTCAAGTTTTGGATCTTGAGTTGTCATAGAAGCATATTCTTCGGATGGCCATTCAATATGTCAAGTATAAATTTCATTGAAATTTGGGGCAGTGAAACCGACCAATGCGGGAGAGCGCATCGCTGGCAGCGATGAGGTCAGGGGTTCAGACCGCGCGCAGGAAGCGCAGCGGACGAGCACGGCATCCTGTGAAGTATAGCTCCTGTTTCGGACATTAGAGACCGTTATCATCGAAGATTCGAAATTTTGGCTTTCATATGGTCATTATTGTCCATTAGCGAGGGAATTGTCAGGGAAAACCGTGAAGAATTCCCCATAATGGTCATTAGTGTCCATAAGCACAAGGAATGTACTTTATTCTTGTTCTAAAGGTCAAGATTGACCACTTGATAGGTCCGATAACGCTGTTGTCCATTGTGAACAATTAATACATTCATTTCTACAAGCTTGTCCAATATACGTCTCGTCTGTCTAGTGGATCGATTCAGGTGCAAGGAAAGTTCATCGGAGCGAAAAGGTCGAATGATTCCGCGCGCAAACCGCAAAGCCTCTGCTTCAATCCAACTAAGCGAATGATTTGTTGAAATAGACACAAACTTACCGACAAAGGACAACGCCATCTGCTGGATAACCTCCGGCTCTTCCTCGATAGATAAATACGCAACAGGAAGGAACAGCCAATCTCCCAATACTAGATATGCTTGTTTCTTGCATAAATCCCTGAACCGCCATGGTTCGATATCTCTGGCGTGAGATCGGTAACCGTGGATTTCGATGCAACCTTTGGCTCCGCCGGGCATATAAGCAAGATCCAGATAACGATATCGGTTGCCATAATCCCGAACTTCCCATTCCGCATACAAATGATTAAAGTTACCTACGGCAGGAAACCATATCGTTCTCAAAAACTCTTTCGTGCCGTGTCCAATTTCCTTTTGAAGGATTTCGCGTCTTCTCGGATTTTTTTCTACAGCAAGTTGATCGTGAAGCCATTGGTTCATCTTTGTCTCAAAAGCACTCATTAGTATCCCTTCTTTCGATCTAGAAAATAAAATGCCGCCTTGATCCGGAATCGCAAGAGATTCCTTATAATCAAAGCGGCATGTGCTTCACGCCAATACATAATTTTACAATAGTATATTTCATGAATTCAGCTTTGGCAATAATTTTTCTAGGGGTCCAAGAAGTCATGCAAATTGGGGTAGTGAAACTAACAATAGCTATGCGGTCAAGGGTTCAGACCCGTGCAGGGTGCTTTACCCTCTCTGCTACAGAATCCACTTTCCTACCGCTTAGTGAAAAGCTGACCAATGTGGCTGCTAAGCCGAGTGTAAGAAGCGTTGCCGCGAGCCAAGGATGATGCTGCAGCGTAGCCGATTCACTCACCAAATATCCCCCCGCCCCCGCACCGCCAGCAATGCCGAGATGGATGACGGAGGTGTTCAAGCTTAAGACGAAGTTGGCGGACTTGGGCGCTTGCTGAATCATATAGCTCTGTACGGCTGGACCGGAAGCGAACAATGCGATAAATAAGACCGCGATCAGCCCGACTGCAAACGGGGTTGAGAACGTAAAGACGGGCAACAGCACCAAACAAAGCAAATGAATAAAAAGGCTGGCTCCTAACGTACGCGCAGATCCCCAGCGGTCCACCAAACTGCCCCCGAGCCGGGAAGCGAAAGCGCCGATCAAACCGAGAGCGAGCATCATAAACGCAATGTCGGCCGTTTCGAATCCCAATAATTGCTGCAAGTAAGGCGATATATAGGTTAAGAAAACGGAATTTCCACCTTCGCGAAACAGCGAAATCATAAAGGCAGTAAGAATAACGACGCTTCCTGCCTGCTTGAACTGGCGTGATAACGGAACCGGTTCATCGCCCTCCACAGCGGGCAAGAGGCGAAAAATGACTGTACCGACCAAGACGCTAAGCGCACCCAGGATCATAAAGATGGCCTGCCAATTCATCCAGTCGGCTATGCCGATGCCAAGCGGTACGCCCAGTATCATTGCACTGCTGAAGCCCAAAATAATCGTTCCGATCGAACGGCCAAGCCTATCGGCTGGCACAAGTTTGGCGGCGATGCCTAAAGAAACGACGAGGAAAATGCCGGAGCTGGCTCCTAACAGCACACGGGAAGCCATTAACATCTCGATGTTTGCGCTAAAGGCGGATAGTGCGTTCCCGGCGATAAAAACCGCCAGCGAACCAATAAGCAGCGATCTCCGGTTCACACGGCTCGTCATCACAATTAGAAGCGGGGTAGCAATGGCGAAGGACAAAGAATATGCGGTAATCAGTTGTCCGGCAATTGCCAAGGAAATGTTTGCATCATCTGCGATCCGGGGTAAAATTCCAGATACGACCAATTCAGACGTGGCGGTAAGGAATACGCCGACGGCGAGAATATAGATCGAGAAAACATTTGTTTTCATTGTGTATCGCTCCCTTTCGTTCCGTTACACGTATTATATTTAAGTTTCTTTCATTAAGTAAGTACGCAAAACAAATGGATGTAATCCAAAATAATGGACCTACTTACCATTCGGTAAGTGATAGGGGTGCGAATGGACAACTTAACGAATGAACAGCCGTTCCCAAGCGAGGAAGGGCGACACCACGAATCGGGGTATCCTCATATTTGCTCGGTCCTGGAAATACTCGGGGCCAAGTGGGCTTTTCTTGTCATCGCCGAACTGCACAGAGGGCCGCGAAGATTTCAGCAATTGCTGCGGGATATTGCCGTTGTACGCACGCAGTCATTAACAAACGTGCTTCGTCATCTGGAGAGAAGCGGGATCGTGCATCGCGAAGTATACCCGAGCGTCCCTGTAACCGTCGAATATTCTTTAACGGATAAAGGACGGGACTTTCAAGCGGCGCTCCGGGAGATGGAGAATTGGGCGATCCGGTGGGGAAATAGCGTTCGGGAGTAAAACAAAAAAATCGCAGAGTATCGGCAATTGCCGATGCCCTGCGATTTTTCTTTCCCATCCTAACTGCTCTATTCCCTTACTCGTCGGCCGAGGGGCCGTACAAGCCCGGTACCGGAATATCGAGCAGCCGCAAATAAACGCCGAGCTGCGCCCGGTGGTGAACCATATGGCTGAGGCCGAAAGTGCGAAGCGCGATCGCCCGCGGCTGACGCAAAATAATATGGTCGCCATTACGTAAAGTCCATTCCTCGCCGAGCGTTTTCTCGTCGCATTCGGCCAGCAGTTTCTCCAGCTTGGCGACATTTGCGTCAAACTCCGCCAGCACGTCCTCGCGTCTCTCCAGAGCCTCGCGCCGTAACGGTACGGTGGACAAATCGAATTCCGGGTACTGAAAAATGGCTACTTGCCAGTTGAGCAGATTAATCAGGTGCGTGGTCAGCCCGCCGAGCGTCATCGATTTCTCATGAGGCTTCCACCCCATATGCTCCTCGGGCAAGCGCTCCAGAATGCGCCTCGTACTGGCCAGCTCGTGTTTCGCGTCTCCGATGATCAGTTGTTTTACCATACAATCCCTCTCCTCCCTATATGGCTAGCATACTATAAACCCGTTGGAGTGTAAAAGGCTTGTCCCCTTAGTTTTTCCCCTCTCCCGACGACCTGCATGTATTAGTGCCTTCTTCCTCTGGTAAAAAGCCAGCCGCCAGCCGTGAACACCGAATAAAGGAGAAGGTTAAATCCGACGCCAAGCGCCAGCGAATCGTTGAATAACAGTGCTTGGAAAAAGGAGACGACATGGACGCGCAGCGAAGCAATCGCCGTCCCGACCGGGATCGCCGCAAGGAGCAGCGCCCACAGCAGCCAACCGCCAGGATGATAGGAGCCGGAGACGAGCATGCATAGAAGTGCCATAACCATCAAGTAAAAAGCAGTTTGGTAAACGAAAGAACCGGCCAAGCCGAAGCTATCCCAGTGAAACGCTTCGATCAGATCAATCGTGTTCATGTAATTCCGGAGCACATTCACTTCAAGCCCGTACCATAAACAATTGAGCAAAGCGATAGCCGCCGCCCATACGATAAAGACGAGTTGAAGCCCCTTGAAATAGTGCTCCCGGCTTGCGCCCAAATGCACGATCCGTTTGTAATAGCTGAGCGGCAGGACGATTGCGATAAACGGCAATATGAGAATGAGCATGTTGCCGTCCGACAGGCGGGTTCCCCCGCCGCTACTTATACTAAGACTGACGATGAGATCCGCAAGCCTTCCCAGCAGGATAAGGAGAATAACGCCCCAGATGTAAAACTTCACTTGCAAATACGTTGCTTTTAGATGAACGGCCCATCCACCCAAGTCAGGAACCTCCCTCGATCAAATACGAGAAAAACTTTTGAAGCGTCAAACGCTCCGTCGAAATGTCCAGCTTGCGAGCCTGCTCCATGTCCCCTTCGTCCAGTTCCTCGTAAATGGCGGCAAGAGTGCCGCGGCCGTACGCTTCCGTGTACAAGACTCGCTTTCCGGCAGTAAACGAAGCGACCGAATCCGCATGTCCCCGGAGCAAATGCGCAGCCTTATGTATGTTTTCCAGATCATCGTGAAACAGGAGAGAACCGGCTTCCAGGATCAATACCTTTTCTGCGACCGTAGCGATTTCGTCTATCAAATGCGTGGACAACACAATCGTACGAGGGTAGTTCGCGTAATCCTCCACAAGCGCTTTATAAAACCTCTCCCGCATCAAAACATCGAGTCCAAGCACCGGCTCGTCGTAGATCGTCAGCGGCGCCCGACTGGCGAGGCCGATGATGTTGCCTACGAGCGACTCCATGCCTCTGGAAAGCTGTCTCATTTTTTTATGCGGATCGAGCCGGAACGTTTGGAGCAGCCCCTGAGCGAACGTCCAGTCCCAATTCGGATGGAACTTCGCCGCGAACTGCAAAACCTCGAGAACCCGCGCTCCTCCGAAAGCTTTGTTTTTCTCCCGCACGTAGCAAAAATCCGCCGGAAGCTCCCCTTTGCGCAGCTTTTTCCCCCGAATCTCGATGGTGCCGCCATTCGGAAAAATGCCTCCCGCGATTAGATTCAGCAGCGTCGTTTTACCGGCCCCGTTTCGTCCGAGCAGACCGTAAATGACGTTTTCCTCCAGCTGCAGGTCCAGATTTCGCAAGGCGTATGTCCGGCCGTATGTTTTGTTCAAATTGCCGCAAGTCATCGCGATGCTCACAGTTCCTTCATTCCTTTCTCCGCTCTCTGATCATCTCGATAATCGTTTCAGTCGTCAGCCCTAGCTTATCGGCTTCATCCAGCAGATTGGACAACAGTTCCTTATAGAAACGCTCTTTTCGCTTGAGCTGAATTTGCTGCTTCGCATCGGCGGCGACATACATGCCGAGCCCTCTTTTTTTGTACAGAATCCCTTCATTTACAAGCAGTCCGATCCCCTTCACTACGGTTGCCGGATTGATTTGAAACCATTGAGAAAACTGAGCCACGGAAAGGACCTGCTCGTCCACGCGGAACGTACCGTTTAATATATCGTCCTCAATGATATAGGCGACCTGTTGAAAAATCGGCTGCTTATCGTCGAAAGTGACGTTCATGGCTTCACCATTCATCATATTAGTATGTTACCTGTCTAACATACCATAATTGGCGGGTTACCAGTTGTCAACATCCGCCGGTTATTGACAATTATTCGAGTCAGTATTACAGTATACTACATTAGTAACATACCGACATACACTAGGTCAATACATAAGGGACAAGGAGAGGAATAAAATGAAAACGGTCATCGAATTTCAACATGTAACGAAGCAATACCAAATAGGCGAAGTGCCGATCAAGGCGCTGGACGGCGTCGATTTTTCCATATCGGAAGGGGAATTCATCGTTATACTCGGCGCAAGCGGGGCTGGAAAAAGCACGATTTTGAACATACTCGGCGGTATGGATACGGCTACTTCCGGTCAAGTCATCGTTAACGGGCAAGACATCGCCAAATGGAACGAAAAACAATTGACGCGATACCGCGCAGAGAAAGTGGGCTTCGTCTTTCAATTTTATAACTTGATCCCGAATTTAAACGCGCTGGAAAACGTCGAATTTGCCGCAGAAGTTTGCAAGAACCATCTGGACGCCAGGTCCGTGCTGCATCAGGTCGGTTTAGCGAATCGCATGCAAAACTTCCCTTCCCAGCTCTCGGGAGGCGAGCAGCAAAGAGTAGCCATAGCCAGAGCCGTGGCCAAAAATCCTTCGCTATTGCTCTGCGACGAACCGACGGGAGCCCTGGATTATGTGACGGGCAAGTCGGTCTTGAAGCTCCTTCAGGATCTGAACAAGAACACGAAAAAATGCGTCGTTCTAGTCACCCATAATTCGGCCATTGCGCCTATGGCGGACAAAGTCATCAAGGTGAAAAGCGGTATAATCGAGAGCATTACGATTCACGATGAAACACAAAGTGTGGAAGGGATCGAGTGGTGATCATGAAATTAGGTATCAAGCTGATCAGAGATATGAAACAATCGGCCGGGCAGTTTCTGGCCTTCGTCCTGATCGTCGCTGTAGGAGCGTTTTTCTACACGGGACTAGTAACCTTAAGCGACAATTTGAGCGCATATACGAAAGCTTACTTTCAAGCCCATAATATAAGTGACCTGAATGTATACTACAGTCAAATTACCAAAGAAGAAGCCGCGGCATTAAGCAAAACGGAGGGCATCAAAAAACTGGAGGGCCGCTATACCTTCGATGCGACTCAATCGTTTGAAGGTTACAAAACCTCGATCAAAGTTCATTCGCTCCCCGCAAACAACGAAATCAACACGCCTGCCGTGACGGAGGGCGCTCTTCCGTCCAGACTGGGCGAAATCTTATTGGATTCTCACTACGCCAAAGAGCATCAATATCGTGTCGGCGACGAAATCCGCATTCGGACGAACGACAAATCGCGGACGTTTACCGTGAGCGGCTTGGGCGAAAACGTCGAGCATGCGAAAAAGAACGAAATCCAAGACCATCAAACGTACGGCTTCGCTTATGTTAGCGAAGAGACGATCCCTCTCCTTGCAGACGGCTTTTTCTACAACGAAATTATGATTGATGCCCAAGACGGCTACGACGTCGACAAACTGGGCAAATCGATTCAAGATCGGTCCCAATCGCAATCGCTGCCGTATTTGAACCAAATAAGCAAAGAGCGGACTTTCAGTTATTCGCAGCTGACCGCCACGATTCATAACAACCGTCTGATGAGCCAGGTTATCCCTATCGTTCTCTTTTTGATCGAAGCGATTATTTTGTTTCTTACGATGTCGAGGACAATCGATTCTCAAAGAAATCAAGTCGGGATCATGAAAGCGCTGGGTGTAAAAAACAGCAGCATTTTGCTTCACTATATGGGATACCCGGTGCTGGTAGGTGTTGCGGGCTCCCTCCTGGGCTTTGCCGTTTCCGCTTTCGTATTCGTTCCGTTCGTAACCGCGTCAAATGCTAGATCCTACTCGCTGCCGGGCATTGAATTTTCGCTTTCCGTGTATTCGCTGCTTCCTCCGATTTTATTTGCCAGCGCTTTTGGGATGATATCCTGTTACTTCAGCGGCAGAACGGTATTGAAGGAACGGGCCGCACAGGCGATCCGTCCGAAACCGCCAAAAGCGACGAAGCGCATTTTGATTGAAGCCGTGCCCGGCGTCTGGAGCCGTATTCCTTACAGCTACAAGCTTATTTTGAGAAATATATGGCTGAATAAACAAAAAGCTCTGGCGAGCTCGGTCGGCGTTGTCGGAAGCACCGTCTTATTGATAACGGCTTTTGGCACCCAAACGGCCTTGCAAAAAGTAGCGAACCAGATAGAGAAAGTATATACCTATGATCTAAGAGTTGATTATAAAGTAGGGTCTACTGCGAATACGATCACGCTCCCCTCCGGTATTGCAAATCGTTATGTTTTGGCTACCCTTCCCGTGGAACTCGTAAAGGAGAACCGCACCGAAAAGGCGGACTTGGTGGTCACTGAAAAAGAAAACAGTCTCGTTCATTTTTACGACGACAAGGACAACCGAATCGATTTGGAAGACGGCGGTGTGCTTGTACCGAAATCTTACGCGGACAAGTACCGAATATCCGAAGGGAACCAGATCCAGATCCGGTTTACTGCACCGGAGCTTGCACATAAAACGGTAACGATGAAGGTGCTGGGGATTTCCTCCCAGTATTCGAATCCGTCATTTTATATCACGCCCTCCTACTTAGAAAGCTTTGGGCTGGTTTACACGCCGACCTCGCTATTGGTGGCAGCGGACCGACCGGCGGACGTTGGCGGCATCCGTACGCTCTTCGAACAAGATCCTCAAGTGGAGGCCATTGCCGATAAGACGGATCTCCGGAAAGCGGCTCAATATATTTTGAAGCAAAACAGCTTTATTTTTATTATGTTTATCATCTGTGCCGTCGTTCTCTCTTTCGGCGCTATCTATACGATCTCTTCCATCAACATTTATGAAAGGAATCGCGAGCTTGCCACGCTCAAAGTACTGGGCTACCCGAAAAGCAAAATTAACCGGCTTATTTTTTTGGAAAATAGCATCCTGACCGCGTTAGCGATAATCATTGCTTTACCGATCAGCGGTTACATGTATGCGAATGTCATAAAAGCGCTGTCCAGCACCCATCAGCAAATCCCGGATAAACTGACTATTTCCGTATTGGCGATCTCATCTATTTTGGCTTTCCTGCTTACCGTTCTGTCTAACTTGCTGCTTAGAAGAAAAGTAGTCCGGATCAACATGATTGAGTCTTTAAAAAGTGTTGAATAGCGGAAATTAGAAAAAGAATCCGGCCGGTTCCAGCTGCTCATTCCGTTCCGGCCGTTCTCTTTTCGGTAAGGAAGTATACCAAAGCTATCAGAGGCAAAATCGTTCCGAATAGAGAGGTCAGACTCCAGCCGCCCTGAGCATACGACCAGCCCCCCAAAGAGGAGCCGGCGGCTCCGCCTAAGAAAAAGATAGCCATAAAAAGTCCGTTCAATCGTCCTCTCGCTTCGGCTCCCAATGAATAAATCTGACGTTGACTGACTACAAGATTGCCCGATACGGCCATGTCGAGTGTAACGGCGGATATAAGCAGCAATAGTAGAGCGAGGGTTGAAGAGCTTTGGAACAAATGGATCAGCAGAAAAGACAAACCGGCTACTACGATCGCTATTCCCGTTAACAGCTTGCCCCAGCCTTTATCCGCAAGCCTCCCCGCAATCGGCGCAGCTAGAGCCCCGCCCACGCCAACTAATGCAAACCAGGCAATGCCCGTCTGAGACATTCCGAAACTGTCGGCCAAATGTAAAGGAACGATAGTCCAAAATAAACTGAAAGCCCCGAATAAACAAGCTTGATACAAAGCCCGGCGCCGTAAAGCGGGAGTTTGCCGAAGTATAACGCCCAAGGAAACAATTAACTTTCCGTAACGAACCTCGGGCAATGGCTTACGAACCGGAAGGGCCAATGAAAGCAGCGCCATCAACAAAGCGATAGCAATAGCAGACCCTATAAAGATAGCCCTCCATCCCCATAGGCTGGTCATAAAGCTCGCCAAAGGCCTGGCGAACATAATGCCGAGCAAGAGACCGCTCATGACATTGCCTACGACCCGGCCGCGCTGATCTTCGGAAGCTAAATAAGCGGCGAACGGCACCAGAATCTGGGCCACGACGGCTCCAATGCCAATAAATAGCGATGCGATCAGAAACAGTGGTGCGCTAGGAGCAAATGCTACTGTTAACAAGGCGCCGATCAAAACGATAAGCACATAAATCGTGAGACGACGGTTTTCGACGATGTCGCTTAACGGAACGATGAACAGCAGACCGGCCACATACCCGATCTGGGTCACAGTAACGACGGAGCTTGCTGCTGCGGAAGTAAGACCGATCGCATCGCGGATTGGTCCGACGAGAGTTTGAGCGTAGTAAAGATTGGCAACAATGAGACCACATGCGGCTGCCAGCAAAAAAATCATCCAACTTGAAATATGGTAATCTTGATCCATTTGTTGATTCAACATAATCTCCTCCTCATTTAAAATACTGAACGTTTAGTTTATAAATTATTGATTACAAGCATATACTGAACGTATCGTTTTGTAAATACTCTTTTTTTTGAATCGTTTATTTTATATACTAAACGTATAGTATTATTCCGCGTTAAAACTTTAAACGGACAAGGGGGATTCACGTGCAGGGAAAAAGAGGGCGTCCGCGCAATGTAGAGGCGCAAAGCTCCATCCTTTCCGCTTCCTACGAATTATTGTTGGAAAACGGTTTTGGAGCTGTAACGGTAGATAAAATCGCCGAGCGTGCCCAAGTAAGCAAAGCTACGATCTACAAATGGTGGCCCAATAAAGCTGCGGTAGTGATGGACGGTTTTCTGTCTGCTGCGTCCGCCAGACTGCCTGTGCCGGACACGGGCTCCGTATTTCAGGACATTTTGGAACATGCCACGAACATGGCCCGGTTTATGACCAGCCAGGAAGGATCGATTTTTCTGGAGATTATTGGCGAGGGGCAGGTTGATTCTGCATTGGCCGAGGCTTTTCGAACCCGCTATATACAGCCTCGCCGGTTGGAGGTTCGCGGCATAATGGATCGTGGAATTCAGCGCGAAGAGCTGAAGAAGCATGTCGACATCGCCTTATGCACGGATCTGATTTACGGTCCGATTTTCTACCGCTTGCTAGTTACGGGTGACCGGGTGGATGAACATTATGTAGAACAATTGGTAACCCATGTCCTTGGCAGTATCCGTTCGGTTTGAAAATTAGCGAAAAAGAGCCATCAAAGGAATGGATGGCTCTCTCCGCATTGCCGGTCATATTCTCGCCTTCATGCCTTCTAATTACCGATGTTTGGCCGCAAAAGACTGCGCGGCTGCGCAAACGTAATAGGCCAGACCGGTTTGCTGATCCTCCAGCATGTTCAGATGAAAGTCGTCTTGCAGGAAAAAGCGGGTCTGAGCGGCAAAGCCATCGGGCGATACGGCGTGTCCGTGACCGCGCATAAACTCGAGATGCGTCCCGAGCAAACGCTCGACGGTTTCGCCGTCGCACTTGATCCCTTCCCTTAATGCAGCCGCCATTGCGTTCATAAAGGTCGCCGCTTCGGCGGCTTGTTCGTTCATGTCCGGAACGGCAGCCGCTTCCACCCGCAACGCCTCCGCCCCGTACGTTTTCTGCAAATGCACGTTTTGTTCGGCCAACGCCTCGTTCCACTCGTTCTCATTACCAAAACCTTTGAACAGTTCCTTGTTATCCATCGTTTTCCCTTCCTCCATACAAGTTATCGATGTGCGTAACGTCTGCATGATCTGCTCCAATCTTCTTTTGCGCTGAAGAAGCAGCTCCTCTTGCTGTGCGAGAATGGAGAGCCGGTCGGTTTGCCGGTCCAACAGCTGCTTGATGCGGGCTAAAGGAAATTCCAATTCCCGGTAAAACAAAATGTGCTGCAGTCTCTCCAGCTCTTCCTTGCCATACAGCCGGTATCCGGCTTCGCTTACTTCCCGGGGCAGCAGTAGGCCGATTTTGTGGTAATGGTGAAGCGTCTTGATCGTTACTTTCGAGATGTCGGCCACCTCATGCACCGTGTACAGCATGCTTCGTACCTCCCTTCCTTTCGCAGTTTAAGCTCTCCCCCAAGAGGAGAGTCAAGACACTTTTTTCGAGAATTTTTGTAA
Organism: Paenibacillus ginsengarvi; assembly: GCF_003626695.1. Taxonomy (GTDB): domain Bacteria; phylum Bacillota; class Bacilli; order Paenibacillales; family NBRC-103111; genus Paenibacillus_AB; species Paenibacillus_AB ginsengarvi. Next base: position 47,121 of record NZ_RBAH01000004.1, read on the forward strand.
GTTTCTTGTAATGTTCTGGAACATGGGCAATTTGTTCAAAATCAACTGGTAACCGCAAGGCTTGCGGCTACCCCAAAAAAACGAGAGCGGTGTTCCCCCCTTCTGCACAAGCTACACATGCTTGCAGAGGAGGCGACCACCGCTCCTACGTACTTCTATACCAGTTTCGAAGCGTCATACAGCTGTACGAACGCATCCACAATTCGCGGATCAAAATGCTTCCCGCTTTGTTCCTTGATTTCGTTCAACGCTTCCTCCTTTGACCAAGCTCTCTTATACGGGCGCTCATGCGTCAGAGCGTCGTAAAAGTCGGCAAGTGCTACAATGCGCGCTTCTAAAGGAATGTCCTCCCCTTTCAACCCATGAGGATACCCGGTACCGTCCCACTTTTCGTGGTGGGATAACGCAATGAGTTTGGCCAGCTTCAAGAGCTTAAAGGAGCCCCCTTCTAAAATGCTGGAGCCGATCGACGTATGAGATTTCATACATTCAAACTCATGTGCCTCAAATCGTCCCGGCTTCAGCAAGATGGCGTCAGGGATGCCGATTTTACCAATATCGTGCAGGGGAGCCGCCAAACGGATCTGATCGGCCTCCTGCTCGGAAAGCCCTAACTGTTCCGCTAATAAGCCTGACAGCAGGCCTACCCGCTGCGTATGCTGGCCCGTCATGTCATCGCGATATTCCGACGCGCATCCGAGAAGCTGCAAAACTTCCTGTTGAGCTTGCCATAGTTCTTCCGTCCGTTGCCGAACTCTCTCTTCCAGCAGATTGTTCTGCTGCTGCAGTTGAATGTGAAGGTACCGTGTCCGAAGTAAATTCGTAATCCTAAGAATAACTTCCGTTCGGTCAAAAGGTTTGGTCAAAAAATCATTGACCCCTGCTTGCAGCCCCATCTGCCTGGCTTCGGCAGTTAAGTCTGCGGTAAGCATCAATACAGGCAAATAATTGTCGGTACCCGACTGATCGCGAATGAGTCTAAGAACCGAAATCCCATCCATCCCCGGCATATGTAGATCTAGCAGCACAATATCCGGAGTCACTTCCGCAAGCAAACGTTCGACCTGGAGAGAATCCATGGTACTAAATACATGTTTGAAGCCGGCTCGCTTCAAAATGCGTTCCAGCAGGCTGACATTATACTCCTGATCGTCGACAATCAGTATTTTCCCATCCTTAATCTCGTCCATAGATACTTCCCCAATCCTTTAACGTCCCCATCCCATTCGCTTGAAGGCAATCGTTCATATCGATTCCTTCGCAACAAATCGGCGGATTTCGGCCAATAACGATTTATGGTCAAACGATCCTTTTTGAACGACGCTTTTCACATATCCATTCAATCTGAGCCGCTCTGCTACCGTAACCGACTTCGCCGTGACCACTACAATCGGGATATCATTCCAAGCTTCCTTTTTCCGCAATTCTTCGACAAATTGAAAGCCGTCCATCTCCGGCATCATCAGATCAAGCAAAATCAGCTTAGGCTCCGCTTGCGCCACACATTCCAGAGCGAGCCGGCCATTTCTGGCCTGCGTAACGACATAACCTTCTTTTTGCAGCAGCCGCGTCATTAATTCGCTCGTCGCCTCATCGTCTTCGATCACCAGTACGTTATGATCGTTGCGATTGGAAATATAGCGATCCATAATACTGATCAGCCGTTCTCGATTGATCGGCTTGGTTAGAAATTCGGAAGCGCCGAGCGCATAACCCAGATGTTCGTCATTCGTCATAGACCAGATCACTACAGGCGTATTCTGAAGCTCCGGATCGCTCTTAATGGCCGACAAAACACTCCATCCATCCATACTCGGCATCAGGATATCCAGACAAATCACTTTCGGGCGCAGCTTTTTGGCTAGCTGCAATCCTTCCTGTCCGCTTTTAGCAAAAGCCAGCGTCCAATCTTCTTTGGCAAGATAACGCTTCATCAATTGATGGTTGTATGGCTCGTCGTCAATAAGCAGAATACTGGTCAGACTATCGCGTTCTTTCTCGTTATCGGCGGGCTCCGTTACGCTGATTTCCTCTCCGTTCATAGAAGCAGGCAGCCAGCATGTAAACGTGCTTCCCGCCCCTTTCTCGGACGCTACGTCAATGACTCCTCCTAGCATCTCGCAGAAGCTGCCGCTGATCGCCAGTCCAAGACCCGTTCCTCCATATTCGCGAGTAGTTGAGGAGTCCGCTTGCGTGAATGGTTGAAACAGCTTCCCGACTTGTTCCGCTGTCATCCCGATTCCGGTATCTCGAATGCGGAAACAGTAGCCGCTACGCAGGTCGCGATTTTCCCGATACACATCAAGAGCGACGATGCCATCTTTAGTGAATTTGCTCGCGTTACTGAGCAGATTAATCAGGATTTGTCTCAGCTTGGTGACGTCCGTTGTCATTTCCCCTTCGATCAAACAGGTTTCCAGCCGATTCCCGTTTTTATCGACGAGCGGTTTGACCGTAGTGATGACGTCCCGAATCAGCTCGGACAGATCGAAGGTTTCCGTATGGATTTCCATTTTTCCGGCTTCGATCTTCGAAATATCCAATATGTCGTTAATGAGCGACAGCAAATGCATACCGGCTTTTCTGATTTTCCCTAAATCTTCGACAAACATCTGTTCTCCAAGTTCCTCTGCTTCTTCCACTAACATCTCGCTGTAACCGATGATCGCATTAAGCGGCGTTCTCAGCTCATGGCTCATATTGGCCAGAAACTGGCTCTTGATCATACTCGCTTTGATCGCTTCGTCATGGGCTTGTTCGAGCTGCGCGGTTCGTTCCTTTACGAGCTCTTCCAAATTTTCATTTAACAGCCGGAGCTCCTGATTCATCAAATGAATTTCGTTCGCTTGCTCTTGAATTTCCGAATCTTTATGAGACATTTTATTGGAAATATAAATGCCGAGAAGCGACAATCCGAGCGTAAACAACGTTCCTCCGGAAATAAAATAGCCAAGCCAGTTCTGATTTAATACAATCCCCGAGGAGGACATGGATTCGTGCCCCATGCGGAAATGAGCCGCCGCCATCCCTGTATAATGCATGCCCGCTATTGCCGCGCCCATGATTAATCCGCTTCCAACCTTTTTCCACACTCCCGCACGTTTTCCGCCTTTGTGAAAATACAGCGATAACCACAAGGCAGCAATGGATGCAAGAAAGGCGATCACAACGGATAAGAGGAAATACAAGGGGTCGTACGAAATATCGATGAGCATGGCAGCCATACCTATGTAATGCATAGCCGAAATCCCGATAGCAAGCAGCACGCCGCCGACAAGCAATCTCCGCAGCGTTAATTCATCGCGAACAACCACATATAGGGCAAGGAAAGAAGCGATGATAGCTACAACAACGGACAAAAATACCGTAATCAAGTTATATGCAACCTGTACGGGTAATGAAAAAGCCAGCATGCCGACAAAGTGCATCGACCAGATGCCCATACCCATCGCAAAAGCTCCGAATAGCAGCCATAGCCATCGATTTCTCCCGACGGACGTGGCGATCCTTCCCGCCAGATCAAGGACGGTGTACGAAGCCACAACCGCGACCACATATGAAAATGCAACCAGGAGTGCATCATACGACCCGTGAAGATGCTCCATTTTGTTTCCCTTCTTCGCTTTAATTTTTCAATGAATCTTATAACATAGCCTATATTATACACGCTTTCGTGCAACATTCGATCTGAATACTCAAAAAATGCTAAATTTCTCCTGCAAAAATCGTCGAATTTCGTCACAATCCGCGGTTTCTATGCGTAGATGAACCGGCAGCCGAGTTATGACCATATAAAGGTGAATGGCCATTCAGAAAGGAGCAGCCACTTGGATATCGAGGAGCTGGACGATCTAATCAAGAAGCACGGCGGAGCGTTATACGGATTTTGTCACAGGCTCGCGGGAAACAAGGCGGACACGGACGATCTGTACCAAGAAACGTTTCTGAAAGCGATGGAACTACGCCATAGAATGAACTCGAGCCTCAATCCGAAAGCGTTCCTGCTCGCCATTGCGGCACGGTTACGCAAAAACAGCCGCCGGAAATGGGCATGGCGGCAAAGAATCGCGCCCACTGCCGAACTAAACGACGCCTCAAACAGAGCCTCTCTGGCCGCAAGCGAATTTTCGCCGGAGGAAGCCATTCTGTCGGGCGAGCTGCGCGGCACGATTCAGGCCGCCGCAGCGACGCTGGATGACAAGCTGAAAGTACCGCTCTACATGCATTACACCGCCGACCTGTCCATTGACGAGATAGCGGAGGCGCTTGGAATCCCGCCCGGCACGGTCAAGAGCAGACTGTACAAGGCGCGCAAAGCGATCAAATCCATATTGGAGGCGGAGCCCTTATGAACGAAACGGAAAAATGGGACCGGCTGCTCAGGCAGTCACTGGCTTCGGAGGCGGAAGCCGAGCCCGGACTGAATCAAACGCTTATCGATACATACAAGCGGACGAATCGCGTCAAACGAAAATCCCGAAGCAGACTTTCGCTGGGCTTACTGGCCGCCGTAATTGCGCTTGTCATGTCCGTGACGGCCTATGCGGCTACGAAGCTGTTTAGTTCCGGACAAGTTGCGGAGCATTTGGGCGAACGGATTTTGGCTGAGGCGTTCGCAAGTCATAACGCGATCGAAATTAACCGGACGATCGCATCCGGCAACTATCGCTTTACTTTGCACGGGATCGTCTCGGGATCGGGGCTGAAGGAATGGAACCGCGAGGCTCACGGCATAGCTCCGGATAGAACGTACGCCGTCGTCTCCATCGCCAAAAAAGACGGGAGCCGCATGCCGGCTACAAGCGACCCGGAATACGGGAAAGACCCGTTCTTCGTATCGCCGCTCGTCAAAGGGCTAAAGCCGTGGCAGGTTAATATCGTTACGATGAAAGGCGGGTACAGCGAAGTTGTCGTAGACGGAATTATGTACAGATTGATCGAATGCGACGGCGTCGAAATGTTCGCCGACAGAGGGGTGTACTTGGCGATAAGCAGCGGCGACGCGTTCTACAATAACGCCGCATTCGCCTATGACGAAAGCACGGGGGAAATAAGCGCGAGGACCGATTACGCGGGCACGTCGATTTTGTTCGAGCTGCCGCTGGACCAAAGCAAAGCCGACCGCGCCAAGGCCGACGCATATTTGCGGGAGCTGCTCCAAGAACCTTCGGCGGCCCGCGCCTCCGAACCGGCATCAGCACCGCAACAGGCCGAAGCGGAACTGGCGAGGCATCTGGAGCAATTGAAGAGCAAAGTTGCCGGCGGCACGCTCATCCCCGAATCCGTCAAAGCCGTGACCCATGACGAGTTAGGCCGTATCAACTACGAGTATGACGGCTGGACGGTCAAGCTTGCTCCGATCCTGCTGTTCACCGAAGGCCAGACGGGCTTCTCCGATGCGGTGCAATTCAGCGAAGCGGACGGACGCTACAAGGCGCTTCTATTTTCCCGGGACGCGGAAGGCGTCATTACCGGCAGAGTGATCGATCTGAACTAGAATGGCGCTGCGGCAAGAGCGAACAGGCTCTTGCCTTTTTTTTGTTCAGCCATCTGGCGGAGTGTCAGCCCAGCAAAGTTAACGCCGAAAAAACGGCGTTGTTTATAAACGAACGGTCGGGGCGCGATCTCATCATGACGGTAATTCCGATTAAGGTAACGACAAAGGTTTGCGCCAAAGCTCTCGGTTGGATAGTATTCGAAAGCTCTCCCGATCGAACGCCTCTTTCTATCGTTTCCTGGAACAGGGCGGACAAGTACATCTGGTGCTCCCTCGTCAAAATTTCAAACTTCTCGTCATGAGGTGCCAGCTCCACCATCGTATTGATGCAAAAACACCCTCGTCCGGCATCCTGCTCATCCGGACTATACTCCGCCGCAACCAGGTCTTCGAAAAAAGCCCGAAACGTTTCCTTTACGGACGCTTTGCCTTGAAAACGGCTTCGCACATAAGCGGCATGAAGATGTGTATATTTGCGAAGCGCGGCTTCAAACAACATTTTTTTGTCTCCGAAGGCGGCATAAATACTCGGACGTTGAATGCCCATCGCAGCCGTCAAATCGCTTAAAGAAGCAGCCTCGTACCCCTTTTCCCAAAAAAGCCGCATAGCTGCATGTAAAGCTTGCTCTTCGTCAAATTCCCGTGGCCGCACCATAATCTTGTTCCTTTCCTCGGTATCATTATGAACAGGATGCGGGGATCCCCAACCTTTAACAATCGAAATAACTTACCAAAAGGTATGTTATTATTTTAAATCATCAATTAAAATCAAGTCAACTCTTGTATATTTCACAATATATACGGCAATAAACTTGACAAAATCAATTATTTTCGTTATTTTCACTTTGAATCATTATGTACTGATTGGTACAAAATAATGAAACGGATGTGATAACAACAATGAATCGAACGGAAGAACACGTATCAAGCGGCACTAACAGTGAAGAACGAACCGACGTCCGGCCCGGCGCGCGGAGTTTAGTCAAACGGCGATCCGCTTCCGCCCAGTCACGTCATACAGCCTTTTTGCTTGCGTCCGCCGGCGGCATGGCGGTCGCTAATGTTTATTACGCCCAGCCGCTTCTGGACGCGATCTCGGACGACTTCGGCATGGCGCATTGGGCGATCGGCATCGTCATAACCGTTACGCAAATTTGCTACGCTTTAGGACTGATGCTGTTAGTGCCGCTTGGAGATTTACTGAATCAGCGACGTTTGATCATCACCCATATGTTTCTCATGGCGGTTGCCTTGATTGCGGTAGGAGCTTCCCCTTCAGGAGCAGTTCTGCTGCTAGGGATGGCCGCTGTCGGATTTCTTGCGGTTGTGACACAATCGCTTGTCGCATTTGCAGCGACCATAACCACCCCTGCCGAGCGGGGACGAATCATCGGATTGGTTACGAGCGGTATTGTGATCGGAATTTTGCTCGCCCGAACGGTCGCCGGCGTATTGACCGATCTAGCCGGCTGGCGTTCGGTCTACTTCGTCTCGGCCATCTTCATGCTCCTTATGGCCGCCGCGTTAGTTTGGGCTTTGCCGCATGTCGAGCGCAGACAAACTCCGTTATCGTATCCGCAGTTGATTCGTTCCGTCTTTGCCCTATTTGCACAGGAACCGCCCCTGCTGATCCGCGGCATGCTCGGGCTTTTCATTTTTACTGCATTCAGCAGTTTATGGACTTCGATGGTGTTTCCGCTCACCGCACCGCAGCATTCTTTGTCGCATAGCGCGATCGGGGCGTTTGGTCTGGCTGGAGTCGCGGGAGCGCTGGCGGCAGCCCAGGCGGGACGGTGGGCGGATCGGGGGTTAGGGCAAAAAACGACCGGCGGGGCGCTGCTTTTGCTGCTGGCGGCATGGGTGCCTCTTAGCTTTACCGAGCACTCCTTATGGTGGCTTCTTGTCGGTGTCATCGTGCTTGACTTCGCCGTTCAAGCGGTGCACGTCACGAACCAAAGCATCCTCCTCAGCGTTCGGCCGGAGGCGCGAAGCCGCCTAACCGCCGCCTATATGATATTTTATTCGGTCGGCAGCGCAACCGGTTCGATTGCATCGACCGCGATCTACGCCCGTGTTGGCTGGAGCGGCGTGTGCTTATTGGGGGCGGCGGTCAGCGCCCTTGCATTGCTCTTTTGGGCGGTAACCCGGCGTTAAGGCTGCGTCCTTCCTTTCCCCCGGTTCCTCCGCCTGGAGACCGAATCGCAAACCGTTCTGCAGGTGGTTTAACGGCCGCCCCCTACTGCTTACAATACAGTTATAAAACGGCGGCGAGGCGAGTCTTTTTCCGCCGTTCGAAAGAAGCAGTTCCCTAAAAGGGGACGAACGGCAACCGCTTAATCAGGAGGACAGGTATGGACGATATGCTCAGGAAAGCGATACGGGATCAAGGCGAATGGGCCGTGGAAGCGCATGGGCTGGTCAAAACGTTCGGCGACAATCGTGCGGTGGATGGCGTCGATCTGCATGTTCGCGCAGGCTCCATCTACGGTGTGCTTGGCCCGAACGGGGCCGGGAAAACGACTACGATCCGCATATTGGCGACTTTGCTTCGGCCGGATGCGGGGTCTGCGCTTATTTTCGGCCACGATGTGGCAAAGCAGTCGCATGTGGTGCGCCAATTGATCGGCGTGACTGGTCAATACGCCTCGGTTGACGAGTCGCTCAGCGCAACCGAAAATTTGATTATTTTTTCCAGACTGCTCGGTCTGGGGCGCGCCGAAGCGAAGCGCAAGGCGGCCGAGCTGCTGGAAGAGTTCGGACTGACCGAGGCGGCGAAGCGCCCGCTCAAAAACTTCTCCGGCGGCATGCGCAGGCGGCTGGACCTGGCGGCGAGCCTGATCGCCCAGCCCCCGCTTATTTTCCTCGACGAACCGACAACCGGACTCGATCCGCGTACGCGCGCCCAAATGTGGGGAACGATTCGCAGGCTGGTGAACACGGGTTCGACGGTGCTGCTCACAACGCAATATCTCGACGAAGCCGATCAGCTTGCCGATCGGATCGCGGTTATCGATCGCGGCCATGTCGTAGCGGAGGGCACGGTCGACGAACTCAAAGCGTCGGTCGGCACTTCGTCGCTGCATCTGCGAGTGCAGAACCCGCAAGATAGCGAGGAAGCGCGCCGGATCATCGAACAAGTGCTTCAGGTTCGCTCGAACGTATCGGCGGAAGCCGGAACCATCAACGCCCCGATGACGGAAGCAGGCCGCGTGACGGATCTGCTGATCGCCCTGCGCACAGCGGGCATTCCGCTGTCCGAGATCAGCGTGCAGAAGCCGACGCTGGACGAAGTATTCCTGACGATAACCGGTCACGGAGTAAGCGAGAACGCGGCGGGGACAGGTACGCCGAACGAGGCGGAAGGAGCGATCGTATGAGCGTCTCAGCGATGAAACACGAAGCCCGTCACGGGCTCAAAAACCATACCAGCTTTCGCCAGTCGGTGCGCCATTCGCTCACGATGGCGTATCGCGGGCTGCTCAAAATCCGGCGCACTCCCGAGCAATTGTTCGACGTTACGTTCCAGCCGATTATTTTCACGCTGATGTTCACCTACATTTTCGGCGGCGCGATTTCCGGAGACGTGCAAAGCTATTTGCCGATCATCATTCCCGGCATACTCGTCCAAACCGTCATCACGACCTCGATCGTTACCGGCGTTCAGCTTCGCGAAGATATGGATAAAGGGGTATTCGACCGGTTCAAATCATTGCCGATCGCCAGGATCGCGCCGCTTGCGGGAGCTCTCCTCGCCGACACGGTCCGATATGCGATCGCGACGACGCTCACCCTTGTAATGGGATTTATTATGGGCTATCGGCCCGAAGGCGGCCTGATGAACGTGGTCCTGGCAGCCGTTCTCGTCATCGTCTGCGCCTGGGCCATCAGCTGGATCTTTGCCTTTTTCGGTGTTATCGCACGTACCGCTTCGAGCGTTCAGGGGATCTCCATGATGGTGTTATTCCCGCTGACCTTTATTTCCAACGCCTACGTTCCGGTAAAAACGATGCCCGGCTGGCTGCAATGGTTTGTGAACGTCAACCCGATCACGCATTTGGTCACCGCCATTCGCGAATTGGCCAACAGCGGAACGGTCGGCATGGACCTCGTCTTCTCTCTTTTAGGCGCAGCCGTCATCGTGCTTATCTTCGCGCCGCTTACCGTACGGGCATATATGCGCCGGACGTAATGGCTGACGATACCAAAAGGGCCTTAAGGGTCCTTTTTTGTTATGGCTGCGGCGATGTTTTTTGATTATATATAAACAATCCCTCCTTGCGATTTCGCGGGTTTTGTATAATGGAATTCATACATGAATTTGGAGGCGGTACAATGAGGTACGTAACGGTCACAAGGGCACAACTGTCAGGGGAGCGCGCATCATTGGCCCTATAAACTGTGTGAGCCCCCCTATCAGACGAAGGGGTTATCCGGTTGAACGCATCATTTTCGCCCGCCCGCATTCCGAAGCCGTTAGCGTGGCTTTGCTTGCTTGCCTGTTTCAGCGTTCTGAATGAAACGATTTTTAACGTTTCGCTGCCCGATATCGCGGCCGATTTCGGCATAACGCCTGCGGCGGCGAACTGGATCAATACGGGGTTTATTTTAACGTTTGCGATCGGTACATCGGTGTACGGCAAGTTATCGGACATCTACGGTGCGAGGAAGCTGCTCTTGTTCGGCTTGCTGCTGTACGGCGCGGGCTCGTGTATCGGGGCGCTGCTTCATGCGTCGTATCCGGCCGTCCTGCTCGCGCGCCTTACGCAAGGGGCGGGAGTTTCGGCAGTACCAGCGCTGCTGATGACCGTCGTCGCCCGTTATGTCGCCCCGGAGCATCAGGGGAAAGCATTCGGCATCATCGGATCGGCGGTCGCTTGCGGAGAAGGACTCGGTCCCGTCATCGGAGGTTTGACGACCGGTTATTTGCACTGGCATCTTCTGTTCCTGATCCCGCTGGCGACACTGCTTACGATTCCTTTTTTCCTGCGGACGCTGCCTGCAGAGCCTCCGTCCAAAACGAAGATGGATGTTGTCGGCGCTTTCCTGTTAAGCGCAGGAGTCGTGTTTTTTACAGTATTTACGACCGTATACGGGTGGATGTATTTGGCCGCGGCGGCATTAATCTTCGGCGGATTCATCCTCCGTATCCGCTACGCGTCGCAGCCTTTCATCGAACCTACGCTGCTGCGAAATAGGCCGTTCGCCTCCGGTGTGGTTGCGGGAAGTATTCTGCTTGGAGCAGTGGCTGGCTACGTGTCGATGGTGCCGTACCTGATGAAAGCCATTCACCATATGCCGACAAGCCTGATCGGCATCGGTATTCTGTTTCCGGGCACCGCCAGCGTTATTCTGTTTGGAATGGCCGGCGGGGTGCTTAGCGATAAGCGCGGCACGCGACTGACGATGATTGCCGGTCTGGGCCTCATCGCCGCCGGGTTTGGCATCGTTTCGTTTTGGGCCGATCGCACTCCGTGGCTGATTACGGGCGCAACGATTCTCGCCTTTGGCGGGCTTTCGTTCGTCAAAACGGTTATTTCCGTAACCGTAGCCTCGGCGTTAAGTCCCGAACAATCCGGCTCGGGCATGGGGCTGCTGAATCTGGCCTGCTTCCTCGGTGAAGGAATCGGCGTAGCTATGGTCGGCGGACTGCTGACCGGACGCTCGTTATCCTTCCCGCTTCTGCCTACTGTAACCGATGCATCGGCCTTTCTGTATAGCAATTTGGCGCTCGTTCTGATTGCCGCCGCCCTGTTTGGCGGGGTCTTGTATGGATGGGTCCGTCGTTGATTTTGGTAGGATCTTGTTTCTGTTGATAGCCGTGGCTTTCCACGGATGATGGCTGGCGGGTTTTGCGTTGGGGCGCAGAACTCGCCTTTTTTGTTGCAACGGTTGTATAACGCAAAAGTTATTCGTCTCCGTAAGCGCAAGCGGGCAACACAGCGTTTTATTTTGGTGTTGACATTCGGAGCGAGCTGAAGTATGATTTCATCAACAAAAATGAATGAATGGTTCATTCATTTCCCGACTTGATGCGAAAAAGGAGATTTGCGATAATGGAACAAATCAATGAGCAGTCTAAATGGTCTGTCGAGGGCAAATATGTCGTCATTACGGGAGCGACTAGCGGTATCGGGCTGGCCGCAGCGAGAGAACTGGCCGTTCGCGGCGCAAACCTCGGCATCGTCGCTCGCAATCGGGTTAAGGCGGAAGAAACGGCCGCGCAGCTGAAAGCTTTGTCCGGCGGCCGCCGCGCCGTCGACGTGTTCGTGGCCGACATGGCGTCCCAGCGGTCCGTACGCGCCGTCGCTTCCGCCATTTTGGCCGCATGTCCGCGAATCGACGTATTGATCAATAACGCCGGCGCGCTGTTCGACTCGCGGCAGGTGACCGAAGACGGATTGGAGATGACATGGGCGGTCAATCATCTGGCCCCGTTTTTGCTCGCTTCCCAGCTGCTGGACCGAATGAAGCAAAGCGGGCAGGCCCGCATTATTACGACCGCATCCCACGGGCACAAAATGGCCAAACGCGGCATCGTTTTCGACGATCTCGGCGCCGAGCGGCCGTACCGATTCCCGCAAAGGTTGATGGGCGGCTCCACGTTTCGTTATGCCGAGACGAAATTGGCCAACATTCTGTTTACCGCCGAGCTGGCGAAGCGGCTGGAAGGGACCGGCGTCTCGGCCCACTGCTTCGATCCCGGACTCGTGGCGACCAACTTCAACCAAAACAACGGCTGGATGGCGCGAACGACGATGGCCGTCATAAACCGGTTCGCCCGCAGCCCGGAAAAAGGAGCGGAAACGCTTGTCTGGCTTGCCGATTCAGACGACTTACACGGCCAAAGCGGCCAATACTACGTCGACATGCGGCAGACGATGCCGTCCGAGCCCGCTCGGGATCAACAAGCCGCGAAACGGCTTTGGGACGTAAGCGAATCGCAAACTTCGCGATCGGCAAGCGACCGGTAACGGTTGCTCCGCTAACAATCCATTACGAAACGCTGGAGATGATAAAAGCGATGTCACCCGAAGAACGCCAAACCGAGTCCGTTCAAGACGAGCGCAGCGCGCGGATCAAGAGAGCCGCTCTGCAAGTGTTCGCCAAACACGGGCTCGCCGGTGCGAAAATGAGCATGATCGCCGCGGAAGCCGGCGTCAGCCAAGGGCTTTCGTACCGGTATTACAGCTCGAAGGAAGAGCTGTTCGCCCTACTGGTAGAGGAAGCGATCGAGGAAGCGCAGGCGGCACTGCGTGACGTCAAACATGGGCCCGGCACCCCGTTCGAGCAAATCCGGGCGATGACGATCCGGATGCTGGACGACAGCCATAAACATTACTTTATGCTCATGCGGCAGGCGCAATCTTCGGACGACGTTCCGGACAAGGTGAAACGGCTGCTCCAGCGGTATTCTCCGACGGATTCGATCGAGCATGTCGTTCCCGTTTTCGTTCAGGGCCAGCAGGACGGACAGTTTGGCCAAGGCGATGCCCGCGAGCTGCTGCTCTTTTACTTTTCCGTCATTTCCGGACTCATGCTGCAGGACGTTCCTGCCTCCCCGAGCGGTTGGTCGCGGCAGACGGACCGGCTGATGAAACTGCTGACATAGAAAAAAAGCGCTGTTGACATGGCCGTAAAAAGTAGCCTATAATACCGATTAACTGAAGATTGAAATGTTGCGATTAGAAATAGTAGAAATGAACCCAGCTTCCAGAGAGCCGTTGGCAGGTGCGAAACGGCAGTGACATTCATTTCGAACTCGTCTATGAACAGCTGCCCGAACGTTTGGCGTAGGGTAAGACGGAATTCCACCGTTACAGGGATAGATGGTGATGGCCATCGAAGAAGATCATTTCGCATGAAATGAATTAGAGTGGTACCGCGGGTTCAACCTCGTCTCTATACGTAGAGACGGGGTTTTTTGTTGATTAAATTCCGGGTTTAATCAACCCCGCTTCACATAGATCTTATACTCAGACCAATCGGGAGGAATGGATATGACACGGAATATTATCGTACTGGACACAACGCTGCGCGACGGCGAGCAGGTTCCTGGCGCGAAATTGAATATGCAGCAAAAGGTGGAAATCGCTCAGCAGCTCAGACGGCTGAACGTCGACATTATCGAGGCCGGCTTCCCCGCCTCTTCCGCCGGCGACTTCCGGGCCGTACAGGAAATTGTCCGTACCGTTGGCGATTCCGTTTCGATCACAGCGCTGGGACGCGCGGTGAAAAGCGATATCGATGCCGTGTATGAAAGCATCAAGCTGGCGCAGCATCCGCTGATCCATATCGTGCTCGGCACCTCCAACATTCACGTGGAGAAAAAGTTCAATCGTTCCAAGGACGCCGTCCTGCAAATGGGAGTCGATGCGGTCGCTTACGCGAAAACGCTGCTTCCTCATGTGCAATATTCGACGGAGGACGCTTCCCGTTCGGAATTCGAATATTTGTGGAAAACGATCGAAGCGGTCGTCAAAGCCGGAGCGACGATCATCAACGTGCCCGACACGGTCGGCTACGCGGTGCCGGAAGAGTTCGGCGAACTGATTCGCAAAATTAACGACAGGCTGAAAAACCTGGATGACCGCGTCATTCTGAGCGTCCATTGCCACAACGATCTGGGACTGGCGACGGCCAATACGCTGAGCGCCGTCAAGAACGGGGCGGATAAGGTGGAGTGTACGATCAATGGGCTTGGAGAGCGGGCGGGCAACACCTCCCTCGAAGAGGTCGTTATGGGGCTGAAAGTCCGCGAAAATGTGTACAACGCCCGTACGGGCATTATCACGCAGGAGCTGCTCCGCACGTCCAGACTCGTCAGCCATATGACCGGGCTCGATGTGCAGGTCAACAAGGCGATTACCGGCGAGAACGCCTTCGCGCATTCTTCCGGCATTCACCAGGACGGTCTGCTCAAAGACAAGGCGGTGTACGAGATTATGTCTCCCGAGGACGTAGGCGCCGAGAGCATGGAGCTGATCTTGACCGCCCGCTCCGGCCGGCACGCCTTCAAAAACGCGGTCGAGAAAATGAGCTTCGATACGTCCGACTCGGCGGACTTCGAGATGTTGTTCCAGAAGTTTCTGGCGCTTGCCGACGTCAAAAAAGAAGTGTACGACCATGACGTGTTTTATCTGGTGTCGGGCCACCGCACGACCAGGCAAAGCGAAAGCCATCTGTACACGCTCGAATCGTTCCAGGTCATTAGCAGCGACCAGACGCCTACAGCAACGGTCAAGCTGCGAAAAGGCGAAGAAACGATCGTCGGCAGCAGCGTCGGGGACGGACCGATCGATGCGTTGTACAGCGTCATCAAATCGCTCGTCGGCCTGGACGTAGAACTCAAGGACTACAAAATCAACAGCTTGTCCAGAGGCAAGGAAGCCGTCGGGCGGGTGAACATCCGTATCGAATACGAGGGCAAGACGTATTCCGGGCGCGCGATGGATACGGATATTATTAAAGCGAGCGCGACTGCGTTCCTGAACGGCATCAACGCCATCGTGCTGGATTTGGCCAAAGCCTAAACATCCAGCCGCTCAGCCGAAAGAAACCCTCCGAAACCGAAGCTTCGGTTTCGGAGGGCTCTCACGGTGCGGCTCCAACTGCCTGGCGATTAATCGATCAAGCCCGCATACCGCAAGCCGTTGCCAATCCCGTCTTCCTCGACATGGGTCGTGATATAATCCGCATAGGGCTTCAGCTCTTCATGGGCATTGCCCATCGCGATACCGAGACCGACCAGAGCGAGCATTTCTTTGTCGTTCAGACCGTCGCCGAAAGCGACCGCAGCTTCAGGCGAAACGCCGACATGCGCAAGCAGCGCTTCAATCCCCTGCGCTTTCGAACGGTCATCCGGCATAACATCCATTGCCTTCTCGTGCCAACGGATCATCTTCAAGCCGGGCACCGCGCGTTCGTATAGAGGCTCCTCGGCCGATTCGCAGTGGAGAAACATTTGATAGATCGGCTGCTTTTGCCAAAATTCCGGATCGTAGCCGGGAAGGTCCACTCGCAGCGAAGTAACGGACTCCAGCATCAGCGGATCGGAATCATTATTCGTATAAAAGGCGGAATGGCTCTCAAAAACGAGGCTGTGACGATGCCGGGCCGCATGGCTGACAAACGCCTTGACACTCGCCTGCGGGATTTCCCGGCTGAACACCGGCTCCCCCTTATAAACGACGTACGCCCCGTTCAAGCTCACATAGGAATCGATGCCCAGCGTCTCCAGGAGTGGAGCGAAAAAATAAGGCGCCCTTCCGGTAGCAATGACCGCCTCTACGCCGCGGCTTTGCAGTTCGCGAATCGCTTGCACCGTGCCCGGCGGAATTTGCTTGCGATCATCAACGAGCGTACCGTCGATATCGAAAAATACGATTTTGTAAGACATGCCGATTCTCCGTTCGTGTACCAAGCTGAAGGTGGCCGGTCGGACAACTTCGCAATTGCCGTTTTGCCCGCCGTACCCGTCCAACGATACCACGAATGGAGCGCTTCGTCCATCGCCTTTTTACATAACGATTACCACAAATACCGCTTATACACCCAACTGCCGATCATGACGATGACGCCCAGTACGAGATTAAGCCATCCTGAGAACACAGCGGTTTTGCGTTCTTTTTCCGTCCCGGGGTCCGCTTTGTAATGCTTGGCGTCAACCCATAACATGTACGCGCCCGAAGCTAGAAACAACCATATAATGTAATTCAGATAACCGATATAGCTGGAGCCCACCACTTGCAACACATCCGTTTCATGTATTCGCGCCGTGCTTGCCGATTATGTGATCTTGCCTCCGACTCTGCGGATGCTGTTGGTCACTTGCACTTCCACTTTAATATGTTTGTAAAGCTCCTCCCATTTATCCTTCGTGCCGATTTCTTTATTCCAATAACTCGGCTGTTTGGCCCGGACATATTCCCCGAAGCCGAAAATATCCGCCCCCTTCTGCTGAGTTTTGCGGATCAATTTTTTATAATAGTCAGGCGTATACTTGGACATATTCTTCTCGATCTCGGAGATTACTTCCGGCGATAGCTGTACCTCCTCGTTCGATTTCTCCTTCAGATTGCCTTCGTTATGGATTTTGACGTGAATTTCCGGCTTGTCTCCCACGATAGCTACATCGATGCGGGCTTTCCGGTGGGTAACCTGATACATAATGGCCGTGTTCGAACCGGGTATCGTGGCCAGCGTCGAATAGCCGCCCTCCTGCAAATTCCGGATGCCCATAAAAACGCCGATATCGAGCGGCTCCGTCGTTTCAACCAGCCGGTCCGAACGGAACAAGGCAAGTCCTGCAATCTGAACGCTGTTATCCTTGACCAATCTCGTATAAACGAGAAAAGGATCGGTTCCTTTGGACGATGCGGCGCTCCAAAACACCCCGGCAAAAGCGTTGGGCAGCTTTCCCATCTGGACGGCGTGGTCCATCGTGCTGAGCAGGTACAGGATCGGCACCCGCTCGAGCTGCGGCGTTATCCGCATATACGCACCGGCATCCCCCTCGGTCACAATCATCCACGTTGTTCGCCGCACATCGGGGTTGCGCCGCAAATACTCGTTAATGTTCGTAAGTCCGGTTTCGGCGACTTCCTTGGAAATGGCAATGACGCGCACATGCCCCCAGAATAGCTTATGCGGCACTTCCTGCTGGATCGTATTGAAGGCGTCGTCAATCGTAAGCCCGGTGGCGCTGTGGATCCACACCGGCTTTTGCCCCGGCCCGCTTCCCCCGCCCGATTCGCTTGGACCGAGCGGAATGCGTCCGGGCACCGCGAGCTGCAAGGTTACCTGAAGCGGCGGCGATTTCGTTACGGGCGGATCGCCGAAATACGTCAAGTTTTTCGATTGCTCGATTTTGTTATCCGGTGCCTTGTCGATGGCGATCCCTAGAATCATCGCCCGTTCCTCGATTTCGAGCCGGTCCCAGCAGCCGGTGACCAGCGTCGACAAAAGCGTGAGTACGAGCAGCGCGAGAGGTCCCGCCTTATGTCGCCTCCGGCTTCCGTTCGGAGCCGTCCCCGTTATATGTCGATGCAGGTCGTTCACCGGCATTCCCCCCTTTTCGTCGTATCAGCGCGACAACAAACAGCAGCATCGGGTAAACGATCGTAATCAGTAGCCCGACTTTGCCCACAAACGATATCGTGTAATACATGTCCGGAACGTTCTTCGGCATCATCGCCACCGTGAACACATACGGCAACAGCATGAACGAGAACAGCTTATGGTCTTTCAGCCTCAGCAGTTGGCTGACGGAATGGATGGTAAAATAGTAACCGGAAAACAGTGTCGTAAACACCGCGATAACCCACAAGCCCAGAAAAGCGGCATCCAGGCGCTCCAAAATATTGGCCGGCAGCGAGGTGACTTTGGCCAGCTCTAGCGTTGGCCAGAGCAGCTTCTTGGCCTCCTCCGGGCCGAATACGGATATGGTGGCCGTCACGATCAGCACGTATAACCCACCGGCGATGCACAGCCCCCACACCGCCGCACGGCCCGCCCTTGGCGGATTGCGCATGAACGGGATAATCATGGTCAGAACAAAGGCCCCGTTAAACAGCGAGGCAATCGTTGCAAGCTCATGCAGCATATTGTGGCCGTCCTGCCCCCAAATCGGCTGAAGGTACAACACGTTCGCATTTTTGAGCGACAAGGCGATAATGATCAATCCCGGAAATAAGACGAGCGGGACGTAAAATTGGTGGATATACACGAACGTCGTAATGCTTGTTCGGGTCGATAATGCAGCCAAAAGCAACATGACGATAACCGTAACGTCGAGCGGCGTTTTTTTCAGGACGTTTGTTACGACTACTTCTCCGAATTCGCGGGAGGTGAGCGCAGTCAGCTCGCCGAAAAACAAAATAATGAGCAAAGCGCCGATTCGGGCCGGCCATTTGCCGATCAACGCCTCGCTGTACTGCACAATCGTTTGACTCGGGAAACGCTGGCCGAGCTTCGTTATGAAATACAAGCCGAAAAAAGCGATAACCGCCGCTGCTGCTGTAAGCAGCGGCGCGCCGGGACCGGCCCCTCTGGCAGCGAACAGCGGAAGCGGAAGCACCCCCACTCCGATGATCGTGCTAGTGATGACGGTCGCCGCTTGAATCGCGGTCACTTGTCTGGGATTGTCCATCCCGCCCGCCTCCTTTGTCCGAATTTCCGACAGTCAGCGGATCCAGCGTATTGTGCTTCGATCTCTCCAGCTGTTCATAGCTTTGCGAACCGACTCTCGTTTTGTCCGGCGTATGCAGCATGGCCGGACGCCGCTTCATCCACCAGAGCGGAGCGCGGAAGACCGTATCCTTGAAGCCTTCGAAGTTGCCGGGCACAATCGGACTGAGGTACGGCACGCCGAACGATTTCAGCGTAAGCATATGGTTCGTAATCAAAATCAAACCGACCATGACCCCGTACAAGCCGAACATCCCGGCAATGATGATGATCGGAAAACGCAGCAGCCGAAGCGCCAATGCCGCATTGTAAGCGGGAGTGGCAAACGAGCCGATCGTCGTTAAAGCAATGATTACGACTGTGATCGGGCTGACGAAGCCGGCCGAAACGGCCGCTTGGCCGACAACCAGCACGCCGACGATCGACAGCGCTCCCCCGACCTGTTGCGGCAGCCGGATCGTCGCCTCCCGCAGCACCTCCATCGATATTTCCATGACGAGCACTTCGACTACGGTCGGAAACGGTACGCCCGACCTCCCTCCCGCAACCGCAACGGCAAATTCGGTCGGAATCAATTCCGGATTAAACGAAATGACCGCGACGTATAGCGCCGGGAACACAAGCGAGAACAGAAGCGCCACCAGACGGGCAATCCGAATGAAGCTGACCAGCAGGAACCGTTCCGCATAATCCTCGGTCGTCTGGTAAAACTGGCTGAACACCGTAGGCGCCAGTAACGCGATCGGCGAACCGTCGACCATTATGACGACGCGTCCCTCCAGCAAGCTCGCCACCGCCTTGTCGGGACGTTCCGTAACCTGGATTTGCGGAAACGGCGAATAGTGATTATCTTCGATGAACTGCTCCACATAACCCGAATCGATAATGCCGTCGATCTCGATTTTGGATAACCGGTGCTGCACTTCTTCCACCAATGCCGGATTTACGATACCATCCACGTAAATAACCGCTACGCAAGAACGCGTATATTTCCCGATTTTGTTGATTTTGATCCGCAGCTCCGGCGCTTGCAGACGGTAGCGGATGAGCGAAATGTTCGTCATTAAGTTTTCGATGAAGCCTTCCCGGGGACCGCGTATGACCTGCTCGGTTTCCGGCTGGTCGATCGAACGCTTGTCCACGTTTCTTGTGCAGAAGACGAACGCTTCCTTGATGCCTTCCACATGTACGACCGTGCTGCCGTTCAGCAGCTCCTCGATAACGCCTGCCATCGTTTCTTCCGTCCGTCCGTCGCATGAGAACAAATAATCGTTCAGCAGCTCCTGCTTCAGGTCGATTTCCGGCGCATCCCGGCGCCTCGTGCCGATTGTCATGAACGATTTGATCGCTTCCTGATGGCCTCCGTTCGTTAACGTCGGAAAATAAAACGCAACAGCCGGCGTATCGCCCATCACCTGAATTCGGCGAACGACAAAATCGTCGCTGATGTCGAAACGCTCCCGCATATAGGAGATCGTATGCTCGATGTTTTCCGTAAACGGCTCGTCGTCCGTCTGCTTTTCATCGCTCTTATGCCGAGCCCGAGCCTGTTCGTTCGCCCCGCTTTTTTTCTGCTTGCTCCAAGGAAACCTCAGCACCGGAATCACCGCCATCCCGTTTTCGTCGTTGTGCCCGTCTTCCTTTTATACCAAAAAGAGAACGAACTTGATCGCATTTAGTATGGTGAACGTTTCCACGTGATATGCATCGAACGTTTTTTTGAAAAAATGGCCAAAAAAAACAATCCCCACAGCGCTCTTCAAGCGCGCGAGAATCGTTAAAAAAGTCAGGAATATGGCGGTTCAGTCAGCTTCTTTAGTTCGTCCTCCAGCCAGGCTTTGTCGAAATGCTCACCGATGAAAACGGCGACATCCGGCACTTCACCCTGGGGATTGATTTTCATCAGATCCAGCTGTTTGTAAGCGTATTGGAACATGAACCGGGACGATGTATCCGTAAAAGATAAAATGCCCTTGGCCCGATAGATATCATCCGGCAGCCGCCCCATCATCGCCTCGAACCGCTCGCTATCGATTGCCTCGTCGAAGTAGCGCGTATAAGCCATGACGTGGGCGTGCGAATGATGGGCATGTTCCTCATGCGTGTGCGGGTCTTTGCGGCCGCAGCCGCACGCCTCTTCCGCTTGATGCCTTTCCGCTTGACCGATTGGCTGCCCCTGCCCTCCGTGCTCCAGCATGTCGATATCGATCTGCGCTTCCACGGTGCGGTAAATCGGAGCGAACGAATTCCACTCCCGCAGCAGCGTCTCAAGCTCGTCCGCCTGCGCCTCGCTCATATTGTCGACCTTATTCAGCAGCAGCACCGTGGCGCAGCGAATCTGCTCCTTCATCAGCCGGTAAGTTTGTCCTTTCCCTTTCTCCGCTTGACCATGCAGATGCACCGCATCTACAACCGTCACCACCTGCTTCAGCTCAACCTGCTTCAGCATCGACGCATCGCCGACGGCATCGATAATTTCAAGCGGATTGGCCGCTCCCGTCGATTCGATCAGCAGCAGATCGGGCCGGGACTCGTCGACCAGCTTCATCATCTCCAGCCCCAAATCGCCGCGGACGGTGCAGCATATACAGCCGCCGAGCATCTCCGCCATGCGCACCTCTTCTCCGATCTGGATGCCGTCCAGATTGACCTCCCCAAGCTCGTTCATAATAACAGCCGGCCTCAGCCCAGCCTGCTCGGCCGTTTCCAGCCATCGCTTCAATAAAGTCGTTTTGCCGCTGCCGAGAAAGCCGGACAGCAAATAAACCGGAATTGTTCCCGTCTGCTCCGTCATGTTCCCTCACCGTTCTTCCTTCTGTATTCTTTACTACTTTATTACAACGCGCAACATGAAGCAAAAACCGCGAAACCGGACAGCCTAAAAGCAAGGAGGCTGATCTATGATGGATGAACAAGAAATACGCGCGCTCGAACCGATCTATACGGGAAATACGCGTCATCTTACCGAAGGCGAAGCTTACGCCATCAAGAACGATCCGAATTACGTGAACGAATATGACGACGAAAGCTTGCTTGAAAATATTCCCGGCATTTTGCTGGCCGGCTCGCGCCTGCGTCCGAATCAGCCAGACTAACAGGACCCTATGGAACAGGTGTCTCGGTCAGCACAAATAGAGTCTTTCCTCGGGAGCAATCGCCCCTTATGAGAAAGGCTCTATTTTGCCGCGTACGGGCTTGCCAGGGTGCTTACTTGGAGGGATCGGTATGCTTGCCAAGCAGCTGATTCAATTCCTTCATAAACATGTTGATGTCTTTGAACTGGCGATATACCGAGGCGAATCGGACGTAGGCTACCTCGTCGACAGGATACAGCTGCTCCATGACGAGCTCGCCGATTTCCCTGCTCGCTACCTCCGCATACGCGTGGCTGCGCATTTCCTTCTCCACCTCGGATACGATGGCTTCGAGCTGCTCCGCCGATACCGGCCGTTTCTCGCAGGCGCGGATCAGGCCGCGCAGCATTTTGTCGCGGTTGAATTCTTCGCGGCTGCCGTCTTTTTTAATAACGATCAGCGGCGTTTCCTCCACCATCTCGAACGTGGTGAACCGGCGCTGGCATCTTTCGCATTCGCGGCGGCGACGGATCGACTTGTTGTCGTTAGCGGGCCTTGAATCGAGCACTTTTGTGCCGGAATAATCGCAATAAGGGCATTTCATGGGGGGTGTCCCTCCTAAGCAAAGCTGACTTCGTAGCGTGTACCGAACTTTTGCGGAGCAAAAGTTAACTTCATAAGCGTATACCGAGATTTTGCTGCGTTACCATACAATCCCTGTAATGAACGGCACGATTCCGCACATAATACAATTACAATCGACAAGGAGGTGAGACGAAATGGCACAAGGACAATCGCGTTCGAGCAACTCGCTTGTTGTTCCTCAAGCAAATGCTGCTCTTGACCAACTGAAATATGAAGTAGCTCAAGAGCTTGGCATTGCGATTCCGCAAGACGGCTACATGGGCAACATGGCTACTCGCGATGCCGGTTCTATCGGTGGTAACATCACCCGTAAACTGGTACAAATCGCTGAGCAACAACTCGCCGGCCGTCAAGCTTAATCGATGATAGATAGGAAAGTGCTGGGCTTTTCTCCTGCCGGAGATGAGTCCGGCACTTTTATTTGTTTGCCTGCTTACCGCGATAACGGCGCGGTGGTAAACTTGTCGGCATACAGCTCGGCGTATTTGTCATAGTAGTAGAGCACGCGCTGCACGTAATGCCTCGTTTCGCCGAACGGAATTTGCCCGATATTTTTGAGCGTTCCGTCCCACGTACCGTTGTCCAGCCATTTGCGGGTATTGCCCGGTCCCGCGTTGTACGCCGCGAGCACGGCATAACGATTGTTTTCAAATTGATTATACAACGATTTTAAATACCAGGCACCTACTTCGATATTAACATCGGCGCGATGCAGTAATTGCGACGTTTCCTCCGCATATCCCGCCTTCTTCACAATCCATTCCGCCGTATCCGGCATGAGCTGCATGAGCCCGATCGCGCCTTTCTTCGACAGCTTGTCCGGGTTAAAGTTCGTTTCCACCCGGATGATCGAAGCGACAAGCAGCGGATCGACGCCGTACGACTGCGCGCTAAGCGCGATATCCGTTTCGTAATGGATCGGATAAATCCATTTGCCGAGCCAATCCGAATTGTAAAATAACAACAAAACAAACAAAACGAACAGGAGCGCAAATACACGCTTTTTGCGTAAAAACCTCATTCCATTCCCTTTCGTTTGCAATATTCGGCCACTTGCTGCTCTGCCGCGGCCAGATCGCCGCTATTGTCAATGATGGTATCGGCCAATTCCCGTTTCGCCTCGATCGGCATTTGCGCCGCCAGCCGGCTCTCCGCCTGCTGAAGCGTAAGTCCGTCGCGCGCTTGCAGCCGCTTCAGCTGCAGCTCTCTCGGTATGTATACAAGCAGCGTCTCCTCGAACATCGCCTCCAGCTTCGATTCGAACAGAAGCGGAACGTCGACGACGACCAGCCTGTGGGGAAACTCTCGCTCAGACGATTCCATCCGCTCGCGCATCAAGGCGCGAATGCGCGGATGCAAAATCGCCTCCAGATCCTTGCGAGCCGCCGCGTCCCGAAATACGATTTCGCCGAGCGCCTTGCGGTTCAGCGTGCCGTCCAACATCAGGACGCCTTCTCCGAACCGCTCGGCGACAAGCCCGAGCGCAGGCGCGCCGGGAAGAACGACTTCCCTGGCTATTTGATCGGCGTCGATCAAAATCGCTCCGCGCTTCACGAGCATGGCGGCCACTGTGCTTTTCCCGCAGGCGATGCCTCCGGTCAGTCCGATATTCATGAGCATTCGGCCCTTTACATTAATTTCATAATCCCCATTACGATCAGTATACAGCCCGGCAGCACCGACAGCCGCTGCAGCCAGTTTATATGCGCAAAGGAAAGCCCCACCTTCAGGCCCGTGGCAATGAACAATCCGCTCGCCAGCGCTATGACGGCGGCCGTAGTCAGCGGCGCAAAGCCGATAAACGCGGCTCCGATACCGGCCCCGAATGCATCAAGAGACAACGCTACGCCGAGCAGCATCGCTTCCGAAGCGGATATGTAGCCCGAACGGTCTACGTCGGCAAGCGACGGCGTGCGCAAAATTTCAATCACCAGTCCGATCCGCCTCATCTCAATGCGCAGCACCGTGCGAATAGGACTGCTCTCTTCAGCCGGTGCGGAAGCTCCGGCGTTCCCGGTGTTTCCCTCCTTTGTCTCCCCCTCGCCTGCATGCGCATCCGAGCGCTGCCGCCATACTTGCGCAATCGCCCATAACCCGATGGCGATCAGAATGACGGCTCCGAAGGCCGAAGCAACCGAAGGAGATAAAAACCGGGCGATAAGCACACCGATCTGCATGGAGGCGAATATAACGACTCCCGAGCATAACGAAATGATAGCAATCGATACGAACGGAATCCGGATTTTGCGCAGCCCGTACGTAACGCCTACGCCGAAGCCGTCAATGCTGACCGCCAGCGCCAAAAACGCTAATGATAGAACAGGCATAGACACCCTCCTCTTCAAGGCCCCTTCGCTTAGGAGGCGACCGTCGATACGATCATCCTATGAAGCTGTGAAGGAATGGGTGTCTTACGCCGCAGCGATCCATTTTACGATTCCGAACGGGTACGAGGTTTCTTGATCGTCTGACATTTGGGGCAAAAGTGAGTGCCTCGTCCGCCGAGCACCGTCTTCACGATCGGCTCCGAGCAGCGGTGGCACGCCTCGCCCCTGCGCCCGTATACGGCGAGCTGCTGCTGGAACATGCCCATCTCGCCTTGGCCGTTCACATAAGATTTGATCGACGAGCCGCCCGCTTCCACCGCTTCCTTCAGCGTGGACACGATCGCCTCGTGCAAAGCGGCCAGCTCACGCTTCGTAAGCGAATGGGCTGTTCGCTCCGGATGAAGGCCCGCCTTATGCAGCGCCTCGTCTACATAAATATTGCCGAGACCGGCGACATATTCCTGATTCAGCAGCAGCGGCTTCAGCTTGGTCGGCCTGCCCGCAATCGTATCCTTCAAAAGCTCGTAGCTGAAATTGTCCGCCAGCGGCTCCAAACCGAGCTTGCTAAGCGGCGGCATCGCCAGATCTTCCCCCGGATGAAACAAATGCATCGTACCGAACTGACGAACATCCTTGTAGCGCAGCTCCGTTCGATCGGTAAATACGAAGACGACATGCGTATGCTTCTCGACCGGATCGGCCGCCTGATAAACGCCGTAACGCCCCTCCATCCGCAAATGCGAAACGAGCACCAGCTCGTCCAGCAGCAGCCGCAAAAACTTGCCCCGCCTCTCGACAGAGCGGATCGTTCTGCCCTCCAGCATCGCACAAAACACCATGATGTCGTCGGGACGCTGAATGATGCGCGGCAATGTAACGCGGACGCTTTCGATCGTTTTACCCGCCACAAGCTGTTCCAGCGTCCGCCGTACCGTTTCTACCTCCGGTAATTCCGGCATGGTCCGCTCCCTCCCGATAGTTCTCTATCTCTTTTCTATATGGAACCGTATCTTATTTCGCTTCGTACCAGTTTACTCCGTAATTGACGTCCACCTTCAGCGGCACATCGAGCTTAAGCGCGCTTTCCATCACTTCCGGCACGAGTCGTTTCATCAGCTCCAGCTCATCCTCCGGCACCTCGAAGACAAGTTCGTCGTGCACCTGCAACAGCATGCGGCTGCGCAGCTTCTCATCCTTCATCCGCTTGGAGATCTGCACCATCGCCAGCTTGATAATATCGGCCGCCGTGCCCTGAATCGGCGAGTTCATCGCCGTCCGTTCGGCGAACGAACGCAGATTGAAGTTGGAGGCGTTAATGTCCGGCAAGTACCGTCTGCGCTGCAGCAGCGTCGTCACATAACCGTTCGTCCGCGCCTGCTTGACGATATCGTCCATATAGCGGCGCACGCCTTGGAATACGGCAAAATACTGCTCGATAAACTGCGCCGCTTCCTTACGCGTAATGTTCAAGTTTTGCGACAGCCCGTAATCGCTGATGCCGTACACGATGCCGAAGTTGACCGCCTTCGCCTGACGCCTCATGTTCGCGTCGACTTCCTGGGCGGAAACGCCGAACACGTCCATCGCTGTCTTCGTGTGTACGTCCATATCGTTCAGGAACGCTTCCTTCATCTTCTCGTCGCCGGAAATATGCGCCAGCACCCGAAGTTCGATCTGCGAATAGTCGGCCGCCAAAATGAGCCAGCGGGGCTCGTCCGGGACGAATACTTTGCGGATTTTGCGGCCTTCCTCGAGCCGGATCGGGATGTTCTGCAGGTTCGGGAACTGGCTGCTGAGCCGCCCCGTCGCCGCGATCGTCTGCTGGTAGTATGTGTGCACCTTGCCCGTCTCCGGACGAATTTCCTTCAGCAGCCCTTCCACGTAAGTCGACTGGAGCTTGGCGAGCTGACGGTAGATCAGGATGCTCGAAACTACATCGTGGTACGGAGCCAGCTTCTCCAGCACCTCGGCATCGGTTGAATAGCCGGTTTTTGTCTTTTTGATCACAGGCAGACCGAGCTTCTCGAACAAAATATCGCCGAGCTGCTTCGGGGAGTTCAGATTAAACTCCGACCCCGCCCCCTTGTAAATCCCTTCCACAAGCTGATCGATGCTTTTGCCCAGCTCGGCTCCAAGCTGCCGGAGTCCGTCGCTGTTGACGCGAATGCCCATTTTCTCCATCGAAGCCAGCACACCGGCGAGCGGAAATTCCAGCTCGTAATACAGCCGGTTCATCTCGCTTTTTTCCAGCTCACCCTGAAGCACCGGCCGCAGCTTCGCCAGCAGCGACGCCTTGCGGCTCAAAAACTCGCCGAGCGTCTTCTCGTCGGGCACCTTAAACTTCGCCCCTTTGCCGAACACGGCATCGTCCGATTGCAGCGAAGGCAGCCCGTAACGGCCGGCCAGCTCGTCCAGCGTATGCGTCGATTCGGTCGGGTCGAGCAGGTAAGCGGCAATCAGCACGTCAAACGTCACGCCGCGAAGCGTGATTCCCTTCCAATGAAGCGCCACCTCGGCGCGATGCGTATCGTACACCGTTTTGGCGGCATTCTCGTCCGCGAGCCAGTCGCGCAGCGCTCCCGCTTCCGGCGAGTCCAGCAGCTCCCACGGTACGAACCAATTGTGGCCGTCCTTCGAATGCAGCGCAAACCCGATCAGTTCGGAGACATGCGGATTTTCGCCGGCCGCCTCGATGTGGATCGATTCGACATCGCGAAGCCGGTCCGCGAAGGAGCTGCCGAGGGTCGCCCTCGTAACCGTTTCGAACTCGATCGCTTCTTGATCCGCCCCGGAGCCCGCGCCCCCGGACAAATCCATCTTCTCGAGCAGCGACTTGAACTCGAGCTTGCGGAATATCGCCCCGAGCGTTCCCCCGTCGTAGCCGTCGTACTTCAGCTCATCCAGCTGAAGCTCCATCGGTACGTCGCGGTAAATCGTCGCAAGCTCCTTCGACATCCGCGCATCGTCCGCGTGCTCCACGATTTTTTCCTTGATTTTGCCGGATATTTCATCCGCTCTTGCCAGCACTTCCTCGACGGTGCCATACTCGTGCAGAAATTTCAGCGCCGTCTTCTCTCCTACGCCCGGAATGCCCGGTATATTATCGGAGGCGTCGCCCATCAGGCCTTTCAAATCGATGATCTGGGCCGGGACGAGCCCGTATTTTTCCTGTATCGCCTCGGGTGTGAACCGGTCGACCTCGCTGACGCCTTTGCGCGTAAGCGCGATCGTCACATGCTCGGAAGCGAGCTGCAGCATATCCTTATCGCCGCTGACGACGACGACGCTGAGCCCCTTCTCGTCGGCAAGACGCGTCATCGTACCGATGATATCGTCCGCCTCGTAGCCGGGCAGCTCGAATTTGGGAATGCCGAACGACTCGACCAGTTCCCGGATCAGCGGGAATTGCTCGGATAGCTCCGGGGGCGTTTTGGCCCGGCCGCCTTTGTACTCCTTATAGCCTTCATGCCGGAACGTAACTTTTCCCGCATCGAAAGCGACGAGAAAATGCGTCGGCTTCTCTTCCTCAATCAGCTTGAGAAGCATCGTCGTAAAACCGAAAACGGCATTCGTGTGCAGTCCGCTGGAATTGCTGAGCAGCGGGAGCGCGTAAAACGCCCGGCTGGCGATGCTGTTGCCGTCGATCAGGATCAATTTGTCCAAAAGCCACACCTCATTCCTAAAATCCTCCCTCCATCATAGCATAAACGGGTACCACATATGAACAACCCGTGCACGCATACCTATAAAGGAAAAGAAAGGAGGCGGAACCGCCCATGCGCCGGTTTCATCCGCGAAATACGAAGGCTGTTTTTTTTGATATGAACAACACGCTCATCGATCCGAAAGTGTCGTTCGACGCCTGCTTCCTGCACGTACTGGTCGATTTCGCCGGCCGCTGGGACGACGGCGACGGCAGGTGGAACCCGGACAACGTGCTTACGACGTACAAGTCCGAATGGAAAAAGGAGGCGCCCCGCCTGCGCGGCAAACCGCAGCTTGCGGAGAAGGCGAAACAAAAATGTATGGAGGTGGCGCTGCGCCATTACCCGTTTCAAGTAAACGAAACGTTCGTCAGCGCTTTTTTTCGCGAAATGCGGCATCAAATGCGCGACCGTGCGGTGCTGTACCCTCAGGCGCTTGAAACGGTGGGGGGGCTTGCGGGAACGTACAAGGTAGGAGTTATTACGAATGGAAGCAGGGAGCATCTGGAGCGGGTACTCGCCAGGGTGAAGCTGGACGATTACATCGCCGGCGACCGCCTCTTCGCCTCGGACAAAAGCGGCATCCGCAAGCCGAATCCGGCTATGTTTAAAGCGGCGGCCCGGACTGTGGGGGTCCGGCCGGGAGAGGCGGTCATGGTCGGGGATTCGTGGAAAAACGACATATCGGGAGCAGTCAAAGCCGGCATGAACGCCGTATGGCTGAATCGTGCGGGAGCAGGAGTGAAGACCGGCGTCCGGGCGGGGAGCACCGATGTATCCGTCGTGTCCGGGTTCAAGGAGCTGAGGGAGCTGTTCGAGACGTGAGGAGCGCGTTCGCGGTGATTTAGCGGACGGTGAACCGCCGCTCCGCCACAGCGTCTCTACAAGGCGTCCGGAGCCAGCTCGATCCGCTCGGAGTAATAAACGCTGCCGATATGGGCTTTCGCCCGCTTCTTCAGCTTCGCCGCCGTCATCGATATGTACTCGGCCGTAATGTTCGGGCTGCATTCGCACACGATCAGCGACAGCGAAATATTGACGCGGTCCGCATCGACCAGATTCCCTTCCCGGTCGAACACGCTGACGGGTCCGTCTGCATCCATGAAGGCGGATACGCCCTGGTCGAAGCGGCGAATAATATCCTCGCACAGCTTATCCGGGGCCGCCGCTCCCGACAACACGATAAAATCGTCACCGCCGATATGGCCGACGAAGTCGTCCGCCTCTCCCCGCCCCCGGCAAGCCTCCAGCAAGATGCCCGCCGTAAACTGGATCAGCTCGTCTCCCTTCTGAAATCCGAAACGGTCGTTGTACCATTTGAAGAAATCGAGATCCGCATAAATCACCGAGAACTTTCTTTCGGCCATGATCCGCATGTTCAGCTCGCGCTGAATTTGCAGATTGCCCGGCAAACCGGTTAGCGGATTGGCGATGCGCGCTTGCTCGACCCGAACCTTCGTAATCGATTCGAGTATCGAGCGTACCGAGGCTACGCCCGCATATCGCCCCGCGCTCGTAATGATAACGTAGTCGTACAGGTTGTTTGCTTCGCGCGCCGTCGACATTTGCGACACTTGATCGAGCGGCAGATGCTCGTCCACGATCAAGGGGCTGGGGTCCATCAGTTGTTTAATCGGCCTTTTCCAGTACAATGGAATGCCGTACTGCCCGGCCAGCTGCTGAAACAGCTTTTCCCGCATAACAAGTCCGACCGGTTCGCCGTCCTGTACGACCACCGCGGCCAGTCCGTTCTCGTTTTCTTTGAAAAACCGCGCCGCTTCGGATATAGGCGTATCCGGGCTGAACTCGCGAACCGGCGCCGCAATCGTGCCTACTGGAGGAAAGCCGCCCACCTCGCGCAATCGCCGGCGTAAACGGATTTGATCGATCTGGCGCGGTTCAAGCCCGCTAAGCTTCGGCGACGGCTTGGCGAGCAGGAAGCCTTGACCGAAATGGATACCCATCTGCATCAGCTTGTACAGCTCGTCGGCCTGCTCGATCCCTTCAGCGATGATCCGGATATTCATTTTGTCCGCGAACGTGACGAACGTCTCCAGCATATGTTCTTTAATTTTATCTTTATGGATGTTCCGGATCAGCGAACGGTCGACTTTAATATAGTCGGGCTGCAGCTCGGCTATTGCTTGCAGCGAGGAGTAACCCGCGCCGGCATCGTCGATGGCGATCTGATACCCTTGGCTGCGGTAATGCTGCAATATTTTTTTGGCCGTGGAAAAATCCTCGATCGAGCTGCGCTCGGTGATCTCGAATACGACATTGTGCGGCGACAAGCCGCGCCGCTCCAGCAGCCGCAGCGTACGTCCGGGAGTAAAATGCGGATCGTGGATGACCTGCGCCGGAACGTTGATAAACACCCGCTGCTCCTTCCGCAGCTCGCCGCAGCCGGCGATCGCTTTCTCCCGGGCGAGCCGGTCGAGCGTGTACAGAAAGCCTTCCTCCTCGGCGAATTTGAACAGCTCGAGCGGCGAGACGAAGCCGGAATGCTGCGGCCCCCGGCTGAGCGATTCGTAGCCGAACACCGATCCGTCCGCCAGCGAAACGATCGGCTGGTACACCGCATATAAAGACTGATTTTGCAATATCGCCAAAAACCGTTCTCCCCGGTCTCCGCGCGCAGCCAAGCCGCCTCCGGCAGGCTCGTGTTTCATCTCGCGAAGCGCCTGCTTGACCGCGTCGTACACGACGGTTGCAATCGGCTTCCGCGGCTGCTGGCTCCGCAGCAGCGAACACCCCATCCGGAATACCGGCGCAGCCGCGCCCAGTCCGTCCGACAATCGCCGCTCGAGCCGCAGCTTGATCTGCATGCCCGTTTCATGGACGTGCAGCCCGGCGTCGCGGACGCCGGGCTCCATAGCGATGAAAAAGTACATATCGTCCCCTGCCATTTTGCACATAAACACGTTCGGCCATTCCGGCAAGGAGGCCTCGGCCGCTTCCTTGACGGAAGCGATTATCCGCTGCCCGTACGAAGCGCCGCCCGCTTTCTCCAGCTCGTAAAGCCTTGCGATATCCAGCACGAGAAGTCCGGCGACGCCCTGGTCCAGCTTATGCGAAATCCATTCGAGCTCCATCTTGTTCAAACCCAGCATAGCCATCCCTCATCCGTATAGTCGTAGCCGTGCCGGTATCAGGCGTTCAGATCGGGCCGTTTGCCTCGGACCAGGTACACAACGCTCTCGCCGATGTTCGTCGCGTGATCGGCCATCCGCTCCAAATAGCGGCTGACGAAGCAGAGCAGCATCGATTGGCCGACCGTTTTCGGATTCTCGATCATAAATCCGAACAGCTCCCGCATAATTTGGCTGTGCAGATGGTCGACATCGTCGTCCATTTTCGCCATCCGATAGGCGAGATCGACATTTTCCTGCACATAGGCTTCGATGCTGTCGCGCGTCATCTGCTGGGCAATCTCGGCCATGCGCGGAATATCGACAAGCGGCTTGATCAGCGGCTCGCCGCCGATGCGAAGCGTTACTTTGGCGATATCGACCGCGAGGTCCGCCATCCGCTCCAGATCGCTCGCCATGCGGAAGGCGATGATGATGCGGCGCAAATCTTTTGCCACGGGCTGCTGCGTAGCGATCAGCTGCGTGCCGATATCGTCGATCCGTTCTTCCATCGCGTTAATCTCGGCGTCCTTCTCGATAATTTCCTTCGCCAGCTCCAGGTTGCCGTCCTTCAGCGACCGAACGGCGCGCTCGGTCGCCTCCTCCACCTTACCGCCCATCTCGATCAGCTGCTTGCGCAGCTCGCCGAGCGTTAAATCGAAATTTTGCCGTTTGGTCATCATAGACAATAGTCCCCCATTTACCCGAATCTGCCGGTAATGTAATCTTCCGTGCGCTGGTCTTCCGGATTCGAAAACAGCTTGACCGTATCCGCAAATTCGACGACTTCTCCGTTCAGGAAAAACGCCGTTTGACTGGAGACGCGAGCCGCCTGCTGCATGTTATGCGTGACGATGACGATCGTATAGTTATCCTTCAGCTCTTGAATCAGTTCCTCGATCTTCAGCGTCGAGATCGGATCAAGCGCCGATGTCGGCTCGTCCATGAGCAATATTTGCGGGCTGACCGCAAGCGCCCGGGCGATGCACAGCCGCTGCTGCTGTCCGCCGGACAAGCCGTAGGCGGATTTCTTCAAGTAGTCCTTCACTTCGTCCCACAGCGCGGCGGAGCGCAAGCTTTTCTCCACAATCTCGTCCAGCTCCGCTTTTCTGGTCGTTCCGTGAATGCGGGGACCGTAGGCCACGTTGTCGTAAATCGATTTCGGAAACGGGTTCGGCTGCTGGAACACCATGCCGACATTTTTGCGCAAAGTCTCGACGCCCGCGCCCGATTCGTATATGTTTTTACCTGAAATTGCAACCGATCCCTCGATGCGCACGCCCTTGATCGTATCGTTCATCCGGTTCAGCGTCCGCAGCAGCGTGGATTTGCCGCAGCCGGAAGGGCCGATGAAAGCCGTAATCGACTTTTCCTGGATATCCATGCGGATGTTTTTGAGCGCGTGAAACTCGGAATAATATAAGTTCAATTTCTCTATTTGAATGAGCGCCATATGGTTCGAACCTCCCTCTCTCGTTTATTTGTTACCCGACAGCTTCTTCTGGAGTATACGGCTCGGAATCGCAATCAGCAGGTTGAACACAAGCACGACGATAACCAGCAGCGCCGCGCTGCCCTGCGCAATCTGCTTCGCATCGGGAGCGAGCGAGCTGCCGCCGACGTACCACAGATGAACGGCCAGCGTTTCCCCCATCGCCATCGGATCGAAGTCGGGAAAAAATCTCGATACGCTCGTTCCGGCCGTGTAGATCAGAATCGCCGTTTCTCCGAGCGCCCGTCCGGCTACGAGCGTAATGCCGGTAATCAGCCCGGGCATGGCGGCCGGAAGCAGCACGCGGCGAATGCCCTGCCATCTTGTTGAGCCGAGCGCGAGACTAGCCGACCAGTACGAGCTAGGCACGGTCGACAGCGATTCTTCCGTTACCCGCACGAGAATCGGCAAGTTCAGCAGGGCGAGCGTCGCCGCGCCGCCAAGGATGGAAAACTTCCAGCCCATCCAGTTGACGAATATAAGCGCCCCGAACAAACCGAATACGATCGAGGGAACGGACGATAACGCTTCGACGGAAATGCGCACTAGGTCGGTAAACTTGTTTTTCTTCGCGTATATCGTCAAGTAAATGCCGGCTCCGATACCGATCGGCAGCGAGAACAGCATCGACAGCAGCAAAATGTAGAACGAGTTGAACAGATGCGGTCCGACGCCGCCTCCGGCCGTCAGCTCCTGCGGCATGCCGGTAATGAATTTCCAGCTTAGGTGCGGCAGGCCCGGCTCCAAAATCTGATACAAAAACCAGGCGAGAATGGCGATAATCGAAATGCCGATCGCCCAGAAATAGACGGTAGCGAGCCGGTTCGTCAGGTTGTTCCACTTCATTTCAGCTCACTCCTTTTCGCGAACATGCGGATGCCCAAGATGAGTGAAAGCGAGATAACGAGCAGCAGCAGCGCCATCAAATAAAGCGCGTTGTTCCAGGCCGTGCCGTAAAACGTGTTGGCCATATCCTTGACGATGGCCGTCGTTAGCACCGTTGTCGAATCGAGCAGCGAGCTCGGAATTTTCGGCGAGTTGCCGATGACCATGAATACCGCCATCGTTTCGCCGATAGCCCGTCCCATCCCGAGAATGATCGCCGTCATAATGCCCGACCTAGCCGCGGGCAGCAGCACTCTCCAGATCGTTTGCCAGCGCGTTGCGCCGAGCGCCATCGACGCTTCCTCCAGCCGTTTCGGCAGAGCGCGCAGCGTATCCTCGGATATCGACATGATCGTTGGCAAAATCATGACGGCGAGAATAATCGCCGCCGGCAGTATGCCGTACCCGATCCCCCCGAACCATCTGCCCAGCGCCGGTACGATAATCGTAAGCCCGATCAGCCCGTACACGACGGACGGAATGCCGACGAACAGATCGGCGGCCGGACGAAGAATTTCCCGCATCCATTTCGGCGCGATCTTCGCCATGAATACGGCTCCGGACAAGGCGAGCGGAACGGCCAGTACAACGGACAGCAGTGTCAGCAGCAGCGTACTGTACAAAAAGGCGAGAGCGCCATATCGGGGCTGCTCCGATGACGGCGACCAATCCGTCGAGAAGAAAAATTCAGCCGGCGATACGTCCCGGAACGTCAGCGAGCCTTGATACCCGACAAAGCCGATAATCGAGAAAATAATCAAGGTGACGAGTACCGAGCTGCCGACGAACACCCAGCGCATGGCGTCGTCCTTCCATTTTTGCCGCCGGGTCCAGCGGTCCAAAGCGTCCGGCTGAACGGCCGCGTCCATTTGCATCGATTTCTGCATGAGTGCCCCTCCTTCTATCTACGTTCCATGATAGGGGGGGAATGTTTTCACAATATTAATCTTTTGTTAAGGCAGTGTTAAAAACGTTCCCCCACAAAATAGCGTGCCTTTCGGCCTTATCGCGATTCACGCGCATAGGAAAACGGTCCTAGACAAATCCTAAGCGGAGAGGAGCCATAAAAACGGCAAAAAGACGACGCCCCTGAGGGACGACGCCTTTGGCCATTAACACCTTATTTCTTGATCAGGTCGGCCGGCAAAAATCCGAGATCGGTCACTTCCGGCTTGCCAAGAAATTCCTTGCTCATGATGAACTCGATGAACGCTTTAACGGCCGGGCTTTCCTTGTCCTTCTTCGTGTACATATGCTCGATGCCGTACAGCGGGTATTTGCCGCTCTTGATGTTGTCGGCCGAATATTCGACTCCGTCCATCTTCAGCGCCTTGATCTTGTCGTTGCCTTTGATGTAAGGAACGTCAACGTAACCGACCGAGCCTTCCGTCGAACCCACTGCTTCTGCTACCGTTTTGCTCGTGTCTTGCGTTACGCCGTCTTTCGTGAAGTCTTTGTTGTCGAGCACGATTTGCTTCACGAGCTTGCGGGAGCCGGAGCTGTCCGGACGATGTACGACCGTAATTTTCAGATCCTTGCCGCCCACGTCTTTCCAGTTTGTAATTTTACCCATAAAAATGTCGGCTGCTTGCGCTTTTGTCAGGTTGTCGATGCCGACGCTAGCTTTGTTGACGATCAGCGCGAAAGGCGCGATTACAACGATGTTGTCCTTCAGGCTGTCCTTATACTGGGCATCCGCTTCGACGTCGGAGTTGCCGATATCCGATACGCCGTCCGCTACGTTTTTCACGCCCGTGCCGGAGCCGCCGCCCGTTACGTTAACCGTTACTTTCGGGTTTTTCGCCATGAAATCTTGAGCCGCTTTGCTTACGAGCGGCTGGAGCGCCGTCGAGCCCGAAGCCGAAACCGTTCCCGTCAACTCCGCCGCTGCCGCAGGTTTGTTCGGCTCCGATCCGCCGCTTGCGTTCGTTTTATTGTCTTTCGCTCCGCAGCCTGCAAGTACCCCCACCGATAAAATTCCTACCATTGCAAAAGAAAACATTTTTTTCGACATCACTTGAAACATTGTGAATTGTCCTCCCTTTGTCTTTGTGTGTATCGATTCGGACCGTTTGTCCGAACCGTTCGTTGACGTTTCCCTTACAGCACCTATCGTACCAACCGATTGTTAATGCAAAACACGCGAAACGTTAAGCGGATGTAAATTTTCACGGCAAATTTTCGCGATATTTACTTGCCTTGTTTTTGAGCCGGCACGGAACGCAATTTTACACGTTCTTAACAAAGTAAGTCTTTATCGTTAATACTGCCGGGCTATACTTCCTCTTAGTAGGCCATTAGACATAGGAGGGGACACATATGGCAGGCAAACTTACATTCATGTGGAAAACGAAGCTGATGGTCGGATTCGCCGTCGTAGCCGCACTGTTCGCCGCGGCCGCTCTGTTCAACTTGCAGCAGGCCCAGGGCATAAAGGAGCAGCTGCACCGGCAAAACGCGAAGGTGAGCTTACAGCTCGAGGCGCTTGAGCTGAAGGTGCTCGTGCAGGAAATGAAGGATATTTCATCGGGGCTGATGATCTCCCGCGACGAAGCGTACGTCGCGAAGTTTATCGAGAAACGCCAAACGTTCCAGGACATGATTCGGGCAATCGGCGAAACGGCGTCGACGGACGATCAGCGGCAATGGAGAAGCCAGATGATTATGGCCGAGACGGAATTTCTCGACCTGTTCGACCGGGCGGTCAACATTATCCGCAATAACAGTCTGACGGAACGCGATATTCAGAAAAACACGGAATCGCTATATAAGGAAACGCAAGTGCAAAGAGACGTCATCTTCGACCTCGTCGGACGATTTTATCTCGATTACTCGACCGACGCCGATGCGGCCGTTGCCGCCACAAACGAAAAAATGAACGGCTCCGTCACCGTTCTTCTGATCGCAGCCGGACTCGTTCTGCTGCTGACGGTATTCGTCTCGCTTACGCTCGTCCGTTCCTTCATGAAGCCGATCCGCCGCATGCGGCACACGATGAGCCGGATCGGCGACGGCGATCTGCGCCACCGCGTCGATTCCGTCTCCTCGGACGAGTTCGGCCAGCTCGGACGCAGCTTCGATGCGATGATCGGCAGCGTGGCCGGCATGCTCGCCAGGCTTCGCGATATCGGCGAATCGCTGAATGAGCGTTCCGCTTCGTTCAAAACATTCGCCGGAACGACCGCCGCAGCCAATGCGGAAGTGATGAAGGCGTTTAACGAAATCGCCAGCGGCTCGAACGAGCAGGCCGCCTATACGGAAAGTAGCGCCGGACTCGTTGGCGAGCTCGGACAGGAGGTTCGGGAAATCGCCCGCTCCGCGGATGAGATGAAGCGGCTCGGCGAGCAGGCGGACGCACAGGCGAAGACGGGGGCGGAGGCCGTGGCGGAACTGGAGGGAGCGGCCGTTCAGGCGGAGGCGATGCTCCATCAGGCCGAGCAGGCGTTCGAGGCGTTTACGCTTGGAGCCGAACAAATCGGCAAAATCGTACATACGATTACGGCAATCGCCCAGCAAACGAACGTGCTGTCGTTGAACGCCTCGATCGAGGCGGCCCGCGCAGGCGCGTACGGCAAAGGCTTTCTCGTTATTGCGGACGAGGTCCGCTCGCTGTCCGAGCAGTCCAAAGCTTCGGCACAGTCCATAACCGGACTCGTTGCCGCCCTGCAAGCTCATATGACGAAGGTGACAGAGGCGATGACGGTAGCCGGAGACGCTTCGCGTGTCCAGGGCGCTAAGGTGCAGCACACGCTCGAAGCGTTCTGCTCTATCAAGTTGTCGATCGAAGCTTTGTACGACCGGGCCGATGAGATTCATGCCAAGGTAAAGAAGGCGGAGGAGAATGGCGCCGTCCTGACGGACGCGCTGCAGCATATGGCCGCAATCGCCGAGCAATCGGCCGCAGGCGCGCAGGAAGTGAATGTCGCCTCGGCGGAGCAGAACGAGTCGGTACGGCTGATCGCCCTGCAGGCGGATGCGATGCACGAGCTGGCCGAAAACCTGTTCGCCGAAATCGGCAAATTCCGTATCGGCGAGCAAGCGGCTCCTGAGCTTGCCGCTTTATCCGAGCCCGAGGGCGGCGAAGAGATACCTGGGGGCAGCCGTGCGGAGCCGGGCCGCCCGTAGGCGGCCTCCAGGCGGACGAATGAACGGTGCGGCCGCCGCTTACGGCCGCACGGCATCGCGCCGCTCCTCTCCGGTTTGGATGGTCTGCACGAACGTCGGCGGAATGCCGCGTTCGCGGAACATAAGCTCGTTCATTTCCGCCGTGCGCACCGATGCGAGCAGCATCTCCGGGCGAAAATCGGCCGAAGCCAGCATCGCGTTCAAGGGGGAGGTGCATGTTTTGCCGTAGACGCCGTGAAGCGGGTATTGTCTGCCGCCGATAACCGGAATAACCGCATCGTACCCGTGCTCCCGCTTCCACTCCAGCATCATGCCGGCAGCCTCCGGCGACAAGCTCGGCATCCCGCTCCCCACTACCCACAAATCGCCGAATCTGGAGAGCGACAAGGCGGCGTGCAGCCCGCCCAGCGGCCCTTTTCCCGGATAACGGTCCGTAATAATGCGAACGTCCCGGTCCACGAGCGGCAAGTACGTCTTCGGGTCCGGCGCGACGACGATCACCTCCTCGCAGCTCCGCTTCATGATACGAACTTGGCGCTGGAGGAGCTCCTCCTCCCCGTTCGGGAGCAAAGCCTTATTCGTCCCCCCTTGTCCGGCGCGGCGCGCTCCGGTCAAAATAACGCCGGAAAGCCCGTGCAGCCGGTACAGGTCCATCTCCGGGGCACCTCTCTCCATGTTCGAACCCTCCCCTCTTTCTGAATGGATGGCTTAGAAAAGCTTCCGCTTTGCCCGGTTAGTGACGTTCCTCCATCCATAGCGGAACTTCCGCTTCCGTTTCCCTGCCTTACCCCTGACCAGCTTCGATCTATATCGTTAAGAAAAACGTCTATCGACGTATTTCAAGGGGGAGCGACCGCGTTTTAGCGGAGGTTTTTCTTGGTATAGAATTTCCTCTTTTCGTTCAAACGGCCCGAAAACTTATATATTCCATATCGTTCAAAAAAACTACAAGCGTGCGAGCTTGTAGTTTTCGGGATCGTTTTACCACGTTACCCACGGCTTGGAGCCGGGTCCGGTATTATTCAGCATTTCGGTAAACGGAATCGTGTAAGCGAACAAAATGAGGACGACAAGCACCCCGACCCATACGCCCCAACGCTCGAACAGCTTCGGCGTCGGTTCGGCCGTCTCGGCCGTTTCGCCGAGCGGATATTCCGTATACCCTTTCGGCGCGCGCAGCAGGCAGACGATATTAAACATCAGCAGCAGCACGCCGGCAAACAGGATGATACCGCCGATCGCCATCGCCACATGGTACGGCATCCACAGCACCGCATCGGTATGATCCTGATACGTCGTATACGCCGTACGGCGGGGAGAACCGAGCAGCCCGACCGTATGCATCGAACCGGACATGAAGAACATGCCTACCATCCATATGATCGTTTGGATGATGCCCAGCCGGTTTACGGCGGGAGTGAGCACCCGGTTCGTCAAAGCCGGAATCAGCCAGTAGGCGATGCCGAAAAACGTAAGCGCAACGCTGCTTGCCACCGTCAAGTGAAAATGTCCCGTTACCCAAAGCGTATTGTGCACGACGGCGTTCATCTGATTGCTCGCATTGATAATGCCGCCCGCCCCTGCGGGAATAAAGATCAGCATCCCCATGAACGGAGCGAAGAAACGTACGTCTTTCCAGGGCAGCACCTTCAGCCAGCCGAACAGCCCTTTCGCACCTTTGGCTCTGCCGGTCGTTTCGAATGTCGCAAACAGTGAAAATGCGGTCATTAACGACGGAATGACGACCATAAAGGTCAAGACGACCTGAATATACTTCCATAGCGGCGAAATGCCTGGCTCCATCAGCTGATGATGAAAGCCGACCGGAATCGAGAACAGCAGGAACAGCAGAAACGAAAGCCGCGCAAGCGCATCGCTGAAGATGCGGCCGCCGATAATTTTCGGAATGACGACATACCAGCACATATAAGCCGGCAGCAGCCAGAAATAAACGAGCGGATGGCCGAAATACCAGAACAGCGTGCGGCTGACCATCACTTGAATCGTATCCACCCAGCCGAACGACCACGGAATAAATTGCAGCAGCACCGTGGCCGCGACGCCGATCGTTGCGATCATCCACATCAGCATCGTCACGACGGCCATGAACGAGAACAGCGGAGACATTCGGCCTTGATGCAACTTCCGCCAATGCCGGTAGCTCTGAATGATGCCGATGCCGCTGAACCAGCTGCCTACGATAACAAGAGCGAGGGCGATATAAAACCACGGAGACGCCTTCAGTGGAGCATAAAACGTATACAGCACCGTCGCCTTGCCGAGCAGGATCATAACGGTCCCGAGCGCGGTGCCGACCGACATCAGGATGAATCCGGCCCACCCCATTTTCCGGGAGGCGGGGAGCAGCGTTCCGCCGAGGCTTTTCGCCACGCCGGAGTACAGAAAGCCGATAATGAAATACGTTGTGAAGATTAATGCCATCAGTACGCCATGAGCGGTAAGCAGCTCATAATAACCGATGCCGGCCGGCAGTGTAATCGTGCCGCCCCGCACCATGCCTTGCAGCATCCCGGCGATCCCGCCGAGAAGCAGGGCCCCGAATGCAAACAGAATATGCGAAAGGACAAGCGCCGCGTCTTTGCGGTCAAACGGCTGCTGGTCCATCGCGCTTCCGGTCTTTTGGTTATGCATGTGTTGGTCCCCCCTTCTATTTGATGATTATCGTCGTCGACATAAATTCATGGCCCGTTCCGCAGTACTCGTTGCAAATAATCAAATATTCTCCCGGCTTCGTGAAGGTGTAGGAGAAATGGTTGACTTCGCCCGGCACGACCATCATATTAACCGTCGTACCCGGAATTTGAAAGCCGTGAACGACGTCGGTGCTCGTCACTTGAAAATGAATCGTCGAGCCTGCCGGTATTTCCATCTTCGGCTGCTTGTAGCCGAAGGCGTAGGCGATCATGTACGCGTTATACTCCTTGTCTCCGACCTTCTCCAGTCCGGGCTTGTCAAACGGCGCCGTCTGTTCGACCTTCTCCGGATCGATGGAGTGACGATGGCTTGTAGGCGGCTCCATCCCCATTGCGAACGCGCCGACTCCGACGACGGCCAGAAAGACGAACAGCATGGATATGCCGATCGCGAGCCAAATTTTTTCCAAACGGTGAATATGCATCTACCGATGACCTCCCCGAATCATAGTAAGCTTAAGAGCGGGCGATAAACAGCACGAATACGGCCAGCCACATCGCCGCAATACACGCTCCGAGCAGCAAAACAGACACAAACGTACCTTTTAACGACGGTTCGCCCTGAGGCTGCTTTTTGTTCATCTCGTTTCCTCCCCTCGTAACCCAAGTGTAAAACGGACGGCGTTGCCGCCACTGTGACAATCGTCACAATCCGGGTCTGTACCTGTTAAAAATTTGTTACGGGCGGCCGCTAACGGCTCG
Organism: Paenibacillus ginsengarvi; assembly: GCF_003626695.1. GTDB lineage: Bacteria > Bacillota > Bacilli > Paenibacillales > NBRC-103111 > Paenibacillus_AB > Paenibacillus_AB ginsengarvi. The sequence goes on from NZ_RBAH01000004.1 coordinate 88,599, forward strand.
CAATCTTCGTTAACGTTCATGAAAGTGTGACATCGATCACACCCGTTTTCAGAAAACGCGAATATACTTGAGATATGGACGCTTTACGTCAAGGAGGAAAACGGTATGGAGAAAACCCGCCCGCTTTTGCAGCGCACATCTAACACGCTCATCTTCTCGGAGCCGAATATGGCCAAGCTGCACGACATTATGTACGAACATAAAGTTCCCGCCGGATCGTATTTATTTTTGGAGGGCGATTCCGCACGGAACTTGTACTACATCCGGCAAGGGCGGGTGAAGCTGACCAAGTCGACGAGCGACGGGAAAGAATTTGTGCTGTACCGGTTTCAGGAAGGGGATATCCTCGGGCAGTTCGACCCTTGCGGCAATTCGAAGCAAGGCTTCAACGCGAAGGCGATCGAGGATTGCGTGCTCGGGGTGATTCAGAAGTCCGATCTGGAGGTTCTGTTGTGGCAGCACGGCGATCTGGCGCTTGAATTTATGAAATGGATGGGGCTCATGCACCGCATGACGCAAACGAAATTTCAGGATTTGATGCTTTACGGCAAACAGGGCGCTCTGTGCTCGACGCTGATCCGTTTAACGAACTCGTATGGCAAGCCTCACGATGGCGGCATTCTCATCAGCGAGAAAATGACCCATACGGAGCTGGCCGACTATATCGGGGCCGCCCGGGAAAGCGTCAACCGGATGCTTAGCGACTTGAAGCAGGCGGACGTCATCCGCTGCGACGACGGCTACATCATCGTCCGGGATCTAGAATATCTCCGTACGATTTGCCACTGCGAGATGTGTCCGAAAGAAATTTGCCGCATGTAGCGGACAGCTAAAGGTTCGGTGAATAACTGAACGGAGGGTTTTGAATGATGCCGGAGAAACGTTAGTGTTCGCCTTTGTTCCCGAATTTTCACCTCATCGGGGTCTATTGAATGAGAAAATTTGGGAACAAGAGCGATCGGAGGCATATTCATAAACCTGTAGTGGAGTTATTCACCGGACTCTCAACAAAAACAGCCCTTGCGGACATTTCCGGCAAGAGCTATTTTTTTCGTATAAGGGCGATTATTCGACGATCAGTTTGCCCGTCATTTTATTGTGGCCGTCCCCGCAAAAGATCGAGCAGATGTAATTGAACTCTCCCGTTTTGCTGGCTACAAACGTAATCGTTTGATTGCCCTTCACTTCTTTGTTGTATCCTTCGAATTTGACAGCATGGTTGCCTTCGCTATTTTTCAGCGTGACTTTGACCGTGTCGCCTTTCTTTACCTTGATTTCCTTCACATCGAAATCAAAGTTTTTCGCGTCGATCGTAACTTCCTTCGTTTCTCCGCTTGCCGTACCCGACGCGCCTTCCTCCTGCTTGCCGCACGCAGACAGCAGCAGCAATACCGATAAAAGAACCCCCACCGAAACGATCCATGCTCTCATTTGCTCTCCTCCGCCCGTCAATGTAATACAATCTTTCGAACCGGTCGATGATTCCATTGTAGCCGCTGCGGACGGCGGAGGATGTGATTGTTGTCACAATTCGGGAGGCTGCTGGAACGTTTTTTTGTAATACGTATTCCAGTTCGGCCGCGAGCCGTCCGTATCAAAGAAGCCGTACTCCTCCGCGAGGTCTCCCGACATAAACGATTTGCCGGACTTCTCCCGGACGTTCGGATCGCCCGCCAAAGCAGCGACGGCTTTGCCGATATAAGAAGGCGTTTCCGACTGTGCGAAATGCTCGTCTTGCTCCACCCCATCCCGCCAATTGCTCTCCGTTACGCCGAAAATATCCAGCATCGCCTCGGAGCGCAAAAATCCGGGCGTGAGCGACAGCGCCGTTACGCCATGCGGCTTCAGATCGGCCGCCATCGCTTCAGCCAGGTGAATCGCCGATATTTTGGCCAAGCTGTAATACAAGGTGCCCCTATACCGGTAATCGGAGCCGTCCGTTATTTCGATGACGAGCCCTTCCCCCCTGCGCACCATAAGCGGGACTCCATAGTGGCTCGTAATGATATGCGAATGCACCGCTCGCTGCTGCATGAGCAGGCCGTTATCCAGCGAATGCTCCCAGAACGGGGTGTTCCACTGGCTGAGCGCATCCCCTCCCCATACGTCGTTGACGAGGATGTCGAGCCGGCCGTTCTGCTCGCGGTCGACTCGTTCGAACAGCGCCTTCACATCCGCTTCCACCGTATGATCGGTACGAACGGCAATACCGATTCCTCCGCGGGCGTTCACCATGTCCGCCGTTTCTTCGATCGTCTCCGGCCTGCCTTCGGTTTGCGGATTTCCTCTCGTGCTGCGTCCCGTGACGTATACGGTCGCACCCGCTTCGCCGAGCATGGTGGCGATGCCTCTTCCGGCTCCCCGCGTCGCTCCGGCCACGACGGCGACTTTTCCTGCAAGCGGTCTGTTTGGGGTCATAAGTTTGCTCCTTTTCGGACTCGTTTTGGGCCCAACTTTTTTTAGTGTATCGCATCATTGTTGACGTCTTTTGTCATATTGAATATAGTACAATTTATTGCATAAGGGAGTTGATTGCATCCGATGAGAGCAGACCGATTGTTGTCCATCCTGCTGCTGCTGCAAACGTACGGCAAAATGACGGCCGCCGAGCTGGCGCAGCGGCTGGAGGTGTCCGAGCGGACGATTCACCGCGATATGGAGTCGCTCAGCTCGGCGGGCGTACCGGTGGCGGCCGACAGAGGAACCGGCGGAGGGTGGCGCCTCATGAACGATTACCGCACGAACCTGACGGGGCTGCAGGAAAACGAAATCGCCTCGCTGTTCCTCTCCGTGCCGGATAAGGCGCTTGACGATCTGGGCTGGCGCCGGTCTTCCGAAGGCGCGCTCATCAAGCTGCTGGCCGCGCTGCCCGGCAAGGGAAGAAGTATGGCCGAGTTCGTACGGGAGCGTATCTACCTCGATTCGAACGGCTGGCGGAACTACTCGGAAGCGGCGGATGCGCTGCCGGTTTTGCTGGAGGCGACGCTGCAGGAGAGACAGATTATCATTACTTATGAGAAGAGCGGCGGTGCGTCATCGAAGCGGCGTCTTTCCCCGCTCGGACTCGTCATGAAAGGAACGGTATGGTACTTGATCGGCTCGGTCGAAGGCGAAGATGCCGGTAATGCCGGTAATGCGGGAGCGGGCGGTGATGTACGTACATACCGGGTATCCCGCATTGTCCAGTGCGGGTTGACCGAAGAGCGGGCGGTCCGGCCGCCGGACTTCCAACTGGCGTCGTACTGGGACGCGTCGAAGGAGCGGTTTGTCGCAAATTTGCCGCGATTCGAAGCGAAGCTTCGCGTTCGGGCGGAATCGGCTTATTTCGTGCAGATGTGGAAATATGCCACCGTTCTGGAACGTGGAGATGAACAGGACGGATGGAGCGTTTACCGGATTCGGTTCCAAACGGAGGAAGAAGCTTGCCGGCTGGCATTATCCCTCGGCGGGAACGGCGAGCTTATAGAACCTGCCGGGCTGCGCGCGCGAATTGCCGCCATGGCGGCCGAGGCGGCAGAATGGTACGGGAAGATTCAAGAGCCGAGCCGGGATTCCGGTGGTTCCCCGGAGTGAACCGGTTCGGGACCGGGAGCACACCTTCAGACGGCAAAGGAGGAGTATGGACGTGATGAACGAGGGATCGTACGGACGAGGAGGCGCTTCCGGTTCGGAGCGCTGCGAGGCGGGGACGCTGCCCGGCAGTTTGACGCCGGCACAAGCCGCAGCGCTGGGCTGTGTGCGCGCCGCCGCTCTGGCTGCGAGCGAGAGCGCTTGCGCCAAGGCTGGCGCCATTATGCAGCGCGCAGACGCGGAGGAGAGCGCCTTTGGCGTTTTGGTGCGGAATATGATCGCCCATGCCCGCGTCACGCTCAATTTTCATCCCGACCGAATCTCGTCTGCCGGGTATTCGGTCGCGGAGGGGCTTCTGCGGGAAGGCGTGTACCGGAGCCAGTTCGAAACCGGCGTTACGAACGGGAGCCGCACCGCCTATCCCGGCGGCAGTCGCGACGGGTGGGAACAATCGTTATTCGGCGGTGCCTATCAGGCTCCCGGCGTGCGCAGCGTTGAGCGGCCCAAATACGGCGCTCTTAACGTCATGAACTACGAGGACGGCGGCGCGCCGCGCTTCGGCTCCTGCTATTTCCGGCTGCGCCGCAGCGTGACGGACCGCTGCACGTTTACGTTCGGCGACAGCCATACCGGGCCCGAGCCTATCGGCACGGCCGATGCGTTCGAGCCTCTTGCCGCCGCTCTGCTCGAAGCGTGCGAGACGAACCAGGCCGCGCTTGGTACTTCCGGCGTAAACATCGTCTCGCTCGTGCGGCTGCTCGGCCGCCGGGAGCCAGACGGGCGCGGCGCCGGTATCGGCAGAGCGCTCGACGATTATATCGAAGCGCAGGTGCACGGAGCGATCGATTTGTCCGCCGACGTCGAAGCGCTCGTTGCCGACCCTTCGTTTCGGGGAACGGCTGTCGGCCGCGTGCTCGAAGCTTTGAGCACCAAATATGCGTTCGAGCTTGCCTGGCATCCCGGCTTCCGCCTCACCGTGGTTAGCGTGCCGGATGACTTCCGGGGGCCGGCCATGCCGCCGTTCGCTTTGCGGATCGACCGCGAATTCGGATCGGCGTCGGGCTGGCTGGACGCGCACGTCTTGGGGAAGGCGGCCGTTTCCCTTCACGAATCTCCCGGGAGTTGGCAAGACTGGGGGACGCCGGACGAGACGTTTCAGCACATTAAGCAGTTGTGGCACGTGCTTGTTCGTTACGGGCAGCCTTTCGAATCGTAGTCGTTTGACAGTGCGCTCAATCCCAACATTCAGCAGCATATTGACGCAGCTTAATGTTCAAAAGAGCACTAACCGCTCGCAAACCGTGACGTCTGCGCTGCGGTAGTGCTCGAAAGAGCGTTATCTGCTGCCGGATCGGGCTCAAGCCCATTTTTTGCCGCTCACTGACACTACTAATGCTCTTTCGAGCACTAAATACCCGCAAACTGTAGCCTTTGGTCCGTGGTATGCTCGAAAGAGCACTACTGCATGCAAAGCTCCATAATGGCGGCTTTGCTCACGCGCCGTACGCTAAGCTTGCTCAATCATCCCCGCTCGCCGCGCCCGCAGCGATGTAAGGCTCGCTTCCGCAGTCTTTCGCTCCCGCTCCAGCTCGGTGACGACCCGATCCAATTTCCTCCGCGCCGCCTGCACCTGCTCGAGCGAACGTTCGATTTTGCCCTGGACGATCCAGTCCGTAATGAGCCCGTCGAAAAAGTAGTCGGCAAATTCGAGACCGCCGCTAATATCGAAGCGGACGCCTGCATGTCTGCCGACATCGGCCAGCTCCTTCTCGAACTGCCGCGTCTTTCGCTGCGCTTCCTGCACGATGGAGCGGGCGTCGTCGATATGGCCGTGTTTGATGTAGGTGCTGATTGTGCCCCCGCCGAGCATATCCCACTTGCCCCATCCTTCCGCCTTGCTCAAGCTTTCGGCGGCTCTCCGCAGCAGCGCAAGCGCCCTGTTGCCGGCGTCCTCGGCCTCCCTAAGCTCGGCGAGCTTGCCGAGCTCGCTCTCGATATCCGCATCCAGCTCGCGAACGCGTCCGGCCAGCTGCGGCGAATGCGCCAGCAGCGCCGCTTCCTTCTCGTGCAGAAGCGCCGCGTATTCGTCCTCGGCCAGCCGCACGTCCGCGAGCCCGGCGCCGGCCGCCGCACGCTCCCGCTCCAGCTCGGCAAGCTGCTCCTTCGCCTCCTGCAGGCGCAAAGCGGCTTGGAGCGCTTGCTGGCGCTCCAGCTCGAGCTGCTCCTCCTTGCTGCGCAATATTGTATGAAATAAATTGGTCAGCGACAGCTTAGTGAGCTGCTCGACATCGCGATTTTCGCGTTCAAGCTGGAGCTCCAGCCCCGGCAAGCTGCGCTGCAGCTCCCGAATACGTGCCTCCGCACCGGCCAACTTTCGTTCCCATTTCAGCTTAAGCTGCCGTTTTTCGTTTGCTTCCTCCAGCCTTTGATTCAGCGTTTCCCACATCGGCAGTACCTCCCTATCGTTTCTATTCATACGTACTAGGAGATCAGGATGTTTCAGCGCTACGTATAATTGGGAATAGCGGCGGCAGTTACGGACAAGCTAAGGCAGGAAGAAGAAAGGAGGAAACCGATGGAAACGAACGATATTCGCCAAAAAGCGGTGCGGCGCGATATTCGCGAGGACGTGGAGGCGCACGAGCGGCTCGGCATGCTCGTGGACGACGATGGAGGCGAGCCGGTCGATATGGAGCCGGACGGCCGAATCAACACCAATCCGGACAGCGCTCCCCTTTGACCTGCGGCGACCAGATGCTTCGGGCGGCATAGCCGGCGTGGACTGCCCTGACAGGCAGCCCGCCATACTCCCGCTACTAGCCGGCCGGACTTTGCCGGTACAATCAAGGCGTTACATAAGTCACGTACCAGAAGCTTTGTCCGACGAAAACGGTCAAGTTGAGCGAGATCGGCTCGAACAGCTGCTTCAGTTCATCCTCGTTATAATAATTTTTTAAAATTTCGTGCTGCGAGCCGTCAGCCAGCACTCTTCGTTTGTACGTATCTTCGCTGTCTTCCTTCACGATCAGTTCGCCGCCCCTGCCTTCCACATAAACGTTATCCGCCATAAACACTACCGCGCCGCTGCCTAGTCGGGCGTGAAGCTTGTCCAGAAACGGCTCGATCTTATTTTTCGGAATATGCAAAAACCAGAAGCAGGCGACTCCCGCATCGAACGATCCGGGAATATCCTCCGGCTCGTACGCATCTCCGAGTCTAAAACGAACCTTCGGAGCGGGGAGCCGTTTCTCTTCGGCAATCTCGATCACTTCCGGCCGGATGTCAACGGCTGTGACGCTGCTAGCAGAGGGATACGCCCTTTCCGTCCAATAGCCGGTGCCGCAAGCGAGCTCCAGCACGGAGCGGTCCCGGACCGCATTCGCAAGCCGGTCAGCGAGCAGCGCGAGCTCGGCCTGATAGCCGGTATCGTCCCGCTCGTAGATGCTCTCGAACTCGCGGGCGCGAGCGCCGTAGTACATCTGCATGTCGCTCCTCTCCCGATTGACGACGGCCATGCGCTCCGCCAGGACACCCTGCTCTTTGCGGCCGGGCTCGATCAGGCTGGCAAAGAGGCCGCCGCCGTTCGCCTTATAGTTGGCAACGAGCCCGTGCGTAGCCATTACGATCAGTTGCGTCATCGACAACCCCGTCTCCTCCGCCATCCGGTTCAAATCGCTTTTAAGCCGATCAGGCAGGTAGACGGTCAGACGCTTCGTTTTGTCTTCAGACATAGATGCTCCTTTGAAATTACGACATATAATATATGGTATAATAACATATATTATATGTCAATCATATCACCCTTTTGCCCGATTCAACGAAATCAAGTAATTGTATTTGTCCGCATGCTTCAATTCGTCCCATACGATCCCGTTCACGGTATCTTTGTAAATGCCGGTCGGTAGTCCGAACCAAATTTTTCGATACTTTTCTACCGCCGCCAGTTCCCCTTGCAAGGCGCGGCTCAGCCCTTCCTCATACGACTGTACCTTCTCGTAACTTTCATCGCTGATCCCTTTAATCTCTTGACCGGTCATCGCTCTGAACATGTCGCGGAACATCCGGTTATGCCCCCGCTCGTCATTTCGTATCGATTCAATCATCTGCACTTGCTCTTTGGTCGGTGCGAGCCTAATCAGTTCGTCATAAAACAATTCGTCGTTTCGTTCTCCCTGAACCGCTTCCTTGATCAAGTCCAGCGCCTGCTGCATACTTACCGCCCAAACCGGCACAAACTCCATGCGGACCCAGTAAGGCAACAACCAATACAAAAGAAACTCCTCCTGTCATAGCAGCAATACTTTCATTTGTATGCGCCTATGCCGAAAAGGTTCGGAAGCGGGCCTGAAGCCGGTATTTGACGAAAGACCGCGCAATCGTCCTTTTCTATAAACGGTACTTGCGCGGAACAAACGCAAACAAGCCGAACGCTTGGCGTCCGACCTGTCCGATTGTCCCGATTTCCCGGGAAATGTCATTTTTTGTTGGTGTGAATGACGAGCTTATAACCGAGACCGCGAATCGAGTCGATTTGCACCGTCTCCTGATTCATCTCCAGCTTTTTACGCAGCGAGCTGACGTGTACGTCTACGGTGCGCTGGCCGCCGACATAATCAAAGCCCCAAACGACGTTCATCAGATCGTCTCTCGTAACAACGATTCCCGGCCGCTGAACCAAATAAAGCAGCACCTCGAATTCCTTCGGGCGAAGCTGAATTTGCTCGCCGTTCAGCACAACCTCGTATTTCTCCGGATAAATTTTCAAATCCGCAGCCTGAATCACTTTACCGGATTCCGGCTCGTCGGCGATGAGCGGCATATCGCTGCCCGATCTGCGCAAAACGGCGGATACCCGGGCCAGTAGCTCCGCTACGCCGAATGGCTTCGTAATGTAGTCATCGGCCCCGGCTCTGAGGCCTTGCACGACTTCTTCCTCCGCATTCCGCGCCGTCAAGATGATGACCGGCGTAAGAACGCCTTTTTGCTTCAGCTTGGCCAGCACTTCGAAACCGTTCATGCCGGGAAGCATAATGTCGAGTATGATCAAGTCGAACGATAACTCGAGAGCGGTCTGAAGCCCTGCTCCGCCATGATCGACCAGCGTAGTTTTGTAGCCCTCTTGCGATAAATTATAGGACAGCAGACGAGCAAGCGTCGGCTCGTCCTCAATAACGAGTATTTGTTTAGACATGCATGGCAACCCCCAGCGAACTTTGCAATTTGTTTCGCGCTATCCAAGCTTATCACAAGTTTGTAAAGATTGCATAAAGGTTATCGTAATTTTATTGTGTAAGAATATTCCCGTTTGCGTTTTTACCAACCCTCCGCAGTGTAAAGCTCTCCCTGCGAGAAGGCCGCTAGGAATGAATCACAGGCAGCTCCAAAATGAACTTGGAGCCGAGTCCGATGTCGCTTTCCACGCGGATTGAGCCCTTGTGCAGCTCGACGAGATGCTTGACGATCGACAAACCGAGCCCGGTCCCGCCGGAGCTGCGCGATCTAGCTTTGTCGACGCGGTAAAAACGCTCGAAGATGCGAGGCAGGTCTTTTTTCGGAATGCCGATGCCCGTGTCGGATATCGTGATGCGGATTTTATCCTCGCCCCCGTCTCCTGCGGCAGCCACTTCCTCGACCTGCACCTTCACCTTCCCGCCTTCCGGCGTATAGTTAATGCCATTGGACAGCAAATTGATCATAATTTGCCGCAGCCGATCCTCGTCCGCCTCCATATACAGCTCCGGGTCGACCTGCATGTCCAGGCTGATGTCCTTCTTGACCGCGGACGACTGCATCATATCGAGCGTTTTGCGGACGAAGCTGTTCAGATGGACGGGGGAGAACAGCAGCGGAACCCGTTTCGACTCCACTTTGGACAGCTCCAGAATGTCGCCGATCAGCCGATTCAGCCGTTCGCTCTCATCATAAATGATCTGCAAAAACGACTTCGCGATCTCCGGGTCGTTCATCGCACCGGCGAGCAGCGTCTCGGCAAAACCTTTAACCGCCGCTACCGGCGTTTTCAGCTCATGGGACACGTTGGCGACGAACTCGCTGCGCACCTTCTCCAGTCGCCGGATCGCCGTAATGTCGTGCAGCACGATGACAAGCCCGAGCCATTCCTCCTCCACGCCCCGCATCGGCACCAGATTAACCTCTACGATCCGTTCGTCGGGGAAATAAAAGTTGATTTCGTCGCGAATATGCTCTCCCCGGTCGATGCATTCCTTGATGAGCTGGACTAGCTCGTAAGGCTGCTTGGCGTTGTCATACGGCTTGCCGATCAGCTCGGACGATACATCGCCCAAAATATCTTCAACCGACCGGTTCATGAGCACGATCCGGCCGTCGCCGTCAATCATGACGACGCCGCTTACCATATTGTCGAGCACGCTGGATAACCGGCTTTCGTTCTCCAGAATGCGGTGCATTTGCTGCTGGAGGCTGTCCGCCATCGTATTGATCGCCTGGCCGAGCTGACCGACTTCATCGCGGTTGCTTATATAGACCCGCGACTTGTAGTTCATCTTCGTAATTTGCCGCGCGACGCGCGTTATTTTCTCGATCGGTCTCGTGAGCTGGTAGGCGATCCGGAAACTGATCAGGCCCGCAATGCAAAAAACAACGAGCAGGCCGCCGAGCAAGCCCAGCCAAATGTGGCGAATCGTGCTTTCGATCTCTCCGAGTCCCATCGACAGGCGCAAGTAGCCTACAACATCGGAGCCGCTTCGTACCGCCATGGCCACATAAAGCATATTGCCTCCGGTCGAGTCGCTGAACCGCTTCGAATATCCGACACCGTTTTCCATCGCTTCCCGAACTTCCTGACGGGCGGCATGATTGTCCATACGCTGCGGGTCCAGATCGGAGTCGCCGAGAACGGTTCCGTCCGCCGCGATAAAAGTCACCCTCGCGCCGGCTGATTGCTTGAGATATTCCGCTCTCTCGGTAAAAAAGAGGCTGTTGCGGTTTTCGTACTGCTTCGCGTTCTCCGGCATCGTCGCGAGAATGATCTGGATTTCCCGCTTCATGCTGTCCTGAAGCGCGCCCAGATGGGAACGCTCCAGCATAACGGCCACAAAAACGCCGGCGCACAGGACCGAACAGCCGATCAGCGCGATCATCAGCAGCGCCAGCCGCGTCCGAAACTTGTTCATGGAACAACCGTCCACTCCTTCACATGGGGCCTTATAAACACGATCGGTATTATATAGTTTGGACCAGCGTCCCCAAAAACACCCGAATGGAGCTTCGCTTCACTTTTAGGGGTGAATCGGGGGCTCCCCCAAAAGTATTTGGACTACGCTGCGAAGGCAGACTCCACTTTTGGGGGTGAATTGGGGTATCACTGCGTTATCGTACTCCCGGCCGTCCGCTTTTGCCAGTAAAGTTTTTGTAAACGATGCTGCAGCGTCGCCATCGGCTGCTGGATCAGAATGCCCATAACGACGGGGACGGCGGCAGCGGGATCAAAATATTGCAAGGCAATGACGATACCGAGCGAAATATTGCGCATGCCGGAACTGTACGTGATCGCGACGCTCACATCGCGACTTCGGAACGGCAGAGCACCGAACATGCCGAGCACATAGCAAAATGCCACAAAAACGAGTACGATCGGCACAAGCCGGAGCAGTTCCCCCTTCATCTCGAACACATGCGGCGCGATCGCGGCGGCGTTAATCAAAATAACGCCGACGAACGCGAGCTTCGAGGTCGGGGCCGTATAGTTCGCCGACCAAGGCTTCGCCCGTCCGCGCGTCAGCGCGTTTACCGTTACGCCCAGCACGGTCGGGATGAAAATAATAATAAGCAAATCTTTCATGACGGCCAGATGGTTAAAATGAATATCGGCGCCGAACAGCAGGTCGATCACAAACGGAACGACGAACGGACTGATGAGCGAATCGATAACGATCATGGACAGCACGAGCGGTACGTTGCCGCCCGTCAGCTCGACCCAAATGACGGAGGAGACGCCGAGCGGGATCACCGCGAACAAGACGAGCCCGACGATATACGGCGAGCCGGCCCCGAACAGCAGCGTCCCGGCTCCGTACGCGACTAGCGGCGCTATGACGTGCACGAGCACGAGCGTCATCAAGATCGGCAGCGGCATCCGCAGAGCGGCACGCACTTGGCTCGGGCTGCAGCCGAGCGCCATCACGAACGTCAAATAAGCGAATAGATACGGGACGAGCGCCGTACCGTTCTCGAACCATTTGTAAAAGAAAAACCCGAGTATCATCGATACCGGGATAATAACGAACATTTTCGCCTCGAACCAATTGTTGAAGCGGATGCCGAACGGCTTCTCTCTTATCGTTTCCATAACTTCGGTTTCATTCCCGTCCTATGGGCTTATTTGAATACCGGCTGCTTGAACTCGGCCAGCTTCTCCAGCGAGCTTTTGTCGACCTCGGCGTGCAGGCTGTTGCCGTGCGAATCCATTGTTACGATCGCCGCGAACCCTTCCACCTGCAAATGCCACATCGCTTCCGGAACGCCGAACTCCATAAAATGAACGCTGTCCACCTTCTTGATGCACTCTGCATAATATTGTGCAGCGCCGCCGATGGCGTTCAAGTACACGCCGCCATGCTCCTGAAGCGCGGCGAGCGTCTTCGGCCCCATACCGCCTTTGCCGATAACTGCGCGAAGTCCGAACTTTTTCAAAATATCGCCCTGGTACGGCTCCTCGCGAATGCTTGTCGTCGGCCCGGCGGCGCGCACATGCCACTCTCCGCTCTCGTCCTTCGACATAACCGGTCCGCAGTGGTAAATGACATGACCGTTCAAATCGATCGGCGCATCGTGATCCATCAAATATTTGTGCAGCGCGTCACGGCCGGTATGCATCGCCCCGTTGATGACGACTACATCGCCCACGCGAAGCTCGCGGATCTGCTCTTCCGTAATCGGCGCTTGCAGCACGAATTCGCGTCGTCCTTCCGAAGCGTTCTCGCGTTGGCCAGGCTCGGCCATTGCCACATTACTGCCGCCTTCGTACACCCAATCCTTGATTTCGCCCGTTGCCGCGTCGAGCACAACGCCTTGACGGCGGAACGCCCAGCAGTTATAGGCGACCGAGACGAAAAAGCTCGCCGGCAGACGGTCCATGACGCCGGCCTTGCAGCCGAGCAGCGTTACTTGGCCGCCGAAGCCCATCGTACCGATGCCGAGCTTATTCGCGTTCGCCATTACGTAGTCTTCAAGCTTCGCCAGCTCAGGATTCGCGTTAACGTCGTCCACGCCGCGAAGCAGCTGATGCTTGGCGAGCTCGTAGCCGGTCGTGCGGTCGCCGCCGATGCCGACGCCGATAAAGCCCGCGCTGCAGCCTTGACCTTGCGCCTGATAGATCGCATGCATGACGCATTTGCGGATGCCGTCCAGATCGCGGCCGGCTTTGCCGACGCCTTCCAGCTCCGCGGGCAAGCTGTATTGAATGTTTTTATTTTCGCAGCCGCCGCCCTTCAGAATGAGCCGCACGTCAATGTGGTCCTTCTCCCACTGTTCGAAGTGGATGACCGGAACGCCGGGACCGATATTGTCGCCGCTGTTCGCGCCGGTCAGCGAATCGACCGAGTTCGGGCGCAGCTTGCTGTTTTTCGTTGCCAGCCGCACCGCCTCGATAATGTCCTTCTTCATCTCGATCTGGTTCGCTCCGACCGGACAATGCACGAAAAAGGTCGGCATTCCGGTATCCTGGCATATCGGAGAAACGTTGCATTCCGCCATCGTGATGTTCTCGGAAATCGTCGAAAGCGACAGCGCCGCGCGCGTGCCTTCGTCTTCATGCTCCTGAGCGCGCTGAATGGCCCGGCGCACGTCCGCGGGCAAGTTGGTCGACGTTTCTACGATAAGTTTGTACATGCTTTCCTGGAACTGCTTCATGCTCTGGGAATGCTCCTTTCGGGCGTAAAAACTAGAATGAATTCTCTTCATTCGATCATACCACTTTAGAATTATTTTTGACAACGACCGGGAAGGATTTCTGTGAGCATTTGTCGAATTCGTGTAGGCTGTGGCCGAGAAACGCCATATCGCTATTCCTGTTGTATAATATAGAAAAGCTTCGGAACTTTAACGATAAAAAAAGGGACGCCCTCGTCCCGGCAAGGAGCGGCAAACGATGAAAAAATCTACGATAACGGCCCTGCTCTTGCTCCTGATCGGGATCACGCTGCTGCTGCCGTCCTTGAACGCTACGCGCGGCGGCGCCTATTACTCCGACCAGGTAGCGGTCCTTATGTATCATCATATCCATGATACCGACGAGAGCTCCTCGACGATCACCTCTGCCCTGTTCGAGCAGCAGCTTACGTATATGCGCGACAAAGGTTATCAGTTTATTTCGCTCGCTGAGTTCGAAAACTTCATGAAGGGCGGCGCCGTGCCGGACAACGCCGTGTTCGTCACCTTTGACGACGGCTACGAAAGCTTTTACAGCCATGCCTACCCGATTCTGGGTAAGTTTGGCGTGCCCGCCACCGTGTTCGTCATTACCGACAAGCAGGACAATCCGCAGGAGTACCAGCCGCCGTATATGACCCCCGTCCAGGTTTGGGAGATGACGTCGGCCCGGCCCGGCATCATCAGCGCGCAGTGCCATACGCATGGCATGCATAACGATCCGGTCACTCCGTATATGACGCACAGACTCGTAATCGACGGCGCCAAGGAGACGGAGGAGCAGTACCGCAGCCGTATCGCCGCGGATACAGCTGCATGTATCGAACGAATGACCCCGCTCGGGCCGGAGCCTATCAATGCGCTCGCTTATCCGTATGGCGTATACGATCGCACCTCGGCAGAGCTACTGAAGGAAGCGGGCATCGACTTCGCCTTCACGATCGTGCCGGAAATGGCCACCAGAAGCCGCAATCCGCTGCAAATTCCGCGCATTAACGCCGGAAGCCCGAACATATCGCCGGAGCGGCTGCATCAGACGATACTGCGCCGCATCGTGGCGAATCCGAAAGCTGCTTCCTAAAAGAGGTGATCCGTTCATGGACAGTCATTTGTTCGCTTACTTGTACCGGCTAAGATATATCGAGCGCTGGAGTCTGATGCGCAACGTGGTCCGGGAGAACGTCGCCGAGCATTCGTTCCACGTCTGCCTGCTTACCCATGCGCTGTGCACGATTGCCAACACCGTGTACCAGAAAAATGTGCCGACGGAGTCGATCGTAACCGAAGCGCTGTTCCACGATGCAACCGAAGTGATCACCGGCGACATCCCGACCCCGGTCAAGCATCATAATCCGAACATCCTGCGCAACTTCCGCGAGATCGAGCAGCTTGCCGCCGAGCGCCTTGTCGGCATGGTGCCGGATCATTTGCAGCCGGTATACCGCCCGCTGATCGAAGCGAAGAAGTCGAACCCCGAGCACGCACGTTATATCAAAGCGGCCGATCTGCTGGACGCCTACTTGAAGTGCGTCTCCGAGCTGTCGGCGGGCAACCGGGAATTCGCCGTCGCCAAAAAGCAGATCGAACAGTCGATCGAAAAGCTCGACATGCCGGAAATCCGCTATTTTTTGCAGCACTTTGCCCCGAGTCTCGAAAAAACGCTGGATGAACTGAACGGAGACGAAGCTTAAGAGACGCGGAAAAGAAAAAAACGGCCGGTTTGGCGGTATGAAGCGATAGACGCTCCCATGCCGCATAAATCGCCGCCCTTCATCAGCCGTTCCGCCGGGACCGGCTTTATTTGCCTTTATAGCGGGCATACGCCTGCTCATATACGTCCATCACTTGACCGAGGCCCATATCCCCCAGCTTCCTGACGTATTCGTCCCATTCGCTGTCGACGCCGCCCTGCACGATCCACTTGACGAGCATAGCCGATACGTAAGCGTCGATATCGGTATAATACCGCGACCGCTTCTCGTTTTCCTCCGCCGTAAAGTAAACGTTCGGATAGATGTCCTTCTCCATGTACGGCGCGTACAACCGGTCGAGCGCCTTCTTTTCTTTGCTGGCCGGCGACTCGAGCAGCTTGGCCGAGATGTCCTTCGTCACGGCGAACACGGACGTCGAGCCGGGCGACACCAGGTGCCGGTACTCCCCTGCCGTCATCCCTTCCGGCGCCGGCACGATTTCGAGCGAACCGTCCTCGCGATCGCGGACGTTCCCGTTCATCGCCTGAAGGCTGACCAGCGGATCGTACATATAATCGATCCAGCGCATCGTCACTTCCGGGTAGCGGTTCGACGAAGTGATCGCAAATGCGCCCTTGCTGAGCAGACCGACCGCCCCGCGGTTCCACAATCGATCTCCCTTGGGCCCTTGAAGCGGCGGCAGCGGCACATAATCGCTCGTTTCGATCGATTCGAAATACGAGTGCAGCGACCAGCCGGAGAAGGCGCCGATTTTGCCGAGTCCGGTTCGGATTTTCGTGCTGTACACATTGCTGTCCTGGGTAAAAGCTTCCCGGTCGATCAGGCCTTCCTCAAACAGCCGCCTGAAATAGCGGACCGCCTCGCGGTATTCGGGCTGAACGGGGGAAAACAGCACTTTGCCGTCGCGCAGCACGATATGGTCCTGCTTATCCGTAAGCCCGAACGAACCGAACATCGAATAAATGCCCGTGTTCCCGTGAATGCGGAACGTGAACGGAATTTCGTCCGGTTTGCCGTTTTTGTTCATATCGTTTGCCTTGAACGCGCGCAGCGCCTCGAGAAACTGCTCCGTCGTTTCCGGCAGCGGAAGGCCGAGCTGGTCGAGCCAGCGTTTGTTGATAAACAGGCTGTCCTTGGACGACGGATAACTCTCGTCGATTGTCGGAAGCGAATAAATATGACCGTCGGGCGCGGTCAACTCCTTGCGGTATTCGGGACTGCGCTCCAAAATACGGTTTAAGTTCGGCGCGTACTGCTCGATCAGCTTCTCCAGCGGAATGAGCACGCCCTGCGTCCCATAACGGATCACTTCCTGATTCGACAACGCATAATGGCCGTAAAAAGCGTCCGGCAGCTCGCCGCTGGAAAACATCAAGTTTTTTTTCTCCGGCCAGCCGTTCGCGCCGTTCATCAGCCATTCGACCCGCACGTTCGTCCGGCGTTCCGCCTCTTGAAAAAACGGCAGCTGCCCGAACGGCTTCTGTCCGGATAAGCCGTACAAGCCGGCCATTTGCAGCGTTACCGGCCGCTCCGTAATCGGCAAACCGGTTGCGCGCAGCGTCACGGAGCCCGGTTGCTCCGTTTGCAGAGGCGTTTTGCCCGAGCAGCCCGCGAGGCTTCCCGCCAGCCATATAGCGCCCATTACGCCCGCCAGTCGGGCCGATACGTTGTTCATGAAGGTCCCTCGCCACCGTTTAGGTTTTGTGCAGCTTGCGGTACTCGCCCGGGGTCATGCCGACAAGCGCCTTGAACTTGCGAATAAAGCTGGAATCGTCGTAATAGCCGACCTGCTGCACGATCTCTTTGATGGAGAACACTTCTTCCTTGAGCATTTCCTTAGCCGCTTCGATACGAATATGGTTCAAATAATCCGTAATCGTGCGTCCCGTCCTCTCCTTGAAGTAGCGGCTTATATAAGACATCGACAACGACAGATCGTCCGCCATTTTCTGAACGGAGAAATCGCTTCCGTTGTAGTGGGTCTTCATATAACCGATCAAGGAAGCCATCAGCCTGTCCTCTTCCGGCGATTCGTTCTGTTCCTTCGCCAGCGCCAGCTCCACGCATGCTTCCGTTATCAGCTCGGCCAGCTCTTCTACCGTATCGAATTGCATCAGGGTAAGCACATCCGGGAATCGGGCCGGCCGCTCGGGAAATTGTTCCCGAAACGCGTAAGCCGTATCCATCACCGTATTAATGATGTCGTAGCAAACGCAGCGGGCTGCGAAAAGCGTCATTTCGCTTTGCTTGATCTTGTCCGCGATGCCCTGCACGGCCGAAGCGATTTTGTCCGATCCGCCCTGACGCAGCAGCAAATTAAACTGCTCGAGCTCCTGTCTCGGAAACCAGTCGCCGAACGATTGGTCGTACGGAATGTCGCCGAAGTGGATCACTTTGTTGCTGCCGCGGATCAGCTTGTAGTCGATCGCCGTCGACGCTTCAATGAACGATCTTCCGACAAAGGTCAGATCGGCGTAGGACCGGCCGACGCCGATCGTCAGCCTGGACGCGAACGTCTCCCGCAGCCTCTGGTGCAGCCGCTCGAACCAGCCGGTAAGCTCGTCTCCCGTACAATCCGTGCAGGCGATATAAATATGCCGGGACTGCTCCAACCCTTCCTTGCGAAACGTATGGATGCGTTCCTCGCCCGCGCCTTGCATCTGTTCCGCCAGCTTGCCCAGCGCCTGCTCGTCGTGATCGATCCCGTCCAGCATAAATACGAGAAATTCGCCGTATTCGAAACGGATGCCGGCATCCGCGCACCGCTCCGCCAGCTTCTCCGGCGTTTCGATCTCGCCCTTGAGCAGACTAAGCAGCAGATGCTGCCGGATCGCTTCGCGGTTCTGCTCCATCGTTTGCCCGAGCTGGCGGTTCGATTCCGCCATCGAACTGATCAGCTTTTGCACGGCGTCAAGCTCGTTTTTCGGCCTGGGTCCTCGTCCGAGATACGCCTCGGCGGTTTTGGCCAAACGCCGGATCGGATTGTAATTGTAACGGACCACGAAGTACGTAATCGCCCCGCCCAGCAAAAAGATGAGCAAAATCGATTCGCCCCAGCGCACGGCCGCCTCGGTAACCGGATTCATCACGTCGGCAACCGGAAGCAGCGTCGCAAACGTCCATCCGGACTGGTCGGAATGCGTGTAAGACAAGTAGTAATCGCTTTCAAACAGCGAAACGATCGAGAAATTGGGGTGTGCCGTAATTTGCTCGTACAGATCATCCAGGCGCATCGATTCCGCTGCCGACGACGAAACGAGCCGGTGACGCTCATCGAACGCGTAAACCGCTCCTTTGGCGAGCATACTGGGCAGCCCCGCCGTATTCAGCAGGGCGTCCTCCTTGATTAGAAACAGCACCGTTCCGTACGGATTTTGGCTGCCGACCGGGATCGGCACCATGTAAGTAACGAAGCGGATTTCGTTTTGCGAGGACATCTTCACGGGCTCGGCAGGACGCAGAGCGGGCGATGACGACGTGTTCAGATCGCGGCGGAACCGTTCTTCGTTCCAATCGGAGTAGCGGTAGATGTCGTTGATATACAGCGGCAGCTGATACGTGCTAAGGGGCGAGTACAAAACCTCGTCCCCCCGGATGTACAAAAACAGCTCGTGAATAAAATCGTCCGTCATCTTATATTCCAGCAGCCGCTTCGCCTGGTAGCCGTTGTACAAACTTTGTCCGAGCGCATACGGGGTCAGCTCCGGATTCGAGGCGATGCGTCCGGCAATTTTGTTCATCGCAATCAGTTTGTCGTTGGCGCCCCGCCCAATCTGTTCCAGCATCTCCCTGTTACTCTGCTCGACCGTCCTGTTGATCATGCCTACAAGCTGGTTATAGCCGGAATAACCGAGCAGCATAAGCGGGAAAACGAGCAAAATGGCGGAGGAAACCATGTATTTATAGTAAATCGAGGTTTGCTTTAATTTCGCTCTCATCGAACGATTCCCCTTGCATCGACGGTAACGGTTCGTTTGTCTGGTTGTCCCGTTTAGACGATTTTAAAGCGGTTTCGCTGCGCTGTCAATCGAACCGGTCTGTGCAAATGCAGGCAGTCGCCTTACAGGCAGGAATGCACCTACCCGCCCTGCGACTGCCCTGCTCTATTCTGTACCGCGCCGTTATTGCTTCATCGACGCGATTTCCTTTGTTGCCGCTTCCTCCGCGTCCCGGAGCGCCGTGTTGACATCTTTTTTGCCCGCCGCAACGTCGGCATAAGCGTTATTCATATGCTTCGCGATCGCATTGTCATACTTGGTGACGAAGGAGGGCGTCGGCCGTTTGTCCGGGAAGAACGCTTTGACGTTTTTGCCCTTAAACCGTCCCGCATCCTGGTCGAATGCTTTCACGACGTCCGGCGTCCGTACGACCGGAATGGAGCCCCCTTGGGCGAACTTCTTCTGTACGGCATCGGAGGACAAATGCGCGAGCACCTCGAAGGCGAAATCTTTGTTTTTGCTCGTAGCGGCTATGTTCATATAGGTCCCGTAGCCTTGCGGGCCCACTCCGGGAGCATCCTTGAAGCTAGGCATCGATACCATGTCCCAGCTGTCGAAATCCCATTTCCCCGACTGGTACGCCATCATCGCGACGCGTTTTTCCTTGTTGAACACATCGGTGTTTACCTTCTCGTTGCCCGGAATTTGCTCGAAGCGGGCGAAATTTTCGATGAACGTTTTGAACAGATCGTTGTTGACGGTAATTTTGTTCGTCTGTAGGTTGTAGTAGGACAGCGACAGCTGGTTCACATTGTACATGAACGGATAACGCGTCGCGAAGCCGTAATATTGCACGCCGCCGTCGGTTCGGGTCAGCTTTTTCGCCAGGTCGTACGTCTGGTCCCAGGTCATCCCGTCTTTCGGGTAGGCTACGCCGAACTTGTCGAAAATATCTTTGTTGTAAAACAGCGCCACGCCGGCATTCGCCGTAGGCAGGCCGTACACTTTGCCGTTTTCGAGCAGCCGCTGGGAATCGATAAACGCCGGCTCGATCCGGTTCAGATCGTAGCCGTACTTTTTGATCAGATCGGAAATGTCCGAGATCAGCTTCGTTTCTACCAGCACCGGGTACGAGAATACCGAGTTAATGATGATGTCGATCGGATGGCCGGAGGCGATGATGTCCTGCGGCTCCAGTCCTTTGCCCGTAGCGAGCAGCTTGATGGACAGATCCGGGTATTTCGCCTTGATTTCCTTGCCTTGATCACTGTCGAGAAATGCCTCGAGCGTCGCGTTCGAGTTGGATGCATTGTAAAATACGAGCTCCTTCGGCTGCTCGACCTTCGGAGCCGCCGCCGGCTTGTCCGCTGTCTTCGGCGCTTCTTTAGTACCGGCCGACCCGCAGGCCGCCAGCAGCGAGATCCCGATCACCGAAGCGAAAACGTTTGCATATTTCATGAAAAAACCTCCCTTTTTGTAGGAAACGATGTGCGTTTTTACTTAAGAATGAACGGATCTCCGATCCGGCTCAGCCAGCCCGCAAGCTCCTGCTCCAGCCGTGCCGCCTCGCCCGATGCCGGACTATCCCCGAGCTGCTCAGGTGCAAGCTGATACGGGTCGGCGATGTTATCATACAGCCACCGCTCGGCAGTAGGGGCGCCGAAGCTTCTGCGGACAACGTACGTATACCGCTGCGTGCGGATGCCGCGATAGCCGAATGCCGCAATCGGCACTCCGAGCCGCTCCGCTTCCTCATGCTCCCGTATGCTTCCGGGATATTGGCAGATGAACGCCGAGGTCGGCCGTTGCCCTTCCAGCCCTTGAAAAATCGCAGAATAGTCCGTTCCCTGGATCGTGTCCGGCCGAGCGATGTCCATCAGTCCGAGCAGTGTCGGCACGATGTCCACGCTGTTGAATAGCATGTCCTCTTGTCTCGCCGCAACCTGACCTGGCCAGCGGAGGAAGAAGGGTACGGCGATCGCTTCCTCGTACCAGATGTTTTTATGATCGTTGTAGCCGTGAGCCCCCATTAGCTCTCCGTGGTCGGATGTGAGCACGACGATCGTATCGTCTACAAGCCCTTCGTCCTCCAAATGGCGAAGCAGCCTGCCGAACTGGTCATCCGTCCCCGTGACGGCGGCAAAATAGTTGCGCAGATGCTTGTCGCAAGCCGCGACTCCGTCTCCTGTCACGTTCGGTCGGTACGTAATGTCGGCGTCCTTGTACATCTCTTTATAGCAGTCGGGCACTTGCTCGAACGGCTGATGCGGCGGGTTCCACGACACGAACAGGGCGAACGGGCGGTCGCGGTCGCGGCTGCGAATAAAGTCGATGGCGACGTCGGTTTCATGCTCGGTCGACCATACGGCGGGCGTTATTTTGTCCGGCGTAATCTCCCAATAATGCGGCGACATATGCCGGTCGTTGGCGTTGTACGCATGCCAGAAGTCGAAGCCGAATCTTCTCGGTCCCGGCGGAATATAAGCATCCCAGTTCCGTGCCCCGGACTGCGGGGCCGAAACGGTATTCAGCTCCGGCAAGTCGAGATGCCATTTGCCGATATACCCGGTGCTGTACCCTTCCTCTTTCAGCACGTTGCCGATCGTAACGGCGTCGTCGTTCAATTTGATGGGTAAGCCGGTTTTACAGTTCGTCGTCACCCCTGTCGTCAGCGGGTAACAACCGGTCAGCATGCACGAACGGTTCGGCGAGCAGAGCGGGAAGCAACTGATCGCATGCGTCAGCGTCACACTGTCCGCGGCAAACCGGTCGATGTTCGGCGTGAGGACCGGATCTTCCTGAAACAAGCCTACCGCCTGCTTCCGCCATTGATCCGGGAATACGAACAACAAATTCGGTTGTTTCTGTTTCACTTGGTCTTTTCCCCCCTCGCACTAACTGTAATAAAAAACGCTTCCGCGCCGCCATAGGCCGCTTTTGGCCGCGATATGCGAGTTTTGACATAGGCCCTTTTTGCCCGCTGGAAGGCGGTTGAATGAGGGAAAGGAGCAACGAGCGCGTGCCGTCGCAGAAAAAAGAGCCCCATTAGGTTAGGGGCTCTTGCTCTTACCAACTTTCCTATTTATCCGTTTGGAGAAGCCGCTTCATCATCGCGGCCGCTTGCGCTCTTGTCGCATCGCCCAGCGGATCGAAGGAATCCGGAGCGCTTCCGAAGATGAGACCCGATTCGACCGAGAGAGCGACCGCTTCAGCGGCCCAAACGCTTATGCTGCTCCGGTCCGCGAACTTTTGCAGCAAGCTGTAATTCGCGTCTTTTCCCTTACTCTTATGAAGGTGTACGTAGGCCCGCCACATCATGACGGTCATTTGCTCCCTTGTAAGATGAGCATTAGGCTCGAAACGTTCCAGCGAAACGCCGTCTACCAATCCCGCCTTGGCAGCCGCTTTTACATATCCGCTAAACCAAGCTGCTTCGCCAACATCTTCAAAGCTGCGGCCGCCACCTGCCGACGAAGCTTCCAAACCGAGCGCCCTTACGAGCATAGCGGCGAATTCGGCCCGGGTAACCGTCTGATCGGGCATGAACGCCCCTGAGGCCGCTCCGTTGACGAGTAGCCGCTGGCCCATCCAGCTTATGTCGGCCGCTCCCCAATGTCCGGCAATATCCGCGAACGGATTCGTATAGGCCATAACGGCATAAGTGCCAGAGGACAGCACTTCAAACGACGTCTTGCCGCCGCTTGCGTTTCTTTGGCTCCATACGTACTTCCAGCCCGCATTGGCTCCCCCCCAGACGTATACCGCTTCTTGGCGGTCCGGTACTACGCCTGCCGGAAGCTCCACGATAATCGGATGCGAAGGCGATCCTACCAAGCCTGCCGTTTCTCGGCCACCCAGCGTTTCAAGCCATACCCTAATGGCATGCCCGACCGGCTTCAGACCGTTTCCGCTTTGACGTGCCGCTTCTTCATACGCCGACTTCTCCTCCGAGGCCGATGCCGCACCGAAGCCCAGCGAAACGGAAGCGCCCGGCGGAACGGATCCGGCCTCGAAAAGCTCCCACGGTATCGAAGCTTGCAGCGTCTTTGTTTTGAAGACTACGGTAGCTTTGCTGCTTTTCAGCTTTTCTTGAACATTCGTCGGAAGCTGAAGAACATACTCATCTCCTGCTTCCGTCACTTCGACGATCAGCTGCTTCTTCCCGTCCGCACTTGTTTGCAATGCTTTGGCAATCGCATCGCTCTGCAGTGTAACGCGCAGCCCCGATCCGCCGTTTCCGCCGGCGAACGATTCGGTTTTGGTTAATGCAGGTTCTGTCGGCGTGTAGCCTCCTCCGGAATAACCTCCCGGATTCGAGCCCTCCGTTGTTCGTTTCACTTGGATCGAGTATCCCCGGACGGTCTTGCCGTCCTCGGCCATGACGCGAACCGCAATGTCGCCTTGGTTCGGAATGTTTACCGTTTTCGACTTGCCGCTTACCGATTGGACGCCATCAATAAAGAGTAACGCACGCGAATCGGCGGTTTCCGCGGTGATTTGCACCTGCCCGGCTGTTAACGGCACCGAGACGGAATAAGCCAGCGTGTCGGGATTGAAAGTTGGAGACAGCGTGCCTTCCTCGACTCGCAACGATTGCAATCGTGCCTCTCCCGACAAGACGGCGTTTGTGACCGAAAGCGAAGCTTCCGCCGCTCCGTTGCCCGCGGCGTCAAACACGGCTCCCGGCAATACGGTTATAGTCCCCCGGTCTTCCATCGGCTCGGTTAATGTGATCAGAATCGTTCCGGCTTGTTCTTTATAAGCGCTTCTCACCGCGGAGTCGATCAGATCGCCGCTGCCGTTCCATAACATTTTAGAAACATCGACCGCAGCGGAAACATTCTCGTCGAACATAAGGCGCACGATTCTGCCACCCGCCTCGGCGCTTGCGCTCACGGCGAGCGGTCCGCGATCGTCGCGTACGCCAACCGCAAACGTACCTTCATACCCTTCATTCATCCACACGCCTGAATAGCTTTGGAAATAATTCGGATTCACCTTCACGGTATAGCGGTCGCCGGCAGAAATTGCCGCTTTCGGCATGAATCGGACCATTCGCGCTAAATCTGCGCCGTACGGATCCACCGGATTATCGACCGGATTGACGAAAGCGAGCGCACCTTCTATCGTCCTGCCATCCGCTCCCGTCACCGTCACGGCTTGCGAAGGAAGTGCCGGGTCCGAAACCTTTACATACTTCGTAAACCCGATATCCACATAGCTGCCTCCGGCATAGGTTACACCGGTGACGGTCTGCACCTTGGGCGCCTCCCACGATACGAGTCCGGCGTTCACCTCGGTACGAGGCGGAGGAACGTCCAATTCCGCACTCTCCTGCGTGACGTATCCGTCCTTCTGCCAGACGACCTTCCACTTGCCTTCCGGCACGTCCCAGCCATACTTGCCGTAATCGTCGGTATCGTGCGGATTCGCTTGCTCGTACGGTCTCGAATCCCACACCGCCCATTCCTTGCTGTCCGGGTTTTGGTACAGAACAGTCGCTTTCACGCCGCCGAGCCGGTTTTCCGGAACGGCTTCATAAATATATCCGCTCGGGTCGTATATCCAGCGGGGACGCGCTATTTTGTACCGTTTGCGTTTGACCGGGTCTACATCCTCGTTCAGACATTGATTGTAGCCGGTGCCGATCGCGTTAATCTGTTCGTCGACGTAATTGTCGATCTTCGCCCCGATTACGGCCGATGTACCTGCTGCGGCCACCGCTCCCCCGCCGGTAAAGCCCATTGCTGCGGTCCACACGCCCAGCCCGAACTTGGCTACCTCGCCCCCGACGAGCGAGACTAACGCTTTGCCTGCCTGTTTGACGGTGCGCGGCAGCTCGGCGAGGCAATCCATTCCGCCCACTTGAACATTGTAAGTAATTTTATTAACTTTTTCGGCGAATCCTTTCATGCCGTCGTACTGGCTTTTGATCGAATTGAAGGTACCGAACTTATCGCCATCCGGTCCAAACTGCACGTAGGACTCCGTTACAACCGCGGCAAAGACGGGGTCCGCGTCGAGCACCTTTACGCCGCCAAACGAAGTTTTTAATTCCGCAGGCATCCCTTGCGGGAAAAGTACGCTCATCGGCATATAGCCCTTCGAAACGGTTTTGAAGCCGTCCGTCGTTTCCGTAAGCTCGAAGGAGCTATTGTACATCGGCACCCCCGAATGCTCGGCCTGTGCGACTTCTTCGCTAGTCGCCCTATAATTCGCATTCGGCTCGAGCTGTAGCGTTACGGTCATCGTCATGTTGTCCATCTGCGGGAAGGTCAGCTTCACCGTACCCGAATATTTCCCGTCCTTGAGCACGAACGGAGAGAGGACTTCCACCGTAAAATCACGCATCGCCAGTGGGACGGATGCCCGCAGCTCATCCATCGTCCTAGGCTTGCCGTCAAGCTGCACCGGTTCCGGCTTAGCCTCGAACTCTACATAAACGCTGCCCAGAGCTCCCCGATTGGTTGGAGCAAATGCCCGGAAAACCCCTCCGTCCCGAACCGCCTTTACAGGCTCTCCGGCCTGGCCGTCCAAATAGACATACGCGTTCTCGATACTGTCCGGCTTATCGAACTTCAGCTCAAACTGAAACGGATTGCCCGGTACGACCGTGTATAAAGGATTTGCGATTCCGTTCTTCGTATCGATCGTGATCCACTTGCCGTCGGGCGCTTGCGCCATAGCCATCTCCAGCAGGCTCGGCTTTTTCGTATCATAGCTGACATAGGAGGTTAAGGACTGCAGCTTCAAGCCGTTTGTTTCCACCTCGGCGCGGAGCGCGTGCATACCCGGATCGCCAAGATCGGGCAGCTCCACCTGGAGCGTCCAATATCCGTTTTGCGCCGCCGCCGCACTTCCCAGCAGTTCCCCGCCGTCGTACACTTTCACCGCGCTTTGCTTCGGCGCAACCCCGCTAATCGTCAGCTTCCGCTGGTAGACTCGTTCAGGCGCCTCGAGCGTCACAAGCGGTGCGTCAAGCAATATGGTGCCGATCGTCTCCTCGATTTGCGATCCGCCGATGGTCGCACGAATATGAGCGGAGGATCTCACCGAGCTTTGGTTAAAGGCCGGATCCGCCTTGATTTGGAAACTGACCGTACCGGACTGCTTCTTCGCCAGCAAACCGATCCGGATGCGCAGCGTCTGGCCGTCGAGAATCGCCTCACCGGTTTGCGGAACGCCGCTGACGACGATCCGGCCTGTGCCGTCTCTAACAACAGTCGTTCCCTCCGGTATATCGATCAGCAGCGACACGTCCTCTGCGTCGGCCGCATCCGCGTTTTTGTAGCCGACCTTGAACGTTACCGTCTCTCCCGGCGCGATCCGACTGTTCAAGACGTCGAAGTAGTTGCCGGAGTAATTTGCAAAAACGTTTCTTTGACTAAAACCGACTTGCCCAAGCTGTAAAATTTGTTTATCCGCCAACGTAAATTGAACGGTCGCATATTCGTATTTGACCGGGCGTACTTCTCCGACGCGTCTGGACAGCTCCATCACATAGGTGCCGGGCTCGGGCACATTAATATTGAACGTCCCGTCCGAATGGACATTGTTTTCTCCGATGTATGTCGAAGATGACTTGCGATTCCCGTTTTCCATTTTATAGAGCCATCCGGTTAAGGAGCCTTGATCGCCGGAAGCAAGCTTTCCTTGAATGCGCCCGCCCTTCTCCTCAAGATACAGCTTAGCCGTAGCATTGGCGTTCGCATCGAGCGTCACATCCGTGCAGGTTGTCATATACGCCGGCACCGTTCCCGTCACGCAAACGGACACCTGATCGCCGGGTGACCCTTGGAATTGGTACGCATTATGAAAATACCCGGTCATCCACCCAAACTTCGACTCCACCTTGGTCAGCATGCCCATCTGCTCCATGTCGACAGGCTCCCCGAAGTCGGTATCCTCGAGATATTTCAGCCGCACTTCCAGATTAACCACACCCCGGCTCGGCTGGTATACCGGAATATCCAATGGTGTCGTTTGACCTTCCGTCACTAGCGCCGTAATGATACCGTTCGTGCCGTACTCGTACGATGTCTCGTACGCTTCAATCCGAGCTTCGCCTTTCAGCAGCGACAGCATATACTCGCCATCCAGGTTCGTCCTTGCCTTACGAACAACCTGCTGCCCCCTGTACGTCTGAGTCGACGTGACGAGCGCGTTTCGAACGGCCTGCCCGTTCGGCGCCTTCACCAAGCCCCGCAGGATGCCCTCGCCTGGTGCCTTCAGCCGGATGACGGGTTCGTTAGTTCCAGGCATCAACACCACTTCTTGGTTCGGCACCGGCTCCATCATCATCTCGCCGATATCGAGCTTGGCGACGACCGTCTCCCCTGCCTTCAAGTTTTCGCCCCATCCGCTCCAGCCGTCGCCGCCGGTATAGAAGGAGCCGATAAACTTCTGCTCCGGGCCGAACAGTTCCAGCCGGACCCCGGATGCAGGCATTCCCGTCGGATCGACAACCTGAAAGCGGATTTTGGCCGGCCGCACGATCGTCATATCGACTTTTTTGCGTTTGCCCGCCTCCACCGGCACCTGCTCGAGCATTCCCCATACGTGGCGGTAATCCCGCGAACGAAGAACGAACGTATAGTTACCGCCTGGATACAATCCGTCTATAGTGATTGCATTCGAATTGGTCAGCAGTGCGACTTGCTCCCCGTATTGCATACTCATGGCGGAAAGTATGCTGCCGGCCAAATCGGCGTCGCCCCGGTTCGTAAACCCAAGCTCGATTGTTCCGGCCACTTGAAGCGGCAAACCGTCCGCCTGCTTCTCCTTCGCCTCGCCCGGCTTAAGCGGATCTACCAGCTTCACCGTTAAAGACTCAAGCCGGCTGACTCCATCCGCCAATTTCCACTCCCCAACGTAAGTTCCGGGGGATCCGGGGCGTTCCTTAAGCTCCAGCGACGCTTTGCGCGTCTCTTGCGACGTTTCACCCTCCCATGCCGAGTATGCCAGTTCCGCCGAAGCTTGCTTGTTCGGTTCCGCGAATGCAGTCACGGTCAGCTTGCTGCCCGGCATCGCGAGTCCGATGCGCATATTATCGATATCCCAAGAAACGCGAAAACCGCCCCCCGGATTTTCGCCGCCCTGACCGAGCTTGTAAGTCGGACCGCCAAAGCTTTCATTGAACTCCGCGTTTACCGCTTCCACCTGGAAGACAGGCTCGGTAACGGGATCAAGACCGGTCGCCGTAAACGTATAACCACCGCCGCCTGCGAACGGAACATAGCCGATAACTTGACCTTCCTTGTATACACGGTAGCCTAAAATACCGCTCGCATCCGAGGCGTTCTGCCATCCGAGCGTGACGGAATGATCCGTCCGGTTCGTCGCTTCCAGCTTGCTGCCCGCCGGCCATGCAGGAGCCGTCCCTCGAGAGGCGACGAAAATTCCGCTAAACTGTAAGTCTCCCGCCGAGCCGTATGTATCGATATATTCCGAGCTGTAAGCAACGAATTTTCCTCCATCGCCGACCGCCGGGGATAGACTCTGACCTACAACCCGATAAGGCGCGTTCTGAACCGTAACCTTGTAAGCAGCCTGTGCCGCAACGTCCGCAACATACGCTTCCTCCGGAATTTCGTCGTCCCCATTTAGCCACTCATGATCCAGGTGGAAGCCGACGTAGCGGCCATCTTTGCTGATGGAAGGGTTTACGCTGTCCCGGGTAAACGGAATGCCCCCCGGACCAACCGATACTCGAACGATGGACCCTATCCCGCGATTGTATACAAAAATATCTTTCAGGTCATTCTCATCGCCGTCAACCAAATTATTCGCATCCGATTCGAATGCGATCGACAATCCGTCAGCGCTGATCGACGGCAGCGTGCTGGCGCCATTCGCCCTTTCTCCGTTGATCCCGACGGTTATGCGCTCAAAGGAAGGGCCGCTTCCCAGAGTATCGTACACATAAATATGGCTATCGCCCCAGCCGTCTTCCTGACCGCCGGTCAGGTTGGCATTCGATTGAAAGGCGACGTAGCGGCCATCGGCGCTAATGGAAGGAGCTTCGCTGTCATCCCGGTCGAAATCCTGCATTCCCGCGCGCGTGCTGATCCGTTTCACAATCTTCTTTTCTTCGCGACTAAAAAGGAACACGTCGCGATAATTGTCCTGATCGTCCGCTACCAGCCCTTTTGCACTGGAATCGAATACAACATAACCGCCGTCGCCGGTGATGCTCACCCGATCGCTATGTTCGTAGCCCGTCGTTTCGATTTCCCCCGTAATGGCGGTAAGATTGCGTGTGACCCGATCGAACAAATAAAAACGCACCTTACTGTCCATAACTTTCTCGCTGCTGTATGAGAAAGCGATGTAGCGTGCATCCGCACTCATATCAAAATGCAGGATTTGATCGTAGGTTAAAGCGGCATTCGGAACCTGAATATCGTCCATGCTGCCCGTCACTCGATCGTAGACGGTAATAATCGGTTGAATCGACACCGGGTTTGTGTTAATCAACATCCGTTTGAACCCGATGTACTGTCCATTTGCGCTCAATTTCACTTCCTGAGATTCAGGCTCGTAGATCGTCGGTATCATACCCCGGTCTACCTTTGCGAGCAGATTCCATGACAGCGGCGGGGCAGGTATTGCAGCAACTTTCGGCCTCGCCGGTTTCATGCCATAAACTGCGTTCATCACCGCGTTCGCAACCAGATTGCCGAGCGGGTCTCCCCTCTCCGACTCGGCGGCCGACACGACCCCAAGTTCCGGAACCGTTAGCACGGCGGCCAGCAGCAACGCGGTCAGCTTTCTCCACATTCGTTTTCCATTTCGACTTAACAACTCGCAGCTCCCCATCCCATGATACAAATTGTAAATTATCGATACATTAGGTATCATTATAGCGAAGACATTACACCACCCATAGTGACGTTAGTACCAGTGCAAGTTTGAATTTCTCGTACAAATCCGTGTCTTTTGAACTATTTTCATAATCCCCTCATACGATGTTGCAAAAAAAACCGGACCGCCACACGGGCGATCCGGTTCTCTTCCTTCTTTGTTTATTTCGGCCCCAGCATCATGGCCAGGAGCAGTACGTAGCTGACGCCGCTGATCAGCGTAAACACCCGCAGCTTGCGCAGCGCGCCTCCCGCCGTATCTCCCTTGACCAGCGCCTTAAACGGCTTGGAAGCCATTCCCGTCATCGCGAACATGACGAGCACGAGCACGACGGCGATCACCATCCACGGGATGGAATATTCCGCCTTGCTGACCATATAACCCCCCGACAAAAAAGCCAGCACCAATATGTACTGCCCGATCCGGTTGCCTCTGCTGAGCGCAATCGCTGTGGAACGGTTAGCCGCGCCTCCCGCCAGGAACGGAAGCAAAATGTAAAAAATGAGAACCAGCGCGGATAAAACATGAATGACGTACATCGCCTGATACACGGGCTTAGTTGCCTCCTTCGGATACACCGAGATCTCGTTTCAAAAGTAGTATACCGAAAAGACAGGCTTGACACAAACTTCCTGGCAGGCTTCTCGGGCGATAAGCCGAAAGTTCGCAAAGTGTACAAAATCGCGGCCTCGCGCGACGGCAATAACGCTAGCGCCATTCTATTTGCTTTTGGCCGCCGAAAGCGCCTTGTCGATCTCGAGCTGGATTTGCTTGTTCGCCTCGTCCAGCGCCTCCTGCGGCTTTTTCTTGTCGTGCACGACGGCATCGAGCGCCTGCTGCAGCCATTGGTCGTAAGCAGCCGGCGCCGGGCTTTTGTACGTATTGATCGTCGAATTCTCGAATACTTCCTTCCACACGCTCATATATTTCTCGTTCGGCGTTCCTTTGCTCATCGACTCCACCGCCTTGAACCACGTATCGAGACTGAGCTTGAAGTTGAACGGATTCGTGCCTTCGGCCATAAACGTTCCGGCCACTTTGTCGGTAAGCAGCCACTGCAGGAACAGCTCGGCCGCTTTTTTGTTTTTCGCTCCTTTCGGAATGCCGATGCCCCATGAAACGCCGGCGAACGACTTCGGCAGCGGCACGACGCCGTAATCGAGGTTCGGCGCGAACTGCTTCGCGTCGAGCAGACGCCAAAACCCGTCGACGACCATCGCCGTTTTGCCCGTGTAGAACGGGTCGTTGTTGCCGCTTGCTTTGGCGCTCGCCATTTTGTCGAGCTCGTCGATGCCGATAGCCTTCACTTCATTGCGGATCCACTCGTACGCCTGAACGAGCTTCGGGTTGTTCACAATCGCCTTTTTGCTCGCCGCATCGTAGAATTCGCTGCCCATCGCGACGCCGACCGCATAGGACGACACATAGATGTTCAGCGGATTCAGGCCGATCCGCTCGATTCCGCCGCTCGCGTTTTTCCTCAGCAGCTTCTGGTTCGCCCGGCTCAGATCGTCCAGCGTGCGCGGCGGCTTCTCCGGATCGAGACCGGCTTCGCGGAACGCCGCCTTGTTGTAGAAGATCGCCGGACTGTCCGCGGCGAGACCGATGCCGTACAGCTTGCCGTCCCATGTATACGAGGCGTTGACGTCGGCGCTGAAGTCTTTGGCCGAATCGAAATGGTTCGTCTTCATGAAATCGTCGAGCGGCTGGAGCGCCCCGTTCAGCGCGTAAGGAACGGCGAAGCCGGAGTTCAGGTACGTCAGGTCGGGCACTTTACCCGAGGCTACGGCCGGCAGCAGCTTCTCATCGACCTTCATATGCGAGATCGTCACTTTCAAGTCCGGAACCTTCGGCGCGAAAAATTTGTAAACCGCGTCATCGAAAATTTTGTTGTACGATTCGCCCCAATCCGCCCACCAAATGACCAGCTCCCCGGACTCGCCGGACTTGCTCCCGCCCCCCGTGCATCCGGCAAGCAGTCCAAGCAGAAGCGCGGATACAAACGCCAAAATCGTCATTTTGCGCCGCAGCGTTGCTCCCATACGACATTCCCCCTCTTTCCAAACGATTTACTTGAACCCTGTCATCGACAACCCGCGTATAAACGACTTCTGCGCCATGAAAAACAAAGCCAGCGGCACGAGACTCATCAAAACCGCATAGGCAAACATCGTCTGCCACATCTTCACATGCGTGGTCAGAAAGCTGTACAAGCCGAGCGACAGCGTAAAATGCCTATCGTCCGTCAAATAAATGAGCGGGCCGAAAAAGTCGTTCCACGAGCCCATGAAGGCGAATATGGCGACGACCCACAGCGGGCTTTTCAGCAGCGGCAGGATGATGCGGGCGTAAATGCCGAACTCCGAGCAGCCGTCGATCTTGGCCGCCTGCGACATCTCGTTCGGCAGCCCCATCATAAATTGGCGCAGGATGAAGATGCTGAACGGATCGCCGAACCACCACGGAATAATGAGCGGCTTCAGCGTACCGATCCAGCCCAAATGTTTGAAGACGGTAAACAGCGGAATCATGACGACCTCGAACGGGATCATCATCGTTACGAGCATAAGCGTAAACAGCAGCTCCCGCCCCGGCCAATCGATTTTGGCAAAGCCGTAGGCGACGATCGAGGAGCTGATTAGCGCGCCCAGCGTCGCCAGTACGGCGATGAACAGCGAATTGCCGAAAAAACGGAGGAAGCCGGTCGCTTCCAGAACGTAGCTGTAATTGGACCATTTGAATGGATCGGGAATCCAGATCACCGGGTCGGCGAACAGCTGTGTATCCGGTTTCAAAGAAGTCGAGAGAAGCCACAGCAGCGGAGCGAAAAAGACGACGACAACAAAGGCGAGCACAATCCGCACGAACCAGTCGGCCAGCCGCTCCCTCCATTTATTCCCGATCCGTTTGTGCGGTTTGCCACTCCTCCCGTCCCCGGCCCTGCTAAGCCCGCGTCTGTACGCTTTCGCATCCGTTTGATCGGCAGCGCTCATGCGATCCCTCCGTCCTGCATGTAATGGACCTTCTTCCTCGACAAGCGGAACGTAACGAGTACGGCCAGCAGCGTTGCAATCGCGAGAATCCAGGCCATCGCGGAGGCGTATCCCATATGAAACAGCTTAAACGCCTGATGGTAAATATACGTGCTGTAAAACAGCGTGCTGTTTTGCGGATTGCCGAGCGAGCCCCCCGAAATAAATCCGGACGTAAACACTTTAAAGCCGCCGATCGTGCCGAGAATGACGCTGAGCAAAATTTGCGGGCTGATGAGCGGCAGCGTAATGCCCGTCAGCCGTCGCCACGGCGAAGCCCCGTCGATCTCCGCCGACTCGTAGAGCACCTTTGGGATATTGCCGAGCCCCGACAAATAAATGATCGTTCCTTGCCCTCCCGTCCAGACGGCCAGCAGCACGAGAGACAGCTTCGCCCATTGCGGATCGATCATCCAGCCCGGCCCTTCGCCGCCGAGCGCTGCAATGACTCCGTTAACCATCCCGTACTGCGCGTCCATCAGGAAGATCCACAAAAACGTCACCGCCACGCCCGGCAAAACGCTCGGAATGTAGTAGAGCACCCGGTACAGCGCGATTTCGCGCAAGCCGCGATTCAGCAGCAGCGCCAGCGCAAGTGCGGCGGTCTGACCGATCAGCAGCGAGAAGAGCACATAATAAAGCGTGTTGCCGACCGCCGTCATGTACAGCGGATCTTCCGTGAAGAGCTCTTTGTAGTTGGCCAGTCCGACCCAGCTTCCTTCGTTCAGCCCGTTGTAATCGGTAAAGCTGTAATATACCGAGGAACAAACCGGATACGCGATAAAAACGAGAAATCCGACGATCCACGGAGAAACAAACAACAAACCGTTCCGGATGCTGCGTTTTTGCTCCCGGCTTCTTCTCATGTTCAGGTCACCTCACACCATTACGTATATGGCCCGACCCGATCGAATAGATTTGCTCTTTTTTCCGCATTTTTTATATGTTTACGAAACGCAGACTCAAAAAAAAGCAAAAGGCCGAAGCCCCTTTACGGGAGCCCCGGTCTTGACGACAAGCAGCTTACTTCAAATGAACGAACAAATATTGCTCATCGACGGATACCTCGTACTTCTCCACTGTCACGTCGTACGTTTTCGTTCTCGTCTTCGGATCGACGATCATGCAGCCCGTCTTGATGTCAAACTCCCAGAAATGCCAAGGACATCTGACGATTTCGCCTTCCCGCTCATACGAGAACCGGCCAGGCCGCTCCGAGGTAACGTACGAAGCCGTAACGCCTTCGCACAGTCCGGCTCCTTGGTGCGGGCACAAATTGCGGATCGCGTGAAACTGCCCGTCCAGGTTGTAAATGCCGATGCTGCGGCCGCCGACCTCCACGATTTTTTTGGCTCCCGGTGGAATTTCCGATGCCAAACCTATCGCATAACTCGTCACAGGCCCTCGCCTCCTTCGGCGGCGGCGCGCTGCGGCAGGCCGTACAGCTCTGCGGCATTTTGATAAAAGATGCGCTCCCAACGCTCGTCGGACATTTTCGGAAAAGCGAGCTGCGGCGAATCGAAATCCCAGTGCGGGTAATCGCTCGCGAACATCAAATTCGTTTCGGCATAGATCGCATCCATAAGCGGCGCGAACAGCTCCGGCTTAGGCGGCAGCTCGATCGGCTGCGACGTTACGCGGAAATGGTCTCGGTAATATTCGCTGGGCGGCTTTTTCACCCACGGCGTATTGTGGCGGAGCGCCTTCCAATCCTGATCCATTCTCCAGATCGCCGGAGCAATCCAGAGCATGCCCGCTTCGATCATCACGACTTTGAGCGTCGGGAACAGCTCGAATACGCCCTCGTAGATGAAGCTGGCGAGATGGGTCATCATAATGCCCGCGCGGGCGAGCCGGTATTCCGCGTAATGCGATACGTAACCCGCGCCGGTCGGCGGCGGATTGATGCCGATCCCTTCCATGCTGACATGGATCGCGAACGGCAGATTGTTCCGTACGCACGCCTCGTAGATCGGGTAATAGTGCCGATGGCCGTACGGCTTCTCCGCCCCGTTTGAGACGATCGCCTGGACAAAGCCGGGATGGGAGCCGACGCGGTCGATCTCCTTCGCGGACAGTACCGGGTCCTGCTTCGGAATCATAATAGACGCCCGGAATCTCGGCTCTTTGTCGAGCACATGCTCGATCGTATAGTCGTTGCACGCCGATGTAACCGCGGCCGCATAATCGGTATCCGGAATCGTATTGATGCCGTAATCCATGCCCGTTATAATGCCATATTCGACGTTATACTTGTCGAGCAGCTTCGAGCGGATGTAGTTCAGCGCATCCGTTTCATCGCCGGGGGGAATTTTGTGGTCGTTTTTCGTCCCGTTCGTTCCGCCGTTATTGTACATGCCGATTTGGGCCGGGACGCGGGGTCCCCATGTTTCCAACTGCTCGCGGTAAAACCGCGGCAAATACGGCTTCAGGGCGTTAAATCCTCCCCGCAAGGGCACCAGGTGCAAGTCGCAATCGATGATCGAGCGTTTCATCTTCACTTTTGGTTCGGCTGCCGTTGTTTCCGGATTTTGTTCGGTCAAACTCATTCGCTCTCTCTCCCATCCGTCTTGTGTTGATCTCTATTTTTTTTGCGCCATTTTTTCGGCGATTTTCTGATTCGCCCGCTCGTCCGCTTCCCGCAGCGTCGTATTCATGTCTTTGCCGTTCAGCAGGATATCCTTCATGATCGTCTCCAGCTCGGCTTTGGCAATCGCATGGTACGGGGTTGCCGGTACGATCGGCGCGGGATTGTCGGGTATCATCGCCTTGATGTTTTTCCCCTTCATGAACGGCAAGTCTTTGCCGTATTCGGCCCAGACGGCCGCGTCTTTCAAGATCGGCGAATAACCTTTGCGCGCCATATGCTTCTGGAACTCCTCCGACGTCACGTAAGCGGTTACCTGAAACGCCATATCCTTATGCTTGCTCATGACCGGGATGAGGAAATAGCCGGGATTGAGCTGCGGACCGACGTTTTTCTTCTCCTTGTAGTGCGGATACGCCGCCACATCCCACTCCAGGCCCGGCTCCTTGTCGGCAATAATGCGCGTTCCGGTGGCGCTGACCGAGAGCAGCATCGCAATTTGCTGCTTCTTGAACATTTCCAGCTGCTGCGAGCTGTAATTCCAGGACGTGCTGTCCGGCTTATTGTTCGTTATCGTGTAAAATTGGGTCAGCGTCTGGAACATTTTTTTGAACGTATCCGACGAAAACATCGCCTGGTTTTTCGTCTTGTCGACAAACTCGGGTCCGAGCTGGTCTGCGATCGTTACATGCATCGGCGACATCCCGAGTCCCATATACCGCACTCCGCCCTCGACACGGGCCATCTTTTTGGTCAGGTCGTACATGTCTTCCCATGTCATGTTATCCGTCGGATACGGAACGCCGAACCGGTCGAACAGCCCTTTATTGTACAAAATGTTGACCGAGTCAACCGAAACCGGCAGTCCGTACATCCCGCCTTTGGCCACTTCGCGCATGGCCGCCACGGAAGTGGGCTCCAGCTTGGAGCTGTCGTATTTGTATTTCTTCATAAGCTCGGAGATGTCGTACTGCAGCCCGTATTCCAATAAATATTGATGCAGCTGACCATAGGCGTCGTAAAAAATATCGATCGGCTCTTGCGTTTCGACAAGCGATTTCAGGGAAACCCCTTTCCCCGGCGCTATAAATTTCGGGGTCACATTCGGAAATTTTTCTTTAATTTTGTCTCCGAACACTTTCATAAAGCTTTCGTTATCCGATATGGAGCCTACGTGCAGCCAAAAAGCCAATTCCACCGGTTCGTCGGACGGCGCGGGCGCTGCCGCTTCTCCGCCGGTACCCGGCTGCACCTTACTTCCCGCACAGCCCGCCAGAAGACCTGCGGTCGTCATCATCACAAGCATAAGAGCATACAGCCGATAGGTACGGTTCAAAGCATCTCCCCCTTCGAATAGGCAAACGTTGCGGTTTATGTTGCGGCGGCCGGCCGAACCGCTCAACGAGATCTCCACTTAAGCGTACCTGTTTCGGCTTTTCATCGTAATACACGGATTTTACATTTTTTTAGCACTTTTTTTGGTGATGGAGCCGTTTACAACAAGCTCCCCGGCTGCGATACTCTCTATGTAGGTGCGACATTTCAAAAATACATATGGGGGAGTCGGCATGAACCATCGGATCCATATCAAAAGCTACGTTTGCGCCGGCCCGCAGCCCGGATTTCTGAAGGCCGAGGAGACAGTTCCCTTTTATGTCCTGCTCGGCGCGGAAGCGGGGGCTTTCGAATACGGCGTCGGCGACGACTGCGGTCGTGCCTCATTCGGCGATGTGGTGATCGTTCCTCCGGATACGATGTTCCGGCGCCAATCGCTCGAGGACAGCATCACCTTTCATGTGTTTAACTTCGACTTTACCGAAGAAGCCAGTACGGGACACGGCAGTTCCCTGCCGACCGGCAAAATTACAATCGGGGATGCTACCCGGCTCTCCTCGACCTACGGGTATTTACGCAAAGCCCATCGCGAGCTGGACTACGCTCCGAACAAACGAAGCTTGTGCGGCCATTTGCTTGCCGACCTGCTCCAGCTGTGCGAGCTGGAGCGGCATAATGGCTTGAAGCGTAAACGAATGATTGGGCTTGACCCGCTCATGCAGCAAGCCGCCGGGTATATCCACCGGAACGTGTTCGGCGAAATGAGCCTGCATCGCATCGCATCGGCGCTCGGCATCAAACCGTCGGAGCTCACCCGGCGATTCCGGCTTGCCTTCGGCACATCCCCGATTGAGTATGCAACCCGGCTCCGTCTCGAAGAGGTGCAGCGGCTGCTCCGCGAAACGAACGAGACGCTCGATGCCATTGCCGCACGATGCGGTTACGAGAACGGCTCGTATTTGAGCCGGGTGTTCCACGCCAAAATCGGAGTCGCCCCGTCGGCTTTTCGGAAGCGTTATCAATTTTAGTCATGTTTAAAACGAAAACTATCGCCAGTCCCATACACGCCGCGCCGCTCCTAACTTGCGGCTCGTTGTTGCTCTCCGTTCCGGCCAAACACCTCCGAAGATTTGGGGCCGGACTGGAAAAGTGCCAGGCCAAGCAGCGGATTCCAGCATAGCGGAACTCTAAGTTCCGCTAACGCCGCTGTGCGGGCGGTATCTGCCCGCATAACGGAAGCGCCACTTCCGTTATTGTCCATTTTCCTGCTTTTACAAGGGCGAGTTAGCGGCGATTACGGAACTTTTACTTCCTTTATCGCCCCAATCAGCAGCGTGCCGCGTGCCATAGCGGAACTTTTACTTCCGCTCGGACCGGGCACCTGCTTGGCTGTGATGCAAATCCTTAATAAGGAAGGGGAAAGCTTCGTTTGCTTACTCCAAACCCACATGGCAAAAAGCCTTCAACCTCACCGAAACCGGCGGGATTGAAGGCTTTTACATGCAGAGATCACGTCAAACGGGGATTAGCCGTTTACGATCTTAATGACATTTCGTACCGAGTCGGCCGACTTGTCCATAGCCGCTTTCTCGTCCGCCGTCAGCTCCAGCTCGATTACTTTCTCGATGCCGTCGCCGCCGAGAACGGTCAGCACGCCCATAAACAGATCGTTGTAGCCGTATTCGCCCTGAAGCAGTGCAATCGTTGGCAAAATGCGCTTCTTGTCTTTAAGAATCGCTTCCGTCATTTGCACGAGCGAAGCGGCCGGCGCGTAATAGGCGCTGCCGTTGCCGAGCAGGTTGACGATTTCGCCGCCGCCGGTGCGGGTGCGCTGAACGATCGCGTCGATGCGCTCCTTCGCGATCAGCTTCTCGATCGGAACGCCGCCTACGCTGGAGTAACGAACGAGCGGAACCATATCGTCGCCGTGGCCACCGAGCACGACACCGCGCACGTCTTCGACCGATACGTTCAGCTCTTGGGCGATAAACGTGTTGTAGCGGGCCGTGTCAAGCACGCCGGACTGGCCGATAACGCGGTTTCTCGGGAAGCCTAGCGCCTGAAAAGCAACATAGGTCATCGCGTCAACCGGGTTGCTCAAGATGATGACGTAAGCGTTCGGGCTGTATGTTTTGACGTTCTCGCATACCGATTTCACGATGCCGGCGTTTGTGTTCACTAGGTCGTCGCGGCTCATGCCCGGCTTGCGGGCGATCCCGGCCGTGATGATAACCACGTCGGAGTCTTTCGTATCTTCGTAGTTGGACGTGCCGACGATGTTGCTGTCGAACCCTTGTACCGGACTTGCCTCGAGCATGTCGAGCGCTTTGCCCTTGGTCGGGTTTTCGAGCTGGGGGATGTCGAGCAGCACGACGTCGCCGAGTTCTTTTTGTCCGAGAAGGAAGGCAGTTGTCGCGCCTGTGAAGCCTGCGCCCACAACCGTAATTTTTTTGCGCTGAATCGCCATAATTCAAGATCCTCCTTGACGTGTATAGTTGGAAAAGCTTCGATAGGTCGAGGCTTTTCGGCAAACACCATATAGCGGAACTGCTTTTCCGTTATCGGGGCGGAAATCGTGAATTCCGTGTAATAGCGGAACCGTTTTTCCGTTAAATGCCCTTCAACTGCCGTTTTTCGGCATATTTAGGTGAAAAGGGACCCGAATAGCGGAAAAGGAGTTCCGTTATTTCCGCGGATCTTACGAGATCCGGGGCAATAGCGGAATCCGGCTTCCGTTATGCCGAAGCGGCGCTACTTGCGGACCGCAATCTGGCTTAACTAAGTGTCAGGGCCCCGAGACATCTTATGGATGTCCCGAAGCCCTTATTTATGGTTTGGAATGAACTGCCCTTTGCAGCGAAGCCAGCTTCGCTTTCCGGCTTTTCCGGGGTCCCCGAAAAGTACTCGGAATTAACCTCGAAGCCCAGCTTCACTTTTTGGGGTATAGCTTAGTCCATGTTTTTGATAACGAGGTTAGCGAACTCGGAGCACTTCACTTCGGTTGCGCCTTCCATCAGACGGGCGAAGTCATAAGTGACCGTTTTGTCGGCGATCGATTTTTCCAGCCCTTTGTAGATCAGGTCAGCCGCTTCGAGCCAGCCCAGGTGCTCCAGCATCATAACGCCGGACAGCGTAACCGAACCCGGGTTAACAACGTCGAGACCTGCATATTTCGGAGCCGTACCGTGAGTAGCTTCGAAAATCGCGTGGTGCGACACGTAGTTGATGTTGGCTCCCGGAGCGATACCGATGCCGCCTACTTGAGCAGCCAAGGCGTCGGACAAGTAGTCGCCGTTCAGGTTCAGCGTAGCGATAACGTCGAAGTCCGTCGGACGAGTCAGCACTTGTTGCAGCGCGATGTCGGCGATGGCGTCCTTCACGATGATTTTGCCTGCAGCTTCAGCGTCTTTTTGCGCTTTGTTAGCCGCTTCGGCGCCTTGCTCTTCTTTGATGCGGTCGTATTGCGCCCACGTGAATACTTTGTCGCCGAATTCGCGCTCTGCGAGCTCATAGCCCCAGTTTTTAAACGCGCCTTCGGTGAACTTCATGATGTTGCCTTTATGCACAAGCGTGAGGCTCTTGCGGCCGTGCTTGATCGTGTACTCGATGGCAGCGCGAACGAGACGCTCGGAGCCTTCTTTGGAAACCGGCTTCACGCCGATACCCGAAGTTTCCGGGAAACGGATCTTTTTAACGCCCATTTCGTTTTGCAGGAACTCGAGCACTTTTTTCACTTCGGCCGAGCCTTCTTGCCACTCGACGCCTGCATAGATGTCCTCTGTGTTCTCGCGGAAGATGACCATGTCAACAAGCTCCGGACGTTTCACTGGGGAAGGAACGCCTTTGAAGTAACGAACCGGACGCAAGCAAACGTACAGGTCGAGCTCTTGACGAAGCGCCACGTTCAGGGAACGGATGCCTCCGCCTACCGGAGTCGTCAACGGGCCTTTGATAGCGACGATATATTCGCGGATCGCCGTCAGCGTGTCCGCAGGCAGCCAGCTGTTGTATTGGTTGAATGCTTTTTCGCCGGCGAATACTTCGTACCAAGCGATTTTTTTCTCGCCTTTATAAGCTTTCTCGACTGCCGCGTCCAATATACGTTTGGAAGCCGCCCAAATGTCAGGACCTGTACCGTCGCCTTCGATGAACGGAATAATCGGGTTGTTAGGGACGACCAGCTTGCCGTCGACAATCGTCAGTTTCTCGCCTTCGGTCGGAAGGGCGTATTGTTCGAATTGAGCCATTGTAAACCTCCTGGT
This sequence comes from Paenibacillus ginsengarvi, assembly GCF_003626695.1. GTDB lineage: Bacteria > Bacillota > Bacilli > Paenibacillales > NBRC-103111 > Paenibacillus_AB > Paenibacillus_AB ginsengarvi. The sequence goes on from NZ_RBAH01000004.1 coordinate 129,807, forward strand.
AGGAATATAGTTATGGAAAACGCCGTTTGATTTCGTGGGCTCCCCGAAAGCTGCCGGAATCGGCCGCAGGTGGACTGCTGCTATCCGGGGAAAAGTGGCGTCTATGCCCGCAAAAGAAGGGGGAGCCCAGACGACTCATCATCGTCTGAAACACCCCGTTCCAGCCCATACTTGATAAAGTACGGGCTTGCCTGCTGCAATTAGCGGCTCTCGATCGGAACGTACTTCTGATTGACCGGACCGGTATACTCGGCGCGCGGACGGATCAGACGGTTGTTCTCGTATTGCTCCAAAATGTGCGCCGTCCATCCGGATACGCGGCTGATGGCGAAAATCGGCGTGAACAAATCGCGCGGAATTTCGAGCGACGTGTACACGGAAGCCGAGTAAAAGTCGACGTTCGGCTTCAAGCCTTTTTGGCCGGTAACGAGCTCTTCGATCTTGATCGACATCTCGTACCAGTTCATATTGCCGGTAATTTTGCCAAGCTCCTGCGACATTTTTTGCAAATGTTTCGCGCGAGGGTCGCCGTTTTTGTAAACGCGATGGCCGAAGCCCATAATTTTTTCTTTGTTCGCCAGCTTCTCCGTGATGTAGGACTCTACGTTCGAAGCCGAGCCGATCTCTTCTAGCATCGCCATGACCGCTTCGTTCGCGCCGCCGTGGAGCGGGCCTTTCAAAGCGCCGATAGCGGAAGTGACGCCCGAGTAAATGTCGGACAGCGTTGCAACCGTAACGCGAGCAGCGAACGTCGAAGCGTTCAGCTCGTGGTCGGCGTGCAGCACGAGCGCTTTGTTCAGCGCTTCAACCGCAATCGGTTCCGGCTCTTTGCCTGTCAGCATGTACAGGAAATTGTAAGCGACCGATACGTTCGCTTTCGGAGCGATCGGCTCCTGGCCTGCGCGAATGCGGGCAAAAGCGGCTACGATCGTCGGGAGCTGCGCTTGCAGGCGAGTCGCCTTGCGGAGATTCGCTTCCGGGCTCATGTCGTTCGCTTCGCCGTCGTACAGGGCAAGCGCGGAAACCGCCGAACGGAGCGCCGCCATGGAATTCGTGTTTTTCGGATACAGCTTGATTTGCTGGATGACTTCGTCGGCAACGGCCGCGCTGTCGCTCAAATCCTGGTGCAGCTGGTCGAGCTCCGACTTGTTCGGCAGCTTGCCATACCAGAGCAAATACACGACTTCTTCAAAAGAAGCGTGTTCGGCCAAATCGTCGATATCGATCCCCCGATATGTCAGTACGCCGTCAATGATCGAGCTGATCGAGGATGTTGTCGCCACTATGCCTTCCAAACCTTTGGTAGCTGTCATAACTGGTATCGCTCCTTTTCGCTATATGATGAGCAGAATCGACGCTTCATGAGAAAAACTATCAACTACAATGATAAATGATTTCAGACGATAAAGAAACAAAAGGGGGCATAAAACTTCATTATCGCCGCAATAAACAATTTTTTGGTAGAATAGATCGTAAGATCAAATGCAGACGCATGGAGGCGAAAAAAAGTACTCATGAATAGAGAACGCGTAGGCATTATCGACATCGGCTCGAACTCCGTCCGGCTTGTCGTTTACGAGCGAATCGGCGACAAATCGTACCGCGTCATCGATGAAAGCAAGGAATCGGCCAAGCTGAGCGCTACGATCGCTCCGGACGGCTCGATTACGAAGGAAGACATCAAGCGTCTGATCGACATCCTGACCCATTTCCGCACGCTGTGCAGCGTTCACCAAGCAGATACGATTCGCGCCGTGGCCACCGCGGCGATCCGCAATGCGACAAACGGCGACTATGTTGCGGAACAGCTTCAACTGGCGACCGGCCTGCATATTGAGATCGTATCCGGCGAAGAAGAAGCAAGGCTTGGCTTTGTCGGCATGATCAATGCGATGGACATCGAAGATGGCTACTTGATCGACATCGGCGGGGGCAGCACGGAACTGTCGCTGTTCCGCGACCGCAAGCTCGTTCGCAGCGTGTCGTTCCCGTTCGGCGCGGTTAATATGACCAAAGCTTATATGAATGAAGGCGAATTGACGAAAGAAAACGCCAAACGGCTTCGCGACTTCGTAACCGAAACCGCCAGAGGTGAAAGCTGGCTGCAATCGGGGCCCGGGCTTCCGCTTGTAGGACTGGGCGGCACGATTCGCTCCTTGTGTAAAATCGACCAAAAGTTGAAAAAGTATTCCTTTGCCCAAACCCATCAGTACGAGCTGTCCAAAACCTCGCTGGACGAGCTTGCCGAGTGGCTGCCGACGCTTACGGCGAAGGACCGCTCGAAGGTGGACGGGCTATCGCAAGATCGAGCCGACATTATCGTGCCCGGTTTGATCATCCTGCATACCCTGTTTTTACATATGAATGCCGGGCGCTGCCTGGTCAGCGGAGCCGGCCTGAGGGACGGCGTCTTCTACGAAACGGCGTTTCCCGGCGAGCCGATCATAGCGGACGTGCTGGCGGCCAGCGTTCTGAATCTGCTCGATCAGCATCCCGCCGTTTCCCGGGCGCACGCCATGCAGGTGAGCCGCTTTGCGGCCAAGCTTTTCGACGATTTGTCGCTTGGTTCCGTATTCGGCCCGAAGGCGCGTTCGCTGCTGCAGACGGCAGCCCTGTTGTACCGGATCGGCGTGAGCGTTCATTTCTATAATTTCTACAAACATACGTTTTACCTTGTCGCCCACTCCCGCCTGGACGGCCTGACACATCGGGAATCGGTGCTGTGCGCCTTGATCGCTTCGTTCAAATCGAAAAGCCGGGCCCGCTCGATGATGCAGCCGTACAAGGAGCTGCTGACCGATTCGGATGTCGACCTTGTGTACCGGCTCGGGTCGCTGCTGCAGCTCGCCATCGCGCTCGACCGGAGCGAAACGCAGCCGATTGCGGATATCCGGGCAAGCATCGAGAAGCAGGAGCTCCGCATCGAATGGACAAGCCGCCGCGACCCGGCGATCGAGCTGACGGAAATGGGACGTTTCGCCGGCGATTTCAAAAAGGGCTGGGGGCTGCGCGTCAAACTGAAGGGCTCTTCCGCTTCCACGTCCGGATAATCTGCGCCTCGAACTGGCTGCGCAGCGGCTCCCCTTCCACAGCCGGGCGGACGTATTGTCCGCTTGGCGTAAGGATGCGGGCTTTGACGTTGTCGGTCAGGCTTAGGCGCAAAATTTGGATGATCGTTGCTTTCAGTTCCGGATCGTGCACCGGGCACATCAGCTCGATGCGCCGGGTCAGATTACGCGTCATCCAGTCGGCGCTGGACAGCCAAACTTCCGGGTCGCCCCCGTTCTCGAAATAAAAGATGCGCGAATGCTCCAGAAACCGGTCGACGATACTGCGTACCGTGATCGACTCGCTTAGCTCCGGAACACCCGGCTTCAAGCAGCACACCCCCCTGATGATCAGATCGATCGAAACGCCCGCCTTGGATGCCTCATACAGCTCGTCCACCATCTCTTGATGCGAGAGCGAATTCATCTTCGCGATGATGCGGGCCGGCTTGCCGGCTGCCGCGTTCTCCGCCTCGCGCGCCATAAGCTGGAACAGCTTCGACCTCATATCGTTCGGAGCGACGCCGAACGCTTGCCAGTCGTGAGGGGCGGAGTAGCCGGTCATTTCGTTGAACAGGACCGAAGCGTCCTCGCCGATCACCGGATTGCACGTAAACAACCCGATATCCGTATACAGCCGTGCCGTATTGTCGTTATAATTCCCGGTGCCTACGTGCACGTAACGCCTTAGCCCATCTTGCTCCTGACGGACAACGAGCATAATTTTCGCGTGCGTCTTCAGCCCGACTAGACCGTAGACGACATGGCAGCCCGCCTTCTCGAGCTGGCGCGCCCAAGCGATATTCCGCTCCTCGTCGAAACGGGCTTTCAGCTCGACGATGACGGTGACTTGCTTCCCGGCTTCCGCCGCTCTCGCGAGCGCGCCGATGATCGCGGAATTGCCGCTGACCCGGTACAGCGTCATTTTGATCGCCATCACGTCTTTGTCGCCCGCCGCTTGATCGATAAAATCGGTTACCGCGTCAAACGATTCGTACGGATGGTACACCAGCACGTCTTTACGCCGCAGCACCTCGAAATAATCGTCCGCTTCGTCGAATTCCAGCGGATAAACCGGCTCCAGCTTCGGATACCGAAGCTGCTCGTAACCCGGGAGCGAAGACGACAGCTTCATTAAAAAGCTGAGATCGACAGGACCTTCGATGATGAATATATTGTCCCCGGTCTCGAATTCCTCCTTCAGCGTATCGAGCGCGTACGGGTGAAAACCCCGCTGCACCTCCAGCCGAACGGGCGAGCCCCAGCGTCTGCGTTTCAATTCCTTTTCGATTTCCTCCAGCAAATCTTCGGCGCCTTCCTCGTCCAGCGTCAAGTCGGCATTACGCGTAAGCCGGAACGAATCGACGGAGATCGGCGTGTAGCCGGCGAACATCGTCCCGATATGAGTTTTGATCAAATCCTCGAGCAGCACGAACTCCATCTTCGCACTGCCCGCCCGGGAAGGGATCTTGATCGTGCGAGGCAGGTTGGAAGGAACTTGGATGATGGCAAAATACGGCTCCTCGTCCGGCGCGTCTCCCTCCCGCAGCAGCGTGACCGCCAAGTACAGATTCAAGCTGTGCACGAGCGGGAACGGCCGGCTCTGATCCACCGCCATCGGCGTCAGGACAGGGAAAACGTAGTCGTGGAAGTAGGTGTCCATCAGTTTTTTTTGCGTAGGCGTCAAATCTTCGCATTCGGTAAAAATAAGCCCCTCCTTCGCAAGCGCGCGCGTCAGCTCGCGAAACGTGCGGTACTGCTCCTGAACCATTTTGCCGGTCCGCTTCATAATGCGCCGCAGCAGCCCTTCGGGCGTATAGCCGGTAAAATCCGTTTTCGTGTAGCCCGCCCGCAGCTGGTCGGTTAGGCCCGCCACCCGCACGCTCATAAACTCGTCCAAATTCGTCGACACGATCGACAAAAACTTGATTCGCTCGAGCAGCGGCGTCGTAGCGTCCTGCGCCTCCTCCAGCACCCGCCGGTTAAATTCGATCCAGCTCAAATCCCGGTTCATATATTTCGACTTCGCTTGAATGAACGGCTGCATCAGCTTCGACACTTCGGAATCCCCCGTTACGTTAACATTTGTTTCTTCTATTATCGCCGCGGATTGTTAGACCAATGTTAAGTAATCGTAAAATTTGCCGTAATCGTTGTAAACTTAGCGAAAAAAATCCCCCGAGCACCGTGGCCGGGGGGGGAAAAACGTTATCGGCGAAAAAAGAAAAACGGTCGGCCGCTCGCCAGCAGCCTCTGAATCCATACAAGCAGCAGGTTGCGAAATAACGCCCGGGTGAAAGGCAGCACGAGCAGAATGCCGGCAATGTCGGTGAGGAAGCCCGGCGAGATCAGAAACACGCCGCCCGCAAAAACGCAGATGCCGTCCAAAATCGCTCTCGTCGGCACGATTCCGGAGGCCATATCGCGCTGCGCGTATGCCCACACTCGGGCCGCTTCCTTCTTCGCCAGGTAGGCTCCGACAATACCCGTGAGCACAATAACTAGGAACGTTTGCCAGCCGCCGATCCGTTTCCCGACCTCCACGATCGTCCATAATTCGAGCGCCGGCACAATAATGAAGAGCACAAGCAGAATCCGGCCGATCATCGCTCGTCACCCAGCAGCCGGAACAGCTCTGGCGCTTCCCGGTCGAGGCGGACCGGCTTCCAGTCCCGGTTCAGCCATACGTGGCGGGTCATGCCGGCGACGAGCAATTCCCCCTCGGGCTCGATCAGTCCTGCCGCCGCATAACCCGACACCGTACCGCTCCCCGGCTGCCGTCGTATTTGCGACTCAAACTTGACGGTCAAACCGTTAAACGAAGAAATCCGCGTAAAAATCGCAATCTCGTCGTCATATTTGGCCGGCAGATGAAATTTCGATTCGAGCTCAACTACGGGTAAGAACAGTCCCATCTCCTCGATTCGGCTGTACGGAAACCCCCGATCCCGGATGAGTTCGGTACGGCCGAGCTCGAACCAATTGACGTAATTGGCGTGGTAAACGACCCCCATGCGATCCGTTTCCTGATAACGAACGCGTACGGCGTGCTTGTGCCATCGCCCCGGCGCTTGTTCATTTGGCTTCATAGTCGTTCCTCCGCTTCTCCGAAATTGCAGCAGCGAAGTTATGCAGCGCCGCTTCTATAGTTTCATATTACTAAACCGCGCTTCATTCCTCAAACTCCTGTCTATATCATCGTATGCACCGTAACGGTTTTCGATTGTCCCGCTTCCTTTAGCCGAAGCACAAATAACCCCACAAAAGTGAGGACTAGGCTTCAAAGCTAGGGGGCTCCCCCGAAAGTAAGCGGATTAAGCTACAGAGACCCGCTTCACTTTCGGGGGAATCGCGCTTGCTGCGGCTGCAACCGCGCACTGTGGTTTCTGACGGCAAAGCTTCAGTAGTTCACGAATTCCGCATTCAAATCAACGATGAAGCCGGCAAGCGGCGACGTACCGGAAATGCCTGTAATCCGAACGCCGATGCGATCCCCTCCTGCGAAGTCACTACTCCCGGCGATCGGCGCAATGACATAAGTTTGACCTCCGCTGGGGCCGTTTAATCCGGCCAGCCACGGCACGCCATTTTTAAGAACCTCGAACACAACGTCCGGCACCGTGCCTCCGCCCGCTTCGGCATATGCGGCGTAACCCGGCAATCGGCCGGCCTTGGGCATCAAATACTCCTGCGTCGGGTGCCCTGCCAAACGCTCCATCCGGATCGGGATCGCTCCTCCCGCAGCAGAGGCGGCATAAAAATGCAGACTTTCCGTCCTTCTGGAAGGATTTACCCACCGCGTGCCGTCCCACACAAGGAGTTGATTCAGCTCAGTATCAAAATAGCTGAAGCCTTTCTCCGAGCCTAACGTGCTGGCGGACGGACGCTGCGCCGTAGTGCCTTTGCGGCGCAGCATGTACGGGGATTCGGATTCATGACGGCTTCTGAGCATAAGCGTAAATTCCGGTTCGACGGGCGTTCCCGCGTTCGCGTAGTAATCCGTCAGTTCTTTGGCCAGCTTCGTATTCGTATGGTTGTAGCGCAAAGTCTGATTCACCTGAAGGAACTCGTACCGGCTGACAAGATCCGGTCTGGAGCTGCCGTTCACGATCGGAGCGTGTACCGTGCAGTTCGTAAGCCGGGTGCCGAGCGTAGCGGCGAGAAACAGAAAGTTTCGTCCGTCATCGAGCGCATCCGCACGAAAATCGCAATGGTCGAACGCGATCCTCCCCCGCATCGCTCCCCCTTCGTAGGCGTCGATACAATTAATCAGGCAACTTTGGAACCGGACGTCGGCGATGCTCCCCTTGAAATGCCCAAAAAAATCGCGGCAATCGATAATTTCGATAAACGGATACAGCGCATATTCATCGTCGTAAGCCTGGGAGCCAAGCGCATTCAGCAGGAAATGAACATGCGCGGCCGATTGCGACGTCTGGACCGGCACCTTCTCCAATTGAATATGTTCGAAGCGCATGGAACAGTTCGGCGTCACCTTCTGCTCATCGTATCCGCCCTTCCTGCGTACGTCGAAGCTTCGGGGATCTTTGATCTCCAGCAGACGCACGCCTTGCTCCCGTCCGTGCACGGATATATTCCGGCATTCGAGCTGCACGGGAAAAAACAGGCGCTGCCCTTCGTCCGTCTTGGAAAACGCGGCGAGCTTCATAATCCAGCATGGGAACACGGCAGCCGGGGCACCGGAAAAATCGAAAATAAAATCTTCGATCCGGATCGTTCTTCCGTAGCCGATCGTGCATTTGTAATCGTAGTTGGAAGGGTTGTAATAAAGCACCGACGCCATGCTGCCCGAATGAGGCACAACGATCCGGCAATTCCGGATCCGAATGTCGCCGTCCCATCTCGCGCCGTAGTCCGGCCGGAAATCGATGAAATTGTTGCCGTATCGCGTCGTATTCTCGACGAACAGTTGGCCTCCCCCGGTCAGCGACAAGCCCCGGTAGCCGATCTCGCAATCGCGGATGTACAGGTTCCAGCAATGAAAATGAACGTCGACCCGGTTCAGCTTGCAGTTTTCCACCCGAAAGTCTTTGAACATATTCGTGCCGAACACGCCCCAATGGACCTTGCTGCCCTCGGCGGTGACGCCGCGGAAGGTGGCTCGCAGCACCCGGTTCCCCCCGATGCCGTATGTTCCCTGCGGCACTTGGCCGGAGCCTCCGCGATCTTTCTCGTACGGGATGAGCCTGACGTTATCCAGCAGCACCTCGTACGCATAATTGAAGGTGTAAAACCCGTTGCGAGGGTCCAGCGCTGTATCGGCCTGGCCGGCCTCCAGACCGACCCATTGGTTGCGGATGACGGTGCGGCTGCGGCGAATCTGAAAACCGTTATTCCAATACCCCTGATTGCTGCCTGGACTGTTCCCCGACAAATAGAAGGTTCCGCCATCAATGATCAGGTAGCCGTCATCGCAAGGATAGGCGGTCAAGCTTGTATAGTCTTGAAACGTCCAGGCGATATCCCCGACAATGCGCCCGTGCTCCTCCACGTAAAAAAACTCTTCCTTCGACCACTGAGTCCCATAACCTTCCCGGCGGGCGACGATATCGTTTTTGTCGACGACAAAGACGAGACAATTTTTGTACGGAGCGAGCTCGGGGAGCTGAGTCGTTCCGGGCCGCAGCTTAGCGATCAAGGACGCTTTGGCTGCCGGGTCCAATACGATCGCACTCGATGGTTTGGCGCTCGTGATCATAAATTTCATATCGGATTTCGAGTTGAAGCTTTCGTCGATATGAAATCGGGTCGCTCCCCAGTTAACATTCGTCCTTATTTCGATTTTGTTCGTCGCTTTGAGCCAGTAATCCCCGCTCGTATGCTCGACCGGAAGCCCTGCCTTGTTCGCATAAGCGTGGGCTTTTTTGATCTGCACCCCATCGTCGTTCACGCCATCGCCTACCGCCCCGAAAATCCGGTAGTTCACCGAAGCTCCCGGAAAAAGCCGGGCTTGCAGCCCGTTCTGAAGCGTAACGACGCTGCCGCCGTCTTCCGGCAGCGTACCGGCCGCGATCATATATACCGCGCCTCCGCCATCCCCTGCGGCGTAATAGCCGTACGTTACGGCAATCATCCCGTCTGCCAGCTGAACCGACGCTTGCAGCTCCGTCAGCGTCCGAAAAGCGCAATCGCAGTTGCCGTTGTTTCCATAGGTTTGGCCCGTAACCGTTTGTCCGTCCGCCAGCATCGGACCGCCCGTTAGCAGCGACTGGGCGGTTACCGCCGCAGTTGCGGCACCGAATACCGTCAGCAGCTGGCGGCGACTCATCCGTACGGAATCGGCTATGGCGCTGCCTCTATCCTCTCCCATGCGACATCCTCCTTCGGCGAATCGCCGCTATTTCATTTGCGACTTGACCTGCTCGATCTTCTTGTTCGCCGACTCTTCGGCTTCTCTCATCGCCGTATTGAGATCCTTCTCGCCCATCGCCGCGGAAATAAACGCTTGCTCGAGATCCCCGCGAGCGATCCCGTCGTACTTGCTGCGGTAAGCCGGAGGCGCGAATTTGGCGGGCAGTATCGCTTTGATGTTTTTCCCTTTGAACTCCGGGTAGTTTTGGGCGAACGCCATCTGGATGTCTTTATTATTCAGTGCGGTCAGAATGCCTTTCTTGGAGTTTTCCATCTGGAATTCATCCGATGTTAAATACGCGAGCACTTCGAACGCCTGCTCCTTCAGCTCGGACGCAGCGGAAATATAAAAATACAACGGATAAGGCTGCAGACCCAAGCCCGGCGCATCTTTAAACGTAGGGACCTGGGTGAAGTCATAGTCCATATTTTTAAAGCTGAGCTCCCGAATGCCAGTGCCCGAGGCGTTCAAATACATCGCTACGACTTGATCTTTCTCGAACAGGTCTTTCCCGACCTGGCCGCCGAACTGGCCTCTCTTCTCCACCTGATTGTTCGGAATTTTGTACCCGCTGAGCATCGATTCGATATACTCTTTCCATTTGGGGCTGCTGAAGTCGGCTTTGTCCGTGTTCGGATTAATCAAGCTTAACGAGTACGGGTTCCGGTACAGCATGAAATTCGGGTATACGAGCGAGCCTTGATAGCGGACGCCGCCTTCTACGCGGGACATCTTCTTGGACACCTCGTAGAAATCGTCCCAGCTCATGTTGTCCTTCGGGTAAGGGACGCCGAACTTGTCGAACAACGTTTTGTTGTACACGACCGCCGAAGCCGCTCCCGCGACGGGAAGGCCGTATAAGCCGCCATTGGCCAACTGCTTGGCGAGCGCGAGTGCGGTCGGCTCGATCCGGTCCAGATTGTACTTGGTCGATTTGACCAAAGGCGTTAGATCGTACTGCAATTTGTTGTCGAGAATATTATCGTTAAACATAAGCAGGGAGGAGATGACCACATCGATCTTCGACTTCGCCGCAAACATCTCGGGAATGCTCGGCTTCGGATACGGGACGAACGATACTTTGATATGCGGAAACTTTTGCTGGATCGCCGACCCGTAGTCTTTCATAAAATCTTCCGCCGACCAGCCGAAGGTCGCGTCCTTGAATACGAGCTCGATCGGCTCTTTCTTCTCCTTCGGCGTTTCCTTCGCCCCGGCTCCCCCTTCGGCCGGCGCCGACCCATTTTTCCCGTTCTCCGCTCCGCTTGTTCCGCCGCATGCCGACAGCAGCGCCATCATTCCCGCGAGCAGCACGGCTGTTCCTTTACCGGTCCAACTTGACAACATGAACCCCTCCAGTATCGAATGTATGAATGCGCCTTCATTATGTCACGGCGGGTACCAAAAGTAGATTTCAAGTTCATGCGATTCGTTATACATATTTGCTCCGGCCTTATTCAAATATTTGACATGATCTTTGAAATCCCTTGATACGCCGGCCTTTTCACATTCCGTTCAGACTTTTGGACAGCTTCTTCGCATTATTTACAGCCACATGGAGTCGTGATACGCTAAGAGGACTTCAGCACAAAGGGAGCGAAACGGGAGATGAAATGGACGCTGCACCGCCGGTTTCAAAACCTTTATTTCCGCCGCTTGTTCCTCTCGTATGCGATCGTAACGATCGTCATTTCGCTATTGTGCGGAGCGATTTTGTACGGCAATGCGAAGCGTGCGGCGGAGGACAAACAGGAGCGGGACAGCCGGAACAAGCTGAGCCAAGTGAAAACCTATGTGGAGGAGCTTTATCCGGGGATTTTTAAAAACGCTTTCATAAGCGAAATATTAACGACGATGAATACGGCAAACGGAGCGGATGACGCCTTCACTTCGTTTTACCAGGAATACGGCCATAACTTATATCAAATCTACCGGGTCGCCAACCACCTGAAAACAACCGTGAGCGCCAATCCCGGCACGGAAAGCGTATCCGTTTATTTCAAAAACTCGAACCTGATGGTCGATCCGTACGCCTATTACAAAGTAAACGCCGTTTCGCCCAAATACGGCTTGATCGCCGAGCTCGAACAAGGTTCTCTCGCGCCCGACCAGTGGCTGTCTCGTTCCGTATCGTATGAGGACAAACTGACCGATCAACTGCTTACCTACATCTATACGTTCCCGATTCAAGCCCGCGGCGGCGATATTAGCGGGTATATGTTCATCGACATTTACAAGGATCACATTCGCGATATGCTGGACGGGCTGCTGAACTCCCAGGGGGAGAAGCTGCTGATGGTTAACGTGCCGCAGCGCTTTATCGCCGGCTCCGGCAATATCGGCAAAGAAGAGCTGGACCGGTATTGGATGATGCTAGCCGGAAGTCCCGCTGCGCTCACCAGAAAGGACGACCAACTTGTAACTGTACTGGGTGGCCAGTCGCCCGGAAACGATTGGCTGTTCGCTTCCGTACAGCCGTTGGTTTCTCCTTTTCTCGCTTCATCCGCCTCGACAAATTGGCAAGCTGTTGCCATCGGTTTGGGGCTGCTGCTGTTAGGCCTGCTGATCTCCTACTACATTTCGGTGAAAACGTATAAGCCCGTTCAGATCTTGCTCCGCAAGCTGCGGGAGACTAACGGCGGATTGTTTCCAGCCCAGGCCCAGCAGCAGAACGAATTCAAAATCGTCGAATCCGTCTTGTCGGGATTGAATCATAAGGTCAGGCAGCTGTCCGGGGAACTGGATGACAATAAGCTTGCGGCGCTGCTGGGCGGCATACTCGGCGAGGACGAATACCCGGAGAAAATCCGGGCGGACGGCCGTTACGTCGTCGTAAACGTAAAGCTGCGCCAGGACAACGCCAAGCTGTGGAAAGCGAAGTTTCGCAAGCTTTCCCGTTCGAACCGCTGCGAAATCGTGGAAAGAAGCCCGGCTGAGCTAAGCCTGCTTTATTTCGTCCAGGAAGCGGATTCGGACACAGCCGCCCTCTCCATACGCGAGGAATTGAAACGGCTTGCGCCGTTGTCGCCGGAAGGAGGGGACGTAGCTTCGTTCGCCGCAGGGATCGGCGGAATGGCCGATCACTCGGAATGGATAGCGAGATCGTACGAGCAGGCTGCGATAGCATTAAGATACGCTTTCCTCGACCGGCTAGGCCCAATCGTCGAGTATGACACGATCCACAACCGCACGGAAATGCCGGTTTTCGCTTACGAGCCGCTGGAGAACGCGCTGCGAGCCGGAGACATTCCCGCGATCGAACAATTTGTCGACGAGTTCGCCTTGGCTTTGCAGCGCGATACGTTGTCTTTGGAAGCGGTCGAGTTTTCGCTGATGCAGATTACGATGCTGCTCTCGAAGGTGATGATCGATATGAACTCGCAGGAACGGATGTATTCCCCGTCGCTGCTGTTTCGCGACCTGCGTCAGGAAACGCTTCGCGAGACGATCGCCGTCATCCGCGAGCGCTGTCTGCAAATCGGCGGACATATCCGCCGCCGGCTGCTCCACCATGCCCAGCACGACGTCTTTCACAAGCTGAAAGCTTATATTGACGAGCACTTGCGTGAAGATATTTCGCTCGATACTTTATCGGAGATAGCCGGATTGTCCACTCATTACTTATCCAGACAGTTTAAGGAGGTCCACGGGGTATCGTTCCTCGAATACATGACCAACGCCCGGCTGGAGCGGGCTTGCGAGCTGCTCCGCGGCGATCGCCGCTCCGTAACCGAGATCGCGGACCAGGTCGGCTACAGCAACGCTCCGTATTTCTGCACCAAGTTCAAGAACAAATACGGCGTCACGCCTATGCAGTACCGCAACTCTTATCGCGTGGCGCTGGAGGAATAATCGTCTGCAAATACCGGGCTACCCCGTGCTCCGCGTTAGTCGCGAGTACGCCGGTAGCTTTTTCCTTCAAGAGCGGGTGTGCGTTGCCCATCGCATATTTCTCGTCGGCGATCTCGAACATCGGTAAATCGTTCAGATTATCTCCGAAGCAGACGATGCGATCCGGCTGGAGCAGCCGCTTCAATTGGGCGACACCGTCCCGCTTGGTCGCCCGGGCGTGATTAATTTCCAGCCAGCAGTATCCGGGAGCGTAGATGTCCGGGCCGAAATGGCAAGTGAGGTCTAATCTAGCGCCAAACAGCTCTCGGGTGGCGGCCAGCTCCTGCTCCGTACCCATAACATTTATCTCCATCACCCGCTCGTCTGGTGGAATGTCGAGCTTCTCCACGAGCCGGAACCGTTCGTCCCCGGTTTTCAGCCGGTTTGTCACATATTCGCGCTCGCTCGCGTTGAAGATGCCCTTGTAATAAATTTTGAATTGCTGCCTCTCGTTCACCGTATACACAAAAGGTCGAAGCCCGAGCCGTTCCTCACCCTCTATAACGTCCCGCGCCGTCTCGTTATCCAGCAAGTTGGAAACGAGATACTCTCGCTTTACCGGATCGTACACGAACACGCCGTTCATAAGCACGACCGGCAGCCGCAAGTCCAGCCGCTCCAGAACCCGTCCGGCGGAGTCCCACGCGCGGGCCGTAGCGACGGAAAAACTCCCTCCCGCCCCGATCCAGGCATTCACGGTACGGATCGTTTCCTCCGACAGCCTCATCTGCTCATTCAGCAGCGTTCCGTCCAAATCCGATATGTATAAAATGTTCATCCGCCAACCTCCGTCTATTCGCTAACTTGGATCGTCTTGCAACTTTACTTGCCGGTGACGCGTATGAACTTGTAGAAGCTTAAAGCAGCGATACTTCCAAACGAAGGGGCTGATCGATCCCGATGAATCATCTTTATTTCAAGGACAATTTCTTCTCCTCCGGCGAAACGCCCATTACCGACGACAACGGGCAAGTGACGGGACATTTGAACCTGCATAGCATGTTTCATTCCGGCATAACGGTACAGGATCAGGCGCACAAACAGGTTGTATCCGGCAAATTCCGGGCGTTCTCCAATAAGTGGATCGTATCCGCCCGGTTCGACAGCGAGCTGGGCGTGTTGAAGCCGCGTTTGGCCTTCTTTAAACAGCGGCTCCTGTACACGAGTCACAGGCACGGGGAATTTGCGATCGAAAGCCCCGCTTTTTCCAAGGAATATATCATGACCGACAGCCGGGATCATACGGCCGCCCACTTTCGCCGTATCAGCGGCATGTTCGCTTCAGGCGCGTATCAGTTATCCAACAACTCTCCGCTGGCTGACGAAGAGCTGATCGCCGTCGTCATGGGGGTTCACGCGATCATCAAAAGACAGCAATCCGCTGCGGCCACCTAAGCTTGTTAAGCCGAAAACGATACAGAGAAGGCCCGGATCAAACCGATCCGAGCCTTCTATTTCGTTCCGCGGCTTACAGCACCTTCGCCTTGCCGGTGTAGATGACGCCGATTTCCGCATAAACGGTTACGTCCAGATCGTCGGTCATAATCGAGGTTGCGTTGTCCACGCCGACGATAACCGGAACACCCAGGCTCAGGCCGACAACAGCCGCATGGGACGTGATGCCTCCGGTTTCCGTAATAACGGCCGATGCCTTCTGGAACGCCGGAATATAATCTTTATCCGTTGCCACGGTGACCAGGATCGAGCCTTCGACCGTTTTCTCCAGCGCCTCTTGCGCCGAGCGGGCGATGACGACTTTGCCGGTTGCCGATTGGCTTCCGATGCCTTGGCCTTTGGCGATCATTTCGCCGACATGATGCACCTTCATCAGGTTCGTCGTGCCGGAACGGCCGACCGGTACGCCCGCCGTAATGATAACCAGATCGCCGAGCCGGATGAGGCCGGCCTTGATCGAATCGTCGACAGCCAGTTGGAACATTTCGTCCGTATTGCGCGCTTCTTCGCCTTGAATCGGCACGACGCCCCAGATGAGGCACAGACGGCGCATCACCTGCTCGCTGCGGGTAACGGCGATAATCTGCGACTTCGGACGGTATTTCGATACCATACGCGCCGTATATCCGCTTTCCGTCGGCGTAATGATCGCTTTGGCGTCCAGATCGAGCGCCGAGTTGGCTACCGACTGGCTGATCGCTTCCGTAATCGTCGTTTGCTGCGCCGAGCTTTGGCGTACGAAAATTTCGCGGTATTCGAGCGCCGATTCCGCGCGCTCGGCAATCCGGGACATCGTCAAAACGGATTCGACCGGATATTTGCCGGCGGCCGTTTCGCCGGACAGCATGATCGCGTCCGTACCGTCGAAAATCGCATTCGCCACGTCGCTAGCTTCCGCGCGAGTCGGGCGCGGGTTGCGCTGCATCGAGTCAAGCATTTGCGTCGCCGTAATGACCGGCTTGCCGACGAGGTTGCACTGCTTGATCATCCGCTTTTGCACGAGCGGCACTTCTTCGGCCGGAATCTCAACGCCGAGGTCGCCGCGGGCCACCATCAGACCGTCGGATACGGCGAGGATTTCATCCAGGTTATGCACACCTTCCTGGTTCTCGATCTTGGAGATGATCTGGATGTGAGGAGCGTTATGCTCTTCCAGCAGCTGGCGAATTTCGAGAACGTCGGACGCTTTACGGACGAACGAGGCGGCAATGAAGTCAACCCCTTGCTCGATACCGAAAATGATGTCGTTCGCGTCCTTCTCCGTAATGCCGGGCAGCGAAATGCGCACGCCGGGCACATTTACGCCCTTCTTGCTTTTGATCGTGCCGCCGTTGACGATCCGGCACTCGATATCGCTGCCGCTGATGCCGACAACGGTAAGGCCGATCAGGCCGTCGTCGATCAGAATGGTCGAGCCGACCTTCACGTCGCGCGGCAAATCTTTATACGTAACCGAGATGCGCTTGCTGTCTCCAATCATTTCTTCGGTCGTAAGTACGATAAGCTCGTCCTGAACGAGGTCGTACGAATCTTCCTTCAGCTTGCCGGTACGGATTTCCGGGCCTTTCGTATCGAGCAGAATAGCGACTGTTTTGTTCAGTTCGCGGCACGCTGCGCGTATATTTTTGATGCGGTTGCCGTGCTCCTCGAAATCCCCGTGGGAAAAATTGAGCCGGGCCACATTCATTCCCGCCGAGATCAATTGCTTCAGCGCGGGCAGCGACTCGCTGGAAGGTCCGATGGTACATACAATTTTCGTTTTGCGCATAGTCGTGTGGTTCCTCCTGAAATTTCGGGTAACGTGAAGTCGGCTGTACGGGTTACACCCGTTCAGCCGCTTCTTGCACATAAGTAAACTTGCCGATTTTGCGGAATTTTTCGTAACGGTCCTCTATAAGCTCCTCGGCGCTTTTCGGCAGCAGCTCCTGCAGATGCTTCCAAAGTACCGTGCGCAGCGATTCCGCTTGCTGCTCGAGACTGCGGTGCGCGCCGCCGCGCGGTTCCGGAACGATATCGTCGATCGCATCGAGGCGGAGTATATCCTGGGCCGTAATTTTCATCATTTCAGCCAGCTCGGCGGCTTTGGAGGCGCTCTTGTATACGATGGATGCCGCCCCTTCCGGAGAAAGCGCGGAATAAACCGCATGCTCCAGCATAAGGACCCGGTTGCCTACGCCGAGCGCCAGTGCGCCGCCGCTTCCGCCTTCGCCGATGACGACGGCGATGATCGGTACGCGAAAACGCGCCATAGCGAACAGGCAGCGGGCGATCGATTCGCTGACGCCTCTCTCTTCGGCGGCCGCTCCGGGGAACGCCCCTTTCGTATCCAAAAACGTGATGATCGGGCGTCCGAACTTGTTCGCCTGCTCCATCAGCCTAAGCGCCTTCCGGTATCCTTCCGGATGCGGGCTGCCGAAGTTGCGGGCGATGTTATCCTTCGTGTCTTTCCCTTTCTGATGACCGATTACGGTTACCGGTATCCCGCCCAGCTTGGCAATCCCGCCGACGATGGCCAGATCGTCGCCATACATCCGGTCGCCGTGAAGCTCGATAAAGTTGGTGCAAATCGCCTGGATGAAATCAATCGTCGTCGGACGGGCCGGGTGTCTTGCAATTTGCATTTTATCGACTGCGGTGAGCCCGCTGTACAGCTCGTCCTCCAGCACAGCGTACCGCTGCTCGAGCTTGGCGATTTCGTCGGTGAAGTCGATTTGCTTCTCCGCGCCGAATTTGCGCAGCTCTTCGATTTTGCTTTTTAATTCCGCCAGCGGACGTTCAAAAGGCAGTTCATTAGCCATTCGCGCTTGCCTCCTTCGTCGCTTTTACGGTGTGCAGTTCAAGCAGCTTCGTCAGCATGGCCCGCATGTCCTTGCGGTGTACGACTTGATCCAGCTGCCCGTGCTTTTCGTTGAATTCTGCGGTCTGGAACCCTTCCGGCAGCTTCTGGCGAATCGTTTCCTCAATGACGATCCGGCCGGCGAAACCGAATCGCGCTCCCGGCTCCGCGATAATAATGTCGCCGAGCATGGCAAAGCTGGCCGACACGCCGCCGAAGGTCGGATCCGTAATAACCGAGATGTACAGCCCGCCCTGCTCGTCGAACTTGGACAAGGCAGCGCTCGTTTTTGCCATCTGCATCAGGCTAAGGATGCTTTCTTGCGTACGCGCCCCGCCGGACGTGGAGAAAATGAGAAGCGGGTATTTCTTCTGCGCCGCCGTTTCGATGGCTCGCGTTATTTTTTCGCCCACAACGGAACCAAGCGTCCCGCCGTAAAAGTCGAACGACATAACCGCAATAACGACAGGGAATCCGCCGATCGTCCCTTCGCCCGTTACGACGGCATCGCGAAGCCCAGTCGTTTCCATCGCCTTGGTTAATTTGTTCACGTAGTCGGGGAACTCAAGCGGGTCTTCGGAAACCATATCGGGGTCATATTCGAAAATGCGGCCGTCATCTAGCGTATACTCGATGCGTTCCATGGCGTTTAATTTATTGTGATAGCCGCACGATGCGCACACCTTCAAGTTTTTGCCGAGCTCCTTGCTGTACTGGATCGTGCCGCAGCTCGAGCATTTGCTCATGATGCCTTCCGGTATTTCACGCTTCGTTTGTTCCGAAGGGATGGTAGCATACTTCCGCTTTTTCTGAAAAAAATCTTTAATTGCCACGTTTACACCTCTCCAAAACGGTTTCTACTACAGGCGCTGGCAAGACAAGCTTGCAGCGAAAAGGGGAGCCTGGCTTCTCGCGCGAACTGTTGGCGCTTTGCCCCACAAAGCCCAAAATCCAAAAGCGAAGCCAAGCCCCGATCCTTTGCGCGATCATCCGTGCAAAATCGTATTTAACACTTCCTGTACTTCTTCCAACTCGCCCTCGGGAACGAGAATTTCAAATTGATGCTTCGATAGACTGACAGGGCGTACTTGTACCAAAAATCCTTCTTCCGTAAGTTTCTGCTTGATGCGCTCTGCGATTTTCGCGGTCGGAGCTATATAAATAACCGTCCACATGATACAAAAAAACCTCCCTGACTACCGAAACGCCTCTCGTATACAATGGATTCATGATACCATATTCCGTCTTTTACCCGCAAGGAAGCTAGTGTCGAATCATGGCGAGGACGCTGTGTTCTTTTCGTCATTTTCCTCTTCGCCGCCGTATTCCTTGGCATTTTTGTTCTGATGGGCGATTCGCGCGGAGGCCGCCGCGGCAAGGCCTGCGACGAGGTCGTCCAGGAAGACGTGAATGCGGGAGGTGTTATTGTTCAGCGAACGGATGATGCCAGTTTTTTCTTTATCCAGATAGCCGAAGCTGGTTAGGCCAATCATGCCGTATACGTGCACGATGCCGAGCGCCAGCGTTTCGTCTACACCGTACAGCGACTCGTCGGTTTCCATAATCGATTGCAGCGGCTGCGGCAGCAGCCCTTTCTCCGCAAGCTCGTCAAGCGCGATACCGGTGTACAGCGTATACTGCACCTCCCGCTTGCCGAGTACCGTGAGCACGCTCTCCCGGCACTCCTCGAGCGTAAGCTTATCGTTGTAAGGCAACTGCAGCTTATATACGATTTCCGCGACCTGCTCCAAAGTAACGCCTCGCCGAGCTAACATTTGCAAAGCCAATTGTTTGGACATGGGTACATCCCTCCTGGATGACAAATAAGGGTGCCGGCGTATGCCCGGAGGGTCCAAGCTTCCATCCCGTCCGGGTTTTACTAAATGTATGCAGACACGCTGAGGAATGTTCATCAAATTGGCTTCGCCGGTGCTGGGCTCGGGCCTGCCGGAGGGAAAGCAGCTTCGGGTTCCCGATTGGCTTGCATCCGGAACAGCGATTCGCCTAGCGGATTGGCATAGCGGTGCGGCTTAGCGGCGGCTTAGCCCGACTACTCGGCCGGGCGACTAGGCCTTTACGGAATTTTTTTCCGCTATTCTCGAGGAAAGCGGTCTATTCGATCCGATTAAGGAACAAAAATTCCGCTATTGCTTGGGCTACCGGCTTTCGCCCCGCCTATTAGCCCCTTCCCTATGGAATAGCGAAAAAAAGATCCGCTATGTCCGGAAAATCGTCAAGAAATACAAAAATAGCGGAAACGGGTTCCGCTATTTGTTGCATGACATCGATACGGCTACTTCACCCGCGCCGAATCCGCCCCCATGATCTCGCTGATCCCGCGGATCAGCTCGGGCGACGGCTTGACGCTATACGTCTCGCTCAGCGCAAGCAACCGCTGCTCGCGCTCGTAGAACAGCACGACCGGCATCGCCCCCGCATGCTGCTGCAGCAGTGCCTGCAGCTGGCCGAGCCGCACCGGCTGTTCGCGGTCGGCCGCGATCTTGACGAACAGCCGCTGCGCCCGTCCGGCTACGCCGCGACCGGGCTCCGGCTGCTGCGTCTGCGCTCGCGCCGCAGCGCCGCCTTGCGGCTCCGCCGCCGCAGGCCGCTCCGCGGGCACGCGCCCGCCCGCCGGGCGAGCCGCCGCTGCTGCGTTCGCGCGCGGCGCGGCCGGCTGCGCTGCGGCGGCTCCCGCGCGCTCGCCTGCGGCGCGGCCCCCCGCGGGGGCGGCCTGCCCGGGCGAGCCCGGGGCCGGTGCGCTCGCGGGGCCGCGTGCGGCTTCGCCGCCGCGCGTAGCGACGCTGCGCCCGGAGCCGCCGCCGCGTCCGGCCGGCGCCCGGCGCAAAGCGCGCGCCTGCTCGGCGGCGCCCGGCGCGTCCAGCGCGATCACGCGGTCCGCGAGCAGCTTGACGTCCTCGTCCTGGTGCGTAAGACGCCCGCGGATGAGCAGAGCGCGGCCCTTTTGGGCAATCACGGACGCCGTCTTCCACACGTCCGGAAACAGCACGACCTGGACCTTCGCGATTCGGTTTTCCAGCTCGACAAACCCCATCGTCTGCCCTTTTCTGGTCACAAACGGCTTGTCTGAGAGCACCATGCCGGGAACGATCACATCGGCGTTATCCGGGTAATCGGGAAGCTCATGGATCGCGTCCGCGTCAATTTCCTCGATCAGCCCCTCGTGAACGTCGAGCGGGTGACCCGACAAGTACAAACCGAGCAGCTCCCGCTCGAACTCTAGCTGCTGCATCCCCGTGTACGGCTTCACCTCCGGCAGGTCGATCGTCCAGTTCGTCTCCTCCGTGAAGCCGAACAGATGCAACTGAAGCTCCTCGCTTTCCTTCTTCCACTTCTGCGCCGCTTCTACCGTTTCGTCGAGCACGGCGATGTTCTGCGCGCGGTGGCCCGGCAGCGAGTCGAGCGCCCCGCCCTGAATGAGCGATTCGATCACGCGTTTGTTGCAGACGCGCAGGTCGACTCGCCGGCAAAAGTCGAGCAGGTCGGCATACGGAGCCCGCTCCCGGCCGGCGATAATCGATTCCATCGCATGCGTACCGACGTTTTTGATCGCGGCCAGGCCGAAGCGGATCGAGTCCGCCCCGGGTGTAAACTGAATGCCGCTGCGGTTGACGTCGGGCGGCTGCACCTCGATGCCCATCTTGCGGCATTCGTCGACATATTCGGCTACTTTGCGGTGGTTGCCCATAACGGAGGCGAGCATGGAGGCCATGAACGGAATCGGGTAGTGCGCCTTGAGATACGCCGTCTGGAACGCCAACACCCCGTAGGCGGTAGCATGGGCGCGCGGAAAGCCGTAATCCGCGAAGCGGACGATCATGTCGTACACTTTATGGGCGTCAGCTTCTTCATGTCCCATCTTCAAGCAGCCGGCAACGAAATGCGCCCGCTCCTCGTCCAGCACCTCGCGCTTCTTTTTGCTGACGGCCCGCCGCAGTTGGTCCGCTTCGCCGAGCCGGAAGCCGGCCATCTGCGAGGCGATCTGCATAATCTGCTCCTGATATACGATAATGCCATACGTATCGGCAAGGATCGGCTCCAGCGACGGATGCGGATATTCGATTTGAATGTGTCCGTGCTTCGCCTGGATGAATTTCGGGATAAAATCCATCGGTCCCGGCCGGTACAGCGCCACCATGGAAATAATATCCTCGAACGTCGACGGCTTCAGCTCCTTGAGCTTCCGTCTGACGCCCGGGGACTCGAACTGAAAAATGCCTGTCGTATCTCCCCTGCCGAGCAGCGCATACGTCAAAGGATCGTCGTAGGAGATCGTATGAAAATCGATCGTCACACCCTGAAGCTCGCCTATCCACTTCAGCGTCCTTTCGATGATCGACAAATAGCGCAAGCCGAGGAAGTCCATCTTGAGCAGTCCGACCTCCTCCAGATCCTCCATCGGATACTGCGTCAAGGCGACGGCTTCGGCCCCTTCCTGAAGCGGCACATAATTCGTCAGCGGCTCGCGGGATATGACGACCCCCGCCGCGTGCGTCGACGTGTGCCGGGGCATTCCTTCCACCTTCATCGCCATCTCGATGAGCCGCGCCGTCCCTTCGTGCTTGCCGCACAGCTCCTTCAGCTCGTGAGCGGTTTTCAGCGCTTCCTCGATCGTAATGCCAAGCTGGTGCGGAATCAGCTTCGCCGCCCGGTCCACTTCGTGATACGGCATATTCATCACCCGTCCGACGTCGCGGATGGCCGCCCTCGCCGCCATCGTTCCGAACGTGATGATCTGCGCCACATGCGCTTCCCCGTATTTGCGGACGACATAATCGATCACCTCGTCCCGCCGCTCGTCGCTGAAGTCGATATCGATATCCGGCATCGACACCCGCTCCGGGTTCAAAAATCGCTCGAACAGCAGCTCATACTTGATCGGATCGACATCCGTGATCCGCAGCACATAAGCGACCAGACTTCCCGCCGACGAACCGCGTCCCGGTCCGGTTACGATGCCCTGCTCATGGGAGAAGCGGATAAAATCCCATACGATCAGAAAGTAATCCGAATACCCCATATTGCCGATAACGTCCAGCTCGTATCGCAGCCGGTCCGCGATTTTCGTCCGGTAGTCGGGATCGTCCCACTCCGGGGTAATGGCGTAACGCTCTTTCAGACCGTCCTCGCACAGTTGACGCAAATAAGCGCCCGCATCCAGCCCCGGCGGCAGCGGGCGGTACTCCGGCAGGATCGACCGGCCGAACTCCAGCTCGAGACTGCATTTCTCGGCGACGCGCAGCGTATTGTCCAGCGCCTCGGGGACGTGCGGGAACAGCCGCGCCATTTCCTGCGGGCTTTTCAAATACATTTGGTCCGAATGGGACTTCAGCCGCTCCGTATCGTCCAGCGTCTTGCCCGTGCCGATGCAGATGAGCACGTCCTGCATGACGTGGTCTTCGGCGTTAACATAATGCACGTCGTTCGTCGCAATGAGCGGAATGCCGGTTTCGCGGGCGAGCGCAATCATCTCCTGCATCACTTTTTTCTGCTCGAGCATGCCGTGGTCCTGAATCTCCAAATAAAAATCGTCGCCGTAAATGCCGCGGAAGCGTAGCGCCGCCGCCTTGGCCTCCTCGCGCCGGTCGTGCAGCAGATGCTGCGAAATTTCGCTGCCCAGACAGGAGCTGAGGCAGATGAGCCCTTCGCTGTGGAGCGCCAGCTGCTCCACATCCGTTCTCGGCTTGTAGTGAAACCCGCGCAGATGAGCGTCCGAGCACAACCGCATCAGGTTGCGGTACCCGGCTTCGTTTTTGGCGAGCAGAATCAAATGGCGCGTCGGCTGCTCCTGCCGGGACGCCTTCGTTAACATCGAACCCGTCGCCACGTACATTTCGCAGCCGATGATCGGCTTGATGCCGTTTTCGATACAGGCTTTATAGAACGGAATCGCTCCGTACATTACGCCATGGTCGGTAAGCGCAAGGGCCTTCATCCCGAGCTGTGCCGCCTGCCGCGCAAGATTCTCGATCCGGGAAGCTCCGTCGAGCAAACTGTATTCGCTATGTACGTGCAAGTGCACAAACCCGTTCATACGATAACCCTCCCGCTGTTCGTATTTTGTTCGCTTCTTTTATTGTAGCATATTCGCCGGGGGGATTCCCATACAATAGTGACAAAAGCTTCGGCCAAGCCCGCTGCCGGACAAGCGGCACCTATATGCGGGAGAAGCGAGCTTCGCAAATAAGGAGTTGAACGATCGATGAGGGAATTTATGACCAACCTGGCGATCGATTTTTTTGTCGCCTTCGGTATTGTGCTCGGCGCCTGTATGCTCGCCGGAATCGGATCGGTGCTGACGCTGCAGGCGCCCGCCTTCAAAATGCTCGATATCGCAGGCCGCATCAAAATATGGGCGATGGTGGCGGCCGTAGGCGGCACGATCGATCCGCTCCGCGTCATTGAAACGAACTTCCTCGAAGGGCATTTGTCGCCGGCGTTTAAACAAATCCTGTATTTCGTCAGCGCTTTCGCAGGCGCCCATATCGGCACCGTGCTCGTCAAATGGATCTGCCAAGGGAGCGTCGAATCTTGAGAGCCCCGGCCCAGCATCTGCTCAAGGGCTGGCTGCCCGGCATCGGTTTGTTTCTGTCCGGCATGATTGTCGGCAGCGCGATCTACATGAGCATGCATCAGACGAGCTACAGCTTGCTCGTGGAACGCAATTCGGTGCTGCTGGACGAGAACGAAAACCTGAAGAAAGAAATCCAGAACCTCAAGAAATTCCGCAACAGCCAATCCGTCGTCAAAAAAATAACGGTCCGCTACGAAAACGAAAACTCCGCTCCGCTCGATCCGGCCATTCATCAGGAACTGAAAAAGCAGGTGCAGTTGAAGCTGGAGCCTGTCTACGAGGGTCACAATCTGGCGTTGTTCACCTCCGGCACCGAGCAGGACCGCACCTCGGAAATCCGCAAGCTGCAGGAAATCGTCTCCGACCAGTATAACGTTAAGGAGCACAGCTTCAAGGTGGAGGCGACAAGCGTCGCCATCGTCCAGACCGAGCTGATCGTGTATATCAAGGCATATGCCTCCGGCGTGTCCGATTCGTTCCGATTCCGTTGATTTTTGCCTGTAAAACGGATAAAGTAAGAAAAGCTGCTAATCGAAGCTTTTCGATGAGGGGCATTCGTGTTTTAGCGGTAACTTTTCTTGCAACATCAGAATCCTTGAGCTTCGCTCAAAACTTATTCCTTCTGAATGTTAGAAGAAAAGCTACTAATCGATAAATACAAGAAAAAAGTCTATCGCTGCCTCTCAAAAGACGGGAGGCCTCCGCTATCTCCGCAGAGCGAATACTAGCTCCCAAGAGAAACAACCGATAGACGCCAAAGGAGTCTCGACATCATGCAGTGGCTTCACGGAGCCCTTCTACTCATTTTTGCCGGTTCGCTCTTCTGCTCGGTTCTGTTCAGCGTCCGCTACCGGAGACAAATTTCGCGGAAAGCGCGGGGCTTGGACGCCGCCAAGATGAACATGAGCATGGGGACGATGCTGATCTCCATCTCCATTATTCAGCTGTTCCTGTTCTCCGGCTCCACGGTGCGCGTCATCGTCGGACTGGTCATGCTGCTGCTCGGCCTGTTTAACCTGTTCGCCGGCATCCGCAACTACGGACTATACGACCGGATCAAGGAATGATCCGCTCTCTTTGGGCTTCCGACGGGGCGCAAGGGCCGCAAGGCCAGGCAATCTAGTCGATCGCCTGCGCGGCGAGCATCGCCTTGCATACAAGGCCGACCCCGTGGTAGATTTCTACGTCGACTTTGCCGTATTTGCGGCTCAGCTCGATGATTTTCGGACGAATCTCGATCTGGCTCTCCAGTTGGAGCGGACGCAGGAAGTAGGCGGTAAAGTTCTCGAGAACGAAATCGCCTTTTTTTTGCGTCTTCAGCGAGCGGTACGCGCACTGGGTCATCAGCGTAGTCAGCACGCCCTCGGAGACGGTGCCGAGCCGGCTCGTCATCTGCGGCGTAATAACGCCCCGGTACAGGAGCTGGCCGTTTTCTTCGCGCACTTCCTCGAAGCCGGCAACGATCAGATCCTCGAACGTCTCCCCGATCTGCGGCTGCTTCTGGATCACCTGCAGCGCCTTGAGAACGTCCTGACGGCTAATGACCGACAGCAGCCGTCCCTTCGCATCGACGACCGGCAGCAGCTCGATGCCTTCCCATACCATCATATGGGCGGCGGAGGTGACGGATGTCTGCGGTACGACGGTGAGCGGATTGCGCGTCATCAGCTTGTCCATCGTCTGTTCCTTCGGCGCGGCGAGCACGTCCTTGGACGCGATCATGCCGATCACCCGGTTCCAATCGTCGACGACGGCGAAGCGGCTATGCCCCGTTTCCTCCACCAGCTTCTCCCAGTCCGCCACGGTGCTGCTGCCTTTGAGCGCGCGCGGCGGCAACTGCGGCGACAAAATATCTTCCACCAGCGTAATTTTTTTCTTAATCAGCCGGTCGTAAATAGCGCGGTTAATAAGCGAGGCGACAGTGAACGTGTCGTAGCTGGTCGAGATGATCGGAAGTCCCGATTCGTCGGCGAACCGCTTCACTTCGTCATTCGTGTCGAAGCCGCCTGTGATAAGCACGGCCGAGCCATGCTCCAGCGCATACCGGTGCACTTGATACCGGTTGCCGACGATGAGCAGGCTGCCGGGCTCGATATAGCGGGCCATCGCCTCGAGCTGCATCGCGCCGATAACGAACTTGCCGAGCGTTTTCTCCAGCCCGTCGGCGCCACCCAGCACTTGGCCGTCCACGATATTGACCACTTCCGCAAACGTCAGCTTGTCGATGCCCGCGCGCTGCTTCTTCTCTACGCGCACCGTGCCGATCCGCTCTCTCGTGCTGACAAATCCTTGATTTTCCGCCTCCTTGATCGCCCGGTAAGCCGTTCCTTCGCTCACTTCCATCTCCCTGGCGATTTTGCGGACCGATATTTTCGTGCCGATCGGCAGCGTTTCGATATATTTCAATATTTGCTCGTGCTTCGTAACCGAATCCGTAAGCAGCTCATCCATACTGTTATACCCCATCTCGTCTCGTCTGTACCTCTCTGTACTATATTATAGGGCCAGAAACCGGACGTGGCAACAGCGGCTGGATCGTGCTTACGATCGGATTTCGTTAACTGGTGAGGACTTCACAGGCGACCCGTACATTTTTCGCTCCAAGCCGCTAACAAGCAACAGTCTTTTGGGACTCTTATTTTTCTTCAAAAAGGGCAAATTGGAAAAATAGAATGTTTTTGAGCCTTTTATTTCCACCCCACTCCCCTCCAATCCCGATTTCGGCACCAAACAAGAGTCCCAAAAGACTGCTACGCCTAAATAATTCCAAATCATATGGATTTAAAGTGCTCTAAAGACTCCTATTACAGCAAATTCGCGGTGTCCGGAACATCGACTGCACCGGTGGCCCGCTAATGGCGCCGTTGTCTTCAAGTTGTAGCGGCAGCTTTGCTTGCAACATCAGAATGATTCTGCTCGCTCTAATCTTATACATGCTGTTGTTGTAAAAAAAGCGCCGGGAGGCTCGGGGAACCTCTCGGCACTTAAAACGGCTTTAGCCGCGGCCCCCCGCTTATAGCAAGGAAGCTTTAATCGTTCCGTCGTTGTCGACGTACAGCTTGTACGTTTTCGTCCCGTCCGGCGTCGTCATCGCTATGCCGTCCGCTACGTGAACGCGGCTCCACCGCTTGGCCGCTCCGCCGAGGCTCGCCCCCTTGTCCGTCTTCGGATGGACCCCGCCGGCAAATTCGGCGTCTCCTGCCGGGGATATTTTCAGCTTGCTGCCGCTCGTATCGAGCAGGTTGCCGAGCAGCTCGATATTGCCGCCGGGCGTGATCGCCATCGCCGTCTGGCCGTTTGCATTTTGCAGCTTGATGCGCTGATCCTTCGGCCCGCGAATCAGGAAGTCGCGCTCGTCCGCAAGCGGAAACGTCTCGAAGCTGTCGAACACGTAGCGCGGCGCGAAAAATCCCGTATCCGTGAAGCGGACGCTGGACATCCGTTTAAATTTCGGCGCTTTGTCCACCGAAACGTGGAATTCCGTCGCCCAAAATTGCACATTCTCCGTATGGCCGCAAGGGTACGCTCCTCTCGCTCCGGCCGAATTGCGGTAGGGCGCCGCGATCATTCTGCCGCCGCCGAGCGTGCCGTCGTATCGTCTGGCCGACTCGAAGTAGCAGCCGATAAACTGGATATCGTCCGCATCATGGAGATGCAGAAGGGTATCCTCGAGCCCGAGAACGGTGCAGCCGATAAATTTCAGCCCGCGCAGGTTGCCGCTCGCTTCGATGTTTTTGGAGACGCCGAGCCCGATGCCGTTATGCGACGCCCCTCGCTTCGAGGCATGCTCCAGACCGGCGATATAACAGTTGACGTACGTCGTTCCGGCAAAGCCCGAGCTGAACGGGGAAAGCCTCAGCCCGTCTCCGACGTTGCCGACATCGCCCGGATTGGAGGCAATGCCGCGCAGCGTAAGCTTGTCGCCCGAGACGCTCGTCGATGTATAGTTCAAATACGTTCCAGCCAGCCGAACCGTCCCCGACGTAGGAAGCGGACAACTGCTCCACCACGGAATCTCGATCGAATAGTTGCCCGCCGAGCCGCCGATGGCGGTAACCCGGTACAAGTCTCCCCCGCGCACGCAAACGCCGGTCTGTCCCTGGAACAGACAGTCGTAGAATCGATTTCTCTCCGCGCCCGCATCCTTGTATTCGTTCCCGAGCGAGCCCGCCGCCTGCAGCTTGGCCGCGATCCGCCAATAGCCGACAATCTGCACGTTATGCAGCATCGTGTCCTGCGCATTGTCGAGAAACACGCCTACATCCCATTCGTCGCCGAGCGCAAGCGCATTCGTGTCGTTGTAGCCGCTTATGCCGCCAAAATTGGGCACGAGACGCAGATTGCGCACAGCCGCATATTCGCAGCCTTTCGGAAAATAAATCCCGACCGAAAACTTGCGCGTCGTCGCAGGGGAGCTTGCCGTCGCGTCGGCGTTGCGGAAGTTGGTCAATCCGTAGCGGGAGTCGGCATGATTCGCTAGCGGCTCCGGATTATCCAGCACGCCGCCGGACGGAAGCATATCGGTCGCATAGGTTATTTCGTACGTTTTCGCACCGGTACCGGAAAAACGCAGCTCTGTAGGAGCGGGCCGCTTATGCCGGTTTGCGAAATATGGGTCCCAGGCGCTGACGCCCGCTCCTTCGAGGGTTACCGCCGTTTTCATTTGCAGAGTACCCGTTACGTTATAAATTCCCGTGGGAAGAAACACGACTCCCCCGCCCTGTCCCGCGCATGCGTCAATGGCCGCCTGGATCGCGGACGTATCGTCGGTCGTGCCATTGCCCGCCGCCCCGTAATCCATGACATTCGTGACGCCGTACGTCGCCTGCTGCACCGAGTAAGTCGACGCTCCTACCGTATTCGGCTGCGAAGCCGCATTCGCGTGCAGCAGTCCGCCCGCTGCGACAGTAAGACCTGCCGCCCCCAGAGACGCAAGCAGTTCCCTGCGGCTGAATGTTTTGGCGGCATCGCTGCCTGCCGGCTCGCCCTGATCTTTTTCATACCCGTCCTCGCTCATCCCATTCGCTCCCCTGATTTTGGAATCCAGCAATTCTCCCCCGGCTTTGCCTAACGGCCGTAAGAACCAGCCTGAACACGATACAGATAACCCGCCTCAGCGGCCGTCAGCGGCTTGCCGAACACCATCACGCGGCCCATCGTACCGGTGAAATACGAGGTGCCGGCCGGGCTTCGGCCGATCGCATCCGGCTGTGTCGGCACATGCCGCCCATACGTCCCGCTCGCAAACGGGATCGCTCCTGTTGAAGGCTGCTCCACCCCGTCCACGTACAGCCTGATCGTATTGCCGGCAAAGTCGAGCACGCCGACGACGTGATGCCAAGAGGCGGACGGCTGATACGGAAAGTCGCGCGATTTGTAGCCGTCTGTCGGGGCGCTCCGGCCGGCAACCCGGATCGCGTTCGGCAAAACGATCAGCTCGTAGCCCGCCGTCGCGCCGTCGATCCTCGTTCCGAAAAGGGTCCTGCCGCCACTGTCGGGCAGCACCCGCTCGTCGATCCAGGCGGCTACGCTGATTCCCGGCGAGCCGTACAAGGAAGCGCCGGTCTTGTAGCCGAGATCCACGTAGTCGACCGTTCCGTCAAAGCACAAACCGGTGTTCGGAGCCCCATTCGGCCGCGAAGCCCCCATGATTTTCCCGTCCAGATCAAACGCGCCGCTGTCCTCCGCAAGCGTGCCGGCCGAGCCTGCAAGCGCCCAATATCCTTTCAGGCCATCGTATACGATGCCGTTCACTTCCCCCGTTGTCAGCGCTTTCGGGTACACTTTCACTTCATCCAGCTTCCCCGCGAAAAATCCGCTCCCGTTCGGATCTTTGCCGATCGTGTCCGGAACGGTAGAGGAGGCCGTCCTGTACTGTCCGCAAGCGAACGATACGGCGGGGCCGTCCAGCGAGGGCTGCTCCACGCCATCCAGGAACAATCTGATCGAATTGGCCGCATAATCGATAATACCTGCGACGTGATGCCACTCTCCCGTATACCCGTATGCGAAGTCGCGATACTGGTAGCTGTCGCCGGAGTAGCTTCTGCCGCCGACCCGCAGCCGATCGCCGATCATGTACAGCTCCGCGCCGGCCTTGTCGGCCCCGGCATTCGTTCCGAACAGCCAATTCGCTCCGACTCCCGGCGAGGGAAGCGTATCGTTTCGCAGCCAGCCCGCTACCGTAACCGCCGAGGAGCCATCAAGCGCCGCGCCTAGCCCGTTGCCGAGCTGAACGTACTGGTTCGTCCCGTTCAAGGCCAAAGCGTTCCCCCGGAAGCCGCCGGTCAAGCCGCCGCCCCCGTACACCGAGCCGTGCACCCCGAGGCCGGAGCTGTCGTAAACCGTTTCGCCCACCGTCCGGTCGAACGTCCAATATCCCGCAGGCGCATCGAGAGCGTCCCGGAACTGCTTCAGCCTGTGAAACGTGATCCGATTGCTGTTGTGATACGAGTCCGCGCCGTCGTATGCCGCACGGACGACATAGATAAGATCGTCTCCGTCTAATTGCCAATCGACATACTGGAACCCGACCTTCGCGATAGAGTTTGCGACGGACAAGCCGGAATCGTCGGTCAACAGCGTTTGCACATATCGCCAGTGCCGCAGGTCGTCGGAGGCGTACAAGGAAAGCACGTTACGCTGATCCGGCTTGGAAGGCTGCGTAATCTGGTTCGTCAGCGTCAAGTATTGCCGGGTCCGCTCGTCGTAACGAATCGTAAACTTACCCATACCGCCGGGAAAATCGATAAATCCGTCGACCGGATCGAAGCTGACAGTGGCATTGTCGTTCGACAGCTTAACGATCGCCGCCTTATCGACCGCCGGAGCGGAATTGAAACGCAGCATGTTCCATATTTCCCCGTTCGGAGCGACGACTGCGTTGCCCTCCAGCCAGCCTGGCGTCGTGCTTTTCCAAAACGCAGGCGTCCATGCCCTGTCGTAAGCGAGCTCGTTCGTCCTGCTCCAGCTCGCGGCGTTCAGCAAATCCGCATCTTCCGGGGCGGACAGCATGAATGCTTTGAAATGAGACGGCCAAGCGTAAGGGGGACCGCTTGCCTCGAATGCCCGATAAATGCGGCCATTGGCATGCACCACCGGAGTAGGCGCGGTATGATAGGCATACGTACCGTTCGTTCCGTCGGCCGTAAACAACAGTCCGCTGGCTGCGTCGACGGGCGTGGTCCAGCTCAGCCCCCCGTCGGCGCTTTTGCGGATCACGATCGAAGCGAACGGCTTGCCTGACTAGCCTAGCAAATAAACGTTGCCGTTCAAGACGAACAGATTGCTCCAATACATTCTGTCGAGCTCGGCCGATACCGCCCAAGTAGCGCCGTTGTCAACCGACCGGTAGACGGTCGTCTGCCGGTTCGGGTCGCTCGCGCCGAAATAATCGTGAGACGCGAGCAGCGTCGTTTCGTTCACCCTCACCAGACTCGGCGAGCCGAGAAACCGCCCGCTCGAAGCGTCGCTGTAAGCAATTTGCGAAACAAGCTGGCGAGAATAGGCAGGATCGTACGGCTCCGCCGCTCCTGCGCCGCTTTCGGCAGGATCGCACGGAGGCGGCGACGACCATGCCCTTTGTCCGGGCAAAACGCCAACCACAGCCGTCAGCAGCATGATCGTAACAATCGCTCGCTTCCATGTACATAAACGCTCCATCTTCCGGTCACGTCCCTTCGCATGAATCTTGATCGGCTGGCTGGAACTGCTCCCGCCTCAATTTCCTTTTCAATAGACCAATTGCCGGAAATCGCGAATGCGGTGGAACGAAATAAAGTTGCCGTTGTGCGACGTCAGCGCCCGCTCGTCACCGGAGCGGCTCAGCACGAGCAGATCGTCGCCCAGTATCGCCATGCTGGCATAATGGCGCGACATCTTCGGATGATCCGCCTTGGCGACGAGTCCGGCAAAGCACCAGTCGATGCAGTTGCGGGAAAAATGCAGCTGAAGCCGCTGCCGTTCGTTGTACGGCAAGTCGAACCGCTCCGGAGGAAGCAGCTCCGCTCGCGTCATGCTGTCGGTCGACTGGGAGCTGAGCAGCCAGTACAGCCGGGATACCTCGTCGTACAAAATATGAAACTTCATCTGCCCGCCCGGGCACGGGACGAACGCGATCGTTTTGCCCGACGGCACCGTCTCCAGCATCGTCGTGATCGTACCGTCCTCATTCTCCACCGCCTTCGCGACATTCGCGAAACCCGTTCCTCCCGTGTGCGCCCGCATCCATAGATGGAAGGTGCGTCCGGCCGGATCGTGGAAATAGTGGTTCGGGTCCGTGAACTGCACGACGTTCGTCTCCAGCCAGCCGATTCGGACGGCGGGGCGGGCCGGCGCGATTCGCGCGATCGTACCGGGGGCGACCTTGTAGAACGGAACCCCGAAGCCGTCCAGCGTATCTTCGTCGATCGCATCACGGAAGCCTAGCTCCGAAGCAAACGTCCAGCTATCCCGGCGAGTCAAGTCGGCGCTGACGGATGCGCGCATCAGCACGGGAGCGAGAACGCTCACTCCCCATCCTTTATAAGCCGGATCGGTCATTTTCTCCATTACCATATACACATTGCCTTTGGCGTAATGCACATTGGCCGGCGCCTGATGCCATTTCTCGCCCTGCGTCAGAGCCGCAGGCTCGCTCCACGTGTCTCCCCCGTCATCCGAGCGGATGATCATCAGATCGTTGCGGTGGCCGAGCACATAAACCGAACCGCCCGCCGCAAAAGGTCTGGCATGAATGAACGGAAAATCCGTCCGATGTATCCACGTGCGGCCTTCGTCGTCCGATGTGAACACCTTGCCCTGCCAAGGTTTGCCCGGCTCCAGCTCGCCCTTGCATCCCGGTAAGCCGGCGACGCCCGGCCCTCCCAAATCCAGCGTCGCGACTAACCTGCCGCTAGGCAGCACGGTTATGCCGGGACTGTAAGTGAAAACGGTCGCCGGATCGGGCGATTCGTATAGTTTTACAAAATCTGGAGCAAGCTCTCGTACCCTGTAATCGGTATTCAACTTTTCTTCATCCTTTTCGCTGTTATTTTTTTCCTTCGGCAATGATTTTGTTGATTTCCTCGTCCATTTGACGCAGTGCCGTATTAATGTCCTTCGCACCCTTCAACACCTCGGTGTTATACTTGTTCATGGCCGTCCGGGCTTTGCTATCGTATGGAGTCGAGATGTGGGATTTCGCCGGCGTCGATTTATAGATGGCCTGAATGTTTTTTCCTTTCAAGTACCCTACGTTTTTCCCGAATTCCTCCTTTACTTTCGCTTCTTGCAGAACAGGCATTTTCGCGTTTCGCGACATGTCGAGCTGCGTTTCTTCAGAAAGAAGCACTTCCACTACTTTGTAAGCGGCGTCCTTATTCTCGCTGATCGAAGTGACAACGATTCCGTGTCCGTCGAACTCATGACCGATGCCCGGCGCCTCTTTGAAACTGGGGAAAGCGGCCATATCCCAGTTCAGCGTATCGGTTACTTTCGATATGTAGGGCAGCAGGTTGATTCCCGCGAACATCGCGACGTTCCCTTTTGTAAATTCGCCGTAATTGCCCGGGCTTACAAATTTTTCTTGATACCCGGGAATAGCGAAAATCGTCTTGTACATTTCGTAAATTTGCTTCCACTTCTCGTTCAAAACCGCCGATTTCTCCGTTTTCGCATCCACTATGGCCAAGCCGAGTGAAGAGGCGACGCGGAACAGGTGGTCCGGGTCAAGCCCGCGGTAGACGTTGCCGTCGGAAGTGCGAGACACCTTGCGGGCCAGCTCGATCGTTTCGTCCCAGGTCAAGCCGTCCTTCGGATAGGCAACCCCGAATTTGTCGAACAGATCCTTGTTGTAGTAGAGCACATTAAAGTGCCTCGTAAACGGAACGCCGGACAAATATTGGCCGCCGCTCGCGATTTTGAACGAATCTAATGCCACCTGCTCGATTTTGCTCAGATCGATTTTGTGCTTCTTGAGCATCGGCTCCATATTGTCGGCCAGCTTGGCCGAGATCACATCGTCGAAAAGCAGGTTTGCCTCGAACAGCAGGTCGAACTTTTCGCCCTTCGCGAGCAGCAGCTCATAGCGGTCTACCGAATACTTCTGACGGATCAGCTCCAGCGTGATATTCGGATATTTTTTCTTGACCGGCTCGACCAGAAAACGTTGAAACTCCTCGTCCGTCACCAGTCCGGTGTCAACGATCTTCAGCGTCACCGGTTTGGAAGCGTCGAAGCCGTCCGCCGGAGCGCTTGCCTTCGTATCGCCGGGTTTGGCTCCTTCGCCTGCTCCACCGCTTCCGCAACCCGCGAGCGATAAGGAAATAACTGCTGTAATTGTTGTAAATATACATTTTTTGAACATACGATCTCCCCTAATCATTAGTTTGCGCTACAATGAAACCGCATTCATCAGAACTTAAACAAACGGTCCCATACAACGTATGGAGTAACTGGTTAGATTCCATAGCTTCCGCTGATCGGTTCCGGATCCCGATCAGCTTCCTTATGTACTCCGGAAATATCCGCTTGTTCTGTATTGATGATCACCGTTCTCAAAATTAAGTATAGCGCTCACTCTCAGCGACTTCGTTGCAATTTTTAAGGTCATTCTCCCAATTTTTAAGTCGCTGGTAAACGGAGACGATCTTTGGCAGAAAAAACAGGCAACGAAAAGCCCGCCCATCGCCCGGAACCAACATCCAAGCGATAGACGAGCTTTCCGCTCGTTATGGACTTGCAGCCCTCATCCTGCCTCCTGCCTATGCCCCGCCGGGAAGCGCAACTTCCTCCCGCAAGGCGGCTTTGCCCCGTCCCGGAGCAGCCTTCGCCGCCCCGGAGCCGTTACTGCTTCTTCGAGGCCATCGCCCGCATTTTCCCGCTTAGCCACATTTGACGCTGCAGCCTGCTATATTTACGGACGCGGGCCATTTCGCGCTTCGTTTCTTCCTCCACGCCCAAGATGTGGTGAAGATGCGCTGCGACGATGAGCAAGGCAAACCCGATCCAGACGAGGCCGAACGCTCCTTCCGGCGTAAGGCCGGGGCCGATGTGAAGACGGGGGACGGCGTACATGAGCATGCCGAGTGCGAGACTCATGTAAACGACGCTTTTCCACTCTTTCACGGCAATCTCTCCTTCGGTTTGTGTTATCCCCATCCTATGAGACAACCCCCGGATTTATGCCCGAATCGCGCCGGCCTTCTGCCGGAATCCCGTCCGCGCGGGCGTCTGCCGCCTTTTATTTGCCGCGCTGCGCCTCGACCTTCTGATTGATCGCATCCTCCGTTTCGCGGATGAGCGTATTGATGTCTTTGCCGCCTCCGTACAGCTGAAGCGAGCGGGAATTGAGCTCGCCGTCGGCGGTGGCGTCGTACTTCGTCGGATTGTTGTGGATCGGCACGGGGCGATGTTTGAAAATCGCCTGTACATTTTTCCCCTTCAGCACTTCTGATTCCTTGCCGAAGCCCTCCCTTACTTCCTTGTCTACGAGCGGGGTGACTACGCTGCCCTTCTTGGAGGAGGCAAGCTGCGCTTCCTTCGACAATACCGCCGAGATAACCTGGAACGCTTCTTTCTGATGCTTGCTCTTCGGCGTGACGAACAAGTAGTAGGCGTCCGCTTCGCCGTAAACGCCGGGCTTGTCGGGAAACTGCGGGTAAGTGGCGAGATCCCAGTCCAGTCCGCCCTTGGCCGCTTCGCCCATCCGGTGGAACAAGCCGATATACGGATACATCGAGATCGTCTTGTCGTACAGAAACGCGTTCAGCTCGTCGCTGTTTTTCTTGTCGTTCGTATTGCCCGGAATCGAGACGATCGACTGGAACACCTGGAATGCCCGCTTGAACGCTTCCGTATTGACGCTCGCTTTCCCCGTAGCCGGATCGAAGCGGTTGAGCGCAAGCGGGGAAGCGATGCGGACCATGTTGCCAACCGCCAATCCCCGGTACTGAACGCCCCCGTCCGTACGCGTTACTTTTTTGCCGAGCTCAACGACGGCGTCCCACGTCATGCCGTCGGTCGGATAACTTACGGCGAAGCGGTCGAACAGCGACTTGTTGTAGTACAGCGCGTCGTAATTAAGCCCGTAGGGCAGAGCGTATATTTCGCCTTTTTTGCCGAATGCCTTGATCGTCTGCACAATGATCGGATCGAGACGGTTCATATCGAAGCTTTGCAGCTTGATCTGCTCGTTCAGATCGAGCGCCACGCCCAGATCGAGCATTTGCTGCATATTGCCCGTCCCCATGATGATCATATCGGGAACGGTGCCTGCCGCAACCATCGTCGTGATGTTGTTATTGGTGCTCGAAACCGTTACATTCAGCTTGATATGCGGATATTTGGCCTGAAGCGGCTTGTAAAAAATTTGCTCCAGATCCTCGTCGGCGATTTTCCAACCCGCCAGCAGCTCGATCGTGACCGGTTCCGGCGGCGTTTCCTTCGGTGCAGCGTTTTCCTGCGCCTTCGGCTGCCCGGCACCGCCGCATGCCGAAGTGATAACGATTGTTCCCGCCAGCGTAAGCGCCGGCATCATTTTTTTGAAAAACATTTTAATCCCCCCGAACTTAATTAGTGGATGTTCCCGCAATACATATAGTAAGCGCTTACACATTACCGTTTCGATTATAACGATCTTGACGATCGAGCGCTTACCCCTTAAGTCCCGCTTCCTCTTCACTTCCATCGTCTCTCGCTTTGTGAGGGCTTACCGCCGCTTGGCGGAAGCAACGACTGTTTTTTCCCAACCTCCCCATGCACTCATTTCTATCTGTTATTTCTGTGATATACTTATCCTAATTAAAGACACTGCCTATTTCCATGCACTTTTTTTAAGCCCAATTTATCTAAAATTTCCCGGGCACGAGTGGGGGGTATCCATTGCACAAACCGCTGTTATCCGGCTTTTTGCCGCAGGTGAACCTGTCGTTTTATTGGGAAAACAAAGAAAGGTTTCTGCTGTACGAGGACGTCTACAAAATGTGGGTGCTCTTCGCTGTCGTTTCCGGCTCGTTTTACTACGAAATTGGCGACGAAAAGGGCTCGGCCGCCTTCGGCGACATCGTCCTGTGTCCGCCCGACACTCCGTTCCGCCGGGTCGTGAATGCCCCGCTGACCTTTTACTACTTCGAGTTCATTTGGGCGGATACCCAGCAGCTCGGCCCGCAGCGCGGGGAGGAGATGCTCCCGACGGGCAAGATCAGCATTCTCGACACGAACCGGCTGGCGCAAAATTACACGATGATGAAAAAGTGGCGCTCCTGGCCGCTCTCGGTCCGCATTCCCCAGTACAACCACTTTTGCCAGGACCTTTGGCTGCTTTATTGCGACGGGCTGGGCGAAGGAAATTTGCCGGCCGAGAAGGCGTTCGATCCGCACTCCGATCCGCTCATGCAGGAGGCGCAGCGGCTCATCCAGCAGCGGGCGTTCGCGACCCTTAATCTGAAGGAAATCGCCTCCGCCCTCGACATTACGCCGGTGCAGCTGACCAAAAAATTCAACGCCGCCTTCGGCGTCACGCCGCTTCGCTACTTGACGTCGCTTCGTCTGAACAAGGCGAAAACGCTGCTGCTCGAAACCAAAATGACGATCGAGCAAATATCCGAATGCTGCGGCTACCAAAACGGCTTTTATTTGAACCGCGTATTCGTCAAATACGAGCATACGACCCCGTCCCTGTACCGGAAAACGCATCGCATCTGAATCAGGGGAACTTGTCCCGCGGGCGAAACCTCCCGCCGCCTGCAGTCAGGCGGACGAGAGGTTTTTTTGCCGTTTGGCCCTGCAAGCCTGACCGCTCCAAAAAACAGTCCGTCTCCCCTAGTTCCGCCCCGCGAAAGGCCGTCCGCTCATTCACCACTGGATATATGTCCTCATATGATGGGAGTAGTCTTTGGAAACAGCACTGAAATAATCCCGCAAAATGGGATGAATGGCCCTGCGTAAGATAGCTGATCTTGGGTTCTGAAAGTACGTTAAATTCGCAGGATGGCGCTTCTAAAGGAGACACACCATGACCAGTACGAAAATGACAATCCATGTTCAAGGCATGGGCGGCCTGCTCCAAGAACAAAGCCTCGTCATCGGGGAACGCGCGGTCCGCTTGCACAAAATTCCGACCGGCTCGGCGGTCACGCTCCAGTTCGGCGCAGCGAGGCATCAGGTGAAGGTCGTCTCCGCCTCTCATCTGGACGGCATCCGCATCGGTGAACCGCTCGCCGACAAGTTGGGCCTCCATCATGGTTCGGTGGTCGGCATACGCTACAAAGCAAGCAGCAAAACGCTATCCATCGGTCCACTGATCGGTGTCATGATGAGCCGGGTCTACTCCGGATCGCACGACCGCCCTTTCGGCAACAACACCACTTTTTGCAAAGAGCTGACGGACACCTGCCGAACGTTCGGCGCCTTCGTTTATTTTTTCACCGCAAGCGATGTCGGTTCTGGCCATTCGACCGTCAAAGGCTGGGCGTGGAGCGGCCGCTCCTGGTACAAAGCCGACTTCCCGGTTCCGGACGTCGTCTACAACCGGCTAACGACGCGAAAGCTGGAAAACGACCCCGGCGTGCAGCAGTTTATGCGCGAAGTTCGCTCCCGTCACGGAGCCGCCGTGTTCAACGAAAAGTATTTGGACAAAACGGACGTTTTTGAGGCGCTGAAGAAGGATGCTTCGCTGCTGAAATATTTGCCCGAGTCGCATATGTTCAAAAACTTCCAGATGCTCAAATCGATGTCGTCCCGGCATCAGGTCGTCTTCCTCAAGCCGATTACGGGCAGTCTCGGCAAAGGGATTATCCGGATCGCCCGTTTGAGCAGCCAGTCGTATTCGTGCCAGACGACAAGCCTGAACGGCACGGTGCGCCAAACGTTTCCGAGCCTTGAGGCGGCGTTCGGCTCCCTCTCCGGCAAGCTGAAGCAGCGGCGCTACCAGATTCAGCAGGGTCTCCACCTGATCGAAACGGGTGGAAGGCCGATCGATTTCCGAGCGCTTGTGCAGCGCGGCAGCGGTGGAGCCTGGGGCGTCACTTCCATCGTCGCCCGCATAGCCGGCAGCAATCATTTCGTTTCGAACCTGGCCAGAGGCGGATCGCTCAGCCGGGTGAAGGAAGCGCTCGCCAAAACAGGTCTGACTGCGCTACAGCAGCGAAACGCCTCCGTGGGTTTGCGCAAGGCGGCGCTCGATATCGCTGGTGGCATCGAAAAGCAGGTAGCGGGGCATTTCGGCGAGCTTGGCGTCGATCTGGCCGTTGATATGAACGGCAAAGTGTGGCTGCTCGAAGTTAATTCCAAGCCTTCCAAAAACGACGGTACGCCGCTCGCCGAAGGCGCGATACGTCCTTCCGTCAAACAGACAGTGCTTTATGCCCGGTATTTGGCCGGATTTTAAGCGATGGTGAAGTCGATGAACACGAGGAAAGTGCAGACGGCGCTTCGTACGGTCGGCATTATGACATGCCCGGCTGCGGGAGAGGTGCCGGTGCCCGAAAAGTTTTTTTTCCGCAAGCTGACGTTAATCGGAAAAGAGCTCGGGCTCACCGTATTTGTTTTTTTTCCGAACCGGATCGATTGGCAGCGCCGACGCGTTGTCGGGTACGCCTATTCGGCGGAATCGGGGCGCTGGGAGAAAGGCGTATTCCCTTTCCCGGACGCCGTCTACGACCGCTGCTTTTATTCGAATCGGAGCACGTATGCCGCTTACCGCGAACCGATCCGCCGCCTGATGAGCACCCCCGGCATCCACTTTCTCGGTTACGGCCTCAAGGGCAAATGGAACGTCCACCAAATGCTGATGCGCGACGAGCGGATCGAGCCTTTCCTTCCTGAAACCGAACGGCTTCAGGATACGAACGACATCGCGCGCTGGCTGGACGGCAAGGGAGAGCTGTTTCTGAAGCCCCAGGGCGGCAGTCACGGCAAAGGCGTTCTGCGCATACAGAAAATACCAAACGGCTTCGGCGTAACCGGACGAACGTCCCGCAACGAGCCGGTGTGCTACGACTTTCGCTCCTCCCGCCGGATGCTCGACTGGGTCCGGCAATTTACAGACGGCCGACCGTATTTGATCCAGCGTTACTTGCATCTGAATACCGCAAGCGGAGACGCATTCGATATTCGCGCGCTGATGCAAAAAAACCGCAAAGGCCTCTGGGAGCTGACGGGACTCGCGGTCCGTCAAGGGGCGCCAGGCAGCGTAACGAGCAATCTGCATGGTGGCGGCCAT
This sequence comes from Paenibacillus ginsengarvi, assembly GCF_003626695.1. Taxonomy (GTDB): domain Bacteria; phylum Bacillota; class Bacilli; order Paenibacillales; family NBRC-103111; genus Paenibacillus_AB; species Paenibacillus_AB ginsengarvi. The sequence goes on from NZ_RBAH01000004.1 coordinate 170,202, forward strand.
GCGGAGGAAGCGAAGCCGTACCTCGGACGGCTATACGGAGATGCGGCGGGCGACATCCTGGAAACCGTTAAAACTTTAGCGCAGCGCGTGCCCGAGGTGCTGGAGCAGCATCACGGCCGGCTGGTCGAGCTCGGCGTCGATATCGGCGTCGACACGGACGGCAGCGTATGGCTGCTCGAAGCGAACTCGAAGCCCGGACGGTCCGCATTCGCGGCGCTCCCGGGCAAACAAGCAAGCCTGGCAGCGGTCCGGAACCCGATGTTATATGCCAAATATGTGCTCGACACGAGAAAAGGCGTACCTGCCCGTCAATCGGCGAGCCTATGACGGACGTCAAACGCCGCTAGAGCTTCTCGCAACCTTTTAGGAGGGTAACTCATGAGTTTGACAACGTGTACTATCCATTTCGCGGCGCGAAGCGACAAAACGCTCTATGTCAGCTCCGCCCTGCTCAAGTCGCTGCAGCTCACGGGGTCGAAGCAGGTGACGCTAAGACTGGGAAGCAGAACGGCTAACGCAGGCATCAAAGTCGTGAAAAAAACCGGCAACCATCTGTATATTCCGGTTTCCGTCAAAAACCAGCTGCAAGTGCCGCGAAGCGGAACATGTATGGCTGTTTCGAACGGGGCGAAGGAAATTCAGCTCGGACCGCTTATCGGTATCTTGACGAACGCTTCCTCCCCGAACACCGCCCAGCCGTTCGGGTCGCGTTCTGCGCTGCTGCGGGATTATATACGGCCGGGCAACAAAAAGTCGTTCTTCTTCGCCTTCGTGCCATCGGACGTAGACTGGACCGCAGGCAGCGTTGTTGGCTACTTCATGACCGAAGACGGCTGGATCCGCAAAACGGTTCCGCTTCCCGATGTCGTCTATAACCGCTTATCCAGCCGCAGGGCGGAGAAGTCGGTATCGATCGAATCGTTCAAGGAGCGGTTCGTGCGGCGAGGCATTCCGCTGTTCAACTGGAGCTTCTTCGATAAATCCGACGTGTACAGCCTGCTTGACGGCGACAAGGAAGCGTTCAAGCATGTGCCTGAATCGCATCTCAACCCGACGCCGGATAAAGTGCGCGAAATGCTCGAAAAACACCGGTTCATCTATCTGAAGCCGACCGGCGGCAGCCTCGGCATCGGCATATACCGGGTTACGTATCATCCGAAACGGGGATATTTCGTCCGGTTCCGCCGCGGCGGCAAAAATGTACTGTACCGGTTCACGCAATTTTCCAGCCTGATGAACCTGCTTAACGCGCGGAGCGGACGATTGCGCAACTACGTCGTCCAGCAAGGCATCCGGCTGATCGAGATCGACAGCTGCCCGATCGACTTCCGCTTCCATCTGCATAAAAACGGCAGCAACCAGTGGGTCGTCGCCGGCATCGGCGCGAAGAAGTCCGGCAAAGGCAGCGTAACGACGCATGTGAAAAACGGCGGGCAGGTGATGACCCCCGAGCAGGTGATGGACCGCGTGTTCGGCAGCAAGGCCGATACGATTTTGCAGCATTCCAAGCAAACCGCGATCAAGCTGGCCGAATCGATCGAGAAGAACAGCCCCCACATCCTCGGCGAGCTCGGCTTCGATATCGGCATTGACCAGAACGAGCAGGTTTGGATGTTCGAGGCGAACTCCAAGCCGGGTCGGTCCATCTTCAAGCATCCGTCGCTGAAGTCGCAAGGCAAGACGTCGCTTAATCTCATCTTTGATCACTGCCTCTATTTGAGCCGCTTCAAGGTCAGGAGGGAATCGTAATGGAGCTTTCCTCCGCGCTTTCGATTCACCGGCCGCTGCTCGGCATCCTGACGATGGACGACTCGGAGGAGCTGTTCCGCGGCAACCGCAGCAACTTTATCGATATTATCAAAACCGGCACCGAAATGGGCGTTTCCGTCTGCGTCGTCACGGTCAAAGACTTGAAGCCGGGACATAAAAAAATAATCGGTTATATGTACAATCCGTCGTCGAAAAGCTGGTCGCAGCAAATTATCGGCATCCCCCGCGTGCTCTACAACCGGATTCCGCAGCGGGAGGACGAATCCGACCCGGAGGTGCAGCGGACGCTGCAGGCGGTGCTCAAGATGCCCCAGGTGCGCATATTCAACCCGACGTTTTTTAACAAATGGTCGCTGTTCGAATGGCTCGGCAAGGCGAAAACGACGGCCAAATATATCCCGGCGACGCGGCGTCTTTCGGCAAGCCATGAGCTGGAAGGCCTGCTGAAGCTGCACGGCTCGGCCTACCTGAAGCCGATCAGCGGCAAAGCCGGCAAAGGGATCATGAAGGTGGACCGCTGCGTCGGCAAGGTCGACCGCAAGCTGGAGTACGCGCTCAGCATTCAGGAGACGAAGGGCAGCGCGGTAATCCGATATCCGAAAATCTCGCAGCTTTGGTCCAGAGTGAAGGACGAGATCGGACATGAAGAGTACATCGCCCAGCAAAGCATTTCGATTGTCCGGTACAAGAAACGGCCGTTCGATTTGCGTCTGCTCGTGCAAAAAAACTATAAAGGCGAGTGGGACGTCACCGGCATCGGCGCCCGGCTCGCCGGCAAAATGAGCATTACGACGCATGTGCCGCGCGGCGGCTCGATCGACGATCCGGAGAAGCTGCTCGCCGCGGCGTTCGGGCTGGAAGGGACGAAGCGAATCCTGCTGCGGGCCCGCAAGGCGGCCCTTGCGATTGCGAGGCAGGTCGAGAAGAAATCGGGCCATATGCTCGGCGAGATGTCGATGGATATGGGCGTCGACATTCACGGGGGCATCTGGTTTTTCGAAGCGAATTCCAAGCCGATGAAGTTCGACGAGCCGCAAATCCGCAAAAAGTCGCTGGAGCGGATCGTCCAGTATTCCCTTTACTTGATCCGAACGAGTCAGGCCAAAACCGGCGGACACTCCGTAAACCATCCGAGCTCTTGAACAGCGACCCGGGAAGCAGGTGATCAGCATGGCGAACGAACAGACGCTAGGGATCGCAACGATCGACATTCATGATATGGAGGAACGCCGTTATTTTCGCAAGCTTATTTTGCGGGGCAACCAGCTCGGGCTTCGCTCGTTCGTATTTACCCCGCATAACGTCGACGAGAAGGGCAAACGCATTTACGCCTACATGTACGATTCCTCCGCGAACAAATGGGTGCGGGAATGGACCGCCTATCCCGCGCTCGTATACGATAGATGCAGATACAGAGCGGGCGAGGCGTACGCCCGGTTCAAACGGTTTCGGGAAACGCAGACTCGCCTCCTTTTTTTGAACCACCCGATCCCCCACAAGTGGGGGATGCATCAATTGCTGTCCCGTTCCGAACGCATCGGTCCTCATATGCCGGAAACGCGGGTGTATACCGATCACCGCGAGCTGCTGGACAGCATGAAGCGCCATCCGCTCGTGTACGTGAAGCCGATCAACGGAACGGGCGGACGCGGCATTTTGCGCGTCGAACGAAGAAGCGGCGACCGCTTGCTCGTTCAGGGCCGGAAGTGGGACCGCAGCATCATCCGGCCAAAGCTCGTCACCGAAAACCGGCTCCCGTCCACGCTTGCCGGCTGGGAGCTGCGCGGCCGCTACATGGTGCAGCAAGGCATTCAGAACAAGCTGCCGAACGGGCGCGTGTTCGATTTTCGCCTGCTCATCCAGAAAACCGGCGAAGGAGAATGGGATGTAACCGGCTGCGCCGGCCGAATCGGTCCGCGCCAAAGCATCACGTCCAATCTGCACGGCGGCGGCCAGGCGGTGCCGATGAACACCCTGCTCGGGCGCCGCTTCTCCTCCGAAGCGCAAATTGAGGAGATCCGCAGCAAAGTATACGACCTCGGCTACGATGTTGCCAAAACGATCGAGGAGCATTTCGGATCGCTGTGCGAGCTCGGCATCGACATCGCCGTCGACCCTGACGGACACCCGTGGCTGCTCGAGGTCAATCCGAAGCCGGCTCGCGAAGTGTTCGCCCGCATCGGAGAGACGACAACGTACGAGAAGGCGATCTCCCGCCCGCTCGAATATGCGCTGTGGCTGCATAACCAGCACGTCAAAAAAAGAGCCGAATCGCGCCATAAGCAAAGAGCGCCGTTATCGCCGCGCGTCAGACGAAAGCGGCTCCCGAGACCTACCTGAAAGCGATAGCCAGCATAACCAAGCCGGAGTTCGGGAGAAGCATTCACCCGCTTCCGGCTTGGCTGCGTTATCGCGGCTTCGCGGCACCGGCGGCCTGGCTAAGCCCGTACTCCAGCAGCTTGCGGGCATCCGGGTACACGTCCTTACCCGTGGAGCGCAGGACGACGGCGATAATCTGCTTGCCCTCGGCGGAAACCGAGGAAACGAGACAATACCCCGCCTGGTCGGTAAATCCGGTTTTGATGCCGGTCGCTCCCTCGAAATAATAAGGACTGCCCGGCTGCAGCAGCTGGTTCGTGTTCGTCAGCGCCAGCTTGGCGCCTGCGCCTCCTCCTCCCCTGGCTCCCGTAGCCGCGACGACGTAGTCGGTCGCGCGAACCGCTTCGCGGAACGCCGGGTTAGCCATTGCCGCTTTTGCAATAAGCGCCATATCCTTCGCCGTCGTATAATGCTTCGGATCATGCAGGCCGCTCGCGTTCACGAAATGCGAATCGGTCGCTCCGGCCTTTTTCGCCCGTTCGTTCATCAGTTTAGCGAACTGCTTCTGCGCCTCGGCGGCGTCCAGCCCGGGAGTCCCTGCCGCTTTGCGCCCGATATGGACCGCGAGCGAGCGCGCCGCATCGTTACCGGAAGGCAGCAGCGCCGCTTCAATGAGATCGTACAGCTTGATTTGCTGGCCGGGTCTGATACCGGCCCGGCTTTCCTCCGGATCTTCGGGATTCGCTTCCGATCCGATCGTGACGATATCGTCCGGCTTGCCCTTCTCCAGCGCGATAAGCGCGGTCAATATTTTCGTCGTGCTGGCCGGATACGCCCGCAAACGCTCGTTTTTGGCGAACAGTACGCGTCCGGTGGACGCATCGAGCACGAGCGCCTGCTCCGCCTGCAGCCCGGGGCCCGGCATTATCCCGTCCGCGGCGTAACCCACCAGACTTCGTACGGCGGAGACGATTTTCCCTCCCGATGTGTTCATCGCCAGCAGCAGAAGCAAAGCGATGCCAAGCAGGACAAGCAGCTTACGGTTCATCTTCCCGATCCTTTCTTGCGTACATAGTGGTTCCCAGTGTAGGGGACAACATTTAACCGAAAGGGAAGAAACCATTAACTTTTTCTTAACGTTCCATAAAGTTTCATTATGATGGCGAATGTTGAACTTGCGGCGATCGAGTCTCGTCTTATCAAGTAACTACGAAAACGAAAGGGTGCACACTTATGGATAACTTGAACTTGCAACGAAACAAACATCAGCGCCCGCTTTCTCGTCAGGCGGACAAGCAACCGGGAATCGGCCGAAAGGCGCTTCTCGCGCTGTATACAGGAGTTGTGCTGGCAGCAGCGCCGGCGGTGCCTATGGTCGTATCGCCCGCGCACGCGCAGGCGCAGGAAGTGGCGGCGGACCGGCTTAACGTCGTGTCCACAGGCATGACGATCGACGGCGTTCGGACCGACTTGCCCGCCGCGAACGATGCGGGCACCACCTATATCGGGCTCCGCTCGCTGAACGAGCGGCTCGGACTGAAGACGGACTGGGACGAAACGAAGCGGACCGTCACGGTAAGCGGACGCGACCGGACGCTTGTGCTGGAGGCGGATACCGGGGTTTATACAGCAGACGGGCAAACGTACTACGGGTCCGGCGCCATTTTGCAGGACGGCTCCGTTTATGTGCCGCTGCGGTTTATGCTGGAGCGGATCGGCTACGGTATTTCTTACGATCCGGCTACCCGGATTATCGGCATCGACAGCATCAAGGAAAATGCGCTCACGATCCAAACCGTCGCCATCTCGGAACAAGCCGATCATCAGACGCTGGATGTCCGCTATCCGCAACTATCCGGTTACGCTGACAAGAACGTTCAAGACAGTATTAATGCGTTCCTGAAGCAGGAGGCGGAAGCTTCGGCGAAGGCCGCAAGAGAGGAACTGGCGGAAGCGGCCGCAGCCTTCAAGGAAGCGGCGGCGGGGGACAAGCAGTCGGACAGGCCGATGCCTACCGTATCGTTCGACAGCCGTTATACCGTTACGTATAACGAAAAAGGCTTGCTCAGCCTTTACGTCGACGCCTACAGTTACCTGGGCGGAGCCCATGGCGGGACGATCCGCACCCCGTATACGTTCGATCTGCAAACGGGCAAGCAGCTGTCGCTGAGCGAAGCAGCCGGAGGCAGCGCGAACTACGTAGCGGTCATCAACGAAGCGGTCAAGGCAAACATCCGCGATACCGACCTGCCGCTGCTGGTGCCGTTCGAAACGATCGAGCCGGACCGGGCCTTCTTCCTCAAGCACAGCGGTATCGTCATCTACTTTGAGCAATACGAATATACGCCGTATGCGGCGGGCATGCCGGAATTTGAAGTTCCGTTCTCGGCTTTTGCCAAAAAGAGCTGAGAGCTTGCAAGCACAAACGAACGAAGCACCCGGGCCGGAAGGCTCCGAGTGCTTTGTTTTGTTTAGCGTCTTTGGCTGTGTCCGTTAAGCGTAGAATCGGTATACGCACGCTTATACGGCTGAGCGGACACGGAACAAAAAGTTCCACTACATGCTGTCCTTCCGTTGCTCACCCCGCTATAACGGAACCAAAAGTTCCGCTATGTCCTCAGGAATACCCGGATTCAGCCCCTTTTGCCAGGTTTAACGGAACTTTCGCTTCCGTTATCAAGCCGATTTCAACGCTTCCTTGCACAATAACGGAACTCGCGGTTCCGCTATGCAGATTCATCTCCGGATGTTCGCGGTTATGGGACAAGTCTCAAGGAGTTGCGGCAATAGATTTTGTCGATGACGCCAGCCGGCAGCGCAAGCGTCTCCAGAAATTGCTGCAGCTTGTTGTCCCATATATCGCGGCCGTACAATACGCGGTCCTGGAATTCGAGCAAAAACTCCTTGGCGAACGAGGCGTCGCGGCTGAGCGCGTTCAGCCCCGAGCCCGCGGACAAGTCGCAGTACAGATTGTCGTATGTACGCATCATCGCCGTTATTTTGCCGCCGGGTATAACCGGTCCTGTCGGGTAGCTGTGCGACGCATACAGATCGTCGCCCGAGATGTGCGCCCAGAAGCCGGGGCCGTGTCCGAGGAACACCGTATCCGGGCACTGCCGGATCGCTCTCTCGAACGCCTCGATGCCGCCGCCGTACCAATAACCCGGCGTCGCGTACGGCCCGCCTCCGCCATGGCCGTAGTTAACCTCGACAATAACCGGCAGCCCCCGTTTGCCGCAGTAGCGGAATACGCTGACCGCATCGGGATTGTCGTACATCATCCGCAGCATCACCTCGCCGTACACCTTGACGCCGTACATCTCGATCGCCGCTTCCAGGCGTCCGATCGCATGCGGCTTGCGCGGATCGGGCGCATAACCGAGCACGAAGCGGTCCGGCGCCTTCTGCACGCAGGCCAAGGCATTCGCGAACGGAATCGGGCCGTCCTCATTCCCCCAAGTCATGCTGTGGTAGTTCGGCGCATATTCGAACTCCGGCGTCTCGAGCGTAAGCAGCCATGTCCGGTCGATGCCGTACGTCCGCATGTTGTCCAGAATCGCCTCGCAGGACATGTTCAAGTAATTCGGATGGTTGTGCGAATCGATAATCACAAGATCACCCCGTATCGATAATGTACCGCCAGTGTATCGCCGCCGAGTAAAATAGACCTGTTGTTCACTTGTTGCTTCATTATAACAGATCGGAACCGCCGGACGGGCCCTACGCAAAAAATAAACCGCAGGGCGCGCTCGCTCCCTCCGGTTTATTCGGCTCCTTTAAGCGGCAAACGGACTTCGAACAACGTACGGCTGCGGTCGCTCTCCGCCCGGATCGTCCCTCCGTGCAGCTCGACGATTTGCCTCGCGATCGCAAGGCCGAGGCCCGAGCCGCCCGTATCGGTCGAACGCGATTTTTCCACACGGAAAAACCGGTCGAAAATATGCGGCAAATCGTGCGGCGGAATCGGTTCGCCGTAATTGATCACCTCCACGACCGCCGCGCCGTCTTCCGTACGAACGGCCACATCGAGATAGATGCCGTCCTTGCCGTAATTGACGCTGTTGGCGAGCAGATTGTCGAACACCCGGGCCAGCTTGTCTCCGTCGGCATCAATCGGCACTTTGCCTTGCGGAAACTTCAGCCGGATCTCCATCCCCGCCATCCGCATCTCGTATTGGAACTGGGCCGTCAGCTGGCCGATCATTTCCACCAGATCGAGGCTCGATTTGCGCAGCGATAAGCCGCCCCCGCTCAGACGGGTATATTCGAACAAATCGTCGATCAGCGTGTGCAGCCGCTTCGACTTCTCGTAAGCGATATGCACATAGTGGCGCAGCTCGACTTCGTCGCGGTAACGGTCCTGCTCAATCAGGCCGAGATAGCCGGATATCGACGTGAGCGGGGTGCGCAGATCGTGGGAAACGTTCGTAATCAGCTCGCTTTTCGTTCGCTCCGCCCTGCGTTCGTCTTCGATCGACGTCTTCAACTGCTCGGCCATTTTGTTCAGATTCGAGGCGAGCTCACCGAGCTCGTCGTTGTAGCTCACTGGAATCCGTTCGTCGAAATGCCCGTCCGCGATACGCTGCACCGCCTTCGTAATACGCAGCAGGTACAGGATGCGCTTGTTGCTGAGCACAAAGGTATAGATGACGAAAAACAGGATGCCGGTCACGACCAGAACGGTCGGAATGCCGAACATATCGTTAAGCTGTCTCGCCAGCCCATATATAAACGGGATTCTGAAATCGTATGCGATGTAAACGACAAGCAGCGCACCCAGCAAGCTTAGACCGGATAAGCCCAAGCTGAGGACGAACAGGCCGATGAGCTTCCAGCGGAGGCTGTATAACAGTCTGCTTTTCAAGCGGGTATCCCCCCGGAACGAATTTGCAGGCAAAGCGCGGTACAGGGAACGGAAACAGGGCATTTATCATAACATGTAGCAGATTCGATTACTTGTATAAAGGAGCAATCATGTTCATGAACAGATCTACTTATTATGGATATTCGTACGCATACGTCCCGGCCTCCGGTCCTGCCTACCCCCAAACCGGGAATGAGCAGCGCAGCGAAAGCGCGGTAATTCCGCAGAATTTGACATACGTAACGAAAGTGGAGCCCGTATTTACCCAGCATCTGGTGCAGCACAAAGGAATGGCGGTCAGCATAACGACAACGGTCGGCAAGCTGGAAGGGATTCTCGATGACGTATTCATCGATCATGTTACCCTTCTGGTGAACGGGAAAAAGCATCATATCCGTTTAGGTGAGATTGTTTATTTCGAAAAACGCGAAGGCAAAAAATAAGCTGCAACGGCCAGGCGTTTCTTGCCTGGCCTTTTTGTGCGCCATCCCGGTCCGGCTGCAACCGTTTCTCAGCTACTTCTCGAACTTGTAGCCGACCCCCCATACGGTATGTATCCACTTCTGCCCCGAATCTTTCTCCAGCTTGTCCCGCAGCTTGCTGATATGCACCATCACCGTCGTAAACGTCGGGGAATACGGCTCGTTCCAAACGCGCTCATAGATCGCCTCCGCGCTGAAAACGCGGCCCGGCTGGCTGGCAAGCATATACAAAATGCCGAATTCGATCGAAGTCAGGTGCACCGGATTGCCGTCGATCGCAACCGTATGGGTGCCTTTATCGATTTCTAGCGGACCGATCGTCATCAAGTCGGAGCTGCGCGCCTGATTCGCCTTCACATTAAGCCCGTACGCCCGGCGAATGAGGGAGCGGACGCGTGCCAGCAGCTCCAAAGGGTTGAACGGCTTCGTCAAGTAGTCGTCCGCCCCGGTCATGAGCCCCATAATTTTGTCCATATCTTCCGTTTTTGCGCTGAGCATCAGGATCGGGACGCTGCGGCTGGTCCGGATTTGACGGCATACTTCAAGGCCGTCGATGCCCGGCATCATGATATCCAGAATGACGAGCCGGACTTCTTTGCGCTTCAGCAGCTCCAGAGCGTCCATGCCGTTATACGCTTTAAGCACCTCGTAGCCTTCGTTGATCAAATATATTTCGATCAGACCGGCTATCGCCTGATCGTCGTCGACAATAAGGATCGGTTCGTTCAACTTCGGCAGCCTTCCTTTCGGTTCCTGTACTGTTATCATACGCCAAATTCGGCTTAAGCGGCAACCGAAGAGGACGAGCCGTTTGCGCGAGAAGCGAATATTTGTTTGCATACCGGAAATAAATGGATTATAGTATGGTTCGAACGATTTTTCATTCCCGACCGTGAGGTGAAGTATGGATCTAAAACAAACCAAAATCAACTGGGTCGTTGCCGGTCTGCTGCTCGGCATTTTCGTCGGAGCTCTGGATCAGACGATCGTCTCGACGGCCATGCCGACAGTCGTCACCGAGCTTGGCGGCTTCGAGCATTACGTGTGGGTGTTCTCCGCCTACATGATCGCGACCGTCGTGGCGACGCCCATATTCGGCAAGCTGTCCGACATTTACGGTCGGAAGCTGTTTTTTCAGCTCGGGCTTGTCTTGTTTTTGCTCGGCTCGGTGCTGTGCGGCATCGCCGGCAGTATGACGGAGCTGATCGTATACCGGGCGATTCAAGGCATCGGCGGCGGCGCTTTGATGCCGATCGCTTTCGCCGTCATTTTCGATATTTTCCCGCCGGAGAAACGGGGCAAAATGAACGGGCTGTTCGGCGCGGTATTCGGGCTGTCCAGCGTATTCGGACCGGCGCTCGGGGCTTACATTACCGATTATATCGACTGGCGCTGGGTGTTCTACATCAACGTGCCGATCGGCCTTGTCGCCCTGTCGCTCATGCATTTCGGCTACCGGGAAAAAGCGGCCCAACGCAAACAAACCATCGACTGGGGCGGCGCGACTACGCTCGTTACGGCGATTCTCGGTTTTATGTTCGCGATCGAGCTCGGCGGCTCGGAAACGTATGCCTGGGGCTCGTGGCAAATCGTCGGCTTGTTCGCGCTGTTCGTCGTCTGCTTCCTGCTGTTCCTCGCCTTCGAGCGGAAAGTAGCCCATCCGATCGTCGAGCTGAAGCTGTTCAAGAGCCGTCTCTTCACGGCCAGCCAGGCGATCGGCTTCCTGTACGGCATTATTATGGTATCGGGAGCGACGTACATTCCGCTGTTCATTCAGGGCGTATACGGCGAATCGGCCAGCGCGGCGGGCCAGACGCTCACTCCGATGATGGTCGCCGTCGTCGTCAGCAGCATGGTAGGCGGACGGCTCATCAATAAAATGTCGTACCGGAGCATCATGCTGATCTCCACGATTATTTTGGCGGTAGCGATGATCCTGCTCGGCACGATGACCGTCGATACGCCGCGCTGGACCGTTACACTGTACATGGTACTGGTCGGGCTCGGCATCGGCGTTAATTTCGTCGTGCTCAACATTTCCGTGCTGCACGGCTTGCCGGGACAATACAAGGGAGCGGCGATTTCGCTCATAACGTTCTTCCGGACGATCGGCTCGGCGCTAGGCGTTACCGTCCTCGGCGTAATCCAGAAAGTCGACTACAAGGCCAGGGTGGAATCGCTGTTCCCCGATCCGGCACAAGCGGCCCAGTTCGCCGACCCGAAGGCGCTGCTCATCCCTCAGGTCCGCGCCACGCTGCCGCAGGATGTGATAGCCGGGGTGACGAAGGCGCTCGCCGGATCGATCTCATACTTGTTCCTCGTCTCCATCCTGATTACGGTCGTCGGTTTCGCTTTCGTGCTTATGCTCGGGCGCGCCCGGATGGAACTGCCTTCCGCGGCTGACAAAGATCAAGGAAATCTGGAGCCGGGCCCGGTCTCCCATATGTGAGCCGGCGCTACGAATGCAAAAAGCCTGCGGGATCACTCAGTCCCGCAGGCTTCTTCCATGCAACCCGATCAGTCGATCCAATCGATAAGCTGTCCGAACTCCGTAATGACCATATCCGCGCCTTCCAGCTCGCTTTCCTTGCCGAACCCGGCATAGTTGCAGCCGACTACGGGGAGTCCGTTCTTATGGCCCGCTTCGACGTCTGAGGAACGGTCGCCGACCATCCACGCCGAGCCGATTCCATGCTGCTCCAGCAGCAGCTTGACGAGATCGACCTTGGAGCGCGTCTCGTATTCGCCGGCGCTATACAGTCCGGTAAACAGCGGAGCAAGTCCCTTGTAGCAAATGACTTCCTTTACATACGCTTCGAGCCCGTTGCTGGCAACAAACAGCTTGACGCCCTTCGCGTGCAAAGCCCGCAGCGTCTCCTCGACACCGTCGTACATAGCCCCTTCGCCGCGCTTCAGTCCTTCGACCTGATGCAACAGCAGCAGCTCGTCCGCCCGTCGGTGCACTCGCTCGCCGGCATCCGGCAGCACCCGCTGCCAAATATGCTCCAGCAGCATGCCGAGGCTGCTCAAAATCCGCTCCTTCGGCGGCGTTCCTTTCGTATAAATGCCTTCCCGGTTCATTTGCTCGAACGCGGCTTCGTAAGCGGGCAGCAGCAGCGTCTCCGTTTGGAACAAAGTACCGTCAAGGTCGAACAACATAGCTTCCGGACGCACTCGCTTCATGGTTGTGAGATCTCCTTTTTTGCGGTAGTGAAGATGAGGAATTACGAATTGGGAAATAATTATAATCTAAGCATGAGAGACCGCTATTGTCAACGAAGCGACTCAAGCAAATAGCGATAGCAAAGAAAACAATTTTCGTGTATGATTAATATATACAAAAATAATTTTCATAACCATTGAAAAGAGGTGACCCTCACCCGCTATGTCCGATCTGCTCCGATCGATCCGCGAGCAACTGCCGGGGCTGAACCCGAAGGAGCAAGCGCTCGCCGCGTTTATCGCCGACCATCCGCAGCTAGTCGTACGTCTCAGCATTACGGAGCTGGCCGATCAGTCGCAGACAAGCGCGGCGACGGTGTCCCGCTTTTGCAAAAACTTTCACGCCGGCGGATATTCCGGTCTGAAAATGCAGCTCGCCACCGAGCTTGCGCTTCAGCCCGCGGGCGATTCGTATCAGGATATCGTCGCCGGCAATACGCTGGAGAGCATCGTCTCCGCCATGGAAGCGAACCATATCCGCTCCATTTCCGATACGTCGCGCCTGCTCGATCCGAAGCTGCTGGAACAGGCTGTCGCCGCGCTCCACGCCGCCGGGCAGATCGATATTTACGGCGTCGCCACTTCCGGCGTCGTCGCCCAGGATTTTTACCAGAAGCTCGTCCGCATCGGCAAAAAGGCGACCGCTTTCTCCGATCCGCATATGCAGGTTACTTCAGCGTCGAACCTCAGCGACGGCGACACCGCCTTCGCCATCTCGTATTCGGGCGAAACGCCGGAAACGATCGATGCGCTGCGATGCGCCAGAGAACGCGGAGCAACGACCGTATCGCTGACCAAGTTCGGTCCGAACACGCTGTCCGCCCTTGCCGACATTCCGCTGTATACATCCTCCCTCGAGGAAGGGATGCGCCGTGGTGATATGGCGTCCCGCATCGCCCAACTGCATGTGATCGACATCCTGTTCACGGGGCTGATCAGCGAATCGTTCGACGATTATGTGCCGAAGCTCGAGCTGAGCTACCAGATGGTCAAAAAATACCGCAAAGAAAAAGGGAGATAACGCATGAACATTTTAACTTTCCGTTCCACCGACGAATTGAACGAAGCTGGAGCAAGCATCATCACCGGTCTCGTGCAAACGAACCCACGGGCTGTGCTGGGCCTAGCTACCGGAGGAACGCCGGTCGGCATCTACGAGGAAATCGTGAATACGCACCGCAAAGGAATGGTCAGCTTCAAATCAGCGACGTCGTTTAACCTGGACGAGTACGTCGGCATCCCGGTCGATCACCCGGAAAGCTATCGTACCTATATGAACCATCATCTGTTCAGCCATGTCGACTTCGCGCCGGAACGCACGTTTATTCCGAACGGCAACGCCTCCGATCTGGAACAGGAATGCGCCCGCTACAATCAACTGCTGGACGACGCCAAGCAGATCGATCTGCAGCTCCTCGGCCTCGGCCATAACGGCCATATCGGCTTCAACGAACCGGACCACGCGCTTGTCAGCGGCACGCACATCGTCAAGCTGAAGGACGAGACGCGCGAAGCGAACGCCCGCTTCTTCGACTCCATCGACGAAGTGCCGACGCATGCGCTTACGATGGGCGTAGGCACGATTCTGAAAGCGAAAATGATACTGCTCGTCGTGCGCGGCGCGGACAAGGCGGAGATCGTCCACCGGGCGCTGAACGGCCCGATTACGACCGAATGCCCGGCCTCGCTGCTGCAAACGCATCCGCATGTTGTCGTTCTACTCGACACCGAATCCGGGAGGCTGTTTAACGCATGAGTAAAGCGGTTATTGTTACAAACGCGAAAATCGTAACCGAACAGGAAGTTATAGACGGCGGCTATATCGTGCTGGAGAACGGCAAAATCAAGTCGATCGGCCGCGGCTTGCCGGAGCAAACCGACGCCGGAGCCGAAACGATTGACGCTCGGGGCGGCTGGATACTGCCGGGCTTTATCGACGTGCACGTCCACGGCGGATACGGAGCCGACTTCATGGACGCGAGCCGCGAATCGCTCGACACGATCACCAAGTTCCACAGCGGCCACGGAACGACCTCGATCGTCGCAACGACGCTTACCGGCCCGAAGGACCAGTTGACGAAGGTGCTGGACACGGTAAACGAGTACATGGCGGCCCCTATGCCTTACGCGCAGGTGGTGGGCGTTCATCTCGAAGGCCCGTTCATTAACGTCAAATACAAGGGCGCACAAAATCCGGCCTACATCGTGCCTCCGCAAAAAGCGTGGCTGGAGGAATGGCACGCCAAATATCCCGGTCTTATCCGCCAGCTGTCGCTCGCTCCCGAAACGGAAGGAGCGCTCGAGCTCATCGCCTGGCTGCGCCAAAACGGCATCAACGCGGCGGCCGCCCATACGGACGCTACGTACGACCAAGTTATCGCAGCCGCCGATGCGGGACTGAACCAGGCGGTGCATACGTTTAACGCGATGACGCCGATTCATCACCGCAATCCTGGAACGGCGGGGGCCGTCCTGACCGACGACCGGATTCGCGCCGAGATCATCTGCGACGGACACCATGTCCATCCCGCCTGCATCAAGCTGCTGACGAAGGCGAAGACGGACGACAACCTGATCATGATTACGGACGCCATGTCGGCAGCCGGTCTCGAAAACGGCATCTACGATCTTGGCGGACTCGCGGTTCAAGTAAGCGGCGGCGTCGCTACGCTTGTGGAAGGCAACAGCCTTGCCGGCAGCACGCTGACGATGATCGGCGCGCTCCGTTATGTAACGGCTAATGTCGGCGTAACCGTTCCGCAGGCGAGCCGTTACATGAGCGGCAACCCGGCCCGCCAGCTCGGCATTTTCGAGAGAACGGGCAGCCTCGAGGCAGGCAAACATGCCGATGTGCTGCTTATTAGCCCGGACCTTACGCTGGAGCGCATCTGGATTCGCGGCAACGAAATGAAGCCGTCTGAAGGATAAGCTTTTGGGGTAAGGGAGCTTTAGCGCCATGACCGCCAGCCATTTTGGGGCTGGCGGTCTTTTTTGCATATCAACGAGATACGAACGCCTTATACAGCTTATCCGGCCCCCGATTCGGTACAGCGTCCTGTTCTTCCCCGCCGGGCGCGCGCCATAACGGCCATTCATCCTGTTCCGGATCGTACCGGTAGAATCGCCCGTCCTCCTCATACATAAGCTCGTCGCCGGAGCGGAACGCGATGCCGAAGCCGGGCGGAGAGGCCACTGGCTTCTCGGAGCTGCCGGGACGCCATAACGACCAGCCTTCTTGCGTTAGGTAGTATCCGCCTGCGGCATACATTTGCACATAGGCTCCTTTAACGGTTACGACCCGCACGATTCCTTTCACGGTGAAGCGGGTACCGTCGCTGCGAACAAACTCGGTATAGGGGACGCCGCTTTGCGTCCGGGTCCAATAAACGCCGTCCTCGGCCGGAAAAATCGACAAATCGAGCATGGAATATTTAGCGGCAAGCACCGATTCGGACACCCCTCTATCGACTTGCGGCGGACCATTCGTATCGCGGTACGTATATAAATTGGTCATGCCCGATTCGTCTCTATCCCCGTATGCCAGCACATACAGCTGACGGCGGTAGGGGTCCCAGACGGCGTTATTGATATTGCGGGTTTCGCCCGGATCGTTCTCATGCACCGTCCGTCTGGTCAAAGCTTCCGTGTCGTATGCATATACGCCGTAATAAGAAGCGTACAGCAGCGTATTCGAGTCGATCCAGCGGATCGGCGTATCGTCTGGCTCGATCGTCGAGTAGAACACACGCTCCAGCACGATCGGTTCCTTCCCCGGACGCTCCAGCACGAACGCATAACTCCAGCCGTCACCGTCTCCCATCGCTCCGCCTAGCCCGATAACCCCAACATATTTCGTTCCGTCGGGCGAAAGGAGCAGCCGATCGTAGTAACGGTCCCTAGATCCGTTTACCGCCTGCTGTCCCGTCAGACTGTCTTTCCAAGCCAGAGCCGGAAAACGACTGATGATCACGCTCATCTCGTCCTGAAGCCGGTTCCCGCTTGCCGCCTGCAAATCGCCAAAACGCAGCGTCAGCTCGGACGTCCTCCCGTCCGAAGGGGCAGCTTGATCGAAGCGCAGGAGAAGATGGGTGGAGTCCGTCCATTCCGCTTGAACGAGCGAGCCTTCGGCGGCAATCGGCAGACGCGGCTCCATCACCTCCGAAAATTGCAGCACGATGCCTGTTTCCTCGGCAGGAATAAACAGTCTGGAACCGTACTCGCGCGCTGGAATATGGAGCACATTCGCCACGGCTTCCCCTGCTGCGGACACCGGCTTGAAGCTCAAAGACTTCATTCGTTCCACCCGGATCGGCGGCAAATCGCCGAGCCTGACCTCGAAGGAGGCGCCGACCGGCTGCTCCAGCCGCAGCCGGTACTGGTTCGAGTCGGCTCTGTCCCGCTCGAAAACCGGCTTCTTATCTCCGATTGTGATTTGATCCAGCAGCGCGTTTCTGCCCGCTTCGTCCGCATCGCTCCATTCCAAGTGGATGGTGACGCGCTCCCATTGATGTACGACCTTGGCGGGCAAAGAGGAGCTGTCCGACGTTTGCCATTGTTCAATCATCCGAGCAGCGTTTTCGGTTTCCTCGCTGAATGCAATGCGCTTCAGATGTTCGCGAACGGAAGGGCGAGCTTCGTTCCGCACCGGGGCCGTATCGCTTGGCTTGGGCTGAGGAGAAGTGCCGGGGTTCGTCGTTTTCCCGCTTCCGGCGGCGTTTTCCTTGTTCGTCGAAGGCTGATCCATTCCGTTCAAATCCGTTCGCTCTTCGCAAGCTGATAACAGGAACAGGAGTAATCCGTACGCCAGTATAGACACTGCTCTTTTCTCCACTGCGCATCTCCCCTTCAAAGGGTTACCTATATATGTAATTTAGACGAAACACGGCGCATTCGGTTGCGCGGTAAAAAGCCCGGACTACCGGAGTTTTCTCCGAGTCCAGGCTTTTTTGGCGGCGAACGGGAGCAGCGGCATCAGCTCTTCAGCTTGATCACGATCAGCTTCAGCTCGGTCATTTCCTCAACCGCATATTTGATCCCTTCGCGTCCGAAGCCGCTTTCCTTGACACCGCCGTACGGCATGTTATCGACGCGGAACGTCGGGAAGTCGTTAATCATAACGCCGCCCACGTCCATTTCCATCGCCGCCTGCATCGCGGCATGAATGTCGTTTGTATAGATGCCCGCCTGCAAGCCGTAGCGGGAGCTGTTCACTTCACGGATCGCTTCGTCCAGGGTGGCGAACGAGCTAACCGTTACGATAGGCCCGAACACCTCCTGGCACGACACCGGCTCATCGGTCGGCACGCCGGTCAGTATCGTTGGCGGGTACAGCCTCGAGCTAATCGCCTCTCCGCCCGTAACAATCTCCGCTCCTTTGGCGCAGGCGCTCGCCACCCAATCTTCCATGCGCCGGACTTCCTTCTCGCTGATGAGCGCCGAGACGTCGGTTGCTTCATCGAGCGGATCGCCAATGACCAGCTTCTCCGTCTGAGCCTTGAATTTCTCCACAAACTCCGCAAACAAATCGTTGTGGACGAGGATGCGCTGAATCGAAATGCACACCTGGCCGCTGAACGCAAACGCGCCAGTTACGCAGCGCTGGATCAACTCGAGTGTAAGCTCGCACGTCCGGTCGATGACGAGTGCGGAATTGGAGCCTAGCTCGAGCGTCACCCGCTTCAGTCCTGCTTTGTTCTTCATCGCGATGCCGACGGCCGGAGAACCGGTGAACGTAATCGCCTTGACCCGCTCGTCCCGGACGAGCCTCTCCCCGACAACGTTACCCGGCCCCGGTATAATATTAAGCGCCCCGTCCGGCAAACCGGCCTCGGCGAACAGCTCGCCCAGCGCGAGGGCCGACAACGGCGTCTGCCCGGCCGGCTTGAGCACGACGGTATTGCCCGCGGCAATTGCCGGACCGACTTTGTGAGCAACGAGGTTGAACGGAAAATTGAACGGGGTGATCGCGCCGATGACCCCGAGCGGTCGGCGCATCGTAAAGGCGATTCGCCCTTCTCCCCCGGGAGCGGCATCGAGCGGCACCGTTTCGCCGTGAATGCGTCTTGCTTCCATAGCGGCGAACTTGTACGTCTGAATCGTGCGGGCGATTTCACCGCGCGCGGTTTTGATCGGCTTGGCCGCCTCCAGAGCCAAAATGCGTACAAGCTCGTCCTGCCTGCGCTCCATGATTGCGATCAGCCTGTCCAAAATGGCGGCCCGCTCGTGGGCGGGCATATTCGCCATCACGACAGCCGCTTTCTGCGCAGAGCGAATCGCCTCCTCGGTTTCCGCTTCCCCCGCTTCCGCCACTTCCGCCAGCAGCTCACCCGAGTAAGGAGAGTACAGCGGCATATACTTAGACGCTTCCTTCCATTTGCCGTCCAGATAGAAATGCCTTTTCACAACCTATCGCCTGCCTTCCCCTTTCCTATTAGTATAAGGCTTCTCCGCTCCAAAAATAAAATCGATTGTATTCCGGACAGGGAATTTCTTCTGTAAAAAGTTAAAGTGTTGCGCCGCCGAGCAGGGACGGATTCCGATAGGAACGTGCTGAATGAGAGCCGTAATGCATTCGCTCAGGGGTTGTCAAGCCATAGGAGAAATAATAAGATTGCGTCAAATTTTGTCGAAATTAATCGAATAACTGCTTATAGTAACAATAGGGCAGTTGTCGGCTTCGAAAGGAATGTGTATTCTTACATATGAAGCGCCCTTTTGGAAAGATCCGTTTTTAGCTTCCTATGTTGGGAGGGACATCCGGCATTCATTTTCGTCGGTTCATTCTGATCAGCGCATACATGTATGGTTGTCCGGGGAGAAATAATTGGGTATGGAATTCGGACAAGAAACAAGTCGGATGAGAACAGGGTGCTTGTTGACGGGAAGCTTTCGCCGTATACGGAGTGCTCTATCGCCGATCTGGACGTCTATTCGGAACATCTCCGTATTCGCTAAGACGGCATCCTCTATACGAAAGCTCCACTTACTCGGAGCATTCCGTTCCTGCGCCACAGAATCCATTCGATTAACAAACGATCCGCAGCCTGTTTGAAACAACAACGCGAATGCTAGGACGCGCGCTTTTCCGGCTGCGAATTTTGCAATTCACTCTGCGTGAAGGGAGCTTCATTCTATGGCTTACAACAGTATTATTGTGCGTGTCGAACTGAATCATGCGGAAGTAAACTTCGGTCAGGTCGCATCGACGATCATCGCGGCCAAAGGCGACATTTCGTCCATCGACGTCATTCGTCCCGGCAGCGACCGTTCGGTTCGCGATATTACGATCGACGTATCCGATACGGCGGAGGCAAAAGTCGTCGAGTCCTTGCGCGCACTGACCGGCGTAGAGGTCATCAACGTTTCGGACCGGACGTTCCTTGCCCATTTGGGCGGCAAAGTGTCGGTCCAGCCGAAATTGCCGATCAAAAACCGCGACGATTTGTCCCGCGTGTACACGCCCGGCGTAGCCAAAGTATGTACGTCCATCCATGAAAACCCGCAGAAAGCTTTCTCGCTGACGATCAAGCGAAATACGGTTGCCGTCATCAGCGACGGTACCGCCGTACTCGGTCTGGGCGACATCGGCCCGTACGCCGCCGCTCCGGTTATGGAGGGGAAAGCGATGCTGTTCAAGCAGCTCGCCGACGTCGACGCCTTCCCCCTCTGCCTCGACACGAAGGATACGGAGGAAATCATTCGCACGATCAAAGCGGTCAGCCCGATATTCGGCGGCATCAACCTGGAAGACATCAGCTCCCCGCGCTGCTTTGAAATCGAAACCCGTCTCGCCGACGAATTGGACATCCCTGTATTCCACGACGATCAGCACGGTACGGCCGTCGTTGTGACCGCCGGTCTTATTAACGCGCTGAAGGTTGTCGGCAAACGCATGGAGCATATTCGCGTTGTCGTCAACGGCATCGGCGCTGCGGGCGTATCCATATGCAAAATGCTGCTCGCCGCAGGCGTCAAACGTCTCGTCCCGGTCGATCGGGACGGCGCGATCGTACGCGGCGGCACGTATTCGAACCCGATGTGGAACTGGCTGGCGGAACAGCCTCAGGTGGAAAGCGAGCCGGGAACGCTCAAGGAAATGATCGCGGGCGCTGACGTCTTCATCGGCGTATCGCGGGGCGGGCTGCTGAACGCCGAGGATATGCAGAAGATGGCGCCGAACAATATCGTCTTCGCGATGGCGAATCCGACGCCGGAGATCGACCCCGAGGAGGCGCTGCCGCATGTGCGCGTCTTTGCTACGGGCCGCAGCGATTACCCGAACCAGATCAACAACGTACTCGTTTTCCCGGGGATTTTCCGCGGCGCTCTCGATTGCCGCGCGACCCGCATCAACGAGCCGATGAAGCTGGCGGCCGCCCGCGCCATCGCTTCGGTTATTTCCGACGGCGAGCGCAGCGAGCAGTATATCATTCCCGGTATTTTCAACGAAGAGGTCGTGGCCCGCGTCCGCCGCGCCGTGGTGGAGACCGCGATCCTGACGGGCGTTTCCCGCCGTACGCCGCCGGATTTCCGGTAACGGGTGCGGGTGCGGTATAGGCGGGCACGACGAGGGCTTGCAAGGCTGCGGCCACGGCGCCTGAGGCACGGCTCGCGCAAATAGCGGAGCTTGAGCTGCCGCTCACCGACTGACAAGGGCCGCTGGCCCCGTCACTGGCACGGCTCGCACAAATAGCGGAACCTCAGGTTCCGCTATTTCGCTTGCGCGACCGATTCGGAGGGCTTAGCGGAAGCGTTTGTTCCGTTATGGGCCCGTTTGCCCGCGTTTTAACACGGTCGGGACGACCATAACGGAACTTTTGCTTCCTCTATCGCCTCACAGGACGGCGTACCGCGAGCCATAGAGGAACTTTCGCTTCCGCTTATAAGGAAATAAGGGCTCTGCCACTTCCTTTATTCACTCTGTTACCGCGATCTACGAAACAAACATGCACGCTACTTGCGCAAACGCCGCCGTTCCGCTAAACTTAAACTAATCTAGGAAATTGCCCACATGTTTCACTACATTCATATGCGCCTAAGCAGGTCATGAAGCACATGCCGCTCGTTTGCCGATCATTCGGAGACGAAGCGGTTTTTTATTTTGAACTCGGAGGGATATGGATGAGCTTTGACAGGCACTATGAACGTTTTTTGCAGCGGCACCTGCATTCGCGCAGCGGCGAAAGGCTGCGTCGTCTAACGGAAGGACACGGGCATGCCGAACGGACCTTTTTGGAACGGGTATGGTGGCCGGCCGTCGGCAGCTTCGACTACTTGCATCCCGAATACGAAGTGGCCGATTTCAAGGACGGCACGAGATATTTGGACTTCGCCTACATCCGTCCGCCGCTGCGGGTGTGCATGGAAATAGACGGATACGGCCCTCATCTTCGCGACGTATCGCGCACCCAGTTCGCAGACCAGTTGTGGCGGCAAAACGATCTGGAAATCGACGGCTGGCGCATCATCCGTTTTGCTTACGACGATGTCGAGCAGAAACCGCGTCGCTGTCAGCAAACGATTCATCAATGGATGGGGCTTTGGTGCGGCGCCGATACGACGGCAAACGATGCTTTGTCCCGGACGGAGCGCCGCCTGGCGGAGATCGCTTTGCGCAAGCTTGCGCCCGTCACGCCGAAGGAGGCTGGCGAGCGGCTCGGCATCAGCACACGTCATGCCAGAACGCTGCTGCAGCGGCTTGTCTCCGCCAGCGTGCTGCTTCCGGCGTCGGGGGAGCGAAGAATTCGCGCCTACGTGATCAATCCGAACGGACGCCAGTTGTTTCTATAGTCTGCGAATCCGGCACCTGCGCAGGAACATAACGGAACCGCGAGTTCCGCAATCGCCGATTCGCAAGCCGCCTAGGCCTGCATAGAGGAAGCGCTGCTTCCGTTATGGGCCCGAATCCCCCGTTCCACACGGGTGATTAACGGTCATAACGGAACTTTTGTTTCCTCTATCGCCGCACAGGACGGCGCACCTCGAGCCATAGCGGAACTTTCGCTTCCGCTCGCCCGCCCCGCATCCCGGCACAGCCTCGGCCAAACAGCGTCAGCGGATTCGTCACTCGCACTTGGCAGATCAACTCTCGCGGCGGCTGGAGCGACAACCCTAGCAGCAAAAAAAGAACCGCGTGCATTATTCGTGCGGTCCGCGGTCCTTTGAATATACATACGCAAGTGGTGCGCTTATTTGCCGGCGAGAGATTTGATGCCTTTATAAATCAGCATGCCCGAGAACAGAATCATGGAGAGAATGCCGATACCGTCCAGCACCGGCTCCACGCTGGAAATAAACGTATCCTGTACCGGCATCGCCGCAAGCGTATAACCGGCCAGAACCCCGCCTGCATAAGTGAGGAGTTTCTCCATCGCGCTCCACCTCCTCCCCCGTTGATACTGCCAGTATATGCGCAGAAGGCGAAGGTGCTTGGACATTCGGCATGAATGCACAAATCGGCAAAAGGACCGTGCGCGAACGTATTCGCGAACGGCCCTATCTGCCAAACGATCCACCAAGCCTTTACTTCACGAAGCCCTGCTCCTTGATCTGTTTCGCCGCTTCGTCGACGTACGTCTTGTACTTAAACGTCGTTTCCAGCGTCTTCAGGAAGTCGGCGTATTCGGAGATCGACCGCTTGCCCGTGACGAACTTGATCATTTCCTCCTCGGCGAACCGGTCGGCGTCGGCTTTATTGAAGCCGCTCGGCGGAATGACCGAGCTGTCGAACGAAGATATGCGCGGCGTTTTGATCGCAAAGTCGGTTTGAGCGGCCTGATTCGGGAATTTGATCGCCAAATAGTCCTTGTTCGGGCGGCCCGTAAATTGATACAGGTTGAAGTAGTTGCCTTCCTTCGCCATTAAGTCGGTCGGCACGAGCTTGCCGTCCTTCATGTTGTAATGCTTGCCTTCGAGACCGTACATGACGAGCGTATTGCCTTCCTTGCCGGATACGTAGTTGAGTACATCGAACACTTTTTGCAGCTTCGCCTTGTCTTTCTCGAGCGCCTTCGGAATGACCCAGTAACGGGACGGCCGGTCGTAATCGTAAGAGCCTTCGAATTGCCCGCCCGGACCTTTCACCGGGTTCAGCTGCACCCAATTCGCGTTCGGGTTGATCGCTTTGTACTGCGCCACAAACTCGTCCTTGGCGATGTCCGTCCAGCCTTTGAAGATGAGGCCGGCTTTGCCCTGGAACGCCTTCTGCACCTCGACGTTGCCCTTGTTCGTCATAATCTCGGGATCGACGACGCCCGCGTCGAACAGCGATTTGATATATTTCAGCGCCTCCGGCATACCCGGGTCATAGTATGCGTTCATAACCTTGCCGTCCTTCTGGTAAAACGCGCCGGGCTGACCGACGCCATACGCTCCGAAAATGGTGGCGAAGCCATCAAGCTTGGCGCCCGTAATGCCGTACGTATCCTTCTTGCCGTTGCCATCCGGGTCCTGCTCGGTAAACGCCTTGGCGACCGTCATAAACTCGTCGAGGGTGGTCGGCGCCTTCAGCCCCAGCTTGTCGAGCCAGTCCTTGCGCACCCACATTGAGGAGAACGGAACGTCGGCGGTGCGGGGAATCGCGTACATTTTGCCGTTTACCGTCACCTTCTTGAGAATGTTCGGCGTCAGGCCGACGACGAAGTCTTTCGTCGGTTTCAGCTCTTTGTCCATGTAAGGCGTCAGATCGAGCAGCAGCCCCTTGTCGGAAAACTCCTTCACATCGGCAAAGTCGACCGAGAACAGGTCCGGGTAATTGCCGCCGGAAATGCGCACCCGGATCTGGTTTTTGTAATCGTCGCCCGAGGCGATCGTCGTTAACTGCAGATCGACGTTCAGCTTCTTGTCGATCGTTTTTTTGATATCGTCCGCGTCCGGCGCCGGCAAGCCCGAGGCGGCCATCGCCATCTGGATTTTGACCGGCGCGGCATTTTCGGCCGGCTTGGCCCCTCCGCTGCCGGATGCGTCTCCCTCTTTGCCGCTTCCCGCGCCGCAGCCCGCCAATACGCTGCCTGCGAGCAGCATCGCCGTAAGTCCGAGCGGACCCCACATCTGTTTCCCGTTTTTCTCGTTCATACGTTTGCCCCTTCTTTCTGTTGGAATCGGACTAAAAGAACCATTGGAGAACCGGACGACAACCATCCGGGCGCTCAGCCTTTAATCGAGCCGAGCAGCATCCCTTTCGTGAAATGCTTCTGCAAAAACGGATATACGATCAGCACCGGCAAGCTGGCAAAAACGACTGCCGCCATCTGCATCGTTACGGTCGGCACCTGATCCTCCGCGTTTTCGAGCGGCTGCTGGGACAGCATGAGGATTTCGCGGACGACAACCTGAAGCGGATACAGCGTCCGGTCGGTGACGTACATAATGGCGCTGAAGAACGAGTTCCAGTGGCCGACTGCATAGAACAGGCCGACCGTAACCATGACCGGCAGCGACAGCGGAACGACGATCCGAAACAGGATGCGGAATTCCTTCGCCCCGTCGATGCGGGCCGATTCGAACAGCTCCTCGGGCAATTGCTCGAAAAAGCTTTTCATGATAAGCACGTTGAAGCTGGACACGGCGGTAGGCAGGATGAGCGACCACAAGCTGTCGATCAGGCCCGTCGCCTTAACGACCAGATATGTCGGGATGATGCCGCCGCTGAACAGCAGCGTGAACACGACCATAAGCAGAAAATATCGTCTTCCCGGCAGCTGCCGCCTGCTGAGCGGATACGCGATCAAGGCGGTCAGCGCGAGATTGATCGCGGTGCCGATCACCGTAATATAAACCGTGACGGCAAGCGAGCGCGGGATCGCGGATGTGCCAAGCAGCTTCTTGTAAGCGCTGAACGTCAGCTCCTTCGGAATGAGCACGTAACCGCCGTGCCGTAGCACCTCTGCGAACGGGGTCAGCGATACCGAGAACACATACAGAAGCGGGACGACCGCGGCCAAGCCGACGATCGCCAGCACGACGTAGCTGAACGTGCCGAACAGTTTGTCTCCCGAGTTTCTCACCATATGCTCTCCCCCCATCGTTTGGCGATCCGGTTCGAGAGGTATACTAGGATCAGCCCGATTCCCGATTTAAACAGGCCGACGGCGGAAGCGAGACTGTAGTTCCACTGCTCGAGCCCTGTGCGGAACACCCAGGTGTCGAGAATGTCGGCCACCGGATACACATGCACGTTATACAAAATGTAGATTTGCTCAAAGCCGGCGTCGAGCATATGGCCGAGCCGCAAAATAAGCAGCAGGATAATAACGTGGCGGATGCCGGGCAGCGTAATATGCCACACCATTTTCAGCCGGCTTGCTCCGTCCACCTTGCCCGCTTCGTACAGCGTCGGATCGATCCCGGCGATGGCGGCCAAATAAATGATCGCGCTCCAGCCGAGATTTTGCCATATATCCGAGCCGACCAGCACCGAACGGAACGATTCGGTCGAGGTGAGGAACGGGATCGACTTGAAGCCCGCGTCCACGAGCCAGCGGTTGACGATGCCGGAATCCTGGGACAGAAACATGAGCAGTATGCCGTAAATGATGACCCAAGACAAGAAGTGAGGCATATAGCTGAGCGTCTGGATCAGCGACTTGAACCATTTCACGCGGCATTCGTTCAGCAGGATGGCCAGAATAATCGGCGGCACCATGCCGAAGACGAGCTTGTAAACGCTGATCAGAAACGTATTCGTGAGCAGCTGCGAAAAATACGGCGATTCGTAAAATTGCTGAAAATATTTGTACCACGGGTCGGCCCACGGAGAGCTCAAAATGCCGGCCATCATATCGTAATCTTTAAAGGCGATCACGACCCCGTACATCGGCACGTATTTGTAAATCAAGTAATACAGCACGCCCGGCAGCAGCATGAGGTAAAACTCTTTGTAAGCCCATACGGCTTTGAGTCCTTTCCGCAGCCGGCTATCGGCGGGTCGCGAAAGCGTCCGGTCCGCTTTCATGGTGTCTGGATGCATGGTGATTCCCTCCTTTCGCATCGGACGCAAAAACCGTCATCGCCCCTGCTCCCGCTTGCTCCGCAGCAGCGCGTACAGCTGTGCCGCAAACTCGCCGCGGGTAACCGCTGTCCCTGTCCCGGAAGCAAACGCCGCCTCGGACGGCTCCGCCGCAAGCGCAAGCGCCCGGGACGCTGCCGCCAGCCAACGCCGCGCCATCTCCGGCGCCAACATCGGCCGCTCAGCCCACCGCTCGCGCGGCGACGGCTCCCGCTTCGGCAGCCGCGGGCCCATATCGGCGCCGGCCGGCAGCAGCCGGTCGGTCGCGGGCAGCGCCGGCAGCGCCCGGCCGCCCTCAAGCGATCGCGCGGCGGCGATCCAGCGGGAGGCGTCGGCGGCCGCGAGCGGCTCGTCCAGGCGGGCCGGCCCGCCGGCGAAGAAACCTTTCGAGCCGAAATATTGCGCCGCTGCCGCTGCCGTGCTGCGCAGCTCCGCTTCACCGAGCGGGCAAAGGAGCTGCCCTTCGGCGAGCAGCGCGTCCTGCAGCCGGTCGACGGACAGGTTGCGAAGCGGAACGCTTGCGGCGATGCTCAGATCGGCGGCTACGCCTGCGGCGAAGCCGAGCTGCATCCAGCATGGCTCCATGCGGATCGTGCCGAAGCCCATATGCGAAGCGGATACGGCGACCGGGACAAGCAGCCCGTCCACGCGCTGGGGCACGATGACCCCGTACGGAATCTGGTATACTTCCGTGATCCAGCCGAGGCCGAGAAAACCTTCCAGCGCCTTATGCCGCCCCGCCGGCTCCCGTTTGCTCGTTGCATGGGAGTCGATCGGGTAATGCCCGACGGCTACGCTGTCGAACTGCATCGGCGCCCCGTCCAGCCCGGGGGCGAGCCTGGCGTCATTTTCCGTAAACGTGTATTCGCCCCGGATGCGGCGCGCCTCGCGCACATAAATTTGCGGCGGGAAGTGGCCGTATTCCCCGAACTCATCGGCGGCGTACCCCCACTTTCCGGCCTCGCGGCGGAACGGCTCCGGCAGCGCCTCGTCGTTTTGCAGAAACCAGAGCAGTCCCTGGATATACTCGCGATGGCGGCGAATGATCGCTTCTCGCGTTTCGCTGCCGCCTTCGGGATAATCCCCGTTCTCCTCCGGGAAGTCGGTCGAGCACATGCAGTAATGGTGGTTGTTGCAGTCCGTCTTGCCGTTCGGCACCGGAAGCATGTTCATCACGTCCCGGATCGAAGCGATCCGTCCGGCTGCCGCGTCCTCGGCGAGGCTGGCATACGGCTCGCGGCTGTACGCTTCGGGCTTCGCAAACGGGATGCGGTTGTCCGGGTTTTGCGTCAGGCACAGCCGGAAATTGTACGCCTGAATCCGGTCGTCCCCTTCGCCGGTGCTGCCGGGGAATACCTCCTTCGAAGCATCGAAGTTCATGTACAGCTTCCCGGCATATTCCTCGTTCCACACGTCCCGCGATTCCCGCCCGAGATCGTAGGGCACTCCGGCGGCGGCTGCCAAATCCCCTTCATAGGTAGCATCGATAAAAACGTCAGCCTGAATATTGAAAGCGTTTTCTTTCAGTTTGTCGACAAGCCCTATTTCCCGCAGCCCCTCGTCCGCTACATCAGCCCGGACCAGTTCGCAGCGCGTATATACATCCAAACCCGCTTCGGCTTCCATCATTTCCTTCAGGATCCTCGCCGCCACGGATGGCTCGAACCATAGTCCGCCGTTGCAGTCCCGGACCTGATCGGAATCGGCCCCGTACGTTTCGCTGTAATGCCGGACCACCTTGGCCGCAAATTCGCGGTAAACCGATCCCGCCGAATCGAGAGACATAATGTCGGTCCGGCCGAGACCGCTCGTCATCAGGCCGCCGATATGACCCGAAGGCTCAAGCAGCACGGTCCGCCGGCCGCGTCTCGATGCGGCGATCGCGGCTCCAATCCCTCCGGGCGTCGCTCCGTAGACGGCTACTTCGTAGGTGTGTATCGTCATCCTCTGCCCCTTTCCGCCCGTATCGGCATGTTCTGCGCTTGTCGCGCTTCCTGTATTAACGATACCATCCGGGCGAAGCGGGTATAAGGAACATTTTTAGTTTTGTAATAGAACAAATTTATGTTGGTTCGCCTTCGGCTCCTTCCAGCAGCCTGTATTCGTTCGGCGTGCGTTCCGTCCAGCGCTTGAAAATTTTGATGAAATAGTTCGTGTTCGGAAAGCCTACCCGTTCCCCGACTTCGGCGACCGGTAAGCTCGTCTCGTCGAGCAGCTTCTTGGCATGGCCTACGCGCACCTGCTGCACGTAATGGATGAGCGTTACGCCCGTCTTTTTCTTGAACAGTCCGCTGAAATAAGCCTCGTCCATCGCAACCAGCGACGCAATTCCTTTCAGCGTCACATCCTCGTGCGAATGCCGGTGGATAAACGCAAGCGCCTTGTCGATCTCGGGATGGCCCGTAACCGGCTGCACCCCGGACGACCACCGCAACGCATACTGCCGGGCTCGCTCCAGCAGCCGTTCGCCCAGCTCGCTGTGGGTAACGCTTGCGCCCAGCTCCTCCTCCGCCTGCCCGGCGCAGCCCGCGATGCGGGCCAAAATCCGGTCGAGCCGGACCGCCGTTTCCTTGACGATCGCCATAGGCAGCCGGCGCCGTTCCATGTCCGCCCAGCCGTCCCGCAGACGCTCGCGGAATTCATCGATATTCCGCCGCTCGAAGCTTTGAATCCATTCCCGCTCGGTTTTCCAGCCGACCTCGGGGTACGGCTCGTCTTCCCGGCTCCGGTCGCCGGCGAATGCGCTTCCGCTTCCGGCCCGCCCCCCGTACCAGCTG
This sequence comes from Paenibacillus ginsengarvi, assembly GCF_003626695.1. Taxonomy (GTDB): domain Bacteria; phylum Bacillota; class Bacilli; order Paenibacillales; family NBRC-103111; genus Paenibacillus_AB; species Paenibacillus_AB ginsengarvi. The sequence goes on from NZ_RBAH01000004.1 coordinate 199,641, forward strand.
CCGTCCAAAGCCCGCAGCACTTCGCGCCACGCTTCCTTCGCCCGGTTCGCCGCCACAACTTCCGAGAACGCGGCCGGCCACGGCAAGCCTTCTCCCTTCGCCGTCTGACGAAACTCTGCCGAGGCCGGATTCCAGACGAATACCGTTGTCTGGCCGAGATGCGCATACGTATGCATCACCGTCCGGCTGCCCGCACAGGCAAGCCCGAGCTGCCGGAAATCGTCCAGCGTAAACCGGGCGCTGCCGTGCAGAAACGAAGCGATCCATATCGAAGCGTACGGCAAGCTTTCCTCTGCGGCCAGTTCGCCCGCCTCTTCCGTTCCCCCTGCCTCCCCACCGTAGATCGAGCGCCAGTAATGTCTGTACAACCGCTGAAACTTCTGGGAATCGGCCTGCGATCTTATCTGCATCGTCCGCGTCAGCTCGCGGTCCACTTTCGCCAGCGCCTCGCCGAGCGACTTCACGTTCATCGACAGCTTGAGCAAATAACCCGACGCGCCGAATTCCAGCGCCTGCCGCGCATATTCGAACTCATTCATGCAGGTGAGCATGACGAACGCGCTTTCCAGTCCCTCCTCGCGCGAGCGCTTCAGCAGCTCGATGCCGTCCATCGCCGGCATGATGATGTCGGCAATGACAAGATCCGGCGGATCGGACTTCATCATCGCCAGCGCCTCCCGGCCGTCGCCGGCCTCGCCCGCGATCGTAAAGCCCATCTCCTCCCAGCGAATCAATTGCCTGAGCGTCCGCCGGACGAAGCTTTCATCTTCCACGAGCAGTACTTTCCACATCGCGATCCCCTCCTTCGGAATACGGCGTCGAGATAAGCAGCGGAAATCCGAGCCGCACCTTCGTTCCTTCCGGCTGCGGCAGTATATCCAGCGCGGCCTCCTGCTTGAACAGCAGCTCGAGACGCTCCTTGATGTTTTTGAGCCCGATGCCTTTCCGCTTGCGGGCGGCGTTTTGCGAAGCTGTGGGATTCCAGCCGACTCCGTTATCCTCCACCTCGAGGTAGCAGCGGTTATCGGCCTTATAGGCGCGAATCCAAATGACGCCCTTTCGCTCCTTTTGTGCGAGGCCATGAAAGATCGCATTTTCGACAAGAGGCTGCAAGCTCAGCTTCGGTACTAGCGCGTAGTCCAGCCTTTCGTCGCACTCCCATCGTATCTCGAACATTTGATCGTAGCGGAACGATTGGATCGACACGTAGGCCTCCGTCAGCTCGCGCTCCTCCTGCAAATGAATCAGATCCGCTTCCTCGTTCAGACTCGTTTCCAGCAGCTTGCCAAGCGCTACGCAGATGTCCGCCGTCTGCTCGTCTCCTTTGGCCATCACGTTCCATTTCACCACATTCAGCGTATTGAGCAGAAAATGCGGATTCATCTGCGACAGCAGCACTTGGAAGCGGACCGCCTCCTTCTGCCGCTCCTCCGTCTTCAAGCGGCGCATGAGCGCTTGCAGGTCACTGACCATCTCGTTGAACGTTCGCGCCAGCGCGAGCACCTCGCCTTTGTATTTGCCGGTATGCAGATGCGTCATGAGCTGCTTGTCCGCCGCCTCCGCCATTTTTTTCTGCAGCAGCCGCAGCGGACGGGTGAGCGTGGACAAAATGAAAAACGTAATGATGACGAACAGCAGCGTAAATAGCAGGAAGGTCGTAAAGACGCGCTGCTTCACCCCCGCAATGTCGCCGAAGAAAAGCTGCAGCGGAAACCGGCTCGCCAGCGTCCACCCCATTGCGGGAATCGGCATCGTATTATACAAATAGGCGCCGTCGATCCGGTGGTAGCTGTCCGCATAACCGCTCGCGTCGCGCAGAAATCCGAGAAGCGCCTTATCCGTCAGGTCCCCGGTTCCCCCGAGCACCTTGCCTTGTCCTCCCAGCATGAAAAAGTCCTGCGTAATCGGAAAGTTTCTCGCCATCGAAGCGAGCCATGCCTGAAAATCGATGCCGATGCGGATGAGCCCGATCTGCTGCCCCCCGCTGTCGCGAAAGGCGGAGTAAAGCGTAATGAGCCGCTCGCTTTTGCTGTCCTCGGCCCGCAGATCGGACTGTTCCTGCTCGGTCCAGACATAGGCTTCTACGCCCTCCTTCAAGACGCGAAGCTCCGGGCGTTCCATCAGCGTATCATAAGTGAGCGGTTTGTTAGGGACATAGGAGGCGTATTGCCGTCCGTTCCTGTCGAGCAGCGAATAATAAACGAACGGCGAAGGCAGCGCATTGCTTTTGATGCCGTTCCACAAGTCGTCCATCTGCTTGCGCCGCTCCGTTTCCGTTAGCGTCGTCGTCCCGTTCAGGATGCCGGCGATGACCGGATCTTTCTCGAGCCGGACCGCGACGCGGAACGCCATCCCCCGCATATCTTCAAAAATCAGCTTCAGTTGCCCTAGCTGCTCCGAATTTTGATGCACGATCTGGTCGGTGAACGATTCTTCGATCTGCCCGACGCTATAATACTGAAGGATCGAATACGGCAGCAGAATGAGCAGCACGAACACGAGAAACAGCCGGTTTTTGAGCGATGAGAACGCGAAGAAGTGGGGTTTGTCTGTCATGGGGCGACCTCCCTTGTGCCAATCGTTGCCGGCAAAATAAACTCTATTATATAGCGTAACCTCAGCGAGTTATACCGAAAATTGCGATCTTCGCCTTAGCGTTCCTAATGCGGCGGGATGCGCCGGCGACTGCCCGTTTCAGCGGCAGCCCCGGTTCGACAGCCCCTTAATCGTACAGCCATTCTACCATCAAACCTTGTTTTAGGCACACCGGCGCAAAGTGGTAAAATTTTGACTCTTGCCAGATAAATAATGTCGCACTCGATTTTTCCGTTTCGTGTACTGTAAATGGGAGATCGATGAGCTACGCCAAATCAGAGAGGATGGGTCTTTGTGGCTACAAAAAAATGGATTCAAGCGGGAGTGCTGCTGCTGACCGCGGCAAGCTTGTCCGCGTGCGGGGCGTCGAATGACGGGAAGACCAAGGAACCGGAGGCGGGCAAGGCCGCCGAAGCTCCGAAGGAACCGGTGACGCTGACGTTTTACGACCCGTCGGCGAAGCAGGACCCGGCTATTTTCATGGAGCAATACGGCGACTTTATTCAGAAGAAATATCCGCACATTACGGTCAAATACATTTCCTCCCCGGACACGAACCCGGAAGGGCATATCGCGAACATGCTTGCCGCCGGGGAACCGATCGACATCATGCTCAACGCGGACATCAATCATTACCGGCTCATTGCGCCTTTCAAATTCGAATACGACTTGACCGGCCTCGCCAAAAGCCGCGGCTTCGATCTGTCCAAACTCGAGCCCGGAACGCTGAAAGCGGTGCAAGCGCTTTCGAATAATAACGGCCTTTATGCTATCCCCTACAAAATGCAAGCGATGGGCCTCCTGTACAACAAGGACTTGTTCGATAAATTCGGCAGGCCGTATCCGAAAGACGGCATGACGTGGGACGAAGTATACGAAGTCGCGAAAACGATGACCCGCTCCGACAGCGGCGTTCAGTACCGCGGCTTTATCACTCAATTTTACAACACCGCCTGGCTGAACCAGCTCTCCCTCGGCTTCGTCGATCCGAAGACGGAAAAGTCGGTGCTGAATAGCGACGAGCGCTGGGCGCGCCTCGTGAAAAATTTGACCCGTTTCTACGAAATCCCCGGCAATGAAACGAAGGAAGGCTCCTTCGGCACGATTTCCAACCTGTTCCTGAAAGACCGGGTCGCCGCCATGTACGCCTACTTTATCCCGACAACGCCGCAAGAGGTGAACTGGGACGTCGTGACGTATCCGGAGTTCAGCGACCGCCGCGGCGTCGGACCGCAGCAGCTGCTGACGCTCGCCTATGTAACCAGCACCAGCAAGCACAAGGAAGCCGCCTTCGACGCAGTCGCCTACCTGGCGAGCGACGAAGTGCAGACGAACATGTCCAGAAAAGCACTCGCCTTCCCGGTTACGACCAGCCAGGCGGCCAAGGACGCGTTCGGCCAAGACACGCCGTTCCTGCAAGGCAAAAACGTGCGCGCCCTGCTGAAAAGCAAGCCCGCCGATCCGTTCCCGTCCTCGCCGTACCAGCGTACGGCCGCCCTTCCGCTGGAAAAGACGATGTATGAGCTTACGAAAGGCGCGATGGACGTCAATACCGCGCTGCGCAAAATGGCCGAGGATGGCGACAAAGATATCGAGAAAGCGAAAGCGGCTGCGGCTGCCAGCAAATAACGCCAGCCGTGCCGATTCGCGACAACGTAACCCGAAAAGAAAAAGCTGCATGCCGCACAAATCTGTGCGGCCCTCGCAGCTTTTTCCGTTTATCGATCTTTATTTCAAAGCCGTCATCCGGTACTCCGAAGCCGTCTTGCCTTTCAGCTCGCGGAATACGCGCGAGAACGTGCGCGAGTTGTCGAAGCCGACGTCGAAGGCGATTTCGTGGATCGTCATCTCCGTATTCAGCAGCATGCTGGAAGCGCGTTCGATCCGAAGTCTGTGCAAGTAATCGACGAAGCCCATGCCGACATGGCTTTTGAAAAAGCGGCTCAAATACGGCACGCTCAAATAAAAACGCTCGGACAGCTCCTTCAGGCTCAGTCTTTCGTCGAAATGCGTGTGTACAAATTGCAGCAGCTGCCACTGAAGGCGCGTTTTATCGTCGGCGCCCGGCGCTTCGGATTGCTGCTCCGTGCGGGCCGTTATTCCTTTGCGCAGGAACAGCAGCAGTGCCTCGTTCAGCTTCGTGCGGATGAGCTGCGGCCGGCCCGGGCGGTCCGCATCCTCGTACTCCTGCCGCAAAAACTCGAAAATCGAATGGATGCGTTCGAATTCCGATTCGTCGAAATGGACGGAAGAAGGGGTGTTCGCCCCGACGCCGTACAGCATATACGAAAACCAGCGGTCGTCGTTCAGCTCGGTCAGCAGCTGAATATCGAACATGCAGCAATATTTGCGCAGCTTCTGGTCGACATCGCCGCGAATAATATGCATTTGGTACGGAAGCACGAGCGAAACGGAGCCCGGCATAAGCCGGTGGCTGACGCCATTAACCGTCTCCACCCCGCCGCCTTCGATAAAAAACGATAGCTCGGCATAATTGTGATGGTGTAAGTAGCAATGCCTCGATTGCCGCACATCGATATAGAATCGGTGGGCGCGCGTCAAATAATGCGGCGTATTGCTCCCGACGAAATCCTCATAGATGGGGTATTTCCGCATGGCCATCGTTCGACCTCCGCACCTTCAGTAATCGCTTTCATAATACCGGTTTGAAGCGTACACCCGTATAGTTCGCCGCGGAGAACGCAATGTCCTGCTCGGGCGGACAGGGGACGGGAGCGCGCGGTTGGGGAGGGCTCGCAGGGCAATCGCTTATAAAGGTCAAGGCGGGGGAAAAGACACTCCGGAGGTCCCATGATCCTCCACTCCGTTTTGCCGTCACCCGGAACCCGTAAGCGATTGCCCTGCCAGGGGGACGGGAGCGCGCGGTTGACAGTTCCCCGAAACAGTGTGAGAATAATTATATACATGTATATGAACGGTGTTCGATAGCCGCTCCTCTTCGCCGCCGAATCGAACCGCTTGTACGGATCATTTCCCCGCTTGCCCGAGCCAGCTTTCCTGGAGGTATGCATCATGAACCTTTATCGCCGCTTCTCCGGCATGCTCACGTTCAAACGCAAGCTGCTCGCCGTCATCGTCGTGCTGAGCATCGCCCCGATCCCCTTATTCGGCCTGTTTTCCTACTACACCGTGTCGCGCAGCGTGGAAGAAGAGGTTGATCTGAACCATCAGATGATACTCGCCCAGATCGAAAACCATGTCGATACGTTCCTGCAATCGCTCGGCAAATCGTCTCTTGAAATCGCTTCCAATCCTTCTGTAGAAACGTCCGTCCGGCACGGCATCTCGATCGAGCGTTATTTGGCCGAATCGACCGAAATGATGGATACGCTGCAAAAATACCGCAGCTTGTCGGACATCGCCTTCGACGTCTCGGTCGTTTATCATCAGTTCGGCAAAGTATACTCGAATCTGTACGGCTACATCGATCTGGAGCAGTTTCCGTACCGCGAAATCGTCCGCAACAGCCCGCTGAAATATAACGGCTTTGTCGTCGTTTCCCCGGGCACGTATCCAGAGCAAAACGAAATTTTGGTCGTCCGCCCGATCCCCGCGACCAGTCTGCCAGGAATCGGAACGCTGCTCCTGCACGTCAATCCGGACAATTTGACGGTATTTCTCAAGGAATTAAATATCGGTCAAAAAATATTGTTTATTCTCGACGAGAAGGGCAAGGTCGTCGCTGCCAGCAACGCGACGGCGGCGGAATACGATCTCGCCAGCTCCGTCCGCTTGTACGAGTTTTGGAAGCAAAGCCCGAACCGGCCGAGCCAGATCAGCTTCAATCACAAGCAATACGACTTGTCTGCGCAGCGCTCCGCCTTTACGAGCTGGACCTATGTGATCATGACGCCGACCGCGGAGCTGAACCGCAAGCTGAACCATATTCAGCAGGCTACGTTCGGGATGGTAGTCCTCTTGTCGGCGATCTGGGTCGTGCTCGCCGTCGCCGGTTCGAACCGGCTGTACGTGCCGATTCAGCGGCTGCTGTCGATCTTTGGCGCCGGGACGTCCGCGCGGAGCGACGCGATCCAGACGCTGGACCAGCAGCTTCGGCATATGATGGCCGCCAACAAACAGCTCAAGGTCCAGCTCGGCGAACAGCTTCCGTATTGGCGGGAGGGCGTCTTTTTGCGGCTGCTTCGTGGCGAAATGTCCGACCAGGAGTTCCGCCGGCAAACGGAGCATTACGGCTTTCCGCTCGAAGGGCAGTGGATGTGCGTCTGCATGGTCGAGGTCGACCGGCTGGACGAATTCCAGCGCGTTTACTCGAAGAAGGACCGTTCCCTGATCGCCTACGCGTTAAGCAAGCTGATCGAAGAAATTAGCGGCGACCGCTTTTCCAGCATTACCGTCATTCCCCGCTCCGGACAATACGCCCTGATGCTGGGCATCGACCGGTGGAACGACGACACAGAGTCGGCGGTCCGCGCCGTATGCGACGAAATTCGGGTGAAGGTGGCGCAGTATTTCCCCTTCACCGTATCCGTTTCAATGAGCGGCGGCAAGCAGCAATACGGCGGGCTGATCGACGGTTACCAGGAAGCGCAGATGCTTATGGGGTACCGGCTGCTGCTCGGAACCGACGTGACGATCGCCCGCTCGGATATACCGACCTCCGTCCGTTCGTCCGGCCGTCCCTTAATCGAGACGTCGAAGACGATCGTTCACAGCATCGCTCAGGGCGATTTTCCCGAGGCGGAGCGCCAGCTCGGCGAGCTGATGCGGCTTGTCCCGACATCGGTGGCGAACAAAGAGACCGCGCTCGCCATGTTCGCCTATTTGATCGGCGAGCTGGACGGCTTTATTCACGAGCTGGGCTACGAGCCGGAGCAATTTTTCGAAGCCGATCTGTACCAGTCTCTGTACGGCTTCAGCTCGCTGGAGGATGTGGAGCGCTGGCTGAAGGACACCGTGTTCCGGTCGATCCGCGAGAAGCTGAGCACGCTTCAGATCGGCAAGCAGAAGCGGCTGCTCCAGCAAGTGCTGGCCTACATTCACGAGCGGTACGACCAGGACTTGTCGCTGCAAGGGGCGGCCGATTTTTTCGGCGTGTCGACCGGGCAGATCGGGCGGGCGTTTAAGGACGAGCTCGACACGAATTTCAGCCATTATTTGATCGAGTACCGGATCGGCAAAGCCAAGGAATGGCTCGTCCATACCGATATGCCAATCAAAGAAATGACGGAGCGGCTGCGCTACACGACCGTGCACAATTTTACGCGGATTTTCACGAAAACGGTCGGGATGCCGCCCGCTACGTACCGCAAAACGTATCGCCAGGACGGTATGATGTCCTGAGCATTTTAACAGCGGTCCCCGCGGGCCGCTGTTTTGGCTTGTTTTTCCCAAACGAACACTACCTCTCCCCAACACCGACCAGTTGAGCCGTCTGCGAGGCGGGTCCATGCGCCGTAGTAGCCAAAAGAGCACTACTTTCGCGCACAGGGACCGCTTCCGGCTCGGGTAGTGTTCAAAAGAACACTACTACGTGCCAGCAACGTCCAGTAGCCGGAACGACTTCGAGGCGCTCAACACCGCCCCGCCCCTAGTATTGCTCCCTCACACACTCCCCTCCTCCCGAGCCAGCATCGAACCGCACGCACCCGCTCATCCTACCTCCGCCGTTTTTCGCCGCCTCCGCTCCCGTCCTTCCGCCCGCAGAAGGGCTTTTTGCCGCTTTTATCCGCATCCTCGTTCTTTTATCCGTATCCCCGGACGTCTATGGGAAGAGATAATTGCGCGTTAAAAAGACGCTGTGTTTCTATAAGGTTGAACTCGCCACAACCGAAACCAAACCGAAACAAAAGGGGGCTCGGCCACCGATGGAGCGCAAGACGATGCAGGACCGACCGGCAGGCGCGGACGTATGGCGATGGTTCGCGGACAATGTGGAAGCGGAATTCGGCAAAATGGACCTCGAAACGGGCCGATTCATGGAGGGACAAGGCTGGGCCGTCACCAATCAGGACATTATGCTGTGTTTGGCCGTGCTTTATTCGGCCTCAGCCGACGGCAACCGATTATACAGGGACGGATCGCTGATAGAGCGGATCGGCCTAGCCGGAGACGCACTCAGACGATTCCAATATCCCGACGGCAAAGTCGAATTCGTGAAAGTCGACGGTTCCAAATGGGGACCGATCTACATGCCCTGGTCGATGTATCACTGGCTGGAGACGTACCGGCTGATCGGCGGCGAGCTGTCCCCCGGGCGCCAAGCCGACTGGCGGGACGGACTGGAGCTGGCCTTCGCGGGCATCGACCGGGAGATGCGGGAATCGCTCGATAAGCACTCGGAGAAAATCTCGGCCGTACACAACATCCCGACCTGGAACGCGATGGCGCTGCACCGTGCGGCGAACGTGCTCGGACACGCCGACTGGAAGAAAGCGGCCGAGACGATGATCGGTCTGACGCTGGAAGCGCAGCACGAGGACGGCTACTGGCCAGAGCATCACGGGCCGACGACGCTGTACAACCTCGTTTACGTACACGCGCTCGGACTGTATGCGCGTCACGGAGGCGCTATCGACGTCACGGCCGCTCTGGATAAAGCGCTCGGATTTCACGAGCGCTTCACGTATCCCGACGGCTCACGGGTCGAGACGGTCGACGGCCGCACGAAGTACGACAGCCACCCGAGCCCGATGGGGCTCACGGGCCTAACGCTGCTGCCGCGCGGAGAAGCTTACGCGGCAAGCCTGATCGGTCTGGCGATGAAGCGGGACGTCAGATGGAAAATGCCCCATCTGGCCGATCTGCTGCAATATTGGAGCCCTGATTGGGCGGCGTGCCAGCCGAGCCTTTCGGACGACATGCCCAGCGAGCCTCCCCCAACCTTGTTCGACCGGGCAACGTTCGAGGAAGTTTCGGCCCGTTCGCTCGCCGTTAAGCAGGACGGCTGGTACGTCTGCCTGAGCGCCTTCGCCGCACCTTGCGTCGAATCCCGCTGGGGGCAGGACCGCCAAAGCTTCGTCGGCGTCTGGCACCGGTCGTCCGGCCTGATCGTCGGCGGCGGCAATTCCAAAAACCAGCCGGAATGGAGCACATTCGAGGTACGTAGCGCAGACGGCTCGCAGGCATATGTGCCCGATGCGGGAGAAATCTGCGAAGGCAGCCGGGCGATCCGGCTCGCTTGCGGCAGCCGCGCACTGACGGTGCGCCTCGACCGCCTTTCCGCAGAAGAAGCCCTGTTCGCTTTCGCTGCCGATCTCGACGAAGGTGACGAGGGGTACGTTCACCTCCCGCTCCGGCTGAAGCCTGGAGTCCCTCTGCTGACGAGCGACGACGGACAAACGCTTGGCGTAAGCGACAGCCCGATCCGCCTCGCCGAACGCGATGGCGAAAGCGTCCGCCGGCTGGCGCACGACAGCTGGGAGCTTCTGTTCGAGGGAGCCTACTCGCTGGATTGGCCCTCCCATCCGTTCAATCCGTATGCGGAGGACGGCCGCGCAGAACTACGCGAAGCGGTCGCCGTTCTGACCTTGCCGCTCGGCGGCAACGCGGCGAGAAGTATAACGATCCGCGTTTCACCGGCTTCCGTATAATCGATCCGCGCTCCCGCCGACTCTTGGCTTCGGCGGAGAGCGCCGTTCTCACCGCTTTCATGTAAGCGCCAACAATACTAAACTACACCGGGAGGTTCGTTATGTCACAGCCTGCACCTAACGCGCCGAACGCCTCCAGAGCGGTTATTTCCCCAGGTAAAAAAGTGGCTCTGACGTTATGGCGCGACCGTTTTTTATACGTTCTCGTGCTCCCCGGCCTGCTTTATTTCATCGTGTACCGGTACGTGCCGATGCTCGGCATGGTGATCGCCTTTCAGGACTACAGCCCGTTTCTCGGCTTTTCCGGCAGCGAATGGGTCGGCCTGCGGCATTTCGGCCACATTTTCTCCGATCCCGAGGTCGTCCGCGTCCTGTTGAACACGCTGTATTTGTCGCTGCTGCAGATCGTGTTCGCCTTCCCCGCCCCGATCGTGCTCGCCATCCTGCTGAACGAGGTGCGCAGCCAGCTGTACAAGCGGCTGATCCAGACGATCGTGTATTTGCCGCATTTCCTGTCCTGGGTCATCGTGGTCGGCCTGTTCTTCATCTTCCTGCGCTCGGGCGGCATCATTAACCGCATTCTGCAAGTGTACTTCGGCCTTGATACGCCGATCGACTTTCTGATCGAGCCCGCCTTTTTCCGGCCGCTAATCATTTTACAGGTTATCTGGAAAGAAATCGGCTGGGGTACGATCATCTTCCTCGCCGCTCTCGCCGGAGTCAATCCCGACTTGTACGAAGCCGCGATCGTTGACGGGGCGAGCCGGTGGAGGCAGATTTGGCATATTACGCTGCCCGGTATCCGCGGCACGATCGTCATTTTGCTCATTTTGAGGCTCGGCAGTGTGCTCGACAGCGGCTTCGAGCAAATTTTTCTGATGCTGAACGCCTTCAATATGGAGATCGGGAACGTACTCGACACGTATGTGTACTACAAAGGCATCCAGCAATCCGACTTCAGCTTCGCCACCGCCGTCGGCATGTTCAAAGGAATCGTCGGGCTGATTCTGGTGGGAGGCGCCAACTATCTCGCTAAAAAATTCGGCGAAGACGGCATCTATTGACAGAAAGCGAGGATACCGATGAAATACGCTAGCTTCTCCGACCGGCTGTTCGACGGGCTCAACTATTTGTTTCTGGCGCTTCTCGCCCTGACGATGCTGTTTCCGTTTCTGTACATTTTTTCCGTATCGTTTACGACGTTCGACGAATTTTTGAAAAGCGAAATTTTGCTGTGGCCCAAAGTATGGGTGACCGACGCTTACCAATATATTTTCGGCTCAAAGCCGTTTGTGCGGGCGATGGGCATGACCGTTTACCTGACCGCAGTCGGCACGATCGTCAACCTGCTGTTTACGGCCTCGATGGCTTACGCCCTGTCGCGCAAAATTTACGGGCAAAAGCTGATCATGTTCCTGATCCTGTTCACGCTGCTGTTCTCCGCCGGGATGATTCCGACCTATTTGATCGTTAAGGCGACGGGGCTGCTCAACTCGATCTGGGCGCTCATCCTGCCGTCGGCCATCGGTCCGTTCAGCCTGATCGTCGTCCGCCAGTTTTTCCTGAACATCCCGCACGAGCTATACGAGGCGGCCGTCGTCGACGGAGCCAACGAGTTCACTATTTTCGCCCGTATCATCCTGCCGCTGTCCAAGCCCGTTCTGGCCGCCTTCGGCCTGTTCTATGCGGTCGGGCACTGGAACACGTATTTCGCCGGCATCCTGTATCTGAACGACCCGCGGCAATGGCCGATTCAAGTCATCCTGCGGCAAATCGTCATCCAGAGCGACGCCAAAAACGCGCTCGGCGCCGCCGAGCAAATGATGCTGGAAAACCCGCCCCCTCCGGAGACGATCCAAATGGCAGCCATTCTCGTGGCAACGCTGCCGATTCTGATCGTATATCCGTTTCTGCAAAAGCATTTCGCCAAGGGGGTGATGCTCGGTTCGGTAAAAGGCTGATGTTGGGCAACGTTCCAAACGGAAAGCGGAACGAAAGAAAGAGCGAAAGCGGATTGCACCAAACATTCCAAGAAGGGCGGTTATTCGGCATGATACGGACAAACGCAAAAGTATGGATATACCCGGCTATCCTGACGCTTCTCGCGACAAGCGTCGTCGGCTGCTCCTCCGGAAGCGACAAGAAGGACCCGGAGGGGTCCGGCACGTCCTCGCCCTCCACGGCTCCGGCGAGCGATGCGAACAAAAAATATACGATAACCGGCATGCGGTACGTATACGGCGACGTTCCGGGCCTCGACGGGCGCGGGCTGAAGATGATTAACGAGAAGTTCAACGTCGACTACAAGCCGAACCTCGTGCCGCAAGGCTCATACGACGAGAAGCTGACGGCTACTCTCGCTTCCGGGACGATTCCCGACGTCATGCTGTTCCAGACCGGCGACCTGACGAGCAAGTTTAACAAATTCGCCAAGCAGGGCGCCTTCGCTCCGCTCGACGAGTACATCGACCAGTACCCAACGCTAAAGCGCATTCCGAAATACGTGCTGGATCAATTCCGCGTGAACGGCAAGCTGTACGGCATTCCGCAGTATTATCCGAAGTTCGGGTTCACGACCATTATCCGTAAAGACTGGCTGGACAATCTCGGCCTGAAAGTGCCGACTAGCTATGAGGAACTGAAGCAGGTCGCCATAGCGTTTACGAAAAACGATCCGGACAAAAACGGTAAAAACGACACGTACGGCTTTGCGATGGGCAAAGATATCAACCCTCCGTTTACGCAGGGCGCCTACTGGGAGCCAGGAGCCTGGTACCACAAGGACGCTCAGGGCCGCTTCATTCCCGGCCTCATCAGCAACGCTCGCAAAGATATCGTAGCGATGTTCGCCGATCTGTACAAGGAAGGCGCGATTACCCGCGATTTCGCCACAATCGACTGGGCCAACACGAACAAGGAGTTTTATTCCGGCATCGCCGGCATTTTCATCGGCACCCCGCGCGGGATGTCGCAGGCTTATATGGATGGGCTCGTAAAGATCAATCCGCAGGCGAAATTCGTCCATGTCGAGCAGTTCAAGGCACCGGACGGTTACCAGGGCATGTCGGCGGGCGGCGGCTTCGCCGGCTTTGAGGTCATTTCCGCCGAAGCGGGCAAGGATAAGGCGAAGGTAAGGCGCATCCTGGATATGCTCGAGATCGGGCGCACCTTCTTCCCCGACGACAAAAAGAACGACAAAAACGCCGACTTCGACTGGCTGAACGGCAATGTCGGCACCGGCTACGACATGGTGAACGGCTTGCCGGTCGTTCGCAAGGAAACCGCCCCTCAAGGGCTGTACCCGCTCGCTTATTTGCCAGACGGCATCGCCTGGCCGGAGAAGGATTCGGACGTCAATTACCTCAGCGCATACCAGGAGCCGCTCAAGCAGCTGGCGGCGGATATTATGAAATCGTATTCGACGATGAAATATTACGCCAATCCGGCTAACGGCATCGTTTCCGAGACGCTGATCTCGAAGGGCGCGGAGCTGAACAAATATTTGTACGACGAGCAGACGAAGATGATCGCCGGGCAGCGTCCGATCGCCGATTGGGACAAAATGGTCGCCGAATGGAAAGCGAAGGGCGGCGAGCAGCTGATCAAGGAAATGAACGCCGAAATCAAAATCAAGGACGTCAAGGAAGCCTGGAACTAAGAGCGCTTACCTGCGGCGCCGCCTCCGATCCTGCCCGGATGTCCGGGCAGGATTTCGGATCTCACAGCGAGAAAATTAAGACATACTTGCCCGCACCGTGGTTTAATGTGAATAGACAGTGCAATCGCTTACGAAAGTGGAGGCGGTGGAAATGACACTCCGGAGGTCCCATACTCTTCCACTCGCTCTTACAATCGGATTCCTTGATGGAACCAGTCAAGGTTGGAATCCGCTTGTAAAGGCGACCGCTTCGCTGTTCCAGATGCATGGGCTCTCCTCCGCTCCCTTTTGCCACCACCCGTTATCCGTAAGCGATTGCCCTGTAGGGTAGAGGAGGTGCATGACCGACATGGACGTTTTTCCTTCAGACCGCAGCGCGGCGGCGCTCGCCGTACTGGCCTCGCTTGTCGCGTTTGGCGCTGCCGGATGCGAAAGCGACGGTTATGCCGCGGGCAAAGGCACATCTTCTTCGAAGGGAGCCGCAGGCGAAACCATTCCGACCGTCAGCTTTATCAACTACGTCTACGACGACGTTCCTCCGCTGGAGGGTCCTTCTCTTCGTCTGATCGAGGACCGGTTTCACATCCGGCTCAAGCCGCGCTTCGTGCCGCAATCCGACTATACGAGCAAGCTGTCCGTCCTGATGGCTTCCGGCACGATTCCCGATGTCGTATCGCTGAGAGATCTAGACTCCAGCTTTTTCAATTGGGCGAAGCAGGGGGCTTTTCTCCCGCTGGACGACTATTACGAAACGTACCCGACGCTGAGGCAAGTACCTGCGCATATACGGGACCAGTTTTATGTAAACGGTCACATTTACGGCATTCCCCGCTATTCACCTAGCCAGTATTCGTTCGTGATCATGCTACGCAAGGATTGGCTGAACCGCTTGAACCTGCCCGTTCCGACGAGCTACGAGGAGTTAAAGAAGACGGCGCTCGCCTTTACGCGAAACGATCCGGACGGCAACGGCAAAACCGATACGTACGGCATCGCGCTGTCGCAGGATATCGGCCCCGATTACAACGCCGGCGCCTATTGGTCCGCCGACGCCTGGTACCACAAGGATGCGCTCGGCCGGTTTATTCCCGGCATCATCGGTCCCGGACGGCGGGAAGTGATCGGCATGCTGGCTGAGCTGTACAAGGAAGGCGCGGTGACGAAAGATTTCGCCGTGCTTAACTGGTCCCAGGGCAACAAGGAATTTTATACCGGCAAAACCGGCATCTTCATCGCCACGCCGCGGGGCATGTCGGAGACGTATATGCGGACGCTGCTCAGCCTGAACCCAAATGCGGAGTTCGCCTTCGTCGAGCCGTTCGCCGCTCCCGACGGGTCGCGGGGATATACGTCGCAGTCCGGCTTTATGGGCATAACGGCTTTGTCGGCCGAACTGGCGGACGATCCGGAAAAGGTGGAGCGAATCATGAACGTCATCGACTTCGGCCGCACGTTCATTCCGCCCGCCGAGCGCACGCCGAACACTCCCGATTACGACTGGAGGCTCGGCAGGCTCGGGAAAGGCTACACGATCGACGGGCAAGGCGGCCTGACGCTAACGAAAACGTCGGAGGGCAAAGTGCCGTCCTCGTATTTGTTCGATTCCTTCATGTGGGCTCCCGGCGACGAAGCGAATCAATATTCGGCCTTTTACCAAATTCCGCAGCTTCGCGAGCTGACCGCCGGAATCGAGCAAATGTTCGTCCGATACAAGGACAGGACGTACATCAATCCCGCGAGGGGCATCGTAACGGCGACGCGCTCCCAGAAAGAGACGGAGCTGACCAAGTACGCGCTAGCCGAGCAGACGAAAATGATCGTCGGCCAGCGTCCGGTATCGGAGTGGGAGACGATGGTGAAGGAATGGATGGACCGCGGCGGCGCGGATATCGTCAAGGAAGTGAACGAAAGCATCCTGCAGCGCAGCAAGTGACCGCTGTTCGCGGAAAAACGCGCCAAAATGGGGATGTCCCGAAAGTCACTCCCCACTTAGGATGCTTATCGAAATTGGGACAGCCCCTTTTTCCGTTTATTCGGTTTTGGACGGGAATGGTACTGCGACGGCTGAATCAGCGGACACTGGCGGAAGGAGTGGATGTCGGCGTCAGGAGCGAGTTGGTTTATAATAAGATGCCTTGAGGCGTCTTATCCTACCTGTACTTGGGCCGCGCGCGGGCCTAGCAGTCTTTTGAGACGCTTATTTCGTGGCGAAATCGCTTGTGGAGCCATGTACACCGGCTATAAGAGGCTCAAAAGCACTCTATTTTTCCAAAAGCACGAGTTTCCGGAGAGATAGGAGTCTCAAATGGCTTCTATTTGTAAACCGCCTGCATATGGCGGTAGGCGGGACAAGCCATCGCAAAAAACAGGGTCAGTAAAGACAAACTTCTGATTCGCCCCGCTACTTCCCTGCAAAGCAGGTACACAAAAAGGCTGGACAGAAAACGTCACGTTTTATCGCCCGGCCTTTTTATTTGGAGGACTTATTGGACAGCCCATTCCTGTTTTTTCAATCCAAACGGTCAAAACAGCAGCTCGAGCAGTTGTTCTTTTCCAAGCCGGCCGAAATAATACGTCAAATCGACATCCGCAAGCAGCTCGCTCACGGCCGCTTCGTCGTATTTCGTTCCGATCAACCTGTCCGCAAACTCAGAAGCGTCGCCTACGCCGAAAAAGTCGCCGTAAATGACCGCTCCCGTTATTTTGCCGCCCTCCACGTTAAGCCGAATGTCGAACGTGCCTACGCCTTCGATCCGTTTCGTCTTGCGGACGTTAAACGACGGCGACTTGCCGTAATTCCAGTCCCAGCTGCGGTACCTCTCGTCCGCAAGCTTGCGGACCGCCTCCCAGTCGGCTTCGGTCAGCTTGTACTCGGGGATATCGGCGCCGCCGAAGATCGATTCGAGCAAAGCGCTGCGGAACTGCTGGATCGTAATCGTTTCCGTCAAAAACTCGGAAATATTCGCCACCCGGCTGCGGATCGACTTGACGCCCTTCGACTGGATTTTCTCCAAATTCACGTTAAGCGCCGAGACGACGTTCTCGATCTCCGAGTTAAACATCAACGTGCCGTGGCTGAACATGCGCCCTTTCGTGGAAAACTGCGCGTTGCCGGATATTTTCCGCTCGCCGACCTGAATATCGTTGCGTCCGGTCAGCTCAGCATGCACGCCTAGCTTATGCAGCGCCTGAACGACCGGCTCCGTAAACTTGCGGTAATTATGAAACGACTTGCCGTCGTCGTTTGTAATAAAGCTGAAGTTGAGATTGCCGAGATCGTGGTAAACCGCACCTCCGCCGGACAGTCTCCTGACGACGTGGATGCCGCTTTCCTTCACGTAGGCGGCATTAATTTCCTCGACCGTATTCTGGTTTTTGCCGATGATGATCGAAGGCTCGTTGATGTAAAACAATAAATAGTCCTCGTTCGAGTGGAACTGTTTCAGCGCATATTCCTCGAGCGCCAAATTAAGAGTCGGGTCGGTGATGCCGCGGTTGTCGATGAACAGCATGACGAAAGTCTCCTTGTCCGCTAATGGTATCGGACCGCCTGCGTGCGGACGGTCTTCCCTCCACTATACCCGATCGGAGGACCGCGTTCCAACTTCGCCATATAAGTCGACCCGATCGGAGCCGAAGCGGCGGGAAGCGCGCCCCCTCTACCTGTCCGCCGTTCGCGACAGCATGGAGCCCAGTCTCTCCAGCAGCGCCTCTTCCGTCTCCAGCCCGGACCAATACAGCCTTGCCTCCCGCTGGAACAGCTGCAATTCCTCAATGCTCAGCTTCAGGCGGCTGTGCGGGGCGAAGGTCGGTATGATTTCACGGTACAAGTGGAACCTGGACGGCCGGTACATCTTCTCGTACCCGGTCCATTCCGCTGCCGGCTTCAGACTCGGGATGCTGAGCGTAGCTTGGCGGATCGCAAGCTGAGAGCGGTACGACATCAGGAAATCGAGCAGCAGCTTGGCGCTATCCTTGCGTTCGGACATGCGGTTCACGGCCAGACCGATGGCGAGCAGCAGCGTCCGGTTTTCGCTGCCGAACGGGAGCGGAGCGATGTCGTATTTCACATTCGTTTGTTGCCTGTACGCGTTGAGACTGTAATATGTCGTCATAATCATCGACACCTTGCCCGCAAAAAACAGCTTCTCGGCATCCGCCTCCCGTTCGGACAGCAGCAGCGGAAAACCGCTCTGCCTGGCGATGAGCCGTTGACAAATTCGCAAAACGTTTCGCAGCCCGTCCCCTTCCAGCCCGATGCGGCCTTCTTCGTCGCGGCGGAACGTCATGCCGCTTTGCAGCAAAAACACGGGCCACCGGTTGTAGGACGGAAAGTGAAAATAAAACCCGATCCGCTCGTTATCGACATTCAGCCTCGAGGAATACTCGAACAAATCGTCCCAGCTCCAGCCGCTATCCGGCTCCGGCACGTCCATTTTGCGAAGATGCGCCCGGTTGTAGCAAAGGATGAGGGGCGAGAACACGAACGGCTGCGCCTTCAATTCGCCGTTATCGCTCATCGTTTCCGTCAAAAACTTGTAGACTTGAGGATCGGGCGTCAGTGTCTCCAGCTCCTCCGTCCCGCCGTTCTCGGCTAAGTCGGCGAACCCGGGAGCGCTCAGTGTGAGCAGGTCGATGTGTCCGTCACAAAGCAGCGGCCTCAAAGCCTGCGCCGTGTGAGAGGAAGGGAGCGGTACAAGCTCGACCCGAATATCCGGATGCCGCTCCTGAAACTGTTCGAGCAGCGGCTCGAGAGCCGCTTGTTCCAGAAGCGACGTATAGTAGCCGAGCCTGACCGTCGTGCGCGCCTCGGACGAAGGGCGTACGACCTTGTTGCCGACACGCGGAATCTTCTCCACAAGCCGCTCGGCAACGAGAATATCAAGCCCTTGCCGCACCGACTTGTTGCTCAGATCGTACGACTTGGCATACGTCTTCTCCGAGGGCAGGAAATCGCCGTCCTTCAGCTTTCCGGTCCGGATCTCCTCGCGAATCGTGCGCACCATACTGTCCATCCGCTCGCGGAAATATTTCCTCCCCGACTTCTCCTCCATCGCTGCTCACCACTTCATCTCGTTTCTTACAAACAAAAATACACGATAACCGCAGGAATGACAAGGCGGCAAAGCCGCGGGCAGGGCAATCGCTTACGAAAGTAAGGGCGGTGGAAAGGACACTCCGGAGGACCATGATCTTCCACTCGCTCTTACAATCAGATTCCTTGATTGAACTGATCAAGGTTAGAATCCGCTTGTAAAGGCGACCGCTTCGCTGCTCCAGATACATGGCCCTCCTCCGCTCCCTTTGCCACCGACCGCAATCGATAAGCGGTTGCCCCGAGCCGCAGGCCGCTTACTTGCTCTTGCTTTTCTCCAGATCGATTTCCTGTCTCAGCCTATCGTCCGCCTGCCGCAGCGCCGTATTGATATCCTCCTGATTGGTTGCCACCTTCTGGAACGCCTCGAACAGGATCGCCTCCTGCGTGCGGCCGAGCACATCGGTCAGCTCCGGCTTCCGCTTCGGAGTCGGCGCGGCCCCGGGGTACGTATGGACCGCTTTCATATTTTTTTGACTGTACACCGGATGAGACTCGCCGAGGGCTTTTTTGATATCCGGGCTGACGAGCGTAGTCGGCAATCCGTTCTTCGAGTCGGCCAGCTGCACTTCGTCGGCCAGCATCTCCGCAATGACCTGGAACGCTTCCTCCTTGTGTTCGCTCTGCCGTGTAATCGCCCAGTATGCCGGTCCCCGCTGTCCCATCAGCCTGGGGGCGCCGTCCAGAGTCGGGTAGGACACGATATCCCAGTTGATCTCCGGCGGAATCGTCAAGTAAATGTTGTGCTGGTTGCCCATCATCGCCACCTTCCCTTTACCGAAGACGTTAATTTCGTCGGTGGCGTTTTTCTCCATCGCGTTGTTCGGAATATCGTAAAATCGCTTCAAATTCGCAAACATCGCCTTCCATTTCTCCGGATCGGCCAGCCGGTCTGCCGACGGATCGAGGATCGGCAGCGAGTACGGATTGTCACGAAGCATCCCCGTGACGCTGGCGCTGAAGCCGCGATACTGCTGCCCGCCTTCGCTGCGCGTCATTTTTTTGGCGATTTCATAGATGTCGTCCCAGCTCATGCCGTCCTTCGGATAAGGGACGCCGAACTGGTCGAATATCGTTTTGTTGTAGTACAGGACGAGCGGAAAGTACGGAGGAACCGGCAGTCCGTACAGTTCCCCCGAACGCCCGGCCTCCACCATTTCCTGGATGAATACGGGTTCGAACCGTTTCAAATCGTATTTCGTCGTTTTGACAAGCGAATCCAAGCCGTTGGACAATCCGAGATCCAAATATTTGGCCTTCATCCCGGGGATGTCGATCCGCATAATGTCGGGAATTTTTTTCTGCGCCACAAGATCGTTGATCGTAGCCCCCGTGCCCGACATCTGGTACTGAAACGTAATATGGGGAAATTTCTTCTCCAGGCGCTCTCTGAATCGGGCGTTAAATTCCTCCGGCTTGACCCCTTCCGTAAAAATCGTCAGCGTATACGGTTCCTTCTTCGCTTCGGCAGGCTTCACATCGGGCTTCTCCGCCGGACCCGGAACTGCGGCCGGGGTATCGCTTCCGCCGCATGCCGCGAGCGCAAACGCAAGGAGCCCGATCGGCACAGCAGCAACCAACAAATTTTTCTGAATCATGGACAGACCTCCCTCTCTCTGTAACAAAATGATTATGTCAACCGGACTTAAGCCAGCATGTGAAGCTTCTCCAGTTGAACCGTTCCTTGCAGCCTTCTCCCCTCGGCAAACGCTTCCAGTTCATTTACGGTAAACTCTCCCAGACTGCGCAAGCCGTTCGTCACCACACCGGCGACATGCGGAATGAGCGTCACGTTCGGCAAGCTGCGAAACGGATGGTCGAGCGCTGTCGGCTCCGGATTCGTCACATCCAGACAAGCCCACAGCCGCCCCGCGCTCAGCTCCGCAACCAGAGCCTCTTCGTCGATCAGCGAGCCGCGCGCCGTATTGATCAGAATCGCATCGTCCTTCATCATCTTCAGGAGCGGAGCGTTAATCATATTGTTCGTAGCCTGTATCGCGGGAGCGTGTACGGATACGACGTCGGACTCGCGCATCAAATCCTCCAGCGACGTTTTGACCGCTCCCAGCTCTCGGATCTGCTCCTCGGTTTGCCCCGGATCGTACACAAGCGCGCGAACACGGAAATGCCGCAGCAGCTCCAAATAATGTTTGCCGGATTGGCCCGCGCCGATGACGCCCACCGTAATGCCGTACATTTCCTTCACCCGGTGCCGGTTCCGGCCAAACTCGCCTTCGCGGGAATCCCGGGCAAGCTGCCAAATATGCTTCAGCGAAACGATCGTCAAACCGAGCGCCGTCTCCGCCACTCTTCTGCCGAGCTCGCTATTCGCACTGCTGACCGGAATGTCCCTGGCGATGACATCCGGGGTTACGATCCGCTTTACCGTTCCGGCCGCATGCACAATGAGCCCCAGGTCCGGCGCCTGCTCCAGTATGGCCGCATCCAGCGGCGGACACCCCCAAGAGGTAACGACGATCTCGGCTCCCCGAATCAGCTCCGCGCTCTTTTGGGGCGTCAGCGCTCCCGGCTCTGTGACCGTCACAACGTTCCCCAGCCGGTTTAGCCGCTGTCTGTGCAGCGAATCAAACAATGATTCCAGATTGTCGCGATCCATAAGTAAGGCTATCTTTCTCTCCACGCTTTCCCCTCCGCCATCATTCATTCTGTAACAAACCTTCAAGCTTCGATCGCGCCAAACGCCTTCCATGTTCCCGGCGTGCCCGCTGCCGTACAAACCCAGCCGATACAGCCGCCGGGAGCAGGCGCAGCATGATACAGCAGATCCCCGCGGTCGTACGTTCCCGACGTCGGCGCGGCCGTTCCGAACTTCACAGAGCCGTTCCAGCTGTTCCCCGCTTCCTGAAGCGTCGTCACACCTACTCCCGTATACGTTATGGCTCCGCTCGCTACAGGGCCGCTGACGACATTGTTCCTGATGCTCGCCAGATCGATCCCGGATGTTCCGCCGATACGGAACGCCCGCTGCGTGCCGCCTACGCTTGCCACGTTTTTCACGATATTGCCGTGAAGCAGCAGCTCGCCGATATTTTCCGCGGCGATCCCTTGACTCGCGGGCGTATCGAGCATGTTGTCTTCGATCGATACACACAAGCTTTTCTGCACGCCGACGTATCCGATTCCTGTACTGCCCGTATTGCGGATCAGGTTGCCGGCAATTTTGCCGTTCCCTTCACACAGCGCGTAACTGATGCCGCTTCCTCCTGTGCCCGAGATCATATTGTTTACGATTGCAAAATGCTTGACACTGCCGACATAAACTCCGATCTCGGCGGCCGTGTCGATCATATTGTCCGAAACTTCCACGAAAGACGGCTTCTGATCCGCCGTTCCGGTAATCTCGATGCCCCGGAAGCCGCTGTCCTTGACGATGTTGCCCGTTATTACGTAACGGCCCGCCGCCGGTCCGACGGTAGCCGGCACGAGGCTGATCCCGGAGCCGCTCGCCGGCAAATGCTGGGTAACCCCTTGAATGACATTGCCGGATACGATCACGTTATCGGCGTTCACCTTGCCCCGAATCGGCACTACGTGGCTGTTCTCCAAGCGGTTGCCGGATACGACGACATTGCGGGACCAAATGTACATATCGATGGCGCCGATGCCGCTGCCGTTCGTAAATCGCCCGTAGCCGCTTATATAGTTGTTCGTGATGGACAACTTCGAATATTCCGGCGAGGAAACGTTCGTTCCCGCGATCGAAATGGCCGGGATGCCCTCGCCCGATTCCGACGGCACATGCTCGAAGTGGCATCCGTCGATCGCAGCCGTGGCCGCGTCGGCTATATAGATCGTAAACGTGTTGTAGGCCGGACTCGATCTGCTTTCCGAGCCGTTCGTGAACCGGCACCGAATGACGCGCAGCATCTCCCGGTTCGTCTCCGTCCTGTCGCCCAGAAAACGGATCGCTCCCTCGCACGTATTCGTCAGATGTACTCGTTCAACGTGAAGAATAGCCGGATGCGAGGTACCGTTTCCCACCGCGGTGCAATTTATCGCAAACTTGCCTAAACCGTAGGTTTGATTGCCGCTGTTCTGGTCGATCGTCATATCGAACAACGAAACTTCCGTACCGCTTCCGGCGATCTGGATCAAATTCCGATTGGACAGCTCCTTTTGCCGAATGACCGATTCAGGCCCTTCGCCGCATAACTCCAGCGATACCGAGATCGCGAGGGCGGAAACGACATAGTCGCCTTTCGGGAAAAACAGCCGCTTGCCGCTCGAGGCGTAAACGGCAGTCTGAATGCGCGCGGTATCGTCCGATATGCCGTCGCCGATCGCTCCGAATTGCTTGACGGATACGAGGCCCGCAGCCGATAACTTCCAGCGTCCGCCGTCTGCTGCAACGATAACAGTCCCTCCGTTATCGGGGGTCGTCGTATCCCCAGCATCCAGGGCATACATTCCCCCGCCGCCGTCCCCCGGCGTATAATAGCCCGCAACGAAAGCCCCCGTCACTTTCGTACGGTCGGCTGTGCGAAGATCCGCTATCGAAGCTGCGACGGATGTTCCGCCGGGACATTCGCCGCTCTCTCCGCCATACACCGCTTGTACCACTCCGATTCCACCTCCGCCCTGGAGCGCTTGATACAGAAACGCTCCGCTTCCTGCCGTTCCGATTGCCGCAAGCAATTTTCTCCGATCCATGCGTCGTTCGTCGTTCATCGCTTTGCCTCCGTTTTCGTATTGAAAAGGGTACTTGCAATCTCTTTACGCGAAACCGACCTGGTAGGCAATCTTTTTCTTGTTTGTGGTTTATAATTTTATAATTAATACTGATTTACAAATATTCCCTTTTCAAGTTAAATATTAGAGCCGAAATACTAATATGTCAATAAAAATCAGTAAAAACTCAAACACTTCTTTTCATAATCTTAAGCAATGCTTTTTATTGATTTATAATTTTTTATGTAAATTTATAAATCAAATAAAATCCCGACCATATAAAAAAATCCCGCCCCGCCTCATGGCGGATCGGGATCATCCGGCTATCGCTCTATTATCGCTTCATGCACGATTTTGCCGTCCAGTATCGTCACGATTCGCCGCGCCTGCTGCGCCACCGCCGCATCATGAGTGATCATAACGATCGTTTTGCCCTGCTCGCTCAGTCGCTTCAGCAAACTAAGCAGCTCCGCCCCAGTAGCCGAGTCGAGCGAACCGGTAGGCTCGTCGGCGAGCAAAATCGGCGGATCGCCCGCCAGCGCCCTCGCAATCGCCACCCGCTGCTGCTGACCGCCGGACAGCTGGGCCGGACGATGATCTTTGCGGTTCAGCAAATCGACGTCGTCCAGCGCCCGAAGAGCGGCCGCTTCCCGCTTTTTGCGCCCGAGCCCCCGGTAAATAAGCGGCAGCTCCACGTTTTCGAAGGCGGTCAGCCGCGGAAGCAGATTGAAGCTTTGGAACACGAAGCCGATTTTCCGGTTGCGGATAACCGCCAGCTCAGAGTCCTTCATGCTGCGCACCGCTGTTCCGTCCAATTCGTACAATCCCTCGTCCGCTACGTCCAGACAGCCGAGCACATTCATCAGCGTCGACTTGCCGGAGCCCGACGGGCCGACGATCGCGACAAACTCTCCTTGCCCGATGTCGAGCGAGATGCCGTCAAGGACCTTTAACGTCTCGCCGCCCTGCGAATAACGTTTGCCGACGCCTTCCATGCGAATCAAGCTCATCTGACGATCCCCCCTTGTTGTTGCTATAGCTTATTCGCGACAGCCTGTATGTTTAACCGGTTGCGGACCGGCCGTTTCATTTTGTTTCGTCCGTTAACGTTTGCTATGATGGTGCCGGGAGGAAGAAAACGATGGAGCATCGCCTAACGGACAACTGGGATGAAGCGCTCTGGCGCCAAGCCGAGCCGATCTATAACGAAGCGTTTCCGGAGCACGGCCGCAAGCCGCCGTCCATCATCCGCCGCATGTTCGAGAAGCGCATGTGTACGCTGCACGTGGCAAGCGTCGGCGAGGAACCGGTCGCGATGGCCCTTACGGGGCTGGACGAAAAAACCGGCGCGCTGATCATCGACTATATCGCCGTGAAGCGGAGCTATCGCGGCGAAGGACGCGGCCGGGAGTGGACTCGCCTAATCGCCGGCTGGGCGAAACGGGTGCATAGCTGCCGGGGCATCATCGTCGAAGTCGAAGCAGAGCAGACGCCGGACAATTTACGGCGCATCCGCTTCTGGGAGCGGTGCGGCTTCCGTCTTACCGCGTACGTTCACCGCTACATTTGGGTGCCGGAGCCGTACCGGGCCATGTACGTTAGCTTCGATCCCGAGAATCCGCTGCCGGACGACGGCGAAGCCCTGTTTCGCTGCATCACCCGCTTTCATGAGAAGGCGTACCGCAAGCCGAAGTCGTAGTCATTTGTCTGAATGTTGCGAATTGTCCGTTGATTTTTTCACGGCGTTCTGCTATAGTGCATCTAATCGCATAACCGTGAATTTGTGAAGACGAGAAGATGTACCGGGATACGGCTTTTACAGAGAGCTCCGTTTGCTGGAAAAGGAGCAAAGCCCCCGGGCAGATGGTCTCCGAGCTGCGCATCGAACCCTCATTCGGCTGTAGACTGCGCCGGGCTTCCGCCCCCGTTACAAGGCGACGTTTAAGGTGAATGGCCGCTTAGGCCTTCACGAAACGGGGTGGTACCACGTGAGCGGCAAGCTTTCGTCCCTTTGGGACGAGAGTTTTTTTTGTTTTCCCACAAACTACGGCGTGTTACAAACACGTTCTGATGGAGGATGATGTTCATGGCCCACATCTTTATCGGCGGCGCATGGCCGTACGCCAACGGTTCGCTGCACCTGGGACGGCTCGCCAGCCTGCTGCCCGGCGACGTGCTCGCCCGGTATTTTCGCGCCAAAGGCGACGATGTTCTGTACGTTTCCGGCAGCGACTGCCACGGCACGCCGGTTGCCGTGCAAGCTTTGCAGGAAGGAGTGCCGCCCTCGCATATCGCCGACCGGTATCACCGGGAATTCGCCGATTGCTTTGAGCGGCTCGGCTTTACGTACGATTTGTATACGCGCACGGACCAGCCCTTCCATCACCGGGTGGTGCAGGAACTGTTTCTGAAGCTGCTGGACGGCGGCCATCTGTACAAACAAACGATGCTGCAAACGTACTGCGAAACGGACCGCCAATTTCTGCCCGACCGGTACGTCGAAGGCACTTGTCCGGTATGCGGCAACCGGGCGCGAGGGGACCAGTGCGACTATTGCTCCACCTTGCTTGACCCTGCGGATTTATCGGATAAGACTTGCAAGCTGTGTGGCAACCGCCCCGTCGAGCGGCCGACCGAGCATTACTATATCGCCCTGTCGCGCTTTCAGCAGGAGCTGTCGGACTATGCGGGCCGGGCGGAAGGCTGGCGAGACAATGCCGTCCGTCTGACGCGGCGGTATTTGGAGGAAGGACTGCCCGACCGGGCCGTCACCCGGGATTTGTCATGGGGAGTCGACGTCCCGGTCGAAGGGTTCGAAGGGAAGAAAATCTACGTCTGGATCGAAGCGGTCAGCGGCTATTGGTCCGCAAGCCGGCAGTGGGCGGAGGAGAGCGGCCGAAGCTGGGAGCCGTTCTGGTCGAAGGACGCCGGCGACGTCACCGCCTATTACGTCCACGGCAAGGATAACGTACCGTTTCATTCGCTTATCTGGCCGGCGCTGCTGCTCGGAGCGGGTGATCTGCATTTGCCGGATAAGATCGTTTCGTGCGAATATATGACGCTTGAGGGGAAAAAGATTTCCACGAGCCGCAATTGGGCCGTATGGGTGCCCGACGTGCTGAGCCGTTACGATCCCGACTCGATCCGGTATTTCCTGATCGCGAACGGTCCCGAGAAGCGGGACACCGATTTCTCGTGGCGAGAATTCATCTACAGCCATAACGGCGAGCTGCTCGGCGCCTTCGGCAACTTCGTGAACCGGACGCTTGCTTTTATCGCGAAGTCGTTCGGCGGCCGGGTTCCGCCCGGAACACTTGCGAGAGAAGACTGGGAGAGCGTGCTGACCGGGCTTTACGCGCAAGCGGGACAGCTGATCGAGGACGGTCAATTGAAGGACGCGCTGGAGCTTATATTCGCGCACATCCGCCGGGCGAACAAATATTTCGACGAGCGGAAGCCTTGGGTGACGTTCAAGGAGGACCGCGCCGCTTGCGAGCAAACGTTATTCGTATGCGTGCAGGTGATCGCCAACCTGGCTAATTTGCTGGAGCCGTTCCTGCCTTTTGCATGCGCGAAAATACAAGGCTTCCTCCGGCTCAAAAAGCAGTCGTGGCAGTTCGCTGCTGTCCCTGCGGGTCTGGAAATCGGTCAGCTCGAGCTGCTATTCGAGCGGATAGCCCCTGAGCGGATCGAGGAGGAAACGCGGCGACTGACGGAGAGCACCTCCGCTTCCAAGTAAGGAGGCGCCGCCCTGCGCAACTTGGACATGACAAAAGTCCCGTAACCGTATACGATTAAAGGGATAACAAGCATTCAGCCAACGTCATCGTTACCGGAAAGGAAGACCGCCATGTCCGAATCGTCCAAACCTATACCTACTCGCCGCCCGAACACATCGAAGCTGCTACGCTTCTGCTCCCGGCTGTCGCTGTGCGGCCTGCTGGCCGCCACCGTCGCTCTTGCGCCGGTCGTTCATGCGGCCGAAGAGCATCCGTGGAATATGCATCTGCGGGCCGAAGCCTATGTGAACGCAGGCCAAACCGAGCTGGCCGTGCCGATCTGGGACAGCCTGATGAACCGCTTCGCCGCGCAGCAGGACTGGAACTCCGCCGCCCTGTACGCCGGTAAAATCAATGAATATTACGACGCCGCGCACGATTACGAGAACGCGATCGTTTATTACGAGCTGGAAAACGACTACTGGCTGAAGGACGGTAAAGACTGGGGAGCGAACGATATCGTACGCGCCAATCAGCTGCGGACGACGGTCGAGCTGTTCGCCTCGGCGGACGCCGAACCATCCGCAGTCGCCGCTTATTTGCCGAAGTCCGGCAAGCTGGCCAAATTCGAGCCCGAGTACGGCATGTACTTCGGCATTTACTCCGAGCAGGACGGGGTAATGGGGAACGAATTCCACAAGTCGGCTTCGCTGTACGGCCGCAATCATTCGATGTATTTGGCTTATTCCACCTACGGGGAAGAATTTCCGTGGCGGTACGCCGAGCATGCGAAGGAGGCTGGCGGAGCGCTGCAAATCGCATGGCAGCCGCTGGCCGGCATTGACATCGTGCAAGACAACGACTACTTGCGGCAATGGGCGAGGAAAGCCAAATCGTACGGGCTGCCGATTTTCCTGCGCTTTGCCGGCGAGATGAACGGCGACTGGACGCCCTGGAGCGTCGAACCCGCCCGGTATATCGAGAAATTCCGTCTCGTTGCGAACGTCATGCACAGCGAAGCCCCGAACGTCGCGCTCGTCTGGAGTCCCGGCGATGTGCCGCGCTATACTATGGATTCCTACTACCCCGGAGACGAGTACGTCGATTGGGTCGGCGTCAGCTTGTATACGGAGCCTTATTCGCACGGCAATCCGGACGAAAGCATGTTAGCAAGCACGCAGATCGAGAAACTGGAGGAGCTGTACACGCTGTACGCCGACCGGAAGCCGGTCATGCTGAGCGAGACGGCCGTATCGCACTATACGAACCGGGACAATAAGGCCCACCATGAGTACGCGATGCTGAATCTGGACCGCCTGTACCGGATTATGCCGCTGAAGTATCCGCGCCTCAAGGCGATGACGTATTTCAATGTCGATCTGAAATTCAAGGAGTCGTCGAACAACTACTTACTGCAAGACGATCCGGAGTTGTTCGAGATGTATAAGCAGATGATAGCCGCGCCGTACATGGTGCCGGAGGTAAAGACCGGGGCCAAGCCTGCGGTGCAAACCGTGTACCGGAACGCCTCCGCGCCTTTCGCCAAAACGACGACGCTTCTTCCGTTCGTGCGGATCCCGGACGTGTTCATCGGCAAAATCGACTACGTGCTGAACGGCCGCACGATCGCCTCGCAGACAAAGCCGCCGTTCGGCCTGTCCCTGCAAGCAGGCGACGTGCCGGAAGGGTCGGCGCTGGAGCTACGTATCTACGACCTCAGCGGACAGGTGGCGGCGGCGAAGACGTTCCCGCTTGCCTCGCTCATTTCGATCGAGATGAACGGAGCCGGGCTGTCGTTTGAGCAGCCCCCGGTCATTTATAACGGCAGCACGCTGGCGCCGCTACGGGCGATTTTCGAGCAGATGGGAGCCAAGGTGGACTGGGATGCGGAAACGAAAACGGCCGTCGGGCAGAAGGGCGGCACCACCGTTAAGCTGACGATCGGAGACGATACGGCGTATGTGAACGGCAAGCCCGTTAAGCTGGAGGTGCCGGCCCAACTTGTGAACGGTTATACGATGGCGCCGGCCCGTTTCGTCGGCGAGGCGTTCGGCGGCGCAGTAGGCTGGGACGGCGAGACGCGTACGGTCCGTATATCGACCCGGCGATAATCGCGAAAAACGATTCTAACCCAGCGATAGCGAAACTTCCGCTTCCGTTATCGCTGTCTTAGCGGAAACATCAGTTCCGTTATTGCCGCTTCGCGAGCTTACTAGGCCTGCATAGAGGAAACCGCACTTCCTTTATGGCTCCATTGGCCTGGCTCCACTCGAGCTACCGGCGGTTTTAACGGAACTTTTGCTTCCGTTATCGCCCAGTCAACACCGTTTTGCCAGCTATAGCGGAACTTTCACTTCCGCTTCCCTCCCCCGCCTGCTTCAATCCTGACAGTCGGTCATCCGAACCTATTGAATCGCAAGTTCCGAGCTGAAGCGCCTAATGAGAAATGGCTAACTCGCCCTTTTTCAAATCGCAAGCTTAATTCGTTTCGTACCAAATGCCCGATATACATTTAAACCGGTACAGCTTATCGGGTACGAGCGCTTTCGTTGCCAGCTCGTTCGTTTTGATCGCCGCATTATGGGAGATGCTCGTGTAGGAGTTTGCCGTAATCAGATCCAGCGTCTGCCCGTTTACACCGTTCAGGAAGCCTGCTATCGTCTTAGCTTCGGAGTTATTGAACCGCAAGACGGACAATCCGGTCACATCGGGCGTCGCCGTCCCGCTGGATGCTACGACCTGCTGTTTGAAGCTTGCTTGAGGTCCGGAATACCCGGCTATGCCGTCGAACCATTTCGTTGCCGCTCCCTCGTCTCTAAACGCGACGACGAGCGTATCGCCGGCACCGTCGTATAAGCCGTACCGGTGTACCCAGGCATCTTGGGTCCAATTCGACGATCTGCAGTTCGTCATCTGGATGTCTCTAATATACTTGCCGGATTCAATTCGGAAATTATCGAACAAATTGCGGCCGTAACGGCCATTCCGGTGAGCCCAGCAGTTGGACAAGCGAATTCTCCACGGCGGCACGTCATTCTCCGGATCTTCCCGGGTAAACCAGAAACCGTGCCCGTAGTTGATATCCGCTCGGCAGTTGACGAAATTGTTATCAGGCCCGGCGATCATGACGCCTACGTCCGCCCCTTCGAAAACGCAATTCGCGAACATATTGCCCGCTGCGTTCTCCAGCTTAACGGCGCAGTTCGGTAAATTCACTTGATCCCCGGAGTAATCCCCGCCGAATTCCGTATTTGTAATCATATTGTCATGCCCGCTCAGGCGAACGGTCGCCCTTCGTCTCTCATCCGGAAAGGGAAAGACGCCTTTTCTGCTAACCCCGAAAATTTTGCAATTGTGCATACGCAGCGTCCCGCCGCCCTGCTGCCAAAACGCTTCGTGCTTGAACAGGAAAAAGTCGCAGTTGTTAATGATAACGCCGATTGACCAATGGAGCACGATGCCCTGCGTGTCTTCCGTGCCAAACGATTCCAAACCGACCAGGGTAAGGCCGTCGAACGTAATATTTTCTACCGTTGCCCCAGCCGAGAAAAAAATTTTACCAGCGCTCCATGACTTGATGACCGCACCCTTCCCCCGGTTCGCAAACCCCCAAACATTGTGCCCGGGCCCCCTTAGCGTAATAAAGGAGTATAGCTGCACGCCGGTCGCCCTGTAGACGCCTGTCGGAAAATACAGGCTGCCCCCGCCGATGCTGTTCAAATAATCGATTGCGGCCTGGATGGCTGCCGTATCGTTAGTGACACCGTCTCCGCGCGCTCCGAAATCTTTGACGCTGACCGATTCGCGCAACCGATCTCCTACGGTTCGTTCAGTCAAGCCGGCTGCAAGCCTATAAGAAATGTCGTCGGCATTGCAATCGCAATCGTTCCCGTAAACGCTGCCGGTAACGTTTTGCTCGGCGAACGTATGGGTGACGAGGCTTCCGGATACGAGGGCGGCTCCGGCAATGCCTAGCGAGGTCAACAGCTTTCTGCGACTGAATGTCTTGCCGCCCGACATTTCCGATGCGGCTGTATCCCGCTCAGTTTCGATCAACTCCACTGCCTGCTCTTGTCCATTGTCCGCACGTTCGTTTGGCTCATTCATCGTTATTCCTCCCCGCAATTGGCGAATGGATCACTTCGATTTGGCTTCCGCGAGCCCTTTCGTCGCCGCTTCGTCGGCTTGCCGCAAAGCGGTATTGACATCCTTTTTGCCGGTCAGCACATTCATCATCTCAGGCAGCAAATATTTATCCTGCACATTGACGCTGTTGACGAGGCCCGGCGCTCGGCCTTGCGGCTCGGGAGCAAACTTTAGATAATAATACGCCGGGATGTTCTTGCCCTTGTACAGCGGGTCGTTCTCCAAATAAGCTTTCTTGATCGACTGGTTCGACAGTACGGGGAACAAACCGTCCTTCGACATCTTCGTTTGATAGTCGTCCGACGTCATGTAAGCGGCCACCTGAAAAGCAGCCTTTTGATTTTTGCTTCCTTTGACTAGAAAGTTGTACCTCGGATTGGCCTGCATGCTTACGCCCGGCTTGTCCTTATAGATCGGAGTCGATACGATATCCCAGCCGAACGTCCAGGACGGAATATCGAGCGGCATAATCGTCATCCCGGATATTCCGGTTTGGAACAGCTTACGGTCGGCTTCCTTGGAGGCGGTCTTCTCGTCAAAGGTTAGGCCCGGAAGCGTGTAAAAGCGCAGCCAGTTATCGATCACCTTCCGCCAAGTTTCGTTTTGAAACGTCGTCTTCTCTTCCTTCGGGTCCAAATACGGCAGCTCGAACGGATTCAAGGCGAAAAAAGTATCGCCCCATCTGTCGGTGAAGCCCCGGTACTGAACGCCTTGATCTTGCCGGTTCAGCTTCTTCGCCAGCTCGTAAATATCGTCCCAGCTCATGCCGTCCTTCGGGTAAGAAACCCCGAATTTATCGAATAACGATTTGTTGTAATATAAAGCGTTTACGTTGATATTCAGCGGCAATCCGATGATGGCCCCGTTCGCCGTTTTTTTCATAATATCGATCGTGGCGGGATCGAGACGGTTCGTATCGTACTTCTCGCTCGTTACCAGCGAACCGATATCCTCGACCAGCTTCAGCGAGTTCATCTGATTCGGAATCGAGCCTTTCGTCCCGATAAAAATGTCCGGGATCGTCCCCGTTGCCACCAGCTCCTCGATATAGCTTCCTTTCGCCGCTGCTATGCCTTTGACGGTAATATGCGGGAACTTTTGCTTGAGCGGTTCTACGTAAAACTTATCGAATTCCGCCTGGCTGATGGAGTTCATGTAAAACATAAGCTCAACCGGCTTGTTCTCCTCCGCCTTGCCGCCGGCATCTTCGCTTCCCGTTCGGGCCCCGCAGGCAGAAATTAGCGGTATGAGCAGCATGGCGGCCAGAGCGCTAGTTTTTCTCGACATTCTGATCTTCCCTTTCCCCGTCGATTTGGTGGGTAAAGCGTACTTCCACAAACTCGCGTTCCTCGTCTTCGGCGATCAGGAGCCGGCATGCTCCGTCTTCAAAGCTCCATCCGTCCGCGGAAAGCTTGCCGCCGTTCACATAAACGGCTGCGGGAGCTTGCTCCGTATACATCCGCAGATCGAACGTCCTTGCAGCCGGCATTCCCTCGTAACTCCCTGACCGGCGGCCAATACGAACCTTCGTTTCGCTTCCTGTCGTACGGCAGGAGAATGTCGTCGTTGCCACCTCGTTTTCCAAATACCGATACGTTGTGCCATCGTCTTCGTACAGCCTGAACTCGCTATCCGCCCCGGGGTAGATGTGCACGCCGATCTGATTCACCGGCTTGTGTCCTACATAATCCATGTCCGGCCATGTCGGAATGACCGCTCCCGCCTTCACGAACAACGGCCCTCCCCGATCGTCCGGAACTTCGGCGGTAATATCCAGCGGTCCGGCGTACCTGCGCCCGCTCCAGTAATCGATCCATTCCCCTTCCGGCAGATGAACCTCCCTTGTAAAGGCCGCCACGAGCAAATAATCGCCGACCATATATTGCTGCAAACATTCGTCCGAACGAGGATCGTCCGGATATACGAGCGGCATGGCGCGGATGATCGGCATACCGGTTCGAACGGCGTTATGCGCCGCCGAGTACAAGTACGGGAGCAGCCGGTACCGCAGCTTCGCATAATAGGTGAACAGATGCAGCAGCTTTTCGCCGAGCAGCCACGGATGCCTCCAATACGCCCAGCTGTTCACCTGCGACCACGGCTGTAAAAATCCGAAATGAATCCCGTCCGCCGTAAAAACGTCCATATCGCAGCTTGCGTGCGGATGGCCGGATAAGCCGTGATTCAGCATCGACACTAGCGGTCTGGGACCGCCTCCCGTATCTCCCGCCCAAGTCGCCGCATATTGTTGAATCCCCACATATCCGCCGGACGAATAGATCATCGATCTTAGTCCCGTATGCTCCTTGAAGCCCAGGTGCATCTGCTTATTGAGCAAGGTCGGATAAACGTTATGGACCTCTTCGTCATCCATTCCGTTGCCCCATTTTCGATCGGGATGCTCGTTGACTTGTCTCGCGCCATCCATCTTGAATGCCCGGACGCCTTGATCGACGAACGGCTGCAAATGGCGGAACCACGGTTCGTCCCGTTTGGTGAGCGTGTCGGCGTATACGGGAGCGTGCGCGCGCTGGTCCTGCTCGAAGTCGTCCGGACTAAAATCGCCGTCGGCGGGTTGCGCTTGCCCCGCCTCGCTGCCGGAGGCGCTGGCCAGCCGCTCCTCCTGATACGTCACATCGTAATCGCTGCATAGCCACAAGCTCAGCTTGAATCCGAGCCGTTCCAGGGCGGCTATAAACGTATGAGGACCCTTCGGCGCCCATGATGGGATGTAGAAACGTTCCGGGTGCCACTTCTTGTCGACCGAATAATCGTAATGCTTCTGCATCCAGCCCGGCTCCAGCCCGATCAGGTCGCAAGGGATGCCGAGCTGCCGAAACCGCATCGCATCGTCCAGCATTTCCCGAGCGCTTTCCTGCTCGTTGCACACGAACGTAAGTCCGTACGCCCATAGCGGGAGCAGATGCGGCTTCCCCGTTATTTCGGTATACCGATCGAGCAGCTTCGCGTAATCCGGCCCGGCGATCCAATAATAGTCCAGCTCCCCCCGCTTGGCGGATACCCGCCAGCGGTCATCCCGGCTATGGCCCAGGTCGAAGAAGTGCCGCCAAGTCGTGTTCAGGAAAAATCCCCAGCCTCGGCTGCTCATCAGAAACGGAATCGGGGCATAACAATCGACGTTTTTCACCCACATTCGGGCTCTGCGCCCCCGCTTTTGCAGAACATCTCTGGATTCGTCCCCCAAACCGTACAGCTTCTCTTCTTCTTCCAGCACAAACTGCTGCGAAAAACCCGAGTTCCGATTCAGCTTCGGACCTTCCGCTTCACAAAGAATGCGCTTTCCTTCGCGATCGCGAAAAACGATCCCCCCATCTCCCCTGCTTATCGACAATTCGGCGTGCGATGTTCGAAATATAACCCGGCCGCCGCTTTCTTCCCGTGAAAAGTCCTTTTGCGGCCACTCGTTTTTGACGATGCCGTAGCGGATCATTGTCGCTTCCGGGAAGCTTTCCTGGAAGCCGTAGCGGATGCGGAATATAGGCCCGGATAAAGGCTCCACGCGAACGATCCCGCCGTTGTCCAGAACTACATCCGTTTGATGCTCGACCATGCGGTTTAATCCCCCCTTTATTTGGCTGTCTTTATTGTATAAAGCGCCATCCGGCCCCTCAAGGTGCGTACATTGCATGTTACGGTACGTGGATGACTGAGTTTGGAGCACTATGGTATGATTATTGCACGCGGTCCCGTTTACACCTTTTTCCTATACTGGAGGAGTGTTGAATTGCCTACTTCGCCGGATTATGTTCAGTTTCGTACCTTAGGCGGATCTTGGATTCGTGTCCATGTATGGAATGCCCACACGTTTCGCATCCGTATGAGCGAATGCGACGATTTCCCGGAGCCTGCTTTGAATCGTTATGGCATCCTCCCCTCTCCCGAGACCGCTGCAGCCTATTCGGCTCTCGATGAAAGCGTATTCCTAACGCTCCATTCCGAACTGGCCGCTCTCCAAATCGATAAACGAGACGGCACGATCGCGTTGTTGCGCCCGGATGGACAGCCGCTTTTGCAGCATGCCGCTTCGCCGATGCTATCCTCCGCTGACGGATATTCCATGCAGTTTGTACTCAGCGACGATGAAAAACTATACGGACTCGGCGATGAAACTCGAAGCCGGATTCAAAAAAGAGGCCATATTGCCTACATGCACGCCGAACCGCAGCACGCTTACGTGCCGGTCCCTTTTCTGATGAGCAGCCGGGGATGGGGGCTTCTCGTCAACACGACTTGGCGGCAATGCATCGACATCGGGGGCTCCGTCTCGGACCTGCTGCATATTAGGTGCGACGGCGGTGAACCGGACTTTTATTTGTTTGCGGGCGAACCGTACGCGCAGCTCTTGAACCGTTATACCGATATTGCCGGGAAGCCGGCATTGCTGCCGCTATGGGCGTATGGACTGACCTTCTCCTGCAATCAGCAGGCGAATGCCCGGGACGTAGTCGAGGACGCCCTGAACTTCCGCAGAGCCGGCATCCCGTGCGATACGCTCGGGCTGGAGCCGGGCTGGATGGAGACGTACTACGATCATTCCAAGGAGAAAAAGTGGCACCCCGAACGTTTTTCCATTCCCGCCTGGGCTTCGAAAGGGCCCCGAACGTTCTTCGGCGCTCTGGATCGCATCGGCTTCAAGCTAAGTTTATGGCTATGCTGCAATTACGATCTAAGCCGGCACGAGGAGTTGCTCTTAACCGGCCAAGCTGCGAGCGAGGAAGGACGGGAGGAAGCCTGGTATACCCATCTGGCCAAATTCGTCGAGCAAGGCGTATCCGCCTTCAAGCTGGACGGCGGCCACAGACCGATAGCCGAGCCGGAGCGGGAATGGGCAAACGGAATGAGTCCCGCCGAAATCCACAATCTGTATCATCTGCTGCTCGTCAAGCAGATGCATCTCGGGTTCAAGCAGCAAACCGGCCGCAGGGCGATGATTTATGCCATGAGCGGCTATACGGGAATCCAGCAGTATGCCGCAACATGGGCGGGAACCTCGGGCGGAGGGGCCGAATCGCTGGTATCGATGCTGAATCACGGCTTGTCCGGTCATATCCATACGACGTGCGATATGGATATTCACTCCGCCGAAGGCATTCACTTCGGTTTTTTGCAGCCGTGGTCTCACCTGAACAATTTCGCTTACTGGCAGCATCCTTGCCTGCTAAATCCGGAGCTGCTTCAGTTGTTCCGCAGTTACGCCAAGCTGCGCTACAGCCTCATTCCTTACTTGTATTCCGCTGCGCATACGGCGGTCCGCACGGGGATGCCGATCCTTCGCGCCATGCCGCTTTGTTTTCCGAACGATGCGAGAAGCGACGAGTTGTTCCATCAGTATATGCTCGGCGACTCCTTGCTCGTAGCCGCATTCGGCGAAACGGTATATTTACCGGCGGGAACCTGGATCGATTACTGGACGAGCGAGCGGCATACCGGGCCCAAGGAGCTCCGCTACACCGTTCCGAAACAAGCCGGAGGCCCTTTATTCGTGAGAGCCGGCGCGATTATACCCGTATGGCCGGAAGTCGAGTGCGTCGGGACCGTCTTGCCGGATAACATTGGCGTGCATCTATACCCTTGCGCTTCGGGGGAATTTACGCTTTATGAGGATGACGGGATTACCTACCGCTACCTGGAGGGGGAGCTGTCCGAGACGAAGCTGAGCATTCACGCTGGGGAGGAAAGCTTTACGGTGCAAATCGAGCCGAGATCGGGCCGCTTCGAAGGCATGCCGCAAAATCGCGGCTACCGGTTGTACGTTCACCTGGAGGGGAAGCCGTACAAGCTCTCGGTCAACGGACAACCGCTCAAAGAATGGAATCTTAGGCCGGACGGGGAGCATGTCCCGGGAGGCTGGTATTTCGACCCGGAGCTGCGGCAAGTCCATCTATTCGCGCAGGAAGACGAATCGAAGCAGGCTCCTCTCCGGATCGACGTATTGTTCGATGCAACCGAACGCAGGAGCTTTACGGCGGACGGGAAAGTGGCAGGCAGCCGCGCGGCGGATTCCAAATCCATATGGAGCGTGTGGGAGCGGGAGCTGGAAGTCGGTCTTGTATCGGGGGACCTGAGCCGACTGCACGATTCGCTTGATTCGATTTGGCAAAATCGTCTGGAACTCGGGTGGAACACGAACGAAGTGAAGGAGTATTTGCTTTATGTAAGCGGAACGTTGATCCGAATCGCCGAACGAAACGGCTGGAGAATGAAGGACGTAGCCGGAGACGATTATAACGAGCTGATCCATTTGCCTTTGCTGACGCTCAGCGAGGGAACCTTGTCTCTGCTGCGCCGTGTCTTGCAAAAGTTCGCCGATCAGTTCCGCGTTGGACCCGCGCCGGCGAAAAATCCGCTGATCCGGCAAGTAACGGCGCTTATCGAACAATCGCCGGCCCACGATATTCCGCTTCAGACCGTTGCGGAGTTATTGCATGTGAACTCGTCCCACCTCAGCCGCACGTTCCGAAAAGAGCTGGGGATGCCCTTCTCCGCGTATGTATTGGAGAAAAAAATGCAGCGGGCCAAACGGCTGCTGCTTGAGGGCGAACGGATTATCGAGGTTTCGGCGGCGCTCGGCTATAAGGACCCCAGTCACTTTATCCGGGTATTCCGCACGTACTGGGGGATTACGCCGGGCGAATTAATTGCCCCGATCAAAAAAACGAAAAATCAAAGGAAAACCACACTCCTTTAAGCCCGCGAACGTTACTAACCTGCCGTGTCAGCGAAATAGACTGCGGGCTCCCGCAGTCTCGCATGTTTCGCCAATCGCAGTCCCTTTTGCAACACCTCCCGGCCATTTCCTGCACATCCCCATCGCCATACCGAGTCCCTTCATGCCGCCCAGCGGCTCAAATGAGTCGCCACCGCTTTCACCGGACAAAATCCCATATAAAACGGACGTATCCCGTGACAGTTTCCCGTTCTTGTCCAGACGATGCCTTCAAGAAGAGGAGGATTTACAAAATCTTTAATTGTAATATTGTAGACAATATTACATATGGTTTCTATACTAGCCTATGTACGGCTATGAACGAAACTACTACTTGGAGGAATCAGAACATGTCTCGCAACTGGAAAATTGCAAGCCTCTTCCTCATGACAGCCTTGACCGCGGCATGCAGCGGACAGGGAGCCCAGGGAGTCGACGCCAAAACCGGAGATGCAGGGGCCTCGAATCCGCCGGCGGCAGCGAAGGAGCCGGTAGAGCTGACGTTTTATTACATGTACGCCGATTCGAATTACGAGGAATTTATGCGGGAGCACGGCAGACTGATCCAGAAAAAGTATCCGAACTTTACATTCAAATTCGTTCAAAATACGAAAGGGACGACGCCGGAAGATATCGTCGCCACGAAGATGGATGTCGACGTGTTTATTGCGATCAATTCGAGCATGATGACGATCAAGGACTTGAAGCTTGACAGCGACATTACCGATCTGGTCGCGAAGCACAAGTTTGACCTGGGCAGGCTCGAGCCTGCTGCTCTAAACGTACTTCGCAGCATCGGCGACGGAAAGCTCCCGGGCCTGCCGTTCAAAGTAAACTCGCTCGGCTTGCTGTACAACAAAGATTTGTTCGACAAGTTCGGGGTTCCTTACCCGAAGGACGGATGGACATGGGACGATGCGCTCGAGACCTCCAGGAAGCTGACCCGAAACGAAAGCGGCGTGCAATACCGCGGATTCGGCATTCGCCCGCTCGGCAATACGATGCTGCTCAACCAGTATTCGTACAATATGATTCAGAAAGACACCTTCAAAGCGACGATCAATAACGATCAATGGAAGGGGTACTTGTCGAAGCTGATCCCGATGTTCCAAATTCCCGGCTACGATCCGACGGCGGACAATATGGCCGACGCGAAGCAGGCGGACATGTTCTTCAAGGAGCAGACGCTGGCGATGCTCGTTACGATGAACTCGGACTTTCCGAAAGCCCATCAAAACTTGAATATCAATTGGGATGCCGCCACATTCCCCGTACTCAAGGAAAAGCCGGGAGTAGGCTCGGCCCCGGATATCGTCTACTACGCGCTATCGGCGACAAGCAAACACAGAGACGAGGCCTTTTTGGCCATGACCGATATTTTATCCGACGAAGTGCAAATGTCGCGAAGCAAGCTGGGCAACCCGACCGTCTTGAAAAACGAGGCGATCCGCGCCGCCTTCGGCTCGGAAACCTCTGACTTGAAAGGCAAAAACTCGAAAGCGCTCATCCCGCAAACGTATGCGGACCCTACCCTGTACACGAAATACAATACGAAAATCGTAGTTCCGCTCGTCACGGCCTACCGAAATGTCATCTTGGGGAAAGCGGATCTGAACACCGCGCTGCGGGAAGCGGAAGAAAAGGCGAACAACGACATTCAGGCGGTTATCGGTTCGACTGCGGCGAAATAATCGGGAGGAGGACTCTAATGACGGACATTCACATTCATCTGGGCCGCGAAAACGGACGAATCAGGCGCTTGCACGGGGTCAACAACGGGCCCGTCTGCTATGGCTCGCTGCTGGACGTAACCCATTACTACAAAAAAGCCGGTATTCCGCTCGTCCGGCTGCACGATCCGAACTGGCCGAACGCCCGCGAGGTGGACATTTACACGATCTTCCCCGATTTCAGCCGGGACCCGGCCGATCCGGCAAGCTACGACTTCTCGCGTACGGACGAATACATCCGTACAGTGCTGGAAACCGGAGCCAAAATCGTCTACCGGCTCGGCGTCAGCATCGAGCATACGAAACAAAAATATTACGTGGATCCGCCTGCGGATTTCGCCAAATGGGCGCAAATTTGCATCGGCATCATTCGCCACTACAACCACGGCTGGGCGAACGGATTCCGCTACCAAATCGAATATTGGGAAATTTGGAACGAGCCGGATAAACCGGTCGGTAAAACGAATTTGATGTGGGGCGGTACGTGGGAGCAATTTTACAAGCTGTACGGGACCGCGGCGAAGGCGATTAAAGAGTTCGATCCGAGCCTCAAGGTCGGCGGCTACGGGGCCACTTCCGTGAAAGTCAAATCGTTTATGGACGGCTTTCTCGCCTATTGCCGGGATCACGAAGCGCCGCTGGACTTTTTCTCCTGGCATATTTACGGCTCGGACTTAAACCGTTTCGCAACCGAATCGCGATACGCCCGGGAGGAGCTGGACCGGTACGGCTTTAGCCGAGCGGAGAGCCATCTGAACGAATGGAACTATTTCGACGGCGACTTCAAAACGATCTGGCTGCCGGAAAACGAGTTCGTCCGCAGAGGCGTGTTCGAACGGATGAAAAACCACATCGGTGCATCCTTCGTGGCGGCCGCCCTCATGCAGATGCAGGACTTGCCGATCGACGCGGCCAACTACTACGACGGCCAGCCAACCGCGCTGTTCTGCGGATTGTTCGACTATTACGGCGTACCCAAGAAAGCTTATACGCGGTCGAGGCGTTTGAGCAGTTGTGCGAGCACCCCAAACGCAAGGAGACGTCAATCGACGGTTCGCTCCCCGGCATCTATGGCTGCTCCGGAACAAACGACAACGGAGAGGCCGCCGCTCTAATCAGCAACGTAAACGGCCCATCCCGCCACTACACGATACGGGTAGAAGGGATCGACGATTCGCAAGACTTCATCTGCGAGCTGTTTGTTCTGGACGACCAGATCAGCATGCAGCCCGCCTATAAGCGTACGATTCGCTCCCGGGAACACGAGATTCGCTTGTTTCTGCCCTCCCATTCGGTGCTGCTGCTGAAACTGAGCCGCGACTCATAACCTGTACGCAAACCGGCCTCCCTGTGTAACGCTCCAAACGTTCACCGGGAAGGCCGGTTTGCCGTTTCTCCAAACGCTCGCTCCCTCATTTCAAAGCTGTGCCTTCCTCGCTGCTAATGGTATCCTTTCCCTTCGCCGCCCCAGAATGTGGCGATGTACCAATGGTTGCCGAACGGGTCCCGAACGCCACCGCTCCGCTCCCCGTACGGCATATCCGCAGGCTCATACAGCGAGACCGCCCCGTGCTCCAGCGCGCGGCGATAGATGTCGTCCGTATCGGCGACGAAAATATGCATCGTGGACGGCATGGCCGGGAATCTCTCGCTGCCGTCCGACACTTCGACGAGCGTATCGCCGATCAGCAGCTCGGCGTGCTGGATCGAGCCGTCCTCCCGCTGCGAGCGCTGCAGCTCTTCGGCGCCAAAAACGTTCCTGACGAACTCGATCCAGGCGGCCGCCCCCTCCACCTTGAAATAAGGCGTAACCGTGCGATAACGATGCGGCGTATAACCGTTCGACATGTTCTCTGCCTCCTTCAGCCGTTTGCGGCCTGCATATACTGTATATTTTTACCTTTTAATCCTACTACAAATAATCGCCTTTATCAAGAACGTACGTTCGAATCGTCTCAGAAGGGGCCAAACCAGACATACCGGACTTGCGATGGCTCATACATACTTAAAGTGCAGCATCAGAGATGAGCTTGTCCGATCTGAAAGGAGCATGCCAGAATGGACGATCGTTTACGCAAAAAAACGGGCGCCCCCCTTCCCCAGCCGATACGCGCCGACGGAGCCGGCGCAACCGATCCCGGGCCGCGCGACGTGCTCAGGGATGTGCAAAATCCCGATATGCTCGTTCCGCCCGTCACCGACGCGGGGACAATTCCGAACATGAGATTTTCGTTCTCGGACACGCATATGCAGCTTAATCAAGGAGGCTGGTCGCGGGAGGTGACGGTGCGGGAGCTGCCGATCGCAACTACGCTGGCGGGCGTCAACATGCGCCTGACTGCTGGAGGCGTACGGGAACTGCATTGGCATAAGCAAGCCGAG
Organism: Paenibacillus ginsengarvi; assembly: GCF_003626695.1. Taxonomy (GTDB): domain Bacteria; phylum Bacillota; class Bacilli; order Paenibacillales; family NBRC-103111; genus Paenibacillus_AB; species Paenibacillus_AB ginsengarvi. Next base: position 241,953 of record NZ_RBAH01000004.1, read on the forward strand.
TGGTCTTACATGCTGCTCGGACGGGCGCGCATTACGGCGGTCGATCAGGACGGGCGGAATATGATCGCCGATGTCGGCCCGGGCGATCTGTGGTATTTTCCGCCTGGCATTCCGCATTCGATTCAGGGGCTTGAGGAAGGCTGCGAGTTTCTGCTCGTCTTCGACGACGGCAGCTTCTCCGATATCGACACGTTCTCCATCTCCGACTGGTTCGCCCATACGCCGAAGGACGTGCTGGCGGCCAACTTCGGCGTACCGGAGAGCGCGTTTGCTGGTATTCCGACAGAGCAGGTTTACATTTTTCAATCCGAGGTGCCCGGTCCGATCGAAACGCAGCAGGTAACCGACCTTTACGGCACCGTTCCGAAAAGCTTCACCCATCGGCTGCTCGCCCAGGAACCGATTATTACACCGGGCGGCTCCGTCAGAATCGTCGACTCGTCCAACTTCCCGATATCGAAGCGGATTGCGGCCGCGCTTGTGGAAATCAAGCCGGGCGCCATGCGGGAGCTGCACTGGCATCCGAACAACGACGAATGGCAATATTATTTGACCGGCAAAGGACGCATGACCGTATTCGCCGCGGAGGGCTCGGCCCGCACATTCGACGTCCGCGCCGGCGATGTCGGCTATGTGCCGTTCGCCTTCGGCCATTACGTGCAGAACACCGGCGACGAAAGCTTGTGGTTTCTGGAAATGTTCCAAAGCGACCGGTTCGCCGACGTGTCGCTGAACCAGTGGATGGCGCTCACGCCCCGCGAACTCGTCCGCGACAACCTGAACGCCAGCGAACAACTGCTGGACGCGCTCCGCAAGGAAAAGTGGCCGGTCGTCAAATACGGCCATGCCGTCAAAGGCTCCTCCGGAGGCAAAGACGAAGGAGGCCCGTCATGATCATACTGGCTGATGGAAGCGGCGGAATCGATCCGGCCGGCTTAACCGCCGTCGAACGAGACATCTACGAGCAAAAGACGAATAGCCCCACGCCGTTTCACTTCGAATCGGCAGAGGCGCTGCGGTTCGAACTGCGTTTGCGCGCGAATATCGTCAAAGCCGCGATCGCTCTGGAGAGGAGCCATGCCGGCTTCGCCACGTTCAGCAAATCCCGCGCCAACCGCAACTACTGGAAGCGGCTGGACAACGGCGGCTTTTTGCTCCATCCGAACGTGCTCCCGGCCGATGCGATCCGGGATATATACGAGAACGGAGACGCCTACGGCTTCGAATGCGCAACCGCCATCGTGATCGTTTTGTACAAGGCGGTGCTGGATACGATCGGCGAAACGGCGTTTAACCGGCTGTTCGGCAATTTGCAGCTGTATTCGTGGGAGCATGATTCCGACATGCCGCTCGTGACGCAGGACAATAACCACGAATCGTTTGCCGGAGACGTGCTGTATTACAGCAATCCGGACTACGATCCGAGAACGCCGCAGTGGCAAGGGGAAAATGTAGTGAAGCTGACGGGGGACCGGCTGTTCGGCCACGGCATCGGCATCGAAGCGGAGGATGTCATCATCCGGCATTTGAACAATCACCGGAGACCGGGAAGTAAAGTGTCGGCGTATTTGTTCGACCGGATCACGTATCCGGATTTTTACGCCATCTACCGCGAAACGAAGGCGGCAAATTCGGGTGCCCCCTACATACGGCGGTGGCCGGACGGCTGGATCGCCGGTCGGGTGGGCTCGAAAACGCAAGTGTTTACCGGACAGCCCCCGGTTCTGAACGCCTAGCCGGAACGGGTACAGCGCCGCTTCCTGCATCTGCACCCGCAAAGCCGGTCCGTCGCGTTAGTCAAGCCTTCGCCGCGTTGCGAAAACGGATGATCGAGAAGTCGATCGTGGAGGCAATGACGCTTTCCCGGATCGGGTGCAAGGATGAAGTAAACCGGACATCGAGCTTCGCCGCCAGCAGCTTGCCCAGCAGGTCGCCGACCAGCTCGACCTTTACCGGAACGACCGTTTCCCGCGAAACGTAGTAGCCGGCGGAGCCGTCCATCATCTCGAACGAATCGCCCGCGAACGTGTACATGTACAGCTTCGTTTCGCGTATCCGGTCCAGCCAGCCGCTTTCGACGACAACCACCTTCTCCGCGACCGTATTCGCCAGAAACGCCTTGGCATCCTCTTCGGTCGTCCAGTCGGCTTTCCAGTAGATCACCCTCGGGCAATCGCGGGGAAAAAAGTAATGCGGGCTGCGCTCCCGGTCGAGTGCGAACACAACCGGCGGCAGATGCGGAAACGCAGGCGCGGGTCTCGGCCGGAATACCTCGATATTCGGCTCTTCGCTGAAATGATACAACTCCACGGACATTCCTCCTTCGATTATGGGCATAGGCAACCTATCATACCCCGAATCCGGCCCCGAAGTAAGAGAAAAAATTGTTATATTGAGCCGTTCCCGAATAAAGCTGGGTCGGGTATCGGCAATTCGCGGACGCGTGATGCCGAACCGTCCGCCCCGAGCCCCTCCGCTTCTCCACTCGGCGGCCTACGGATTCATCGCCATGCCGCAAGCGTCCGCCGCCCTCCGGTATATGGTCTCCAGCTCACGAAGCTCGACAAGATCCGGATTATGCTCGAACGTCACATGAAACTCCGAATTGCGCTGCGCAAGGTATTGCAGGTAGCGGTAAGCGTCCCCGCAGCTTTCGTCCTCGTCATGGGCTTCCCGTACCGGAAGGTGATGCGTAAACGTATCGCCCTCGTAGCGCAAGTTGCTGTAATGGACCAAATACACGCTCGGCGCAAGCCGGTCCAGCCAAACATACGGATCGAAGCCATGAAAAGCTCTGTGCGTCAGGTCCACTCTCGCCGTATCAACGACCAGCCGAATGTCCGGATGCCGCAGGAACATTTCAATGAACACATCCTCATAATCGCCGAAAAAATCGTGCTCAAGCAAAATGCGCTGCTTGTACCGGTGCTGCAGCTGTCCCAGCTCGTGGAACAGACGCTCGGATATGTCGCGGAAGGCGGAGCGCGTCAGGGCGCCATACCCGTACCGGCTGGACGAATCCGGCATTTTCGCATACAGCTTGCGAATCGGCGGCTCGAAAATCGGGAAGAACGGGTAATGATACAAAAGGTAGTCGGCACCGTACCGGGAAGCAAGCTCCGTCTCTTCCTCTACCTGCCGCATTGCCTCGCGCCATTCAGCCGGATCCGGCGAATTGAGCCGGGGCAGCTTGTACCCGCGGCTGCCGAGTATCGGGCCATGAACGCCGTACTTCAAACCCCGCGCCGCGCAAAACGATTGCAGCTTCTCCAACTGGGCCTTGCCGGAAAACTGACTAATTTCCAGTCCGTTCAAAGCCCCCATGCCGTACTTCTCCCATCGCTCCTCGTTCAGCTCGTGCCACATGCCGAACTGCAATCGCCTCACAAAACCGCCCCCATCGCTTCAACTGAACAGCGTTTTCTTCATCAATTGGACGCGGCGGCTCGCGTTTTGGTTGAGTTACGATTGATGAAATCAATTCGAAACCATACTATGATAGAAATAACTTCCTGCTGTTGTGAACGAGCAAGAAATCACAGGGACACGGAAGTGTTGGAACAGGAGGAACCAGACATGAATCGCAACCATACCCATGTGCCTTACGGCTATGAACCGCCGGAGGAAACGGCCAAAGGCACTCTTTTCGTTTACGACAGCTTCGCCATTTCCGAAGAAGAGGGGCATCCTGCGGACGACGGGCTCGGCCTAAGCGGGCTGGAGCAGCTCGCCTCCTGGGCGGAGCGGCGCTTCATCTCCCGCATCGCGCTGTACGTTCCGCACGAGGAGACGCTGAAGCGGATGGGCGTCCGTTACCCGGAGCCGCTGTACAAACGTGAATCATCGCTGCGCGAAACGCTCGAAGGGCTGAACGTATCCGTTCCGGCCAGCGTCGATGTCTGGGAGCAAAAGCGCAAAAAGTACACGCCTATGGATACGGCGCTGCGCTATATGGGCGAGCGTTACGCAGCTCCTTACTTCGTCGGCTTGTCCGGGGAATACGCGAACCGGTTCGCCTCCTATCACGGTTTCGAGGAATGGATTCGCAAGCTGCGGCTTGTCATTGTCCACTCCGAAGCGGCGGGGGCGTTCCATCCCCATCCACTGCTGGCGAAGCACGAGAACCGCTGGAATCTGCTCCCCTGAAGCGGCCCGGCGCGGGCTACGGGAGGGTTGTACTAGCGCCTGGAGTCGCGCCGGACAGAGCCCTACCTTTACCGCGATGCCAAAAGACGCCTCCGGCCCGCTCGCAAGCGGTTCAGGAGGCGTCTTGGTTTTCATTATTACTTTTTGCTTTGAATCTCCGCCTCGATGGCAGCCTTGATTTCCTCGGTCGCTTCGCGCAGCGCCGTATTGACGTCCTTTTGGCCGAGCACATACTGCTGATATGCTTTGTTCAGAATCGGCCTCGCCTTCGATTCATATTTGGAGAAGGATGGAATCGGAGCGAGCTTGCTCACGTAGAACGCCTTCGCGTTTTTTCCTTTCAGGGGCGGCAAATCTTTGCCGATGTCCATTTTGATCGCATCGTTTTTCATCAGCGACGGCCGTCCGGTTAAAGCGCTTTCCTTCTGCACTTGATCCGCGAACATTTCCGCCACGACCTGGAAGGCAACGTCCTTGTTTTTGACGGTCGGCGAGATCATGAACAGCGGAGCGATCATCTGCGTTGCCGTCGCCGGCGCCTCCTTGAAGAAAGGCATGCTGACCATATCCCAGTTGAAGCCCGGGTCATTCGCCTGTTCGATCGCGATGACCAGATTGTTCGCCACATACATCGCTACCGTCCGATTTTTCATAAAATCGTTTTGACCGCTCCCGTACGTTTGCTCGGTCAGCGCATTGCCGGGAATATCGTAAAACCGTTTCCAATTTTCGAACAGCGACTTCCACTTGTCCGCCTGCTGCAGCGGCATATGGGTCGACGGGTCGAGTATATTCAGCGACAGCGGATTGGCGTCGAGCAGGAACGAATGGCTCATCTGCATCCCCCGGTACTGCGTTCCGTTGTGCACTCGCGTTACTTTTTTGGCTACTTCAAGCGCTTCGTCCCAGCTCATGCCGTCCTTCGGATAAGGAACGCCGAGCTGATCGAATATATCTTTGTTGTAATAAAGCGCGGCCGTGTTGTTATTGGCCGGGAGCCCGTAAATTTCGCCTTTCGGCGACAGCTTGCGGACCGAATCCATAACGCCGTCCTGGAAAATGCCGAGTTCGAACTTGTGCCGCTTGATCAGCTCCGTCATATCGTATTGAAGCCCAACGTCCACAACTGCCTGCACTTGAGTCGTCGTCGTATGGATCAGATCCGGCGGCGTGCCCGCCGCGAGCAGGTCGGCGAGCGACGTCCCCTTTCCGTTTTTGATATGCTTCAGCGTAATATACGGATACTTCTTTTTGATCGGCGCTTCGATCAGCGTTTCGAATGTCAAATCTCCAATCCCGGCCAGGTTGTAAAAGGTGAGCGTCACCGGCTCGGTGCTGACGGCCGGCGGCTTCTCGTCCGCCGCTTTCGTTTCGCCCGCGCCGTTCTCAGGCTTGGCGGAGCCGCAGCCCGCCGTTATCGCGAGCAGCGCAGCGAGCCCTATTGACATTGTCCTTTTCCGAATACGCATTGTCGACTTCCTCCCTCGATTGTTTTTTTGTCCCGCCGGCTTTGCCCCCATCAGCTTTCATAACAACGGATCTCGTACAGTTCGGCCGATGGCGATCCGTTTGTCGCCGTTATAACGATCTTCAGCCGATCCGTTCGCACCTTCGCCGCCAGCTTATGCCTGCGGTGACGCTGGTAATTGCCCTCGACTTGCAGCAGCTCGCGCCATACGCCATCCTGCCAAGCCCAAACCGCATAATCCCGCGGACATTCCGGAGCTTTGTACGCGGCCGGATAAAAGCGGAAATCGCGCAGCAGATGGCCGGGGAACGTCAGCTCGATAATCTGAAGCGTTGCCGGCTCCGGCCAGCGCAGCTCCACCCATCCCGGCAAGCCCGCCTCGGGATCGGAACGCCACAGATTCGTTGAGCGGTGAGGCCGGGTGACGCCGCTTATAACCTGCTCCGCCCGGTAACAGCGCTGGCCCGGCTCGATCCGCAGCGACATCGCGACGCCTTCCTCGAACCGGCGCATGCGGCCGCCTCCCCGCTCTGTGGCGGAAACGAGTCCTGGCTCCGGCCGCTTCGCCCGGTGCCAGACGAGGTTCGGGTTCGCCGCGGCATCGAGGCGGGCGTAACCTTCCGCCATCCAGCCTGCGGGCAGCCGAACCGGCCACTCGATCCACTGCCGTTCACCGGGCGGCACGGTCAGACAAGCCTCCGCAGCGGGGTTTTGCGGCCGAACGCGGTATTCCCAGATGTGCTCGACCGGTGTCAGGCAAACTTGCAGCGTCTGCTCCCGGTCGCTTAGGTTGCTGACGCAAACGGACAGCTTCTCCAGCTCGCCCCCGTCTACCGCAATCCACTGGCCCCGCCGCTCGCGCAAAACGTCCCGGCCGCTTGCCCCGTCATGCGTTTCCCCGGCGTCTGCCGGCAGCATCGCGGACATCACCGCTTCGCTGCTGGCGCTAACGCTCGCACTCCGGGCCAGATCGGACGGGTCCTCGTTCCGGCGGCCGGGCAGAAAGCAGCCGTCCCGCAGCAGCGTCTGCTGCACCTCGGCAATCGCCTCGGCGGTAAGCCGCTTGACCGGCTCTCCGCGCTTCAGGCTTACGGCAGCCGCCGTGCCGACGGCCTGCCCCATCAGCGCCGTCGTCCCCATCACCCGCACCGAGCCGAGCGCCACATGCGTGACGCTAATATTTCGCCCGGCCATCAGCAGATTGCTTGCATCCCTAGCCATGAAGGCGCGCAGCGGCAAGCCGAACGGCCCGACAAAGCTTTTGTTCATATGGACGGAATGCTCGTGTCCCGCAACGGCGGTAGGCTCGCTGACATCGGCCAGCAGTCCGCCGGGACTGTGCAGATCGATAAACCATCCGCCAAAGACAACCTCGTCCGCGAAGGCGGTAACGTTCGTCAAGTCGTGCTCGGTCACGATATATTCGCCCATAATGCGGCGGCTCTCCCGTTTCCCCGGCACTTGGCCGATCCAATCTATCGCGTAATTCGCCGCCTTCAGCTTCAGGCGCGGATCTTTGTTTTTGACGAAATCCCATACGCCGAGCAGATGCCGGGTCAACTCATGACGGATCGTTTCCCCGTCGTAGATCGTATGCCAAGGCACCCCCAGCTCGAGCCACCAGTAACCGCCGCCCGGCTCCGGAATGCGCCCTTTCTCGTAAAAAAACGAAGCGTCCTCGTACGAATGAGCCCATTCCGGCCGCTTGAACGGAGCCGGACGTCCCGTATCGACCGCGCGGAAATAAATCGAGCTTCCCATCACGTCGGCGCTCGGCAGCGCAGGAGCGTGCGGCTCCATGAATTCGTCTCTTCCTTCGCTGCCCATTCGCCATTCGCAGCCGGCCAGCTCGGCCACGATCCCGTCTCCGGTACAGTCGATGAACAAGTCCGCGTGCAGCGTCAGCTCCGTCTCGCTGGCGGCAACCCGCCCCGTCACCGAACGAATCGTTCGACCCTCCGCCACGTCCACAGACGCGATCGACGTATTCAAATGCACCGTAAGTCCGTCCGTACGCATCGCCATATCGTACAAAATCAGATCCCATACGCTGTTCGTCCATTGATGTTCATGGTTGGACGCCCGCTCCTCGATCAGCAGCTCGGAAATGATCCCGGTTTCCCTCGCATAGGCGTGAAAGTTCGCCGCTCCTTGCGGGCTCACCCGTATTTCCGAGGAGCTGTTGCCCCCGAGTACCGGGCGGTCTTGCACCAGGCATGTTTTTGCACCATGTCTCGCAGCGGCGACCGCCGCGCAAAAGCCGGCGAGTCCCCCTCCGCAAACGACCAGGTCGTATCGTTCCTCTCTCGTTCTCATCCGATTCCTCTCTTTTCTGTTCGGTGCCAAAAGCTCCGGTATGCTGGTTGCTCCGGGCATTGCGTCGGTACCGGTTCAGTCTCGGTTTCTCAGCAGCTGCCGGAAATCGGAAGGACTGCACCCGTTCTCCTGCTGAAACACCTTGCTGAAGTAATTCGGGCTCTCGAAGCCGAGACTGTAAGCGATTTCGGAAATCGACACCGACGTATCCCGGAGCATATGCTTGCTTTCCTGAACTTTCAAATGGCGCACGAACCGGCTCGGCGACATCCTGTAATATTTGTGGAACAGTCTTCGCAGATGGACTTCGCTGACCGACACCATGTCGGCGAGCTGCTTCACAGTCGGGAACCGGGCCGGATTGTCCTGCAGCATTTTCACCGCAAGTCCGAGCAGGTACGCCTTGTGATCGACATCGATCCACGCATCGGCCTGCTGCGGTTCCTTGTAATTGCCGGCGCGCAGAATATGGACGAGCAGGGATTGCAAAATGGAATTGGCCCCCATCTTGTACCCGATCCGCCGCTGTTCGATTTCCTCGACAACCTCCATCATATGGGTTTCCATAAAGCGCATGTCGAGATTGGACAGCATCGTCGGCACCCCCGGCAAGCTCCGGTACCGGTATCCGGTTCTGCTCTGAAGGGTGAACAGCACGCTCAGCAGATGAAGCTCGCCGGAAGCGACGCTGCGGAAGTGGACGCTTTCCGCCGCCGGAAATAACACAGCCTCCCCTTTCTTCACCGTATAGGGCTTGCCCTGGATGTTCGCCGCAACCTCGCCTTTTTGTACAACCCAGAGCCGGATATGCGGATTTTTTTTGTCCCGGAACGACCAAGTGTCCGGCAAATATTGCAGCCCTGCCCAGTACACATTCACATCGACATCCCACAAAAAGCTTTCTGCGCTCATCTTACCTCACTCCGATTTCAGTATAGGGCGATGCGGGCCAGACCGGAAGAAACAGAAAGAACCGGTTCGGGTAAAAAACGAACCTGTTTTCGTTCGTATTGTACATAAAATAAAAAAGTCGTGCCACAACCGAAGTCGTGACACGACCTTGATCCGCGCCGCTCTGCAGAGGCGCCGAACCGGACGTGGGCAGCCTTATGTTCCGGCAGCCCGCTTGCATATTCCTTATGTCAACTCACGATGCAGCAGTTCCTGAAGCACCGGAGTCAGCGTATCGGCCATCCGCAAAAAGCCGAGGTCGGTCGGATGCACCCCGTCGACCGTGCATTCATTGTAGCTGTCCGTCCCGAGCAGTGCGGTGCCGTCGAAGAAATGGATGTTCGCGTCACCTTGGCTGCGGTACATCTCTACCGTGTCCATCTCCACCTTCTTCATATCGAGCCGCAACCGCAGCAGCGCCGGCTCGAACCGTTCGCGGGCATATTGGATTTTGGAGACGACCAGGATCGGCACCCCGGGATGCGCCTCGCGGTAAATCCGGATAAATTCGGGCAGCGTCCGTTTCATAAGCTCCACACCGACGGCATTGGCCTCGTAATCGAGCACGAGCAGAGCGGGATCTTCGATCTCGGTCAGCACGCGCGCAACTTCGGGTTCTCCCCTGCCGTTTCCGGAGAAGCCGAGATTCACGAATTCTAGCGGAATACGGCGGCTCAAAATGTTCGTATAAGCCATCCCCGGCCGGGTCGCGCAGCCCCCTTGCGTTATCGACGTCCCGTACACGATCACTTTCTTGCCAGTGCGGTACGGAAGCGGCTCCTCGATCCGCGAGCCTGCAGCGATCCCGATCGATACTTCCTTTACGCCTTGATACAGAGGAAAGTTGAGCGTAACATGCCGCAGCTCCGTATTCGGAAACTCGTATAGAACGACTTCATAGGACAATTGCGTATGGTCGTAGCGCGTCGTGCCGAAATATTGCTGGTCGCCGGGCTCCCCCAAATAAATGTCGAAGCCGCATTGCCCGGTTGCGGGCATATGATACATGTTCGCTTTGCCCGTTAGCTCCACGCGAATGGCAAGACGGGGCGAATCCGTCCGGAACGCGATCTGTCCGCCCGCCGTCGAATTGGCCAGCTGGTTCACCGCCGGCGGCAGCTCGTGCTTGGGCTGTACGGGCATTCTCCGGTACACTCCGTCCTGATGAAACCACGGGAAGCCGGACAAGCGGAAAGGCCGCTCCTTCGGCGACAGCCATTTCAATCCCAATTCTCCCGTCTGCTCCAGCTTCATATTCGGGTCCAGCTTCTGCGCGTCCACCCGATTCGATTGAGTCGTTTGCTCCGCCATCGTTCGCGGCCTCCTTGGAATGATTGATCCGAGTAAGTTCCCAGGTTGTTGTTTCGGTTAGCGTTGTTTCCATCCCGATTCTACCATATCCTTTTATTAGAAATCGATTACAATTTAAAATTCAACGTCACAGAACCCCAGGAAAAACGAAAAGAGCCGGAAACCGGCTCTTGAGATTGTTGAGAAAGGCGCAAAAAGAGGTAGCGATGAAGGCAAGAGGTTGGGGAATGCGCTACGCTTTACGCACATTTCCCCAACCTCTTTTGGACTATTCCATTCTCTTTTTGACTCGAAATATTGCGCCTAAGGAGTCAGGCTTTCCACCAGCGACACGTCGTCAAGCCACGCCGGCCCGCTCGCGGACTGATTCATCCGGAAATTGACGTAAACTTGCGCCGTCCCGGCCGGGATCGCAAGCGGCACTTCGCGGTAAGTCCAGTCCGCGCTTGCCGGAACAACCGGAAGCTGATACGAGATCGTAGCCCCCGCGGCGTTCACATACCGCACCCCGAACGATATTTGTCCTGCTGAAGCTTCATGCTTCAGCCATCCCGACAATTTGTAGCTTTTGCCCGCAACGAGGGGAATCGCGGACGAGGCGATGAAATTGTTGGCATTCGCCGTATCCGGAACCAGCTTAACCGAACGGGCTCCCCCATGAGCGGAGGCATCGTCCCAGTAGCCTTTGCCCATACTCCAGCCGGCAGGCGAGCTGCCGTTCGCCGCAGAGGTCTCGAAGCCCGGATTGTTCACCATGTTTCGTTTGACGTTTACGGTCAACGGCCGCGTATTGAACAAGTGTCCGCCCACGCTCGACTGTATGGCCACCGTATAGGCGCCATCCGCCGTATTGGCCGATTTCAAGTATACGGAGCCTTGTACGGTAACGGACCCGTCGGCCTGAAGCTGGACGGCGGCAGGCAGGCTTAATCCGATTTCCGCCGGCACATCTGCGCGCAGTTCGGCCGTCACGGCACTGCCCGACCGGTTCGCAAGACGCACGCTGAACGGTACATTTCCGGGTCCGGTCACCGTTACGTCAGCCGGCACGAGTGCCGTTTCGAGCAGCGGCGACGTGCCGAATCCTTTCGCGGCACCGATATGCAGCCGCACGCCCCGGTATTGAAAAGAAACCTCTCCCTTAGCGTTATAAACCGCTTGACTTACCCCCGGCGGCACCGCGAACGTCAGCTCCTTCTCGTAAGTTTGACCGCTCTGAAGCGTACCGATCGCCCCGGAAGCAGAAGGAAGCTGGAATGACTCAGGGAACCGGATTGTCCACGCAACATCGTTTACGTCCGTTTGCCCCCTGTTGACCGCCCGAACGATCACCTTGGCCTCATTGCCGCCGATCGCCTCTTCCGGAACGATATCGAGCCGCAGCCCGACTTGTGCAGCCGCAAGGGGCGACATCTTCCCGATCGCTTGATTCAGTAAGCTGGTCATTGCGTCCCGATTACCGCCGAGCCCGGGATCGGATTGCCCTTCTATCCACGATTTCAGCTGCTCCATCGTTTTGACCGCTTTAGCCGCATCTGCCGCTATGTCGTTCAGATCGGACGCCGTCCCGGCCAGTTGTTCCGCTATCGTCTCCATATCCTCGGCCAGCCGCGAAACTTTATTCCGCCAATGCGGGTGCGAGGACAGCCCCTCCGCTTGCCCGAGCAGCGAAAAGGTCTGATCGGCCATTGTCCTGTAAGGCGTAAGTTTGTACACCGACGTTTGCCGGGCATCGAGCGTAACGTTCAATTGCCTCGTCGGATCGTCGTATGATGCCGGATAATCGCCGTACAGCAGCTCGGCATGGTAGCCGGTTTCGGGTAAAGCGACGGAAACGGCTTTCGTTTGATCGGTCTTGTTGACCGCAACGACATACAGCTCTCCCGCCTTGTCCCAGACCGCCCATTCCACGCCGTCCTCATTCCGGTGATCGGCAGGCGTCAGCCGCGACAAGTCCGCCATCAGCCCGAGCTCGGGAGCAAACCGCTTCAGCCCCGGCCACAGCGCCGAGTCCGCAAGGCTCCAGCCCGGATCGTTCAGCGCGTAATAGCCCAAACCGGTCGCCCCGGCAAGCAGCGATTGATACGCCATATTGCGCACTTCCGCGATCGTCGGCAAATACGTCCACGCCGACGGGGGCGGATAGGCGAACGTTTGCAGAATAGACCATACCGGTCTTCCCGCCTTCGCCGCTTCTGCCGCCCGCCGTACGTCGTCGCCAACGTTCGCGATCGGCCTGTTCGGCAAAGGGTACGAATCGACAGTCAGCACATCCGGCACGCGGCCGTAGTTGGCGTATTCATTTCGATCGCCTTCCACCGTATAGACCGGGTGCTTCGGATCGAGCGCGCGTACGATTGCGTAGGCCGCCGCCGTCTGCTCCGCGGTTACGCCGTTACCGCTTGGCTCATCGATCGTCATCCAGGCGAGAAGCGCTGGGTGGTCTTTGAACTCCGCGACGTATTGCGCCATTTTCGTTAAATCCTGGGTGATGTTCATGTAATAGTAGAGCGGGAACAATACTTTCAAGCCGTTCGCATGGGCGGCATCCATCGCCTGGCGGATCGCGGCGGTCGTACCGGCGTTCACGCCTTGGACCGTATTGACGCCAATTTCATGCAGCAGCGGATACTGCTCCACATTCGCATGATAAGCAATAACCGGGAAGAACGGCTCGCCGTCCACCCTTATAAGTCCGCCAGCCGGCAGCGTCGTCGGTCGGTTATACCGGTAAATGCGCGCCGATGCGCGATCTATGACGGTCTGATCCGAATCCGACAGCACCGTCTCCACCTCGTACGGCGTATTCAGGCTCATGCCGCGCGGATCGAAGGTCAGCGTCATGTCCGGCTGCGCCGCCATACCGTACACCGAATGGATCACCGTCCCGTTGACGGCATCCGTTATTCGAATTCCGATCGTTTTGCCCGTATAAACACCGTCCGTGAACCGGTTGCGGATTACCGCCTTGCCTTCCGTTACGTCCGAGTAGTAGACGATTTGGTCTGTCGACATCGTCAAATTGACCAGCTTTACGGCGGCATCGTCGAACAACACCGTCCCGGTCCCCCACAGCCGCAAGTACACGACAGCGACGACCGCCCCTTCCGGAGCTTGCAGGCGGAACTTGTACGGCTGCCAATCGCCGGTCGTTTCGCGAATATACGGACCGAATTTCTCGAATACCCAATTGGCCGAGCCGCCGGACTCGCTGCTGTAAAACTCGACCTTCAGCACGACTCCCTTGCCTTGTACGCCCGACGACTTGAACCAAGTCGAGAACTCGTACGTGCTCCCCGCTTCCACCGGCACCTTCTGCAGCACCCATGGATTCGTCAAAGCCCCCGAGCTGACGGATGCCGCCCGGGAACCGGAATGAGCTTGGGAAGAAAGTGCGACGCCGGAGACGCCCCAGCCTCCCATCGCCTGCCAATGCTCCGGAACGTTACCTGAAGCTTGCTCGAAGCCCGGATTTTGCATCAGGTTCGGATTGAGGTTTTCCGCTCCGGCCCGTTCCGGCCAGCCGAGCGATAGCAGCAACGATTGCGCCAGCAAGCAGACGATAAGGATGAGATTCGGCAGCCTTTTCTTCGGATAGGTCATGCTTTGCCCTCCTTCGAATTGTGAAAGTCTTCATTCGTTCACTTGCGCTGTTTGTATTCGGCTATTTTCTTCTTCGCGTCTTCCTCCGCCTGGCGAAGCGCCGTGTTCAGGTCAACCGTGCCGATCTGGGCCTTCGTTGCATATGAAGTATACACTCCGGCGAGCTCGGCTTCGATCGGCGACAATGCCGGAATCGGAGCGAATTTGTTGTGGAACACCGACTTCCAGTTTTTATCTTTGAAAGGAGACTCCTTGCCGAGCTGCTGGAGAACCGCCTGGTCCTTCAGCACCGGGATGAGACCTTTGCGCGCAAGCTCCGTTTGTAATTCGTCGGACGCCATATATTTGAGCACTTCCATGGCGGCTTCCTTGTTCTTCGCCATCTTCGTAATGCCGAAGTAGCTCGGGTAGGATTGCGAGCCTACTCCAGGCATCTCCTTGAAGGTCGGAAGCGAGACGAAATCCCAATCGAGTCCCTTGAACTGCTCCTCCCACGTTTGCACGAGATGGGACATGTAGCCGAACATCGCTACGTTTTTCGTTTTCACGAAATCGTTCGCATCGGGGATTTTGTTCGTTTTCTTCAAAGCCTCTTGGGCGCTCGGCTCTTGAACCGGATCGAGAAACGTGGTCTGGAACAACTTCTTCCAACGCTCATCCGTATTGATCGTCGGTGTATCCGTTTTCATATCCGTGGTTCCAAGCGACAGCTGGTTCATCCGGATCGAATGGTTGGGAGAGTGGGAATAGCCGATATACTGGGTACCCCCGTCGTTGCGCGACAGCTTTTTGGCCAGCTCGTTCACTTCGTCCCAAGTCATGCCGTCCTTCGGGTACGCAACGCCGAACTTGTCGAAAATCGTTTTGTTGTAATACAGCACCAGGTTCGTCGTCGTAATCGGCAAAGCATACAGCTTGCCTCCGGACGCCTGCTTGACCGCATCGATGACCGTCGGCTCGAAGCGCGATAAATCGACGCCGCGTGTTGCGATCAGCTCGGTCATATCGTACTGGATGTCGCTGCCGAACGCATAATTCTCGAAGTTGCCGATCGTCTGGAAAAAAATATCGAACCGGGTGCCGGCGGCAAGCAGGTCCGGCAAGTTCGTCCCTTGACCTTTCATAATGTACTTGATCGTATAATTCGGAAATTTTTTGCGCAGCGAGTTGCCGAACTTGTAATCGAAGCTTTCTACCGGGTCCCCGTTGTTCGAGTAGAATACGATCTCCGCAGGCTCGGAAGCGACGTCCGGCTTCTTCCCTTCCGATTGCGGCTGTGCTCCTTTGCTCCCGCCGCCCGTTCCCTCTCCCGAGCAGGACGCGAGTAGTGCGCCGATCAGAGTGAACGTCAGCAAAACATTCCAGCTTTGCTTCCTTTTCATCGAATAGCCTCCTTGGCATCATCATGTGAACTTGCGCTTTTTCATGCTTCCCCTTATATGCTGCATCCGCCGCTTTCGCGTTCCTTTACGGAACGTATCGTTGCTCACCCCCTTCGCGAAAACGGGCGACTTTAAACCGGAGCTCAAAGAAACGCAAAACATAGAAATCGATTTCTATCAGGACAAGAAGAGGTTTATTTCCCCTCCCAAGGAATCGTCCAGCTTCTCGCCGTCAATCGGCAGCGTATTTCTTCATCCAGCCACCGTTCGCCGTCGTCTCCATTGTCAATATGTCAAGTGTGCGTTTCGTCATTTGCTCGATCGAAGGCCCTATCGTCGTAAGCGGCACATCGAAAAAAATAGCCTGCCTCGTCTGCTCGCTCACTGCGGGCTCGTCGTTAAGCGCCCGGGAAACGGTTACATAAGTGACGCCGCCGATATGGCGATATCTTAATCGTGACCATGCCGCACGCTTCCTTCTCTGTTTGTATATACGAACAATTATAGATCTCGTTTACGTTTTTTTCAATATTTAAAGTTAAATTTATTGTTTTAACTTTAATAACTTAAACGTTTATTACCAAAAAAAGAGCCGGGTTTCCCCGACTCCGTTAATCCGCGCTATTCGTTTTGCATCATGAAAAATGAATGAACCAAAGTTCACTATTAGCGAACCTCATTGCGCCAATCTCTTGCTGGACGAGCGAACTCAGCTAATAGCCGAACCAATTTTCAGTATGAATAAACTTAAGTTCAGTAATAGTTACTTTTGGTTCGCTGTTTCTTCAACGGCCCGAGATTGGTCCCAAACAGCGCTGTGAAGTTCACTAATAAGCAAATTAGGCCGACACATCGATGCGCGCTTCGCTGATACGGCCCGCCTCGACGGCGGCGATCGCTTCGATCGCGCGGCGGAACGGCATGAGCTCCATGCCGTTAATGCGCTCCCGTCCGTGCGTAATCGTGGGAATCGGCGTCCGTATCGCCGTGGACGGGAAAATGCTTCGCGGTCGCGCTCCCGGATGAGGCGGGCGATATCCTCGCCCGCTTCATAACCGTGGAAGCCGCAATGAATCATTTGCCCGATCTTTTGCCGCAAAGTCATCGCGGATAAAGCTGACTGAGTCGTATCATTCATCCCCTGGACCCGCTTAGTTCTTAACGTGTGCAAACCGGCTGCATCGTTCGGCTTTCGTTAGGCCAGCTCGCGATGCAGCAGTTCATGAAGCACCGGAGTCAGCGTATCGGCCATCCGTAAAAAGCCGAGGTCGGTCGGGTGCACGCCGTCGACGGTGCACTCGTCGTAGCTGTCCGTACCGAGCAGCGCCGTGCCGTCGAAGAAATGGATGTTCTCGTCTCCCTGGCTGCGGTACATGTCGACCGTTTCCATCTCGACCATCTTCATGTCGAGCCTTTTTTGCAGCAGCTCCGGCTCGAAGCGCTCGCGGGCGAACTGGATTTTGGATAGCACCAGAATCGGCACGTCAGGGTGGACCTCCCGGTAAATCCGGATAAATTCCGGCAGCGTCCGCTTCATCAGCTCCACATCGACCGCATTTGCCTCGTAATCGAGCACGAGCAGCGCCGGGCGCTCGATCTCGCTAATGACGCGAGCCACCTCGGGCTCGCCCCGGCCGTTGCCGGAGAAGCCCAGATTGACGAACTCAAGCGGGAGACGCCGGCTCAAAATGTTTGTATAAGCCATCCCCGGCCGGGTCGCGCAGCCGCCCTGCGTAATCGACGTGCCGTAGATGACGACTTTTTTGTCGCTGCGGTACGGAAGCGGCTCCTTCACCTCACTGCCCGGCACAACCCCGACGTGCACCTCCTGCACCCCTTGGTACAGCGGGAAATTAAGCGTCACATGGCGAAGCTCGGCCTGCTTGTAATCGTACAGGACACACTCATACTCCGTCTGCGAATGATCGTACCGCACCGTCGCGAAATATTGCTGGTCGCCCTGCTCGCCGAGGTACATATCGAAGCCGCATTGTCCGGTCGCCGGCATGTGATACATCCCCGCCTTGCCGCTCAGCTTGACGCGGATCGCCAGCTTCGGCGAGTCCGTCTGGAACATGATCTGCCCGCCTGCCGTCGAATTGGCCAGTTGGTCTACTGCCCTAGGAAGCGTATGCTTCGGCTGCATAGGCAGCCTCCGGTACACGCCGTCCTGGCTGAACCACGGAAATCCGGACAAGCGCAGCGGCGCTTCCTTCGGCGACAGCCATTGCAATCCAAGCTCCCCGTGCTGTTCCAGTTTCATATTCGGATCAAGCTTTTGGGCGTCCACTCGGCCTGATGGGATTGTTTGTTCCGACATCGCAGTGACCTCCATAATTTGCATAGTAATCGTTTTCCCGTCCTTGATTGTACTACAGTCTCAGCCCTGCCATCGAGGTTTTTTTCGTACGATGCCGGTCATACGGATTTTGGCTGAGTGCAAATAAACAGTCCCGTTTGCTTCGTAATATGGATATAGCCTTGGTCGCTCTTCTTGGTTTCCAGAAATTCAAGGAAATTGGACAGCCGCCCATCGCGCTCGATCGCTTCCCTCAGATGGCTTCCGACGGAAAACATATAGGCGGCCAAATCAGAGGCGCTAGTCACATGCAAATCGGATTGGAACGGGAGCAGCCGGACTTGTCCAAAATGGCTTTGCAGAAGCGCGCCGCCGTTTTCCATGCCAAATGCGATCGCGTTCTCCGGCTTCGCGGAAGCGAGTGAAGAATCGAACTCGCGGACGAGATCGTACAATTCGATCATGTGGCGATGGCCGTTCGTAGCCGCATAAAACGACCCGGACGGTTTCAAAATGCGCCTCACTTCCGTAAGCGCTTTGCCGATCTCGGGCACGTGATAGAGCATATGGTTGGCTATGGCTATATCGTAAACGCTAGATTCAAGCTGCGTATGCTGAATATCCGCGATCCGGTATGTAAGGCGATCCTGATCCGCCTCGCCCACTGTTGCTTGCGCTTTTTGCAGCATTCCTTCAGACATGTCGGTCAGCAGCAGCTTCCAGCCGCCGTTCATTCGGCTTTTGTTTTTGCCCCAGAGCGCTCCGCTGCCGCAGCCAAACTCCACAATGCGGCTGGTCTCGCCGAATGCTATATGGTCAAATACCCACTCATGCCAGTCGGCCGAGTTCGTGCTATACATTTCGTGCAGCCGGATGCGGATGTCCAGATTGGAAGAATCGCCATACTGCTTGTTCAAAAACGACTTCGAATTGGTAATCATCAGTTTCCCCTCCCTCGTATTTCCAGCTTAACAAGGAAAGCGGGCGGGCGCAATGGTGCAACTCGGTATCGTCACCGCGTCTCAGCGCTCCTTCAGTCGTTACGAGTACGGTTACGCTGGCCGCGACCTGAATCGCCGAGTATAAAAATGTTTTTCCTCTACTTTTGCAAAAAGTGAGTGTGCTAATGAGTTAGAATTTAATAAGTGGACATCCGTTAAGAGAAGAGGAATAATGAACTTAACAAGGAGGCATTCACATTGGGTGAACAGCGACGACGGTATAACGAAGAATTTAAACAGCAAACGGTGAAATATATGCAAGATCAGGTGAAGAGCTTGCCGGAGATTGCGGATGAACTCAACATTCCGCTAAACACCTTGTATCAATGGAAGGCCAAATATCGTAAGTTCGAGAATAAGTCGGTCCCAGGCGCAGAGAGAATCCGCGAATTAGAACAGCTTCTCAAAGAGAAGGAGCTCGAGGTAACGGCCAAAGATCAGCAGCTCGCCGAAGTGGAGGAGCAACTGGCCATCGTAAAAAAAGACAGTGCCCATCTTCAGCAAACCAAAGAAGTAAGATTCCAGTTCATCGAAGCTCATCGTTCCGAGTTTCGAGTGGAGAAGATGTGCGAGGTTTTTGCAGTATCCAGGAGCGGCTATTACAAATGGATTCAGAGCAAAGCTAACGAGAACAGCTACAAGAAACGCAGGGCGCTGCTGCTGGCGAGAATCACGCGGCTGTTTCTGGACTCCAACAAGCGGTATGGGAGCCCGCGGTTGACGAAACTCCTTCAGCAAGAGGGCTGGACGGTATCCGAGCGTTTGGTCGGAAAGCTCATGAGGGAAAGCGGCTTGCATTCCTCCCTAAAGAATCGTGTAACCGCAACCGACTCGAACCACGATCGGCCGGCGCCCCCAACGTGCTGAATAGAAAAAGGAGCCCGGTTAACCCGAGCTCGCTCCATTATTTATACGAATCCGCTGGTTACAGGCACGCTGCCGCCACTACGTTGTGGAAGCAGCCCCGAAGTCTGGCGACGGATTTCTCCCTTCCGAAGTGAACCCGGTTTGTGAGCAAGACGGCGAAACAGTCCAGCGCCGGGTCCATCCAGATGCTCGTTCCCGTAAACCCGGTATGCCCGTAACACGAGGGCGACATCAGGTCCCCGGACGCGTCGAACGAATCGCCCTTCAGCACCCAGCCGAGCCCTCGCGCTGCCGGCAGCTGGTCCGTGCAGCTGCGGGTCGCCGCAGCGACGGACGCTTCGCTCAGCAGCCTGCCGGTGTCACCGATGCGGCCGCCTGCGAGCCACATGGCGGCATACTTCGCCAAGTCCTCCGCCGTAGAGAAGAGGCCGGCATGCCCGCTCACCCCGCCCAGCGCCAGGGCATTCTCGTCGTGTACCTCGCCTAATTTATGTCTGCCGAGCGCCTCATTGTACTCGGTCGCCGCAATACGCGGACGTTGCCCCTCGGCCTCCAGCGGCAGGAAGCGCGTATTGTTCATGCCGAGCGGAGCAAATACGTACTTGGCAGCAGCTGCATCAAGCGGCTCGCCCGTCAAGACCGATACGATTTCGCCGAGCGTGATGAAGCCGAGATCGCTGTACACCGCTTTCGTTCCAGGCTCGTAGTCGAGCGGTCGGGAAAACACATGCTGCTTGATCTCCTCCGGCGTCCATCCGTGCGAGTACATGTTGATATGGGAAATGAGGCCGGACGTGTGCGTCAGCAGCTGCCGGACCGTAACCGCTTCTTTTCCACCGGCCGCGAACGCAGGGATATACTCGGCTACAGGGTCGCTCAGCCGCAGAAGTCCTCGCTCTACGAGCTGAAGCACCAGCGGCAGCGTCGCCACAACCTTCGTCAGCGAGGCGCAGTCGTAGATCGTATCCGTTCGGGCCGGTATAACGGCCTCTCCCGCGTGGTCCGTCACCACCGCCGCAGTATGAGCTGCTCCTGTCGCGTACAGGCCCGCGATCCGGCCGTGCCGCCCGATAAGCGCTACCCCGCCCGGCGTATCGCCGCGTGTTACCGCGTCATCGAGCAGCCGGAAAGCGTCGCGCAGCTTTGGTTCGTCCATATTTGCAGCCGTGGCGCCGGGCTGGATTTTTTCCATCGACATATCAACCGTTCCTCCCATTGTTCGAGCACAGCCGTTCGCTCCGCCGATAGCTCAGCTTCATTCAGCCGAGTCCGTTCGGTGCGGTATACTGCGCTGCGCCTTTATATTCTCACTCGGCACGGCCGGAACTCCGTTATGTAATAACTGGAAAACCTGATGTTAATTTCTCGAAAACCCGTTGTTTATAGAGAATAGATGGAATTCCTCCCGCTATCGGAGGCTTTTGAGGAGCCCCCTACGAATCGGCGGTAATAGCGGGAGAACTCCTGTTACAACCAATAATCAAGCCACAGCCAACACCGTTACCCCGGCAGCGCCAGCTTGCCCATCACTGTCGGCACCGGCGCACCCGTCGCCGAAGGCAAATTGTTCGGCAAGCCGAACAGGAAGTTGTTAGCAAACAGCGCGAACGCTACCGCCTCCTTGGCATCGCTCGAAAGACCGAGCGCGTCGGACGTCGTAATCGTCTGCTCCGGCAGCAGTCCGGCCAGCATCGCCAGCAGCGTGCGGTTATGCGCCCCGCCTCCGGATACGATCACCTCGCGCGCCGGAGCGGCGGGCAGCACAAAGTCGCGATAGCTCTGCGCAATCGAATGCGCCGTAAATGCGGTAAACGTCGCCACAATATCCGCGTCGCTCCGCCCTTGCTCCTTCATCCGCTCCATCCACAACTGCGCGTACGCTTTGCCAAACACCTCGCGGCCGGTCGTCTTCGGCGGCAGCATGGCGAAATACGGATGGCTCATCATCTCCGCCACGATCCCCTCGTCGACGCTGCCTTCCTTCGCCCACTGCCCGCCGTCGTCATAGCTGCGCGCTCCGCCCGACAGCGTATAGACGGCCTGGTCGATCAGCATATTGCCCGGCCCCGTATCGAAGGCGATGATCTGCTCCGGCAGCCCGCCCGCCGGAATGGCCGTGCAGTTGCCGATGCCGCCGATATTTTGCAAAATGCGCCCGATCTTCTCGTCGCGGAACAAAATGAAATCGGCATATGGCACGAGCGGAGCGCCTTGGCCTCCGACCGCCATATCGGCGGTGCGGTAGTCGCCTACGACCGGCTTGCCGGTCCGTTTGGCTATCACCGAAATGTCGCCGATCTGTAGCGTCGAGCGCACAAGCGACCAATCGGCAGCATCCGCCACCGGAATATGCCATACGGTTTGCCCGTGCGAGCTGATTAGGTCGATGTCGTCCGGCGACAGCCCGGCTTCCTTGGCTGCCTTAAGCGCGGCTTCCGCAAACACTTCCGCGATGTAAAAGTTCATGCCGCAAACTTTGGCCACGTCCGAATGTTCGACGCTGCAAAGCTCCTTCAGCTTCTCGCGCAGCTTGTCGTCATACGGCGTCGACGTAAATCCGACGAGCTCCGCCTTTGTCTCCAGCCCTTTGCCGCTAACCTTCACCACGGCCGCGTCAACCCCATCCAGCGAAGTGCCGGACATCAAGCCGACGATGAGCCGGCTCTCCTTGCTTACGACGTTTGCAATCATGGCTTGTTCCTCCCCGATCCGACCGGATATGCAGCGGATATTGTCACCGGCGTACGGCCCTTCGCTTCGATTTGCCCGGCCAGAACCTTCGCTGCGGATTGCAGCGCAAGCGGCCGCGATTCATAAGCCGCCACATAGGCGGGCACTTCCGGAAACGCCGAGATGTCATAAGGGTTGCGCAGCGCGACGACAACCGGCTGAACTCCTGCTTCCAGCATACTACGAATAAGCGCAGATTGATCAGGACGGAAAGAGGCATTGTACGTACCGACGACGACCTGCGCGAATCCCGCAGCGCTGCGGACCAGCTCCTCCGCCTCGTCTCCGACCCGGTCCAGCGCTACCGTACGCTCCTCCACCGGCACGCCCAGCGCGGCTATAGCCTGTCCGAGCGTCACCGGCAGGTCAACCGACTCGTCGACCTCGGACACCGCCGACGCCAGCACGCTCACGACGAGCGTCCGCTCGCGGCGCAAAGGCAGCGCGTCCGCTTCCGCCTTGACGAGCGTCACGCCCGCTTCGCTGATGCGCTGCGCAATGTCGCGATGCTCGCGGCTGCCGACGCGCCGGAACGCCTCGCTCGCAGCCGTCGTCACCGACTCGGCCGTCACGCCGCGCTTCCGCTTCATCGCGAGCAGGCGCGTCACCGACTCGTCGATGCGCGCTTCGCTGATTCGGCCCGCTTCGACGGCGGCGGCGATCGCTTCGATCGCGCCCTCCTGCAAGTCGTGGCGGTGGCTGATCAGCACGCAGTCGGCTCCCGCCTCGACCGCCATAACGGCAGCAGCAACCGTGCCGTAATGATCGGCGATCGCCTTCATCTCCATACAGTCGGTCATGATGACGCCGTCAAAGCCAAGCTCCTCGCGCAGCAGTCCCGTCAGTACGGAGCGGGACAGCGTTACCGGCAGCTTCTCCGCCTCGAAAGCCGGAAAATAAATATGCGACGACATAATCGCGTCGATGCCGGCTTCAATCGCGCGGCGGAACGGCACGAGCTCCACGCCGTAAATGCGCTCCCGTCCGTGCGCAATCGTCGGCAGGTCGAGATGGGAATCGACGTCCGTATCGCCGTGGCCGGGAAAATGCTTCGCCGTCGCGCTCACGGCCGCTTCCTGCAAGCCGCGGACGGCCTGAACGCCGTACCCGGCGACAAGCTCCGGCGATTCGCCGTAGGAACGCACCCCGATCACCGGGTTGTTCAGATTAACGTTCACATCGAGCACGGGCGCATAGTTCAAGTTTACGCCAAGCGCACGCAGCTCGTCGCCGGTTACCCGCGCCGCGTCGTAAGCCGCTTGCGCTTCTCCCCCTGCGGCGATTGCCATATTGCCCGGCATCAGTGCGACGCCTTCGGTCAAACGGGCGACCATCCCGCCTTCCTGGTCGATCGCGATCGTCAGCGGCGACAGTCCCGCCTCCAGCGCGATCCGCTGCAAATTTGCGTTCAGCGCCGCCACTTGGCGGACGTCCCGCACATTGCGGGCGAACAGGATAACGCCGCCGATATGGCGCTCCCGGATGAGGCGTGCAATATCCTCACCCGCTTCGTAGCCGTGGAAGCCGCAATGAATCATTTGCCCGATCTTTTGCCGTAGAGTCATCGCGGATAAAGCTGGCTGAGTCGTTTCATTCATCGTCCATTCAACCTCTTCTCCCTGTAGTATGCATCCTAGAACAAAAACCGCCGAACAAGTTCGAGCGGTTAGCGTTTCTTGCTGTTTTTCTATGTTGGCTGCTCCGCTTAACGTCCAATCGCCGAGGCGGCTTCAAAACGCTCGCCCGGGCGCGTTCCTTCCTCGCTTTTTTGCGGCGATCCGCTCTCGCCGTCCTCTTCTTGTTCCGGTCCCGCCAGCACATTGGCCGTAACCAGGTTGGAGAAGATGCCATACATGCCGAGGAACAGACAGCCGAAGCCGACGACCGTAATGCCGAGCAGCGCGGACAAGCTGATGAGCTGCACGAACGCTCCGATCGTATAGCCGGGATGGCGGAGAAACAGCTTGACGCTGCGACCGATGGCGGCAAATACGCCGATCCGCTCCTGTACAATCAGCGGAAGCGCGTAAAGCTGCGAAACGAACACCATCGCTACGAAATACGTTTGGAAAATGGCGACGGCGAGGTGCAGCGTACCGCTTTTGCCCCCGTAATACCACCACGTCGACACGATAATGAGAATAAAGAGCGAGTAAACCAAAGCAAGCACCGCCGACGGGAGAAAAAACTTCGCCGCACCCGCAAACAGCTCCCGCACCTTCATCCGCCCGCCGGTTTTCGTCCGATGGCTAGCATACAGCGCCCCCGCGCAAAGCGGAACAAAAATAAACGGCAGCAAAAACAGCGAGATGCCGATCGGGATGAAAAATACGAACGGAACGAGCACGAGCGCTCCGACGATGCTGAGCAGCGCGACGGGCACAATATCCTCGTACACTCGCTTGGCGGACTGGACGACTACATAGCTTAATTTGCGCATTGCGATTCTCCCTTCGCGCGAGTAACTGGACTTCGTAATCGGTATGGACAAAGGCGGATCGGAAAAACCGACGGCAGGCGTTTATCGGTTTATCTCACCGTATCGCCTCGTTCCGAACATTCCCAAACCGCCCCGTTCCCATTAAACGATGATCCGCTCTTCCGTTTCCGGATCGAAGAAATGCATTTTGTTTTGGTCGAAAATGAACGTCATGTTTTGGCCAATCCGCACATCCGTTTCCGGATTGACGCGAGCAGTGACCATCCGGGCGCCGACACGGAAGTAAAGCAGCGTTTCCGCACCCAGATGCTCGATTACCTGCACGGTCGCATTCATCGCGTTTATTTTCGCGACAGACATTTTCTCCGCGAACACTTCGTCGTAAATATGCTCCGGACGGACGCCGAGCGTTACTTTTTTGCCTTCATACGCCTTCAGCGCCTTAACCATCGCTTCCGTCAGCGCAAACGAGGCGCCTTCCAGATGCACCTTGCCGCCCTCGACGGTTGCGTCCATAAAGTTCATGGCCGGGGAGCCGATGAAGCCGGCGACGAACATATTTTGCGGCTGGTTGTACAGAACGGACGGCGAAGCGATCTGCTGCACGCGGCCTTTGTTCATAACGATGATCCGCTCGCCGAGCGTCATCGCCTCCACCTGGTCGTGGGTTACGTAAACGATCGTCGCGCCGAGGCGCTTATGCAGCTCGGACAGCTCGACGCGCATCTGGATCCGCAGCTTCGCGTCCAGGTTCGACAGCGGCTCGTCAAACAGGAACACTTGCGGGTCGCGCACGATCGCGCGGCCTACCGCCACACGCTGGCGCTGCCCGCCGCTGAGTTCCTTCGGCTTGCGGTCGAGCATTTCGGTCAGCCCGAGAATGTTCGAAGCTTCCATCACTTTTTTCTCGATTTCGTCCTTCGGACGTTTCAAGTTTCTCAGCCCGAACGACAAGTTTTCCTTAATTGTCATATGCGGGTACAGCGCATAGTCCTGAAACACCATCGCGATGTCGCGGTCTTTCGGGTGCAGGTTGTTGACGATCCGGTCGCCGATAACAATATCTCCGCTCGATTGGGTTTCGAGACCGGCGATCATCCGCAGCGACGTCGTTTTGCCGCAGCCGGACGGACCTACGAAAACGACAAACTCTTTATCCTGAATGACGAAGTTCGAATTGGACACGGCCGTGAACGTTCCGCGCTTTTCGTCGTGATATTCCTTGACTACATTTTTAAATTCAACTTGTGCCATAGCTTGTTGCTCCCTTCTAAACTGCGATTAGCCCTTGACCGCTCCGATCGTAATGCCTTGCAGGAAATATTTTTGCAGCGAGAAAAACAAAACCATCATCGGCAGCGCGCCGATCGTAGCGCCGGCCATAATCGCGCCGTAGTCCGTCGCTTCCGCGAAACGGAAGCTGGCCAGACCGACCTGAATCGTTCGCATCGGGTCCGTCTGGGTGACGAGCAGCGGCCAGAAGAAATCGTTCCAGGTGGCCACGAAGGTGAAAATCGCCAGAACGGCAAGACCCGGCTTCGCCATCGGCAATATGATTTTGCGGAAAATGCCGAACTCGCTGCACGCATCGATGCGCGCCGCATGAATGAGCGACGTCGGCAAGGTGGACATGTACTGCTTCATCAAGAAAATGTTGCCTACCGTTACGATCGACGGCAATATAACAGCGGTATACGTGTTGGCCAGGTCCAAAACGTTGATGACCAGAACGTATAGCGGAATTAGCGTAACTTGGGCCGGAATCATCATCGTGCTGAGCAGTACCCAGAAGATGGTATTGCGTCCCGGAAATTTCAGCTTGGCGAACGCATATCCGGAAAGGGAAGCGAAAAAGACGTTGGTGACCGTTACAATCGTAGAGATGAACAAAGAGTTGAACAACCAGCGAAGCGCGTTCGTTTTCGTAAAGAACCGTTCATAAGGCGCGAGCGACCAGATGGTCGGCCACATTTGCGGCCGGAAAGAAGCCGACGATTGCGAATCCTGGAACGAACCGATAATCATCCAGTACAGCGGGATGATCGTAATTACGACCCATAACATCAGAACGGCCGCCGCGATGCTAATTAAAACGACTTTGGCTTGCTTGGACATAGCGACCGCCTCCTTAATATTCGATGTCCGACGAAAAATATTTGAACTGGATGACCGATACGAGAATGATAATGCCCGCCAGCACGAACGACTGCGCCGAGGCAAGACCGAAATCGTAGAAGTTAAACGCCGACTGGTAGATCAGGTAAGCGATCGTCGTCGTGGCGTAGTTCGGACCGCCGGAGGTCATCAAGTACACACTTATGAACACCTGGAACGACGTAATAACACCTGTGACCATCAGATACAGCGTCGTCGGCTTGAGCAGCGGCCACGTAATTTTGGTGAATTTCGCCCAGCCGCTGGCATGATCGATATCCGCCGCCTCATACAGCGACTTCGGAATGCCGCCCATGGCCGCAAGGTACAGGATAATGCCGCTGCCGTGCGCTCCGAGAATGTTCATCAGCATGAGCGAGTACAGCGCAATGTTCGACTGCCCGAGCCAAACGACCGGGTCCAGACCGAACATGCCGATCAGCCGGTTCATCAGACCGGACGAAGTCGGGTCGAAAATTGCCAGCCAGACGAGCGAGATCGTAACGCCGGACGCTACGGCCGGTAAGTATAACGAAGCTTTGAAGAACGTTTGCCAGCCGGTTTTCATCTGGAAGATGAAAAACGCCAAAATGAACGTGATGGCGATATTAAGCGGCACCGTGCCGATGGTGAAAATGACCGTATTTTTGATCGATTTCCAAAATACGTTGTCCTTGATCATGTAGGCATAGTTGTCGAACCCGATCCATTTGGACTGCATGACGTTATATTTTTGAAAGCTCATCATAAAGGCCGAAATGACCGGATAAAACGTAAACAGCAAAAACAGCAGCACCGGGGCTAAAATGAACAGATACGCCCAGCCGTAATCTTTCCAAAACTGAACGAATTTCGTGTTCGGCGCTTTCGGTCCCGGCATTACTCCGACCGATTTATTCTCCATCACTATCCTCCTAAATGGTCCCCCAAAAGTGAAGACAAGCTTCGCAGCTTATTCCGAATACTTTTGGGGGAGCCCCCATACCCCACCCCAAAAAGTGAAGTTTACTCTTGGTGCCGATTCCTAGTACTTTTCGGGGACCCCGGAAAATCAGCCCCCACTACTCCACCCCAAAAAGTGGAGCTACTTACTGATGCGTATTCCTTTTCGGCGCGTTACGAGAAACGCCCCATATGCTGCCATACAGGGCGTCTCCCACACGCTCGTTTTTTTCAATTAGCGCAGCATTTGCTGGCCTTTCGATTTCAGTTCTTCCACAGCGGCTTCCGGCGTTTTCTCGCCTGCGAGCAGCGCCTGGAATACCGGCTTCTCCACTTGCTCGCGGTATTGCTTCAGCTTCGCCGCTTTGTCCACGTCGATGCTCAGCGCCACTTGCGGAGCGAGGCTTTCGCGCATTTTTTTGGAAACCGTGAAGTTGATTTCTTTCGCGAGGCCTTTGCCTTCGAAAGCTTTCGCTTGCGATGTGCGCACGAACGGCAGAGCCAGCTCGTTAGCCGAGTTACCCGCTTGGGCGCCGCTCAAAGCTTCCATCACGAGGAATACATTCTTCTTGTGCTGCTCGTTGTTCGCGCCTTTTTGCGTGAAGGCGATGTAGCCTTCCCCGCCGCCGGTCGTTACGCCGTAACCTTTAACGGAAGCGGAATGCGGAACCGGAAGCTGGATGTATTCGATTTTCTCGCCTTGCACTTTGCCGGAGTCGATATCCTTGTTGCGGTTTGCGATCATCACGTCATAGTAAGGAATCGCTTTGCTGATAATCGCCGCTTGTCCGGCGTAGAACATTTCCGAACGTTTCGCCGGCTGAAGGGCGACCGTTTCCTTCGGCAAAATGCCGTCTTTGACCAGCTTATTAATGAAAGTAACCGCATCTGCAATTTTGCTGTCGTTCCAGATGAAGTTGCCTTTTTCGTCGACTGCGTCGACCAGGCCGGCGTTGCGGGTAATCATATCCAAAAAGTCGAGCGACGTGCCGTCGGTAACGAGCGCGTATTGGGTGTTGCCGTCAGGCAGTTTTTTGTTCAGCTTTTTGGCGGCTTCGAGGAACTCGTCCCATGTCCAGCCGTTTTCCTGGATTTTTTTGTAGTCGACGCCTGCTTCTTCGAGGATGCGTTTGTTCGCTCCCCAGCCCCACAGCGACTGGTACAGCGGCATGCCGTACTGTTTGCCGCCGAACTTCATCGTATCGAGCGTGCCCGGCAAAAAGTCTTTTTTGATGTCGTCGGTCAAGTAGCTGTCGATCGGCAAAGCCAGACCCGTGCTCACATATTGACCGTTCATGCCACCGAAATACAGATCGGGCGGATTGCCTGCGTTAAGCGCAACGTCGAATTTTTTCGGACCTTCGGCCCAGGACATCACTTCATATTCGACTTTAATGTTCGGATACGTTTTGTTGAAGTCAGCGACGAGCAGCTTGATATCGTCCTCGTACTTGCCGTGAACCGGATAAGTCCAAACCTTCACCGTATCGGGCGCGCTGCTCTGATTGTCTGTTCCCCCTGCATTTGGCGTTTCTGCCGCTTTACCGCATGCAGCCGTAACGGTTGCGATTACGGCTACCATCCCAATGGATAACCACTTGCCATATTTCATTGCTTTGTTCCCCCTTAGATGATGATGTAGCTTCGGCAGTTTCCATTAGTTTGCAACAAGAGCAGCTTGTTATTCAGAGAATGTTTCGCGTGAAAGTAAAGGCAGGCCGATTCGGCGCACCGCCTTGCACGATTTTTTCGAAAACGTTTTCTTCCAAGCCCTGTGAGCCGCCCGAAACCCGCTTGCTATAATGGACGAATTGCTGACTGATGGATCTGCCCGGGCCATCTGGAGATTATTATAGCGCCCAAGAAATAATATTTCAACAATAAATTAATATCAATAAATTTTATTTTACAAACCTTTCACATTCCCTTATACTTTATGTAAGATTAGGATTAAGTTCGGAGTAATCCGGAGATGTCATTCAAGTCATCGGGGTTCATGCAGAAGACGGTATTTTTTTACGTGCATATGCTAAATACCATATAAGAGCAGGTGAACAAGTTTGCGATACGTCATTGGGATCGATGGAGGCGGCACGAAGACGGAAGCTCTTCTGCTGGCGGAGGATGGCCGTGAATGGGGCGGTTTGGCAGTCGAATCGACGAATCCCCACGCCGTCACGTTCGAGCGGGCGACGCTTCATATGAGCCAGCTGCTGGACCGGGTATTTTCGCTTCCGGAAACGGCCGGCATGACATGCGCCGCGATCTGCCTCGGACTGGCCGGGGTAGACACCGATGAAGAACGAAGCCGGTTCCTTCAGTTTATGGAAACGTACCGCAATGAACACAGCCTTGTATTCGATACATTCATGAACAACGACGCCCAGATCGCCTTGATGGCGACGCTCTCCGACGACCGCGGCATTATCGCTATATCCGGCACCGGCTCGATCGTTTTCGGGCTTACCGGCACGCGCCAAAAGTATCGCGTAGGCGGCTGGGGCCACCTGCTCGGAGACGAAGGAAGCGGGTATGATATTGGCATACGTACGCTGCGGGCTGCGATGCGAAGTCACGACGGAATCGAGCCCCCGACTTCTCTTGCTTCGAGGATTGTCGAAGCTTACGGCTTCAAAGCCGTTACCGACCTTCGTACTTATATTTACCAGCCGCATCTGAAAAAACACGACATTGCGAAATTCGCGGAGCTGTGCATACGGGCAGACGAACAAGGCGATCGCACCGCCAGAGCGATATTGGAAGCCTCGGCTAACGATCTCGCCGATGCGGCTGCCGCGCTCGTGCGCAAGGACGCTTGGTTCGAGAGCTGCGATCTCGTCACTACCGGCTCGATCTTCCGTTATTCGAAGTCGTTCGGAGACAGGTTCCGGCACAACTTGCAGCTTCACGCGCCGCACGTCCGCATTCACCCTTCTGCGAGGGAGCCGGCCTATGGCGCAGCGCTTCTGGCTTGGCGGCAATTGCGACAAAACCAACCAAAGGGGTCATCCTGATATGAGCAATCTACTGAATCAACTGACTACGGAACAGATGAACGAACGGACGAAACATATAGACCGTCTGCCTACAGAAGAGATCGTGAAGCTGATCAACAACGAAGACCGTTTGATCGCCGAGGCGCTTACCGCCTTGACGCCGCAAATCGCCGCGTCCGCCGATCTGATCATCCGTTCGTTTCAAAACGGCGGAAGGCTGTTTTATGTCGGAGCGGGCACGAGCGGCCGCCTCGGCATTCTCGATGCCAGCGAATGCCCGCCGACGTTCGGAACGAATCCGGCGATGGTGCAAGGTTTGATCGCGGGCGGCTTCCGTGCGGTAAAGGACGCCGTCGAAGGAGCCGAAGACAATGCTGAGCTCGGCGCCTCCGATATGGATGAGCATCAGATCGGTCAAAACGACACTGTCGTCGGCATCGCCACCAGCGGCCGAACGCCTTACGTGCTCGGCGCCATGAAGCGCGCCAAAACACTCGGCGCTTCCGTCGTCGGCCTCTGCAACAACCATAATACGCCGATGGTCGGCATCGCCGATCTGATGATCGAAGCGGTCGTCGGTCCCGAGGTCATTCTTGGTTCGACCCGGATGAAGGCGGGCACCGCCCAGAAGCTTGTACTGAATATGCTGACGACGACGGCGATGATCCGGATCGGCAAAGTGTACGGCAACCTGATGGTCGATCTTCAGCCTACGAACGAGAAGCTCGTGTACCGGGCCAAGCGCATCATCCGCATGGCAACCGGCGCTTCGCAGGAGCAGGTCGACGAAGCTTACCTGCTCGCGGGCGGCCATGTGAAAACGGCGATCGTCATGATCCTTGCGGGCGTAAACCGCGCGGAGGCAGGCGAGCTGCTGCAGCAAAGCGGCGGCTTCGTGAGCGGAGCGATCGATCCGGCGGCGCAAAAAAACTGATTTCTCTCGGTACAAGGGCATGTTTGCAAACCGCGTCTCCTTGGCCGGTTACCGGCTTTTGCAAATAGATAGCAGCCGTTTCGGACTCTTATTTCGCCTACCAATCGTCTTTTTGAAAAAAATAGAAGGCTTCGAGGCCGCTTATTCCCATCCAAACCTTCACGTAAAACGATTTCAGCGTATAATAAAAGTCTCCAGAGGCTGTTATTCTAAAGTCACCATGCAACCAATGAAAATAACAGTCCTCAGAGACTCTTATTTTCGTTTATCCAAGCCAGCATGCACCCCTGAAATGGGGTGAGCATGCTTAGGCTAACAAAAAACCTTCGATTTCTCGGCTGCTACCCGGCAGCGAAAAAATCGAAGGTTTTTTTGCAAGTTGCCCAGACCTGGGTTCCCGCACTACAGCAGCTTGATGCCGCTGATCAGGATGAGCGATGCCATAATGGCGCGAAGCGGTTTCACCGGCACTTTCGCGCTTAACGAGCTGCCGATCCATACGCCCGGAACGGAGCCGATCAGAAGCTTGAAGGCGAGCATATAATCAACATTGCCATAGCTGGCGTGCAGGAAGCCTGCAGCCGTTACGAGCAGCAGCGCGTGGGCGATATCCGTGCCGACTAGTCTTGCAGAGGAGATACGGTACAAGTACAAAAGCGCGATAGCGAACAGCGAACCGGAACCGATCGAGGTCAGCCCGACGATAAAACCGAGTACGAAGCCGATAAGTACCGTAATCGCCTTTTTTTGCTCGAGCGGCTTCTGCTGGATCCGATTCTCCTTGCCTTTACGGTCAAACAAAAGCTTGGCTAGCGTGAGCGCAGCTACTATGATGAGCATGAAGCCAAGCGCCGTGCGGACAATCTGCTCCTGCCGATGATACAATGCTTCGAATTGATGCAGTGCGGCAATGGAAATGATCGCTCCCGGGATGCTGCCTGCCGCCAAGTACAAGACGAGCTTCATTTCAACCGTTTTCTGGCGCATATGCTGAATCGTCCCGAACAGCTTCGTGATCGAGTTATAGAACAAGTCGGTGCCTACCGCGAGCGTCGGCTGAATGCCGACCAGCACGAGAATCGGCGTCAGCAGTGAAGCGCCCCCCACCCCGGTCAGCCCGACAAGAAAGCCGACAAGCAGCCCCAGGAGCGAAATGCCCCAATCCATCTCCATCGTGTTACGCCTCCATGACCAACAATCCCGATAATCATACTAGGATTATAGGAGATATACGAAAACCTGTAAAGAACTTTATTCAAATTTGGCAAAAACAGTTTCTTATCTCCCCATAGTACGCCCAATAACGCCGTTTCGTTTCTTCATAGCTGAAAAAAGATCAGGCCCCCACCCCAATCCGCCGCCGCATGGCAATCATTTTGAAGTTAAGTGGAGGTAATTCATTATGCTATAATGGGGCAAAGCCCGTCCCTATACGAATAACGAGGAAGTGAATGCAATTGGATTGCGAAGTGCTCGCCGCCGGCTACTCCTACCATACGAAGCCGTTCGTGTCCACCCAGCCGGTACTCCCCCAATATTTAATCCGCTTCCAGTCCGAGGGCCGCTGCAAAGCATTCATCGACGGGGAGCTGCGGTCGGTGGAGGCAGGCGATCTGATGTTATTCAAGCCCGGCGATCCGTATGAGCTTCGCGTCGAACCCGAGCTTCAGCCGTCCGGCGAGATGGCGGTCGCAAGCGGCGACTACTACTTTTTTTGCCGCGGATCGTGGCTTGACGAGTGGTGGGAGCAGCGGCGACGGCCGACGATCGTGAATATCCCGCTGCACGACAACGTCCTTTCGATTTGCCGGCAAATCGTGCTCGAGCATTACCGCGGCAAACGAAAGTACAAGCAAATCGCCGATTATTATATGCGCATCTTCTGCATAACCGTTGACCGGGAAATGACCGAGCATACGGCCCCCGGCGGCGGAACTCGATCGTTCCTCGCCCAACGGATGCGCAATTATGTAGAGGAGCACGCGCCCGGGGCGTTCAAGCTGGAAGACGTCGCCCGCAGCGTCGGGCTCAGTCCATCTCGGGCCGTCCACCTGTTCAAGACCTGCTTCGGTCAGAGCATCATGCAATATGCGCTGCAAATCCGCCTCTCCATCGCAAAGGAGCGAATGCTGTACAGTCCGATGTCGCTCGAGCAGATCGCCGAGCTGTCCGGCTTCAGCAGCTACTCGTATTTCCACCGTATGTTCCGGGCGCACTATGGCATCTCCCCGAAACGATATCAGCAGCAAATGCTGGGCCAGAGCTTTCCGGCTGCGGATGCAGATACATCCGTGAGGTCCTGATTCGACTGGCTCGCACTTGCGTGCCGCAACGAGGCCGCCTTCTTTTTGGAGCCAAAGGAAAGACCGCTTCAGCCATTAGACGCTTTCCGGTACTACCGCTGCTCGTGCAGACCTTGTCTGCCAAGCGGCGGTATTTGGTTTCGGAAAGCTGCCTAACGGCCGAAACGGTCTATTGTTGCGTCTGGAGCCGGTATACGGCTCTTGGACTGCACCTTCGGGCTATTATACCAGCCCGTTTTCCTTGATCCACTTCATGCTGTTCGCCATGGCGACGAACGGTGCATTCTGGGTGTTATCCTGCTCGTAGATCAGCCATTCGGTGCCAGCGGCAGCCGCGGCTTCGGCAATGGCATTCAGATTCACTTCGCCGGTGCCAAGCTCCACTGTCAGCCATTTGTCGTCTTCCCCGCGGCGTACGTCCTTGAAGTGCACGAGCGGAACGCGGCCGCTGTATTTGCCGAGGTATTCCACCGGGTCGTAGCCCGCGACATAAGCCCAGCAAGCATCGAGCTCCACCTTCACGCTATCCGCGGAAGCGGCGGCGAACAAAGCGTCAAACGCCGTGCCTCCGTCCACCTGATCCTGGAATTCGAACGAATGGTTGTGGTAGCCGAACACGAGTCCGGCTTCGCCGCATTTGCGGCCGATTTGCTCCAGCAGCGCGAACGTTTCTTTCCACGCCTGCTCGCTGTCCCGATACTCCTTGCCGAGTCCCGGGCATACGATATATTTGCTGCCGATCGTTTTATTAAACGCGATCTCCTCATCCAGCGCTTCGCGCAGACGAGCGATGCCGACATGGCTGCCAAGCGACACGATTCCCAGCTCGTCCAGCAGCTCCTTGAGCTTGCCCGCCTCCATACCGCCGTACCCGGCAAATTCGACACCGGCGAATCCGGCTTCCGCTACTTTGCGCAGCGCACCCGCGAAATCTTTGGACGTTTCATCGCGAAGCGTATACAATTGAATCCCGACTTTGCAGGAACCCATAACTCGCTCACCTCGTTTAGTAGTATTCGTTTCCATCTAAACATAAGTAGGCACGGCGAGTCCATGCCGGATCGCTCAAAAAGTTGGCGAATCTGGCTATTATACCGCCGAGTTCGCACGAATAGCCGCATTGATCCGTTCGCGGCAAGCAAGCAGCCATGCCGCATCCTGCGGATACACGTCGAACGTAATCGGAGCTTCCGCCCCTTCCTCGATCAAGGCGACCGTCTTCTCCCGGCCGATGAGCGATTCGAGCAGCGTCAATGCGCGCAAATCCTGGAGCGCTTCGCGGAACACTTCGAAGCGGAGCGACTCGACCGGCTTTCCGTCCGCGCCGGGGTAAACGACGAACGGGTCGCCCGCCGGGAACGCAAAGTTCGCATCCGTATTGCGGTAAGGATCGATCGGGAAGCGCGAATATTGGGCGTACCAGAAATTGTACCCCCAATGCAGGAAGCCGGCGATCCGGAACTTGTACAGCTGCAAGCCGAGTACCCGGTTGCGGGCGGACGGCATACACATGAACCGGTTGGCCACCTTTTTGTACTGCGAGCAGCAGTAATAGGTCCACAGGTCCGGCACGCCGCCGTCGAGAAACGGCTGAATATGATTGCTGGCCGGAATCGGATTCGGCACAAGCCCCTTCTCGTAAAATTGATAGCTGGACAGCGCGTCGATGGTTGGAAATTCTCCGACAAACTGCTTCAGCCAGCTGCTGGCGCTTTCGTACCACGGCAGATGGTCCGTATGCGGCTCGTCGGATACGTGGAAATATACCCGGTCCGAAAGGCCGTTCTGTTTTATAAAACCGACCAGCTGCGGTAAAAACTGCCCCAGGAAGCTTTTGTATTCGTCTCCCGTCGCATCCGTATCCCAGCCAAAAATCCGCTTCGTTTCGCCGTTCTCCGCGGCAACGATCTTGGGAGCGTGCTTGGCGCCCCACTGCGTGAACAGATGGGACATCTCGAAGTATACCACGCCGCAGCGGTCGCACATGTCGACCCAACGTTTTAATTTATCAAAGCCGAACCGGTATTCGGACCCGGACTTCTCCACATCCACAAGCTGGACGGTCGGCCGCTCCCCGCCCACCTGCGTATCGAGCGGCGGTGTAAACAGCGGGGTCAGCAGCATGTTGATGCCGTGGCGGACAGCCGTGTTCACGTAGTGCTCGACGATCTCCCAGTAACGTTCACTGAATACTTCTACCTCGTAGTAGGTAGCAAGGCAGTCCGTATGGAACCACTCCGTATGGATCAGCTTCTGCTTCGGCAGCTCCAGGGCCAGCACATCCAGCTCGAACGTTTCGCGGGACAGCTCTTGATCGTTCGGGTTCAGAAATACGAGTGTAATCGGGTACGTTCCCGGAGCTACATCGCCGTCCAAATCTACCGTCACCCACACCGAGCGCCACTGCTTCGGATAGCCGGTTACGCCCTCGGATTCGGTGAGCGGCATAAGCGGGTCAGGATACAAGCCCGGCTCGGAGCGCAGCACGTTGTCGTCGTGATCGTGGTAAATCGGCATTTCGGCCGGCACGAGCCCGACCGTTCTTACGGTCACGCGGGAAGCAAGGTCCGATTCGACGCGCAGCTTCAGATGTTTGGCGAGCCGCTCGCTGCGGTACGCCACTTGATATGAAAACGTTTCCCCACGAAGCGCGGATGCGCGCGTATAGCCTTCTGCCTGCAGAGGCTCATCGGCAAATACTTTTTCCAGCGAGCTTAAGCTTCGGGTCATAAACGGTTGTTGGACGATGGTCATGGGTAGCCTCCTATGTTTTTCAATTTGCTCTTAATAATCAAACTCGACAACAAACGAAACAAAATGAAACTAAAGGATACAAATCACACATTTATCATAGCAGAGCAAAGTCGGTTTATCTAGCATTTGTTCAAACAAGGATGGCGATCAGAGCAGCGACTCCTCCAAAAAATAGTTTGACAAATGCGAATGTTGTGAATACTATAGGAGAAACAACTAAAACGATGAACCGGAGCAGTACCCGGAGCAAGCTGCGCACAGAGAGCCGTCCCTAGGCTGGGAGGATGGCGGCGGCGGCCGGAGAACGACACCGGCGAGTTCCGCCTGAACGCTTGCTTCCCGCGAGCCAGTAGGCGCGGACGCCTTCCCCGCGTTACGGGGTTTGAGCCGATTGCGCCGCAAGCGCGATAATCAGGGTGGTACCGCGAGTTTTCAACCTCGTCCCTATCAGGGATGGGGTTTTTCTGTTTTTATTGTAGCTTTTCTTCACTTTTGGGGGACCAGGTTTTCGGGGCTCCCCAAAAAGTATTAGAAATACGCTTCAGAGCTGCTCTTCACTTTTTGGGGGACCTATAAGGAGGTGATGCACATGGACGATGGCGACGATGATGATGACGATGACAACAACAACTTCATTGCATGCAACAACCAATTGAATAAGAGGAGTGTTTACTCATGGAAACTCATTCGCAGCAGCAAGTCCGTGTGCTTTGCTCCCGCGTCCCTGAACACGCCGGACATCCCGTAACCGTCAGCGGCTGGGTCCGCAGCATTCGCCATCTCGGCCGGCTTGCCTTCGTACAAGTACGCGACAGGAGCGGAGTCGTGCAGTGCGTCCTGGAAGGCGAGCTCGCCGCAGCGCTGCCGAATCCGGAATCGGTCGTTACCGTTACCGGCACGGCTTCCCTTTCGCCGAAAGCTCCGGGCGGGGTCGAAATTCACGCCCGCGAGCTGCGCTGCATCAGCGCCGCCGCGCCGCTGCCCTTCGAAATTAACAAAGAGACGATTGCCGCGAGGCTCGATACGGTACTGGACCATCGGGTGATTGCGCTACGGCATCCCCGCCTGCATGCGACGTTCCGCATCCAGTCCGCTTTGGCGGGAGCGTTCCGCGAAGGGTTGCGCCGGCGCGAGTTCACGCAAATTTTCACGCCGAAAATCGTGGCCTCCGGCACCGAAGGCGGCTCGAACCTGTTTCCCGTCGATTATTTCGGCCGGCAGGCGTATTTGGCGCAGTCGCCGCAATTTTACAAGCAGATGATGGTCGGCGCCGGCTATGAGCGGGTATTCGAGATCGCTCCCGTTTACCGGGCGGAGGAGCACAACACCTCCCGCCATCTGAACGAGTACGTGTCGCTTGACGTCGAGATGAGCTTTATCCGCTCGGAGGAAGAGCTGATGGATTTGGAGCAGGAGCTGCTCGGATCCATGCTGGAGAAGGTGGCGGCCGAATGCGAGTCGGAGCTGGCCCTGCTCGGCGTGGACCTCGCTCTACCGTCCGACATCCCGCGGATTCCGATAGCGGAAGCTCAGCGCATCCTCGAACGAACGTACGGCAAAACGTCCCCCAAGGGCGACCTCGACCCGGAGGGAGAACGGCTCCTTTGCCAGCATGTAGCCGAGAAGGGCAAGCCTTCGTTCGTGTTTGTCACCCGTTATCCGCGGGACATTCGCCCGATGTACGCGAAGCCCGCTCCCGAAGACAGCGCGCTCACCGCTTCGTTCGACCTGCTCTGCAACGGTCTCGAAATTACGACCGGCGGCCAGCGCATTCACGACTACGACGAGCTCGTCGCCTCGATCCGCGGCCGGGGAATGAACCCGGACCACTTTACGGGCTATCTCGATGTTTTCCGTTACGGCATGCCGCCGCACGGCGGATTCGCCATAGGTCTCGAGCGCCTCACCTCGCGTCTGCTCGGCCAGTCGAACGTGCGCGAAGCTTCCGCGTTTC
Organism: Paenibacillus ginsengarvi; assembly: GCF_003626695.1. Taxonomy (GTDB): domain Bacteria; phylum Bacillota; class Bacilli; order Paenibacillales; family NBRC-103111; genus Paenibacillus_AB; species Paenibacillus_AB ginsengarvi. The sequence continues at coordinate 280,504 of NZ_RBAH01000004.1, forward strand.
CGCGCGACCGGATGCGGCTTACCCCTTAAACGGGAACGACGCCTTGACAATAGCTTAATAGCGAGAGATCGGCTCCCTTATGGTATAATAAGGGAGCTGATCCTCATTCCAAGTTAAAGGAACTCGCTATGATGATAAAAATAAACCGAACGCAAACAGAAGCGGAGCTGCGGCAATTTGTCGGAACGGATGCTTACGTGCACAGCGAGGCAACCTCCTTCGTGTTCGTCCGCAACTTCAAAGTGCGGGTGACGCACGCCTACATCGCCGGAGAAGGACCGTATCGCGCGGCGCTGCGGTTCGACGGGCACGGATGGCTGAGAATGGAAGCGCTCACCCATTACGAAACGGACGGAAGCGGACGGCTGCTGCTGGCCGGTTACGACGACCGGGGGCGGATGAACGTCGCGCTTCATCTCGGAAAGGAGCCGTTTCCCGAATGAAAGATTCCAGCCAGCACCAAAAACGCCGGATGCTCGTGGTATTCGCGCATCCGGATGACGAATCGTTTATTTGCGGCGGGACGCTGGCGAAGTATGCAGGCGAAGGGGTCGACATCACGCTCGTTAGCGCAACGCGGGGCGAAATGGGCCGCCGCATGGGAAACCCGCCCTATTTGAACCGGGAAACGATAGCCGCCGCCCGCGAGGAGGAGCTGCGGCAGGCTTGCGACTGCTTGGGCATCCGCAACCTGATCTTCCTGGACATTCGTGACAAAACGGTTGAATTTGTAGACGAGGAAGCTTTGACCGCACGAATCGAAGCGCTCGTCCGCGACATTTCGCCTGACGTTATCCTGACGTTTCACGAGAAGCTCGGCGGTCATCCCGACCATTGCGCCATCGGCAAAGCGGCGACCGCCGCTTGCGAGCGCGCCGGCCGGAAGCCGTCCCTGTTTTACATTTCGTTCGGCTCCGCTATGGAGCATCCCGAGCCGTACGGATATACCCGGGACGATATCGTCCGCATCGACGTATCCGCTCACTTGAAAGCGAAGCTTGCCGCGTTCCGGGCCCACCGCTGCCAGTCCGAGATCGAGGAATGGGTATGGCTGCCCGACCGAGAGGCGATCTCGCGCTTTGGCCTTCATGAATATTTTATACGCGCCGTCCGTACGCTACCGCAGCGAAGCGGCCACGATTTGTTTGCCTGAACCGCTCCCACGCACGCCTCCGCTCCTCCTTTGCCTCGCAAAGAAGGGAGTCAGGGGGCTTTTATTGTTCCAATCCGCTCTACTCCAGCGGAATGCGATTATAATGCTCAACGGTCGGAAACGGATCGTAGTAATGATGCAGCAAGCTTTTCCACTCCGCATACTCGCTGGAGCCCCGAAAACCGACCGTATGGTCCTCGAGCGTATCCCACTTGACGAGCAAAACATACCGGTGATCGTCTTCCAGGCAGCGCTGCAGCTCGTGGCCGCGATACCCTTTCATCCCGGATATGATCCGCGATGCCCGCTTGAAGCTCTCCTCGAACGAAGCGGTCATCCCCGCCTTCACTTGCAAAATCGCTACTTCCAATACCGGCTCGTTCATCTCAAGTCGCTCCTTTGTCCCATGCAAGGTAAATCAGATGATTATACAGCCTGCTTCCGGGGCGGTCAATAGCGGTAAAACACCACCTCGAAGGGCGATCCGGTTTTTCAGGTATAAATGAAGATTATTTGGCCAAATCGTTTCGCTTGTCCACGTGAAGGGAGCCATCCCTTTGCAGCTCGGCATAAAAAATACGGTCCAGTTGAGACAGGGCGTTCCCTGTCTTTCGCAACTCCGTCTCAAGCCATTCCATGCTAAGATTCAGCTCGTTCAAATTTCGGGTCACTACGGCACCGTCCACAATGATTTCTGTTGGCATATATAGATTTGGAGGAAGGGGGACTTGCATATCTTTTTTAGTTACATTTTCATGCTCCGCTTTTTTTAGGACGCTTAGCTCCCCATGCGGCTCAAGAATGGCATAATCGACTTCGCTGATCGAGAATACATTTTTCTCTCGAAGCAGCATGCTTACGTCATCCATATTCAAATGCATGGATGCCATCGCCTTTTCAAGTATTTTCCCGTTCTTAATGATGATGGTCGGCTCGCCGTCAAGCATAATTCGGGCCTTCGGATACTTTAGGGAGAGTTTTCCGACACAGAAGGTAAGAACAGTCCAAAGTACCAAGCTGATTAACCCATTTTTGGCGGGAATTTGCGTATCTACTGCGGTTGACGCCGCGATAGAGCCGAAGGTGATGCCGGTAATGTAATTGAACAATGTAATGTGACTGATTTGCTTCTTACCGAGAAATCTAGTGAGAATAAGCAAAAAAACAAATGCAGCTATCGTTCGAATGACTATGTCCAAAACGCCCCCACTAGTTAATGGGAGTTTCCCCTCATTTTGGAAAATTCATTCCATATTATCATCGTAAATTTTAAAAGTTTCATAGTCTTTCTCGGGTAAGAATAATCGGGTACACCGTATTTCATACTATAGGAATTGAACACACCTACTAAATGGAGTGAAGCCCGGTGAATTTCACACCGATTATATTAAATGAAGAACCAGCGCCCTCACATGCGGTGCATTGCAAGAATTGCGAGCTCTCCAAATATCGGAAACGCGTGGTTTGGGGAGAGGGAAATCCTAATGCATCGATTTTTATTGTTCTGGACAACCCCGGTTTACGCGAAGACAAAGAAGGTAATTCTTTCGTATGCGGCACGCGGGAAACGCTTCAGCGCGGGTTATTGGAGTCCGGATTTCAATTGAATATGGTTTACGTTAGTTATTTGCTGAAATGCCGGCCGGTTCGCGCCTATAATAAACCGCTGGCAAGAGATGCATGCTCAGCCCATTTCCAGCTGCAGCTGGAAGAAAAAAAGCCGAAATTGCTGCTAGGGTTAGGCAATGTCGTGGTCGAATCGTTATTTCCTGAACTAGACACCGATGTGAAAACGATGAGAGGGCGGTGGCATTCCTATCAAGGCATTCCGTCAACCTTCTCCTACCATCCGCTGGCCGTACGCCGGAGACCCGTATTATGGAAATACTTTGTTGAAGACCTCAAATTCGTTTTGCAAAAAGGTAAAGAGCAGGGCTTGTACGATTCGTCGCTTGAGTAAAACTTTTCTCAATTGGGCTGTAGCCGCTTCGTGACAAACATGGATTTCCATACAATGCTCTCATACATGGCAACAGCCTAGAAAGGAGCAAACCATGAAAATTCCTGTTACCGGATTCGTCATGGATAATGGGGATAGCGATACCCATCACTCTCACAAGCTATATATAACGTCTTGGAACGGTAGACCTGTCCATGTTCATGCCTTCTCTGGCGTTACTTCCGTTAATGACGGACATTCCCATCAATATGCGAGCTGGACCGCACCGGCCCCTACCGGCATGTCTCATGTGCACAGCTACCATACCGTTACTTCCCTTGACTTCGGTCATACTCACATTATTCAAGGAACAACCGGCCCTGCCATTGAACTCCCTGGCGGCGGACACTACCACTTATTCGAGGGATATACGACAATCGACGGAAGCCAACCTCATTCGCATTCCTATGCAGGCCGGACGGGCAACGAAATGAGCAGTATGCAATAAATGTCCAATAGGAAGGGCGTACTCTCCGTACGCCCTTCCTATTGTTCCTGTCCGGCGATGCCGTAGCAGCCGGTTACCCCAAGTAATAATCAACAGCTCGGATCATATTGTTAAAAGAAGAGCTTCCGATCGAAAAGGAGGAAAAATGAATTGACCAAAGTTAGTTTGAGGCCCCTTGTTACTAAACTAAACTTACCTACTGTTTTGAAAACAGCCGTACTTCCGGGCGACTCCATCGAAAGATTATTTATTGCAACCCAAGTAGGGGAGATCTTTTACATAGGAAACGGAGTGATAACTACCTTTTTAGACATTCGCTCGCAAATCCTAAAACTAGGTGCTTCCAGCGGCGGATATGATGAACGGGGATTGCTAGGACTAGCCTTTCATCCCGAATTTAATTATAACGGTCTGTTTTATCTCCACTACTCCTTAGCCGGAAGCCAAGGACCGGGCGCTCTTACCGGCGCCTTTGAATCCTTTAAGCCTAATCCGTGCGATCCCGCAACGTTAAATCTGAAGTGGACAAACCGAGAAATTCAATACGACCACATAGATACCGTCGAAGAATGGATTTGGCAATCCAATGGCCAACCTCAAAAACGGCGGACCTTACTCCGTATAAGAAGGCCGTTTTTAAACCATAACGGTATCAACAGCTTAAATTTTTCACCTGAAACAGGAAACCTTGTTTTAACAACCGGCGACGGCGGATCAGGCTATGATCCGTTTAATTTAAGCCAAAACGATATGGAAATAGCAGGGAAAATCATTGAAATCGATGTATCAATGTATGCATCTATCGGGAATCCCCCCGTCGTGACACGTTTTCATGAGCTGCCCGTGCCTATCCAGGAGACGCTTACGGTAATGGCCAAAGGAGTTCGCAATATACCGGGCATTTCCTACCAAAGGTATTATAATCAATATATCAAATACGCAGGGAATGTCGGACAAGATCTCGTTGAGTCGATTTTTTCTTTCATTCCATATAAACGCATACCGGTTACTCAGCTTGTCCAGGCTTTTGCAAGGAATGCCGAACCTGATCAGGAAGGTTTTATTAACTTTGGCTGGCGAGGGTGGGAAGGGGCTTTTCCTACTTCGTTCTTAACAGGCTGCTCTGCCAATGAGGCTTTGACTGAGAAAACATTCGCTTATTACGATGAAGCCGTTAAAACTTTAGTAAAACGTCTTCCGCCTTTACTTAGTTATTTTCATGAAGATCCCCGGACCGATACATTTAGAGCAACTGCTCTTACAGGAGTTCAGCCCTATATGGGAACCGAAATCCCTGATTTATCAGGAGCCGTTGTGTTTACAGATCTGGCCCGCAATAAAGAACAGCCGGCCAGAGGGGTACTTGCATGTACCAGGGGAAGAGCAGATTGCAAACCAAGTGATTTCAGTGTAATTGAAACCGATTATGATTTTGGCTCTCAACCGGCTTTTTATGTCAGCTTAGGGACGAATCTAAATCAAACGAAACTATATTTAGGGGTCTATGGTTCTATGAAAGTGGCCGATCCTAACCTGGGTACTGTTTTTGAAATAGCCCCATAAGTGCTGATCTAAGCCAAAACTCCCTGCAAAAAATTACACATTGTATAGGGACCGCCTCCGTTGTATGGTGGACAAGGGAGGGGTTCGTGTGTTCAGAAAAATAATATCGCGTTATAAATGGAGAAAGCTAAGGCTGCTCGTATGGAAAAAAAGACTGCTCCGCCAACTGGCTTCTATTTCCCCCCAAGCGCCTGCCCTACTATGCTCGCTTCGTCTTTCATGGGGACCTTTTTATGGCGGCTCGGTTATATTGGACCGAAAAAAAGAAAAAGCCAAGATTTATATACAAGTTCCTTATGACCGTTACGTTACGTCAGACGAGATACAAGTAATGTCCGAATATAAAATACCTGCAAGAGCTCTTCCCTACTTTATATTATTTCATGAATGCTATCACCTGATCGACGCTTGCTGTTATTTACGGGACAACGAAGGGAAGGACCTGAATGCGTATCAAGCCGCACTCCTCGGAGCCGTCGCAAAATCGACGGATTATCGGCGGCTCCATGTCGAACAATGTGCGGACGACTTTGCCTATCGGCAATACTTGGCATGCGTGAAAAGGGCCGTTAAACCGACCCCGATAATTCAAGCTTCTTCGCTTTTTCTTTAATATAATCCGCCGTTCTTAATGCCAGCGACATCACCGTATTCGTCGGATTGCCTGCACCCGAAGTGACAAACATGCTCGCATCGCATACAAACAGGTTCGGAATGTCGTGGGTTTGTCCATACGAGTTCACGACCGAAGATTCGGGATCATTCCCCATCCGGCAGCCCCCCATCATATGCGCTGTATCTGGAATGACGTATTCGACTTTCCCGCCCGCCGCCTCGAGAATAGCGCTCATATTGCCGACAGCATGGTCGATGAGCTTCCTGTCGTTATCGCCGTAACCGAACGTCACTTTGGCGCGCGGTACGCCGTACTCGTCCTTTTCATCCGTCAGCGTTACCCGGTTCGCCGGATTGGGCAGAACCTCTCCGACTAACGTGACTCTTCCGTAATGGTTATAATTCAGCATAGTCTCTCGGAATCGCTCTCCCCAAACGGGACCTCCTTGCGCTTTCGAAATTCCGCTCGCAAATTCGACCGGCCTGGCTCCATGCGAATGAAGCGTGTACCCGCGAACGAAGCCGTTTCTCGGATCGGTTCGGTAAAATTCCTGGGTCGTCGCCAGTACGGGCGTCCCTTTATAAAGCCTAATTTCCTCATTGAATTTGGCATAGACGTCTTGGCTGCTGTGAACCATGATTGATTTTCCGACCATACCGCTGCTGTTGGCGAGCCCATCCGGAAATTGGGCGTTTGCGGAATTAAGCAGCAGCCGCGGCGACTCCACTACGAAAGCGGACACGATCACGACTTTGGCCTTCTGTTCATAAGTCCTTCCATCATGTACGAAAGCGACCCCTGTCGCTCTTCCGTCCTTCCCCATCAGCACCTGTGTTACCATACAATCGGCAAGCACCTCGGCTCCGGCTTTGATTGCCTTGGGAATATGGACAATAAGGGTGCTGAATTTGGCGTCGGGCATACATCCTTGATTGCAAAATCCCCGGTTTATGCAAGGCGGACGCCCTTCAAACGGTGCGGAAAGAATCGCAAGCGGAGCTACGGAAGACGTAATCCCCAGCTTCTCGCACCCGTTCATAAACATATAGGCGTTTGGGCTAAGAGGTTCGCGTTCCGGATACGGATAAGGGCCTTGGTAATTCCCCCAAGGAAAATGCTTTGGACCGGAAACGGCAATTTCTTTCTCGATTCTGGCATAATACGGCTCGAGATCCGCATATTCGATCGGCCAATCGTCGGCCACGCCATCGATCGTCTTCGCTTTAAAATCCGCGTCATGGAACCGCAGAAAAACGGCGGTAAAATGTACGGTCCCCCCGCCGATACCTCGGCCGGAGTTGTTGTGCCCCATCGTTAAAGGGTCGCTTCCATCCACGATCCGGGTATCCTGCCATCCCAAACGTTTCATCGCCAGCTCGTCGCTCGCGAAATCTTTTTGCGGATCGCGGAACGGCCCCGCATCCAATACGACTACGCTCATCCCGGCCTCGCTCAATTCTTTGGCGAGCACGCCTCCTGCAGCCCCTGCACCGACGATGACTACATCCACTTCTTCGCCCGCATATTTTCGTTTGTTCATTGTTCCGGCTGCGCCTCCCAAGGATCCAATTGTCCAAGCTGTGTGCGTACGTATCCCCGCGGATAAGCCGGACCCGCGTAACCGATTTCGGACCATATTTTCGGATGCGAGCAGTACGCTTCGACCGTTAAATTTTGTATTTTCTTAAACAGCTCCTGTTGCGGTACGGTGGTCCATACTTTCTGCGGTTCGGCAATGGACTCGCTGATGTGCTGTAAATATCGTTTTTGCTCAGCGATATCAAGGTTCATATAAGAGGATCCATATACCGATTGAGCCCCTTGTTCAATTGCCTGAAGTCCCGTCCGGACTAAAGCGGAGGCCGCGGGAACACCTGGCTTTCTCTGACTCTCTCCCGGCGATTGGTGCAGCGTTTGATCGATATGCGCAACTACGAACTGAAGCACATCCGGAGTTTCATCGTTAACCAGAAGCGAGCTGATTCGTCCAACCATTTCCGCTTCGGCAGAGGTAAAGAATTGAAAGCCCTCGTTCGTTTTCAATCGGGATGTAACGATTGTTTGAGTATGGTCATCCCATTCATTCTTTTCGTTCATAACATCGAACGATGGATAGTGGCTTTGATTGATCACAGAATCACCGTGCCCCCCAATAGACTGCGATTAAACCAAGCACGCTCAAAGCGGAGAACATCAAAGGAAGGCCAACCGGCGGTCCAATGAGAAAATTGCGCAGCGCCCATCCTCCGACCCGAATCCCTACACCGCGAAAATGGAAGTAAAAGCCGATCAAACCGTCTAGAACGCCAAGCCACATGAGCACCAAAAACAGCGTATGCAGCCAAGGAGCGTTATACCAAGTCAAAATGAAACCCGCTAAAAAGAAAAGAGGCGCGGAAATGACGGGTACCCACATCGATTTATGGTTAAAATTTTGCCGGTAATGAAACAACGTCACTTGAATCCCCAATACCAGAAACGCCAAACTGACGAACAAAATAAGTATTCGATCAATGGACCACACAGACCAATTCATGTTGTGACCTCTTTTCCATATGCAGTATAGTCTGTCCTAATATTTCCTGCACAGGGAGAGACTATTCCTAACTAATGCGGATTCATCCTCAGTAATAATTGAAAATCGTGGATGACATACTACTTGGAAAAGAGAAACAAGGGAGCGCAGCCACATGCCGAGCATTCTGAATGCCAAGGAATCGAGTGCCACACCAAAAGTAAACCCACGGCAGCGTGCTCCGCAGCCTGTAGCGCAACTGATTCTCGAACAACTGAAGCTATGGGGAGTACAGCGCATTTACGGGGTCGTTGGGGATACCATTTTCGGACTCATGGATGCGCTTGCCAAACAAAACGCCATCTCTTTTATTGCCGTCAAACATGAATCCGTAGCCGCAATGATGGCCTCGGCGGAGGCGAAATTAACAGGCAAGCTTGGCGTTTGTATCGCGCATATGGGACCTGGACTGGCCAACCTCATTAACGGGTTAGGCGACGCTTTTTTGGATAAAGCGCCGGTGCTTGCGATCACCGGACAAGCGCCGCTAGGCAAAATCGGAACCGCCTATAAACAATACATCAATCAACAACAGATGGTGCATGCGGTTTCACCTTGCAGTTTATTGGTCGTTCATCCGGATGCGGTAGTAGAGTCGCTTACTCAAGCGATGCACACATCCGTTTTGCACCGAACCGTTTCTCACCTCTCGATCCCATTGGACCTTTTCGGCATGACAACCGCTATGCAGCCGTCAGAGCCCCTATATTTACCCGCTTCTGTTCCCAATTCCTCGGACTTGCGCGAAGCTTTGCATCTTATCCTGTCCGCCCAAAAACCGATGATCTTAGCAGGCGGCGGCGCCCGATCCGCCCGAGAGTCCATCCAAGCTTTAGCGGATCATTGGGGATGCGGAATTGCGATGAGTTACGGCGCGATCGGCATTATTGACGATACGCATCCGCTCTTGTTGAACGGTCTCGGAGAAGGCGGCAACCCCTACCTGGCTGCATTATTCCGGAAGGCGGATGTGGTGCTTGTTCTTGAAACGTCATGGTGGCCGGAAGGAATGGTCCCGGGTACGGCAAAAGTGATCCGAGTCGCTAAGCATCAAGCCGACCTCGGTACCGCCCCTGCGGATATCCGCTTGGCTCAGGATACGGCCAGTATTATTCCGCAATGGATCGAGGGACTGAAGTCGTACAAACCAAGCTCCGATTGGATTTATGAGGTTCAGCAGTGCAAGCTGAAATGGGCAGCCCAAAACGAAAACGAAAAGGGGCAATCCGGTTCCCCTCTTTCCCCCTCAAGCATTATCGGATTCATGGAACGATATATAGCAGAGGATGCAGTGATTGCTCTGGATGAGGGCGATTGTACGCTCTGGTTCATGAGAAATTTTCGGGCAAAACACCAACACATCTTGTACTCCGAGTGGTGGCGAACTATGGGATTCGGGCTTCCTGCCGCTATGGCGGGCCAATTATGCATGCCGCAAAAACAAGTCGTCTGTGTGACAGGCGACGGCGGTTTGGGGATGGTTTTAGCCGACTTAACAACCGCTGCGCGATACGGCTTACCTGTCACCGTTATTGTTTTGAACAACGGAACGTTACAAATGGAACGGGACAAAATGATCATGAAGGGGCTTAAACCCGAGGGAACGGAGCTGACGAATCCGGATTTCGCCAAAATAGCGGAAGCTTGCGGATGGATTGCTTACCGAATCGAAAACGGCGAGCAATTGGAAAAGGCTTGGAATCAATCGCGAACAAGCAATAACCCCGTCTTGCTTGATGTGCTTACTGCCCCTATCCCTCATCCAGACTTTAAATCGAACTAAAAGGAGAACGGAAATCATGACAACGACGACACAAAATCCGAATCAAACCCGGCCGCAAGTGCAGCCGCCTCTTCCCCCTTATCCGCCCCAGCATCAAACCGAGCAGCCTGGCATGGAATCGCTTATGAATCCAAGACCGGTATTCGATAATCCGGACTATATCGGAAGCGGAAAATTAAAAGATAAAGTGGCAATCATTACCGGCGGCGATAGCGGTCAAGGAAGAGCCATTGCCGTCGCTTTCGCCAAGGAAGGCGCAGACGTCGTCATCGTTTACTTGAACGAACATTCCGACGCTGCTGAAACCAAGCAGTTCGTGGAACAAAAAGGCCGCAAGTGCTTATGTATCGCCGGGGATATCGGAATCGAGTCGTTTTGCGGGCAGGTGGTCGAACAAACCGTCGCGCAATTCGGCAAGCTGGATATTGTGGTCAACAACGCGGCGGAACAGCATGTTCAGACTAGCTTGGAGAACATCACGTCCGAACAAATGGAAAAAACGTTTCGGACGAATTTCTTCTCCATCTTTTATTTATCCAAAGCTGCCTTACCGCATCTGAAGCGCGGCAGCACGATCGTCAATGCCGCCTCGCTTACGGCCTATGAAGGAAACGAACAATTGATCGATTATTCGGCAACCAAAGGCGCGATCGTAGCTTTCACCCGCTCCTTGTCCAAGTCCCTGCAAGGCAGAGGCATTCGCGTCAACGGCGTCGTACCGGGTTCGATTTGGACCCCTCTCATTCCAGCTTCTTTCCCGGCGGACCAGGTTGCGAACTGGGGGGCTAAGAGCCCGATGAAACGTGCCGGACAGCCTTATGAGATCGCACCTGCTTACGTTTATTTGGCTTCGGACGATTCTTCTTATGTGTCCGGGCAATTTATTCATGTCACCGGGGGAGTTATTACGAACGGATAGTCCAGTCTCTATCATTCGATCGTCCATTTGCAATCGCCCATGTATATTTTACCTTCTGTGGGAAAAATAAAGCGCAGAGGGGTGATTTCGGCATGAGCTCCAAATTCCGCAAAACGATGACGCTTTCCGCTTTGCTGCAAAGACGGGCAAAGCGGATGCAGACCATGATGGACAATCGCTTCGAGCAAGAAGTAACCGCTTTGGAACAATTTCCGCTTACCGCTGATTTGGATGCAAACCTCGGCGCTATTCGTTCGACATTCGGGGACAGTGATGATTTGGTCGTTCGGCGCTTTTTTGTCGCTCAAGGCGAACTGGAGGCCGCCATCGTTTATTTCGACGGGCTAAGCGACAATGAAACGGTGAACGAAAATATAATGGCTCCGCTCATGTCCGCCAACCGGCTGCCGGTCCGCAGCGACAGGTCCTTGTCGGTGAATGAGTGGCTGGAAAAATCGGGTATCCCGATTGGCGAATCAAGCCGCACCGACCGGCTGAACGAAATCATACGCTCCGTCCTGTCCGGCGATTCCGCTCTTCTGCTCGGCGGTGTGAATACGGCTATATTGCTGAACACGAAAGGCTGGGAACGCCGCGGTATCGACGAGCCGCGCACCGAATCGGTCGTCCGCGGCCCGCGGGACGGCTTTACGGAAACGCTGTGCGTCAATACTGCGCTAATTCGCCGCCGGTTGAAAGATCCGAACTTGCGCATTCGCCATATAACGGTCGGGCGTCGCACGAATACCGATATTGCGGTCGCCTATGTGGAAGGGATCGCCAATTCGCAAATCGTCGATGAGGTAATGGACCGGCTGCAGTCGATCGAAATCGACGCAGCGTTGGAAAGCGGCTATTTGGAGCAACTGATCGAAGACAGCCACTGGACGCCGTTTCCGCTTATCCAAAATACGGAACGGCCAGACAAAGCGACCGCCAACCTGCTGGAAGGCAAACTCGTCATCATCTGCGACGGAACGCCGTTTGCCCTAATCGCCCCAGCCGTCTTCTCACAGTTTTACCACAGTCCGGAAGATTACTACGAGCGATTTCTGATCGGAACGCTTATCCGGCTCATCCGCGTGCTAAGCATGATTATGGCTTTACTGCTGCCTTCACTCTATATCGCCTTCAGCTCGTTTCATCCGGAAATGATCCCGTCGAGGCTCGTCATCGCTATGGCGGCGGGAAGGTCGACGGTGCCGTTTCCTTCGATCATCGAGGCGTTCCTGATGGAAGTGACGATGGAAATACTGCGCGAGGCAAGCGTTCGTTTGCCCGGACCTATCGGTCCGACGATCGGCATCGTCGGAGCTCTTGTAGTCGGGCAAGCAGCCGTACAAGCAGGCATTGTCAGCCCGATCATGGTCATTATCGTCGCCTTGACGACAATCGGTTCGTTCGCCGCACCCAGTTACAGCGCCGCGATTGCCCTGCGCATGCTGCGCTTTCCGATGATGGCGGCTGCAGCGATGTTCGGACTTTACGGGATCATGCTGCTGCTTATTTTGATTATCATTCATTTGTGTTCGCTGAAATCGTTCGGGGTGCCGTATTTGTCTCCATTGACCCCATCCCGGTTCGGCGATTTGAAAGACGCCTTCATCCGCGCTCCGCTTTTTTGGATGAAAAATCGGCCGTCATTTATGAAAACGGAGGACAAGCGGCGGATAAGCACCGAGTCCGGAAAAGAGGAGGTCGGACAGCAGAATGGCGAACAACGCGAATCGAATGAACGCAACAAATAATCAGCGCCCCAAAAAGGCGGAAACAGTGTCTGGTAAAACTTTCCTGATTAGCAACCGGCAGTCCGGCGCAATTATCGCAAGCTCGCTAATTGGCGTAGGGGTGCTTACACTGCCTCGCGATATGACACAAACTGCCGGGGAAAGCGCATGGATCGCGACGATCGGCGGTGGGCTGATTGCAATGTTCGGTATGGCGATTATCGTTATACTGTCCAACCGATACCCCGGAAAGTCGATCATCGAATATGCGGCAGACGCGCTTGGTCCAGCCAACCACCCTATGATCGGGCGACTGCTCAGCTTCCCGATCTTTCTGGCTTTGTTCCTATTTTGGGGCTCATCTACAGCTATCGTCGCACGCACGTTTGGGGAAGTCGTCATCACAACCGTACTTACGAAGACGCCGCTCGAGGTTATCATTTCCACGATGCTGGTAACCGGCTTCGTACTCGTCATGTACAACGAGGAGGTGCTTGCCCGGGTCAACGAAATATTGCTACCGATTATTGTCATCCCCGTTCTCGTCATCGCACTTTCTTCACTGCAGAGCGCCAGGCTAGACAATTTATTGCCGGTTTTTAACGGCAATTGGGGCGGCTTATTCAAAAGCATACTTACAACATCGGGTTCGTATTTGGGGTTCGAGATAATGGCCGTCTTATATGCCAAAGCCGAAATGTCCGACAAGCGGATGAGCGGGAGCATGGTTGGCCTCGCAATACCAAGCTTTATCTACGTCTTGATCGTCGTATCCGGTATTGCCGTATTCGGCGTCGAAGAAATTCAATTGCTCGCATGGCCAACGCTGGAGCTGGTCAAAACGACGGCAGTTCCCGGACTCATTTTGGAAAGGCTCGAGTCCGCTTTTCTCGGCGTGTGGGTCGCAGCTGTATTTACGAGCGTCGGGAACATGTACTTCACTACGGCTGTCATCGCCAAGCAAGCACTCAAGCTGCGCTCGCACCGATGGATCGCCGTTTGCTTGCTTCCGTTCTTTTATTGGCTTTCCCTTCGCCCGCAGAACGTGCAGGAGTTGTTCCAATATCAGAATTGGTCCGGCAAATTCGGCATTTTTATCGCTTTTGTCGTTCCCGTTCTACTTTTAATCATCTCCTTGCTCCGGAAACAGCGCGGAAATTCAGGCGAGAACCGAAAGGAAGCGAAACCGTCTTATGAATAAACCGTGGCGAGCGGTACGCCTAGTTGTCTTGCTGAGCGTTGCGGTGCTTCTCTCGGCAGGCTGCTGGGATCGTAGAGAGATTGAGGAACGGACATCGGTCGTCGCCATTGCGATCGACAAATCCAACGAACAGCCCGGTATGATTTTGCTCACGGTGCAAATTCCGATTCCGATTCGAATCGCCGGTTCCGGTCTCGGTAGCGGCGGGGGTGGTGGTAAACAAGCGGTAAAAACAATGTCGGCTACAGGTGTGACGGTCGTCGATGCCTTCCAGAATTTGCAGAAACGACTCAATCAAGAGCTATTTTACGGACATACCCGCATTATCGCCATCGGCGAAGAAGTGGCGAAAGCAGGGATCAGCCAAATACTCGATCCGTTCCGGCGCGATCCGCAAATCCGCCGTCTGTTATGGCCGATCGTGGTGCAAGGTGAAGGCCGCAAGTTGCTGACCGCGACTCCAGCGCTCGAACAAATTCCGACCGTTTTCATTATGACGCTTATCGAGAATGGTGCCCGCAGCGGTCGCATCCCAGACATCAATTTAGGCGATTTTTACATCGATTTGACGACAGGTTCGCGGGAGCCCTATTTGAACTACGTCCAAGTGAATAAGGACGACATTAAATGGAGCGGTGTCGCTTTATTTCTGGACGACCGCATGATCGGTACTTTGGACGAACGGGAAACTTGGCGGGTCATGCGAGTTCGGGAAAAAAAGGACGGCGGCAGCATCGCGTTTCCATACAAGGGGAACCCTGCCCATTTGGCGACGATCAACACGGAATTCGTCAGATCCAGCAAAAAAGTAACGTTCCAAAACGGTAATCCAGTCGTCCGGATTACCATCAAGATCGAAGGAAACTTGCTGGAAAAGACGTTCCAAGCCGATTTGAAAGACCCGCAGACGATCCGCCAAATAGAGCAGGATGCAGTCCGTTATTTAGAGGAAAATACGGCGAAGCTCGTTCATAAGCTGCAGAAGCAATACAAAACGGATGCCCTGGGTATCGGTTCCTACATTAAGGCGTACCATCCGACTGAATGGAATCGGATGGACTGGAAGAAGCAATTTTCCGAAGCGGACATTCATATCGGGTATATAGTCAAGCTGCGTAATACCGGTATGGAACTGCATTGATGAACGGATGGGGGTAAACGAAACGACCGGCCGCAAATTGCTGACCGGTCGTTTCGTTGTTATATGGTTCGCAAGCGATCTTAGATTAACCCTGCTTTTTGCAGCAGCCGCTGCACGATGGCAGCCGTCTCTGCCCTAGTCATATTCGCCTGCGGCCTTAGCTGGTCGCCGCTACCTTCAATAATGCCATAGCGGATATGGAGCGCTGCGGCAGACGCGGCCCAATCGCTTAACAGGCTCGAATCGGTAAACGCTGCAAGCAGCTTTACCTGTTGACCGGAAACGGCCTGTGTGTCCATCATGGTCAGCGACATCGCTTTATACAGAATAGCCATCGCTTCCTGCCTCGTGATTTTCCGGTCCGGACCGAACGTGCCGTCCTCGTAGCCTTGCACCAAGCCGTATGTGGCAGCGACGGAAACGGCCTCGTAGCTCCAATCCGACGTTTTCATATCGGTAAACGCCGGAGCTTTACCCGCTGTCCGAAGACCAAGCGCCCTGACGACAATCGCCGTGAATTCCGCCCTTGTAATCTCCTGGTCCGGCTTGTACTCACCGGCCTTTACTCCGTTTACGACCAGACGCGACGCCATATCCTCGATACTTGCTTTGGCCCAGTGTCCGGCAATATCATCAAACGTTTTTACGTTGTAGATGACCGCATAGCTGCTGTTCGTCAAGCTGTTGATTACCGCATAGTACTTCCCGTCAAGCTGCGTCACCTTTGTCGGCACATGTGCAAGCGTACCATCCGCTTTCAAAACGACGCCCGTCGTAATTCGAGTCGGATCTATGCCCTCTGGCAGGGCGATCATCCGTTCCACGTAGGTGTCAAACTGAGTTGCCTCCATGACCTGATCGCCGTAAACCGCTCTTACCGTAAAATCGTACGGCGGTATGACCACAGTAAGTTCATCGTTTGCAGCGGCATTCCGCACTACTTGCGCCGTACTGGAAGCCGAGACAGCCACTTCGATTCGGATCGTAATGTTTTCAAGCGCTACGGTTTTACCGAGCTGTTCCGAAATCGCATCGATATTGATCTGAGAGGCCGGAATGCTATAGATGGCATACGGTGTTTGGATCTTTACAATTCCTTCTTTTTGTTCCAGGCTTTTCACCATGCGGCCGTTCAGCTCGCCGACAATCGTGGCCGAATCGGCCGTGACCGGAATCGTAATGACGGTGCCCGTCCCCTCGGCCGCAAGCTTCTCATCCAGCTTCTTCGGATCAAGCGTAACGGTGGTGACTTGCCGGTCGTTCACCGTTGTTGTCGTCGTCATCCCGGCATTCTCCGCTTTTCCGTTTACGTACACGATGACGGCTGTGTCCGGTTTATCGGAAGGTGCGGTCGGTGTGGACGGTACGGATGGTGTCGATGGTGCCGATGGCTCAGGCGACGAGTTTTCCTCTCCGCTTCCGCCGCTGGAAGGCGCGCTTGGCGTAACGGCGCCCGATGATTCGGAAGCAGCGCTGCCGCCCAATTGGTTGATCGCCTTGACTGTAAACGTATAAGCGGTGCCGTTCGTCAGTCCTGTCACGACAATCGGGCTTGCCGTTCCGGTTGCCTTCAAACTGCCGGGCGATGCCGTCACTTCATAACCGGTAACGGCGAATCCTCCGTTATCGGTCGGAGCCTTAAACGCAACGGTCGCTTGGCCGTTGCCCGCCGTAGCAGCAACTTCGTACGGAGCGGAAGGAACGGTGCCCGGTACGGCGCTTGTTTCGTTCGATGCAGCGCTATCCCCGCCCGTATTTTTCGCTTTAACGACAAAGTAATATGTCGTTCCGTTCGCAAGCCCCGTTACAGAATGACCGTAAACCGAGCCGCCTACCGTAGCTGCCTCCGATCCGTACTGGCCGGAAGTCGTGCCAACGTAAATTTTATACCCAAGCGCTCCGCTGACCGGGTTCCAGGAAAGCGTAACTTGTCCATTGCCTGCAGCAGGGGCTTGTAATACCGGCACTCCCGGCAACGACGCTTGAGGCGTTGCGCTTTTTTCGTTCGATGCCGCGCTGTCCCCTCCCGTATTTATAGCTTTCAGGACAAAGTAATACGTCGTTCCGTTCGTCAGCCCCGTTACAGGATGACTGTAAACCGAGCCGCCTACTGTCGCCACTTCCGCCCCATACTGGCCGGAAGTCGTGCTAACGTAAACTTTATACCCAAGCGCTCCGCTGACCGGGTTCCAGGAAAGCGTAACTTGTCCGTCTCCCGCCGCCGTAGTTTTCAATACCGGCACTCCCGGCAAAGCCGCTTGCGGCGTTGCGCTTTTTTCGTTCGATGACGGGCCGTCGACTCCGACGTAATTGGCTTTGATTACAAAATAATACGTCGTTCCGTTCGCCAGCCCCGTTACCTCATGACTGTAAACCGAGCCGCCTACTGTCGCCACTTCCGCCCCATACTGACCGGACGTCGTGCTGACGAATATTTTGTATCCCGTCGCTCCGTCGACCTGGTTCCAAGATAGCGTAACTTGTCCGTCTCCCGCTGCCGGAGTTTTCAGTACAGGCGTTACGGCTTCTGTAATCTGATCGTCTGCAATCGGGAGCCCTGTCCATTTGAGAACGCGGTTGCTGCCGTCGACCTCTACTACATACAAGTATTGACCGTTCGACGCTTCCATGTTGCTGTTCGCTGTCAACGTTTGCGTATACCCGAGGACAGCCGCGTCTGCTCCGACCACTGGCTGCGTAAAAGAGCCGGCCCCGCCGATCACGTAATTGTAGCTGCCGCCGGGAAGTTGGATCACCTTCGTCGTCCCCGGAGTTGTCCCCTTCGCTAGCACGATGCCGGATAATGCCGGCGCCGCTGTTGCAATCTGGTTATCCGTTACTGCAATATCCGTCCATTTCAAAATGCGGTCACTGCTGTCTACTTCAACCACATAAAGATGCTGGCCGCTACGAGCGGGAATGTTGCCGTTTAAGGTGAGCGCCGAGAGGTAGTTCAGCGCTTCCGCGTCCTCTCCTTTAATCGGCTGCTCATACTCGCCAGCTTCTCCGATCGCATATTTGTATGTGCCGGAGCCCGGCAACAACGTTGCTCTTGTTGTGCCGGCAAGCGTACCCGTTCCCCACACCAAACCGTTTAGAGAAGGAGCCAGCTTCGCGATCTGCTCGTCCACAATCAGAAAATCGCTCCACGCCGTAATCCGGTTGCTGTCGTCGATCCGGGCGGCGAACAGATGCTGACCGCTAGTGACAGGTATATTGCTGTTCCACACAAGCGAATTCATATAGCCGAGTTGTACGGCGTTGGCCCCGATAACCGGATGTGTAATGGAGCCTGCTGTGCCTAAAACATACCTATAAGTTCCCGTGCCCGTCAACTGTATAATCCTCGTCGTATCCGGCACACTGCCTGGTCCCCATACGAGGCCGGTGATCGGAGGGGCTGCTTCGGCAATCAGACTGTCGGCTATCGGAATGCTGGCCCATTTGAGAATCCGGTTGCTGCCGTCGACCTCCACCACATATATGCGTTTGCCGCTGTACATGGTGAAATCAACGTTTTTCTGGAGCGTTTCGGTATAGACGGCTGTGGCATCATCGCCTACCATCGGCTGTGACAGCGTACCCGGATCGTCGATCGCATATTTGTAAGTGCCGGTGCCGGGCAGCACTGTAGCTCGAGTCGTACCCGGCGTGCTGCCGATGCCCCAGTTGATGCCGGTCAGATCAGGCGCTCTCTGGGGGATCGAAACGCTCACTTCCTCCGAGTAGGAGCTGTCCCCGTCGGCATTGTTTGCCTTGACCGCAAAATAGTAGGTTTTCCCTTCCTCCAGACCGGTGGCCGTGTAGCTTCCATCCGTGCCGGGAACTGTAGCGAGCGAAGCGGAACCATAGGTACCCGCTTGGGTGCCCATATAAACTTTATACTCCGTGATCCCGTTTCCAACTGTCCAGCTAAGTGTCGCCGAATCGTTTCCGTTTCTTGTAACCTGTACGCCTGCAGGAGCGGGCGGTCCTTCCTTATACACGGACACTCTGATTTTGCCTGAGTACCCCCAAATCAAATAAAGCCGGTCGTCCGTTGGGACAAAACTGCCTTCATAAGTATTCGCACTCGATTCCAAACCGCTGTTGGCCGGTGTCCAACTCGCCCCATCATAAAATGCTGCTTTTACAACCATGGAGGGATTGGCCATGTTCCAATTCAACCAACTGGCGAACAGCTTGTTATGAAAGACGGTAAGAATCAAGTTTTGCTGATTAAAGCCCGGTGTTTTCGGGAATATTCCGTCCCCCACATTACTCCAGCCATTGCCGCCATAAGCTTTTATTTTAAAGTCGGCATTGTCTTTCCAAACGACATACAACAGACCGTTATAGGCTTGAATCTGCGGTACGAGGACCATCGCCATCGAGTCGCTGATTCCGTTCGTGCCCGACACATTCTCCCAGACGCCGTTTGCGGGTCGCTTTATGACAGGAAGATAGTAGGCATTCGGACTCAATGTCTGCTCGCTCCACGTCAAATAAAGCTCATTGTTATAAACGGAAAAAGCCGGATACGATGCCCCGCTATTCGATTTAAGGGAATCTATAGTTTCGCTCGTCCACGTGGTACCATTATATTTCCTAAGTTGAATTTTGCTGGTAGACGGACTGCCCTCGGCCCACGCCACATACAAGAAACCGTTGTGTGCCATCATGGTAGGCATCCGCCCCAGCCTGTTGCCTGCAGACCCGTTGAGAGGAGTCGGGGTCGGGTCGTTGGTTGTTGACACCCAGTTATTTCCCTGCAACTTTTTTACATAAATCGCCTTTTGTGGGTAGCTTCCGACTTCCTCTTCCCAGCTTGCATAGAGTTCATTGTTATAGACAGCCAACAATGGGGCGGATCCGACTTGACTGGCATTCACATTCAACCGTGTTCCGCCGTCTGCGGAGACCCATTGCTCGCCCTCCAATTTCATCACTCGAATCGAAACAGTAGAGGACATCATATCCTGCTCTTGGAAAATCACATACAATTGATTGTTAAACATGACGGCATGCGGTATAGCTGCGCTCTTAAAAGTAGATGGGGGATTTGTAGTGATTCCCCCGTTGTCAATGGAGGTCCATCCAGGACCGCTTTGTGCATGTCCGATAGAAGGCTGGACAGCGATCCAAAGCAACAGGATGCCGAGCATCGAGACGATAAGTTCCCTCCATATAGGTTTTCGTTTTGGGTTTGCCATAGTTTGCTTTCACCTCGTTAGTCATTATGGATGCCGGTTCTCGGCCAGAATCCAATGTAACAAACGGGCTCACAACATTTTATCAACAAATTTCGTATCAATCCGACAAAATGCGCTCTTTCATCGTTATCGCTTGCCGGGCGCCGGCCGGGTCACCGGTCCGGTTCAAGATGTCGGCCAGCCTATCGTAATATTCCTCCCTATTCGGCTCAAGTCGGATCAGCCTGCGAAGAATCGCGGACCGTACGTCATCCGGCGCTTTGTCCAGAGCCTGCGTCATGCAAGATATCCATTTCCCGCGCAGCTCCATTCTGCGGGCGTTCGCCCATGGATAATGCTCGGTCTCAAAATAATCGCCGTCGTAAAGCTGCAGCGTTTCTAACAATTCCTCTCCGGCAAGGCCGGTCTCCAGCTTGTCCGATAGCCGGTCGATATCGCTTTGGATAACAGATTTATTGATCCAGTACCGCTCGTCGCCGTGCATCACAATGTCGGGGTACCCTTCCGACTTGAACATGACCCGCAAATAATAAAGAGAAGTATGGAGCAGCCGCTGGCTTCGATCAGCCGGATAGTCCGGCCACAGTTCCTCCTGAATGCCATACCGGTAAACCGGTTGACCTTGATAATGCCAGAGAAGAGCGAACAGCTCTTTTGTTTTTTTCGTCCGCCACGTCATCAGCCTGCCGTCCGTCGCGTACAGCTCCATGCTTCCAAGCACCTTGAGCGATAAGGCTGCCTCCCCGCCTTCACCGGTTTTCCCCTCCATGACGGGAGCCGCGTCGTTTGGCTTTGCCTTTTTCTCCTGCAAATCCGCAAATCGGGATAAAGCTTTGATCAGCCGTTCCTTGGCGACAGGTTTGAGCAGGTACCCGATCGCATTCGTATCGAAAGCGTCGATCGCATATTGATGATGTGCGGTCACATATATAATTTCGGCGTCCGGACAGCGGTCGAACAACAATTCGGCGGCTGCAAGACCGCTAATTCCCGGCATCTCGATATCCAGAAAGATCAGATCGGGACGCAAGCGGGCGCATTGTTCGAGCGCTTCGGAAACGAGCTGGAATTTGCCGGCAACCGTGACGCCGCCAATCTCCGCAAGCTGAATGTCCAGGACGTCCAGGGCAATTTCTTCATCGTCGATCAGGATGGCTTTCCACATGATGATCCTCCGTCAAATAAAACGTAATTTGGGTTCCCAAGCCCGGTTTGCTTGAAATGTTCAGCTTCCGTCCATACTTCATTTGCAGCCGGCGGTTTACGTTGTCGATTCCGATTCCGGCGGCCTGCCCCTTTTCGAGCATAGCCAATTGGGATTGCTCCATACCCGCTCCATCGTCCTCCACGGTAATTTCCACGCGGCCGTCGCCTCGGCGAACGATAAGATGCACGGTTCCGCCCTCCGGCTTCTGTCCGATACCGTGACGAACCGCATTTTCGACAATGGGCTGCAAGGTAAGCGGCGGCAGCATACACTGCACGTTTTCATCGATACTGTACTTAACCTTAAGCCGCTGGCCGAAACGAAGCTGCTCGATCGCCAGGTAAGCGCGTACCAGTTCCAATTCCCGCTCCAGCGGCACCGTCTCGCTTTGGAATACGAACGTGAACTTGGCGCGGAGATAAATCGTCAAGTGATGGATCGTTTCCCGAAGCTTATTCGGATCTTTATAACTGAGTCCAAACAAGGCATTCAGGCTGTTGTACAAAAAGTGCGGCGTAATTTGCGCCTGCAGGAAGTCCATTTCCCGGCGAACCGCCTGCTCGGAGGAGCTTTTCATCGCAAGCAGCGACTGTACGCGCGCCTTTAATTCCGCAAGCTCGAACGGTTTCTGCAAAATATCGTTGGCCCCGGCCGCAAAGGCGGCTACGATGTCTCCGGTTTGACCCGAGGCGGTCAGCATCAGCACCGGAAGCTCGGCGAGCCCGTGCAGCGAGCGGATTTCCCTGCATACGTCCAGCCCCGAAACGCCCGGCATCATCAAATCCAGGAGGACCAGATCCGGCTTCTTGCCGAGCAAGGCCGCCAGCGCCTCCTCACCGCCGCCGACTGCCGTATAGGCATGCTTCATGGAAGCGACCGCATCCATCGCTACTTTCAAATTGGAAGGCTCGTCGTCGACGATCAGAATATGGAATCCCGTCCCCGTACCGGCTGTCGTCGTGCCGGAAGCGAGAGGTGTAGCCGTCTCCGCGCGATAATCGGCCGCCACTGCAGCCTCATCCACGATGTTTGGAGCTATCGGCAAGGTGAACGTAAACCGGGAACCTCGGCCCGCTTCGGATTCCACTTCCAATTGACCGCCCTGCAATTCGACCAGTTGTTTGGAAATGCTGAGACCGAGCCCTATGCCGTCGCGCGAATCGGCGCCTTCCTCGCCATATTGGAAGAATGGCTGGAACAGACCGCCCATCACATCCGGGGGTATGCCCCTTCCCGTATCCGCAATCGAGACGGCCAGCATGTCTCCCCGTATTTGTGCCGATATGGACACCGTGCCGCGATCGGTATATTTCAGTCCATTCTCCAATACATTATGTAAAATTTGCCGCAGACGATTTTCGTCGGCCCAAACAAAGGGAAGTGCGGAAGGCAGCTCGTTTACAAGCCGAACTTCGCTCTTCACGGGTGCGATCGATAACGTCTCGATGACGAATCGGGTCGACATGTTTAAATCCACGGGTTTCGGATGGATGGCAAGCTGACCGTGCCGAATCCGGTTCATGTCCAGAATATCGTGTACCAAACCGGCCAGCCTTCGCCCGATCAGATGAAGCAGCCGTATGTTTTCGCGATGTTCCGGTGATAACGGCTTCTCCTTGTTGTCGAGCAGCGTCTGCGACAAGTTGATGATTCCGTGCAGCGGGGTGCGCAGCTCGTGAGACGTTTTCGCCAAAAACTCGTCTTTTTGACGATCGTATACGATCAGCTGCTCCGCTAGCCGCTCGCTCTGCAGGAACGCCTCCCGAGCACGCTCGGACATGAGAAACGATTGCGACAAAACGAGAAGCAGCGGCGTTACAATCATATAAAACGGGTTGTCCAGGGCAAGCTGGTAGCGCGTTTGGGCGTAAACCCAACTAATAATAAGGAAAAATACGCCGAGCAAAATGTAGGAAACCTGCCCCCCGCGATGACGGTAGCGGAACATCCAAACAAAAATGAAAATGAAAGCGACGACTTGCAACACGATTCCAGGCCACAGAATCTGTACCAGATAATGATTCGGGATTGCGACGAGTCCCGCAAGATACGCGTAAGAAACCCGGCGAAGCGTCTTAAATCCTAAGCCTCCCCTATCGCCCAAGTACAGGCGGACATAGTGGATGAAAAAAAAGATGGAGCAATAAGGGAGAATAAAGAGCATCTTCTGCAGCAAGGGGAAAGAAATCGCCGGGAGCATGGTCGCCATAACGATCTCGTTGTCGATGCTGAGGAATACCCCCATCGTCAAACAAAACAAACTGAAAAACAGCAAATAAGGCTCCCGGCGCCACTGCTTGAACATCCCGGCGAAATAAATGCCGAATACGAGCATCGTCGTAATGACAATCATGTCCGCCAGACGGGCGTTATCTCGTCTAGCCAGTACGTCTGCCGTTAAACCGAATTCCGGCGCTTGCACCAAACCGCCTGCCATATACCGGTGGCTGGCCACTTGAACGAGAATCTCGATCGTATTCGTATTCGCTTTGATCGTACCAAAAAACGGAAGGTTGCTCGGAATAAACCGATCGCTTTGCAAATCCGGTTTTCCGGTACCTCCGAGGTCCTCCCCCGCCATATACACATGGCTCGACATGCGAATCTTTTTGCCTCTGAGGCTGTAATAATCCGCCTCGCCGCTCACCCGAACTTGCAGACGGTACGTACCCGCGCCGTATCCGCTGCCGGATGAAACGATGTCCTTCCAGCTTCCGGGAACCTGGATCGTTCGGCGCACCGCTTGTACCCACTTTCCGCCCGGGCTGAAATCTTGCGGGGTCAGCAGCTCGTTCTCATAAAACTCCCATTCGCCCCGCAGCGGAATGATCCCCTGCTTCGCAAAATCCCATCGTGCTGCGTCCAATACGCCATCCTTCGCCTCCGGATATTGAAAGGTAGGATTTAGCCATTGGTAAATAAATAATAGGGTAGCGACGGCAAATACCCCTATCATGCCGATGAGTACCGCCAGTTGTTTTCTCATTGAACCCGTTTACCGTCCTATCTGTTTACTTTCAGTGGTCATACTACAAGTATAGCATTCCTGTCGTCCGCCTTTTATCGGGAATTATTCACTAGACAATCTACCAATCAACTCATCTACTGCTCGCCCATATTGATTTTCAAAGTGTGCCCAATCATTCCCTTTATGTCTTACATAAATTGGAGCCTTAAAAAGAGGAGTTGATATTGTGGTACGTATCCTTGATAAAGCTGCCGTCCAGACACTTAGCCGCTTCAACCCGGCCAAATCGTTTACGATTCGACGTTCCCCGCAAAAATCTGGCATAGCATCAATTCCAATACGGATTCCAGCAAATTCTCAACCGAACCGGGTAGATTTGGTGGTATCCGTTGGTGTCAGAGGTATCACAGGCATTGGGCAAATTCGCTTTAGAGTCTTTCGCGGTAAAACAGAAATTTTCAACACACAGCAAGGGATCGAATATCCCACTTGGCAAATTCATACCTCTTGCTGCCACTATATTTGCTTTCTCTTTCTTACTTTCTCCCCTCTTCCACACATGGTCAGCCCCCTACCGAAACGGATGAACCAGAAATCATGTCATAAAATCATTATTTCGCAACAAACGAAAGATTTCCAGCAGAATGACATTGAAGCTAATCCAAGCCCCGCCAAACACATACCCGGCCACGACATCGCTCGGATACTGAATATTAAAGAAAATGCGGCTGATGCCCACAAATAAACACAACAAAAGAACAAGCATCAAGGCGGTGATTCGTACTTTTACATTTCCATAGTGACGGACCAATAGAAATGCTGCGAATCCACACACGGTGAGTGACAGTAAAGTTTGTTCACTGGGGAACGTATAAGGAAACCCGAGACCTGCTAACGATGGGCCGGATCGATGAAACAGTAACCGAAGCCCTTCATCCAGCGCTTCCCCCCCGACAATGACGACAGCAAAGAAAGTCAATTCCAATGCTCGATTTTTTCCTTTCGCCAGAATCCATACGATTGTGAAAAGAATTAATGGAGCAAATACGTAATACGTGCCCAGCATCGCAAAACGATCCATCCATCCGGTCCAGCTTGGACCGAATACCTCATGAACGATATAAGCGGTGATTTCGTCAAACAAAGCGAACTCATTAGCCAAAAAGTCTTGGATCAATCCGAGCATTAACGAAAAAAACAATACAAACCCGGCAAAAGCAGATAGCAAGATAAACTTTACTTTTCCCATCGTGTGAAAACGTCGAATCCCTTTTTCAAGAAGGGTGGTGACACTGGCGATCAGCTTGTCCTTATAAGTTCGATACAGATAAACCAAACCAACCATAGCCGCAGCGAGGAGAGCGCCAATAAACAAATAGCGATTGATGGTATGATGGTACAACTCCCATTTCGGCCCCAGTACTTTACCGAGCGATATGAACACACTCGTCCAAAAAAATGCTCCAAGATAGGCGAATGCCGCGTACTTTCGAAATGCGATGCGCGTCGTACCCGAAAAGTACCCGGTGATATGACGAACGCCGGGTATAAAATAAGCAATGAGGAGTACTTTATTTCCGTATTTTTGAAACCAACGGGATACCTTATCCAGCTTATCCGGGCCCAAATGAATACGGGCACCGTATTTTTCAAAAAAGGGCATACCAAGACGGTATCCAACCCAATAGGATAACGTCATGCCTACCGATGTCCCTACTCCAGCGCTGACGATGGCAAACAGCCAATTCAGCTTTCCTTGAAACACCAGCAGTCCGGCATAACTCATGAGAACTTCTCCCGGCAAAGGTAAGGCCAGCATTTCCAGGAAAAGGGCAAAAAAGAGGACCCAGTATCCATAATGCTCCAGCCAGTATGTTAAAAAGGACAACGTGATCCTCCCCCTTATTTCTGAGTGCTCTTCTTATGGTTCCCAAGCATCCATTCATAAATAATCGGAATAAGCAACTGTCGTGATGTTTGCGAAGGGCGTTTTGATGACATTGATCAGCACGCTTGCCTTTCCATCTGTACCAAGCTTGCCTCCAGGTTTTTGAAATCGAGGGTTTCCAGTACCTCTTCAAAGCGGTTGTCTCACGTACCCGAGCTCCATAGGTACCCGAAGCACTCTCTTCAGCCCTGTCAGACGGGTAAGGTGATGGCCGAACGTCACCCGGCAACATCCCCGGAATATGAATATTCATTTCATCTTATGTATCGCGCTGGAAGAACACTATAGCGCAACTCCTTCGTTTCATCGCTGGGTATTAGCCGTTTCCTGACAAGCACACATCTCCATAGACTAAACCGTATATGCGAAAGACGTACTAAGTGGTGCCTTAGTACGTCTTTCGTGGGAAAGTTTAATTGTTACGATATGGACGATGCTGCCCGGCATCAACATGAGGGTTAAGTGCCTCAAGGATTGATTGAGGACAGTTGCGCCAAGTCAGAAACCTTTAATGTTCCATCATCGTTTGAGGAGCAGGTACAGATTTCCCCGTTAAACTGTTTTCAAACATGTCAATTATGAACAAAAATCTTTCGGCTTCACGGAATACGTGATCCGCAAGTAACGGATGAATGATACTCTTTATTCGGCATGCGTCGATCAAATCTCTGGCCGTTTTCTTAAAGTCGCGCAACGACTTTACGGAAACCCGATTTTGATCTAGAAATTGATCAAGAAGAGGGCCCGTTTGAGATTGTGGACGCATGGAGTCCATGTCTCTGGCTTGAAATAGTAATTGGTCGAACTCCTGACTGAAATTTTCGGCTTGTTCGACAAGCTTCCGTTCCGAAGGATCGAGCAAATGCCCGATGAACTTGGCATGGTCGGCCATAATTCTCAGAAAAAATACATTTTCATCAATAATGGCGTCAGGAAGCGGTTCCAGTCTGCCTGCATTCAGTTCGGTAAGCCGGTTTCTGAAGTAATTGGCTTCCCTGCTTACGTGATCGACCAGCAACGGAAAATTATTCGCTCCCGGAAGCTGGCAACTTAATATCAAGCCGAGCACTTTTCTTTTGAATGCCCATATATAGGTAGCCGCATTACGAACTTCATCGTTAAAACGTTGGATCGTCTGCGGATCCGTTCCGATCGTGAACGCATTTGCCCTATTTTCGATATTTTCAAATATGGAATAAAATTGATTGGCTTCGTTGATTAATTGAGTATCTTCGCAACGGAAGCCAAGTCTGAGAAATAGGGAATGCTCCTTCATAATGCGCGACCAAAATCTTACTTCATCCAACGAACGCGCTACAAACCCATCGGTCATTGTGATGCTCCTTTCGACTCCATAATCTCCCCAATACCATATGTGTATGAATGCCTCAAATGGTTATATGCCCATTGACATCCAACTAAAAAACATGCCTGGCATAGCCAGACATGTTCTATTTAGTCAAGGCTGACTTTGACCAGTAAGGATTGATGCTGCTTAGGAAAGCAGCAAGTTCGTCTGCATTCGCGTACCATTTTTTCTCTATTTCCGCTGCAGCTTGACTATTGCCGGCTTTAGCCGCCTTAACAAGTTGCGCTGCCAACACAAGATGCTCTCTCATCAGACTGTTAAATTGAGTGGCAATCTTGTCACCGTAGTATCGCTTAAACACGGCAGCCATATCTGAAGGATTCCGAAGGAGACGATTTGTAACAAACTCCTCATCCCGCAGTTCTTCTGCAATGCTTATAATAAGCATCCTCGTCCAAGCAAACGTGTTGTTCCCGAATGTTGATCTTGAGCGGACCCATTCCTTAAAGAAGGCGAAGTCGGCTGCTCGTAAGGTAAATAATAGGATTGGCCATACTTATGTTGTGCAAAGATTTTCGTATGGGCCTTTGACTACTCAGCTTTCAAATAAAAAATCCCCAATTCATGGGGATCTCAAAAGCACCTATGTTTGTATTATCGGACATTGTTTTTGTTGTTCGTACCCCCGGAGTGGACTCCAGGCATTAAATTCAATTCGTTAAAGGAGCTGTTCAATCTTTCACCAGCTTGTCTGCTTCCTTTTCGAAGTAAGGGGTTCTTTTTAGAATTAGGACGTATCGCGGAGACTTTCTTATCATGATTCCCCTTGCGCTTGCTTTGATCTGACAATGATTTCTTATCCTTATTATGGTGAAATGGGGCGGCCTTCCAACTATTCAACGTTGAGTGCCTCCTCTCTCAAAAAATCGGCCCATTATTCATGGACTTTCTTGTGTTTGCCATATACCATACGGTTTAGAATCATTGTATTACCGGTCAGAGCATGGCGACAACGCGAATGCCATGGTTAGTCGAAATTTATGAACCGACTTTCGAGTCTTATCGCCTGAATACCTAGGGTATGATACTATGATACTTCCTTTCATTTGTCTTGAAGTGCTCCCCTTTTTGAAAGATCCGAACTCGATCATGACCGGTGCGGAGGGTGGTGCGCAACAGAGAGATAAATCCCTCGCTTCTCCAGCCGAATCAAATTCAACATGCATTCTCCTAATCATAGACGCATCTCATTTCCCTTCTTTGACGAATTGTTCGATCCGGTTCTTAATCGAATCGCGAACGAAGCGAAACCGGGTCATGATCTCTTCTTCGGTCCCGGTGGCTTTGGCGGGATCATCAAACCCCCAATGCCATTTGACGACATTTTTGTTCGATATGACCGGACAATGCTCGTCTGCATGTCCGCAGAGGGTAATGACAAAATCGGCCCGATTCAAAATATCCGGGTCTATGACGTCCGATGTGTGACCGCTTATATCGATCCCTGCCTCTTTCATCACTTGAACGGCACGCGGATTTAAACCATGCGCTTCCAGACCTGCACTTTTCACTTCGTACGTATCGCTTCCCATTGCTTTTAAAAAACCGTCTGCGATTTGGCTTCTGCACGAATTACCGGTACACAAAAAGTAAACTAAAGGTTTTTTCTCCATTGGTAGTGTCTCCTTTGGGTAATCTAATTGTTTAATGTTACGCCTCTTGATTGCTTCTATTTTTGTTTCCCGAAAATAGCTTTCAACATTATCGCTATGAGCGAAAGCACGACCGCGATTACTATGATACTTAACCATACATTTATGGACGTGGATTGAATAAAGGCAAGCCACAAATAAAGACCTGCAAGCGTAATAAACAAGGTGGGAACGGTTAGAAGAAGGCCGATCTTAAAGTAATACCCCCAGCCGATTTTCACATTTTTGGTTGACAGCACATGAAGCCACAGCAAAGTGGCCAAGGAACCGATCGGGGTAATTTTAGGCCCTAGATCCGATCCGATCACGTTGGCGTAGATCAATGCTTCACGAACGAATCCTTCTGTTTGCATGCCTTGGATCGCAAGGGCATCGATCATCACCGTAGGCATGTTGTTCATGATAGAGGATAGAATGGCCGCAATAAATCCCATTCCAACCGTGGCGACGAACAATCCTTTATCGGCAACCGCCTGAATGACACTGCCTAAAGCATCCGTAAGCCCGACATTTCGTAAACCATAAACGACAACATACATGCCGATGGAGAAAATAACGACCGCCCATGGAGCCCCCTTAACCACCTTCCATGTAGGAATCGCCGGGCTCTTTCTCGCCGCTAGCAGGAATGCGGCCGCAGCGATCCCGGCGATAATTGACACAGGAATAGACAAGAATTCACTTGCAAAATACGCCACAAGCAAGGCAGCCAGAATAACCCAGGATAGAGCAAATAGCCTCCTGTCTTTAATGGCCTCCTCAGGCCTTTTTAACTGGGTCAGATTGTAGGTTCTCGGAATACTCTTACGGAAATACAAGAACAGTACAAGGAGGCTCGCGATAATCGAAAAGAAATTGGGTACGATCATTCGACTTGCATATTCCACAAAACCGATATCAAAATAATCGGCGGAAACGATATTCACAAGGTTACTGACCACAAGCGGCAAGGAAGCCGTATCTGCGATGAAGCCACTTGCCATTATAAACGGGAGAACCATCTTTTCCTCAAATTTAAGCGCCCGGACCATTGCGAGTACGATGGGAGTAATGATCAAAGCAGCACCATCGTTCGCAAATAAAGCGGCGACAGCTGAGCCCAAAAGGATGATCAGCACAAACATCAGGACGCCATTCCCACGCGCCAGCCGAGCCATATGCAGAGCGGCCCATTCAAAAAGTCCAACTTCATCGAGTATAAGCGAGATTAGAATAATGGCTACAAAAGCCAATGTTGCATTCCATACAATGCCTGTTACGGTACCCGCATCGGAAAGGCTGACTACACCGAATAGTAACGCAAGGATAGCACCGGCGAGTGCGGACCAACCAATGTTCAAGCCCTTCGGCTGCCATATAACGAACGTCAGGGTAACTAGAAATATCAGAAATGCAATGTAAATCATGAAGCTCCTCCTGAAGTGTTGTGTTCAATTACAGCATTCGTTCTCTTCGCAAACGGCGGACATCAATTTGTCCTTTTGCGAAGGGATGTGCCTTAAGATTTCTGCGATATAGGGCTTGTCTTGGACACTCAGTGCATAATAAACCCACTGACCTCTTTTGGTCTCTTTAACGAGACCGCCATCCTTTAATTTGCGCATATGCTGACTTATGTTGGGTTGACTCGTTTGTAAGATATCTACGATTTCACAAACACAGAGTTCTTTTTCATTTAGCAAGGCAATAATGGTAAGCCGGTTTTTATCCCCAAGCAGTTTTAAAACATCGGCAACTTGTTCAATTTCATTCACTTCCAACACTCCTTTTACACAATCGGGATATTCATCCATTTCAATAAGTCGAATATTCCACTCTACGTTCAATATGGGAACGGAACGATTGGCCAACGCTCGATTCCCCGTTTGCAAATCGAGTTAATTTGTAAATGATTATATAATTAACTACTTATATATGAAAGTTAAGAAAATGTAAATATATTTCTAGTAAAAAAGACATAGTACATTTACACCATATAAATAGAAAAATATGTTATTCTATAAGAAAACAGGAGGGAATTTTAAATGAATAAGTCCCGCATTTTGCTCACTTTAATAATTTTCATGCTGGTCCTACCGACTGTTCAAGCAAATGCCCATTCTGGAAGAACGGATTCAAACGGAGGCCATAACTGTTCCGACGCATCCAAAAAGAAAGGGTTATGCACGGGCTACCATTATCACAATGGAGGAAGTTCGGGCTCAAACTCAAGTTCCGGCTCAAGCTCAATTCCGTCCAGCAAGCCAGCTTCAACTGCACAGCCGTCACTTCCAGCCCCCTACACCCAAGTCGCAAACAAATGATTTTAAAATCACGATACCTACATACGGCGTTCATGTAAATGGACAAAAGATAGACAATTCATCGAGTAAATTCCCTATTTTTGTATATAAAGATATTACGTATTTCCCGATGACCTGGAATTATACGCAAGTGCTTGGATTGAGCATTTCATGGAATGCCGACAACGGATTATTTATTTCAAAGGACAAAACCATCCCCTACCAGAATCAAGTCGAGCTTGATACTGGGGGCTACTTTGTTCCGGGGACACAAATGAATGCACGTTATCCGACATTCAACATCTTTATTAACGGTACATGGTTGAATAACGGAGCCGAAAGTTATCCTTTGCTCACCTACAATGATATCATTTATTTTCCGATGACATGGAAATTTGCAGTCGAGGAGTTAGGGTTGTCCATCAAATTGGATGAAAAAGAAGACTTTTTCATCGAACGACCTAAAGAGTCAGAAAACTAAACAAAATATAAAAAGCAGTAATAGTGAATGATTCCATCATCCGATACTACTGCTTTTTGGTCTTTTTGACTTCTCTAATAAAATTCAATCTGACACTCATTTGTAGTGCCCTCCGATCATCCCCACTCTGCGCTGCGCCTGCCCGGCATTCGTAACCGAAGAGGCCCGCATGATCGAGGCGTTGCCAAAACGGCTTTTGATCTCGTCGGTAGCCCGCTCGAGCGCCATTTTTTTCTCCCGCTCCGGAAATACGGTCATCTGGTACGTTTCGTCCGGCATCAGCTCGCTTAGGGTCACGCCAAGCTTCCGCACCGGCTGGCCATTCCAATGTTTGGCGAAAATTTCACAGACAACCTCGTAGACCTCCTCCGTCAAGTTCGTGTTGTGCTGCATTTTCATTTGCCGATAAAATCCCGTTGGCTGATCGAAGTCCGCCCCTTGGCAGCCCGCCGACACGACTTGCCCCATCAGCCCTTTCGAGCGTACCCGCTGGCATACGAGCTCCGACAGCTCCAGCAGCACTACCTTCAAGTCTTCGAGCTTCCGGTAGTCAAACGGCAGCGTCATCATATGGCCGATTCCTTTTTGCTGCGTATCGAACGTAAAAGGAGACACCGGCGAATCGTCGCTGCCGTTCGCAATCCGCCAGAGCACCTCGGCGTTAATGTCGCTGTTCCGGCCGAATTTCCGGCTGAGACGAGCTTTAAACTGCTCGAGCGGAATACGCGCCAGCTCGCCGATCGTCGTAATGCCCATCCGGTTGAAATGCTGGGTCATGCGGGAGCCGACCATAAACATTTTGTTGATCGGAAGCTGCCAGAGCGTATCGGCCAGCTCTTCCTTTTTGAGCTCGTATATGCCGGATGCGTTTTTCTTCGCAAAGTTGTCGCAGGCCATTTTCGCGAGTATTTTATTTTCGCCGATGCCGACCCGGGTTCGGATTCGCGTTTCGTTCCACACCTGCTTCTGAATGACCTGGGCAATCTGCTCCGGTTCGCCGAAAAGCCGCTCCGACCCGGTAACGTCGATGAATTGCTCGTCGATCGAATAAGGCTCGACCAAGTCGGAAAAACGTTCGTAAATCTCCGTAATTTGTAAAGAAACATCGATGTACAGCTGCATACGCGGCTTGATGATCTCGAGCTGCGGGCATTTGGCTAGCGATTCGCGGATCGTCTCGGCCGTCGTCACGCCGAACGACTTGGCGATTGGACAAGCTGCGAGAATGATACCGCTACGGCGCTCGGGGTCGCCGGCCACGACGATCGGCTTCCCTTCCAGTTCGGGCCGCTGCGCCTTTTCGACGCTCGCATAGAAGCTCTGGCAATCCGCCAAAAACACGACTCTCGGTCTGCGGACAGCAAGGTTCTTCATAGCCCGTCACCCGCCGGAGACAGCTGAATCCGGATCCAGGTTGCCGAGGTAATAGTGCATGAGCAGCTCGATCTCGCCCTCAAACGTTCCCCAGCGCAGCGTAAGCGAACGACATACGCCTTGAGCAGCGAACCAGCGGGTGAAGGAAATCGCATCCTGCCGTTCCTCGCCGAGCTCGACTCCGCTCGCCTGAAGCACCCTGCTTAACTTCGCAATGTCCCGGTCGATCCGGCGTATCACCCGTCTCGCCACCCACGTATAAGGGCTCGGGTATTCGTAAGTATTGTTATTCTCGAAATACAGGTTATCGCTTGCGAAGTTCGACCGGACAACGGGCAAAATCATAATGTTGCGAATAAGCTGTATAACGTCCGGCGATGCGGCGGTGTGCGTATGACTGACAAGCACGGACATGAGAGACCCTCCTTTAGCCCCGTATAGGAACATGTGTTCTTATTATATGCAGGTTTGCGCCGGTTATTCAAGAGCAAGGCGCTGGAAACGCCATGGATCGAGGCTTTCCGACAAAAAAAACGGCACCACGGTTGCATGGATGCCGCCCTCGTCACCTATGTTCTCAAAACACCTTCTGCGCGTCCCGCTCCTCCTTCAAAATTTCGACCGCCTCGCGGAAACGAAGCGAGTGAATAATTTCCCGCTCGCGCAAAAACCGCAGCGAATCCTGCAAATCGACGTCGTCGGTCATGTCGATCAGCCATTGGTACGTCGCCCGCGCCTTCTCCTCGGCCGCGATATCCTCGAACAAATCGGCGATCGGATCGCCCTTGGCCTGAATATAAGCGGCCGTCCACGGTACCCCGGCGGCGTTGCTGTAGAAAAGCGCGTGATCGTGAGCGGCAAAATTCGCCCCGAGCCCAGCCTCCTCCAGCTGCATCGGCGTAGCGTCCTTGGTCAGCTTATACACCATCGTCGCGATCATCTCGAGATGGGCGAACTCCTCCGTGCCGATATCCGTCAAGAGACCGATCACTTTGTCCGGAATCGTGTAACGCTGGTTTAAATAACGCAGCGCTGCAGCCAGCTCGCCGTCCGCCCCACCGTACTGCTCGAGCAAAAATTTCGCCATGCGCGGATCGCATTTGCACACCCGGACCGGATATTGCAGCTTTTTCTCGTAAATCCACATGGTTTCCTGTACCTCCTGACCGCTTCTCGCTTTCCTCCAATCGAAACGAACATGCCGGATGCCGGCGATCCGAAAATAGGAAAGCCGGAGCCGCACGGGCACGCACGGACGTCAGCACGCCGGAGCTTACACCTGCCAGGGCCAGGGCGTGTTTTTCCAATCCCACGGATACCGGCTGAAGCTGTGGCCGTACTGCAGCAGCGGGCCGTAATCGTTCTCGTACTCGCAGGCGATCTGTCTGCGGACCACGGCCGTCTGGTTGAACTGCTCAATCGCCTGCAAATCGTCCGGATGCGTATCGAGATAAAGCGTCAGCTCGATCAGCACAAAATCCGCTTCCTGCAGCCTCCGAAGCAGCTCATAGTAACGCGCATCGAGTTTGTTCTCCATCGGTTAGCATCTCCTGCTCTCGTAAGGACTGAAGTAAGCCGGCCATAACGTTCCGATCCGCAGCGCCTCCGCCGGGGAAAACTGAGGCAAGCCCGGGGGCTGAAGCGGCATCGTTAAGTTGGGCGGTATGACATACGTTTTGACAAGCATCGGCGGACAAGGGTCGAACGGGCCGATAAAAGGACGGTACGCTCGCAGTTGCGGGTTGATCACAGGCTGCATCCTCCTTATTCGAAAATGTCCCTGCAACTAATTGGGCTCTTTCTTAAGCCTATGTCGACAGCCCGGTCCAGTTTCCGCTTTCTTCGCGTGTACACAGCTTTTGCCGCGGCCGAATCGCTCGCCCCCTGGAGCAAACCGATCCGGTTGCCCCCCAAAACGGAAAGAAACCCCCAAAACACGGGGCGTTTCACCCGTTTGATGGAGGTTTCTTACATCTGTTGTTCCGCTGCAATTATTTTTTCAAGCTATCCCACGTTTTCTGGAATTCGCCGAGCATTTGCTCTTTCGTCATCTTTTTGGCGACGTAAGCTTGCATCGCGTCGGCGAATTTTTTGCTCGACGCTTCGCCGCCCGGGAATTTGAACCAGTTCCAGCTTAGCGTTTTGTTATCTTTGACGTATTTCATAATGTCCGCGGCGAGCGGTCCGAGTGTCGCTTCGTCGGCCGTTACCGACTTAAACGCCGGGATGAACTTGAATTCCTTCGTCATATAGGTTTTGCCGATATCCGACGTAACCATCCAGTTCAAAAACTTCTTCGCTTCGTCTTTGACGGCGGAGTTTTTGTTGATGACCCAGTTGTTCGGCACGCCGACTGGCAGTTTATCGCTGGCCGCCGCGTCGTCGCTGATCGGCATCGGCAGGAAGCCGACTTTCAGATTCGGGTTCGTTTTCGTCAGCTGCACTTGCGTCCAGTTGCCCTGCTGCGTCATGGCCGCCTTGCCGGTAGCGAACGTCGTGACTTGCGTGTTGTAGTCCGTTTGCAGCGGATTGGCGTTGCCGTACTTCAGCTGCAAGTCGAACAGCTTCACCCAGTTGTTGAACGTTTCATTGTCGGCGAATTTGGACGTGCCTTTGTTCAGGCCGTCGATAAACACGTTCGGATTGGACTGGTAAGCGAACGGCAAATTCACAAAGTGATTGCCGAGCACCCACCATTCGCCGTAGCCGTTGACGAAAGGCGTAATGCCTTTGGCTTGAAGCTTCTTGGCCGCCTCTTCCAGCTGGCTCAGTGTCTTCGGCAGCTCGGTAATGCCGGCCTGGGCGAACAGCTCCTTGTTGTACAGGAAGCCGTAACCTTCGAGGTTCAGCGGCTGGCCGTACAGCTTGCCGTTTTTCGTCATCGGCTCTTTGGCCGCTTCGACGAGATCTTTCACCCACGGCTGGTCGGACAAGTCTTCCAGATGTTCGAGCCACAGATCGAGATCGGTGAAGCCGCCGTTGTTGAAAATGTCCGGCTTGTCACCGGAGCTGAATTTCGCTTTCAGCGCCGCTCCGTAATCCGCTCCCCCGCCGACCGTATCGATCTGGATTTTGACGCCGGGATTTTCCTTCTCGTATTCTTTGGCCAGCTTCGCCAGCTGCTCGGCGATTTCGACCTTGAACTGGAACATTTTAATCGTGACGTTTTTGCCTCCGGCATTGCCGCCGCTTGCGGAAGAAGACTCCTCTTTTTTGCCGCAGCCTGCCGCGACGAGCGCCAAAAGCAGTACACCGATGAGACCGAGGAATGTAGCGCGTTTCATCATCTAAATTTCCTCCCTTTTATATATATATTTGGTTTATAGCTGTATTGTAAACGGATCGCTTGCCGCCAAACACGTACGCCGATGAACAAATAGGTGGAATTTTGTGAACCGCTTACCCTTACGCTTATCCTTTTACCGACCCGGCCGTAATCCCTTCGATAATATGCCGCTGCATAACAAGGAAAAACAGCACGATCGGCGTAACGCTGAGCACGAGACCGGCCAGCGCCAAGTCCCACTGCTTCGTATATTGCCCGAAGAACGAATACGTCGCCAGCGGAATCGTGCGCAGCTCGGGAGACGATAAAACGAGCGAAGGAAGCAAAAAGTCGTTCCAGATCCAAAGGCTGTTCAGCAGCAAAATCGTCACGCTCATCGGCTTCAGCAGCGGAAACACGATGCGCCAGAAGACGCCGAACGGCGAGCAGCCGTCCACGACCGCAGACTCCTCGATTTCCCGCGGTATCTCCTTGACGAAGCCATGGTACAGAAACAGGTTAAGCGATACCCCAAAGCCCAAATAACAAACGACCAGTCCGGGAATGCTGTCCATAAGATGCAAACGGTCCGCGACGCGCACAAGCGGAATCATGACCGACTGGAACGGAATGACCATCGCCGCGATGAAGGCAAGAAACAGCAGCTTGTTGAACCGGCTCGGCACGCGGACGATCCGGTAGGCGGCCATCGCGCTGATGACGATGAGCCCGATGTTGCTGAACAGCGTAATCAGCAGCGAATTGACGAACGCGCTCGGAAACTTGGTGATTTCCCAAACGCGGGAGTAGTTTTCGAAGTGGAGCGATTGCGGCAAACCCGCCGCGTTAACGAGCAGATCGCCGAAGCTTTTCACCGAGTTGACGATGACGAAGTAAAACGGCGCGAGAAACAGCAGCGCCAGCAGCAGAGCAACCAACTCCAGCAGAAGCAGTCGGGCCGAATAGGAATGGCGTGTTTCCATTTAGGCCTCCACCTCCCTTTTCTTCGTAATGCTTACCTGCACGATCGTCACGAGTGCGACGGCGACGAAGAAAATAACCGATTTGGCCGAGCCGAGGCCGAGCATGTTGTTGCGGAACGCATCCTGGTAAATGTTCAGCGCGATCGATTCGGTCGAGCCGAACGGCCCGCCCTTCGTCAGCGAAATGTTCAGATCGAACATTTTGAACGCCCAGGAGATCGACAGAAACAAGCAAACGGTGACCGCCGGCATAATCAGCGGAAACGTGATGCGCCCGAGCAATTGCAGCCGGTTCGCGCCGTCGATGCGCGCCGCCTCGATAATGTCTTTGGGCACGCCCGCCAGGGAGGCGATATAGATGACCATCAAATAACCCGCTCCCTGCCATACGCTGACGATGACGATTCCCCAGAACGCGGTCGACTCGTCGCCAAGCCACGGCAGGTTGAAGAAGGAGATGCCCGTTTTTTCGCCGATCGTACCGAACCCTTTGACGAAAATAAACTGCCAGATGAAGCCGAGCAGCAAGCCGCCGATCACGTTCGGCATGAAAAAAATCGTCCGCAGGAAGTTGCGAGTCTTAAGCGCCTGTGTGAGCAGCAGCGCGAGCAAAAAGCCGAGCGCGTTCGTCAGCAGCACGCTCGCCAGCGTGAACCGGACGGTAAAAGCGAAGGAGTGGAGAAATGCCCGGTCTTCGGTTAAGATGGTTGTATAATTGGCGAGACCGACCCATTTCATATCAGAGCTGACTCCGTTCCATTCCGTAAACGAGTAGCCGATGCTCATGACGAACGGAAAAAGCACGATCAGGACGAACACGAGCGCGGCTGGACCGACGAATGCGGCCCCAAGCGCCCAGTCTGCCATCGCTTTGCCTTTTTTCATCGTGTCGACCTCCTTTATTTTCTATAAACCGTTATATCGTTATTGTAAACGGAGCGCGTCAGCGCAAACATGGAACCTCGTGACGTATTAGGTGGAACTTGATGACGTCCGGCCGAGACTACGACGAAAGCGAGCTGGGTACCGGTGTTCCGAACGAGCATTCGCAACAAATTAATCGCTTTCCTGCTGGCCGCCGTTACGGTCCCGCTCGCAACATCCATCATAATTACGTACTGGTACACGAAAGATTCAATCGCAAAGGAACGGATCGGCGTGACCGCGGCGCTGCTCGTGCAAGGCCGGGAAAATATACGGCACTACATGGACACGATTCATCAGGCGACCCTGTCTGTATACAACGACGCGAAGCTGAATGAAGCGATCGAGACCGGGGCGACCGACTACTTAAGCGACAAGGAAACGTACCGCGCGCTTATGCATATGGCGAACGTAATGCCGGACATTTACCAGGTATACCTGTACCTTGATCTGGCGAAACAGCCCTATCTGCTGAAGAGCGCGCTGTTCAAGCGCATTCCCGAATCGCCGCAGCCGTTTCGCCCCGACACCTACGGAGCCGAGGTAGCCGTACAGCCGCCGCACGCCAGCCACGACTACGGCTTCGCGCCGACCGCCTATATCGAGCCCGCAACGGTTATGACGATGCACCGCATCATCCGGAGAGTTCCGCGCACCGAGGAGCTCGGCATTTTGTCCGTCGACGTCGATATGCAGGGGCTAAGGACGATGGCCGAAAGCTTGTACGACCGCAGCCGCGAGCAGCTGTTCCTTATCGACGAGCGCGGATACGTCGTGTACGGTCCCGATCCGGGCGACTGGGGGCGGCGTCTGGAGCAAGGCTGGGCGGCCGAGCTGCTGGCGCGGCCGGAGCGGGCCGGCAGCGTATTCGTAGGCGGCGGCGATGGCTTCCGAGGCGTGCAGGTGTACGATACGCTCGAGACGAGTTATTTGCGCTGGACGATCGTAAAGCGCATTCCGGACGAGGCGCTGTACAAGCAAGCTCGCGACGTGGCGCGTATCAACACCTTCGTGCTGGCCGCTTTCTCGCTGCTGTCTATCGTTGTCACCGTCGGCGTCGCCTTCCTGTTCACGGCGCCGATCAAACGGCTCATCGGTTACATCGCGGCGATCGAGAAAGGCAATATGAACGTCGACATCCGGCTGTCGCGAAGCGACGAGTTCGGCCTGCTGGCGGCGCGCTTCCGTTCGATGATGCAGCATATCAACAATTTGATCGTCAAGGAGTACCGGCTCGAGCTGGCCAACCGGACGAACCAGCTGAAGGCGCTGCAAGCGCAAATTCAGCCGCATTTTTTATATAACGCCCTGCAATCGATCGGCACGCTGGCGCTGCAAATGAACGCGCCGAACGTATACAAGCTGATCGCCTCGCTCGGCAAAATGATGCGCTACAGTATGAATACGGGGGAAACGTCGGTGCCGCTGGCGAAGGAAATCGACCACATTCGCTCCTACATGGAGCTTCAGCGAAACCGGTTCGGCGACGGCCTTGCGCTGACGCTCGATATCGACGAACAGACGCTGCAGGTCGAGGTGCCGAAAATGACGCTGCAGCCGCTCGTCGAAAATTATTTCAAGCACGGCATGGTCCCTTCGCCGGAGCAGCCGGGCGAAATTGAGGTTCGCAGCCGAGCGCTGCAGGACGGCACGATTGCGATTACGGTCCGGGACAATGGCCGTGGGGCGGAACCCGCCAGACTGGAGCGCGTTCGCAGGACACTGCGGCTCGCCGGGAAAGGGCTTGATCCGGAGGCGGAAGATGCGGACGGCGGCGGCATCGGCCTCGCGAACGTACTGTCGCGGCTGAAGCTGTTTTATGGCGATGAAGCGGATATGCAGGTTGAGGGGGCCGAGCCGCATGGGTTCCGGATCACCATCACGATACCGGCAAGGGGAAAGGAGGCAGACGATGAAGATCATCATCGTGGATGACGAGAAGCATGTGCGGGATGCGATCAAACTGCTGATCGATTGGGGCGCGCTTGGCATCAATACGATATTGGAGGCGGCGGACGGCGCCACGGCCGTGCGGCTGATCGAGGCCGAGCGGCCGCAAATCGTCTATACCGACATGATGATGCCGAACATGGACGGCCTTTCGCTGCTTCGCTGGATCAAGGAAAACGCGCCGGCGTGCAAAACGATCGTCATCAGCGGACATGACGACTTCCAATTCGTGCGGGGGACGGTCCAATACGGCGGCATGGACTATCTGCTCAAGCCGATCGACGCCGATCAACTGCTGGACGTAACGCAAAAAGCGCTTCGCAGCTGGAGCGAGGAAGAACGCGAACGGATGGAGTCGCATCTGCGGTCGATCCGCATCAATTCGCTGCGTCCGGTGTACTGCGATAAGCTGCTGTCGAACGTGCTCGGCGACCCGGGGACGTATTATGCCGAGAAGGAGTCGTTCGCCCAGGAGTTTCCGCAGCTAACGGAAGGCGTCCCCTGCCGGATCAGCTTGCTGACGACCGATACGCTGCGGGGCAAGCTGCGCGACAAGTTCGCGGCGCATAACGACCTGCTGCTGTTCAGCCTGACCAACATTTGCGGCGAGCTGCTGAACGCGCCGAAGGACGGCTTCGCCTTTCGCTTCTGGGGCTCGAGCCAGCAGATCGCGCTGCTGCATCTGGGACGGCCGGAGCGGGCGAGAGAGACGCTGGAAGCGATCAACGAAGGCTTGTATCGCACCTTCGGGACCCGCGCCGAGTTTGGCATGGGGGGCGTACATCCGTTTCCGCACGGAGCGAAGCAGTCGTATGCGGAGGCGGAAGCCGCGCTGAGGCAGCGCAATCTGCGCAAGCGGGCGGGGTGGATCTGCGAGTTCGATCCGCACAAGCCGCCCCATCCCGCGGAGCTGCATTTCAGCGACTACGAGGACCGGGTGCGGCTGGCGATCCGCAGCGCGAGCAAAGACAAGATCGCAGAAGCGGTCGACGACTGGATCGCCGAGGTGCGAAAAAAAGACGTCGTGACGATCGATCACCTCGACCTGTGGCGGCACGAGTTCGGGGTGCTTAAGTCGCGCTGGGTGAAGGAGTTTTTTCCGGTAAACGAAGCGGATGTTTTTCTTCCGCCGGAAAGCCAGGCAGAGTCGCTGCCGCTGAATGAGCAGGGAGAGCTTTCGCTTGAGAAGCTTCGCGACGAAATGACGGGCAGCCTGCTTCAGCTCGCCGAGCTGCTTTCCAAGGTGACGCAGCAGGAGAGCCATCTCATCTACGAGATCGCCCGCTATTTGCAGAGCCGTCTGGAGCAGGACATTAGCGTCCAGGAAGTCGCCGCGCATTTTTATTTGAGCCGCGAATACGTATCCCGCCGGTTCAAGCAGCAATTCGGCGAGACGATCAGCGACTTTTTGCTCCGTCACCGGATGGAACGGGCGAAGACGCTGCTGCTCAACCCGGCGCTCAAAATCGTGCAGATCGCCCATATGACCGGTTACGAGGACGAGAAATATTTCAGCAAAGTGTTCAAAAAAGCGCTCGGCGATTCCCCGGCCGAATACCGCAAAAAACAAACCGGAGACGCCTGAAGAGGCTTCCCCGGTTTGTTTTGTTTTTTGGTGCGCCGTCTTCGTTATTATTCCAGCTTGATCTTGAACTGGAGCAGACCGGCCTTGCGCATTTCCTTATACAAAATCATCAGAATCGGCCCGAGAAACAGGCCGACGACGCCCATCAGCTTGAAACCGATGTACAAGCCCACGAGCGTAGGCAGCGCGCCGATCCCGATCGAGTCGCCAAGTATTTTCGGTTCGACGATTCGCCGGAATATCGTAATGACGATAAACAACGCAAGCAGCCCGACCGCAAGCGACACTTCGCCCTTGAAAAACACGAACGCCGCCCAGGGCACGATGACCGAGCCTGTGCCGAGTATCGGCAGCACATCGACAATAATGATGAGCAGCGCGACCGCGAACGGATACTCAACGCGAAGGATGAACAAGCCGAGCAGCGATACGAGATACGTAAGTGCGCTTAGAATAATTTGCGCCTTCAGAAAGCCGAGCAGCGAGCTGCGCAAATTGCCGAGCACGCTCGCCACCTTGTCACGCGAACGGTCCTCGAACAGCCCGAGAAAGCCCGTTTTCAGCAAAGGCAGACTAAACGTCGTCAAGTAAAGCGCGACCATAAACACAACGAAGGCGATGAACAGCGTCGGCACCGCTTTGGCCGCATTCAGGAAATAACCCGTGATGCCGGCGATAATGCTCGAGAGCGAGTTGGTCAGTGTCGTAACGCCTTGCTCCAGAGCGGCTTGCATTTGCGCCGCCACGTCGACCGGAAGCGTGCTATAGAACAGCTCGGTCCGTTCGGTCGCATCCTTGAAGTAACGATTGAAGTCTTCCAGAAAAGCCGGCGCCTTTTTGGCGATATCGATCAGTTGCCCGATCAGCCCGGCCCCGCACAAATAAACAAGGCCGAACAGCAGCAGGGCAAACACCGTACATACGATCGTGGCCGAAGCGATGCGGCCGAGCCGCAGTGACCGCATCATCCAAGCAACGACTGGCTCCAAAAACATGGCGATCAGGAGCGCCAGCAAGAACGGCATCCCGACCGTAAACAAGCCGTACAGCAACCCGATGCCAACGACGATCGTAACGATCGTTTTCATCGACATGTTTTCCCGCCCCCTTTATTCCCCGGCTGGATCTTCGGCGGGCTGGGCGGTATCGCTAACGCTAATGTTCACTCTGACGACGCGCAGACGGTCCGCTTCCGCGACCTCGAACACATACCCTCCGTACTCCACCTTCGATCCTTTCAGCGGCATACCTTCCAGCTGCTTGAACAGCCAGCCGCCGATCGAGTCGACCTCGTCGTCCTCGATCTCGACGCGCAGCATGTCGTTAATATCCTCCAACAGCATCCGGCCGTCGACCGACGTAACCTCGCCGTTCACCTCAACGCTTGGGCGGCCTTCGTCGAACTCGTCCATCATTTCGCCGACGATTTCCTCCACTATGTCGTCTACCGTCACTAGGCCCGCCGTACCGCCGTACTCGTCGATAACAACCGCGATTTGCGACCGCTTCTTCTTCATCAGCCGCAGCACATGACTTACTTCCATCGACTCCGGCACGGTCAGAATCGGACGAATGAACGTCTTCAGCTCCTGCTCCTCGTCCGGGTCGCATGTAAGCAGGTCGGTAATATGCACGAAGCCGACGATGCGGTCTTTGTCGCCTTTCGCTACCGGATAACGCGTATGCTTGGAAGCGTAAACCGTCTTCAAATTTTCCGCGAACGACAAGTCCGTATATAGACAGTCCATATCCGTACGCGGCACCATCACCTCGCGGGCCAGCCGGTCAGAAAACTCGAACACGTTGTCGAACAGCGCCATCTCGTCCTTGTCGATAATCCCGCTCCTTGCGCTCTGATTCATCAGAATGCGGATTTCCTCTTCCGTATGAACCTCATGCTCGGTCGCAGGCTGGATGCCGATCAGCCGCAGCAGCCGGTTCGCCGTTCCGTTCAGCAGCCAGATCGCCGGCATGAACACCTTGTAGAACATCATCAGCGGCCCCGACAGCCACATCGACGTCCCTTCCGACTTCTGGATGGCCAGCGACTTCGGAGCCAGCTCGCCCAGCACAATATGCAGAAAGGTGATGACGCAGAAAGCGACAATGAACGATACCGTGTGGCTCCATACCGCATCCGCGAAGCCGAGCTTGGCCAGCACCGGCTCGACGATCAGCCGCGAAATGGCCGGCTCGCCGACCCAGCCGAGACCGAGCGAAGCGAGCGTAATGCCGAGCTGTGTGGCGGACAAGTAGGCGTCCAGCTTGCCGGTTACTTTCAGTGCATATTTCGCCCGCCCGCTTCCTTCG
Source organism: Paenibacillus ginsengarvi (assembly GCF_003626695.1). Taxonomy (GTDB): domain Bacteria; phylum Bacillota; class Bacilli; order Paenibacillales; family NBRC-103111; genus Paenibacillus_AB; species Paenibacillus_AB ginsengarvi. The sequence goes on from NZ_RBAH01000004.1 coordinate 325,119, forward strand.
TTTGCGAGCTGAATGAGCCGCGAATGGCGCACCTTGACGAGCGCAAACTCGGCCGCCACGAAAAAGCCGTTCAGAAAAACGAGTACCAGCACGAGGAGTAAATATAGCAATAGTTCGGTCCAGTTATAACCCAATCGTTACTCTCCGGATAAGAAAACCCGGAGAATTCCTCCCTTTTGTTCGTAAAGTTTGATTCTAGTCTTTATCGATAAAGAAAGTTTAAGTTCAAGAACGCGTTAAAGCGAAATGAAATACGACTTTCTTTACCAAGAAAAACTTCCATTAAGTCGCGGTCGCTCATCCTTGAAGTACTTCGATATACGTTTTTCTTACGTATTAATACCCTGTATAGTTTCAAAGAATCATACGACCGCCTGGCGCTGCTTGAAATCGACATCGCGGTAGTAGGCGTCGGCGACTAGCAGGTTCGGCCCGCAGCAAGCGGCTGCGTCGCAGTGGCAGTCCACCTTCCGGTTCAGCGGATGCCGCAGCCACGCCTCAAATACGGCGTCGAACGAGTCCGCAGCCATATTGCCGAGAGCGGACAAGTCCGCAAAATCGGTGACGAACAGGTCGCCGCTGAACAAGTTGACGTTGAGCCGGTTCCGGCCGTCAGGGTCGTTGCGCACCGTCACATTCGGCTCATGGCGCAGACGCCGCACGATCTCCTGATCGGCCTCTGCGGCGCCGCAAGCGAAAAACGGCAGCGTGCCGAACAGCATCCACATGTTCTTGTCGCGGCTATCCAGCAGCCGATGAATCGCGGCGCGTATTTCCTCCAGCGACAGCTGCGGCAAATTCGCGGCAAAAGCGCTCGGGTACATCGGATGCACCTCGTGCCGCTTGCAGCCCATTTCGCCGATCAGACGATGAATATCGGCGATTTTCTCATGGGTGCGGAAATTGATCATCGATTCGGCGGACACGAACATGCCGCCTCGGCTCAGCGCGAGCGCATTGTTCATCATCCGCTCGTACATGCCGGCTGCGACCTCCCTGCCAACGGAATGCCCGCTATGAACGAAGCCGACCTGGTGAAAGTCGTCCGCCCCCGTATAATTGAACGAAATATGCATAACGTCCAGGTAAGGGGCCATCATTTCGTAACGGGACAGATCGAGCGTCACATTCGAGTTGATCTGCGTGCGAACGCCTCTGTCTCTGGCGTACCTCAGCAGAGGTACGATGTAATCCTTCACGGTTTTGAGCTGATAGGACGGCTCGCCTCCGGTAATGCTGATCGTCTCCAGATGCTCGACCTCGTCGAGCCGTTTCAACACATCCGCCAGCGGAACACGCACTCCTTCGCTCATCGTCAGCGCGTCTCCGACGGCGCAATGCTCGCAGCGCATGTTGCACAGATTCGTAACGGTAAACTCCACACTCGTCAGTACATGGCGTCCGAGGCGGCGCAGCGACCGGATCGGATCCCACGGGTCGTATTCCGGTGAAAGCGGCTGTAGAACAGCCGCGCGTTCGTTTGGATTCATTTGGTCTTTCCCCACCTGACTGTTCCTTATCTTTCCCATTTTACCCGAAAGCGGCGCAAAAAGAAAACCCCGACCGTTCGCGCCTGGCTTGCGCGCTTCCGGTTTACGGGGTTACTTGACGTCGCCTACGCTGACAACAACCAGCGACAAATGTTTGGACATGTCGATTTCGTACGGAGCATGCAGCGGCTGTCCGTCCGCATCGACCAGCACCCGGACGATCGGACGCTGCGGCGACTGGCTGTTAATGTCGACGACGACGCCGGATTCCCCGGTGTTCAGCGTAACGGTCGTACCGAGCGGATAGATGGCGACTTTATCCCGGAAATGCTCCACCATGCTTGTCTCGTACAAGGTGTTTGCCCCGGCGTACAGCGCTTCGACTGCCTGATGCGGCAGCATGGCGCTGCGGTATACGCGGTTCGACGTCATGGCGTCGTAAGAATCGACCAGTCCAATCCATTTTGCAAATTCGTGAATTTCCCCCCCTCGAATACCGCGTGGATACCCGCTCCCGTCAATCCTCTCATGATGCTGCAAGGCGCAATGGGCCGACAGCAGCGGAATGTTAGGTTCATCCTTCAGCAGCATGTAGCCGAATTCGGTATGCCGCTTCATCGCTTCGAATTCCGAGCCCGACAGCTTGCCAGGCTTTTGCAAAATATCGAGCGGAATTTTCGTTTTGCCGATATCGTGCAGCAGCGCGCCTAATCCGAGTACGGCGAGATCCTGGTGCGAATACCCCTCGGACAAGCCCAGCATCGTCGCATAGATGCATACGTTGAGAGAATGCTGGTACAAATAATGGTCGGTCACGCTTATATCGGTCAGCATGATCATGGCGGTCGGATTTTGGCTCAGATCGTCAATGATCAGCCCGAGCGCATCCTTGAACGCTTTTCCGATAAACGGCTGGTTGACGGACCGGCGCGGCAGCGTATCCATCATGATCCGTTTGAAATTCGAGCGGATCGTTCCGATGGCCATACGCCTCGTTTCCTCACTGATCGGATCTTGCACGATAACGTCGTTGGTGCGCGAATCTTCGATGTACAAGTGCGGAATGCCGTATTGGCTCAGCCGCTGGATCATTCCTTGGGAAAGCTCCACATGCTCGGCGAGCAGGACGAAGCCTTCCTCGTTATACACCTTTCTAGCGAGCCGCATCCCCGGGCGGCACAGTTGGATCGGCACAAGCCTCATGTTAATCGTCCCACATTTCTCCATCATTTTCTATTTCCGTCATGAATATCGTAAAGGAAAATAACAAAAAGAGCAATAAAAAAACATCACCGTTCGACACGAAAATGTCGAACGGTGTCATTGTGAAATAATCCTAAAAGCCTACCGCGTACATATAAATTAGGACAATAGCCGCAAGAATAAATCGGTAGTACGAGAAATAAGTCAGCTTCAGCTTGCCTACAAGCTTAATGAACGTAACGACGGCAACCAGCGCAACAACGAAGGATACGATAAAGCCTACGGCCAAAAAGCCGATATCTTCCGAGGTCATCGAGCCGAAGCTTTTGAGCATTTCGTATCCGGTTGCCGCGCACATGACCGGTATAGCGATCAAAAACGTAAAGTCGGCCGCCGCCGCCCGGCTCGCCCCGGCCAGCATACCGGCCGCAATCGTCGAGCCCGAGCGGGAGAATCCCGGCCACAGCGACAAGCATTGGGCGATGCCTACGAACAACGCCTGCCGGTACGACAGCTCGTCCATGTCGCGGACCGTCACCTTCGGCTGAAGCTTCTCCCCGATAATCATGAAAATCCCGCCTGCGACAAGACCGATGACAACCGTCTCCGGCATGAACAGCAGCTTGATATAATCACGCAGCACGAACGCAAGGCCGAGCGCCGGAACGATGGCGAGCGCAATGTGGATCAGATTGATGCGGCGGGGCTTGGCGAGTACTTCGCGGTCCCTCATGCCGAACAGGCGGAGCACGCGTCTCCAGTAAATGATCGCCACCGCCAAAATCGCCCCGAGCTGGATGACCACCTCGAACGTATCGGCTTTTTCGCCGGTAAAACCGATCATGTGGCCTACCAAAATCATATGGCCCGTCGACGACACGGGCAAAAACTCCGTCAGCCCTTCCACAATCCCGATAATAAACGCTACCCATAAACTGAACATGACTTCCTCCTATAAGGGCGATGTAAGCTCCTTAGATCGCAAACCAGCGCGGAATAGCGCACTCCCTGATTTCGTCCGGATCGCCAAGCTGCTTCGCCAGCACATCGCGAATGAATTCGGGTAAAAAATACGTGACCGTTTCTCCGCGGCCCAGCGATAAATAGCCGATGCCGAACGTAAACATGTCAATCGTGCCGACCTCGTACAGCCGCTCCGGCTTGAGCTCCTCCCCGCCGACCGTGACGGAGCGGATTTTGCGGTAAGGCTCGCCGCCAGCCGCATACTCCACACGCATTCCGGACAAACACAACGTTCCGAGCTCCTTGCCGCGAAACCCGAATCCTTTCAGCGGCTTGCGGATAAACTCGTCCAGCAGCGCTTCCTCCAGCGCCAGCCGAATATGCTCGCCGCGCAAACGAATCAGGCACGGGTTGATCGGCGACGGGCATATTTCCAGCAGCCGGAGAAACGTAACCGTCCCCGCGTCGAGACTTTGCAAGAGCTGCCCCGCATTGACAAGGCCAATCTCCGCCTTCGTCCAGCGGCGAATGCCGGAAGCGAGCAGATTGCCAAGCTCGGATTCGGCTCCCCAGTTGATCGGAAGCGATCGGTCCGTTAGCGCCGCAGGACGCTCCAGCCGCTTCCGGCTCGCCGCTCCCTGTTCGCGAATGAGCGCTTCGATCTGCGGATCGGACGGGAAATTCTCCGTGGAGTGGCAGATGCCGCTGAGCAGCCGAAGGTTTCCCTGATCGGGGTCGTAGCCGAACTCCAGTTCCCCCACATATTGACCGAAGCAGCCGGCGGCGGCGATAAACGTTCCCGCGTAATACAGCGGCTGCTCCAGCAAATGGTGGGTATGGCTGCCGATAATAATATCGATGCCCTCGATTTGCTCCGCCATCGCTTTATCGTTGTTGATGCCGAGATGGGAAACGACAACGACAATATCGACATCCGGACGGATCCGTTTCACCAGCTCGGCAGCCGTTCCCAGCGGTTCGGCGATCGTCCAGCCGAGCAGCGAGTAAAAGTCCGGATAGTAGGCGGTAAGCCCGATTACACCGACCCGAAGGCCATTCCGGTTCAAAATGCGGTACGGCTCCAGCCAAGCGGGCGGCTCCCCCGTCCGTGCCAGCCGCAAATTGCCGCAAACGACCGAATAGCCTTGCCGATGCGAGTAGGCGGCGCTCAGATGATCCGGCGTCATCGTAAGCCCTTCGTTGTTGCCGGGAACGATCAGATCGTATCCCGTCTCATTCAGGACGGCGATGTTGGCAAATCCTTCGCTGCCTTCCGTTTCCGGCCGCATCCGGTCCATATGATCTCCGCAGTCGATCACGATCGGATCGGACGCAGCATGTTTGGAGCGCAGCTGCCGCAGCGCTTCGCAGATCGGCGGCATCCGTTCGAAGTGACTGTGAATATCGTTCGTATGAAGAAGAACCAGTTTTCTCTCGCCCATCCTGCGCCTCTCGCTCCTTTGCGCTTACTCCATCCGTTTTATTCGAGTTCGGCCTCCATTTTTCCTGCCAGTCCCGTTTCATCCCATTGTATGCTTTTCTTTGCCGCACATGCAAAGGAAATGGTACACTACTTAGACGAGAGTACGGTACGGAGGTGTTCATTCATGACCCAGCAGTTTACGATTCGTGTATTCGCCGGTCTCGCAGACCGGTTCGGTTCCTCGTCCTTGACCGTGACGATGTCCGGCAGCCCCGTTACCGGGGTGCAGCTCAAGGACGAGCTGGTCCATCTTTATCCGGAGGCGGCGCCGCTTATCCGCTCCGCTTTCCTCGCCAAAAACCAGGCGTACGCAAACGATTCGGAGCCGCTCGGCGCGGGTGACGAAATCGCGCTCATCCCGCCCGTTTCCGGCGGCCAAGGTTTGCCCGGGCAAGCGGGTGCTACCCCTGTGACGGGTAAACACCTGCTGACGGCGCAGCCGCTTTCGGTCGAGCAGACATGCGCCCGAGTGGCGGATGACGAACACGGAGCGACTGTCGTCTTCATCGGCACGACGCGCCGGACGACGTTCGGCCAGCGCACCGTCCTGCTCGAATACGAGGCGTACGAGCCGATGGCGCTTCAGACCATGCGACAGATCGCGGACGAGATCGCCGAGCGGTGGCCGGGGGCGAGGTGCGCCATCTCGCATCGGATCGGGCCGGTTCCGGTCGGGGAAACGAGCGTCGTTATCGCCGTGTCGACCCCCCATCGGGCGGAAGGCTACGAAGCCAGCCGGTACGCCATCGAGCGGCTAAAGCACATCGTACCGATCTGGAAAAAAGAAATTTGGGAGGACGGCTCGGAGTGGAAAGGACCGCAGAACGGTCCGTGGAACCCGCTGAATCCGCCGGATGGAAGCACATAGAAACAAAAGAAAAGAAGCCGAGGAACAGTTTTAACCTGTCCTGGCTTCTTTCTTTTCAAGTGCCGACTCGTTTCGCCAGCAGAAATGCTTTTTTCCAAAACGGCTTGTTGATGCTCGTAATCTGCACGCCGTTTTTCGGCTGCGTCGAAGCGTGGATCATTTGCCCGTTGCCCATATAAATCCCCACATGCCCGACAATTTTGTTCGATTTAAACCTGCCGGGCACATAAAAGAACAACAGATCGCCTTTGCGCAGCATCTTCCGGCTGACCGTCGTAAACTCCTTCGCTTGCGCCCGCGCCGTCCGAGGCAGCGTCACCCCAAACTTGCTGTACACATAACCGGAAAAGGTCGAGCAGTCGAACACGCCCGACTGCGGATACGGGGCGGCGCCAAACACATATTTAATACCGAGATACCGCTTGGCCGTGTCGATCACCTTATTGGCGTCAATCTGCTTCAGCACAGGCAGCGCTTCTTCTTCCCCGTCCCCGAGGACGGTAGGCCCCGGAAGCAGGAGCGCCGCAGGCGTTTCCGCCGTTTTGTACGGATCGTTCGGATCGTCCGCGAAGCTTAGCTCGTCAGCGGCCGTTTCCGGGGCTTGCGATTCGTCCGTCGGCGAATCGGTAATCATGCCGGGACTCGGCTGAAGCGCTAGCTCCTTATCTCGCAGCTGGTAGTGGAAGTCGTCCCGGAACAAGTCCGGCATAATACTGACCGGGATGAGCAAGCCGCCCTCGATGACTTTGGGCGCATCGGGCAGCGAAAGCGGGGTTCCTTCCTTAACCGCCTGCGGGCTGCCCCCAGTCAGCTCCAGCTCCGCATCTTGATCCCCCATAAGCAGCCTGCCGGAAGCGGGGTCCCAACTCGTCTGAAATCCGAGAAGCCCGGCAAGCTTGGATGCCGATACATACATCTTGCCATCCACATCCACAATCGGGATACGGCCCTCATCGGCATTCAGCATCTGCACGTCCGATCCGGACAAAGCGCCCGGAGACTGCCGACCGGGAATCGTTTCCGGCTGCGGTACGGCTTGCCGCGATTTGCTGCGCAACATTCCGCCGTCCGTTCCGCCGCAGGCGGTAGTTGCGGCAAGGGAAACCGCGAGCAGCGTCATCCCCCATAATTTCGCATAATGATGTTTCATCGCATCGCTTCTCCCTTTGTCAGTGTTGTTCGCTTCGAATAGGTTTGGGAGAAGCGGCGCTTTTTATTCTTACTAAATAAGTGACGTAATTACTCCAAATATAAAAAAACCTTGATACGATTTGTATCGAGTGATATCATAGAATAAACACTTCCATAATAAGGGGGAACGCGAGCTTGAATATTGAACGGTATCACCAGTTAGATTCGATTAGGGGACTTGCAGCCCTATTCGTTGTTTTCTACCACCTGTATTTAGTAGCTCAAAATTTACTTCCAACTTCCCTAGATAAAGTACTCAAATACACACCTCTGCGAATTTTTATTACAGGAAACGAATCTGTTATTTTCTTTTTTGTTCTAAGTGGCTTTGTTCTATCCCTCCCCTTTCTGATATCAAAACAACCCTATGTCCCGTACATTATAAAGAGAATTTGCCGGATCTGGATACCATTTGCTGTAGCGATTTCATTTGCAATAGTTGCAAAGACATTCTTTTACGCTGATCCAATACAATCTCTATCTACTTGGTTTAACAGACAATGGGCTACTCCAAATAGTATGGGACTTATATTGAATCATTATGCACTTATTGGAACATATGATGTCTATGCTTACGATGTAGTATTATGGTCATTAATACATGAAATGAGAATTTCGCTTATTTTCCCCATTATTATGTATTCCGTTATAAAATATAATTGGAAAATAAATATTGCCTTTGGTGTTTTTTTAGCGGTTGTTGGTGGTGTAGTTCATCTATTTTATAATAATCCCTACCAGCATTTTTATAAAACCTTACTCTACTTACTTATGTTTATTATCGGAGCACTCATAGCAAAAAATTTACCGATTTTACGTTCTATTTACTCTAAGTTAAAAACAATAACTCGAACAGGAATCATTCTCCTTGGCTTTCTTCTTTATTGTTATTCCTTTCTATTCAAAAATCCAATGTTGAAGGATTGGGGAGCATTAACCGGATCGGCTATCCTGTTAATATGCGCTGTTGCATCGCCTTTATTTTCAAAAGCTCTACTGTTAAAACCATTACGCTTCCTTGGAAAAACATCGTATAGCCTATATCTTTATCATGTCATCATAATTTTTAGTTTCATTCATTTATTTTATGGAGTTATTCCACTTTGGAGCATTCTCTCGCTTTCGTTTGTATTGTCTTTCATTATTTCTTGGCTAGCTTGGAAGTATGTCGAAGTACCTTCGATGGCAATAGGAAGATCCATATCGAATTTCATAGTGAATCGAAGAAAAACCAAAAACGCTGCTCGCTATGAGACCCCTTCTAGCATAGTTGAGACTGGATCAGTAGTACAGAAACAGTAGTCTAAAGAACTGAACTGGATTCTCCCCGTCTTTTCATACCTCCATACATGCGGGTCACGCATAACGATTTCAAAATGTAAACAAAAGTTTACATTTAACGAGAAAGCAGCTTTTTTAGCCCTCTCACTTCCCGATGGGAAGTCGGGAGGGCGTTTTCGTTTTTTGGGGTTACCAAGATATTTCTGGTTGGCCTATTTTTATAGGGTCCTATGATTGCGGCCGGGAGAACGCAGGTTTTTTGGGACAAAGACCCCGCCACAAAATCTGTTCTCCCACTACCTCCAATGACCATGTTTGAGCTGGTTGAGGCATTCGACCTCTCATCACAGGTGAAGCTATGGGTTGGGTTTGGAATCATCGCGGTATTACCGGCTATATCCACATCATAGCGTTTATGAGATGACACAAGCGGTTGGAAAACCTGAAATGATACGACAGGTGGGTTCAGACGACTTGGCGATGTGATCTGCCAGTCGGAGGAACAAACGTGAGCTGAGCCGGTTGTTGTTCCGGAAGAAGCAACCTGACACTACCATCGGGCTGTTATAGCATATCTGTACCGCATGGAAATCGTGAATTTTATCGTGAATCCACTCCTATCCAAACGCTCGAAAAGCACGCAGTTATGCAAAGTTAAACCGGATGCGGCCCGATGTTTGGCACTTGGCTGAAATTATTATCGACGTGAAGTCGCACCGAAGTTGGGCGGATAAAAATTACGGAGATACAGCACCTGGCGAGGCAGTATGGTTTTGGTTTTATAACATTTCAATTCTTGCAGTTTAAGCTGAACGCGAGGGCGCTACTAGATCAAGTCTATCCAGTATTTAAAGCGTGGTTCGTATGTGTTTTCCAAGACAGCGTTGCAAGTGTTTGCATCATGTGCTTCTTAGGAATTTTGTAACCGAAGAGAGATAGTTGGGAAAATAGCGGTTCCTCCTACGGGAAGACATGGATCCGAACAAGGTGCAGCATGTTCAAGCCAAGCCATGCCGATGCCTGAAAAGCAAAACACGGCTCAAAAATTATGGCGGAGATCTTGCTTGCCTAGCAAGAGCACTTCCGTCGTTTGGAAATGAAAATCGAAGAAGAGGCCAAGAAGGTTTCTGATACGTATCTAGTAAGAACCATTCCGGGAATCGAGAATAAGTTGGTGGCAACTTTAATCGCGAGTAATCAGTTTGGGAACCCCAAACAGCTTGTAGCCTGATCGGGACTAAACGCAAGCATACATAGCTACGGTCAATTCGTAGCGTCCAGCACACGGAATCACCAAACGCTGCTCTAAAACTCCGGTAGACCAAGAGTATGAAGGGCATAGAGATGACGCCCTATACTGGACGTACATATAAAAAAACGTGTCCTAAGTTCTAGGACACGTTTTTTCTGTACAGAGGACTCGTTACCCGATACTACCTTCCATCTCCATCTTGATCAAGCGATTCATCTCGACCGCGTATTCCATCGGCAGCTCTTTCGTGAACGGCTCGATGAAGCCCATAACGATCATTTGCGTCGCTTCCGCTTCGCTGAGGCCTCGGCTCATCAAGTAGAACAGCTGATCCTCCGACACTTTCGAGACGGTCGCCTCATGCTCGAGCGTGATGTTGTCGTTCATGATTTCGTTGTACGGAATCGTGTCCGACGTCGATTCGTTATCGAGGATGAGCGTGTCGCATTTGATATTCGCCTTGGATCCTTCGGAGTTGCGTCCGAACGAAGCGAGACCGCGGTACGTTACTTTGCCGCCGTGCTTGCTGATTGACTTCGAGACGATCGTCGACGTCGTTTCCGGAGCGAGGTGAATCATTTTCGCGCCTGCGTCCTGATGCTGGCCTTTGCCGGCTACGGCGATGGAGAGCACCATGCCCTTCGCGCCGCGGCCTTTCAGGATAACGGCCGGATATTTCATCGTCAGCTTGGAGCCGATGTTGCCGTCGACCCATTCCATCGTCGCGTTTTCTTCGGCTACCGCACGTTTCGTCACGAGGTTGTAAATGTTCGGCGCCCAGTTCTGGATCGTCGTGTAGCGAACGCGTGCGTTTTTCTTGCAGATGATCTCGACGACGGCGCTATGCAGCGAATTCGTGCTGTAGATCGGAGCCGTACAGCCCTCTACATAATGCACGAAGCTGTCCTCATCGGCGATGATGAGCGTTCTTTCGAACTGGCCCATATTTTCCGAGTTAATGCGGAAATACGCCTGCAGCGGAATTTCGCATTTGACGCCCTTCGGCACGTAGATGAAGCTTCCGCCCGACCATACCGCGCTGTTCAGCGCCGCAAACTTGTTGTCGGTAATCGGCACGACCGTGCTGAAATATTCCTTGAAAATTTCCGGATGCTCGCGAAGCGCCGTATCGGTATCGGTGAAAATAACGCCTTGCTTCTCGAGATCCTCCTGCATGCTGTGGTAAACGACCTCGGATTCGTACTGCGCGGATACGCCGGCCAAAAACTTTTGCTCCGCTTCCGGAATGCCGAGCTTGTCGAACGTGTTCTTGATTTCTTGCGGCACTTCCTCCCACGTCTTGCCCTGCTTCTCCGAAGGCTTGACATAGTACGTAATGTCGTTGAAGTCCAGATCGTCCAGATCGCCGCCCCAGCGCGGGAGCGTCATTTTGTTGAACTGATCGAGCGATTTCAGACGGAAGTCGAGCATCCACGGCGGTTCGTTTTTCATCTGCGAGATTTCGGTTACGATTTCTTTCGTGAGCCCTTTTTCCGAACGGAAAATGTTCTGGTGCTCGTCGCGGAAACCGTACTTGTATTCTTCCATTTCCGGCATTTGCTTGGCCATTGTGATTCCCTCCTCTGTTATTCGTAATTCCTTGCCACTTATCCGATGTTATCGAAAAATTGCTCCGCGTTCCGCAGCGCGGCAGCCAGCTTCGCCACGTCGTCCTCGGTGTTGTACAAGTAGAAGCTTGCTCTCGCCGTAGCGTTCACGTTCAGCCATCTCATCAGCGGCTGACAGCAGTGATGGCCGGCCCGGATCGCAACCCCTTCCTGATCGATCACGGTCGCGACGTCGTGAGCATGAATGTCCTTCATGTTAAACGTCACGATTCCGGTCCGGTTATCGCGCGGTCCGTAGATCGTCAGTCCGTCGATTTGCGAAAGCTGCTCGTAGGCGATTTTGGCCAGGTAAGCGTCATGGGCGTGAATGCGATCCATCCCGATTTCGGTGAGGAAATCGATAGCCGCACCAAGTCCAACCGCTCCTGCTATGATCGGCGTGCCGCCTTCGAAACGCTCCGGCGGGTCCTTGAACGTCGACTCGTACAAATCGACCCGGTCGATCATCTCGCCGCCGAACTCGATCGGCTCCATCCGCTCCAAAAGCTCCTTCTTCCCGTAGAGTGCCCCGATTCCGGTCGGACCGCACATCTTATGTCCGGAAAAAGCGTAGAAGTCGCAATCCAGCTGCTGGACGTCGACTTTCACGTGAGGGGTGCTCTGGGCTCCGTCCACGACCATCTTCGCGCCGTGGCGGTGGGCGATCGCAGCAACTTCCTGGATCGGATTCATAACGCCGAGCACGTTCGAAACGTAGGTCATCGAAACAATCTTCGTCTTGTCGGTGATCGCGTTCTCGGCATCTTGCAGCGTAATCGTGCCGTCCGGCTGCAGCGGAATATATTTCAGCGTGGCGCCGGTCGCTTTTGCGACCTGCTGCCACGGAATAAGATTGCTGTGGTGCTCCATCGGGGTAAGGACGATTTCGTCGCCTTCCCGGCAAACGGAGCGGGCATAACTGGAGGCCACCAGGTTAAGAGCCGTCGTCGTCCCGCGCGTGAAGATGATTTCTTCGCGAAACTTCGCGTTCAGAAAAGCGGCGACTTTATCCCGCGCTTCCTCGTAGGCATCGGTCGCTCGGGAGCCAAGCGTATGCACGCCGCGATGAACGTTCGCATGATCGTTCTCGTAGTAGCGCTTGATCGCCTCGATTACCGCCCTCGGCTTCTGGGAGCTCGCGCCGCTATCCAGATAGACGAGCGGATGACCGTTTACTTCCTGATGAAGAATCGGAAACTGTTCGCGAATCTCGAGTCCGAGGCTGCTCATTGGCCAAGCTTCCTTTCGACGAGCGATTGAAGCTGCTTCTTGACGTTTTCCAGCGGCACCTCGTTAATGACCGGCGCCAGGAAGCCGTATACGACAAGCTTATGCGCTTCCGCTCTCGTAATGCCGCGCGACATCAAATAGTACATATGCTCCGGATTTACCTGGCCTACGCTGGCCGCATGGCCGGCTTTGACATCGTCCTCGTCGATAAGCAGGATCGGGTTGGCGTCGCCGCGCGCTTTTGGGCTCAGCATGAGCACGCGCTCGGTTTGCTGGCCGTTGGCTCCTGTCGCCCGCTTCTCGATTTTGGTGATGCCGTTGATGATCGCCGTCGCCTCATCCATCATAACCGCGCGCGTAATCATGTCGCTCGGCGTGCTTTTGCCGAAGTGAGTGGCGCGGGTCGTCAGGTTGAACTTCTGGTCGCGGGTGCCTACGGAAATGACCTTCGCATCCGAGCTCGATCCGTTTCCTTGCAGCAGCGTCGCCGTATCGGCCGCCGCATTGCCGCTGTTGAGCTCGCCGACAATCCATTCTATGCGTGCGTCGTTATCGACGATTGCGCGGCGGTACGTGATGCCCGTAGAGCCTTTGCCCAAGTTTTGCACAGTGGCGAACCGAACCTTGGCTCCCGGCTTCGCGATCACTTCGACGATGCCGTTGTGCACGAATTCGATGCCGTCCGCGGAGAAGTAGTTGTCGACATAAGTGACCGAGCTGTTCGCTTCGGCCACGACCAGTACGTGCGGCGCGAACGTTGCGCCGGCGTCGTCCGAGTAGAAGATCGCCTGCAGCGGCTGTTCGATGTGAACGTTTTTCGGAACGTACAGGAACACGCCGCCGTTCCAGAGTGCCGCATGAAGGGCGGTCAGACTGTTTTCGTCCGCTTTGACAGCAGTCATCAGGTACTTCTGCACAAGATCGCCATGTTCGCGGGCCGCCGTCTCCAGATCGGTGAAAATGACGCCTTTGCTCGCCAGCTCTTCATCCAGATGCGTCCAGACGACGCCTGAATTGCGGTGAACGATGAGGTTGTCCGCCGACTCGCCGATCAGCGTTTTGGCTGCTTCGGGCAGCTGGTCGAGGCTTTGCAAAGCGTCCTGCGCTTTATAAGTACCGTAGGCAGTGAGGTGCCAACGGTCGATTCTTGTTTTTTCGAGTTTGGGCAGTTCCAACGAACCGGCCAATTCCAAAGCTTTTAAGCGGGACTCGGTCAACCAGATTGGCTCGTTCCGGCTTTTGGACAAGTCAGCTACGGAATTGCGGTCGATTGGAAGAACGGTTTGAGTCATCGTCGTTTCCTCCAATTTTTATTAAAGTTGTTCGACCGTTTCGTCTACGATCCCGAGCTCTTCCTTGATCCAGTCGTAACCTTCCGCTTCCAGCTTCTCCGCAAGCTCCGGACCGCCCGACTTGACGATGCGTCCTTGCATCATAACGTGCACGTAGTCCGGCTTGATGTAGTCGAGCAGGCGCTGGTAGTGGGTGATAATCAGGAAGCCGCGCTCTTCGCTGCGCATCGCATTGACGCCGGCAGCTACGATTTTCAACGCGTCGATGTCAAGGCCGGAGTCGATTTCGTCCAATATGACGATTTTCGGCTCAATCAGCATCATCTGCAAAATTTCGTTCCGTTTTTTCTCGCCGCCGGAAAAGCCTTCGTTCAAATAACGGTGAGCGAACTCCGGATTCATGTCGAGTTCTTTCATTTTCTTTTCCATTTGGCGGATGAACTTGATCAGCGAAATCTCGTTGCCTTCCTCTCGGCGGGCATTAATCGCGCTGCGCAGGAAGTCGGCGTTCGTTACGCCGGGAATTTCACTCGGGTACTGCATGGCAAGGAACAGACCTGCGCGTGCGCGCTCGTCGACGCCCATCTCAAGCACGTCTTCGCCGTCCAGCGTAACGGAGCCGCCGGTCACTTCGTATTTCGGATGGCCCATGAGCGCGGATGCGAGCGTACTTTTACCGGTACCGTTCGGTCCCATGATCGCGTGAACCTCGCCGCCCTTCATCTCCAGCTGGATTCCTTTCAATATTTCCTTGTCCTCGATCGACGCCTTCAGGCCGTCAATAACGAATGTTGGTACGTTAGACATTTATGCTTCCCTCCGACTTTATACTTGATCTGCCGCGTTTGCAGCGGGGTTATTTCCGCTTGCCGGACGAAGCCGGCCGCGAAACGATTTGAACGAAACTCATATTGGAATCATTCCTAAATAAAGCTTAATAGGTATTAACAATCCCTACAACATGATTCTCAATGATTCTCAATATTTAATATTATTATAAAAGTAACCCCAAAATCAATAAAGGGTATTTCGACATATTCTAAATCTTTTTGTTTATAAAGTCTTCAAAAGAAAGGGACGGCTATGCCGCCTTACACGATTGATTCCTATTCCCGGCAAAAAATCTCGATTTACTGCGCAAGCAAAGTTTTGATTTCCTGGGAAATCCGCTCGAAACGGGCTTCATCCATAACCGGACGTTTACCGGACTCAGGCAGCTCGCTCTCGATACGAATCCAGGACTTGCAGCCCGAATAAGAATCCAGAGTCGGAACGCTAACCGGGGCATCCAGCTTGTAGATACGCAAAAGCAGCACGTGCAGCGGCTTCTGGCGCTTCCACTTCAGCCGCTCTTCCGCAAAATGATCGGTCCATATGTGATAAGCCCGAATACGATTCAACTGCTCCTGACTCGTAACCTCGATATCGGCGGCAACTTCCGCGTAGCAGCCTATTTCCGTCAGGCCGGCTTCCGCGCTCCACTCCTCCAGCGTTTCCGCCAAAGTCGGCTGCGCCTCCTCCTTGAGAAGCTCCCGCCGCTGATGCTCGAAAGTCGGATACAGCCAAAACGACGGACTTTCCAAGCGGAACTCTTTCGTTTCTTCGACGATGCCGCCTTTGCGCAGCAGTACGATTTGGCGACCTTCCGCAAGGGCCCGGATCGCTACCGCCCATTCCTTGAGCGCTATCGGCCCATTGTCCATTGCCTGCCTCCTCTCCTGACTCAGTACTACCATTATACGATTTTTGCCGACGGCAAAGCAAACGGCTTCCTTCCGTTTACCAAACCTACAAAGGAAAGGCTTCTGAGTGTTTAAAAGTTTAAGAAAGCATGAAACCGCACAGTAGCTAAGCTGCCGTGCGGTCGTTGAGACGCCCCCCAAACCGAGGCTACGGCCGGAAATGACATTCCAGCAGGGCAAGCGCTTCGTCGATCGTTTCAATATAATCGGCGTCCGGGTGATGAACGCAGTATAGGTGCGAAGAAATGATCGTTCCGGAAATGGCGCCCGCAAGCGTTAACACGAGCATGTCGTCGGAAGCGCGTTTGAGCCGTTCACCGATCAAACCCGCGACCATGCCGACGGATTGTGTCGTATTGTTCAGCAAAACCGCACTCAATTCCGGATAAGAGCTCATAAGCTGCATACGCTCCCGGATCGCCTCCCGTTCTTCGTCCGGGATTTGCGCCGCTCCCTCCCTTGCCGCCCGGCGAAACGCCTGAATCGGATTCAGCTCCGGCGGCTGGGCGCGATAACCTTCGATGAGCAGCGGATCGAAATCGTCGTCCATAACCAGCGATTCTTTCGTCGGAAAATAACGGAACAGCGTGCTTGGCGACACCTCCGACGCTTCCGCGATCTGCTCGATCGTCGTCTCGTAATACCCCCGCTCGCGAAACAGCCGCAGCGCGGTTTGTTGAATCGTCGCTCTCGTTTTCGCTTTTTTGCGTTCGCGAAGTCCGATCTTCGCTCGGTCGTCAGCGGTCACTTTTTTCGCCTCCGGTCACTATTACTATCGTTTCTAGTGTACCGTTTTTGAAGGCGCCGAACAATGCTACAGCCCGAGATCCTTCGAGGAGTCGGCTGCAGCCCCGCCGCTCGGCAGAAACACCAGCGCAAGCAAGAATCCGAGCGCAGCGATGCCTCCACATATCCAGAGCATGACGTCCATACCGTGCACGAACGCATCCTTGACCGTAACAAGCAGTGTGTCCGAGGCTGTCTGCCGAGCTACCGACACGCCAGCAGTTATGCTATGGCCGGCACGCCCGGCGATTGTCTCCGGCACGCCCGCTTCGTTCAGATGCCCGCGGTAATTCGCATTCAGCGCAGCCCCCAGCAGCGCTACTCCGAACGATCCCCCAACCTGCCGCATCGCCATGATGAGCGCCGAGCCTACGCCGCTTCGTTCTGCGGACAGTTCGCCGAGCGCCGCATCCATCGCCGTAGGCAGCGCAAGTCCCAGCCCGAGCCCTGCCGCCGTCGTCCACAAAGCGGCGAAGCCATATCCGCTGCCGCTCCCGGTCATTGCACCGGCCGCAAGCGCCACCGCCAGCACGGCGAAGCCCGCCGCAGCAATCGCCTTCGCTCCGCTCTTCGGGATGAGCCCTTGCGCCGCCTTGGCCCCGACAATGAGACCGCCGATTAGCGGCAGCAGCCGCAAGCCCGTACCCAGCGTATCGGCCCCCAGTACGGCTTGAAAATATTGCGGCATCGCAAAGAGCAAGCCGAAGATGGCGAAGGACACCGCCGTTGCGAGTATCGTCCCCCACGTAAACCGGGCCGAGCGGAATAAGCTCAAGTCGATCAGGCTATGGGCGATCCTGCGCTGCCACAAGACGAACAGCGCCAGCGCTAGTACCCCGGCGCCGAGATAAGCGATAGAGGACGTATCGGACCACCCGTGCTCGCCTGCGCGAATAACGCCGTACGTCGTTAAGACGAGCCCGGCGCTGGATGCGATGATGCCGACCATATCCAGGCGGGGACGCGACTGACTTCGCGATTCGGGCATCAGCGCACTGACAGCGAACAGGGCCACTGTGATGAACGGAAGGTTAATCAGAAATACGGCGCCCCAGTCGTAATGCTTCAGCAGCCAGCCGCCGATGATCGGCCCAAGCGGAATGCCGAGCATGTTGGCCGTCGCCCATACCATTAATGCCTTCGTACGTTCCGCTCCTTCGAAGAGCACAGGCAGCACCGACATGGACAGCGGAATGAGGAAAGCCGCGCCGAAGCCTAGAAACATACGCATCACGATCAGCATCTCCGGCGAACCGGAATAGGCGCATGCCACGGAGGCCGCCCCGAAAAGAACAAGCGCGGCGAGCAGAAATTTTTTCCGGCCGAACCTGTCGCCCAGCATCCCTGCGGGCAGCAGCGCCGCGGCCAGAACCAGATTGTAGGCGTCAACAATCCATTGCAGCTCGCTTGTCGAAGCGGACAAGTCCGAGGCCAGCGTCGGAAGCGCTACATTCAAAATCGTCATGTCCAGCCCGACCGCCAGCAGGCCGAAGCTGAGCGCGCCGAGCACCCACCATTTTCGCTTCTCATTTGAACGAAATCCCACCGTAAAACTCCACCTTTCCATCCGTTTAAACGGAATGTGCATAGTGGAAGTTTATACAAAATGAAAGTAACTGTCAAGTTATAGTTAGTATCATTATTTTTTTTATAGGGAGCCTCCCGCCTTAACTCAACCTTGCAGCGCTTCCAGCATCCATACCCGCTTCTCCAGAGAGCTCTGCATCTCCGTCAGCATATCGGCCGTGCTGTGGTCGCCGGCTTGATCCGCCTGATCGATTGCCCCGCGCAGCTCACCGATCATCGTCTGAAAATCTTTCACGAGCGCCGCGACCATCTGATCGGCGCTTTCGTTGCCGCCCGCTTCCTGAACGGAAGCCGACGCCAGCATCTCCTTCATCGTCGCCACCGGCTTGCCTTTAATCGCGAGAATCCGCTCGGCCAGCTCGTCGATCCACTGGTTCGCTTCGTTATACATTTCCTCGAACTTTTCATGAAGCGTAAAAAACTGCTTGCCCTTCACATACCAATGATAGTTGTGAATCTTGACGTACAAAACCCCCCAGTTGGCGAGCTGCTTGTTGATAGCCTCCACTACGGTCGTTGCTGCTGTTGCCGTTGCCATAAGCGATTCCTCCCGTTTCCGTATATTGTCGTGTCCATACAGGCCTTTACCCGTCTGCTTCGGTTTTGAAACGCAGATAAGGCTTATTTTGGCTTTAAACGCGCCTCCTTATGTGTTCAACCGAGCAACGAATCATATTCCAGTATCCCGGTTGTTAAACTTGGTATTTTCCCGCCATCCAATATCGCTTATACTAGTAGGTATAGCAGTTGCTGGACCATTTTGACGGAGGTGCGTTATGACGCAATATCATCCGCTTACCGAACAGGAAGCCATCGAATACGCCAAATCAATACCGGGGTTGTTTCAGGCGGACGCCGCCTTGTCGTCCCGCGAAATCGGAGACGGCAACCTGAACCTCGTTTTTCATATTAGCGATCCGGCCGCAGGGACAAGCATTATTTTGAAGCAGGCGCTTCCGTATGCCAAAGTGGTCGGCGAGTCTTGGCCGCTGTCACTGGACCGCTCCCGGATCGAGAGCGAAGCGCTGCAAATCGAGGGCGAGCTATGCCCCGATCTCGTACCGCGCGTATACCGGTACGACACGATTCTCGCGCTGACCGTGATGGAAGATTTGAGTGATCATATCATTATGCGCAAAGGCTTGATCGAACGCCGCGTTTATCCGCGATTTGCCGGCGATATCGGCCGCTTTCTCGCGCGTACGCTGTTTCACACTTCGGATCTCGGCATGAATCAGCAGGCGAAGAAGCTGCGGCTGCAGCAATTCATTAACCCGGACTTGTGCAAAATAACCGAGGATCTGATCTTCGATCATCCGTATACGAATGCCGATACGAATAATTTCGACGAGGCGATCCAAGACGAAGCCGAAGCGCTCTGGAACGATCAGGAGCTGCATCTAGAAGTGGCGAGGCTGCGCCAAGGCTTCCTGACGAACGCTCAGGCGCTGCTGCACGGCGATCTGCATACGGGAAGCATCTTCGTAACGGAGCATTCGACCAAAGTGATCGACCCGGAGTTCGCCTATTACGGGCCGATGGGCTTCGATATCGGCGCTGTGCTGGCCAATCTGCTGCTGAACTTCGCCGGCCAGGAAGGCTGGAGCCCGGATAACGCCAGCCGCTCCGAATACCGCCGCTATTTGCTGCAAACGGTCAAGGACGTCTGGGCGACGTTCGAGCGCGAGTTCCGCTCGCTGTGGAACGAAGGCTGCGTCGATCGCATTTCGCGCACGCCAGGCTTCCAGGATGAATACGTCCGGCAACTGCTGCGCGACACGTTCGGTTATGCCGGCTGCAAAATGGTACGGCGCATCGTCGGTCTCGCCCACGTGGCCGATATCGACACGATTGCGGAGCCGGCCGCCAAGGAGCGGGCTCAGCGGCTCTCGCTTGCGATCGGCAAAGCGCTCATCAAGCATCACCGGAACGCCGCTTCGATCGACGAACTTATCGACATCGCCGTGAAAGCGGCCGAATAATACGGATAGAGAGGATTACAGCGATATGAGTCATGCAACTACTTCGCCGGACCGGAGAGGTTCGGCGAACGAGCCTTTGCAATCGGTGCTTTGGGCGGGAACGCATCTGGATCTGCTCGACCAGCGGCAACTTCCGGAGGAGATCGTTTATTTGCAGCTCCATACGTCGGAAGACGTATGGGAAGCGATCCGGCATTTAAAAGTTCGGGGAGCTCCGGCCATCGGCATCGCCGCTGCGTTCGGCGTATATCTAGGCGTACGCCATGCGGAAGGGAACGCGGAGCACATACTGGCGGAAGTGAACCGGCACGCCGACTATTTGGCGACATCGAGACCGACAGCCGTGAACCTGTTCTGGGCGCTTGACCGGATGAAAGCGAAGGCGGAAACGCACGCACGCAGCGGCGAGGCGGACGGAGAGGCGCTCAAAGCGGCCATGCTGGCCGAGGCGGAAGCGATTCGCGCGGAGGACGAGGAGACGTGTCGCCTGATCGGCGAACACGCCCTGACGCTGCTGAGCGACGGGATCGGCGTGCTCACCCACTGCAACGCGGGCGGTCTAGCTACGGCCAAGTATGGCACGGCGCTCGCGCCGCTGTACCTCGCCAAAGAGCGCGGCTGGGACATCAAAGTGTTCGCCGACGAAACGCGTCCGGTGCTTCAAGGCTCGCGACTGACCGCATTCGAGCTGCAGCAGGCAGGGGTCGATGTGACGCTGATCTGCGACAATATGGCCGCTATGGTCATGTCCAAAGGCTGGGTGCAGGCGGTGATCGTCGGAACGGACCGCGTGGCGGCCAACGGAGACGTAGCGAACAAAATCGGCACGTACGGAGTCGCCGTCTTGGCGAAAGCGCACGGCATCCCGTTTTACGTCGCCTGTCCGATGTCCACCATCGACCTGAACACGCCTACGGGCTCGGAAATTCCGATCGAGGAGCGCAACGAGGACGAAGTGACGCAAGGCTTCGGCAAGCGAACGGCTCCGGCCGGAGTCAAGGTGTTTAATCCGGCATTCGACGTGACGCCGAACGAATATGTGACCGCGATTATTACGGAGAAAGGTGTCGTGAAGGCGCCTTACGGGGATGGGCTGAAGAGGTTGTTTGAGTGACAAGCAAAAAAAGACGCCGTATGACGGTTAACCGTCATACGGCGTCTTTTCTGTGTCTCCAGGCA
Source organism: Paenibacillus ginsengarvi (assembly GCF_003626695.1). Taxonomy (GTDB): domain Bacteria; phylum Bacillota; class Bacilli; order Paenibacillales; family NBRC-103111; genus Paenibacillus_AB; species Paenibacillus_AB ginsengarvi. The sequence goes on from NZ_RBAH01000004.1 coordinate 346,255, forward strand.
CAGTCGGGTTTTCACTGGTGTTAGAAAGCGGTTTTGTGTAGACGTCCACGACTTTTGAAGCAAAAAAATCCGATGTTTTGCTACTGTCGATCGCTACTTGCTGTATAATGTCGTAGATGTCCAGGATCACTCGCTTCTCCACCATACGTAAAGATCACTCCAGCTCTAACGTTTACTCACCACAGCCATGTACTAACAAAATATCCTACCTGATACATTTTGTATACTAATTCTTATTGTAAGATACATTTCGGATCTATGCAACAATAAAAAATGATTAATACCGAGGAACAACTAGGGTAAAGTACCCTTGGTAGTCCTATAGCAGGAGAATGTCTTTATAGAAAGTTCAATCCACGAAGAAACGATGTCGGTCGCCGTCTATTCTTCGGCCGAGAAACCTATTAGATGTAGAATGGTGCACCAAATCACTGTACTTACATTTCTTGAATCAACTTCGACCTCAATTGCTTATCCCCCTTCCGCTACGGAAAGAGGTTGCTGCTGCAATGCCGGATGACGATATATCGGGAAGTAGCTGTCGTCTTCGATTTTACCTCGGGCTGCTTCAGCAAGCTTGTTATAGATATCAGGGAGATGTATTTTTTTACCTAAGTAATAATCCATGTTGGTGTCCATATTAAAGGTCTGCTTAAACTCGTAGAGACTATCGTTACCCGTATACCCTCCACCAAGATGCAAATATTCATAACCGCGGTTCTTTGCCCAAAGCATCGCTTCGTGAACAAGCAGATTAATAGGGCCGAATTTCAAATAGGTCTTGTCGGAACCAAGTAGATGATAATGCACGTACTTGTTATAGTGCATGAACAAACAGGATGCAATAATCTTATCTCCATAAAGCACTTCTATGAGCTCGATGCTACCTTCGAGAAATTGTACTGTATTGTAGAAAAAAGTCTCGCTAAAATAGTAATAGGAGTGCGCATTGTTTTTATCCATAGTAGAGTAATAGAGTTTTACGAAATGTTCCAATCGACTCGGATCCGCATGGCGAATCGCTAAGCCTTCCCGGTAAGCTCTCCGGATGCGATTCCTGTTACCTACCTTATAACGGCCCGATATAATTTCTTCATCATCAGTCAAGCTTAAACAAATTGTATTTCTGGAGAAAAAAGGACTAGTAGCTATATAATCTTCATAATTTTTGAGAATGGGATGAAAGCGTACGAATTCCGAGACGATACGTTGTTCGCCACAAAACGTTTGAAAGGAGGAAGAGAAGCGTTCGAACAGCTCGGCCCTTTCATCGGGATCTTTAACATTGGTTATTGGACCACCGTAGCCATAAGGCGTTGTAATGTCAAACAAGGGACCCATGATTTCAGCTGCCTGGACACATTGCATATGATCAATGCGCCTCAACAAGAATGGATAACAGACAATCGAATCACCCTCTGTATATACGAACATCTGGGATTGACCTTCACCGTTTTCCTCATAAATCCTACAATATTCCAACGTATAATAAATATCAGATTCCGGAATGAGAGATAGATAATGATTCCACATAAGTGAATCTCTAGCAGTAAGTACGATCGTATTCATAAAGTCACCCCTATTCATATCTTAACCAACGCTTTTACCGGTTCCTGATTCAGAAATTGAGAAGGCCCTTCCTATACCACATACGTTCCAAACTCATATTCGGACAAAGGCGCTTATACTGATTTTCACTAAAAATTTAGGGAGATGAATGAAAAGGCCGATCGCATAATGATCGTTAAAAGGTATTTAACGTCCTTACGACATCTTCATATGTTTCAGTATGATTTGCTTCAAACTTTCTACGTGCGATTTAACGGTATCACTCTCGCAGGTTTCCCGATTTGTCTCTGCGATAAAAGCTTGAAGCTCTTCGGCGAACTCCCGCAAGTTGGTCCCTGTTTTCGTCTTACTCATACGGTCACTGCCTTCTTCAACGCTTGATCGATAATATCTATAATCCTTCCTTGATCGTTCATGGATAGGCTGGACCCGGATGGCAAACAAATTCCGTTCTCGAACAACTTGTCTGAAACGCTATCATCCTCTTGATGCGGGTAGTAAAAACAGTGACGAAAGAGCGGCTGTAAGTGGAGCGGTTTCCATACTGGACGAGCCTCGACATGGTTCTCTGCCAAAATATCTACAATTTGGATAGCTGATATACCGCATCGTTCCGGATCGATAGTGAGTGCCGTTAGCCAGCGTGTCGATGATCCGAACTCAGCTTCGGGCATGAAAGCAATTCCGTCCCGGTCTGATAAATGACTGAAATAATTACTATAGACTTTTCTTCTCGCAGCTATCCGCTCATCCAAAACCTTTAACTGCCCCCTGCCAATGGCAGCAAGCACGTTGCTCAACCTGTAATTATAACCGATCTCGCTATGCTGATAGTGCCGAGCCGGATCCCTGGCCTGCGTCGCCCAATACCGCGCTTTATTTAGCGCATTCAGATCTTCGGAAACGAGCATGCCGCCGCCGGACGTCGTAATAATTTTATTTCCATTAAACGAATATATGCCGAATTTGCCTAACGTTCCGCTTGCTTTGCCTTTGTATATCGCTCCCAGCGATTCGGCCGCATCTTCTAGGACAGGAACCCCATATCGGTTGCATAATTCGAGAATTGGATCCATATCTGCGCTCTGACCATATAAGTTTACGACAATAACCGCTTTCGGTAATTTACCAGCCTTGTTCGCATCGTGTAACGCCCTCTCAAGAGCAAGCGGAGACATGTTCCACGATTCCGGCTCCGAGTCGATGAAGATAGGAACCGCGTTCTGATAAAGGATTGGGTTTGCCGAAGCAATGAACGTAAGACTGGAGCAAAAAACCGTGTCCCCTTTGTCGACATCGAGCAACTTCAGAGCAAGATGAATTGCGGCCGTGCCAGAGCTCAGCGCAAGTGCACCGCCGGCTCCCGTATACCGAGCCAGCTCGTGTTCAAATCCATCTACATGTGGTCCAAGCGGAGCGAGCCAATTGTCACGGAATGCTTCTTCAACCAACCTAATTTCCCACTCCCCCATATGGGGCGGCGACAAATATAACTTGTCGGTCTCGTTTCCCACTTTACCTTCCCTCCTTTGTATCAACTGATTACAACCGATAGAGCACCGACATGAATACCGCTCACCAAGTCTATTGCTCCCCTGAGCTACCCATAAATGTAGGCATCGTAGCATGGCCCTGTTTACTAATACCTTCGCTTCGGAACACTTTGCCGATCGTTCTCCACAAAATTACGACGTCCAGCCATAAAGAACTATGATCTACATACCATACATCCATAGCGAATTTTTCTTCCCATTCAATATTATTCCTTCCGTTAATCTGCGCCCATCCGGTTATTCCCGGCTTTACCTCATGTCTTCTTGCCTGCTCGGGCGTGTAGCGGTCCAAGTACTCCATCAAAAGCGGTCTGGGACCGACTAAACTCAATTCTCCCTTAATTACATTGAATAGCTGAGGAAGCTCATCAAGACTGAATCGGCGCATCCATGTACCGAATGGGACAAGACGTTGTTCATCCGGCAACGGTTTCCCATCGTGGCCGTTTTTATTGATCATTGTACGGAACTTGAATAACTCTATCGGTTTGCTCCGATAGCCCGGACGAACTTGAACGAATAGTACCGGGGAACCCATCTTAATACGGACCATGATCGCCAAGAACAGGATAAGAGGCGTTAGCAGAATTAAGGCTGGGATCGATATCGCCAAATCAAATATCCTCTTGATCATTCGCTTGAACTCCTTTGATACGCAGTTGTGGTTACCTATTCATACGACGGTATAAAGTCGCGTTTAAATGGCGTATACTGGTAACCATGAAGGAGATGATTTATATGACCCAAGCAGCCCTAACAATCCGTCAACCGTTTCTTCTGGCGGAAGGACTCGGAATTGCAATGGAAGTAACGCTATCGGAGCTAACCGCCCAGCAAAAAAAACGATTCCATTCGATAATCGAACAAGTGAAATCGTCAAGGGAAAGTCGAGCTCCTGTATTCGATCGCGAATCCAAAGATATTCTGCTTGACTGTCTCCGTTTATTTAGGCAAAGTCGAACGTGGCGCTGGCTCCGTTCCGACATGGTTGACGCGTTGTCCGACTTCGAGAGATTTGTCAGGAAAGCATAGGGCATCAAATAACCTGATCTGGTTTGAAATGACGACCGATTCGTCGAACATCGCTTCAGCCATTTGCCGGCCGTTTCGGCCGAAAACTTCTCTCTTGATGCCGTCGTCTGCAAGTTCGAGCATACTATCAAATAATTCCGCTGAGTTGCCCTTTTTCACCAAAAGTCCGTTTTCGCCTTGGATGACTTCCTCGCGACATCCGCGAATATTGGTGGCGATCACGGGCTTTCCCATAGCCATCGCTTCAATGATCGACCGCGGAAGTCCTTCACGGTACGAAGGAAGAACAAATACGTCGCTCAAGGCCAGAAGATCCGGAATGTCTTTGCGATATCCAGGCGCTATTATGCCGGGGCCCTTCAACTGCTCTTCTATCCGAAGTCTCGTCTCCTGATCCCGTTCACTTTGCAAAACATCTCCTATCATAAGAAGCTTGACCCGGGGGCGGCAGCTGCGCAATCGCGTGAAAGCTTCAAGGAGCTCCAAAACCCCTTTTTCCTTTACAAATCTGCCTATAAAGGAAAAAACGATATCGCCATGAGCGATACCGAACTGCTCCTTGAGAGTGGCTAACCGATTTGGATCCAAGCGCTGCATATTAAACTTGTTACGAACATCAACTCCGTTTCCAAGGTGCATGATACGGTCGCTGCTCGTGAACCGATGATCCAGACTCAGCTCATAATCTTCCCTGCTTTGAAGCAGCAGCCAATCTGTGAAATATTTGGCGAAAAATTTTTCCAATCCGTAGAACACGCGGTATGCGACTTGCGACATACCGTCGTGAAAATAAAAACCGTGAGCGGTGTAAATGATATGCTTCGCTCCGGCCAGTTTGGCAGCCACTCTGCCGAGTATTGCCGCAACCGGTGTATGGACGTGAACGATTTCGTATTTTTCGGTCTTCATAAGTCGGTACAACCGGAATAGTGATTTCAAATTGCTGATAAGGCTGATTTTTCGGTCGATTGGAACATTTCTCATTGTTAATCCTTGCTGCTCCAATTGCGCAAACCTGCCTGTATCCGTACATGCATTGTGGACGACATAGCCTTGTCTCATGCTCTCCAGAACGAGTGGCTTGAGCAAGCCATCGACGGAAATGTCGATCGCGCACACTTGCAATATTTTTTTCATTTTATAATCTCCACAATTTGATTTGATCCGGACAAGACGACGCATCCAACACGCTCTTCACGTCCGCAACAACCCCTGAACCCTGCTTTAGTATCGCAGTAATATTGTTCCAGCCCATATCCGTGAAGGCATGATGCGGAACGGCCAGTAATATGGCATCAGCAGGTTCAAGGCCGTCGAGCGGTACGAGCTCCAAACCATACTCATGTTGAACTTCCTTCGAATCCGCAAGCGGGTCGGATACTTGAACCCGAACTCCGAATTCGCAGAGTTCTTTCACGATATCAGCTACCTTGGAATTACGTATATCCGGCACATTCTCCTTGAAGGTTACACCCAATACCGTCACGACCGAGCCTTGAACCGGCACGCCGGTCAAAATGATTTGCTTCACAAGCGATGTTGCGATAAACTGACTCATGGAATCGTTTATTCGGCGCCCCGCCAAAATAACTTGCGGGTGATAGCCTACGCTTTCCGCTTTATGCGTCAAGTAATAAGGATCTACTCCTATACAATGCCCACCTACTAGGCCGGGAAGGAAGGGAAGGAAATTCCACTTCGTTCCGGCGGCTTTAAGCACTTCGGACGTATCGATATTCAATTTGTCGAATATGATAGCCAGCTCGTTCATTAATGCGATGTTCAAATCACGCTGAGTGTTCTCGATAACTTTTGCCGCTTCGGCCACTTTGACAGTAGGAGCCCTATAGACGCCGGCTTCAACGACAGAGCCATATACGGTTGCAACGACATCAAGAGTTTCTTCGTCTTGCCCGGATACGACCTTAACGATTTTTTTGAAAGTATGGTTACGATCACCCGGGTTAATTCGTTCCGGTGAGTATCCGACAAAGAAGTCGACGCCCGCTTTAAAGCCGGAGTGCTTCTCCAGCGCAGGAACACATACTTCCTCCGTCGTACCGGGATATACGGTCGATTCGTATACAACGATCGTTCCATTTCGCATATGACGCCCGACCGTCTCCGATGCTTTTATAAGCGGCGTCAAATCCGGTTTCTTGGCTTCATCGATAGGGGTAGGCACCGCAATAATAATGAAATCGCAATCGCTCAATGCGGTCGGATCGGAAGTAAAGGTAATAGAAGCAGCTTTCAGCTCCTCATCGGTTACTTCTCCGGTATAGTCCCATCCTTGCTTAAGTGTCGCGATCCGGTTCGGATTAATGTCAAACCCGACTATAGTTTTTCTCTCGCCAAATGCAACTGCAACCGGCAGTCCAACATACCCTAATCCAACAACACCTATTTTTCTATTCATGTACGTTCACCCCGTAATATTGTAAGTACCAATCCGCAAACTTCCCAATCCCTTCCTTAATATCCGTTTTCGGTTTGAAACCGACATCGTTCATCAAGTCGTCAACGTCAGCATACGTTTGGGGAACGTCTCCGGCCTGCAACGGGAGAAATTCTTTTATGGCCGTACGTCCGAGCTTCTCCTCCAGCGTTTCGATAAATCTCAGCAGCTCGACCGGCTGGTTATTGCCGATATTATAAATTTTATACGGAGCGTAGCTCGTTCCGGGATCCGGCTTCGCGCCGCTCCACTCCGGATTCGGCGTAGCTTTGCTTTTCACTAATCGGACGATCCCCTCTACGATATCGTCTACATATGTAAAGTCACGCAGCATCTTTCCATGGTTGAATACTTGAATAGGCTTTCCTTCCAGAATCGCTCTCGTAAACAAAAAAAGCGCCATATCCGGGCGCCCCCAAGGTCCATAAACAGTAAAAAAACGCAGCCCTGTCGTCGGCAGGCCGTACAAGTGGCTGTAAGTATGGGCCATCAGCTCATTAGCCTTCTTCGTAGCCGCATAAAGACTAAGTGGATGGTCAACATTTTGATGTATCGAGAACGGCATCGTCGTATTGGCCCCATAAACCGAACTGGATGAGGCATAGATCAAATGCTCTACCTCGTTATGCCTACACGCCTCCAATATGTTAACGAAGCCGACTATGTTAGAGTCAATGTAGGCATACGGATTGACCAAGCTGTAGCGCACTCCCGCTTGGGCTGCCAAGTTAATGACAGTAGTCGGACGATATCCGGAAACGATGCGCTGTACCGCTTCGCGATCCTCCAAATCGTTTTCAAAAAAAAGAAACCCCGGATATTTCTCCAGGATTTTCAGCCTATTACGCTTCAAGCGGGGATCGTAGTAGTCGTTAACATTGTCGAGGCCTATGACCTCGTGACCTTCATCGAGTAATCTTCTCGTAAGATGGAAGCCGATAAACCCTGCTGAACCTGTAACCAATATCATGTAGATATGTCATCCCTTTCGACTTTGTTTTAAGAAGCGTTGTGATCAATCCACGCTTGAAACATTAAAATATCCCATAAATAATAATGCCAATTCCGCTTTCCCGATACGTGCTCCTCCCATTTTTGCCGAATCGGCGCGGGATATAAGTATCCTTGTTCTTCCATCTTCCTCGCATCTAGTAAATGCTCCGCCCATTCGCGCAAAGGGCCTCTCAGCCAATAATCGATCGGTACCCCAAACCCTTGCTTCGGTCGATCCATTATTTCTTTTGGCACGTATCGATAAAGGATTTGGCGCAGCAGCCACTTGCCAGTATCGTTCTTTATTTTCATAGACAACGGAAGCTTCCAGGAAAACTCTACGATTCTATGATCTAATAAGGGAATTCTCGATTCCAAGCTTACTCCCATGCCGGCCCGGTCTACCTTCACCAAAATGTCGTCCGGCAAGTAACTAACCGTATCGAGATACATCATCTGCTCTTCATAATTGGTAATTGAATTAGGAATTTCACTATGGAAGATAGTGTTCGGCTCAACAGCCCCCTTCACGATTGACTGAGGTGCCTTCCAGTGCGACACCTTATTCCTGTAAAATGACTGAGCGTTCGTTTCGCCGAGGAATTCCGCCAATAAATGAAGCCGATCGCCGACATGACCTTTGCGTGAGAACCAACCAAACCGTCGGTTCCATGTTTCGGCGGGGACAGACCGAATTATGTTTGAGAAGCTCTCCCTTCCTATTTTTGGAAACCTGTTAAGCTTACCCCATAACTGCTGGGTCGAAAAATATCGATTGTATCCACCAAACAATTCATCTCCTCCATCCCCGGACAGACTGACCGTCACATGCTGCCTGGCCAACTGCGCTACCAAAAATGTCGGAATTTGCGAAGAATCAGAAAATGGTTCGTCGTACAAGGACGGAAGGATCGGTATGATGTTCATTGCTTGATCAGAGGTTACATAGAGTTCTGTATGGTCCGTGCCTAAATAGCTAGCGACCGTTTTGGCATGCATGGCTTCATTATAAGCTTGCTCATGGAAGCCGATCGTAAATGTTTTGACCGGTCGTTCGCTTATCGATTGCATCAAGGCGACTACTGTTGTCGAGTCGATGCCGCCGGAAAGAAACGCCCCCAGCGGGACATCGGCGACCATTTGATGCCGTATCGTGTCCAGTAAAAGCTCATTCAGATGGTCTACCGCCTCGGTCTCACCTCCTGCGAACTCATTGGTCTTTCCGGCAATTGCCGCCTGCTGTACCGACCAATACGGCGCTACGCGATACTCAAGAGTCGTGATATCCAGAACGAGCAAACAGCCTGGCTGAAGCTTATGTATTGAAGAAAAAATCGAATACGGTGCCGGAATGTAGTTATGTCTTAAATACAAGGTGAGCGCGTTCCGGTCGATTGGATTGCGAAATTCTGGATGCGCCCGCAACGCTTTGAGCTCTGAGCCGAACAAAAAAACGTCGCCCGCTCGGCCGTAATATAGCGGCTTTTCCCCTAGCCGATCCCTAGCCAAATATAGCTTGCGCTCCCGCTTATCGTATATGGCGAATGAAAACATACCAACGAATTGCTCCAATGACCGCTCCATTCCCCATTGCTCAATGCAAGCGAGCATCACCTCCGTATCGGAATGGCCTCGAAGATGGGCTTCCGCCTCCCGATTCTCGACTGTCAGCCGCGCGCGCAACGAACGATAGTTGTATATTTCGCCGTTAAATACAATGACGTATCTGTTCGATTGAGAAATCATCGGCTGATGTCCATCTTGTGACAAATCTATAATTGATAATCGTCTGTGTCCTAGAGCTACCCCAATTTCTGGGTCCGTCCAACTGCCGCTAGAATCCGGTCCCCTGTGTATAATACGATTTGTCATAGACGTAATAATCGCCTCAAGTTCATGTTTCGGAGTTTCTCTCAAACCATCGACAAATCCTGCTATTCCGCACATTGCTTGGCTCCTCGTTTTCGTAATTAAGTTGATCCCACCGATTGTCGTCTATTACCGACAAGCAGTATATCTTCATACAAAGACTCATACCGTTCGACAACCGAGTTCAAGGAAAACATATTTTGAACCCTTTGCCTCGCACGCATGCCTTTTAGGCTTCGACTTCTGGAGTCAGCTTCGTATATTAGCTTCAATCCTTGAGCCAGTTCTTCACTTTTTCCGGCCGGTACGACGACTCCGGTTTCCCCCACAATCCAAGCGCAATCTCCGACATTTGTCACCACACAAGGAACTTCACAGCTCATTGCTTCTCCGATGACATTGGGGAATCCCTCGCTTGTTGAACATAACGTGGCAATATCTAATGATGCAGTCACTTCCGGAATATCGGATCTTCCGCCTAGTAATAAAACTCGATTGTCTAGACGTAATTGTTCGATCATTTCCTTCAATGCTCTATTTTTGTAGTCGACGTCCCATCCAACAAGTAAGAAATACACGTTATCTGAACGTGTCATTTCAAGCAACCGGGCAGCAGCTTTCAGAAATGTGGCGTGATCTTTCAGCGGATGATATCGTGCTATAAGCCCAATGCAGAAAGCATCATTCGGGATTCCGAGTTCGCTGCGGATTTTTCGTCTAGCGCTTTCTGAGGCTTTGAATGTATCAGTGTCAAATCCGTTGGGTATCACTTGAAATTTTTCTTCCGGATATCCAAGGAGCTGACTATGTTGTTTTACGCTTTCCATGGAATTGTTAATAATTTTGACCGGCAATCTGGATAATTTACCGCCCAACCATACAACCGTAGCTGTCGAAGCTTTTAAGGCTCGCAAGTCGCAATGGGACCCCCGGATGTTCCAAACGACTGGTACATGCCGAAGGGTCAAGTGACACGCCAAATTTCCGTGATACATCCATCCTTGAAGCAAATCAGGTTTTACACGTTTTACAATTTGGACGAGTCTCCACCAATGGTGCGGCAACATCAAACCTGACGGCATGTTTACCGTAAAGAGCGGCACCCCGAGCCGTTCAATTTTCTCACCGTAAACCCCTTTATCCATTAAGGATATGACAGACGGTTCAAACCGCTCCATATCCGTTTTGGATAACAGCTTGTAAAGCATAGCCTCGGCACCACCGGCGTAAAGGCCGGTAATGATATGGGTTATTTTGAATCGTTTCATCGGTCTCTCCCTCGGCTACTCTTCAAGAATTTTGGAATACTTTGCTATAATCGAATTCAAACCAAAATTGTCACCCAAAGACTTGAATACTTGCGGCCCAGGCTTAACAAACCATTCCTCACTCCATGCAAATCGTTTCTGCACTCGATCCGATTGATGGGTCAGTTGCATAATCTCGCCTGCACCTCCGGCATTTTCGATCGTTATGACCGGACACCCGATTGTAATTGCCTCCAGCAGGGCGTTCGGCAATCCTTCATAATATGACGACAGCACAAATAGATCCGCATGCTTTAACCATACAAACGGATTATCCTGAAATCCCGCAAAAACAACGTGTTCTTGAAGACCGAGACGATTGCGAAGCTTAATCAAGTCTTCTTCGCCTGCGCCCCCCCCGATAATCCATAAGCGAGCATCCGATTTCATTTTTAACAAATCCGGAACGGCCTCGATTAAACGGTCAAACCCTTTTACGGGGTTCAAACGCCCTATCGCCACAATGTTGGTGCCCACTTTAGTTTTATACGGATTTGCTGAACTTTCGGCCTTTTCCCAAATCGCCTCTATATCTACCGGGTTATAAATTTGAACCATCTTTTCTGATGGGATCGCAAAGTTTTTTCTCAAATCCTCCATCATATAAACCGATTGGCATACAATCTTATCCGCTTTTTTATAAAATGTTTTATAAAGAAAGCTCCAAATTTTCGATTTTCCTTGCAAACTTTGCGATGCTATGCTTCCTTCCCTTACTAGCAACTTCAAGTTTCCTGGAAAGAAAGGTTTCAGTGCGACTAGAAAAATATTAAGATGGCCAAGCGTCGACATCATCGTATCCGGTTTAACGGACCAGACCAATCTTAAGAACGGTAGAAACGAGTTCCTGACCCTTTTGCTCTTCAAATCGTGCACCGTCACATCCTCGGGAATATCTTTTATATACGGACCTTCTTTTGATACGACGGCCAAGTGCAGGTCGAATCGTTCCCGATCCAGATGCTTAAGCAGTGTCAGCATAACCCGCTCGGCACCGCCTCCGCGCAGCGAAGGAACGACCAGCATTATTTTTTTTTTCATTTATGCACCTCTGTCACACTCTATCGATTATGAACCGATCGCCTTATCCAATTTGCAATACATTTCCCTATAGTTTTGTGCCATAACCTTGAGCGTGAACAGTTCTTCCACCCTCTTCCTTCCGCGTTCTCCCATCGCGACTCTTGCATGATGGTCCGATAATAGCTTCATGATAGCTCCCTTCAATTGATCGGAGTTTCGGGGAAGCACCACGTACCCATTAAAATTATCGATTACGGCTTCCGGATTTCCGCCGACGCGTGTCACGACAAGCGGCAACGAGCATGCCATTCCTTCCAAGATTGCATTGGAGAACCCTTCCTCGTAAGAAGAGAGAACCTGAATATCCGTAATATTCAAAATGTCTACCATGTCTTGCCTTACGCCCAAAAATTTTACTTTATCGGCAATATCCCAATGTTTTACCAACCGTTCAAGCTCCGATTGCATTCCAGCGTCGCGGCCTACGAGCAAAAAACAGACATTGCTTTGCCTTCTTAATACAGCCGCAGCCGCTTCCACAAATTCGAGGTGCCCTTTATACGAATGCAGATTCGCTACATTCGTTACAACATAATGATTCTCTGGAATGTGCAACTTTCTTCTAAGCGATTCGGTATCGATATGGCTTCTCTTAAATGTAGATTCATTTACACCGTTATAAATTAAGGTTAATTTCTTCGCAATAAACTTCTCGCGCTGCAACGTATCGTTATAAACTTCTTTAGAATTGGCCGTTACAACATCTGCGAAAATGTTCGTCATATTCTCGATCCATTGCAGCCATGGCTTTCGATCTTTATATGCGCCCAAACTTCTACGGCTTGTGACGATATTTTCAATCCCTGCCAACTTCGCGGCAATGACACCATATACGTTCGCCCAATACAAGTACGTATGAACGATGTGGGGACGATCTTCTTTCAAAGCATTCCTCATTTTCCAGATGACTTTGAGGATGAGTTTCATAAATTGCAAGCGGGAACAGCAATTGACAATTCCCATTACTTTAACCGGTACGCCGATTTGTTCAACTTGGCTGGCTAATGCCCCCTTCTCTCTAAGGCAGTAAACAATAGGCTCAAACAAATCCTTATCCAATTCCTTCACCAATTCGACCACATGACGTTCAGCTCCACCTGGAACTAAAGTCCCGATAATATAAACGATTCTGACTTTTTTTCGGGAACCACCCATTATCCACACTCCCCGTCTTAAGACCTGAAACTGATAATAGCGCAAGCGCAGTAACAAAAGGTTGGAACGTTAGTAGATTATGGTTAAAAAATCCTTCGACTATAAAAACAAGTACGAATGCGATTCCGGCTCGATTTTGTTTTGAAACAAAAAATAACAACAATCTAATTAATACATAGATGAGGACTAGCAAGCCGATCAAGCCATAATCGGTCCAAACGAGCAAATACAAATTGTGGGGACCGACGGGCAATGAACCAGAAAAACCCGTTCCGTGTCCAACGAATGGCGACTCCGCGATCAGATTTATGTACGTGGAGATTAAGTCGACTCTGCTGTCCGACTTTATCGAATCCGAATCGCCATTTAACATTTCTTGGACTCTCTCGAATCTGGTTTGCCCGGTGCTAGTTTCATATAGGGTGCTTATATTCGCGAAACTGCTGCTCGCGTATATAATAAAGAAGGCCGCGACGGTCGTAATTGAGACTTTCACCAAAAATTTGATCCTGTTTTTTCCTAAACTAACCGCCACGAAACCGACGTACAATGCAAAAGCGAGCGAAAAGATGATAATGCCCCCTCTGGACAACGTCGCAAATATACCGATCGCCGTCATGATCCACATCACGCCGTCCATTACTTTGTATTCGTTCCAATTCACACTTAATATAATCAAAATGACCAGTATGTAGCCGCCAGTGTTAGGGTTCTCAGCAAATCCTGCCGCCCTACCGATGACATTGGTATATTGCCCACCTTGTACGACATCAAGTCCCACAGAGTATAAGTATATGAGCAATGCCGCTATCGCAAACCATTTCGCAGATTTCTCGATATACTTGATACAACCGGTACATACCAACATGATCAGAAAAATAAGATAGATTAAATAATGGGTGCCTTCGTTTTGAAGACCAAGTACCGAGTTTGGATGAAGACAGTACAATAGACCCACGATTGCAAGCCAGAAATAAAATAGAAGTACATCCTTGATGTGGACATACATTTGAATAAAACAATATGCACCGTCCTTCATATATTCTTTGTACAAACAAAATAAGAACATCCCCAATGCGGAAACTAACTCCAAGCTACCTATTGAAATGAACAAAGGCCCTTTTTTACCCAGGTCGTAATCCAGCGACGAAAGTGTAATTACGAATAATACACAAGCCATAATCCAAACGATCCAGTTCGCAATATCAATCTGAAGTGGCTTTGACTGAGAAATGTTTTTTTTCGATCCGGTACTAGGCATGTTCCCTCACTTCCCCGCCCCTGCCTCCCGTAAAAATTCGCTTAATATCAATTTGGAATAGGCGATATATGAATAGCAAGCAAACAGAACAAATCACCGTAGCAATGGTCAGCCATAGCACGAGTCCCAAGTTTCCCGTTGGGGTCGCAACATTTTTTATTGAACCAATCAGAGCCAAAAGGCACAAATTGGACATCACCGCTTTAAGCAAAAACTGGACAGTTTTTCTTTCGAGCAAGTGACCTACTCTTCTGGTAAGAAAACAATATAACAACGTCATCGTCGCTCCACTGGCAATGACTGTACCTAGCGCAATACCGTTATGCCCGTAAAACCGCATCATCAAAATACTGGTGCTCACATTTACTACAAGTCCTATCAAAGAGACGATTACTTGATCTCTTGCATCTTGGATTGCATTATAAACTCTTGCCAAAATGGTGTTACCTAGTTGGAAGTATAAGCCAACGGAATATACGGCCCAAGCCGTTGAAGTATACCGGGTAGATTGGGCATCGAATGCTCCTCGTTCAAATAACAATTTTACAATTAGAGGCGAAAAATGAATTATTATAACGGCGATTGGAAACATAACTAGGGCATAGGCCGAGAAAATATGGTTTACATTATGTTTCAACTGTTCAAGTTTGTTTTCCGCGATCAGTTGCGAAAAAGACCGCATTGTCGTCGAAGATATCGTAAGGACTAGTATTTGAACAAATATCGAATTTAACTTGTCTGCGTAATTTAACGACGAAATGGCTCCTTCATACAAGTGACTTGCCAACAATTGACCAATCATTGGATTTGCATGACCTAAGGTTGCACTAATGAGCAGAGGAACCGTTAATACTAATGCTTTTTTTGTTTCAGGATTAAAAAAATTGAACCCGCGAGGTAAAACTATGCTTGCTTTGCGCAGAAAAAGGAGCTGTACGGCGATGTCAACAATCGAGCCGATCAACAAACTATAGCATAAAGTAAACATATCCTTATCGGGGTCTGTAAATATGTATCCAATAGAAACAAATGCACCGACCAAAGCCGAGATGCATGGCATAATAAAATTGTTTCTAGCGTTGTATAAGTTTTTAAGCAGAATGATTCCACAATTGGTTAGCAACGTGAATATGAGCACTTTACTGAGTGAAACCAATAAACCGAAATAACCATTATCAAATCCGTAAGGAAGCAGCTTGAGCAAGATTTGGGAAGTTGAAGTAAACAATGCTATGAGAGCAACGACAAAAGCGATCATTAGTAGACTGATGCTTTTATATATGCGCATTGATTCCACTTCACCGTATTTGACCCTACTGGATATAATAATCGGAATTAATGCGCCTTGCAGTGGTCCCATCAGCAGCCCAGATAACAGGATCGGAATAAAAAGCGCCATGACAAATACGTCATATTCGATATTTGTCCCGAAATAAAAAGCCACGATAATATTTTTTCCGAAGCTGACAACATTGCTGATTATCGTAAACATCATCAGGACTACCATAGGCTTTTTCAAAAAAGCCGTCATTCTCAAGATTTGACTAGTTCTTTGCTTTCCCACTGTTCCACCGTCCGATACATAGGTACAATATGCCCGATAAGGTCTTTGATATACTCTTTATTTCCCCGTAGCACATGCTCCAACTTGGAAATTTCCGCTTCCAATTCGCTTCTGTTCACATGGGCCGGTTTTCCTATGAAAATACGGTTATGTTTTGTCGAAGCAAGCCCCTCCTCGTTCGTCAGAAGCTCTTCGAACAATTTCTCTCCGGGACGAATGCCCGTATAATGGATAGGAATATCGACATTGGGCTCGAAGCCTGACAAACGAATCAAATCTTTTGCAAGGTTGAGAATTTTTACAGGCTCACCCATATCCAGGACGAATACTTCTCCTCCATTCGCCAAAGAACCTGCCTGTATAACCAGTTGAACCGCCTCCGGTATCGTCATGAAATATCTAATCATGTCCGGATGAGTAACTGTGACGGGTCCGCCGCTTTCGATTTGCTGTTTGAATCTGGGAATGACGCTGCCTCGACTCCCTAGCACATTGCCGAATCTGACCGCGGCATATTTCGTGCGGCTAGTATGATTCAAACTCTGAATGTACATCTCAGCGATCCGTTTCGTCGCCCCCATTATACTTGTCGGATTTACGGCTTTATCCGTCGATATGAGAACAAACCGGCCCGTACCGTACTTATCGGCGCAATCCGCAACGTTGCGTGTGCCCAGCACGTTGTTTTTGACTGCTTCCGCGGGATTTCGCTCCATAAGCGGTACGTGCTTATGCGCGGCTGCGTGAAAGACGACTTCGGGAGAGTACGTCCGGAATACATCGTCAATCCGGTTCCGATCCTGGACATCTGCAATAATGGGTTCCAATTCAAGTTGCGGATATTTGCTCCGTAGCTCCATCTCTATGGAATAAATGCTGTTCTCCCCATGGCCAAGAAGTAGCAATTGTTTAGGGCGAAACTCCGCAATTTGCCGACATAGCTCGGACCCTATCGAGCCGCCTGCCCCTGTTATGAGTACGGTTTTGTTTTCTACATAGTTGGCGATACCTTCCAAATCGACTTTTACCGCTTCCCTCCCGAGCAAATCTTCGACTTCTACATCACGAATTTCTTTGATAGTGATTTTTCCGTGAATAAGATCATCCAAGCTGGGTATGATTTTCAATTTGGCTTTCGTCATTTTGCAAACATCGATCAGTTGCGATATCCCCCTCTTGGATAAAGAAGGAATTGCAATTATAATGTCATCAATCTGAAATCGTTCGACAACCTCACCTATTTGATCTTTCCCCCCCAATACGGGAATACCCAAAACTTGGTGCTTATGTTTCTTAGGATCGTCATCGATAAAGACAACCGGATACATTTCGGAATTACGATTGAACTTCAATTCTTTCGCAATGAATGTACCGCAGTCTCCGGCACCTATGATGAGCGCTTTTCGTTGACTCGATTGGCGCTTATTGTACGAGTCCCTTGCAATTCTCCATGCAAATCGCACGCCGCCCATAAGTAGCAATGTGGTTTCAAATATGGATAACATCAACGAAACGGGTAATAGCTGGCCCTTGACGATTGAAGTGATGGCAAACGATAATAAACTGCTTAACGAAACCGATTTGATAATAGAAATCAATTCGCCTATACTGGAATAACGCCATACTCGTTTGTACAGATTAAACAGGATCATGAAAATTGTACTTACAGCAATCGAAACGAATGTGTATGACAGCCAATCCGCATAGTGGCTCTTTGGAATACGTCCTTCGAAATGAAGAAAATATGCCGTGAATACACTTGCCCATACAATAACAATGTCCGTTCCAACCAATATATAAGTTTTGAAGTTTATCTTCATATACCTACACTCCTTATTCCACTCATTTTCTTTCACAAAAAGAAAACAACCGGCAGGACCTTCCGACAAAGACAAAGGCATGCCAGCTCTTTTCAATTTATGAAAAGGTTGGGCATCTAACCCACCCTCACACCACACCACCGACGATCTACGTCTAAGGCGGTAACCGCCCACAGCATGGTCGAGTGCCTACATTGATAAAGGTAAGTAGACATCACCTAATTGTCGTTACGTTATGGAACGGTTTTCCTAAGTCCCATTTACAAACTGATGGCGCGGGATCGCTTTTTATCATTCAAGACGACACCCAACACAGGCGCCTTAATTTGTTCCAGTCGATTTATGGCCTGTGCAATATGGCCTTGTCTTGTTTTTCCAGATTTGATTACGAGAAGCACTCCGTCGCACAGTGCTGCGATAATCTGGGCATCGGTAGATTGCAAAACAGGTGGAGAATCGAAAAAAATGAAATTATACGTTTTCCGGAGCTTCTCAATTAATGAAATCACTTGATCAGAACAGATCAATTGCGTTGAATACTGTTGTAGCGGTCCGGACGTCAAGAGCGATAAATTGGCAATCGAAGTATTACAGACGGATTCGTCCACGGAATGTCGTTGCAACAATACATCTGAAAGACCGATTTTGTTCGATACGGAAAATACTTGATGAAGCCTGGGGATTTTCCAATGGGCATCGATCAAAATAACTTTGTGTCCTTCCTGAGCGTAGGCAATTGCAAGATTGGATACCGTCGTCGTTTTCCCTTCGCCGTGTAAAGAGGAAGTAACTAATATGGTGCTGGGATCTTCGGCCCCGAATCGAAGATTCGCTCTCAAACTTCGGTAAGCTTCGGAAGCAGCTGACATCGGGTCGAGGTAAGAAACTAACGCACTCTTATTAATTGGTACCGACATATGTCTCACCGCCCTTGCCTGATTTGACTGAAGACGAAGCGCCGTTCTGCACTCCAGAACTATATCTTTGTATTTTCGAAACGGTCGCAATCACCGGTAATCCGAGTCTCCGCCGCGCCTCTTCATCGCTGCGGATCGTATCATTCCCTACTTCCATTGCGAACACGATGCCAACTGAAATGAGGAGCGACAGTAAAAAACCGATTACGATGTTGAACGGAATGTTGGGCGATAGGGGTTTCGGATTGTTGAGCGTTTTTGCAGAATGTAGAATCGTAATATTATCGGTCATCATAATTTTGGGAATTTCCGTCTTGAACACTTCAGACACCGCATTAACGATTTTTACCGCATTACTTTGCGACGAATCCGTGACGGTCAATGTAATGATCTGAGAATCCCTGACTCCGCTGACTTTTACTTTCCCTATCAATTGATTCGAAGTCATCCCGATATCAGGGTATTGTTCGACGACTTTTTCCATGATGGCCGATGTTCCAACAATTTCCTTATAGGTGTTGACTAAAATAAGGCTCGTGGTTACAGAAGAGTAATCAACCCGATCGCTTTGGGCTGAAGATTTGATTTGATTAACAATCAGCTTAACCGATGCCGAGTAGATCGGCGTGACCAAATAAGCGCTATACAAGTAAGCCGCACTACAGCCAATTAAAACGAATACCGCTATAATCCAGAATCGTTTTCTCAAAATCGCACTTAGTTCTCTCGTCTCTGTCATCCAAATTCTCCTTTGTTTCGATGTTTAACATAGAACTTCAAATTGCGATGATTTCGCATTTTTTTCAGCTTCGAACATGTTATATCTCTCTATTTTGGTTATGCCGTATTTCGTGCGTATCGCTTCCCTCCATATTCGAAAACCTGGATCTAACATGAATTTATTGGCACCGGTAAGGTGAACTCCGTATTCGTAGATCCCCTCCAGTTCTCGACTCCATACTAGAAGCCCATTTACCAAATGCACGTGCTGCGTTACCCGAAATTCAAACTCGAGCCATACCCCCCGGCTTTCGGGTATATTTAGATTTGTTGAGAAATAGAGCTCCGTCATGCCGAGATGAATAATTTTCACAAGCGCAAATTTACTCTGCACGGCCTTATCCCCAATATGCACAATCTGCATTTTTCCGATCAAGGTAGGCGTAAGTTTGCATCGCACCGGTCGTCTCAATTTATAAAAACCGCCTCTCCGTAAAAATCGTAAAAATCGTTATGTGCGACGCATTGCTACACCCATTAATTGACGATACGTTACGTATCATATAAGACGCAAGTATTCCTTATGATCGGCTACTGGTCGGTCGGATAAAAACTATAGCCTTATTTTCCGCTGGAAATCAATTTTTCCGTTCGTCGGATGCAGGCATGTCTATCCCGGAAATACGCATCATGTCGTCGCGTTTCGTTTGACTGGTTTGCTGGGATTCGGAAATAAGTCTCTTTGCCATTGTCGGGTCTTTTCCCATATAACGTATAATATCCATTACATCGAGTTGAATCTGCTTTTCGCTATTCTTTTTTTTTCTAGAACTCGACTTATTTCGACTCATACTTTGCTCCTATATATGATATCGTCCCCAGAATCAGTTTATGATACACTTTGTATCGTGTCAATACATTATTTTTTATTGATCTTGTTATCGCACGATTTATCCGGGTATACTAATACTACGTAGATTAGGTAATAGGAGGACTCATAATGGACCTTTGCGGGGATAGAATTGCCTACTTAAGGGAGAAACGTGGCTTAACCCAAGAAGAGCTTTCTATAAAATTGGGGATATCACGCGCCTCACTATCCCATTACGAAACGAATCGGAGACAGCCCGATTACGAAACACTTCGTAACATTGCCAATTTTTTCGATATATCGCTTGACTATTTACTTGGCAGAACTAATAATCCGCAAACCGTTCTCGACAGAGATATCAGGGACTTTGTCGATAGTTTGGAATTATCAGACGAGAAGATTTTAGAGAAATTCATGTTGACCATCGACGGCAGAAAACTTACTCCCGAGGAAGCAAAACGATTTATTGCATTTGTTAGAGCGGAGCGATCGATGTAATGCTATCGAATGTCTCATAGAAGAAATCGGAGGTGTTCTACTTGTCAAACATTGATCAGAGAAAAATTACACGCAGGAAAGCTTTAGCCGCACTAGGTGTAGGAGGCATTGGACTGGTCGGATCGACATTTTTCCCCGGAAGCGCCAATGGTGAAGTCACTTCGGCCGACTCCCTAGCTTTACCGCATCTGCAGCAGCCCTGCATTGTAACAACAATCCATGATTTACGGTCCATTGTCGTCCCTAACGCAGATTCGGTCTATTATGTAAAGGATCCGGGTCAAGAAGGGTTCTTCTATTACGATCCCGCTGATAAAAGCTCTGTGGACGATACCGGCACCGTGCTTGTCTCCAAAATCACCGGCGCTAGATTTAAACGAAATATCCCTAACGGGGTTCTCAATGTAAAATGGTTCGGAGCCAAAGGGAAAGGTAGTGTCGATGATACGGCAGCCATTCAAAACGCTATCGATGCCGCTAATAATTACCGCGGAGGTGTCGTTATCATTCCGAGCGGGGACTATTTCATTTCCTCCGCAATTCGTTATTACAGCTACAGTCATATTGTCGGCATGGGGAAGGTTTCTGTAAAAATTTGGAATAGAGGTTCCGATTATGCCTTTAAACCGCATGACAGTTCCATCATTACCCGTCATGCAAGCATCGAAAGTTTACGGATAACCGGTCATTCCGCAAATACCGGTGGAATATTAGTTCAAAACTGCAATGAATGCATATTTGAAAACATAGAGTTCGGACAAATCCCCGGCATTGGACTGCATGTAATCGGCACCATTGGCGGCTGCTACTGGAACAATGTATCGCAATGTACATTCCTCGGAACCGCAGGAACTACTCATTCCATCAAATTTGACCAAAACTCCCTTGAGAATCGCCCCAATGCCAATAAGGTTCATCAGTGTGTCATATCGGGTGGTGATATCGGCATCGAAATCGTTTCTGGCGATACGATCATCATAAGCGAAACCGGTATCAGCGATACGACCGGCCCCTGGCTTAAAGTCGGAGGAAATTCTTGCAAATTTATCGCCAATCGTTATGAAAACCACTCCGATGGCGGCGGCATTATTCTTACTCCCACATCTTATGATTGCATTTTATTGGCTGAATCTTATACCGGTAAAGATAAATACACAGACTCGGGAAGAAACAATCTCCGTTTATCGA
This sequence comes from Paenibacillus ginsengarvi, assembly GCF_003626695.1. Classification (GTDB taxonomy): domain Bacteria; phylum Bacillota; class Bacilli; order Paenibacillales; family NBRC-103111; genus Paenibacillus_AB; species Paenibacillus_AB ginsengarvi. The sequence continues at coordinate 368,113 of NZ_RBAH01000004.1, forward strand.
CGAGTCTGGCTTTGCAGGGCTTATCCGTATATCGGCAATCCATTACGCCTTCCAATAATGCAAACGATTCCTTCGAGTTTGTACCGCACCAATCATTCGCTGGCGACGTGATGAGAGTTTATACTAACGAAACAAAAACCAACAAAACTTTGACCATCGATAAGATGGGGAACATTACGACCAAAGGCTCGGTAAACTTAGGAGAAGGGACTTCGTTCCGACTGCCGAACTTACCTAACAATCCATCCGACCCTCAGAAAGGCACCATGTTTTTCGATACACGCATTAACAAAATAAAAGTGTGGACTGGATCAAAATGGGAAACCGTAACCAGCTCCTAATCTTAGAAAAGACCCGCCGGCGACTGGCCTGGCGGGTTTCCATTTGGGCGACTTGCTTTCCAGTTCCCTGGCTTCCATATCGGGACTTCACCATTCAAATTTCAACAATTTCCCATCAAGCAACTCAAAGTCTTCATTCAAATTATAAGTATGGGTTGCCACTAATTTTTCCGTCCAATTCGGCTTTATTTCCGATATTGGCTTCTCTTTATAGTAATGCTCATTCAAAATCTCGACTTCATTGAAAATGATCGAATACCCGTAATTAATCAAGCAATTTTGCGAGGGCCTTATTAGCTTACCATCCTTTTTCAATAAATTGCCGGCCGGTCGAGCATTGCCGGCGTCGGAGACGATTGGGTTCATCGGATGAGGTTTCCATTCGCCCAGTGGAGAATCTGAATAAAATAAATGAAGTTCGTCCAACGTGGAAGCCCCTTTCGAAGCAATGTTAGCAAAAAGCCAAAATTTATGATTGTACTCAACAATAGTTGTATCTACTGCTTTAATATTATTCATAATCACCTTCTCCAAAGTCCATTCCACCGGAAATTGGGTAGCTCGATACAATTCTATCGTTTTGTTTCCAGAAGATTCCGGAATCATGTAAATCTGGTCTTGCCATTCAAATAAAAATGGGTAGGACAAGTGATATGGGGTTTCAAGCACGACTTTCGGCTCGGAATACGTGTTGTTCTCAGGTTCGAATTCGATATAGGAGATAACCCCTCTCCCTAAACTATTTATATAATCCTCAAAAAATACATAATTCCTTCCATTCTTCATTAGAATAAAAGGATCAGCATAAAACCGTCCCGCAGGCGGTTTTATCATTTCGAACTTACTTTGATGCTTGTTTTTAAAAGCGATAAACCATTGCTCCTTCATGATCTTTAATTTGATTCTTAACCGTATTTGGTATAAGGTCAAAGATGATAAAAATTTGATCATTTGCAAGTTTGACGGCATTTTAACTTTTTTAGTTGCAGGCTGGAACGATTCGTTGTACGTATCTAACGATGTAATATAATCCCAGCCTCTCGTATAAAGGTCGTTCAATCTTCTATGTACGAATTCAGACGCTTTCCAACAAGTTGCATTCCGATTCAAGAACAAGGAACGAAAGACCGTCGGTGATACCGATCGGTAAATGACTTTGCCATCGTTCGCGCGATTCGAGGTAATTTGCAAAGAAGTTTCCGTTCTCACGTTTTTCTCATAAATTTCCCAAAAAAAGGAATAACTCCTGTAATAATCCATAATATCATCGTGCTCATACGACCATACTCCATATTTCGCCAAATGAATCATATCTCTGCACATCGCAGGAAATCCAATTTTAACGATAACGTCCAGTTTGTATTGTTTGATTGCGATTTGATCGAGATCGGGAATAATGCTAGTTTCTCCACCTCGATTTGGGCTCACAGACCGTATCTCCACATTTACCTGTTTGAGCAATGGCTCGATCGACTTTGGCGCAAACGCATCGAATGGAACCCTTTTCCTGTGAAGTTTGTAGTCCAACTTGCAATAAGCGGAATACAAGAGACAGGAAAGTGTTGGCTTCCGCTTTGTTGAGGCGATCGATTTTACACTTTTCTCCTTTACGAGAACGATACAAAGCTCCATATGTTTCGAATAAACGATGTCCGTAATAATCTTTTCTACCCAATTATGTACCGTTAAGGATTCGATCATGATACCGATCTTAAGACGCCCGTTGTTCGCTGCCGATTTCAAAATACTCCCCCCCCAATGTTGGTAGTTATAGCTTTACAATATCATATGTTACATTTCGTATCAACAAAACTCAATAATAACGCAGCTATTCATAGAGATATAGCTGCGCATTCCCCGCTTGTTTGTTGTGGAATCATACGTCTAACTGGTTCGTATTGTTGCCGCTTTGATTGATGACTCCATCACTAATGTTGGCTTTAACGACTGAATGATGCGTTCCTTGACGCAAGTAAATAGGTGTTGCAATCGTATTTGCTACCACGCAGTGGTTCGTGCCGTATATGTCTAGATTTACTTTGGCTGTACCACCGGCAATTCTATTTCCAAGCAATGATACTTTCCTGGACAACGGATTGAAAATGAAGCCGATCGTGTTGCAATTGCTGACCAAGGTTGTAGAGCACCCCGCAAAATCGGCGAGCAGCCCGCCGCCGCAATCAACCGTGGTTACTTTTCTATCCCCGCCAGAAGGTGAATCCATCGGATATTTGATAGCCGGAAGTTGTTCCTTGTTTAATGTACCGAGATTGCATTTATCGATCGTGGAGATCATCCCGACCGAAGGAGCCGTGTACTCAATACAATACCCTGCGGTGTTTTTAATTGTAATATCCGCTATTTTTTGACCCGAGCCGGATTCAATTATAATCCCTCTTCCTGTATACGTCTTTCCATTGCCTTCAAGAGTCAGTTGTGTAATTTGGGACCCGTTCTCCATCCGCACCATATCCCCGTTGAACCCTTTTAAAATGTACGATAAGCTTCCGATCCCTTTCAAAATATAACTATCCGGTATTGTTATTGTTGAGGTTATCTTATAGGTTCCTTTCGGAACAACCACACATCCCGTGCCGGCACTGAAAGCTTGTACAAATGCTTTTGTATCATCTGCTACTCCGTTTCCAACCGCTCCGTAATCAACTATATTAGCTTCGTAAGTCGCCATTTCGGTCAACTCCTTGTTCATTATCTAATTGCTACGATATAATATGGAAAGCTATTAAAATGGTGCGTAGACTTTTATACCATTTTGGAGTCATAAAAGTTATGGAGAGAAGCCCATACGACCTCTCTCCTCCCCCCTCACATCAACAGCAAAGCATCCCGCCCCTTCATGCCCGGCACGATGCCGAGCTTCTCCGCCTCGAACGTGACCGACTCGAGCGGCGCCTCCAACAGGTCGGCGATCGAGCGCACGCCCGTAGCTCGGCCGGCGATAATGCCGCGCTCCTTCAGCCTCTCGTTGAGCAGCGCCACATCGAGAGCGCCGCACATAATATACCCTTTATCGGTCGCAAGCGCGATCAGGGATGTTTTCGGCAGCTCGACGGTGATGCCAATAACGGTACGACCTTCGAGTACGATCGGTTTTACCTCCATCATGTTCGTTCTGATCTCCCTTCGCCTGTAGTCCTACACTATATGCAGCCGGCCTACGGTTAGTCCGGTCGTTCGCCTACCGGTCCGGATAGCCATTACAGGCCACGGAAATCGTTACTTCCGGTACATTTTTTGTTATAATAAGGACTACTTACCTACTCGTGAATCTCGGGAAGTGAATACGTGGGAACAAATCAATCGTCATTCGAGAAGAAACAGCATTTATTTCGTCTGGAGGTCCTGATCGAGGAACCGACCCATACGCTGGCGCTGGCGGCGCTGCTGCAAGCGCTCAGTCATCCGAAGATCGAAGACTTTCGCATTGTGGAGGGGCTGCAGTTCGGCAAGCTGATCGAAAAAGCCGAAAGCGAGAGGAAGGCGCAGCCAATTCCGATACCGCCGGGGCAATCCGTTCCGGTCGGGCGCGCGCTTGAGCAGGCCAAAAACGGGAGCGGCATCGACAAAGCGAAGAAGGGTGTGCAGGCAAACACGGCAAAGAGCTCGGAGGGTCCTTCGCGGAATTCGGGCGATACCGGGCTGAATCTGGAGCATCTGATGAGGCTCAAGGAGAGCGGCACGCTCGTGCGGATTGTAGCGGTCAAAGGCAAAGGCGTCAAGCTCAGCATACCGTGCCGCATCTTGAACTATGACAGCGACAACCAGCAGCTTACGATCTACCATGTCGACGAGCGAACCGTTTACTCCTTCAAGCTCAACGAGATTGAGGATATAACGACCTGATCCGGCAGTAAGGTTTGTGACAGGTTGCAGCTTCGCAAGACAAGCCGCATTTTCGTCCCCGTGGTCGTTTGTCCAAGCAGTAGCTCGCCACACGCATAGTATGAGGTAGACTCGCGAAGGGAGGACTTCCTAATGCAATCTACCGTCAAACGGCAAGACGTGAAGAAGCTCGTCGGCAAACGGATTTATGCGGTTCGCAAGGACGGCGCTATCGTCACCGGACTGCTGCGGGGCATGAAAGGCAATCAGCTGATCTTGGAGCAATCGAAAGGCAAAACGGTGAAAACGAAAGCGTTCGTGCCTCTTGCGTTGTTCGATCTGCTCGCAATTGGGACAGCCGGCGGCTTTGGATTCGGTTCTGGATTTGGATTCGGTCCCGGATTCGGCCCTGGATTCGGTCCTGGATTTGGATTCGGCCCAGGCTTTTTCTAGTAATGTGAAAAGCTTCTTGATAGAAGCATTTCGATGAATTATGCTTTACCAATAAACGAAAAAGACGGCGGGAGCGTGCATGATCGCAGCTCCCCCCGTCTTTTTTGTTTGTTTATCCCCGCTTGCGAACGCTGGCGGCGAGAAACGCCCAGCCGATCATAAGCGACACGCCGCCGAACGGAGTAATGATGCCGAGTTTGCTAATTCCTGTCACAGCCATCACATACAAGCTGCCCGAGAACAGCACGATGCCTGCGAGAAGGAAGACGGCCGCTCTGGCCGCAAGCTTCGATTCCCCCAGCTTGTCCGCAGCGAGGCCGATCAGAATGAGTCCCAGCGCATGGGCGATATGGTACTGTACCCCGGTTTCATAAGCCGCGAGCATATTTGCATCGATTTTATCCTTGAGGCCGTGCGCGCCGAATGCTCCGATCGCGACCGCGAGCAGCATGGCGATAGCTCCCCAGCTTACATATTTCCGAAGCATGGAACCGTTCTCCTCTCCGTTTGGTCTTATATGTCCAGCATAGCGGATCGCCCGCCGTAAAACCAGCGAACATTCGGTGACGTGCCGAAAGATCTAGATCTCACTATTTTTTGATACAATTTGACACAAAACTATTGGCTCGTCGGCCACAATCTGATACAATACGTATCAACAACACATTCTCCCATTTCCGTACAAGGAGGGCATCTAACATGCCGCGCAAACGCGTCTACACGGACGAACAAAGACTCGAAAGACACCGCGAAGCAAGCCGCCGCTACCGCGAAGCGAATCTCGAAAAAGTAACCGCGTATAATAAACAATGGAAAATGGATAACTGGGAATATTACCGCGAATACAACCGCGAATATTTGCGCCGCTGGCGCCAAACCAAAAAAACGGGGCGGGCGACCAAATAAGCGGAGTCCCTCTCAGTCCCTGCCTGGCTCTTACACGGAAGCAGGTCCAGGCATCCAACCGCGGCTGCGCAGCTCGGCCACGGAATCGCGGACGCACCGCTCCCCGTCTTCCCCGAAATATTCGAACGAGATGAAGCCTTCATAACCGTTTGAGTATAACGCTTGACATACGCTTACATTATCTACGTCTCCGTCCAGAACAGGGGTCGGACGGCGCGTTTCGGGTGCATCCAGATTCCAGAAATAGCTTTTCATGTGAACATGGTCGGTATACCCGTACAAAACGTGCAGCGCCTCCAGTTGATCGACGCGGTCCAGATACAGGTTGAATCCGTCGAAAATCATACGCAGCCGCGGATGATCCGCCTCCCTGAAGATACGGCGGATCGATTCGATCTGATCGGCGAACGTATTGTTATGCAGCTCCAGACCCAGATTGACGCCGTAGCGGTCCGCAATTGTAAGCGCCTTCTTCAGTGCCTTCATGGCTTTGTCCCACATTTCAGCGGGCGCATCCTTCGATGACAGATGTCCGAAGAAAATCCGGACGAGCGGGGCTCCGAACCGGACGGCGTATTGCGCCGCTTTCTCGATAACCGCCAAGCTTTCCTCGCGTTCCTCGTCGCTTTTGGAAAAATAGGCGTATGGGCTTACGGCCGGCACCGCAAGTCCAAGGCGGCGGATTTCCTCGTCTAGACCGTCCACGGACCCGGTTCGCAACGCGTATTCGTCGATATGTCCGGTCCACAGCTCGATGCCGGCAAGCCCCAGCTCCGCTGCGCGGTTCAGTACGTATTCCACCGGCTTGTCCCGGTTTCCCGTCGAACAAAGACTCCATTTCATCGGTAATCGCCTCCTCTAGGCTAATGGGCGCGCCCGCCAAAAAAAGGTCTCCCGGAACAAGTCGGGAGACCGAGCGCTGCCGCGTCACTGGTTCAGGACCATTATAAGCCAGCCCTCTTCGGAGCGGCAACAGATAAGGCTGTCTTTAACCGGTCTATATCACCCGGAGCCGTTTATACATCGTACTCGAGCTGTTTTTTCGCTTGAACGATATAATCGATCGGGGTCTCGATTGTTTTCCCGTCGTATTCCAGCGCCCCCATCTTGAGGCTTAAGTCGACTCGATGCCGGCCCGAATGTTTCAAAATATTCGCTTCGCGGAACGTCTGCCGGATCCGGTCCATGACGATATTCGCCCCTTCCCGGTCGGTAAACAGAAGCAATCCCCACATCGTATCTTCTTTATCAAGCAAATAAATCGCGTCGTTCGTGCGGATGCTGCTCTGGCTGACGTTCGTGATGCCTGCAATAAGCTCTGTGAGCTGCTCGTCCGCGATCATGCCCCTGATTTCCTTCAAGTACTTGATCTTGATAACAAGCAGCGTAAGCGGAATGCCGTATCGGGCCGACAAGCCCGCGAAGATGCCGACGTCCCTCGTAAACGATACTACGTTTTTCAAATCGGTATTTTCGTCCAATGTCGCCAGTCTGGACGTCTGCGAGCGCAGCTCCTCATTTTCGGCTTGCAGCCTGCGGGAAGCCAGCGTAAACAGCCATACCGCAACCGTAAGCAGCGGGGTTACGAGCATCCAGAAGTAAGCGCTCAGTCCGATCGCGCCGCCATGGGACACCGCATCGTATACGATGAACGTCCCGTAACCGAACAGGAAGACGACATTGAGGACGAGACCGGTTGTCACGTTCGTAAAATACGTAATAACGGCGATCAGCACCGCGATATTCAGGAAGACGAAATTATGGACGTATGCGTTCGGATCGCTGGACGTAAACGCTACGCATATCATGCACAACACAAGAAACAGCAGAAATGCGATATCCGAGACCAAGCTGTTGTTTCTTACCTTCATCGCCGGCCACCCCGCTTTTTCCGTTTCTTCCGGTGCTTTCGTGTGAGCAGCAGCAGCGACACCAGCACCACGATCATCGTCGTGCCGCCAGCTACCGAGAAGCGGAGCACATCGCGCCGGACCAGCAGCTCCGGCAAGAATGAACCGGAGCGGTCGCCGGCTTCCTTTTTAAACCGGAACGCCCGGAGGATCCCGTCTTTGTCCGTGAGCACCCCGTCGCCGTATAGACTCCATTTTCCTTTCTCGTTCGCCAGCAGCTTCGATGCCAGGTAATAGCTTTCCGAGCGCGCTCCGGTCACGACAAGCATCGCATTCCCGGCCGCATAGGGCGAATCCAGCAGTTGCAACGTACCAACCCGGCTCCCATACTCCGGATCGATGCTCATCTTTTCATTAGAGAGAAACGACCCGCCCGTCCCGTCGTATTGAAAGTACAGCTTGTCGTTGCTTGTGCGAATGACGGCATTGTCCTCGTACGTGCCGATCGCAATAATATTGCGGTCTTGCAGATCATCCGCCCGCACATCGTCCCCGTACACGGTCACATCCCCGGTATTGCCGCCAACATTTTTTCCGAGCAAATTAAACAGGTTCGAGAACGTTTCGTACGTATAGTCGTCACGTTTCTGCGGAAGAACTACCCCGACGCGGTTATAAATACCGTCGCGTATGAACGGGGAAGGGTAGTAACCGAACAACAATTCGGTCCGATCCTTCGTGCGGAAGTCGATCATCGATTCGTTCGTCGTGTAAGCCCAAGGCGAATTGGACTGAGGCGCCAAACAGGCCGCCTCCACTTGACGTAAATCGAAACCGACCGTAACGGAAAAATTGCCGGAAACGGTGAGATCGCTCGGGATCGTAAATACAGCCGTATCGCCGTCTGCCAGTTCCCTCGTCAGATGTTTGCTGCCGATCGGCGTCTGATTGACGTATACGGTGACAAGCGCGCGATTGAAATCCAGGTTTTGGGCATAGCGGAAGTGGAGGCGGATTTCTCCGTCATTCACGACGGTACGGTTGACCGGCAGCGGCACGAAATACGTTTTTTCCGTATAACCGGCTCCTTTCAGTTCGTCCCCGGTGGCCGTCAGCGCCATGTGCGTACGGAACGCCGGCTTCGGCATCGCCACGTCCGCGCCTGGCTCGACCGCTTTCGCGCCCGTCTGAAGCTGGCCCATCAGCTCCGTATTGGCGATTAGTCTCCCGGCCTTCGTCAGCAGCTCCCTGTTTCGCGACGTTGCGACGAGAACCGTCTTGCCGCCGATATCCAGCAGCTGCAGCCATGCTTTGCCGGAGACATCCTTATCCCCCAAGAGCGTCTTGATCTCGTCGGGAAGCCGGTCATACAATCCGATGAGCACGACCAGTTCCTTGTCCTTCAGTCGATCCTCTTTATACGGAACAAGTGGAATTTGCTTGTCCTCGAACGGATTGCTCCTCGCGAAGCCGGACAAGGCGTACACGGCAGCCTCCAGCTCCTCGGGCTCGCTCTGATCGGGAGTAACGATTGCGCTTTCGCCCGAAAACACCGAATCCAGCCCGGAAAACCGCTCGTAAAAGTCGGCTATCGTGCCGTCAAGCGGCTGCGACGTATAGCGGACGTTAATCGCCGTAGCGGCGGAAAGCTGCAGCCACTGATCCGGAATTTGATCGACCGAGCAGAGCTCGTCGTCTAGCGTGCGAATATAGCTTTGCAGCTCCAACTTGTTGTCGCCCTTGCGCAGCAGCTCCTTCGGAACGGCTATGGAGAGATGCTGGATTCTGCCTTCCTTCAGCTCCGGGCGGAACGAGTAAAACGGCGTATCGTTGACGAAGACGGTTACACTGGTGATCCACTGTTTCAGCAGTTGCGTCACGGCGTAATCCATATTCAAAGTCACATCCTGCACGTTCCAGTAATCCGGAAGCTGAAACGTTCTCAGCTTCGAGCTTCGGGTACCGGAAAAGGAAGTGTCCGCATTCGCAAACGAGTACCGGAACTGCTTCGAGCCGTCCGCCTCCGGCGCAGCCGAAACGATTGGCCCGAACGAAGCAATAACGATCAGAACTAGCAAAAGGAGGGCAATCGTTTTGTTGTTCATGAGGCTCATTCTCCCGTAACAGTATCGAACCCGCAATCTTGGTCTCGCGTTTATTTATATCGTTCTAAAATCGCTCGGTTTTATACCATTTCACTTCCCGAACGAGCAGGACATCCTTCGAATATTGGTACATCCCGAATAAAACAACCGCCAGCCACATTTGGCAATACGAGACGTACATAAGCAGGATGATCGCCAGATTGGAAAACGTCATTTCTCCCTTTTCCGTCGTAATCGTCACAAACGTCCCGATGACAAACAGCAAAATGGCCAAAAACCACAAAAAAGCGCTCAGCCCGGCAATCGTCGTCTGAACGTAGCCCAGGGCGTGGAAAACAAGCAGCAAATCCGAAGCGACAAGCGCCATAAGAAGTAAAAAGTAGATGGAGATGTAATACATAATGTCGTAACGGATCAGCTTCGCCGACGGATGGAATAGCAGCTTCATATTTTTGACGATGACATAAATATTGCCTTTCGCCCAGCGGGTCCGCTGCTTGAACCACACCTTCACCGTCTGCGGCTCCTGCTCCCAGGTGACCGAGCGCGGCTGGAACTTGATTTTGTAGCCCATCATATAAATCCGGAAGCTGATTTCGGTATCCTCCGCAATCGCCTTTTCATCCCAGCCCCCGATGCTCTCTACGATGCTTCGCCGCATGACGAAGTTCGTTCCCGGTATCGTAGCAAGCCCCAGCAGCTTCCAGCGGCCGGCCTGGACCATCCATTGGAAAGACAGCGTTTCGATATTAATAAAACGCGTCAGCAGGTTGACGTTCCGGTTGCGCGTGCGGAACTTGCCGATGACGGCCCCAAGCTTCGGATCGTTCACGATTTCGGCGACCAAATAACGCAGCGCCTGCTTCTCCGGCGTATTGTCGGCATCGTAGATCGCGATCAGCTCGCCCTTGCTCTGGGCAAAGCCGATATTAAGCGCGTTCGACTTCCCTCTTCCTCCGGTAATGTTGTCCGTGTTGATCACGATCATGTTTCTTAGCGGATTCCGGTTTTGTATGCGAGCTAGCAGCTCGCTGCTATTATCGGACGAATTGTCGTTAATGACGATAATCTCGTAACGATCGTGCGGGTAGTCCAGTGCCAGCAGCGCTTCGACCGTCTTCCCGATCACTTTGCCTTCGTTATGGGCCGGAACCATAATCGTGACGAACGGCTCCTCGCCATGCTTCAGCTCCGGCGGGCTTTTGCGTTCTTCTTCCATATAGTAGACATATCCGGCAATGATGAGCACGATGTTGACGAGCAGGAGCGACCAGATACAGATAACGGCGGCTACCATCACATAATCGGCGAATGTCACACCCATTACCCCCGAATTTTAAATTTCCGCAAATACAAACGCCGCCCGATCAGGAGAAAGCAGCCAAAAATAACGAGTGTTGCGGCAATGATCACGATAAAAATCCGGTTTTGTACAGAAAACAGCGTCGTGAAGCTTTTCTGCACCTCTTCCTGATACTTATAGTCGTCCTTCACCGGGTCGGAGCCTTCCTGCTCGTGAACCATTTTGCCATCAATGGACACCGCTGCGTGTAACGAAACGATCGTATGCGAGCCACTGCGCACTTCGTGACGGTATTCCTTGTAATCGTCGAAGGCGATTCTTGTGCCGACGAGCGCCTTCAAGTTTTTGGCAAGAAGCTCTTTGTCGTCGGTAAAATCGAAAGTAACGGCCGTATCCGTCCGAAACGTCTGAGACTGCCCCCCGAGCTTTCCCATCTTCGCCAAATCGTCCAAGCGGACGCTATACAGCGAAGAAACGAACGTCCTGGACATATTCGTTCGCTCTATATGGAGCGGAGAAACGTCGGGATACAATACCGCCGAATCGAAAAACCGCATCCCGTTGTTTGCAAAAACGGTATCGTACGTCCAGTACAATTCCGCGCCGATGCCAAGCGGAGCGATCCGGTTCTCAGCCAGCACGGCAATAAACGATTCCATCCTCGCCTGCAGCGTTTGCCCGTTCAAACCCGGCGTAGCCTGCACGACGGGCGCGTTCACAATAATGCTGCCGTTTCGCGACTGCACGTATTGCAGCGCGCTCAGATACCGTTTCATCGCCGGAAAATCGGTATTGCTGAATACGGGCTGCACGCTGGCGATAAAAGGAATGCCCGCATCATACAGCCGGTCCGCCATATTTTGCAGAAGCTGCAAATCCGAGAATGGGTAGATGTCCTTCACAAGCGCAAACGTCCGTCCAGGCAGCTTGACGTCGAGCCACGTTCCAAGCACTTCGGCCATTCGGGCTTCGTTTACAATTCCTTTCTCAAAAACCGGAACGTGCACGTCCGCTTGCCGAAACGGCTCATTTTCGCCAATATGCAAATAACCGCCTTTGAACGCTCGGAAATCGGCGAGGAACGCCTCGTTAGAGACGGCCAGATCGGGTGCGTTGACAACCACGATCAACTTGCCGTAGGTCCCCATCATGCCGCGCTTGTATTGTTCCAGGCTGAGGCTCGTCACTTGCGCTCGGTAAGCGGCCAGCAAACGCTCCATAACCGCCACGTTGCCTTCCGCCCTCGTTCCGATGCCGAGACTGTCATATAGCAGCAGCACGCGCTCCGTTTGTGCCGCCGCGGGTTCGGCAGCGCCGGAATCCGGGGGAAACAGCAGCATACAAGCGAGCAGAAGAAGAAGGAGGCTACATACTTTTTTGCGCCGCAAAGGTCGTCACCCCCTTGTGCGGAATACGAGGACCGTGCTGTGCCGGTTCGTCCGCTTCCCGGAACAGCCGCCTGCCGACTACATCCGCTACGGTGAGAAACGTCACGATATCGAACGCAAGCGTAAATAAAAATTCGTGCTTGGCCAGATCGGCGTCGCCGGCGCCGACGATCGATACGCAAATACCCGCCAGTCCGATGAGCATCATCGTGACCATAAACAGCATTCTTTGCATGAGCCGCACGTTTCTGCCGATAACGGCCGTAACGAAAGTCGGCGCGTACAGCCCGACCACGACGAGAGCCCACAGGACGATAAAGCCGAACGTCTTCGGCGCCGCGTTTTCCTTCAAGAAGCTGTAGGCCGAGAAAAAGGACGTATGCGCGCCAAACGGCTTGCCCGCCGACAGCTCGTAGTTGCCCATCGCTCCGGGCCGGATCGTGAAGGCGTTTTTGGCGGCGATTTGCAAAATTGAGCCAAGCTGGTCCGGATGCTGGATATAGTAAAACAAAATCGAAACAAAGCTGTATTTACTGTAAAACTCTTTTTGCAGTAGCTCCGAGTTGACATCAACCGTCGCATACGGCTCGTAATGAATCGTGCCTTTCAATATCGCGTACTGCTCGTCGATCCCCAGCGACTTCAGTGCGGAATCCGGATCCGGCGTCTGCATCAGGACGCCCCGGGTCATCGCATGATACTGATTGACGTTCACGAATTCATCCGAAATCATCATATACGTCACAATTCCGGAGAGGAATAAAACAACAAGGGAGCACGCAGTAAGGATGCGAAACCGGGTTTGCTCGCGAATCCATATAAGCGCCAGACCGAGCACGGCCACGATCAGCCCGACAGGCGCATTTTGCTGCTTGGACGTGGTCAGAATGAGGGCGCTGACGACAAACAAAGCGAGCATGGTATAGTCGTTGTAGCGTCTCCGGTACAACAGCAGCCAGGAAGACGACATGAACAGCACAGCGACAAGAATGACGCTCTCGCCATAAAACGAATTAAAATAAGCCGTATAAGCGGTATCGCCGAAAACGAACACGGCTAGGCCTGCGATTAGGAACCCCCGTTTCCGCGAAACTCTCCAGGTTACGGCCTCGACCAGCAAGTAGACGCCAGCCGTATACAGCAGCGTATAAAGGATCGCTTGAAACCGGATATCGAATACGGCAGGGTGAAAGAGCAGCTTGTTCAAAAAAATAGCCGCCTTCAAAAATAACGCCTGGGACGAAAAAATCATCGAGGCGTTTTCGTTGTAGTATTGAAAAATGCCGTACTGCCTGACAAAATGCCCAAAGCGTAATTGATCGTAATCCGGATTGCTGAAATAAAGGCCGTTGCTGTAAATGCTGCGGAAAAAATCCCCGTTGTCGGCCATCCCGATATAAGGCGGTATGAACAACGCGAAACCTGTTATCGATAAAACGGCAAGCGCCGCAAAAACAGACGGCGTAATAGCGGAGCCGAGCCGATGCCCTATGTGCCTTATGCGTAATGTCTCCGTTATCGTCGTCATGCGGGTGTCGCCACCTTCGTTGTTGTGTGTAGAATGCTTAACGAAATAAAGGACCTAGTAGTAGCGGGTGATTTATTTCGTTAAGCATCCTTAGTAGGAATAAGCGAGCAGCGCCATCAAATTGTCGAATGAATAGGCTTGATAGGTTTCGGCGTTGCCGAAGCCGCCGAACAGCTCGTGATCCGGAGCGGTGATCTGGAATGCGCCCATCCGTTTGATGCTGTCCGCATACAGCTCTTTGTCCCCGATCTCCGAGCCGAGCATGGCGGCCAGCGCATAGATGGCCGTCGATTGGACCGAGCTTGCCGGTACGCCGCTTTTTGTATACTGACCGAACAGCTTTCCTTCTTTTACCTGCTCTTTGATATAACGAATCGATTCCGGCCGCGCTTGCTCCACTTCCGCTAAGTGCAAAATCGTAAGCAGCGACTCCACCGTTTGGATCGTCTCCGACTCGTACCGCCCGGCCACATACCGGTACCGGGTTTCATATAACGGAAAACGGTCGCCGAGGTAGCCGTTCTGCGCGATTCCCAGCATCGCATCCAGCAGAGACTGCCGCTGCTTGTCCGTGACCGGCAAAACCCCAAGCGTTTTCAAATCGATATAACAAAGGGTGATAAAGTCATTAACCGTTCGGCTTGTCTCATCGTAAAAATCGTAGACTCTTCCGTTTTTGACGTTATACGAATAAAAGCGGCTGCCGTATCGGATCGCTTCCTTCGTATAACGATCGTCAGCGAACGCCCCACCGGCTTCGTACAAAGCGCGAATGAGCCGGAGATCGTCCACGGCCGCGTTGACGGCATACTTTTTGGGCAGGGTCGGACTGTAGCGGTAGCTGAAGCCGCTTTTCATGTCGAACGTTTGCCGCGCCAGCTCCCATTGCCGGTCGAACAAGCTCTGTTTCTTCGTTATCGCGGCATATCTCATCATAAGCGAGGCCGATTCGCTCAGTACCTCGTGTCCGGTCGCCGCTTCCGCTGACTGTCCGGTCTCGCTGTAATTCGTATAGATGCCATACGGACCGGTCAGCCGCTTCCCAATAAAGTCGGCCGTCCTCTCCCGCTCGGCCCGGACGTTTAATTCGTTCCCGTACGAGCGGATCGGCAGCGGCTGCGTGCCCGATCCAGATATCGACGATATTTGTTTATTTTTAACAATTACGCCGGCGGCAGCCACAACTCCGATCGTTATCGCGGCTGCAAGGAAAAGCGACCAAGGCCTTTTCAAGTGACCACGCCCCGATTCATGAATGCGATCCGAAAAGAATTACCGAATCATTCCATTCCGAGCTTACAAAAAACAAAAATCGCCGAATGTAGACGGCGACATAGGGCTCGGTTTTGAAGTAAAACCGTCCGTGTTGCAGACAAAGTCCCACCGTAGATAGGACTTTGCCCGCAGTTTTGCGGTTCATGGATAACAAATCATTGTCCAAGTAGACCATATCATACTTTAAATTATTAATCCATATTAGCTAATTGTACAATAAAGGAAACCTTAATTTTTGTTAAAATCAGTATATGCTTCTAGCACCGGCGTCAGCTCCGGCCGTCCTGTAAGCACATGCTGCCGCAAACGCGCCGTCCGGCGTTCGCCCGTGCGAAGATCCGCTCCGAATAAAGTAAAATAAAGCGCATTATGCCTCCGGATGCTGTCCGCATCCTCTGCGCTCGAATACGTCGTTCCGATCGCGGCGCATTCGTCCGGGTCGGCCATCTGCACGATACTAACAGCGCCGTCCGACATAAGCGCGACCGGTTTGCCGTAGAACGGGCCGGTGACGAACGGAGCGATCGGCAGGCCGGTTTTTTCGTTCAGCCATCGTCCGTCCAGCCGGGTATGTCCGGCTTCGTTATCGCGTGGAAAGTAGACATAATGCCCTTTGATCAGCGGGTGATCCTCCACCTTGTGCAGCAGCATGTCGGCGGAATCCGTACGCCCCGGCCAGTTTGGAAACACGATATACGGTTCCAGCGCAAAGTCGAAATAGGACGATACCGTAATTTCAAACTTGGACGCCGGCCTGAACGCCTCTACAGTAACGGTCAAATCGATCGTGGAGTCGTCCTTGATCTCATACACCGCTTCCATCTCACACGGATTAACCTCCGTCGGCGTAAAATGCAGCGTTACACCCCGCTCCGATAACTCACGGACGGTAAACGGCTCGTATCTGGCTATGCCTTGCAGACGACGGTCGTACATAATCCGGTACAAGTTCAACGCATAGTAAGGCTCCCTGACGATGTCGAACCCTGTCCCCGGCAAGCGCATCGAGACGAGCCCATGCCTCTCCTTGTCCGCTCCGAGTACGAGTTCGGTTTGACCCGCCCGAAGCGGTATTCTTTTTTGCTCAGCTTGCGCCCCTGTATGATCTGCCATATTCATCAACCTCTCCGCTTATATGGATTCTTTTTGTTAATCGATTACTACATCCGACGGGATCGCCGCTGCGGGCGGCCATCTTGTGTCCGTCCAGCCGCAAGCGAACGTATCCTGCCCGGGTTTCCGGGGCAGCGGAGGCACGTCCGTTACCGTCCGGCCGCGTGCTCCTCGATGCACTCCAGAAAAGCGCGCCCGTATTTGTCGTATTTATGCTTGCCGATCCCTTTGACCGACAGCATATCGCTTTCCGTACGCGGCTGTTGAACGCACAATTCCCGCAACGTCGCATCGTGGAATATCGTGAACGGAGGAACCCGCTCCCGTTCGGCAAACGATTTGCGCAGCTGGCGCAGCTTCTCGAACAGCGATTCGTCGCCAAGCTGCTCCTCCCGCGAGGCGCTTCGCACGGTAGGCGCTACCCGCTGGAACACCTGCTCCTTGCCCTCCAGCACCGCCTTCGCTTCCATCGTCAGCGTCAATACCGGATACTGACTGTCCGTCAGCTTCATGTAGCCGTCGGCGACAAGGACGTTGATCAGACCCACGATGTCCTTTTCCTTGCGTGAGCTTAGCGCTCCGTATGTGGGCAGCTGCTCGAAGCCGAACTGCCGCACCTTGGCGTCGTTCGCGCCGCGCAGCACCTTGGCCGTCATTGTAATGCCGAAACGCTGCTTCATGCGGGCGACGCACGAAAAAACTTTCTGCGCGTCAAGCGTCACGTCGGCGACTTCGCGGTCGTCGGTACAACTGCTGCAACGGCCGCAAGCTTCGCCGTCCGAAGCGCCGAAATACCGGACGATGTAGCGCTGGAGGCATTCGGTCGTATGGCAATATTCAACCATGCCGTGCAGATTGCCGTATTCGATCGTTTTTCGCTCCTCGTCCCCTTCGCCTTGCTCAATCAAAAACTTCTGCGTCATCACGTCCTGGGGTGCGTACAGCAGGATACATTCGCCCGGCTCCCCGTCACGGCCTGCGCGCCCGGCTTCCTGGTAATAGGACTCGACATTTTTCGGAATGTTGTAATGGATCACATAACGCACATTCGATTTGTCGATGCCCATGCCGAAGGCGTTGGTCGCTACCATGATTTTCAATTCGTCGTACAAAAACATTTCCTGGCCTCGCGCCCGCTCCTCCTCGTCAAGCCCTGCGTGGTAGCGCCCCGCACGCACGCCCAGCTTGACGAGGTAGCTGCAAATGTCCTCGACCTCTCTGCGGGTCGACGCGTACACGATGCCGCAATCGTTCGGGCGGCTGCGCACGTAATCCGCGAGATACGCTTTTTTGTCGGCCCCCTTTAGCACGGACAAGCTGAGATTGTCGCGCGCATAACCGGTCGTTACGCGGACCGGGTCCTGCAGCCGCAGATGGCGGACGATGTCCTCCTTCACTTTATCCGTTGCCGTTGCCGTGAAGGCGGCGACGACCGGCCGCGGCCGGATCAGCCCCAGCACCCGGCTGATCGACATGTAGCTGGGGCGGAAATCGTGCCCCCACTGCGAGACGCAGTGCGCTTCGTCGACCGCTACGAACGGGATATGCAGCTCTCCAAGCAAACGCCCGAACCGTTCCGATTCGAGACGCTCCGGCGCCACATAAACGAGCTTGTACTTACCGTCCGCAATTTCGCGGAAACGGGTGTTCAGCTGCGCCGCCGTCAGTGTGCTGTTAATGAAGGTTGTCGGAATCCCGGTCTGGTTAAGCGCATCGACCTGGTCCTTCATCAGCGAGATGAGCGGCGAGACGACCAGCGTAATGCCGTCCATCGCGGCCGCCGGCACCTGGTAGCAGATCGATTTGCCCGCTCCGGTCGGCATGACCCCGATGGCGTCCCGTCCGGCGAGTATGCCCGATACGAGCTCCTCCTGGCCTGTCCGAAAGCTGTCGTAGCCGAAAGCGGTTTTCAGTATTTGTTTCGCTTGTTGCAGCGCGGGCACGTCATTTCCCTCCAATGTTCACGTCTGGTTTCCAGCTTCCACTATATCATAGAAGGGCCTTACCCTACACCGCTGCGACAGCCTTTTGACAAGGATTAGAGCGCGATGGCGGCCGATTTGCGCCCGCTTTCGGCCCCTATTGGGTGGTTTGGCCGGTTTTTGTGCAATCGCTGGAAAAGCGACAATTTTGTTTTAAAGAAGCTTGGTTCCCCGCAGCGCGGTAATGTTTGCTATGATGGATGTAACTTAGCGCAGAAAGAGGGATGAACATGTCAGTCTCTACGATTCGGAAGGAAGCTCGAACCCATTTGATGGCAAATTTCCATGGCGAAATTTGCATCGTTTTTGCGGTGCGGAACGCGTAAGCCTTAGACGCGCACTCCCTGCCGCCACCTATGATTTGGAGGGAGAATGAACCTATTATGTCTTTCAGCTACTACGGAGAGTTATGCACGGAAGTTTACGATTTGACGAAGCGGGTTGGACATTCGTTCGGAGGAGAGATCGAGTATTACCGGAATCGTCTGCACGCGCTCGGGGGCACGTTTCTGGAAGCGATGGCCGGCTCCGGCCGCGTACTCATTCCGCTCTTGGAATCGGGCTTGCGGATAGACGGCGTTGATTCGTCGCCGGAGATGCTCGCTTCATGCCGGAAGCGTTGCGACGAACGGGGCTTGCAGGCGAACTTATACGAAGCAAGCCTTCAAGAATTGGCTCTGCCGGACCTCTACGACGCGATTATTATTCCGGGCGGCTCGTTTCTGCTCATCGAAAAGCGCGACGAGTCGATCGCCGTCCTGAAGCGGCTGTTCGAACATCTGAAGCCCGGCGGCCGTCTGCTGCTCGATCTGTTTTTGCCCGAGACGTTCGATATCGACAAAGGCAAAGTCAGCACGTCGACGTATCAGCTTACGAACGGCGATACGATCACGATGGAGGGCAAGCTTGTCGAGACGAATCTGTTCGAGCAGTACCAAGTGAGCTATTTGAAATACGAAAAATGGCGCGCGGGCAAGCTGCTGCAAACCGAGCTGCAGCGTTTCGCGCTGCGCTGGTACGGCATCGAGGAATTCAAGCTCGTTCTGGAAAGCGTCGGCTTTACGGACATCGTTCTATCGGCGGACTTCGAGTATGGCAAACCACCGACAAAAGCCAGTTCCGCATTCGTATATGAAGCTGTCAAAAGATAGGAGTCCGTACTATGATCGTACAAGACCCGCTGCACGGGTCGATTCGGATCGACGATGTGGATATTCGCGAGCTGGCGCACACCGCCGCTTTTCGCAGGCTTGCCGGACTGAAGCAGCAGGGGCACACTTGCCTTCTGCTGCCGGAAGCGACCCACAGCAGATACAGCCACTCGCTTGGCGTCTATGCAAATATGCGCAGCATGATCGAGAAGCTGCAAGCTGCGGGAAGCACCCGGTTCGAGCCGTTTGAAATCAAGATCGGCCTGACCGCCGCGCTGCTGCACGATATCGGGCACGGCCCGCTCTCCCATTGCTTCGAAGCGATCACCGGCATCCATCACGAGAGGTGGACGACCCGGATGATCGCCGAGCATCCGGAATTAGCAGACGTGCTGGCAAGAACGCCTGGCTTAACCGAAGGCGTCCTGTCGGTAATCGGGCGTTATGGCGATTATCCGGTGCTGCAAGAGCTGCTGTTCTCGCAGATTGGCGCAGATAGGCTCGATTATACGGCGAGAGACTGGTACTTCTCGGGCATCGGTGCAGAGCCCCTCGAGCCTGAAGCTTTTATCCGGGCCATGTGGCTGCGGGCGGGCAGACTCGTCCTGCTGCCGGAAGCTGTGCCGTATGTCGAGCAATTCGTTCGCGTCAAGAGAAAACTGTTCGAGCAAGGTTTCCAGCATCCGGACGTAATCGGCAAGGACGTACTGCTGAAGCTGCTGTTCAAACGGGCGAGGCTGCTGTTCGTCTCGGGCCAGCTCCAAGACGTCCCTGAGCCGCTTCTGCCGTTGTTCGACGGCTCGTTCTGGCCGGTCGCGGCTTACGCCGAACTCGACGACGAGTCGATCGGCGCCGCTGCGGCGCGTTGGGCCGGTCATGAGGATGCCCTCTTGAGCTTAATCGGCCGCACCTATTTAGCTCCGCTAAAGTCCAGCATCGCCTGGAAGGAGCTTGACGGCGCGGACGATCCGCGGGCCATTGCGGTGCTGCCGGAGGCGGGCGCCCCATTCTTGTCCGAAATCGCGGAGCAGCAAATCAAGTACGGCTGCTACCGAGCCGGAATAGGCATTGCTGCGGAGTCCGGCAGGATCTTCGACGTATCGGAGCTATCGGAGACCATCCGGGAACATTCCCGCTACAGCGGCAAACGTTATTTGTTTTATATTCGGTGAAATGTGTTACGCCCTGCGCGCTCGCGTCAGGGCGTATTCGGCTTTTTTTCGAGTGAACGAACATGAGCCCGGTTCGATGTCGGCAATTTGTGACAATAAGAGTCTTTAGAGCATGTTAAATCAACTTCATTATCGGCGTATAAAGAGATAGCAGTCTTTTGAGACTTTTATTCAAGGCCATAACCGCTCCTAGCGGTCCTACCCCCTAATTATGGAGAATAGTCTGCACAAGCTAGAGCGTTCGCAGTCTTACTTGAAATCTCACGTAATCAGGCTTTAAAGCGCAACTTGGAAGGGGGTTAAGTCTGGCTTCGCAGCGGCGATCCACTCCCGGAACTCCGCCGGCGAGC
>NZ_RBAH01000050.1 GCF_003626695.1 Paenibacillus ginsengarvi
TAACACGCCTACCTTTTTACAATAGGAGATTTTTTTTATTTGGGCCATGAAAACACATCATAATTTAACAGATATAGTAAATACAAGAGATTGTATTTTTCATGTTAACTTCTTTGCAACGCTAGTGCCCTAACAGAAGATTCTTTAGAAAAGGTCAATGGAGAGCAGGAACGCATCATTTGCATATATACAATTATGGAAGCGAAGAGTGGACAAACAATATTTTATTCAGGGATTATTTAAGAACCCATCCCGATGTACTAAAACAATACAATCAATTGAAAAAAGAACTTGCAGAAAAGTATCGTAATGATAGGGCTGCTTATACAAATGCCAAACATCCATTCATCATTGATGTGATTCAAAAGGCCAAATTGAATGAGTAAACAAACTTGATTGATTGCGCTAACGGAGACATTAGTTCAACTATAGGGAGCAGCTTTGCCACATGCAGCTGCTCCTCTTTTTATTAAGCTATTGGGCAGTTAAACGCAACTTCCTAAGCCCTGGTTACGTAAACCAATGGGGGGTGAGGTATGAAAAGAATTACCTTAATAACAATGGCGTTTATGCTCTTTATTGTAGGTTGTTCGTTCGGAGAACTTAAAACATCAGCATCATCCCAGATTACGGTGGTTGAAAAAGATTATTCAGATGATTACAAAGATGCTTGGATTGTGGCTTACGATCCGAATAACTCGACAAAAAAAATTGCAATTAAAATCATGATTAAAGATCCAATGGTTTGGAATTTAATCGAAACCAATAAAACTTATTTTGCTGCTTATTATAGAGAAGGTAATAAACCCTGGGAATTAACTCAAATTGCTCATCTTGGAGATGAAAAAATGTTGAGATAAATTATTTTGTTGACCGCAAGTAGCAATGACTCAACTAAACGGATAACGATCGCTCCATCGTCCGCGACGGCAGCCCGCCAAATGTTCGGTTGCCGTCGTTGCGCTAACGGGCAGAATAATGGAAAAGTTATTTGTGATATAGTTTAATTGTTCCACTTCTTGGCATGTAGTTTCGTTAGTTGAAACAGATGGTGGTGTATTCATACGACCTATGTCAATCGGAAAACTAACCAAAATGATATTCCTGTTCTTTCATCCTGATGGAAGAATTGAGTGGTGAACATATCTCGCTTGATGATATGAATAACCGACTGAAGATGGTAGAAGAAAGCAGTACTGATACCATATTTGTGTATGAAACATATTCGGAGGTTTTAGCTACGCTGGTCTTTCGAATAAGGGAAAATATTCGTGAGGTAAGTCGTTATGGGGAAATTTGTATCATTGTAGTAAGATCAACGGCAAAGCGGCGTGGTATTGGATTTATCAGGATATAGGGTATGAGATAATAACTGGTTGCCGCTTTGAAAAGAAACTATGATTCAATCGTCTTTGTAAATACCAATGTAGCAATTTAATCATCGCTGCACTAACGGAGACATTAGTTCAACTATATGGAGCAGCTTGCCACTGGCAGGATGGCGGTCGGCCGGCGGTGCCGCATTGAATCCATTTATTCGAAAGCCGTTGAAGGACGGATCCGGATTTGTTCCGGGCTGCCGTCAGGCCCTTGCAGGGCTCTGATAGGATCATGTATTATTACTACAAAAACTCTTTCCCTTGGTAGTCCTAGTTGCTCCACAATTTTGATTATGTCAATAATTCTTTGGTCCATAGGTTAGTCGCCTCCCCCTTAATCTAAGAAAGCCTGAATTTCGTTTGATTTTCCTAGATCATGCAAACCATCATCTCGAAATAAATTTCTCGACCCCTTTAAGAATAAATTTGCCGCCTTCTTTAAATAGAACATCTTTTACAGTTTGTATATTCTCATATCGTAGTATTTCGTAGATTTTAGTGCGCACCTCGTCCGAAAGAATGGGATAACGGCGATAATCCATACGGGTAGTACAGCGTCACGTTGCTTGGGCTTGTCAGCATCAGCATGCCACCGATCACCTCAATCAACGGTGTCAACTCATAGACAACCACTAACGATTCAACCATAAATGTATAGCAGAATTTTCTCCTATGAAGTGTAACAGAGCCCAATGAAAGAATTCTGAAAGAATATACGCAGGGTTGCAACCGCTCGCCACCGCTTCGTTCTTGTCCTTCTTGCCTGCCTCGCTGCCGTGTGTGGTGTGATAGCTGGGAAAGGTCTCCGCATTCGCCGTATTAGGGGGCAGCTGCATCGATATATGCGACTGAACCGGGGTATAACCAGCCTACGATCTCCGGTTTGTACACCATTAAAGCTATCACACGTTATGCGGATCAAATTTGCGAGCTTGAGCAATTGCTGAAAGGGGGTCCGATTTCATGAACTGGGATTACGATAACGTATGATCCATCTCGTTAATTGTAATGCTCCATTCATTTTCTGTTCATAATTGTTGTCTACAATATCGGTGAGTCAAAAGGGAGAGGAGCGTATCCAATGTCTGAAGCATTGCCGCCAAAAACATGTTCTATCGATCGACTTGTAACGGTAAAAGAGGATGTCGCGAAAGTATTGAACGGAGCTAAAACAGCAACCCGACGAAACGGCCGGTACGCCGACCCTGGCGAGATCATGGAGCATGGCGGGAAAAAATTCGAAGTATACAATGTGTACCAGCAAATGCTGGGGGATATGTCTGATGAGGATGCCAGAAGAGAAGGGTTTCCCGAAATGGAGTCGTATAAAGCGTACATTTTATCTCTGCATAAGGGGATGCCATGGATTCCTCAAGCTAAAGTATGGGTTCATGAATTCCGTGACATTGAAGGCGACTGAAGAAAGCGGGAATGACTGACGAACAAAACATATTTAAGTCACGTACGCTATTGATCCAAAATCGCCACATCGCTGGCGATTTTATTAATCAGGAATGTCTTCAAGTTCCCCGGTTCATGCTTTCAGTGTTTATTTTAAAAGGGGAACCGGCCTATCTCCAATTGAATATAGGACTTGCGCCAGAAGGTTGCCTGATGACGAAAACCGTTAAATTCAAGATGGATCCAGGTAAAGACGGAAACTGTTATCCGCACTAAGATAGAGATATGGCTGACAATTCTTGAGTAGTGGAGGATGAAGGTATGAGCGTGACGAGTTTACTTCCAACGGAGCTGGACATTGCATTTTTGTGGAAAACGGATACTGTGTATCCCCCAACGACGATCGGCTCGAGCTGCTGCGCGAACGCATGGAGAGGGTGTAAACGGTGAATATGAAACGGGGCGGGCTACTTGGAGAGGCTAAAACGCGGAGATGCTAAACTACGAAAATATATGTATCTAGCCACACTTACTTTGGTAGGAACCAATCCTGTCTTCCGGCAACTGCATGAAAACAATGTTCAGGTTAAGCACATGAGCAAGCAGCAATCCGTATTCAAAGTACTGGGGAAACTGGCGCGAATCCTTGTCGGTATGGTTCAGAACGGAAGCCCGTTCACCCCTGAAAAAACAGTCTGCTCGTACGTACAAGCATCATAGAAAGGGAATTAACGAAAACGTAAACTGACTCATTCGTAGGATTTCAAAACAAAGAAAGCACGGAGGACCGAGTTCAGTTCGTCTCCGATAAGGGCATAGACCCATCAACTAAACGCTATCGGTCTCCACACCTTGGATAAGTGTAACGAAGGAATGTAAGGGCATAGACCCGTCGAGCCGTGGGATGGTAAACTTCCAGGGATCTTGTGGAGAATGCGTGCAGTAGAAAACCCTTGGGGAATTGTTCCAGACGGTTCTTCTATTTCCGCATGCCCAAAACAGCGACCTCTCGGGGCTCATACCTTATTTCCTTCCGAAGACTGCCTTTCAGGATGATGAAATCCTGCGAATGAGTGAGCATATGTGAGTTAAGCCCTTAATACTGAGGGACGGAGACGATAGTTAAAAATATACACAACGGCAGCCGGCTAGAGTTGTGTTCGCACTTGGATAAACTTTCTATTTCAATAAAACATCGCCTTTTGCGAAAGCAAGAGGTTTTTTGTTTTAGTTAAGAGTTAATGCCGATCCTTACGGAATTGATAAGCTTTTCTTTAAAATTGGAGCCCAATTTTCTTAAGAGTTGTCTTTCATACTTGAGACATCTTACAAGGATAGGCGGGAACATAATGAGAACAAACGTTTATGTCATGTATGGAGGACAATCGCCAGAACACGACGTGTCGCTCAAATCGGCGCTGGCCGTCATCAACCGGCTCGACCGGGAACGTTATCGTGTATTCCCGATCTATATCGATCCGGAAGGCAGATGGCGCGGAGGTGACGAGTTGATCGGAGAGGTGGAGCATTCCCACAATATTCGCTTTTCCGTAGATGAAGCAGCACCGATGAGCGGCATTTTGAAACAATGGTATAACGAAGATCGCGGCAGTCACGTCGTGTTTCCAGTGCTTCACGGGCCAAATGGCGAAGACGGCACTCTACAGGGCATGCTGGACATGCTAAACGTGCCATACGTCGGTAACGGGGTATTCGCCTCGGCAGCAGGAATGGATAAAATTATGACAAAGCGGCTTATGGAACAGGCAGGCATTCCTCAAGCCCCTTATATGGCTATTAACTCTTTCGAATGGAATGAGAACGAGGAAGCAATTATACGAGAGATCGAAGAATCGATCGGCTACCCTTGCTTTGTAAAGCCGGCTTCGATGGGTTCGAGCATCGGGATTAACCGCTGCGAGAACCGGCTGCAGCTTGCGCATGCCGTCCAGGATGCATTTCGCTATGATCGCAAAATTGCAGTGGAACAAGAAATAGACGGAAGGGAAATTCAGCTGGCAATACTTGGTTGGAACGAGCTTTTCTGCTCGGAAGCCGGAGAGTTTGAACGCGAACGTAATTTTTTCAGCTATGAGCGGAAATACGGTAGTGGCAAACTGACGATGCGGATCCCCGCTCGTTTGGACGAGGGCGTATACATTCGTTTGCGGACAATGGCGCTGCGGGCATTCCGGACGCTTGACGGAGCGGGACTGATGCGTGTCGATTTTTTCGTCACAGACGATAACGTTATATATCTCAACGAAGTAAACACATTGCCCGGTTTTACTGAGAACAGCATGTTCCCGGCGATGCTTACTTTTGACGGTCAGCGTACGTTCGAGGGACTGCTGGACGAATTGATCGAGTTCGCGTTTCAGCGGTATCAGGCTAAACAAATTTGGTTTGAGGGGAGGGTGGAGGCATGATTACGCGTACCATTTCACAACTGGCGGCAATGGCCGGTGCGGAATCGAGCGGTTATGTGGCCGACCTTCTTATACGAGGAGTTTGCACGGATACCCGAAACCTTACCCCAGGTTCGTTATTCGTCCCGATCCGCGGGCTGCGATTCAATGGGCATCAGTACGTCAAGGACGCGCTCGAGAGGGGGGCGGTGGCGGCCCTCTGGGCACAAGGCGAGCCCGATCGACCGGACCATCCGGCCATTATCGAAGTGGAGGATACACTGGCCGCCTTGCAGCGGTTGGCGAAGGAATACCGCCGTCAGCTCGCGGTGAGTGTGATAGGCATAACCGGCAGCAACGGCAAGACGTCGACCAAAGATTTGCTGGCGGCGCTTCTATCAACAACGTTCCGGACGCACAAAACGAACG
Organism: Paenibacillus ginsengarvi; assembly: GCF_003626695.1. Classification (GTDB taxonomy): domain Bacteria; phylum Bacillota; class Bacilli; order Paenibacillales; family NBRC-103111; genus Paenibacillus_AB; species Paenibacillus_AB ginsengarvi. The sequence goes on from NZ_RBAH01000050.1 coordinate 5,618, forward strand.
GCAACCTGAACAATCATCTGGGTGTACCACTCACGTTGCTCGGGATGGACGAAGAAACCGAGATCGCGGTCATAGAGATGGGCATGTCGGCAATTGGCGAAATTGCAGCGCTGTCGGCCATCGCGGGACCGGATGCAGCGGTCATTACAAGTGTCAGCGAGGTGCATCTAGGCGACTTGGGTACCCGAGATCGCATCGTGCAGGCCAAGCTGGAATTGGTTCAAGGATTGCGGCCAGGCGGGCTCCTCGCCTATTGTGGCGATTATCCTCAACTTGTCGAAGGCATCGATCGTGTCGGGTATCGCGGTAAAACCGTATCTTATGGGGTACAGCCTTCGAATGACCTCCACCCGATTCACTGGCGGGCTGACGATAATGGGTTCGCTTTTGTTTTGGACGAACAAGTGCCTGAAAAATTCGCGTCTCCGATTCACGGCCGGCATCAAATGGTGAATGCACTCGGTGCGATTGCAGTGGCGCGGCACCTTGGCGTTCCGGAACAGCTGATCCGTGAAGGATTATATGACGCGACGTTAAGCGGCATGCGAAATGAAGTCGTTCGGGTCGGCAGATACCTTATCCTGAACGACACCTACAAATCTAATCCAAGTAGTGTTCGCGCCGCGCTTCAGACATTGTACGATTTTCGAAAGCCAAGACGGAAAATTGCACTGCTCGGCGACATGGTGGAGCTCGGGGAAGAATCGGAGCAGCTACACCGGTCCATCGGTGCCGAACTCGATCCTGAACGGATTGATCTGGTCATCACCGTGGGAGCTTCCGGAGCCTATATTGCCGAAGAAGCGGCCCGGCGATTCCCTGGTGACCGGGTGGTCGCGTGTGCGGATAAAGAAGAAGCGATCGCACGCTTAAACAAGGAGGAGCTGGACGACAGCTTGCTGCTCATTAAAGGCTCTCGGGTACTGCAATTGGAGAGGATTATCGAAGCGCTTCGTAACAAGGAGGCATGGTCGTCTTGATCGTTTGCAAGCCGAAAGCCGACGTTTGGGCTGAAATCCATCTCGACCGGCTGGAAAGTAATATTCACGCGATTCGGCGCCTACTGCCTCCAGACTGCGCCTTCATGGCTGTTTTGAAAGCGGATGGATATGGTCACGGGCTTCTCGAAACCGCCCGATCCGCAATCATGGCTGGAGCGGATGCACTGGCCGTCGGTGCGCTGAAGGAAGCGCTCCTACTACGCGGCGCTTCGATCCGGGGACCAATCCTTGTTTTGACACCTTGTTCCCCAAACGAAGTTGATATTGCTGCGGAAAACGGCATTTCTCTGCCGGTTGTGTCGGAAGAGTGGCTGAGAGAGGCAAAGCATTGCAAAACGACCCGGCTACCTTTGCGCATCCATTTGAAAATCGATTCTGGCATGGGAAGGTTTGGTATCCGCGACGACCGCGAGCTCAGGCGAATGCTGACCATGCTGAAGGTGGACGATTTGATCGTGGAAGGCATTTATACACACTTGGCAACGGCCAATCAGGCGGACGACAGTTTTGTTCAAGAACAATTTCGGCGCTTCTCCGGTTTATGCAGCATTCTGCGAAAGGCGGGATTCCCGCATGCTGTGGTCCATTGCGCGGGAAGCGCGGCTGCTTTGCGGTTTCCGGAACTGGCTTTAGACATGGTACGGGTCGGCGCATCCCTATTCGGGATTGTACCGTTGGATGAGGGGGCTGAAGGCCCGATCGGGCTTCGTCTTGCGCCTACATTTTCGCTGCATGCCCGTATCCTACAAGTGAAACAGATCCGCAAGGGGGAAAGCATTGGTTACGACCGGACATATACTGCAACAGAAGAACAATGGGTCGCCACGCTCCCGATCGGTTATGCTCATGGATTGTCGCGGCGCTGCTCTGGCATGTCCGCACTTGTTGATGGTCAATGGGCGAACTTAATCGGTAATATTTGCATGAATCAATGTATGGTCAAGCTGCCCTCGTATTACCCAGTCGGGACCCGTGTTACCCTGCTCGGCGAAAACGGCGGGAAATCGATCACCATCGATCGGATGGCCGTTCAGATCGGAACGATCTCGCAGGAAGTATTGACGTCATTGGGATCGCGCGTTCCGCGTATGTATGTCGAACTCATGCCATATACCGGTTGCTGATTGTTTCCCGCCAGGAGGTTTGTCCGCTTCATGCTTTGCTGAAGTCCTGAGAGAGTTGAGTTCGGACCTCGGCTTTGCCTTGAGACGAAACATCTAAAGTCCTAGTTGAGTTGGTATGACACCATTATAGGTGGTAAGTTGACTATTTTTCTTACTGTAGTGGGGTGCGCTCGTAGAAGAGCTTCAATCTCGTTACTTTTACAAGCGAAAAGAAGGAGCCGCACTAGCAGCTCCCACCAGCGTTCCTATAAGATTAATGTTGACTTCATTTCGATTTTTCGATCGCCTCGGCAATCGCTTTATCCGCCTTTTCTTTATATTCCCGCACAAGCGTATTGATATCTTTGTTCGTTTTCCGAAGCTCTTCAGCTGCGGCATCCGTAAGGCCTCTCACGATCGTTTGATCGTATTTCGTCGGAGTATGAATTTTTCTCGGTTTCGCTTTAAAGAAAGCTTCGATATGTTTCCCTTTCAAACTTTCCAATTCAGCTCCGAACACTTTCTCGAATTCGGTGCCTTCAAGCGTAGAAAATCTGCCTGATTTGGCAATAGCGGTCTGTACTTCATCGGACAGCATATACGTCATTACCTTCAATGCGTCATCCTTATTATTGCTCAGGCTGGACAACATCATCGCATGCACGTTGGCCTCCCTGCCTGTGCCTAACGCCTCAGGGAAGTTGGGTAGGGCAACCATGTCCCAGTTTAATGTCAGCGTGCCTTTCTTGTATTCGGTTTCAAACCTGCCGGTAAAGTTATCGGCCCAAAGTGGCAGCATCGCAATCGTTTGATCCGTGATGAAAGCTTCCCTTCCGATCTGCTTGAGATCGTTGAAACCCTGCATTCGATAAAATTCATTGATTAATTTATAAACTTTAATCCACTCCGGGGAGTCGATCATGGATTTATTCGTTTTCGGATCGACGAACGGAAGCGACAGCTGTGTAGCGATCAAGGACGCTCCAGTCGAATCGAATCCGGCATATTGCACGCCGCCTTCGTTTCTCATAAGTTTCCGTGCCAGAGCAATGGTTTCATCCCATGTCATCAAATCTTTCGGATATTCTACGCCAAATTTATTGAAAAGATCTTTATTGTACAGCAGGGCTGCTACGTTTATCGAGAACGGAAGAGCGACCAACTCTCCGCGATCGCCATACTCGCGGAAAGAATCCATAATGACCGGCTGTACTTTTTTCAATTCGGTGCTATCTTTCTTGATCATTTCATCTAAACTTTGTACAACCTTTAAATCTTTAAACGCCTGAAACGTGTTGTTGCTCGTAAAAATGATGTCCGGGAAAGTTCCCGCCGCAAGCAGGTCTTCCGGGTTCTTCCCTTTATCCTGCACGATCATCTGTAAAGTAATGTGCGGATATTTCTTTTTGACGGGCTCAACAAAAAACTTTTGAAATTCCTCGTCCGTCAAATTAACCCCGTATCGGTATACCGTTATCGTTTTAGGTTCCGTGTTGGTCTTATGTTCGGGCGTCGAACCAGTTTCATTATTTTGCGCACAGCCAATCAATGAGGTGGAGAACAACATAACCGTTAATACTTTCGATGTAAACCTTTTCATAATCGCATAACCCCCACTTTTTTCCGGATCGTTTGACAAAATGGCAATATTTGCTTACGCCTCTTTCATTGTATTAAGTATTCCGGATTTCATTTTGCACGCCATTCTGCTGTTATGGCCCGTCATTTAACTCTCGTTCTGCTGTTACGTCAGTTTCTAGTAGAGAAATTCAATAACGATATGATATGGTAATCATTAGAGTAAATCGTTCTTGACTCAGGAGAAAGGATTTACTGCGACGAAAGGAGGTCCCTTTCATGCTCGCTCATCCCATGATGCTGCCTGTTCGCTTCGCTTACCGGTTCGATACCCGGTGGGGAATGAATTTCCACACGCACAGAGAATATGAACTTTACTACTTTCATCAAGGGCGCTGCACGTATATTATAGGCAGCCATATTCATGTGCTGAGCCCCGGGGACCTTATTTTGATGAACGGTATGACGCTACACAGTGCCAATCCCGGCCCTCATCATTATTTGCGCACGAATATGCACTTCGATCCCTCTTATTTGCGCGAAGTGCTGAACGACTCGATTTTTACAAGCGCTTTCGAAACGATCGGACAACTTGGCAACCATATTATTCACCTGGAGGGCGAATCGAGAACCGAGGTTGAGCAACATCTGCATAAAATGAATGGCCTGTATCAACAGAACGATGCGGTCTCTTTCCGACGGTTTCTGCTTGCCCTGCTCGACCTGCTCTATTACATCCAGCCGTTTTGCCCCACAACCGGTCAGTCGATACGCAAAATGACCGAAAAGGAGCTACACGTGCAGCGTATGCTGACCTATCTGGAGGAGCATTATTCCGAAGAGCTGCACATGGAGCTTCTGGAAAGCGCGCTATTTTTGAATAAAACATACATGGCCAAAATATTTAAAGAAGTCACCGGTATGACGATCTTCATCTACTTAAAAAACCGCCGTCTGAATCAAGCCAAAATCTTGTTTATGATGGACAATAAAGTCTCCGTTTCTGACATCTGCTACACGGTAGGCTACAAGCACCTGTCGCATTTCAGCCGCCTGTTCAAGCAGAAATTCGGATGCACGCCCGAGCAGTTTCAACGAATTGCACATCATCACAAACTATCGACAAATTCAGAAAAGTGATGAGGATGAAATAAAGATGACGCAATATAGCAGCGTAAGCTAGCTAAAATCCCACCCTTTCAAAGGTGTGGAGGTTCAACAAAGGAATATCGTACCGAAGGGTGAGGGATCAGTTCTACCGATCAGGTTAATACCATATGCTAATAGTAATCTTTCAGCACTCCCACGTATAATCATCCAATACGTAGGAGCGTATACTGAGCAAGCCAAGGCAGGCCTGACCCCTTGCCACGGGCTATTATTCACTCACTAGGTTCTTAACGTGTCACTCGTTAAGAACCTTCTGCTTATTCCCCTTGAGTATTGCGAGGGGGCTTTTTCTTTTGTGTCAAATCTGATATTGCATTGTATACCATCATAAAAAACTTTCCATAGAAAGTGATCGTTTCAATTGTTTTGTACCTTTTTGTCAGATAACCAAGGGATAATAGCTTGTAACCAAACTGCGTGGCTCAAATCTATAGATACAGACCGAATATCATGGCAAGACTGAGCGTGAGAAAGCAGTACTCCTATCCTTCAGACTTGGCGATATCGTCTCTGGCCGGGTATGCTACTGATGATTCCGTTCAGCAGCCTGGTAAAATTTATTGAAATATATGGAATTTCCTCTATAAAAAATGACTATCAATGTGGTAAAATGTTCCCACTGCGAACTCGTAATTTGTCGAAGAGTACAAAAAGATCCGTACAAGTCGGAGCCGTATCTGCGTATTCGGGAGCTCTATTGATAATTCGTATTCGTTTTAAGGTCTGATTTTGTACAAGGACAATAACGAAGGAGAGAAGAAAATCATGTTGAAAAAATGGATCGTCGGATGCGTGACGGCGGCAGCGCTTCTGCTGCCCGGGGCGACTATGGCGGAAAACTCGAAAACGATTCCGGTCGTTTTCAACGAAATTCATATCAAAGTCGATGGCAAAGAGGCGACGGGAAACACGATTTTGTATGACGGGACGACGTATGTGCCAATTCGTAACCTGGCAGAAATGATGTACAACCTGCCTGTCGCGTTCTACCCAAAGGAGAAAGTCGCCAATATCGGCTTCGTGCCTGCAGGTCAAAAAGAACCGGGCATTCCCGCCGCACAGACGGATAACGCGAAGGATGACGTGCTAGAGCCTAAGAGAACGGAATCAATTCCGGTCGTATTCGATGCAATTACGCTAATGGTAAACTTGGAGAAGGTTAAAACCAGCAATTTGCTGTATAACGGGCGCACCTACGTTCCGCTGCGGGCCGTGGCCGATATTCTGGAACTGGAGCTAGTCTTTGACGCCCCTACGTCGACGGCCTACATCGGCAAAATCCCGCCGGGGGCAATCCAGACAACAGCTCCAGCCGTCGAGACGGCTGAGCCGCCCCAGCAGCCCGATCAGCCCGCACAGGCGGAAGCCGGAAGCGGCATGTACGCCGTGCCTGCCGACGGCGATATGGCTGGCTGGAACTTGCTAGTGGGTCATCAGTACGAAGGGGCCGTTCACATTTATTTCAAGCTTAACGGCTCAATTATGAGCACGAAGATAGAGGATATCCGGCAAGTCGATCTGAACCAAAAGGTAACGTGGGTCGACGATAGCGGGGTCACCCGCACGAATACGGTCGGCCAGATCTACCGGCTGTTCGGAAGCTTCAGTCAGTATACGAGCGAATGGTTCTTCGAGAAGTTCGGCGATCTCTACGCCGATTGGCTACTGACGAGCACGATTCAGGCCGATAAAATCGTCGATCAATATTTGACCGAGAACGGACTCAAACAGCCTTCCCGCAGCAACATCACGCTGACGCCCGGCGCCAAAGTGCGTTAGAGCAAAGCGAGGGACTTTCCAGCAAGGGGCCGGGAAGGTATCGTCCTTTGCGGTGTGGGAATCGATAAGCGCTCGGAAGACGATTATAGTGTTTGCCTATAAGGATAATAAAAATTGGAAAAAAAGGAAAACATCGATCACTGAAGGCGAATCCCGATGAGGAGAGCGCCGTATTAGCGGACTCGTTGAACCGAGAATCCCCTAGCTTAGCTATGAGTCATCACCTCCTAATCAAAGGATCGAGATAAATGAAAGAAAAAAAACAGGTCGTTCCATTTTCACCTAGACCACAACCACTCAAAGATAAATCACAAAAAGAGCTTATCCAAGATCGAAGGGAAAACGAAAAGATTGGATAAAAAAGATCATACGGAAAGATTAACAAGTTGCTGTGATTAATGGTTGTCTTGCTCCAGCAGTATTCCAGATGATAGTAACAAATGATATATTACACGAAGTAGGGCAGACTTCCGGGCCAAGAATTATATGACAAGGGGTCGAAACTATGCGGCGCATGTTGCTACAGGCAGTGGAAAGTGAAAGAATGAGACGGAAAACGGGTTCTGGATTATCTAATCATGAAGCAATAGATCGAGCCTTAATGTGTAGCATTTTTGAAGCTTCGATGGATGATAACTGGGTGCCTGGACAACAACGTATGACAATTGATGATCATCTTGCAGTCTCGGAAAGACTAAAAGCAACCAAACCCTTAGGGAATTGTTCCAGACGGTTCTTCTATTTCCGCATGCCCAAAACAGCGACCTCTCGGGGCTCATACCTTATTTCCTTCCGAAGACTGCCTTTCAGGATGATGAAATCCTGCGAATGAGTGAGCATATGTGAGTTAAGCCCTTAATACTGAGGGACGGAGACGATAGCGTGGAGCTGCCGCAAGGACAGCTCCTCTTGATGTTTATTGAAAAAGCGGAGACGATAGTGTGGAGCTGCCGCGAGGGCAGCACCTGATCGATGTTATTGAAATAACGGGCAGCATAGTAATAGGGCGAATTTTGTTTGCGGGTTGCTTTCGCTTCTTCGCCGTTTTTTAGCTCTCCACAATTTCTTTTTAATTCTGTCACATTCCGCCTCCCTTCCCCGTCATACGGGTACCAAATCGAAAGGGATGATGACGATGCAAAAATATGACATCGCAGTTGTGGGTGGAGGAGTAGCGGGGTTAACAGCAGCCATCTATGCAGCAAAAGCGGGAAAACAAACGATTGTGATTGAAAAACAGGATCGCTTGGGAGGTCGGGCTGTTTCCAATAAGAAGAAGGGGGCTTACTTTAACTTAGGCGGGCATGCCTTGTATCATGGAGATGCGCTTGCAACGTTTCGTGAATTGGGTCTGAGTCTGCAAGGAAATCAACCTTCGATCGATGGGTATGGGATATGGAAGGGGAAATTGCTTACGATGCCTATGAGCGTTAAATCTCTGCTCACAACCCCTCTCTTATCTTGGAAAGGCAAGATGGAGCTTGCCTCTTGGCTCGCGAAATTTGGAAAGCTAGATACCCATCGCTATGATCAAATCAGTTTGCGCGAATGGATTGAAAGCAATTTGCATGATCCCATGGTACGGAATGTATTCTACGCTTTGCTGCGTACGGCAAGCTATGTGGTAGCTCCAGACATGCAGGCTGCCGGTCCGGTATTGCAGCAACTCCAACATTCTCTTCAAGGTGTGTTGTACCTGGATCGAGGGTGGGGGGCCATAATAGATGAACTTAGAGAAATTGCAGTTAAACATGGGGTAAGGATGTTGACGAGCAGCAAAGTCGTTGCCACCGAGCACCGAGATGGAGCCGTACAGCATGTTAGATGCGAAGATGGTACGCTAGTCGAGGCGAAACATATCATCCTCACCGCCCCTCCTGCCGTCGCCCATCAATTGGTGCTGAACGCGGAAGCAACCGCGCTTCATGCTTGGAGAGAACAGGCCATCGAGATCACTGCCGCTTGTTTGGATGTCGCTTTGCGACGTCTACCGAAACCGAAACAGCAATTTGTTTACGGGATCGATCAAACGATCTTTCTCAGTAACCAATCCCGCGCGGCCTATCTGAGCGATGATGGCGCCCAAGTCATATCCGTGATCAAGTATCAAGGAGAGAAGAAAAATCCGGATAAGGATCTACAAGATTTAGAACAAACCTTAGACTTAGTACAACCGGGTTGGCGGGACGAACTGGTTGCGAAGCAGTATCTTCCGCATGTGACGGTCTGCCATGATTTCTTGCATATGAGACGCCAGCATCAGCCAGGGCCGGCTGTCCCGGAGATATCCGGATTATATGTGGCCGGAGAATGGGCATCGCACGGCGAACTTCTGGTCGATGCCGCGACGGCTAGCGCCAAAAGAGCGATACAGTGCGTACTCGCCCTCGAGTATTCGGAGAGGAAGCCCGAAAATGCACATAGAAATATTGTATAAAACGTATCGAATTCCGCTTTTTTCGTTAGCTTATCGAATGCTGGGGAGTGTCATGGATGCTGAAGACATCGTACAGGAAGCGTTCCTCGCTTATGATCAATTGCCGGACTCGGCAGCTATTCTTAATGAAAGAGCCTTTCTGTATAAAGTCGTGACGAATCGCTGTCTAGACCTTCTACGTTCATCTGCACATAAACGGGAACTATACATTGGACCTTGGCTTCCGGAGCCTTTGATTGACAATGGGGCACTGGACACAGATCCCTCCCAAGCCTATTTGCAACGTGAATCAATATCAACGGCTTATCTGTTGCTCCTGCAACAACTGAACGCGGTGGAGAGAGCCGTATTTTTACTCCGGGAGATTTTTCACTATTCATTCGACGAGATTGCCGGAACGATTGGAAAAAGTAGCGCGAATTGCCGCCAAATCTTCCATCGCGCTCAAAAGAGTATCCATTTCGATCCGGATCCGACCCCATCGATCTCGGTGGCCGAAGAGAAAGTCAAAGATTTCGTTAATTCTCTCATGCAAGGGAATACAACGAAGCTGCTTGAATTGGTAAGCGAAAGCGTGGTGTTCTATTCGGATGGCGGAGGCAAAGTCAGGGCAGCGCAGCTTCCGGTTGTCGGTATAGATCAAGTCATCAAGCTGCATCAGAACCTGTTGAAGATGTATGAGGGGAAATACAGCTTCGCTTTCCTTACTGTGAATGGACTGCCGGGGATTCGTGTTATCTTAAGCGAAGACATTCAATATATCTATTCGTTTGCTTTTAATAATAATCAAATTCAGACCATTTATTCCGTAGTAAATCCCGAGAAACTAAGACATCTAAAGAACGATACGGTTAAACGGACCAATAAGAAGGGTACTTGATCGGGTGCCCTTTCGCTTTCGCTCTATAATTGTTACGGTGAAGTTAAGAACCATAAAACGAACGTATGGCTACAATGTGAAAATTGAACAAACATTTCTCCCTTTGATTGTTAAGCTAAACGGAGACGAGAGCTCAATGTTACGACATAACAAGGCAGCCGTCGAATCGATCGGCTGCCTCGCTCACCTAACGGGTGGGTATTGTGGTGTTAATAATCCAATTGTACATAAAAAGATCTCAATTTATGAGGTCGATTTTGAAGATTGAGCTTTAGATTTCCACAAAGTATATAGTCCGATAATTAAAATGGCGAAAGCAATGAGTTCTATTATTGTAGGTATTAATGAAAACCAACTAACCAGTTCTCCAATCGTCATACCCAATGGAGGTTGAGTATTACTTTCATGCAGTGAATCGATGTATTTAGCAATATAGGGGGAGTAAAAAAAAGATAAAATTTTATTCATAATGAGGATAAGAAAAAAATAAAACCCTGCTGTAAATGAATGGTTTCTACACTGTATAAGTCCAAAAATCAAAAGGATGAGAAATAGAATAATGAGTAACATGCTTATAAAACCAGATAACATCAAAGAAACACCTCCTAATGCGCATATTATACCACATGTTACCAAGTAAGTTATCTGTTAACAAAAATCATTTTAGATTTCACAAAACGGAACACGATAGCTCAATCGTCACGCTACGGCAACCGACCAAAATGTTCGGCTGCCGTCGTTGCGCTAACGGGCAGCATTCCTATTATGAAGAAATACGAGGTTTGAGAAACAAAAAGACTCCTTGGTATGATGTTTATGGGTCCACGACGCTGGCCAGCTAACGGATCCAAAAACAAACCAAGGAGACTACAAAATGCATTCTACTCAAAATGAACGAATTAATCAAATCACTTCTTCAACTTTAATTGTCGGTGTAGACATCGCAAAATTCAAACATGTGGCTCGAGCCCAAGACAACAGCGGAGTCGAGTTCGGGAAGCCAATTACGTTTGAAAACACCCAGAAAGGATTCGAGTTGTTTGTGGGTTGGTTCCTGAAGATTGCAACGGAACGAGGCCTGCCAAACGTCATAGTAGGCATGGAGCCTACCGGTCATTACTGGCTGAACCTCGCTCATTTTCTTAGAGAAAAGCAAGTTACGTACGGTGTTGTAAATCCACTACACGTGAAGAAAAGCAAAGAATTAGACGACAATTCGCCAACAAAAAATGACATAAAGGATGCGAAAGTCATTGCACAACTGGTCAAAGATGGGAGATACGCCGTACCGAGCCTTCCTCAGGGCGTTTATGCCGAACTGAGGGAAGCGATGAAAATTCGCGATCACCTGACGACTGACCTTTGCGTTGTGCAAGCTCGTGTCCATAACTGGCTCGATCGGTATTTTCCAGAGTTTCTAACGGTATTTAAGGATTGGGAGTGCAAGTCTGCCATCCAGATGCTGAGCCTTTATTTACTGCCGCACGAGCTTATTCACGTGCCGGATGAAATCTTGCTGCAGCACCTGAGAGAAGCTGCAAAGCGAGGGCTTGGCCTAGGTCGTATCAAGAATCTGAAGGAAGCAGCGAGGCGTTCTGTAGGTATACGAAGTGGTTCGGAGTTAGCAAAGATGGAGCTGAAGTTATTACTAACCCAGTACGAATGGTTTCAGAGCAAGCTCGAAGAATTGGAGTTTACACTAGATGAGCTGCTCGGACAGATTCCACATGTACAGCAACTGCTGGCCATGAAAGGGGTGGGCAGGGACACCATCGCAGGATTTCTTGCTGAGGTAGGTGACATCAGTCAGTACCGTCATCCCAAGCAGATTACGAAACTGGCTGGATTGAATTTGAAGACAAATTCATCAGGCAAACACGCCGGACAGACCAAGATAACCAAGAGAGGCCGGAAACGTCTTCGCGCATTACTTTTTAGAGTGATGATGCCGCTTGTCGCCAAGAACTCTGCCTTTCGGGCCCTGCACGAGTATTACACCAAGCGGCCGATTAATCCGTTGAAAAAGATGCAATCTCTCATGCTTTGTGTAACAAACTCATTCGAGTCTTTTTTGGGATATTGAAAAAGAGACATGAGTTCAATGAAGAAAAAATGATTCAGGATATCCCTCGATTCGCAGAATTACCGCAAGCAGCTTAGATGAACATATTTCAATGATGATGACCGAAACAAACGGAAGATAACGAAGCACGGATGAGTCGGAACGACGTTAACATACGGACGAAGATCCTGTCGGGCAGCATATCCGACCTCCACCTCATGGACAGGTTGAATGAAGGAATGTGGGAGCGTAGACTCTGCGAGATGTGGGAGGGTTGACCGCCATGAGCCCATGTGGAGATCCATAGGTGCAACCATACTTTACCGAAGTAACCACATTTTACAGAAGGTGGTCTAGGTGAGTACTTTTTGCACTTTCGATAGTCCCATAAATTACTTCATCTTCAACTTCATTCCACTGTAATGTTATCTGCATTGTCGAGAACTTGGTCAAATTCTAAGAAAACATGAGCATTTAAGAGAAATGTGATTCTCCATAGAGGGAGATTAGTGGAGTTTACCGAGAAAGGAGCTAAGTATATAGAGCGGATACTAATAATAACTCGTTACGATAGCGCGGCGATGGAGTCACGGGGCAAGAAAGTGCAATCAATCCACGAAAGACTATGTATTTTTTTGCATGTTGGGTCACAAAAGGAGAGTAATAGTTATGGAAAGAATCCCAGTCTTCTCCGTTCATTCTATAAGCCCAAGTACGAATAATGAACCCCCAATTATTCATGGGAGAGCTCTTAATATTGTGCAGACAGGTTGCAAACTTTTTTATTCGGAAGCTGTTTCAGATAGCAACTATTGTTTTGTAGATATTATTAAGAACGAAACCAATAACTTTTCTTCACTTAGTGTTATGGATAGCGGAACAATTACAATTAGAGCAGAGCAGCAGATAGCTCCTATTGGTCAATATTTATTTGGCGAGTCTGTAAACAAATATATTCCGACAATCACATTAGAAGAAACAACACGAATGGCAATGGAAGCCGCTCAGAAGGACTTATCACGATATGCTAAGGATCCCCATACGCCCTACTTACAGAATTCCGTACTAGAAGCGGAATGCTGTTGGTTCTTTTTTTATAACCCTGAAATTGAGATTCCTGAACAAGACTGGGTAAGGCGTATGCTTGGTGCGTATGCAGTATCAAAAAAGGGGGAAATGAGTCATACTTATAACTTTTCTGATGATCCCATTAAGCTTCAAGACTACTTACAGACTATGTCAGCTTATTTTAAAAGACGGGGTAAGTAGGCAACCCAAGATTGAACTAACGAAGACGATAGTTGAACGAAACAAGGAGCAGCTTGCCGCGGCAGCTGCTCCTTGTTTTTATTAAGTGAAATGGCAGGATAGTATAAGATCATTCGCGGTGAACCGTATCACAAATAGTGGTAAAGCGGAGAGTGGAGTTGAAGATCGAATCCGTAATGTTAAGTATGATGGTATTGGTTTAAGCTACTAGATTCGAGACATGTGGAGTCGGTAATATTGATGGTTCGAAAATGAGATGTGGCAGGTTCGCTAAAATAGATGGATCGAGGCACTTGGCATGTAAAGTGCTGTGTGTCGCTTGCGAGGGAGTAAGTATCTTGGAACCACATTTTCCAATTTGTCATTTAAACAAGCCCAAGGATTGAACTGCTTGGGCTTTTATTTATACTGAGGTTATCCTTATGTTGAAGTGATATCAGTAGGAGGGATTCAATTGAATAAAAAGATAGGTCGAAATGACCCCTGTCCATGTGGAAGTGGAAATAAATACAAGAAATGTTGCTTAGCTAAACACAACGATGAGGGATTTTCAAATCCAGTTAATTTCTGAGACAATTATAAGACCCTTAGAAAAGAAGCTAGGATTAAACAATGTCTACATCCAGACAACGCGGCTTGCTCTGAAAAAATAATTGGTGCTCATTCCATTCAGAATTCAAAATACTAAAGCGTCTCTCAAGTAATGGACATGTTTATATGCCTTGCCCCAAGCCGGACAATCCATTCGCAGTTATGACTAAATGGGGACGCAAAGACAAAGGCGCCTATTTGTTGATCAGCAATCGGCACGATGTTCCGAAAGAAGTGGTGCAAACCTATGCAAAGCGCTGGCGCATTGAAGTGTTCTTTCGCGCCGCCAAACAGGAATTGGCATTTGAGAAATGCCACTCCGAATTCGAGACGCATCACCATGCCCATTTCGAGCTATTGTTTGTCGCAGAAACCTTATTAGCGGTCGCGCTCTTTGAACTGAACAAAGAAAAAACGAGTGATGAAGGCTACACCCACGGTGAAATGGTTCGCGGCCTCTTCCACACTCGTTGTCAGGTTCACGTGAAAACCCACAAGGGCATTCAGCGAATCTCTCTCGATTGTGACACACATGTGCGGCAGTTTGCAAGACTCATTGAATTATTTGGCCGGAGCATTATTTGATGCTTCTTTGGGCTACTCCAAAACCTGAAATTTACCTGGATTTACCTCGAACTGCATAGGTCATGTTTCATCATATAGGTGGCACTCATATACTCTTTTTGCGAATTTTGGTAAAGCGCTTCCAGTCCGGGATTTCTCTTTACGCCCAGCAGGTTGACCAGCGCCCCGTTATCGGTGTTGTCGACGAATAATCCGCCTCGATCGTCCGGGTTCGGCCGTTGCCGGTGTGATACGTAATCGCCCGGACTGAGCCGTTTTCCATCTTAGCAATGGTCAGGCTCGCCTGCTTGACGATCGGAATATATTGCGGAAAAATTCGACTTATTTCCGGGTTCGAACGAACGATAGGCCTATAATGACTATCTGGTCAAAATAGATACCATTTCTTCCTCAATTTTTTCCTATATCCGTTATTTCCGCTTCATAGCGACTTTTTTTGCCGCTATTATCCAACTTGTCCCAATAGATTAAAGAGACATTTTGACACTAACTCCCCGTCGATTTTCGGCGTGTGTGTTTGGGTTGGAGCAATTATTTCAAATGGTGAATTAAATATGCTACAATACAACAAACGATTGGAAAGGAATTGTAATCGTGACGTTGAACGCTACAGAAATACTCGTATTAACTATAATCCAGCAAAGCGATGGCATATCCAGAAAGACATTGGCGGAGAAAACCGACCTTTCCCAGGCTTCCATAACGAAAATTACGCACAAGCTTGTCGGCGAAGCCTATATTTCCGAAGGCGCACGGATCGGAAGCGGCTTGGGCCGAAAAGAAGTGTTGCTCATAGCGAACCCGGACAAATTTAAATTTTTGGGCATCGATATCGGCGGGTACCGGGTTCGGATCGCGCTTGCGGACTATCGGTACGAGGTGACGCATAACGAGGAATTTTTGATCGAATATTTGGAAGACAAGGAAAATGTTTTGCAGGAGCTTATCGATAAAGTCGAGACTTTTCTGGCAGCCGCCGGGACGCCGTGCGTCGACGCGATCGGGGTGAGCGTGACCGGGATTATCGACATGGAGAAACGGAATATATTGAATATCCCGAACTTGAACCGCTGGAATGACGTGAATATCGTAGACGGATTGACCGAGCGGTTCAAGGCTCCGGTTTTTCTCGAGGAAAGCGGGCGTACGATGGCATTCGCGGAGAAACTGATGGGCAAGGCGAAAGACGTCGCGGATTTTATCGTCGTCCATGTCGCTTTCGGCGTCGTTGCGGGAGCATTCATTAACCGACAGCCGTTGCGGGGAGCCAACAATGTCGGCGGACTGCTCGGCCATATTACGGTTGATGAGAAGGGCATACGGTGCCGGTGCGGAAATTACGGCTGTCTGGAAAATATCGTCACGTTTCCGATGCTGGGAGGGCAGTACCGGGAGAAGTCCGCAAGCGGCATGTCCTTGCTTGAAGCTTATCGGATCAACGATAAAATGGCGTTGGATGTGTGCATAGAAGCCGGCTATGCGATCGGCACCGCACTGAGCAACGTCGTTAATTTATTTAATCCGGAAACGATATATTTGGGCGGTCCCGTCTTCGATCGGTTCCCGATTATATTCGAAGAGGTCAAACGGACCGTCCTGCTCCGGGCAAACCGGTTTGCGACGCTCGGCATGAAGCTGGAAGCAAGCTCGTTCGGCGACCGGCAAGGCATATTGGGAGCGTTGACGCTGGCGGGCACGTCTTTTATATTGTCGATAGAAAAGTGAACGAAAACTGTAAAAAAGTGACAAAAATTTCCGCTATGAGATGGGACACTGGGATATATTAGTTTGTGGCGAATTGTGCAGCTCCGCTCCGCGGGGCTATTTTGCATTAAAAAAATTTTGAAAAATATGGTTTACAAAATGAAAGTGACGCAATATAATTAACTTAGTAAATTAAATAAAGAAATATATGCTTATATAATTTCTTTAGTAATTCAATTTCGGCCAAACTTGGATGTGGAAAGGAAGTGAAGGGATGTCACAACTGAAAGGCGCTTTCCGCAAAGTACTCCTGACACCGGAAGAAATTTCGCCTCTGCAAGGATACGATCCGAACACTTATATCGCAAATCCGGAAACGGACGTTCTGGACGATCTATACGCGCGCGTTGCCGTGCTGGATGACGGAATACAGCGCAAGGTGATCGTCAGCATCGACTGCTGCTTGACCAACGAAACGACCTTTCAGGCCGCCGATCCTTCCGGCCAAGCGCCTGTTTACAGGCACCTGCTGCAAACGTTCCCGGAAGGGACGAGGTGCGGCTGGGGAGAGGCCGCGGGGGTGGAAGAAGCGTCGGTATCCGTTCATGCGACGCACACGCACAGTGCACCGGAGCATTTCGGCGAGAAATATACGGCGAGAATCCGGCAAGCTATCCGGAATGCTGCGAACGAATTGCAGCCGCTGCGGGCAAGGGCTGGCAGCGGCGAAACCGGCGTTTCCGTGAACCGGCGGCCGCGGCTGCAGCATAACGACGAGCTGCCGATCGACAGGTCGCTTCACGCGGTCGTGTTCGAAACCGATGATGGTCGACCGGTCGGCGGTATTGTCAACTGCGCCGTTCATCCTACTCTTCTTATAAACCCGCTGCATCGGATATCCTCGGAGTTCGTCGGGCTGGCGATGAAGGAATGGGAGCAGGAATACGGAGATGGGTTTGCGGCGCTTTTCATTCAAGGCTTCTCCGGAGACGTGGGGCCGCACGGCCATTATCGGAACGAGCCCGACGATACGTATCCGTGGGTGCAGAGGCTCGGCCATGAACTATACGGCGAGATAGCAACCATAGCAGGTCGGGCGGAACCGATTAAGACGCTTCCGCTCGAAAGCGCGGAGGTCAAAGTCGGACTGCCGACGCGCGCGATGTATTTCAAGCCGTCGATTGACGTTACGCTGCACGGCCTCCGCCTTGGCGAATTTGTGCTCGTATCCGTATCGTGCGAAGTGTTTAACGGGTATGCGGGTATTCTCCGCTCGTTCTGTGCCGCCCCGTATATGTTGTTTGCCGGCGTATCTAACGGCTACTGTGGATATTTGCCTACCGCGCAAGCTTACGGAGACGGGCTCGGCGGTTATGAAATGAATACGACGCCATATCGCGCGGAAGCAAGCGATTTATTCGTGCAAGCGGCGAAACAATTGATCGCGCAGCTTCATTAAACGGATAACAGCAAGGCGGAAGCGGAATGTTGCGGCGATCCGCAAACCAAACGGACCATATTAGACTGGAAGCGAAAGGGGCCTTATTCGATTATGCCAACCGGAGACGATTTTAAACCGATACGAACCAAGCCGTGGAAGTTCGGCCTGCACAGCACAGAAGAGTTTGGGCAAGAGGAGAAGGATCTCGTGCTCGGCGTTTTGGAGAAGAAACGAGTGTTTCGTTTCTACGGCAACGACAAGTCGCAATCCGAAGCGTATCAGCTGGAGCAGCTGTACCGCGAGCGTACGGGCACGAAGCACGCGCTTGCGGTCAACGCCGGCACTTCGGCGCTGGTGGCCGCTCTGATCGGAGCCGGCATCGGACCGGGAGACGAAGTAATCGTCCCGGCCTATACGTACATTGCCACGGCCGCGGCTGTACTGATCGCGAGGGCGGTTCCGATCATCGTCGAGGCGGACGATTCGTTGACGATGGACCCGCAGGCGTTCGAAGCTGCAATTACGCCTTACACAAAAGCGGTCATTCCCGTCCATATGCGCGGCGTGCCCTGCCGGATGGATGAGATTATGGAGGTGGCCACAAGGCGGGGTATAAAGGTCATCGAGGACGTTGCGCAGGCAAACGGCGGCTCCTACAAAGGCAAGCCGCTTGGCTCGTTCGGACTCGCCGGCTGCTTCAGCTTCCAGCAATACAAGTTGATTACCGCCGGAGAAGGCGGCATGGTCGTCACGAACGACGAAACGCTCTACGAGCGTGTTAATATTTAACACGATTCGGCATTCGTGTATTGGGACATGAACGTGGAGAACCGGCATCCGCCGTTTCCCGGGGAAAATTACCGGCTAAGCGAAATTAACGCGGCTCTGGCCCTTGCCCAGTCAAGGCGGATCGACACTCTCGTATCCAAGCTGCGGCATATTAAATCGACCATTACGGCGAGTATCTGCGATTTGCCGCAAATCCGGCTGCAAGCGATTCCGGACCCACAGGGCGATGTTTCGTACAGCCTCGTGTTTTACTTGCCGACAGTCGAACAGGCACAGCAGTTTTCCAAGAAGTTGGCACGGGAAGGCATCCCAAACGGTACGATCGATAACAACGGCTTTGCCGACCGGCATATTTACAAAAACTGGACTTATGTAATGGAGAAGCGGGGAGCTTCCGAGCGCGATACGCCGTGGAACTGCCAGAGCTATAAGGGGAACGCGCAATATTCGCCGGATATGTGCCCGAACACACTTGACTGGCTCAGCCGCGCTATCGCCATCGGCTTGCACCAGCACATGACGGAGCAAGATTGCGATGACGTGATCAAGGCGATCCGCAAAACCGCAGGAGCTTAGCAGGAAGTGCGACGGTGCAATGTTCTCGGGTTTCATTGCACCGTCCGCTGGAACGGATGGATACCGAAGGCCGCATCAGGGCAGCGATGGAGAACAACGGGACGGTCGGCTCATTCGGCACAAAACGGCGTATGGGAGTGAAATGGGATGTCCAAACGACAAGTCCGTATTGGCATGATCGGTTACCGGTTTATGGGCAAGGCGCACAGCCACGCTTACCGCGATCTTCCGTTTTATTTCGATCTCGATGTAGAGCCGGTTATGCAGGCGATAGCCGGCCGCGATCCGGAAGCGGTGCGCCAGGCCGCCGGGAAGATGGGCTGGAAATCGTACGAGACGGATTGGCGCCGTCTCCTCGAACGCGACGATATCGATCTGATCGACATCGGGACGCCTAACGATACGCATGCGGAGATGGCGATCGCCGCCGCGGAGGCGGGAAAGCATATCATTTGCGAGAAACCGCTCGCGATGAACGCGGAGCAAGCAGGTCGTATGCTGGAGGCGGCGAACCGGGCGGGCATCGTCCATATGATTTGCCACAATTACCGTTTCGTGCCAGCTATCCGCTATGCTAAGCATCTGATCGATTCCGGGCGCCTCGGCACCATTTACCATATGCGGGCGACGTATTTGCAGGACTGGATTATGGATCCTAAATTCCCGCTCGTCTGGCGGCTGCGCAAAGAAGTATGCGGCTCGGGTACGCATGGCGATCTGATGGCGCATTCGATCGATCTGGCCCGGTATCTCGTCGGCGAGCTGACCGAAGTGACCGGCATGATGGATACGTTCGTCAAATGCCGTCCGATAGGCGAGATGAGCGGAGGATTGAACGCGCAAGTGGTGGACGACCGGTACGGTGAGGTCGATGTGGACGACGCGGTCGCCTTTCTGGGCCGGTTCGCGAACGGCGCGCTCGGCGTATTCGAGGCTTCCCGGTTCGGCAAAGGGAACCGCAACGGCAACCGGTTCGAGATCAACGGCTCGAAAGGCTCCGTGCGCTGGGATATGGAAAATATGAACAACCTGCAGCTGTATTTGGACGATGACGAGAAAGGGATGCAGGGCTTCCGTACGATCAACTGTACGGAAGAGGCTCATCCGTATGCGGGGGTATACTGGCCGGCGGGCCATATTATCGGCTACGAGCATACGTTCATCAATATTATGCACGAGCTGATGCGCGGCATTGCCGGGAATTTCAGTCCCGAGCCGAATTTTGCGGACGGTTACCGCAACCAGCTTGTGCTGGATGCGGTGGAGCGGTCTGCGCTGACCAAGCAGTGGGTTACGATTCCAACATAAGGAGCAGGTGACAATGACGTTTCGCTTTTCATTCGGACCGTGGAACATTCATGAAGGGGCGGATCCGTTCGGTCCGCCGGTAAGGCAATCGTACGATTTTCAGGAGAAGCTGGCTGCATACCGCGAGCTTGGCTTTGAAGGCGTGCAGTTTCACGATGACGATATCGTACCGGATATTGCAGGCAAGACGCATGCGCAAGTGATGAGACGGGCGGGCGAGGTGCGCCGCATATTGGATGGACACGGGCTCGTGACCGAAATCGTCGCCCCGCGACTGTGGGAAGGCGCGAATACGATTGATGGGGCGTACACTTCGAACGATCCGAATGAACGGCTTCAAGCGATCGAGAGGTCGAAACAGACGATCGACATCGCCAGGGAGATGGGTACGAACAATCTCGTGCTTTGGCTTGCCCGGGAAGGAACCTACATACGCGAAGCGAAAAATCCGGTCGATGCCGTCCATTTTTTGATCGATGCGATCAACAAACTGCTGGATTATGACAAGACGATTCGCATTTTGATTGAGCCGAAGCCGAACGAACCGATGGATCAGGCTTATATCCCGACAATTGGGCATGCGCTGTCGCTTGCTTACCGGTCGACCGATCCGGATCGGGTCGGCGGCTTGATCGAATCGGCGCATTGCATTCTCGCCGGACTAGATCCGTCCGATGAAATGGGCTACGCGCTGGCGCACGGCAAGCTGTGGAGCGTTCATCTGAATGACCAGAACGGATTGAAGTACGATCAGGACAAATCGTTTGGCTCGGACAATTTGCGCAGGGCGTTCAATCAGGTACGCGTGCTGGCGGACAACGGCTATGGAAGCAACGGGGAATTTATCGGTCTCGACGTTAAGGCGATGCGCACCCAGCCGAGAGAGCTATCGTTCAAGCATTTGGCGAACAGCCGGAGCTTGTTCCTGCGTCTGGCGGATAAGGTCCGAACTTACGACAGGGAGAAAGAGCGGCAGTTGGTGGCGGCGCGAGACTACGAAGGCTTGGACGAGTACGTGCTCGACCATTTGCTCGGGAGGTGAAGGACATGGTTGCGTTTAAAGGGAAAGTGGCCGTCCATTCGATTACGTGGGGACACGATCATCTAAAAGGATTCGAGGAAGCGGCGGCGCTCGGCTACCGGGCGATTGAGCCGTGGCCGACTTTTGTGATGCAGCATGAGGGCAGGGAGAGCGAACTGCGGGAGACGCTCGACCGTTACGGGCTGGCGATGACCGGCGTTTATGGCGGCGCGTCCGGTGAATCGGGAAGGCGCTTTGCCGATCCGTCGAAACGGCACGACATCGTCGATTACAACGTCCGGCTGGCGCGAATAGCATCCCAATGCGGCGCCTCGCACATCGTGTTCGGCCCGGGGGGACCGCGTGTCGGTTCGACGTCGGCGGAGGAGACGAAGCAAGCGGCCTTGACGATCAACGAGGCGGCCAAACGGACGCTCGAATACGGCGTCAAATGTTGCGTGCATCCGCACCTGTGGACGGAGCTGCAGGATGAGAATGAGCTGGACGCGCTGATGGAGCTGTCCGCTCCAGAGGTGTATTTCGCCCCGGATACGGCCCACCTCACCGGAGCGGGTATGGATGCCGCAGCGATCATCCGGCGCTACTCAGAACGGGTCGCCTATGTGCACTTGAAAGATTTGATGCCCGCGGCGGCGAGAATCGAAGACTTTCCGATGCTGGTAGGGAACGAAGCATTACCGGTATTTTGCGAGCTCGGTCTCGGGCCAATCGATTTCCATCCGATCATCGAAGCTTTGAACGACATCGGCTATGACGGTTGGCTGACGGTGGAGATTGACAAATCGACGAGCACCCCCTATGAGAGCCTGCGAATATGCCGGGATTTTGTAGAAACAAATCTGGGTATTCCAATACGAATTATATGATTCGAGTGGCGGAATCTTAGGATGTCCACGGATTTTCCTAGAGCAAATCTGCACCTAAAGAAACTGTATAGGGGGTGCGATTGAAGGTTTCATAAATGAAACCGCTTTATTGATTGTCCAGCTTTCGGTAACAGAACGACAGAGAAGAACTACGACTCGGAAGAACGTCACTATATGTGTAAAGGGAGTATGGTCCAATGAAGAAGTGGGGATATGTACGTACCGGGATTGCTACTGTGGCGCTCATAGGTTTGATAGCAGGCTGCAGTAATAAGGAGGAAACGAGCGATAAGGCGAGTTCGACAACCGCCTCGGCGGAGAAAGCGGCTCAACCGACTCCAGTTACGCTTAAATTCGGTTATTCCAGCTTTTTTACGGATGAAGCGTTAAAAAAATATTTTGTAGATCCGCTTGCCAAAAAATACCCGCATATTACGCTGGAGCTGATCGACTATAGCGCGAAAGGGAACGATCTTGCTTCTCTCATCGCAGCTAAAAATATTCCCGACATTTACATTCAAATCTATGGAAACATGAATCCGTGGGCGGCTGCAGGCTTATTGCGAAATATTGAACCGGAAATAAAACAATTGAAAATCGACCTGAACCGGATCGAGCCGCAATTTTTGAATTCGGTCAAAGTGAATCTGGGTCTCGACTATATCCCGGCGCTGCCGATTTTAAACAACGCTTTCGGCTTAATTTACAACAAAAATTTGTTCGATCGCTTCGGCGTTGCTTATCCGAAGGACAATATGACTTGGCAGGATGCCAGAGCTTTAGCAGACCGCCTGTCCCGAAACGAAGGCGGGATCCAGTACATCGGGCTGCATCCGGGTACGGTCCGCTACGGCGCTTACCAGATTGACTTGCCTTATATCGACCCGAAAACCGATAAAGGCCCGTTTCAAACGACGGGCTGGAAAGAAGTATTCCAGGATTGGTACAACATGTTCAAGCTGCCGAATGGCGGCTTCATTCCGAAAACGCCGGGTATGGCCGACGGCTTTTACAATGGCACGACCGCAATGATCGGAGGATATTCGCTGCTCATTCCTAAATTGATCACACTGCCGAATTTGCAATGGGATGCCGTCACCTATCCGACCAATCCGAAGGCTCCGGGCGTCGGCCAGCTTCCCGATAACTTTATCGGCGCTGTATCGAGCACAAGCAAATATCCGAAGGAAGCGGTGCAAGCGCTCTCGGTGTTTATCTCAGATGACGTGCAACTGGAATTGTCGAAGGACGCGCAGCAGTCCATCCTGAAAGACCGCGCCATCCAAGATCAGTTCGGTAAGAACGTTACAAAGCTGCAGGGCAAAAACATGGTGGCGTTTACAAAGCTGAAATACGCTACCGCAGCGAATTGGAAATATGCAATTGCTACGGCTCCTTCTACGTTAATCGAAGACTATTTTAATACGGTTGTATACGATGGGGTAGACATGAATACAGCGCTGCGCAACGCCGACGAGGAGATCGATAAGCAGATTCAGGAAGCGAAGCGGAATCTACCTGTGGATAAGAAATAAAATTGACCTATGCAAAAAACATCGCTCCGTTTTGGCATGCTGCGAGCTTTCGCGCCGCTGCCGAACGATAAGCGGTGTTTTTAAGGTTTTAAGTGGAGCAGCAAAAGGTATATGTTGGGTGACAAGAACATTATCTCATTAATTGCCGCGTGGGATCTGTACTATTGACTTGGTATGCCCGACTAATGTTTCGGGTGCGAAGCGAAAGTAACCCGGCCGGAGTCTTAAGTTTTCAATGGTTATTATAAGAAGTGGATTTTGATGAAAGGAGTGTTCGTTTGACCAATTTCGGAATAATTATATCGTTGTTGATTGGTTCTGGGTTACTATTTGTTATACGTTCGAAATCATCACAAAGCAGTTTAAGTTTGCATTGGGTAGGTTATGCACTTCTTATAATGACAGTTTTTCTTATTGTTATTGGAATAATATCGAACCTAAATGAAGCATCACATTATCAATAATAAATATACCCCAAGGCTAAACTACCCTGAAAATAACACGTAACGCGTATCCCTAAAAAAGGCAATACGAAACTAGGCGCAGCTAGGGCGTGTATTCAAACTATCAAAAGGCCCTATAATTTGGTAAACTTCTCACATGAGAAGAAGATACGAGATACGTGACGATCAATGGGAAAAACTGAAAAACCTCTTGCCACTAGAACGGAAGC
>NZ_RBAH01000051.1 GCF_003626695.1 Paenibacillus ginsengarvi
CACTATTACAACAATCACAGATACCAATGGGGGTTAAAAAAGATGACTCCTGTACAATACAGGAATCATCTCTTAAGTCCGGCCTAACTCTTTTTTTCTATGTGTCCTTGACTAAGGGACCAGTTTAAAGGTCCCAACTCTCTCTTATTCGGAATCAAGCTAAAATATATTTACTGATAAACATTTCCTGCGCCTTTCACTGAGTCTCTACCGGTATTTGTAAATCTGAGTTTATAATTACTCCCGAGGGGTACTCCGGTAACAAGTTCCGAGAACCAGGTCCCAGTTTCTAAATACACGATATCAACAGTTGCTTGACCTTTATAAGTGAAACCAGAGAATATGCTATATGTTCCAACTTCATAACGCATTCCGATACTCGCCTGAAACCCTGAACCAACAGCTTCTTGCCAACCATGTAGTGTAACTGTGGTAGGGTTAGTTACTTCAAAAGGTTAATGATTACTATTGTAAATGCTTTTAAATTCTTGAACAAAATCAATCGGCAGCATAGGGTCATCAGAAACGGCTACTAGTTGAAGCTCTTTTAACCAGTTCATTGATTTGTCATCCAAATTTGACACATCGTTTGCTTGATGAAAATAAACATACAGCAATGCATACCGAAGTTTAATAGAATCTAATCATACTTTAAAACTGCCACCAAGCTATTTCCGAAGCTCCCGTTTGACGAGCGAAGCATGCTCCAGAACAGTTGCAAGCGGAGTATCGAAATCGTATTCCAAAATGGACCGATACGCATGCTTCTGACTTCTCAGTGCCTCCCAGATCGGCTCCCATTCGATCGTACCGCCTCCGATCGGCAGATGCAGATCGTCAATTCCGTCATTGTCATGCAGATGGACCGCACTTAATCGTTCCCCCAATCGACGAATGAGTCCCGGAGTATCCCAGCCGTTGATATGGGCATGACCGACGTCGACCAGCGCAGAAATCGTTGGGATTTCTTCGAATAGCCGGACGAATTCGTCCTCATCGAACAAGGCGAATTCATGGAAGCCTACATTCTCCACGGCCAAGTCGATGCGGAGCTTTTGGGCCACTTCGCCCAGCCGCTTCAGGTTGTCGATCGATCGCCTTTGGGATTGCTCACGCATGAACAGCCGGGTGGAATACAGGCTCGGATGAACGACCATTTGTTCTGCTCCGATATGAGCCGACCATTCCAGGCACTCTTTGTACACCTCATAGGAATACTGACTGATCATTTCGAACCGGGCTGAGGCCAGATTCAGCTCCCAGATTGGGGAATGCACGCTAATCGGGCCCTTGTGGCCCTTAAATCTCTTGAATTCCTCATGCCAATTCACAGGTTCGTCCCAGTTCGGTCCGTCCATCGGGAGCTCCAGCCCTCCCGACCAAGCGTCCAAAAGCTCTTTGCAATCATCAATCCGTTTCATATACGGCAGTAAATTAATAAAGACCGTCATCGTTTCCCTGCTCTCTAATTGAAATAGTATCGCCGATTCCAATAAATTACCCAAAGCAAAACAAACAAAGGGCAATATTCCAAAAGATTGTTTGTTTTCAAGATCAGAAACAGCTAAAGGAAAATTGTCCTCCAGCTATTTCTGCCGTTACTTCTATTTTTTTTCAGCAATCGCTTTGTTAGCTTCTTCCTCTGCTTTGGCCAATGCCGTTCTTGGGTCGGATATTTCCCCGGACAAATATTTACCGGCATTTCTATCGAAGGCCTGTTTGGCGAGGTCATCATACTGAGATGGGGCATGAGGATCCAAAAATTTACCTTTTAGCATTCCTTGCACATTCTTCCCTTTTAGAATCTCTCTCCCGCTGCCGAATAATTTATCGAGATTATCCAATTTTACAACCGGCAAATCAAAGTTTGTCGCGGCTTTGGAAAGTACTTCGGGATCTGTGGCAAGATAGGTGATTACCTTGAATGCGTCCTCCGGATGCTTGCTAACTTTGCTGATGGTGTACATTTGGGCTCCGATTTCAAAGTAACCGTCGTACCCTTCAAATTTCGGGTAGGTGACCACATCCCAGTTCAGACTTCCTCCCCCGTCCACTTTCTTTTGTACTGCATTAATAATATCGGCCGTCCACCATGGAACCATAGCTGTCTGGCCGTCGACGAACCGATCGATTAGATTGTTCTGTAATTGATTCCCAGTAATACTGTAAACATCGTGCAGCATGTTCAGCACCCTCAGCCATTGATCCGTATTGAAAGCCGCTTTTCCTGTCTTGGGATCAATCAAATTCAAGGCCATGCCCTTTCCGATATTCGTATGGCTTCCGCTGTACTGCAGCCCCAAATATTGTGTCGAACCGTCTTTACGTGTCACTTTCTTGATAAGCTCCATCGTTTCTTCCCAGGTCATTCCATCCTTCGGATAAGAAACACCGAATTTATCAAAGATGTCTTTATTGTAGAATAGGCCGAAAGCACTTTTTGTAAATGGCAGTCCATCCAGTTCCCCTTTGGTCGAATAAAGCTCTGCCGCACTGATTGCCGGGGCTTCAATTTGCTTCAAATCAAACTTATGTACTTTGACCAAGTCTTTCAAGTCCAAAAGAAATTGCTTATCTGCCAATATCGGCAATCTCGTATCTCCGGCAATCAGGATGTCCGGAATATCTCCCGTGGCAATGTGTTCATCCAACTCTTTCTCCGAGTTCATTTCAATATACTCAAGGGTAATGTAGGGAAACTTCTTCTCCACAAAAGGCTTGACGTAATTCTCGAAATAATCCTTGCCTCTGCCCGACATAAATTTACTCCATTTCAATGTAACGGGGTCGGGCTTTTTCATGTCCGGACCTGTTGCTCCGCTTTGGCCTGTTTCCCCTTTTGAAGTCTGGGAAGAACCGTTCCCCGAGTTGCTGCATGCAGCGGTAATAAGCAACATCAAGCACGCTGATACCAAAATTGACCTCTTTCGCCTTTCCAATTGAAAAACCTCCCCTAATCATTAAAGTACGTTTACCTGTCTGTCGCTTACAATGCCTTCGATGGGATAGCCCCCATTTCGATAATCAAATCGATGAGCGTAATCAGTTCGGCAGAGGCTCCGCTCTTCATGTTCTGAGCGCAAGAATCATGCCGCTGAATACTTCGCGAATGACGTACAGCATCTCGTTGCCCTTCTCGGGCGGGACACCGTACATGGATAGAATGATTCCGCCGTTTTGCGCCGTGGTCTCCGTCAAACTTTGTCTGACATGATCGTCGAGGCTGGCCTAAAAAGTTTTCAATTTCGTTTACAAACTCTTAACAAAGAGAAAGCGCTTCCTTTGCATCCCGTGAAAACACGAAGCTCATCGCAAGCTCCGCAATTTGGTTTCGTGTTTTACTTCTTTCGTGTACAATAGAAGATCATATTGTTTATTCTCTAGGGTACTGAGCGGATTCAGGAGTTAATTACCACTGAAATGCCCCGTCTTTCCCACTCGCGATTCGGAATAGCTACGGCTGCTGCTGATTAACGTAATTCCTTTCTCCAGCACATCCCGCGTATTGATCGGAACGCGCACCTCGGTAACGCCCATCAGCAAAAGAACGCCTCCCGGATTAGACAGCTCGATCGCCTGGTTTCGTACTTTCGCTAAACCGCCCGACCATGCAATCCACCGCAATGTCAACGCCCGCCCCGCTCGCGAAATCATAACTTTGCATTCATCGCCCTGCCGGCAAACGAAAACTCGCTCAGCTTCTCTTCCATCGCACCGAAAGCTTGCAGCCGGTCGCCGTTTTAGCCGTAAACATGATGCAGCATCGTAGCAATCAAATAGCCGACCGACCCATCGCCGAAAACCGCTGCCCGGGAACAGGCTCTTCGCTGCGAACGATGTACCCGGTTCTCTTCGATCCTCCCCTTGAATAAGTCGATATGCGCGCGATCGCACAACGTTATTTCCTTCCTCGAATATCACCTCCTCTCAAGTTGCCCCGGCGAATCTGTTGCCTTACGCCGTCACGGACCTTTACGCCTGCATCGCGGAACGCTCTTACCTGTGCATCGGAAGCTTCGGCTCCCGTAATGAAAATACACCGAATCCGATCTTTTAAGCACATGGAGCGTACCCAGCACTTGATCGGTGAACATCCCGTTCAACATGAAGCTGGCATGACTCAGTAGTCCCCCGTCACGATGATGGTAATGCCCGGCGCGTCCCGCAGCTCCGCAGCAATGTTGATGTCGTCTGTCACGCCGTTTTTCCGATCCGATGCTTCTGTCGATCTGTTCATAGACCCTTTCCGAGAAGGAGGCTTCTATATTTGCCCCTTGATCGACGACGACCCCTCCATACGTTCTCCGAAGAAGCCCTTCAAGCCCGATCTCTGTAAGATCCTGCCGATGTTCGCATCATGAACTTGAAATTCCTTCGCCAGATCGGCCACATGACAATCCGCTTCTGTTTCGCGTGCTCTACGATGCGCATTTTGTGTTCGACTGCCAACATAGGCTGTATTCCTTTGCGCAATAGATTGGAGTAATTGTTCATTTACACTCGTTCGTGTCCAATTTTTAAGATTAGCTTAGCTCACGAAAATAGCGGTGTCAACAAATTTTTCACCCGAATATTCGCAGTCATATTACATTTTTTTTACAAAACCAATAAAACAAACGCGTTAGCAAGCTTTACAAACATTTGAAACAGAAACGCGCAACGGTATATTGACAAAATAACGCGCAAGACATTAACATTTTGTTTGTAATATCGCGCGTATATGAATCACATTAAACTTTTTTTGCGTAAATTATGTGAGGAGGTAGTTGAAGAATGAGTGATGAAGTCCGTTCTCCACAACGAGAGCCCGCTGCAAATCGACCGATTAGCAGAAGAAAGCTGCTCGCCACGATGGGTATAGCCGGTGCAGCCGCCGTCTTGTCAGCGTACGGGAGCAGCGCCGGTGCCCAGGCGGAGAGCGTGTCGGGGGCCACTTACGGAAAATCCGGCAAGCCTTCTCAGAAACCGAAAGATTTGATGGATTTATCCTACTGTATTCCGGTTACGATTGCCGAACTCAGACTAAACGACCAACCCTCCTCTTCCTTCGCTTACTTTATTACCGACTGGGAGCAAGAAGGCTTCTTTTTTTACGATCCGGCCGATACGCAAACGGCGGACAATACCGGTACCGTTCTCGTAAGCGCTTCAGGAGCCAGGTATAAGCGCGCAGTCGATGCTTATACCGTAAACGCCAAATGGTACGGCGCCAAAGGAGATGGCATCGCGGACGATACGCTCGCCCTGCAGTCGGCTCTGAATGAAGCGCTTCGCTGGCCTGCCGCTAACGTAATCGTTCCTGCGGGCACCTACCGAATGACGGCGGAGCTTTACATATTTAAAAACACCCACCTGAAGATGGATGCGCAAACGGTCATTCTCCGCGGTCACGACGGCAACGTCATCCGCAACTACCGGAAGGACGATATTTTCTACGGATACGGCGGCAACGGCAATATTACGATCGAAGGCGGCATACTCGACGGCAATGCGACCCGGCAGCCTCGGGTTTGCAACGGCATCGCGCTTGCTCACGCGGAGCACATTACGCTCAGAAACTTGACGATCAAGGATAACCAAAGCGGACATGCGGCGGAGCTGACCGGAGTCCGTTACGTAATGATCGAGTGCTGTAACTTTATCGGATGCATGTTTACGACTCAGAACTACGTTGAGGCCATTCAGCTCGAGCCCGCATTGATAGGGGGATTCGCCGGCCAAGCGGCCGACCATACTCCTACCCATCACGTTACGGTAAAGGATTGTTATTTCGGACCGAGCGGAACGCCCGGTACCGTTCCGTGGCCTTGTGGCGTAGGAGCGCACGGCGCTTATCCCGATGCTTATTTCGATCACATCATCGTCCGGGACAACGTCATGGAGCAGTCGACTTATTGGGCCATCCGTCCGTTCAAGTGGAGAAACTCCGTCATAGCAGGCAACCATCTGAAAAAGGTGAACGGGGGCATGTTTGTATCCACACCGTCGGCAACATCGGCCTCCTCGAAAGACGACAACGGCGTTTATCATCCGGTTCAGCCGGCTAGCACGATCATCATCGAGCATAACGTAATGGATACCGGCACCAATAACGGCATTTATGTAGAAGGTTTTCCGGAAGGCTGCGGCGAGAAAATCATTATCGCAAACAACATATTCAAGAACCTGGACGGCCAGGGAATCAGCCTGCGGAGCAATCACTGTATCGTCACCGGCAACCTGATCGAAGGCGTCAAAAAGAATGGCATTTATGTGACGGACAGCAGCAACGTCATCGTTGCAGACAACATCATTCGGGATTCGAACATGAGTGGCATCCAGGCTAACAATTCGAAGCGGGTCGTCATCACGGACAACTCGATCACGAATGCCGGGCAGACCGGAGACAGTACCTACGACGGCATCGCGCTTACAGGATCGTGTGCGGAAGTCCGGATCATCGGCAACGTCCTGCGTACCGAATCCGGCAAAAAGAAGCTGCGTTACGGGCTAAACGTCGCCGCGGCCGTTACACTGCTTACCCGCCTTCAGAACGACCTCCGCTGTGGAGCGGTAAGCGGCAACCTGCAGGACTTGTCAGCCTCACCGAATACGTCATATGTGGATTTGATATAGCAGGGCGATATTTAAATAGCAAAAAACAAGTAGCCCGGCAGAAATGCCCGGCTAATTGTTTTTAAGACCTATTCGTATAACACTCTTTACGGCGCAGAGTTTACGGTTGATCACAAGTGGAATGACTAACACAATAATTAGTTCACTGGCTTTGCAGGTTATAAACTTGCAAAGCCTTTTTAATTATTTGGAGGAGGTTTCAACGGGAAAAATAGAGCCAGAAAAACAAAAAAATGCGTTTCTTAACCTGTTATAATGGCTATATAAAACATTCAAAAAGGCCGTCGATTCGACGACCTTTGACCTACATTCGTCCGGAAATTATTAAAAGATATCGCCAAAAGTGGCGATTTTTTTATTCTCAAATCCGAGCCGCCGGGAATGGTATAAAGTTCTTGTCATTTATGACATCAAGTTCTGGTTTATTTCATGTCGGTTGACAAGAACCTTATCCCATAAATGACAAGAACTTTTTATCCCATTCCAGTCACGAGAACAAATAAAAAATGCTTCGCTATCGGAAGCATACTCCAGCAATGCCTGCCAGTCGTCGTGCCGAAAGCTGCGAATGATAAGTCTCTCTGTTGTCACAAGCATGATTTCCTCCAAACTTTGGGCTTTCTTCAAACATAACATGCTTCCTCCTCATCCGAACGGAAAATCCCGTTTCAACGAATCTTTCTTTCAGTAGACGTAAGCCTCGCAGCACTTGCAGCACATAAGAAGGGGCTGCCCCTGTATACAAGGACAACCCCTTCGTCTAGCCATAGCCAATAACGGTTAACAGCAATCATGCCGCGGCCGCCTTCAGTCTGCGCTCCTCCGAGCTATTCGATCACCCGCAGCGCATCAAAATGGATATAAAAGTTGCTGGACGCAGGATTTTTTCCTTGATCCGCTCGTATCGTATGAGATGAAGTCCTTCCGTCACGTTCCCGTATCAAAGATGATTTCTTGCGCCTTCCAGCTGGCGCGGTAATTGTCCACCGTGCTGTGGTACACCCCGTCAATATAGATCGCCGCCTTGCCGTGCGTATTGAACCGCACGCCAAGCAATTGCGCCCTGCCCCTATAGAATGGAATCTCCGCACAAGCTCCATTCGACGTCGCCGTAACTGCGCTGCTGCCGATTAGTCGGTCATCATTGCGCGTCGTCGTCCATGTCCCGGAATAATAGACAACCGGGTCGCCGATCACGGAACGGTCTTCGACGCTGCCTCCGTGCCGGTCAAGGTGCTTAATTCTAAGCATAAAATAAACCAACTCCTGTGGAAGTCGGCTTTATCGTATTAGGATTCCAAGCTAAACAGCTTGCTGAGAGGTATCTGGAAATCCTTGAAAACGTTCGACAGCACATTATCCTGCTCCGTAAACAATTCCCGTACTTGATACAATCCATCCTGCAGCGCATACACATGGACCGTGCGATTACCAGGATCGACGATCCAATATTCCTTGACTCTATATTTCTGATAAAGATTGAACTTCTCATTGAAATCCTTAAGCGCAGTTGATGGCGACAACACCTCGATAATCATCGCTGGCGCCCCATGGCAACCGTTTTTGGAAATCTGACTCTTAGAGCAAACGACAGACAGATCCGGCTGCGTCACATGATCGGGAGAATCATATTGATCACTTTCACTGAAGAACACATCGAACGGCGCAACAAACACAAAACAGCTCCGATTCTGAAAGTACGTTCGCAGTGCGAAATGCAGCTCTCCAACGATGAACTGATGCAGCGCATTTGGAGCCGGCGACATATTATAGGCTTTGCCGTTAATTAATTCCCATGCACCGTCCCAGGACAACCAATCTTGATACGAATGCAGCTTTTTCTCATCTGGATTCGACACCTGAATCTACCTCCTTCGGGTTCCGTTACTTCAGTCTACAGCTTGCCTTGTCTTATTTGCTTAATCACTTCATCTGTCGTATAGTTTTTACCTTGCTAAATATCCTAGTCGGATTTTCGGTCAATTGCTGCATGTCTAAGTCAGAATCATGTACATGAATAACTCGTTCGCATGGGGTCAGCATCATTTACGATCGCAACCTACTTCGATGTTCGTGATCATTTATGGCTGCTAATACCTGAATTATAACATAATTTTCAACGTAATCTCATGCTTCAGGCACTTACGATTGGAAGAAAGCATATGTCATCCACTGATTCAAGAGAGTTCGATATTGTTATAGAACAGGCCGTAAAACCCAAAACAAAGGATGTGAAAGAGTTGATGAGTGGCCTTATTTCCCCTTAATTGTGTCAATCTTCTTGTTAATTTGTTCGTCCAAAACTCTAAGCGCGGTATTTGTATCATACTCTCCAAAAATATATTTACCGTGCACATCATACAATTCATCCATGCCCTGGCTCCGGTATATGCTGTAAGGATCAGAAGCGATAATCTTATTTTTAAAGATCGCCTTGAGATTTTTGTCCTTCACAGAATTCATGTCCGCGGCGTATTGCTCTTGCATAATCGGATTGGCGAGTGGAGAAACCACTCCCAGCTTTCTAGCCGCCAATAACTGTATGTCATCCGAAAGAAATGTTTCGATCACCCGGAAAGCATCATCCTGGTGTTTGCTCGTTTTGGTAACTCCTATAATAAAGCTGTCCACAATTCCCCCTACATTCGGTTTATCCGGATAATAAGGAGCCTGAGCCATATCCCAATTGACATTGGAATTGGCCAAATTTGAAAATCGATTTACCGCAAAATACATGGCCAAATTTTTGTCTTTAGTAAACTGATCGAGCGCTTTATTACTTACATCTTTCGGACTTGCAGGCATATTGCCCGGGATAGAGTAAAATTGTTTGGACAGTTCAAAAACCCGCTTGTATTGCTCATTTATAACGGAAGCACGATTCGTTGCGGCGTTTACCACTGTCACCCCAAAAGGATCCGCAAGACGTTGAACCTGGTCCGTTTTAAACCCTTGATAGGAAGTACCCCCGTACGTCCGGCTAACCTTCTTGGCTAACTCCACCGTGTCATCCCACGTCATTCCGTCTTTCGGGAAAGGAACGGCGAGAGTTTGAAAAATATCCTTATTGTAATACAACGTGAAAAACTGCAGATAGTAAGGCAAGCCTACGAGCTGACCGTTTGCATTGTTTCTGATCGCCTCAAGCACAACAGGTTGGAATCTCGATTCAGCCATCTGGTGTTTTTTTAACAAAGGCGTCATATCTTCAGTCAAATCCATTTGCACCATCCTGCCTACGGTCACATGAGCTGTCGCGAACAGGTCGACACTTTTCCCTTGCGCAATCCATTCATTTACATCTCCTTTTACTTGTTCAACCGTAATGTAAGGATACTTTTTTTTCAGCGGATTCGCCAGCAACTCATCCCAGTTATCGGAAATGATGGACTGGGACGACAAATACAGTGTAACCGGTTCCGGCGGTTTCTCAGCTTCTACACCTTGTTTATTCCCGAAGCTGCATCCGTTAAGCCAAATCCCGAACGCAGTAATGGGCACAACTATAACGACAAACCTTATTTTCAAGCTGTTCAATAGACTCTCCCTCTTTTCTGTTATGTTTAGATAAATCTTCAAAAATTTACTTATTGATTAAGTAAATATTGGATACGTTATCCGATTATTGATCGGATAAACCGCTCGGCCATTCCGCAGCTGCTGCGGCGCCTGAGCTTCCGCCGCCTTCCTCAAAGTAATAAACCACTTTCCCTCCCTGAATCGTTACCACAGTTCGTTTTTATACGTTTTCATTCAAAGATACGATGACAATTTACGGTTTCATGACAGTTAAGCGCTTTCAATCCTCCTTTACGTCCCCCGCTTTATTATAGATAGGTCATACTACGGACAAGGCCGGAAAAGCAACGGTTCGCAATGTTGTTGCAACCCCATTACTTAAAAATATGGACCGTAATGCAGAATATGCATGCTACCTTATCGTTTGAAATAATGTTTCAGCGCGCGCCGAACAAGGATGAGCGCTTCATTTAACGGCAGTCTCGATAGTGGCGCATTTCGCTTTCTTTCCGGCGGAACGTCCGGCATTTCCGATACGAGTGCGGCCAGCATGGAAAAGCTTGATAAACGACGCCGCGGGCAGTAACCGAATCTGCACCCGGTAGCCCTTCAAAGCCAAGCAATGGCTGAAGCGGCATCCAGTTCGGCATCGAGTGCAAGTTGTACAGCAGCGCCTTCCGTTCGATAATTTTGGCCATCGCCCGAGCGACAGTTCCGCTAATTTCGCTCTCCAGCAAAAGGTCTACACCGGCGATACAAATTAGACATTGGCGTTGGCTTGGATCGTAGAGGCCCGCGATCGGAGTTGTTATCGGAATGCTGCGGAAAACGCCATCGTTTCGTCTGTAAACGGAATGCAGGAGCAAACGTGACAAGCCGGTCTTCTTTCCACAGTCCGCTGAGTGCGCCCGGATTGACGTTACACAAAGTGCGGATCAACTACTCGAAACGGACTCTCCCGGCACATAATTCGACTGGCTGTGCAAATATTGCACATATAGCAGCTCAGCTCGCTCCAGCTTATGCTCTTTGCATTCCCACAAAAGAAGGCTGTCATCCCATCGAAAGCAAAAAGGTGCGGACGAAATCGTTTTCTTGCAAATACGATTTTTCGAAAGCCAGCTCCGCTTTTTTGCTGGGAAAGTCACGTTCTCGGGCATTCGCCGCCGCAGATCGTCGAACGTCCATTAACGGACGGAATCGTGAAACGACCAGTTTTTTTCTTGGCAAGTGACGAACGGGAGTTGGCAAGATTCGCGAAAGCGTTCGGTGGAGATATCCTCCTGAAGTATAAACTGCAAAACGTCCTGGTCGAATCGCCAAACTTCCATAGCAACTGCGCCGATAACGATACAGCCTCCCGACCGTCGGAAAAAACAGCCAAGGAGGCTACCTATATCTTTTACAACCAGCTCATCGCCGCAACCGAAGCCCCGGCGGAAACGTTGCCGGAAAGCGCCGCGGAGAGCCTAATCGTATTGCCGGCTATTGCCGAAATGACGGTCCACTGCGTCGTCCGGTCTTCCAGCAGTACAGCAGCCGCATCTCCGGTATTCATCCCTGCGGCGCTTGCAACCGTCAAAGAATTCACCCCTGCCCCATAGGCCGCTGTGGTCGTCGTATCCGCTCTGCCGATGCACATCCAGAAGCCGCTGCCGTCGCTCTTAGCGATTGCCTGACCGGCTTGGGCGAACGTTTTGTACGCAGTTGATATGGTCGCAAAAAAAGAACTCTTCAATAAGTCAGCTTCTACTCTTGACGAGATCAGTCCAAGAAAAACTAGGGAAAACAGTAATACCTTGCTCACCGGTGCAGGACGATCTTGTGATCGACGATTTCAAATTGCTCCTCGACCTTCAGTTCGACAATCTCCTTCATCATCTGTCTGTATTGGAGCGGGGACATTCGTTCCCGGACGGCGAAGCGTCGACTTAAATAGTGGACGCTCTGGAAGCCGACTTTGGCGGATATTTCGGTAATCGACAGGTCCGTATGTTTAAGAAGCTCCTTCGCTTCGCGAATCCTCCAATGATTCAAATACTGCATCGGCGACATCTGGTACCGTTCGCAAAACACACGGCACAGATGGGCGCTGCTAACGGTCAGTTTCCGGGCCAGCTCCTTCAAAACAATTTTGCGGTCGTAATTCGTGTGGATATACCGGATCGCCCGGCCAGCCAGGTCCTCCCCTTCATCCGCTTGCGAAGGAAACAACTTCGCGGACGGCTCCCGTTCCAGGGGATGGGCCGGCACGTTCGGATCCGCCTGAGTTTCCGCCGGGGATACATCGCTGTATAACCGCCTTATATTCAAGATGAACTCGATAAAGTTCGCAGTTATGATTTCTTTGTATTGCGGCCGGCAGTGGAGCGCCTCGTCCAGCATCCCTTCCAAAATCAGCTTGATCTTCGCATGCGGTGCTTCCGTCTTCAGCGACAAAGTCTTCAAGCAAGATTCCAGCATGGGATCCCCGACAAGCACCTTCACCTCGATCGTGCAGAGCGGATCGGATTCGTCCGAGCTAAAGCCGTGATTCGTACCCGGCGGAATCGCGTACATGTCATATTTACTCATCTTGTAAGAGGTCTCGTTCGCCTTTAACGTTCCGCTGCCGCCGACCACGTACAGGATATGATGGAAGTTATGGCAGTGTTCGACGACACGGCTTTCGTACTTGTACTTACACCTGGATAGGTAAAGCACTTTAGTCGACTGAAAGCTCATTCCCATCCCTCTTTTCCCCATCGATCCGCTTGTCGCATTCCAGACGCGCGCATCCGGCGCCAAAGCTCGGCTTACATACCCGACATCTCCCTCTCCAGTGCCGATAATTTGTCGACCAGCTTATCGCACAGCTCCTCTTCGTCCAACACCCCTGCCCAATACGCTTTTAGTTGTCCGGCCAGTACCCGGTTAAGGCGCCACGGCATGTTCAGTTCACTATGCAAACGGTAAGAAGCGACAATTTCACGGTACAAAGGATATCGGCTCGGCAACGGAACGGTCGGTTCTATGGGCGCCTCCAGCTGCTGCAGCGCCGGGATGCTGGTCGTATAAGAACGAATCAGCTGCTGAGCCCGCTCGGAGCCGAAATACCCGATCAGTTGAAGGGCCGCTTCCTTGTTGACCGACAGTCGGTTCATCCCGAAACCGATAGCGACTACTAGCGTCCGGGGCTCGTTCATATAAGGAACCGGCGACAAATCGTAGTCAAGGCTGGCGCTGCGGAACTCGTTCAGCCCCATATAGCTGGTGAGAATCATCGAAACTTTACCTTCATTGAACAAAGCCATTATTTCTTCATTGTTCTCGGATACATATAGCGGGAAGATATCGGGATCGTGGATAATCCGCTTGCCCAGCTTCATCCCTTCCAGAAGCTTCGTACCGCGGAGATCGCGCAGCCGCGTCCCGTCCCATTCGAACCTGCTGCCGCTTTGCAGCAAAAATAGCGGCCAACGGTTTTCGGAGAGGAGATGGAAGCAGAAGCCGAGCCGGTTTCCAGATCCAGACAGTTCCGCCGCATTTCTCGCCAAATCGTCCCACGTCCAGCCGCCATGCGGTTCAGGCAGCCCGCATTCCTTAAAATGCGACCGGTTGTAGCAGAGCACAATCGGTGAGAAGATTGCCGGCAGCACGTACTGCCTGTGGCCTGATCGGAAAGCCTCATTTAGAAAAGGAAACGCTCCGTCCAAACCTTCGAGCGGCTCCAGTTTCGTATGCTGACCGCTTTCCTTCAGCTCTTGAAACTGAGTGGTGTCAAGCGCAAATACATCCGCCGGACGGCTTCCAACTCCGCCTTCAAACTGAGGCAGATCGGAGTAAGGAACGATCTCGACCCGAATCCACGGATGCAATCGGTGGAAATCGTTCAACAGCGCCCTCAGGCTGAAGTCCCTCTCGATCGAGTTCGTACATGCCAGGATCAAAGTTTCTCTCGTACGCTGAGCGATTACCCGGTTGCCGACACGGGGAATTTTCTCGATCAGACCGTCTTCGACCAGTTTCTCCATGCCTTTGCGCACCGACTTGTTGCTAAGTCGAAACCGTTTCGCGAGCGCCGGCTCCGGAGGCAGGAAGGAATTGGCCGGATAGACGCCGCTCACAATGTCTTCGCGCAATTGTTCCGCCATGATTTCCAGCTCAAGCTGGAACTGCTTATTAGTTGGTTTTGCTTTCATTCGGCCCGACACCCCGTTTTCGAATCTAACTCCTCTTTGTTGTAGTTCCCATTATGTCAATTCAATATCGTCGTAATGTTCATAAGTCGTAATCACACAGATAAAAATACGAAAATGTCTACTTGCTAACTCAGTATAAGACACCACGAAACCGACGTCAACGTTATTTATGTACATCAGAGTAGTTAATTTATGAAAATATGGACATCAGAACATATAGCCTCTACGGAATACAAAAAAGGACGCTCCTGGCCCCTGGGTGTACGTGCCTCTTATTCCCTAATCGGTTTGATCGGTTATCCGGGAACCTTCAAAAATATAACAGCACGAGCCCGGGAACAAAGCTCCCGGGCTTTAACCTAATAACGATTATTTTTTTTGCGAAGCCGTATAGTCCTCCAGCTGCTTTTTGATTTCAACTGACCTTTCCAGGCCAGCTTTTCATACTCTCAAGTGCATCCTTCTAGGTGGATTCGAAAATGTCGACCAATCCGCGCATCTCTACTGAACGCGCCTTTTTTGAAATCCGGTTCGATCTTGGCCAGTTCGGTCTTGATCGGTTCGGCATCAAGCGCAAAACCAGCGATCAGGGATTTTTAAACGAATCTGCTATACTCGCGAACTGCTCCAGTTACTTGGCGCTCTCCGGGAAATCCTCCGGGTAGCGGATCATGGTACATTACTTTCTGCTGCTTAAGTAAGTATCAATATCTTTATTCGCCTTCTCTTCGGCTTTCCGCAAAGCGGTGTTGACGTCCGCTCCTTCGATAATGGCGATCGGAGCCATGTCCAAACCATCCCAGGCTTGCGATTCGTAAGCGGTCGTGTTTGGAAGCTTGCCGAACGGATATTTGAATACAGCCGACGTGTTTTTACCTTGTAGCAGTTGGAGCTTCGTGCCGAATTGCTGCTGGATCGATTTATCCTTCAGTACGCTGATTCTTCCGTGCTGAGATAACAGCGTTTGCACATCCGGCGACGTGACGAGGTAGGAGATTGCTGCGATCGCCTGCTCCTTATGCTTACCGGCGGCGGACGCCAATAAGTAGATCGGTTTAGTCGGCCCTGATGTAAGGGGCTGATTGGAGGAGTACGGCATAGCGGCCATGTCCCAGTTAAGTGCGCCGCCCTCTTGGGCGATCAATCCGTAAGCCGCCCCCATCCATTGCGGGTATATGGCGAGACGTTTCTCTTTGAAGAAGTGTTCGTGAGTGATCTTATTGTCGATGCCCAGATCGACCATTTCCTTCATTAGCGATAGAGCCCGTTTCCAGCCGTCGGACTGCAGATCGGCTTTTCCCGTCTTGGCATTAATAACGGGCAGCCCTAACTGAGAGCCGAACGTGTAAAGGTCACCCCATCGATAGCCCAAATATTTAATGCCCCCTTCCGATCGGGTTAGCCTCTTGACCAGGGCGATCAGATCCGTGTAGCTCATATCGGTTGTTGGAGCGGGGATCGCGAATTGCTCGAAGATATCTTTGTTGTAAAACATCATATATTTGTCCATGTACAAGGGAAGTCCGTACAGCTCGCCCTTGGCCCCCAAAGCCCGTACACCCTCGAGTGGGCTCGCTTCCAATACATTCAAATCCACCTTGCTCGCCCTCAGTGCTTCGTTCAGATCGGACGGATATTTCAGATCGATAGCAGTCGACAGATTGGAATAGTCGGTAATAACGAGATCGGGTAAACTTTGCCCTGTGGAGATCAGATCCGGCAGCGACGCGCCGGGTTTTACATCGACAAACTCGACCGTGATATGCGGGTATCTCTGCTTCACGGGAACGGATATAAACTGCTCCACCGCTTCTTTCGCTACCAACGTATTAAACCACATCAGCTTCAAAGTAACCGGCTCCGAATTCGTTTCCAGAGTCTTGGACGGGTCCATGCGGTTAACGGGATCTTTATTCGCTGAACTGCAGCTCGCCATCGTGGCAATGAGGAGTACAAGCGATACCGCACCCACCATCTTCTTCCTGAACGAGATCATCCTTGACCACCCTCCAAAAACCTCAACTGAATAACCGATTGTTCTACGTGTACAATCCCTGTTTGCCTAACAGCTAGCCTGGCTGCTCCCTCCTCCAATATAGTACCTCCTCTGCTGACTTACAGTTCACTATCTTTCATATTCGTTGGATGAAAACGCCATCATAACACCCTCCTTAGGCCGATCCGGGATAGACGCACTTTATTGCCTACTTTCATTGTATAAAAGTTTGAAAAAGGATTCTTTAGAAAAACCCGTATATTTTTTGTACGTTGTTGATCTGCAGACGACTTCAGCCGCGGTCGAATGCGACCGCGGCTGCACAAACGAAAACAGCGCCCGTCTGTACCGCCAGCGGACGCCATTACTTATTAAGTTTCATGTTCACAACCGGAGCGCATTGCGTTACGTTTAGTTGGTTCCGGGTTGTCACTCCTCCACGATGTCACAAGTTGCGGCGATGTCTACCTGATCATTCAAATGCTCGAATCCCCCGGAGTGCGTTCCCGCCATACCTCCGCAGCCGATCAATCCAAGACGAATTTACTCATGAGTCTGATCCTCCCCTATGGGGGTGCAAGTGATCAGATCTGCTACAGGTATTTCACGGATGTCGCCAATTCACCACCCCCTTAGCACCTTCGGTGTTTGAAGAGGGCGTCCTCTCGGCGATATTGATAGAAACCTTCTTTTTTTGTACGCCGTTGACGTACTTCCCGACAACGGAAACACCTTCCGGGACCGTAAGCTTCATTTGTTCGTTGGTGTATTCGAAAATAATTGTCCCTGCAGGTATCCGGAATGTCAGCTTCACTTCCCGAAGCGATTCTGGCAGACGGGGAGCGAATATCACCTGCTTCCAGCCTGCAGCGGTCGGTTTGATTCCGATAATATGTTCGATCAGCACCGGAATGGGTGCGCTAGCCCATGGGTGGCACAAGCTGGCGTTTGCCTTCAGGTCTTTGGACCACACTTCGAAGCAAGTCGTCGCCCCCTCGTTGACCATCGTCCTCCAGGAGTGGTGATCGTCGGAAGTGATCAATTCATAAACGAGTTCATATTCTCCTGCCACGGCAAGAGCTTGCAGCACAAAATAAGCCATGTACACACCACAGCTCAATCGCTTCGCGCGCATTAGAGCTACAACAGTTTGTACGGCATCTTTCGGAACGAGATCGAATAGAAGCGGGAGCGCATTGGCATGAAGCGAGGAATGGCCCGAGCCTTCGGCATCGACGAAAAGCCCCGTCTCCTTGTTGTAAAAAACTCTAATGAAAGCCGCTTTCACATTAGCCAATTCGGTGAGCAGGCTATCCGATTTTACGCCGTGTACGATTTCCTGGATATCGGCTACCGTGTTCATGGCTCCGTAGTAGAAGGCGTTCAAGACATTATGGCAGCCCTCTCCAATCGGATATTTCAGATCGAATTCATAACCGTCGCGCATCGTTTCTGGCCAATCGACTAGGTTCCACTTGTCGGAAACGCACGCAAGCAGACCGTCCTCCCTGCGAAATTGGGCGAAGTGGTGCAGCATATTCTCGGCAACGGGAAGCATTTGTTCAAGAAATTCCAGATCTCCGCTCAGCTTATAGTACTGCAGCAGCTGAAGCGGCCATTGGAACGAAAAGTCGGCAATTTCCTGCATGTAACTCCCGGATGCGACGGCCATCATACCCGGACACACACGCGAAGCTAGCAAGGCGAAATCGTGAAGCGATTTGCGGAACAGACGCAGATCACCGGTGAGGTAAGCATGTGCATGCGTAATGATCGTATTGTCTCCGAGGTACTGCCCCTTCTCACGGGAAGGACAATCCACATATGTTTCCTGGGAGCCGAATTTGATGCCGTTTCGGCATATGGACCAGATGGCGTTCAACATAGGGTCGGACGATTCGAACAAGCCCCCCCCCATCATCCATCGGGTAATGCCTGACAACGGCCGAGAAGCTCCCCATATCGAGCGATACGCCCTTCTCGGCGATCACCTCCACATATCTGAACGCTTTGTAATCGAACAACTCGAGTTCATCGTCCGCACGGCCCGATAATGTCCAGAAATCCTGATACAAACAGTTGCACCGCATCTCGTATCGGACGCGACCGTTATCAAGTAGCTCTTCGCCGCAGCGGATCTCGACGACTTGCCCTTCTTCGCCTCTCGCCCTAAGACGAAACTGTCCAGTGATTTCATGCCCGAAATCAATCCGGTACAAGTTTCCCGCTAATTCCGTCACATGCGAGGGCGGTATGTCATACACTGCGAGCGGCGGCGTAGGCTGCAGAAATAATTGGTGATCGTCGTTCTTAAGAACAGCGGCCGCGCTCCAGTCTGAATCGTCGAATCCAATCTCACGCCAGCCGTGCGCTTTAAGACGATTGTCAACATGCTCCGCAAACTGCGTGTCGTATGCAATCACGCTGCCGTTACCATACTCCTCTGTTATCCGGTATTTCCACGAGCCGTCCGTTATGACCGCGGCTTGACCGCCGATGGTCAATTCGGCAATGAAGCCCTGACGGTAATCTCCGCTGTTATAGGCATGACTGATTAACCCATGATAATAAACATGTACCGCGATTGCATTCAAGCCGCAATTTAGAAAGGACGCAATTTCAAATCGATTGTAATAATAATGAAAAGCGTTGCCTTGCGCCGGACCTTGTCCGACGAAGCAGCCGTTGACGTATACTTTGTAATAGTCGTCGCCGGTTATATCCAGACAGGCACCCACCAAGGATATACTCCCGTCCAGTGTAAATTCCTTCCTTGC
This sequence comes from Paenibacillus ginsengarvi, assembly GCF_003626695.1. Lineage (GTDB taxonomy): Bacteria > Bacillota > Bacilli > Paenibacillales > NBRC-103111 > Paenibacillus_AB > Paenibacillus_AB ginsengarvi. The sequence continues at coordinate 19,089 of NZ_RBAH01000051.1, forward strand.
CAGCATATGACGGTTTTGCAGTTCCTCCCTGTGGCGGTAACTCCGATCACGGTTATTCAGTTCCTTATGGTACAGATCAATCGGAGGCAGCGCAGCGAACTCGCGATCCGTAATCCATCGGGCCGTCCATTGCTTGTCCATGTTCCTCTCCCCGGCTGCAGTCTACAGCCTATGGATAATATCGATGGCCTTCTCTTCATAGGCCGCCTGCCATTCGGGCGCCAGCAAACATTCCGTTACCTCATACCCGCCCAATTCGTAATGGTACGCCGGAGCGGCGTAATGCATGTACCCGTTTGAGAAAGCGGCGATAAACGTATGTTCATATGGCGATGATTGCTTCAGCTTCAACCCTACTTCAACGAGCAGCTCAGCAGGCGCGGTAATAAGTACGCAATCTCCGATTTTGATCCCTTGCACCTCGGCCGGAATATCGGGTACGCCGGCTTTGTCGTTGAGCATCTTGTGGAACTGCATCGTCGCGATATCTTCGTTAATGCGGATCAATTTCTCCATGGTGTGAATATTCCTCAAATAAATGTCGATATTTTCCCGATTGTGGGCGTCCATCGAGGTTAGTTCCTTGGAGCCGATACGGGCTTCCTGCAAGTACCGGTACGCATAATCCGCCGGATATTGCGGGTTCAGGGCATATTTCATATAAAGCGGTAGGAATGTCTTGAAGTTCAGACATGTACTTCTGAGCGTCGCCAGCAGCTCGTTCTGTTCCTGCAGTCTTGCTTCGATCCGTTCGGGAATATCGGTTTTTCTCGGCAGCTTGATCGTCTCCGACAGGACACTTAATTGCGCTTCCCTAGTCTGGATCTTTCTCACCGCTTTCAAGGTGCTTAAACCGAGCAAAGTTCCGAGCGGTTCGCAGTTGCGAGGCCGGTTGACGTCTTTGAAATACAATTCAAGGATATCTCCTCCAGCCCCTTGCAGGAACAAGGCCATCGCCCCGTGGCCCAAATTCTCCTCGATGACTTTGGAGGCGAATCCCGGGAAGTTGGCCGTAACCCCGCGATCCGGAACGCCGATAAGCAGATGGCTGGCGAAATTGTAGACGACCGCAAGCGGGCTGCCATCTATCCGGTCGATCCGCAGCACGCCGATTTCAGGATCGATAGGTCCCACATCCGCTACATCCTCGTCGCTCGGACAAGGGTGGGCGTAACGGATCGACCAGTGTTTGCCATTTTTCATTTTGAGATTCCGATTTACACTGATCCGGTCTTCATAACCGATACCCCAGCCGACTTTGACCTCTGTCATATGGAACATCGCTTGTCTCACGGCCTCGAACGTCCGGTTCACTTGTTCGGCGTCGTCGCACAACAGCCTTCCCTGCGGGTGCGTATGAGAAGCGTTAACAAGCACGTTGCTCCCTGGAATGTCCAACTCGTTCTGAATGCGACTACGCAGTTTAGGTAAGAAATCGTCCTTAACATCGCCCAAGCCGCCGATCGCCAGAGCGTCCATCGCCAAGATGACCGCTTTGGTCGTACCATCGTCCAGTACAAGCGCCTTGGCATATAAAGGATCGCTAATCATTACCCCTTCCACGTTTGTGGTTATTTCAACCTTGGCAACACCTGCGCATAATTTCATATTTCAGCACCCTCCTGTTCTCATGCATCATTCCTGCCATTTCCAGAACCATTATATAGGGGATCATCATGGGATTCTTTAGTAAAAAGCTGTTTTTTTTTGTACGCTGTTGATGTGTTGCGCTTGCGATTCCACTCCATACCCACTCCCCGCTTCATTCTACTTCCGTGCTCCCGGTAACACCCTAACGGACTTAGCTACAAAAAAAAGACCCACTTTACGGGTCTTTAGACTGTAGAAAAAGTGCATTTTTATTATTATGAACCTCCCCTACTTACGCTTCGCTAAGAAGTAGGGGTTTCTTACCAGCCACACCGTTACTTTCTACAAGCAAACAGGTTGGCTGCCCTTTAGCCTTCCAGAACGTGTTATTGCTGGACAAGAAGCATTCCTCACCGAAGAACCGGGGCGTCATATTACCGACCGGAGTCGTGATGGGCGAGGAGTTCATCTATCCGTTCCAAGGCATGGAAGGGAACTTCATCCGCGCCGGTGTTCCGCCAACAAGCCCGTCTTCGTCGTCGACGCCGATCAGCTCGATCCGCGAGTTCGTCACATAATCAGCTACATCGAACATCCTGCTGGAGGGTGTGGGTACTCAGGCCTATGTTTGGAGACCGTTTCTCTCTCAACCCATTCAGGTCGAGTCCATTGCGGCTCTACGGTTGCAGCAGCCTGCATAAAGTATTCTTGGAGTCGAGCCCGCTTCCTCAAGCGCCTGAGCAAATCCAGAAAACCGCACATTCTCGTGGAAATCCTGGATCGGCTGGTTTTTGCGTTCTTGAGTCAGTCACATCCCTTTACCCCCCTGTTCGTCTTATAATCGCCGTTAGCCCAGAAGAAGACGTTAAGATCTAACGACCGAGCTAAGGTTCGCTTGCCGCAGGACAGAGCCCGGGCAACGGAATTTAGAGATGAAGGAGCAAAGTAAATGCGTCCCGCCATATTTATCGTACCTCCTACTTGCCCTTAGCCTCTTTGGCTGCCGTAACTTTCTTGTCGATGTCTTCCCCCCATTTTCTCAATGCCGTATTGATATCCTCGCCGTTCTTTAGCATATTTTCGAAAAAGGTCGATCCAGAGTCGCCAGTGATCACAACAACGCCGGGAGCACGGGGCTTAGGCGCATCCGCATAGTTGTTGTAATATAGGGAATTGTACACATTCTTTCCTTCCAAACCTGCAATGCTCTGTCCTACCACTTTCTGCACTTCATTGTTAAGAAGCGGTGTGCCGTACCCTTTTTTTGATAGATAGGTTTGTACTTCATCCGACAAAAGAGAGGCAATAACCTGAAAAGCTACGTCCTTATGCTTCGACGCTCCCATTAGATACAAGGAATACGTGTTCGGCTGAAGGCCGACCTTCGGTTTCTCATTGAAAGCCGGGGCGGCGATAACATCCCATTTCAAGTCCTGCGCCTGCTGGGGCCACAGCGTCAATTTCTCGGAAACGTGTACGACCATCGCCTGCTTCCCTTTCGGGAAATCGTCCACAGCGGTGTATGGATTGCCAGGGATTTCGTAAAACCGTTTAAAATTCTGGAACAATTTCTGCCACTCCGTGGAGGCGCTTACTTTTTCTTTAAGTCCCGTCGCATCGAGCACGTCAGCTGATAATTGATTATATCTAAACATCAGTCCGTTATGAGCGGCAAGTCCGACATATTGTACACCCTCGGAAGTACGGGTCATTTTTTTCGTCATATCGTAGACGTCGTCCCATGACATTCCATCTTTCGGATAAGAAACTCCGAACTGATCGAACAAACTTTTATTGTAATAAGTTATAAAATTTGTTATGGTGAAAGGCAGCGCGTACAGTTTGGAGTCGCCTGCATAGGCTTTGACCTGCTCGATTAAGACCGGATTGATGCGACTTAGGTCAAACTTATTCTTTTTGATCGCATCTTCCAAATTGTAGGCTAACCCGTACTCTAAATATCTGGCGCGAACATTGATGCTGGAATCAAGGATGATATCGGGTATTTCCCCAGCCGCAACGAACTCTTCAAGATTCGGCTTATGCACTTGTTCAATAGTAACATAAGGGAATTTCTGTTTGATAAATCTTCCGATTTCGTCTTCGAAGTTGGCTTCCTTGCCTTTGGCGTAATTGTCGTTTTGCATTGTATAAAACTTCAGCGTAACTGGTTCCTGCTTGATTGCAGTCTGTCCGTCATCGGACATTTTTTCTTTTGTAGCCGCACATCCGGCCAACAAGGTTACGGTCATAATCGATATCAAAGACATTACAATCGGTTTTCCCATATTAACCCCCGCTTATTGTTGTTTTTGAACCATTTTCATAGTAAACGCTTCCGATTTTGAGTTACCGGTAACCTTAAAGCTATAAATGACTCTTGAATGCGGATCCTGGACTTGTATTCAGCAATATAGATCGGTTATAACATTCGTGCCGTCGTTTTGATACTATCCGGCTCATCTCGTTTATCCTCCTTTCGAATCGCTTCATTGCTATATGTCTGAACTAAATTATATAATAATTAAAGCGCTTTTATTATAGCGTCGTTGCCCTTAATATATAACAATCTTGCTTAGCTTGGAGGACTTCGGATGATTTCGGTGAAGCATTCCTATCAAACGATCGCCCACTCGCCTAGCGAGATGGCCAAAAAAATGTTATTTTTCGTTCAAGACGTCGGCTGGTTTATCTGTGCGCCTGATTATCACATGAAGCGGACCTTCTATTATTACCAACTCAAGTATGTCGTTCGGGGGACAGGTTATTTGATATGGCAGGGACGCAAATATAAGCTAAGGCCGGGTGAAATGTTCTTCCTTGATTTGACCCAAATGCATCAGTATTATGCGGATCCGGACGATCCGTGGGAACTGCTGTGGTTTCGTTTCGGAGGAGTGACGGTCTTGGATTATTACCGGTTGCTCGAATGCTCCCGGCCTCCTGTATTTCGATCGAGGAATCCCATTGCGATGAGGGGCATGTTTATGAATCTGTTCAATATGTTCAAACTGCGCCCGTTCGGGCTGGAAATCGCCGCCTCGTCTCTCATTACGCAGATTATATCGGAGATCGTGATTACAAAGATGGAGAACGACGGGGATCAGCCCCTTCATTTGTCACCCATGTATCCGAAAGAAGTTCAACAGGCGCTCGGTTACATAGAGAAACACTTTTCTTCCCCAATCAAGTTGGAAGAAGTTGCGGATCATATTCATTTGAGTCCGTACTATTTCTCCAGAATATTCAAACGCTCCACCGGCTATTCGGTCATGGAATACGTTATTAAATATCGGCTGACACGGTCCAAGCACCTACTCATGTTCACGAAGCTGTCCAGCGGTCAAATTGCACTGAATGTCGGATTTTGCAGCCACAGCTACTTCACGAAAATGTTCAAGACATATGAAGGAATGACCCCCAAGGAGTACCGTAAAAGTATACAATAATTGCCCCATTCAATCAGGTAGGAGGCACTAGCATTCCTGTGGAGCGTTAAGTTTCCGCTTTGCAAAAAAACAAGCGCCTAATATTGGAGTGCGCAACGTTAAAATCACATCATCCCAGGAAGACGCTCTTTCGCCGCGCCGGTGCCGCTATCAAGGATGTGGATTTGCGCTACCGATGAAGCGATTGATTATGCCCGAAACCAAGGCGCCACCTCTGTTATACACTAAACCACGCTCATAATGATGATGTTCTAAAAGTAAACAATAAACTTGGATATCATCGTCAACTAGGGAAATTCATAATATCTAGAGAAATCAGGTGATGCTCAGCAGTAGAATTAATGATTAACACCGAATCACAAGTGGGTGACGGATGTGACTCAGTACCGCGTGGGAGAGGGCCGATTGTACCTGTGGCCATTAAACATCTTTGCACCACCGAAATCGTCGCCTATCACATCAGCGCACGCAACGACAACGAGCTGGTTCTGGAAACGTTTAAAGCTGCTTTTGAAGCGCAAAAAGACGCAACTGGACAGCTCCCCGGATTGATCGTTCACAGCGATCAGGGGTTCCAGTACACGTCTCATGCCTACCACGATATGCTGCCTACGGTTGGCGCCTACGTCGCCTATAGATTTTTGAGGGGGATTGAGGAATTCTTTTTACATGGAATTCGCCCCTCAGAATGGATTTGTTGCCTCGACAACAACATTTTCATCTTGAACGAATTCCTTTCTTTTTTCCAAAAACCTCGATTTTTTAACTAAAGACTCTCTCCAGCGATACTGTCATATTTTCCAGTACGATTACGGGAATTAGATCCCCCTGGCTGAATGCTTCACCATCGTCATATCGCCGCTCCTCCTTGAGTGTGTAAACCATGACGATCTTCTCATGAGGGTAAACGATCCAATACTGTTTTACTCCGACTCGTTCGTATAGCGCCTTTTTTGCAGTCGTGTCAAGTTTGAGCGAAGAGGGCGAAATAATTTCCGCTATCAGGTCAGGAGCCCCCTTACACCCTTTGTCATCCAACTTTTCAGGATCACAAACGATTGACAAATCCGGCTGAACAACGGTGTCTATTTCCTCGTCCAGTTCATTTCCTTTAGGGAGCCTAACATCGAATGGGGCTATATAAGGTCTGCATCGTTTTCCGCGTAGGTAATTAGCGAATTCATTGTAAAGATTTCCGAGTATTTCTTGGTGAATTCGGGAAGGCGCTGGAGTCATCGCATAAACATGCCCGTCAATCAGTTCCACCCGTTCCCCTTCGGCCCATTTGGAATAATCCGCGTACTTGTAGTGACGATGCTGCATCGGCATGCTCATTCTACTATCACTCCCGACAATTAGTATGGTGTCCGTACGTTGGATCGCTTTTTTCCGGAAATCCGAAACAGCAAACGATCCTTTCTTTTTCTGTATTATATCACATTGCAAAAACGTTATCCCAGCTAAGCCCAAGAGTGAATTGTCTCAAGTCACCTGCACCCGATAAAAATTCATACTCAGGATATGGCAGGTTTGGTAGGCTACTCCCCTCGTAGCTAATCCAATCGTTCCTGTTTGGGTTGTTTAATAAATTTACGAATCTCTGCCTGGTCTGCCCATGGATAAAGCGCATAAATTGCATGTCAAAAAGGCAAAAAAAGCCCTGCACATCCGCACATCTACAGGGCTTTGCGGCGGTTTCTGGTTTCGTGCCGTCCAGTTCTGCGCGTTTCAAAACGCGATCGGCACCCGATCCGTCTC
>NZ_RBAH01000052.1 GCF_003626695.1 Paenibacillus ginsengarvi
AGGTTCGGGGTGGAAGCGCAGCAATGCGTGCAGCTGACGAATACTAATCGGTCGAGGGCTTATCCAAAGAGCCTCGGATACCCCCGAGGCACTCGATTCTGCTTCAATCGCTCGTTTCGCATCCAGTCTTCAGGGAATAACCAAACCCCTGTTCCATATGCGGTTGTGGTGGAATGGCAGACACGCTATCTTGAGGGGGTAGTGGGCGAAAGCCCGTGGAGGTTCGAGTCCTCTCAACCGCATTTAACGATCTTTTAGCGGATCGTTGCTTGCAATCTTTTATACGTGCGGTCGTGGCGGAATTGGCAGACGCGCTAGATTCAGGTTCTAGTGGTGTAACAGCCGTGGAGGTTCGAGTCCTCTCGACCGCATCTTATGCAAGTTTGTGAAAAGCCATAATGATGGCTTTTTTCCAATCCTGATTGAATTTTATGCGGACGTGGCTCAGTGGTAGAGCATCGCCTTGCCAAGGCGAGGGTCGCGAGTTCGAATCTCGTCGTCCGCTTTTTTGGCTTTTTGCCGGTGTGGCGGAATGGCAGACGCGCTCGACTCAAAATCGAGAGGGAAACCGTGGAGGTTCGAGTCCTCTCACCGGTATCGAATGATAAGAACAAACCAGAAGCCCTCGGGATGCTCCCGAGGGCTTTATCGTATTTACTGTAGGTACCGCATTTTATGCGCCGTGACTTTTTCTTGCCGCAGCCGATTTCCTGCTCCGTTTGAACTCGAACATAGCCTGATCCGCCTTGTTGATTAAGGCCTGCACCTCCAACCCGTCCACCGGATAACAGCTGATACCGATACTCATGCCTACCGGCACATCGCCGTATTTGGACATATAGCGGGCAAATTGCTCCTGCATGTCGCTGATCAAGCTTTCAATTCCATATACAGAGGGAGAGCCGCGCAAGTAGATAATAAATTCATCTCCGCCCATACGCGCTGCCAATCCCCGTTCGCCGATCGTATGCTGCATGATACGTGCTGACTCCAGCAGTACCTCATCTCCGGCAATATGTCCGTGCGTATCGTTTAGCAGCTTGAAACAGTCCAGGTCAATCAGCAGCAGTGCTACCGATTCTTGACGGGCAGCTGCTTCGGACAACACTCGGTCAAACTGTTCATGAAAGTATCTGCGGTTGGGCAGGCGCGTTAGCGGATCGTGATAGGCCAGAAACAGTATTTCGTTTTGTGCCTGTTTCTGAGCGGTAATATCCCGTAAGACGAGCAGTGCGTACTCTTCGTTGTCGACCCAGACGTAATCCGCATTCAGCAGCAGATGAACGCTGCCGCCCTCGTAGGCGATCTCGATACCCTCCTGCTTTACCTCCAGCCCGCCTCGCAATTGTGTGGGGATATGATTGTTCAGCCGCTCGAAGAACAGTTTAGGAGTAAGACCCAGCTTCCGAAGCAATTGACGGGCTGCCGGATTCGCCTCCTTCAGCTCCAGTTCCCGATCGACAAGCAGGATGGCGTCAGGGATCAGGTGAAACAGCTTCTCGTAGCGTTTATCCGACAGGCTGAGAAAATCGTAACGTTTCATGGTGAGTCTGAGCATGTAGCACCAGATGACACCACTGTACAGATAGGGATATGGCGGTAAAAAGCCGCCATAATTGAAATAACCGAAAGCGATGTGCCAACCGATCGACATGAAGACGCCGATAGTTAGTCTCTTGTAGATGGAGCGCTGCTCTTTCGTGGCGGACCGGCGATACGCAAACGCCATGAGTACCAAATACAGAACATTGAGGACAATGCCCCCGGTAATGGCGGAGAAATAGCCGGCATTGTATACAGGAACCTTCCATAAGCCGCTCTGAACGAATTCATGGGCCGAGATCCACTGCGATCCTGTGGCGATATTCACCGCCACTAACAGCAAAGGAAGATAGAGTACATACGGGTACAGCCAGCGGGGCATATGCCGATCGAGTCGGGTAACCCGGAACAGAAAGTGAAAACAAAGACCCGCAATAAGAATACCAACGCTGCTCAGCCATAGCGAGGAAAGAATCGGGCTATATTCAATCGGTACCTGATTCCGAACGTATTCCTCGGTGAACAGAAGCAGGTAGCATAGCGAAATGAGACTAAGCAGACGGTGCTCGGTTTTGTCGCGGTTTCTCATCAGCACATTGGTGAACATATAGGTGAAGAAGAGAATGGGGGCACCGTGAGTCAATGTGAGTATAAGGGCTTCGTTCAGTTCCATGTTCGATCGCTACTTTCATATGTCGAAATGTGGGTACTTCTATTTTAAACGATTTGGAGACAATTGTTTATAGAACAAAAAGGCAAACATTAGTTCCCATTTCTGTAGTATTCTATATACAGGAGGTGAATGTCTTGTTAAGAACGTACAAGTTCCGATTGTATCCTACAAGCGAGCAACAAGAAAAGATTCGCTGCACACTCAAACGCTGCCGCTTGCTGTACAATCGTTTGCTCGCTGAACGAATTCACGCTTACAAAACGGAAGGTAAGGCGCCAAACCTACGGCCAGCAAGCGAAGACGTTCCGAGAGCGCAAACAGCAGATTCCGGCGTTGAAAGACGTACACTCTCAGGTGCTGCAAGATGTCGCCAGGCGGCTCGACAAGGCGTACCAAGCCTCCTATCGCCGCGTCAAGAGCGGCGAAAAGGCGGGGTTCCCACGCTTCAAGCCGCAAAGCCGCTACGATTCGTTCACCTATTTTTGAAGCGCCGAAGCCTCTCGCAAAAGCGAGGCGAAGCTGAAACGGCAACAAAAGGCGGTGTCCAGAAAACAGCGCGGTTCGAACCGCAGACGCAAAGCGGTCCTGACGCTTGCGCGGCATCTTCATCAAGACATTAAAATTATGTTGACGTGCTAATCGATTGTGATATAATAGGTGAGTAGCTTTTCCTCAGGGCTTTCCACAAAGTCTACAGAATAAGCTTCGAGGTATAGACATAACGGGACGTAGCTCAGCTTGGTAGAGCACCTGGTTTGGGACCAGGGGGTCGCATGTTCAAATCGTGTCGTCCCGACCATTTTGTATTTCCTTCAAAAACCGGCCTCGCAAAAGCTGTCGGAATTAGCTGCGAGGTTATCGTCATTTTTGCGGGTATATATTGCGGGTGTAGTTCAATGGTAGAACTCCAGCCTTCCAAGCTGGTAGCGTGGGTTCGATTCCCATCACCCGCTTCATATTTAAACCTCGAAAGCCTTGATGCACAAGGCTTTTTTTTGTTGTTTCGGCAATGAGTCCGGATGTGTAGCGGAGGATTATCGCACTCCTTGCAGCGAAAAAAGCAGACACGGCAATACCGCTATGTCCACCCTCGTTGAAATTCAAAGTATCCTTGTCAATACCCGGATGCACTTTCCTTCAAGACGCTTCGTTTTTTACTGCTTCCAGCTTCATTTCTTTCCCGATCTTCCACTATCCACCCGGTAGAAGCGTTCGAAAATATGTGCTTAATGTTTCGGGGCAATCCCTTTATCCAGCAGATTTCGTAGTGCCCTTGCCATAAGAGAAGAAAGCTTCGGCCGCAGGCGCAATTGTGGATCGCTTGGTGTTATCCAAAGATCGCGGGTATACCCCGAACATTGCCCGGACGCCCAAGTATCTGGACCTTAATAAGAAGTTTAGTGAAGTCACGACACGGATTATCCTCGGCGATGCGCCGGTAGAGGAGTACAAAAAGGCGCTTCAGGACTGGACTAGCCAATTTGGAGACGAATATTTGAAAGATATGAATGCATATATCGAGAAGATGGAAAAGCAATAACGGATGTGCGGAGGCTGGGGGATGCTGTTTAGTACCCCGGCCTGCGTCGGAGAGGGGGAAGCGTGAAATGACTTATGCGAGGTTAGCGTTGCTGCCGGATCCTCTCGTCACCCGAACAGGAGTGCCCGTCATCGGCGCCGCACAGTGGGAAGCGGAGCGCCGGCCGGAGGTGCTGGGATTGTTCCGGGATCATATTACGGTTATGCGCCCGAACCGCTTGAGGTATCGTTCGAATGCGAGGTCCGAAGAGACTTTCTGCAAGGTACGGCGATTCGCAAGAAAGTCGCGATACGCTACCGGGGGCCGTACGGCGAGGGGATAATTCCCCTGCTACTCATCGTTCCGGTTAATATCGCCGGGCCAGTGCCGGTATTCCTGCTTATTAACAATCGGGAGGCGTCAGATCCCGAGCTAATAGCAACGAGCCCGTTCTGGCCGGCGAAGGAGATTATAGCCAGGGGTTATGCGGCTGCTGTATTTCATGTGAATGACGTCGATCCCGACTGCCATGACGGTTTTCGCAATGGCTTACACGGGTTATTGGAAGCTGGTGCCAGCCAGACTCGGGCGGGTAATGCCTGGGGAACGATAGCGGCATGGGCGTGGGGCGCCAGTCGCGTCATGGATTATTTCGAAACCGACGAGCATATGGACAGTAAAAGAGTTGCCGTAGTCGGCCACTCGTGAGGGGGGAAGACCGCGCTGTGGGCGGGAGCCGTCGATGAGCGATTTGCTATGATCGTGAGCGGCCCCGCGGCTGCTCTATGTGGCGAGCGCCTCCGAGGACGAATGGGCGGACCCCGAATCGGAGTTTCTTCCATGCGGCTCGCGGAGCCGGTATACCGGCTATACGGATATGCCGGATTAGGCGACGAAATAAATAAGGTGCTCGAACCCGAGTCCTTGGGCGAATCGTGCAAGTTTCGATTACCGCGAGCCACTTTTCCCGCCGCTGGGACTGGCAGACGTTGAAATCTCGCAATGGCGGCAGTTTGCTGAATACAGGCTCGCACTTCATCGATTTGTCACTGCAATGGCTTGGCGTCGAAACGCTGCCGAATGTGCTTTGCCGTATGGACAGCGTAAACAGCTTCGGGGATGCAGAAGATTATTGCAAAATCATATTGAGCAGTCCCGGTAAATTGTTCGATATCGAAATATCGAACTGTAATGCCTATGCTGGCCCTACCTATTTGATCCAGGGGAAACACGGCAGCTTGAAAGGAAACAACAGCGGACTCGAATGGAAATATTTCAAGCCGGAGGAGGCGCCGCATCACGAGCTGGAGCTTGCGCCGCTCAGCAACGCGGGCGGCATGCCGATCTATTGCCGGGAAGAATTGACACCGGAAGCTGGAAATCGGGAAAAGGCACGGCTTATCCCGCTCCTGCCGCCGCTTTCTATCACATGTTGTATGACACGTTGACTGAAGGTAAGGCGTTGAAGATTACGCCAGAGGGTGTGCGCTAACAAATTGAGAATTTGGAAGAAGCATTCCGGCAAAACCCGCGGTTTGCACCGGAAGAACAACCCGCTTCGAAAAGTTGAATACGTGCTTTACCCAAAACCTTTCGAAACGAAAAGTTTTTTTGTATGCTCCTTTGTGAATCCCGTCCCGGTGTGCTATAGTGGGAAAAAGTTGACACAGGATACTTTTAAGCTGATAAAGAAAAAAGGTGAGCCATAATGACTACCAATTTTACAAGCCTGGGCATTAGACCAGAATTTCAAAAGGCGCTGGCGCTACACGGCATTCATACGCCAACTCCCGTTCAGGAGCAGGCCATTCCGCCGCTGATGGCGGGCAAGGACGTAGTGGGACAGGCACAGACGGGCACAGGCAAAACGCTGGCCTTCGTGCTTCCGATCGTGGAGCGGCTGGAGCCGAAGCGGCCGTTTACGCAGGCGCTCATCATGACGCCGACACGGGAGCTGGCCGTGCAAATCGCCAAAGAAGCGGAGCGGCTGACCAAAACGGTGGAGGTCGATGTCGCGGCGATCTACGGCGGTACGGACGTGGAGAGGCAGATCAAAAAGCTGGAGCAGCTTCCGGCGATCGTTGTCGGCACGCCAGGCCGTCTGCTTGATCATGTGAAGCGCGGCACGCTGTCGCTTAGCGGGGTTCGCTTTGTCGTGGTGGATGAAGCCGACGAGATGATGCAGCGCGGCTTTTTGGAGGAAGTAGAAACGCTTATTGCGCTTTCTTCCGACAAAAGACAAACGATGCTGTTCTCGGCCACGATGCCGCAGCCGATTCGCCAGCTTTCCGAGCGGTATATGAAAAAGCCGGAGCAGCTGCGCGCACCCGGCAAGCAGGTGACGGCGGCGGATGTGGAGCAATCCATTGTGGAAACTCCCGAGTCGGAAAAAACGAAGACGCTGCTGCGACTGCTCGGTCATTACCGCCCGTATTTGGCGATGGTTTTTTGCAGCTCCAAGGGAAGGGCGAACGCTGTCAGCGAAGCACTCAAGGAAGAAGGCGTCGAATGCGACGCGCTGCATGGCGAATTGTCGCAGGCGAAACGCGAAAACGTGTTGAAGCGATTCCGCGAGGCGAACCTGCAGGTGCTGGTCGCAACGGATATCGCCGCCCGCGGGCTCGATATCGAGGGCGTTACGCACGTCTTCAACTATGACGTCCCGCAAGACGTCGAATGGTACGTACATCGAATCGGCCGTACCGGACGGGCCGGAGAAAGCGGCCTGGCGATCACGCTGGCAACGCCGCGAGACAAGATGCGGCTAGCCAAGTTGGAAAGTAAAATCGGCATGAAGCTGCCTCGTCGCAACACCGAAGGCGGCCTGCTTGCCAGCGAAGTCGCCAAAAAAACACCCGGCAAGCTGCCGAACGCCCGACAAGGCTCGTCTGCCGGAAACGGCAAAAGCCGCGGGGCTGACGCCTCCAGAAAACGGGGCGGGCAAGCCGGCGGCAAACAAACGAAAACGCCGCGATACGCGGCGAGTTCGTCCAAACGGAATGCGGGTCGCGGCAGTAAGCCTAATTAAAGGCCACCGCCGCTGGCTGTAGCTTACGTCGTTTCGTTTCTGCGCGTCATCTGCTGCCAAACGGAGCCTTCGGCTGCCGCACCGCCTTCGATGCGCTCAATGGCGATCTTGACCTGCATGCGAACCTCGAATTCGGCGTCGTCCGCCGCTTCCCGGAGCGCAGGCAGGGCCGTTTCGTCACCGGTTTCGTATAGAAAACGGGCCGCCCGCCAGCGGACGAGCTTGTTTTTGTCGCTCAAGGCGCGGATCATAGGTCCGATCGCGGCAGGGTCGCCGATATCGGACAGCGTATCCCCTGCAGTCCGGCGAACGGACACGGAGTCGTCCTGAAGCGCCTGGAACAAGTACGGCAAAGCTTCAGGCTCGCGGACATCGCCGATATAAACGGAGGCGAGCCGCCTAACGGACGACTGCGGGTCGGCAAGCGCCTTGGCCAGCAGCGGAAGCTTCTCCAGAGTCGGCTTCATTTGCTGAAGAGCGGCATATCTAACTTTCCAGTCGGGATCGTCCAGCAGCCGCTCGACTTCATCGGCGGTCAGCTCCTCTTTCGGCTCTGGCGGCGCCGCAGGCGCGTCCGCCCCTGAAGCTTCGGCAGCGGCAACAAGCTGCGCTAGCCGTTCGTCGTTATAGGAGGCATCCAGCTCCTGCACAACCAGATCGGCAATTTCCTGTATATCCCCGTAGCGCACGCCATTATCCTCGAGATGACGCTCCCGAATCAAGTTCGGCGAAGCGCTGCCCGCCTTCATCGCAGCCTGCACGAAACGTTCCGGCATCGCCCGGCGTGCTTCATCCATGCCGCTTCTTACGCGGATCTGCATCGGAATCGAACGGAACATCTGCACCAGCACGTTCGCTTCGCCGAACGAGTCGAGCGGGAGCGCTTGTTCCGGCGCTTCGCCTGCCTGCTCCTCGGAGCCCAGAATTGTGCGAATCCGTGACAGGATGAGTTCCCAATCCCCCTTCGGCGTGCGGTCTACGGCAATAAAATCGGCGGTATGAAAGACGGAGGTTACTCCGGGTATGTCCAGCATGCTGCGAAAGACGGCGGGGAGCGCCGAATCTTTTTGGGTATAGGTCCGCTTGATTCCTTTCGGCAAGTTTTCGTCCAAATTGATTTTCATCGAATTCGGACTTGGTGTCGGTTCGATCGATATGATTTTCATCCTCACTCATCCCTCCTTCTTCTATTGTGTCACAAAATGAAACAAGAAAAAACCCCGTTCCGGGAAACGGGGGCCGTCTATGCTTGTGTTAATCCAGATTGAGCAGCTGCCGATTCAAATATTGTTCGATGACGTTGGTGATGGAGAATACCGTGTGGGACAGATCGACATTTTCGAACGCGTATTCGCACTGCGGCAAGTAGGACATCGCCGCTTCGTAGTGGGCCAGCCGCTCCTCGACGAGAGCTACGCCGTCTCCGCGTTCGAGCTGCCTGTGCCGCAGAGCTTCCCGGTCGGCGTAGAGGAACAGCCGGATCACGGCGTCGCCGAACGCTTGCTTTAGCAGATGGGCTCCTTCCGGGTTCAGGATGACGTATACGAAACGATGCTCCGCCCATAACCGCTCGATATCCGCTTTCTTCACTCCGTAATAAAAACCGCCGATAAACACAGTTTCGACAAAGGCTCCGTTCCGTTCTTCCGTACGGAACGCGTCCGCGGAAATAAAATGATAATCCTGGTCTTCTTGTTCGCCCTGCCGGGCTTCCCGCGTCGTATAGGAGAGTACTTTCTTGAGCTCCAGCGTCGTGCCGACCATATCGGCTATCGTTTTGCGTCCGGAGCCATCCGGTCCGGTAAATACAAACAAGTGCCGTCTTTCCTTCGCTTGGGACATGACGCATACCTCCCGGTCGATATTGAACGAACAGGCTGCAACTGCCATGTATCATTGTATTCACGGACAGACAAAAAAAGAAGAGCCCCGCGTAACGTTCGCGGCGCTCAGGTCGTCTTTTTTTTGTTATTTCATTGCGGTTCACCGGACGCGCCGATAACGGTCGGTTCCTTGACCGTCCGCAAGATGGAAACTTCCACGCGGCGGTTTTTGGCCCGGCCATCAGCCGTGTTGTTCGTATCGATCGGCCGGTATTCGCCGTAACCGATCGCACGGAACCGGTTCGCGGACACGTTCGGGTTCTCTAGCAATATTTTCATGAAATTAAGAGCGCGCTTCGTGCTTAAATCCCAATTCGTCTCGAACTCGGCATTGCGAATCGGCACATTGTCGGTGTGACCGGCTACCTCGATCTGGTACTGCGGATAATTTTGAAGCATATCGGAGATCGTTACCGCCAGCTTCTGCGCATCGGGCTTAACTGTTGCGCTTCCCGAGGAATACAAGGCGTTGTCACGGATCGTAATCATCAAAAGATCCTGCGTCAGCTTCGTTTCCAATTGCGTGGACAATTGATTCGATTCGATATAATTGTCGATCTTTTGCTTCAGCTCTTGCAAATCGGCCGTTTCCTTGCGGACTTGGTCGAGCTGCTCTTCCTGCTTGGCTTTCGCTTCCTCGTTTTTTTTGTGCAGATCCGATGCGGGGTCGCCCGGGACGGGGACGACCTGAGGCTGCTCAAAAAAGCTGACTCCGCCCGTAAAGGCGTTGTTCAAGCTGCGCATAATGGAATCGTATTTTTTGGAATCCATCTCGCTGGAGGCAAACAAAATGATGAATAAGGCCAGAAGCAGCGTAAGCAGGTCCGCATAAGGAATCAGCCACGTTTCATCCATGTGATCCTCATGATGCGGCTTGCGCTTTTTGTTCACTATTTTCCTCCTCCTGGTTATTGACATAACGCTCCGAAGGGGCCAGGTAAACGGACAGCTTCTGTTCGATGGCAATCGCTGAAATGCCCGATTGAATCGACAGCAAGCCTTCTACCATCATAATTTTCAGTTCGACTTCCTTCTTGGAAATCTGCTTCAGCTTGTTCGCGAACGGATGCCACAGCACATAACCGGTAAAAATACCGAGCAGCGTCGCCACGAACGCGGCCGAGATCAGATGCCCGAGCTGTTCCACCTGATTCAGGTTGCTGAGCGCGGCAATAAGCCCGACAACGGCTCCAAGTACCCCAAGCGTCGGCGCGTAAGTGCCGGCCTGCGTAAAAATGAGCGCGCCGGTACGATGGCGCTCTTCCATCGCCGATACTTCTTCCATTAATACGTCGTGAACGAGCTCCTGGTCGCTGCCGTCGATAATCATGCGCATACCGCCGCGCAAGAAGCTGTCGTCGATTTCGTCGACTTTGCTTTCGAGGGCGAGAAGACCTTCGCGTCGAGTGATCGTCACCCACTCGACGAACATTTGAATCAATTCCTTCTTGTCGAGAAGCTTCTGCTGCTTAAACAAGATGACGAACAGCTTCGGCACCTTCTTCAGATCCGACATCGGAAATGCGATGAAGATGGCGGCGATCGTCCCGAGGATAATGATCATGAAGGCCGCGGGATTCAGCAGGGAAGTCAGATGCGCGCCTTTCAGCACCATACCTACGAGAAGGGCGACGAGCGCCAAAATAATGCCAATACCAGTCGATTTCTCCATTGTTGCACCGTCCTTGTGTAATCCGTCCCATATGGTTATGCTGGTTAGAACTACTAATTCGATTCAAACCGACAAATTCCTGCCTTTACCACCGGAAATGTGTTGAAAAAGAACGAATATTTTCAATTTGCCGCAAACAGCAAAAACCCGCAAAGGCTGCGGGCTTAAAAAACATATATATAGATGAAGAAATACAACGAAAAACGGAAAAGATGGCATACGTGCCGGCTATAGGCGTTACGGATTCAGATCGATCACGCCGTGATCGCCGAAATGGTCTTTCACAAGGGCGTTAAAATCGTTCAGGTAGGGCTGAAGCGATTGACCGCGCCACGCCTCGTGCGCGTATTCGCTGAATCGGTTGATAAAATCTTTGTTCGCCGATACGAAGACGTTCGCCGCGTCCGGGTAATACTGCCGCACACTGGCATCCAAGGTCCGGACGAGCTCGGATGAAAGGTCGTGCGGGCTCGGAACCGTATCGAAGCTGTATTTATCCATGACGATATTGCCCGGGGGAAGTTCATACGAACGATCCGGAAGTGCATTCTGCCCGGAAGCGATCGTGCGGTCGCTGAACTGGACGGTGCCTTTGCCTTTCATGCCGGTGGCTGTGTTGTCCAGAACGGCGGCTACATAAACGTTTTTGTCGGTAACGAAAACGAGCGAGCTGCGAATCCCTTTCAATTCGTCCACGGCATCCGTTACCGACTGGACGAAGTCAAGGCGGGTATTGTTATGATCGGCGGCTCTAAGCTGAGTATTGTACGTATGGAAGCCGGTTTTCTCGTGCGTTTCCGTACGGCTGCCGTAATCGGAAGGACCGCTTTCGAAACGCTTCTGATAGTTGCAGGCGGGCATTAGGGCGAGAGCGACAGCCAGGACGGCGCTAAGTGCAAAAAGTCGGCGGTTCATATTTACCTCCTGTGCATATGAGATCCCTTCGTATCATTTGTTGTTCCGCAGTTAAATATGCAGGCTGAAAACGAGGGACAAAAGTCGTTTTTGCATAAACAGGCATCATTATGGAAATAACCTTGTATAGTGATTTTTATAGCAGCAGACGATATAGCAAAAAAGCCCAAAACCCTTGATTTAGAACAATTTGTGAACTTTCCTACATCGATTGACAAAAAAGTTCCGCGAATTTATATTTAATAAGGTGATTAGGTTTGTTGACAAAATGTGGCCATCCATGATAGCGCTAATAGATCGATTCCGGAGAGACGATCGGTCTATTAAACACAGAGAATTGGGGTTGATGAGTGAATGAGTCGGTGGCAGTCTGCATGGCGTTTAATTCCGCTTATGGCGTTATTAACGTTCGTGCTTTCGGGTTGTGGTTTGGAAAATTTGACAGCTTTGGATCCGAAAGGTCCGGTTGCGGAGAAGCAATTATCGGTCATATACATTTCCTTGATCGTAATGATCGGCGTATTTGCCATCGTTATGATCATCTACGTGTATGTCCTGATGCGCTTTCGTAAACGTAAAGGTCAAACAGGCGTTCCGAAGCAAGTGGAAGGAAATCATAAGCTGGAGATCATTTGGACGGTCATCCCGTTCCTGCTGCTGATCGTAATCGCGATTCCGACCGTCAAGTACACATTCGAATTGGATAAAGACTATTCCAAAGATCCGAATGCGCTTCAAGTGAAAGTTACCGGCCATCAGTTCTGGTGGGAATTCGAGTACATGAACGAGAAAGTGACAACGGCCCAGGATTTGATTATCCCGACCGGCCGGACGATCGCGTTTCACCTGGAGTCTGCGGACGTAATCCACTCCTTCTGGGTACCGACGCTTGGCGGCAAGAAAGATACGAATCCGGGTATGACGAATATGCATTACTTAAAGGCTGACAAGCCTGGTACTTACTATGGGAAATGCGCCGAGTTGTGCGGAGATTCCCATGCTCTCATGGATTTTAAAGTGAAAGCCGTCTCTCCTGACGAATTCGATCGGTGGGTTGCCAGCATGAAGACACCGACTTCGTTGCCTGTAGCTGCACAGATTCAAGACGGCGAGAAAATTTTCAAAGACAAATGTTTGGCGTGCCATGCCATCTACAACACGCAGTCGAAGCAGGTTGAAGGCGGTAAAGTTGGACCGAACCTGGTTAACTACGCAGACCGCTCGACCGTTGCTGGCATTTTGTTTAACCGCGAACCGGGCGATTTGAAAAATAACCTGAAAACTTGGCTGCAAGATCCGCAAGCGGTGAAGCCTGGTAATTTGATGCCGAACCCGAAAAAAGTTGAAGGCAGCAAAATGGATCAAGATCTGGGGCTTAACGATCAACAAATCAGTGCATTGGTTGAATATTTGGCCGCTCAGAAACAGAAGTAATCGGTTCATCAAGTAGGGTTGTGTATAAGTACCGGCAGGCTGTAAGCAAAATGCTTGTGAAGCAAACTTTTCTGACGGAAAAGTTTTTAGGAGGGTAACACGTTGGCACACGCACATAAAGTAAAAAAATACAGCGGGCTGATGGATTGGCTGACAACCGTAGACCATAAGAAGATCGGGATCTTGTATTTGCTCGGCGGCGGACTGTTCTTCGTGCTTGGCGGTCTGGAAGCGATTCTGATTCGTATACAGCTCATCAAGCCGATGAACGATGCGATTGACGCTTCGATGTTCAACCAGCTGCTGACGATGCACGGAACGACGATGATCTTCCTGGCCGCGATGCCGCTAATCTTCGCTTTTATGAATGCGGTAGTCCCGCTGCAGATCGGGGCGCGCGACGTAGCGTTTCCGTTCGTAAACTCGCTCGGATTTTGGCTTTTCTTCCTCGGCGGCGTTCTGCTCAATACGAGCTGGTTCCTGCAAGGCGCTCCGGATGCCGGATGGACGGCGTATACGCCTCTCTCGACGGCAACCTACAGCGGCAAGGGCGTGGACTTCTACGTGCTCGGGCTGCAGATCGCCGGTATAGGCACGCTGATCGGCGGTATTAACTTCCTTGTTACGATTATCAACATGCGTACGCCAGGCATGTCGTTCATGCGTATGCCGCTCTTTACATGGGCATCCTTTATTACATCGGCGCTGATCCTGTTCGCCTTCCCGGCGATTACGGTTGGACTCGTGCTTCTGATGTTCGAGCGGATATTCGAAGCGAACTTCTTCGATGTCAGCGCAGGCGGCAACGTCGTCCTATGGCAGCATATTTTCTGGATATTCGGTCACCCGGAAGTATACATTTTGATTTTGCCGGCATTCGGAATTATTTCCGAAGTCATAAGTACGTTCTCGAGCAAGCGCTTGTTCGGTTACAGCGCGATGGTATTCGCAACGGTAATCATCGGCTTCCTCGGCTTCATGGTTTGGGTTCACCATATGTTTACGGTCGGCTTGGGGCCTGTCGGTAACGCCTTGTTCTCCATTGCGACGATGCTTATCGCCGTTCCGACCGGTATTAAAATATTTAACTGGCTGTTCACGCTGTGGGGCGGTCAAATCCGCTTTACGACGGCAAGTTTGTTCGCCCTCGGGTTTATCCCGACATTCGTTATGGGCGGTATGACCGGGGTCATGCTCGCATCGCCTCCGGCGGACTTCCAGTTCCATGACAGCTATTTCGTCGTAGCCCACTTCCATTACGTTATCGTCGGCGGTCTCGTGTTCGGTATTTTCTCCGGCCTGTACTACTGGTGGCCGAAAATGTTCGGACGCATGCTGAACGAAGCTCTTGGCAAGCTGAGCTTCTGGTTCTTCTTCATCGGCTTCCACTTGACGTTCTTCGTGCAGCACTTCCTCGGACTTATGGGGATGCCGCGCCGCGTCTTTACGTACTTGCCAGACCAAGAGTTCGATACGTTTAACTTCATCAGTACGATCGGCGCATTCGCCATGGGTGTCGGTACGATCCTGCTGTTCGTCAACATTATCGTAACTTCGCTCAAACCGAAAAACGCTCCTGCCGATCCGTGGGATGCGCGTACGCTGGAATGGTCGATTCCTTCTCCGGCGCCGGAATACAACTTTAAACAGCTTCCGCTCGTTCGCGGACTCGATCCGCTCTTCAAAGAGAAGATGGAAGGCCGCAAGGAAATGACGCCGGCAGAGCCGCTTGGCCCGATTCATATGCCGTCGCCGTCGATCCTGCCGCTGCTGATGTCGCTCGGACTGTTTATCGCAGGTTTCGGATTCATGTACCACAATTACTTCGTCGGAGCCGGCGGCGTTATCGCAACGCTCATCTGCATGCTGCTTCGCTCGGTTTATGACGATCACGGTTACCATATCGAAGTCGAAGAACTCCAGGACAAGGGGGCGAAAGTATGAGTCACGCGGATTTGACCGGCAACAACCTGCCCGCTGAACCGGAAAAGGCAACGCTGGAAGGCCGCAATAAAATACTCGGCTTCTGGTTGTTCCTTGGAGGCGAAACGGTTCTGTTCGGAACCTTGTTCGCAACGTTTATCGGCTTGCGCAATCAGATCGGAGACGGCCCTGCGGCTGCCGAACTGTTCAAGCTTAGCACAGTAGCGCTTGCTACATTCCTCCTCTTGACGAGTAGTATGACAAGCGTAATGGCCATCCAGGCTTTACATCGCAAGGACGTATCGAAGATTTTCCTGTGGTTCGTCATTACGCTTATTCTCGGCCTTGGATTTTTAGGGCTTGAAATTTACGAATTTATCGAGTATGTGCATGAAGGCCATACGTTTACGACAAGCGCATTTAGCTCGTCCTTCTATACGCTCGTCGGCTTCCACGGTGCTCACGTAGCTTTCGGCATACTCTGGATCGTACTGCTTTTGCTCCAGCTTGCCAAGAAGGGCCTTACCGTTGTTACCGCGCCGAAGCTGTACGTATTCGGTTTGTACTGGCACTTTGTCGACGTCGTTTGGGTATTCATTTTCACCGTCGTTTACTTGATGGGAAAGGTGGGCTAATCGGATGGCAGCGAATCATCACAGCGCGTCGGAGCCGACTAGCAAGCGGCACATTCACGAAGGACCCAAAAATCATTATCTGGCATTCGCTTTGTCGATTCTCCTCACGGTTCTCGCCTTCGTAGTCGTTTACGCGGAGATCGGCAGAACGTTTACCATTCTGTTTATTGTTGTGCTCGGTATTATTCAAGCGGTGTTTCAGCTTGCGTTCTGGATGCACATGAAAGACCGTGGGCATGTTTATGCGATTACGGGGATAGCGTTCGGATTCATCATCGCGCTCACCGGAGTTGCGGCAGTCGTATATTGGATTTGGTGGTAAACGCCTAAGGGGGCCTTTTGTCAAAAAAAAGCGCCCCCTTTTTTTATAGCCAATAACTGGAATTGGAAAGGTGAAGGAGGAAGCAACCGTGCTCGGACTGCAATATTTTACATTCGCGGCATTGTGGAACCCTTGGCAGATGGCGCTAGTAGTCGCAATCGGCGCCCTTTATTTATGGCTGACCGGCCCGAAACGCAGCTGGTTTCCAGATAGCAAGCCGGTGCCGGTGGGCAAAAAAGTTATGTTTTTGCTCGGCATTGCCGCCTATTACTTCGCTCAGGGCGGCCCGCTTAATCTGCTTGGGCATTTAATGTTCAGCGCTCACATGGCAGCGATGTCTGTAGCCTACTTGGTCGCTCCGCCGCTGATCCTGCTCGGCGTTCCGGAATGGATGGTTCGCCCGCTAATATCGAGAAAACCGGTAGGAGCCGTCGTTAAAGCGGTCACTCAGCCGCTCATTACGGTTGTCACGTTTAATATATTATTTTCGTTTTACCATTTGCCGCTTGTTCACGATTATGTGATGACGCATTACACGGTTCATACGATTTTCTTCTTCGTTCTGCTGATTGCCGCCTTCATGATGTGGTGGCCGATTATTGCGCCGATTCCGGAGCTGAACGGTCTTAGCGAACTGAAGAAGATGGGATATATTTTTGCCAACGGTGTACTTATTACGCCGGCGTGCGCTTTGATTATCTTTGCCAGTACGCCTGTATTCGCCACGTACAACGATCCGCAAATGTGGGCAAAGGCGATGGGATATTGCATCCCGGCCGGTTCGCAAATGCTGCTCGACAATTTCTCGGGACCGGAATTTTTCGCTATTCTGGACCCGCAAGAGGATCAGCAGCTGGGCGGCGTCATTATGAAAATATTGCAAGAGATCACTTACGGTTCTGCGCTCGCGTACATTTTCTTCAACTGGTATATTCGCGAAAGAGCAAAGGACGAGCAGGAGACGACTCCGGTCCTGACGGATCCGATCGTTTAGCGGAAGGGGAGGCCTTTTCAGGATGCATACCATATTACCCGCTTTCAGTACTTCGTTTATCGTTATAAGCGCCATCCTCGTAGCGTTCGGGTGGGTTCAGATCGCGAAACGCAATATTGCGAAGCATCGCCGATTGATGACATGGGCGGCTGTATTTGCATCGCTGTTTTTTATCGTGTATATGTCGCGGACCATTTTCGTAGGGAATACAGAATTTGGCGGACCGGACAATATCAAAACGATTTATCTGGTATTTCTGCTGTTCCATATTACACTTGCCACTGTAGGCGGTGTCATGGGGATCATTACCCTAATATGGGGCTTCAAAAATCAGCTGGCCAAGCACCGCAAAATCGGCCCGATTACTTCGGTCGTTTGGTTCATTACCGCGATTACGGGAGCTACGGTATACATTTTGCTGTATTGCGTTTATCCAGGCGGGGAAACGAAGCCGCTTTTGGACGCCATTTTTTAAAAAACGGTTTGGGCTATAAGCTTTTCCTGACAAAGCAATGTCGGGAAAAGCTTTTTTTGTTGCCTGTCTTGCCTCACACTGCTTCTATGTGTATACTGTTAATATAAATATACACAGTAATCACACATAAACATGAAGTTGGGCGGGTGCGGCATATGTGGAATAATGCATGGTTTATTACGAAGCATGAGCTGAAGCGGTCGAATTGGGGGAAGCTCGCTTCGGTCATTTTGTACTTGTACTTCGGCGTATTCTCCGCCTTTATCGTAGGGGCGATGTATGCGGAGGCAAGTGGGGGAATGAGGAGTGGTATTTCCATACCTGCCGATATCGTATTTTTGACGGCTATGTGCTGCATCGGATTTTCGATGACAGCGGATTACGTCAGTTTCTATAAAACCGATATTTTTACTCGCAAGCTGCAGTACATGAGACAACTGCCGATCGGCCCTTCGGAGCTGGTGACAGCGAGATATTTGCAGATCGCGATTACGACAGTCGCCCAATCGCTGCTGTTCTTCATCCCCTTTTATTTCATAAGCGATATGGGGTATCTGCTCACACCTGCACAGTTCGTAGCATTCGCCTTGATCTGGATCTTCTTTGGCATCTGCGTTTGCTTAGCATTTACTTATATGGAGCTGGGCCTAAGCGGGAAAGTATACTTCTTGTTCAATATGATCGTCGTATTTATTCTGGTTGCTGCGGCATCGACAGCGGGGTATTTCGGAATTAGCCTGGTCGATTTGACGGTTCGCGGCGCCGCGACATTCGGCGTCTGGATGAGTCTCGCCGGACTCGTTATCGCCATCCTTTCGGGCTGCGTATGGTTCCGCCTGACCGAGCGCAAAATCCGCAGCCGTTCGTTTATCAAGTAGCTGTGGCGGCTCAGGGAGGGACATTCAAATGCGTATACCCATACAACTATCGGAGGATTCGGCGGAACCGATGTACCATCAGATCGAGGTGCAGCTTCGATCGCTCATTTTGAGCGGTTCGCTGCCTACGGGGACGCTGCTTCCATCGATTCGGGAATTTGCCCATGATCTAAGCTGCAGTATCATTACGATCCGTAGGGTATATCAGGATCTGGAGAATGAAGGGTTGCTGCGAACGAAGCAAGGGACAGGCACCTTCGTAGCATCGGTCGGTGAATCCGAGCGCGAGCGATACCGCAGCGGAGCGGTGGCGGAAGCGTTTCGCGCCGCCATCGAAACGGCGATGCGGGTTCATATGACCCGGGCAGAGACGGATAAGCTGTTTCACGAGTGCCTGGATACGATGATGCCGGACGATCAAGGGGGAGAGCAGAAATGAACCATAGCGTAATTTCGCTGAGCGGGGTACAAAAATCGTTCGAAACGTTCCGGTTCGGACCGTTCGATCTGCAGATCGAGCCGGGTGTTGTCGCCGCGTTCGTCGGTCCGAACGGTTCGGGCAAAACGACGCTGTTCCATATGCTGATGAATGTGATCGAGCCCGACCGAGGCGAGATCCGGATTTTCGGAAGCGAGTACGGGCAGAACGAGGTAGGGATCAAACGGAGAATCGGCTATGTTGCCGATTCGACCTACATTGAAGAAGCGGACAGCCGGATTCAGGAGGTTGCGAGCTTTCACCGCCACTGGTTTCCTTCGTGGAGCGAAGCGAAGTGGACCGAGCTGTGCGACAAGTTCGAGCTGAATCCGAAAGCGAAAGTGAAGCAGTTGTCCAAAGGGATGAAGCGCAGACTGGCTTTTTGCCTGACGCTTGCTCAAATGCCGGATCTGCTCATTCTCGACGAACCTTCCTCGGGACTCGATCCGTATATATGGCGTTTCATGATGAATGAGATCCAAGACTTCATGAAAAATGGGGACAAAACGGTGCTGATCGCAACCCATACGATCGAAGAGGTGCGCCGTCTCGCCGATTATGTAGCGTTTATGTACAACGGCAAGCTGCTCAATTACAAAGAGAAAGATACGCTGATGGACGAGTGGAAGGCTTTATGGATCGAGACGCCTCATGCTGCGGAGCTGAGGCTGCCAGGTGTCGTCGAATCGGAGCAAGGAGCGCTGACGAGACTCATTACACGCGATGTAGTTGCAACGGAACAGGCGCTGCGAGCTTCCGGCATTACAGCCCTGAAGCGGCAAGGTGTGGAGCTGGACGAGATTTTGCACCATATGATTGCAGATAGCAAACGCGGCGGCGAAGCGTCCGGCCGCTAAACGGGAGGAGTTAAGCGAATATGAATCCATTGAAGGTTGAACGCGTAACGAAGCATTACGGCGACAAAACCGCCGTGAACGGTATCGATTTCGAAGTGAAGCAGGGAGAAATATTCGGGCTGCTCGGCGCGAACGGAGCCGGCAAAACAACGACGATGCGGATGGTGCTCGGTCTCATTTATCCGGACCAAGGCTCGATCTATTGGAAAGGAAACGGGTATTCCGCGGAGCTGCGGCGCCTGATGGGGTATTTGCCGGAAGAACGCGGTTTGTATCCGAAGGTGAAGGTGAGCGAGCAGGTGCTGTATTTGGCGGAGCTGCGCGGCATGAAGCGGTCGCAAGCGGAGAAGGGCCTTCGCCGCTGGCTGGAGCGGTTCGAGGTGCCGGAGCATTACAACAAGAAAGTCGAAGAGCTGTCCAAAGGCAATCAGCAAAAAATTCAATTTATCGCCGCTGTCATTCACGATCCCGAAATTCTCATTCTCGACGAGGCGTTCAGCGGACTCGATCCGGTTAATGTGGAAATGCTTAAATCGACCGTGACCGAGCTGCGGCGCGAAGGCAAAACGATTTTGTTTTCCAGCCATCGGATGGATCATGTCGAAGAGCTGTGCGAGAACATCTGCATCTTGCATAAATCGGACACGGTGCTGAAGGGCAATCTGAAGGCGATCAAGCGGGCGTTTCCGCGGGAGCGGGTGCTGCTCGATACGGAGCTTGAGGTGCATGGCCTGGAGCGGATTCCCGGCGTCCTGTCGGTCAAGAAGGGCGAAGCGTGGACGGAGATCCGCATCGACAAGCCGGAAGCGGCGCAAGAGGTGCTGCGGGCCGCATCGTCGCAGTCGGAAGTATACCGGTTCCAGATCATGGAGCCGACGCTGAACGAAATTTTCATTAAGACGGTTGGGGGGCAAGGGCGGAATGAATAAGCTGTCTACGGTAATCCGGTTTACGTTTATGAATCGCGTGCGGGCGAGGGCGTTTGTCGTCACGACGCTAATCTTCGCCGTTGTTTTGACGGTCATGATCAATTTACCGGCCATCATTGCCAAATTTTCTTCGTCCGACGAGACCACCAAGATCGGAATCGTAGGCAAAGATACGGAAGTGACGAAGGCGCTCCAAAGCTTCTACGCCAATCAGCCGGGTCTCGGCATGCAGCTCGTTCCGCTCGGAGACGGCGGGTCGAAGGAAGCGAATGCGAAGCTCGGCAAGGAAAAGCTGGAAGCGAAGGAGATCGAAGGTTATCTCGAATTCGAAAGCGAGGCCGCCAGCGGTTTCCCGAAGGCGACGTATTATACGAAGGCCTCGATGGGCGGATCGATGGAAACGAAGCTGAAAACGGCGCTGCAATCGGTTAAGACGGAAATCGTCGTGAAAGACATTGGCCTTACGGCTGAACAGCGCGCGAAGCTAAACGCTCCGGTATCGCTGCAAACGATCCAGGTACAAGAAGGCTCGTCGGGCAAAACGGAATCGCAAATGGTGCTCGCCTATGTGCTCGTTTATGCACTGCTGTTCCTGCTCTACATGACGGTGATCGGTTACGGCAACATGGTGGCGACGGAAATTACCGCGGAGAAAAGCTCGCGCGTCATGGAGGTGCTCATCTCCAGCGTGTCTCCGCTGAAGCAGATGTTCGGCAAAATCATCGGTATTTGCCTGCTCGGTCTCGTGCAGATTGCCGTATTTATCGCCGTCGTAACCGCCAACTTGTTCATTCCGCAAAATATGGAGAAGCTTAGGAGCCTGAATATCGAGATGGGCGATATTCAGCTATCGCTGATCGGTTACTTCGTTCTGTTTTATCTGCTCGGTTATTTCATCTACGCGACTATCTTTGCTTCGGTCGGCTCGCTCGTCAGCCGCACGGAGGAGGTAGGGCAAGCGATTATGCCGGTCATGTTCCTGATTATCGCCGCGTTTATGATCGCCATGTTCGGCCTGCAAAACCCGAATGCTCCATTTGTCGTAGCGATGTCGTTCGTACCGTTCTTCTCGCCGCTCATTATGTTTTTGCGCATCGGCATGAGCGATCCGGCGTTGTGGGAAGTTTGGCTCTCGATCGCGATTACGGCGGCGACGATGCTGGCGCTCGGCTGGCTAGCCGCGAAAATATATCGCGTCGGCGTGCTTATGTACGGCAAGCGCCCAACGTTCAAGGAATTCCGCAAAGCGATGAAGGCGTTCAAGGTGAGCTGAAACGTACCGCTCTTCTCTTGAGATCATATTCGCAAAAGGAAAACCCTTGCTGCTCGTGATGAAGCGGCAAGGGTTTCTCAATCCTCATCGCCGATATGATGCCACTTCGGGCTTGTTTCTGTTATAATACGTATAACGAAACAATTACGATTAAGCCATAGGTGGTGTCATTTTGGAAAAGGTGCAGCAAGATACGTGCGAAGAAACATGCATAGGATCGGAAACCGATCTTTCCGCATTAAAAATGTCCATGATCTCCGATTCGGCTGCATCCGGCATGGCGGATCTGTTCAAGGCGCTTGGAGATGCGACGCGGGTCAAGGTGATCTATGCGCTGCTGGATAAGGAGCTTTGCGTTCACGATATATCGGTGTTGCTTGATATGGGGCAATCGGCCATTTCCCATCAACTGCGGTACTTGCGCAATCTTCGGATCGTGAAACGCCGCAAGGCGGGAAAGACGGTGTTTTATTCGCTCGACGACGAGCATATCGAGCAAATATTTGTGCTTACGCTTCAGCATTTGAAGCATTCGTAAGCAGCGGCGAAGCCGGGTTCCCAGGGCATAGGGGCCCGGCTTTACTGTTAGCCAAGCTGCGCGGGTGGGGAGCGGAAGCGGAAGTAAAAGTTCCGTTAAAGCGGTCGGACTGCCGCTGACCATGGAGATAAAGGAAGCAAAAGTTCCGCTATGTCTGCCTATCGACCGAGAAAAACGAGGGAATGCGGGCGATAACGGAAATAACGCTTCCTCTAAGTCGGCATAAGCAGCTTGCAAATCGGCGATAACGGAACTTTCTGTTCCGTGTAGACCTGTGCCGCTGGAGAAACGGAGCCAAACGGCGGGAAAGAATTTTCCGCTAAAGCCAGCCAATTACTCGAGTTCCCGGCCGTCGGCCAAAGCGGCAATATTGATAAAGCGACCAACTGGAAATAATAGCATTGACATCCTACAGACTGCGGCATATAGTAATGGTATTAATATATGAATAATTAATCATGTATTGGAGATATGTCTATGAGAGCGACAACGGACGGCAGCGGACAGCGCCAAGGCGAATTGGAACACGAAGGGTCAACGAAGCCGGTTTCCGCTTCCGATAAAGCCTGCTGCAGTCACTCCCATCCCCATGAAGCGCCGGAGCACGGGCACGATCATGACCATCACGCACACAGCCAACATGGCGGCGGACATGATCATGATTCCGATCACGCGAGTCATAGCTGCTGCGATCATAGTCACGATCACGGCCACGGCCACGATCATCCGGCGGCGCCAACGAGTCAGACCGTCATGTTGACCGGGCTTCATTGCGGCGACTGCGCATCCAAGCTGGAGAAAGCGGTAGCCGGCCTGGAGGGCGTAACGCATGCCGAGGTTACGTTCGCCACATCCAAAATGAATATCCGCTACGACGAAACGAAATGCGGGTATGACCGTATTGTGGGGCAAATCCGCAATCTGGGCTACGACGTGAGCGACAGCGGCTCTGCGCCGATCCAAAGCGTCTTCCGGATCGAAGGGATGGATTGCGCGGACTGCGCTCAAAAGCTGGAAAAGAAAATCGGCGTCCTGCCTGCGGTAACGCGGGTCAGCGTTAACTTCGGCGCGGCGAAAATGACAGTCGAGCATGACGGCAGCGCGGTCGTGGGAATCGTCAATGCTGTGAAGATGGCCGGATATACGGCTGCGGAGGAGCAAGGCATCCGTTCGCAAGCAGCCGAGCAGCCCTTATGGAAACGAAACAAAAAGGTAGTGCCGACTGCGCTGGCGGGACTGTTGTTTGCGGCGGCATGGGCAGGCGAAGGAACTGGCATTTTGACGGAGCGGCTGGCTGTTGTTCTGTATGCTGTAAGTATTGCCGTCGGCGGCTACCGGATTGCCAAAAGCGGCCTGTACGGCTTAAAAGCCAGAACGGTCGGCATGGATTTCCTGATGACGATCGCTGCGGTCGGGGCGGCGCTGATCGGCGAGTGGAGCGAAGGCGCAGCCGTCGTGTTTCTGTTTTCGCTTGGCGAAACGCTGGAAGCTTATACGATGGATCGAACCAGAAGGTCGATTCGCGGGCTGATGGATCTGGCGCCGAAGACAGCGCTCGTTCGCCGGGATGGAGAAGAGCTGCATGTACCGGTCGAGCAACTGCGGATCGGGGATACGATTCTTGTGAAGCCGGGCGAGAAGATCGCCATGGACGGCGTCATCGAAGCCGGTCAATCTGCCGTCAATCAGGCGCCCATAACCGGAGAATCGATTCCGGTCGAGAAGCATCAAGGAGACGAAGTATACGCGGGTACGATCAACGAGCAAGGATCGCTCGAGGTTCGGGTGACGAAGCTGGCCGGGGACAATACGCTTTCCCGCATCATTCATATGGTCGAAGAGGCTCAGGCCCAGAAGGCGCCCTCCCAGCGGTTCGTCGATCTATTCGCCAAATATTATACGCCTGCGGTTATCGCCATTGCGGTTGGAATCGCGCTGATTCCGCCGCTGGCGCTGGGGCAGCCGTTCGAAGTATGGTTTTACCGCGCGCTCATGATGCTCGTTGTGTCGTGCCCGTGCGCTCTGGTTATATCGACGCCGGTTTCCATTGTCGCGGCTATCGGCAATGCAGCGAGAAACGGAGTTCTGATCAAAGGCGGTGCCCACCTCGAGAGGCTGGGCGCGATCACTGCGATTGCTTTCGATAAAACAGGCACCTTAACGGCGGGAGTTCCGCAGGTAACACGGGTCGTATCGTTCCGCGGCGACGACGCTTCTGGCGTACTCGCTCTCGCGGCGGGCATCGAGATCCATTCCGAGCATCCGCTCGCCCAGGCGATCGTGCGCAAGGCCGAATCGGAAGGCGTTCCGTTCCGCCGTGGCGCAGATTTCGTATCCACAACGGGAAACGGGGCGCAGGCGAGCTTTGACGGACAGATGTATTACATCGGCAAGCCGAAATGGTTCCAGACGTCGCTTGGCGTTTCCCTGGAATCGGTTCAGAGCGCGATCGGAGCAAGCGAGCAAGAGGGGCAAACGGTCATGCTGCTCGGAGGAGGCGATACCGTAATCGGCATGATTACGGTGGCCGATCAGGTTCGCGACAATGCCAAGTCGGTTATAGGCCAGCTTCGTTCGTCCGGCGTGCGCAATATCGTCATGCTGACCGGCGATAATCAAGGGACGGCGAAGGCAGTGTCCGATAAGCTGGGCGGCATCACATACAAAGCCGAGCTTTTACCGGGAGATAAAGTGTCCGCTATGCAGGAGATGATGCGGACGGAGCGGGGAACCGCTATGGTCGGAGACGGCGTCAACGATGCTCCGGCTCTTGCGACGGCAACCGTAGGCATTGCGATGGGAGCGGCCGGTACGGACACGGCGCTGGAGACCGCGGATGTGGCGTTGATGGCCGACGATTTGTCGAAGCTGCCGTATGCGGTCCGGCTCAGCCGAAAAGCGCTGAGGATCATCAAGCAAAATATTGCGTTCTCGCTGATCGTCAAGGCGGTGTTCCTGCTGCTTATCTTTACCGGCAGCTCGACGCTGTGGATGGCGGTGCTCGCCGATACGGGCAGTTCGCTCATCGTCATTGCCAACGGAATGAGGCTGCTGCGCAGGACAAGGGCTCTTGCCGACACTGATGAGGAATAGAGCGAAAACAGCGTATGAAAACAGAGGGCTGTCCAATAAGTCCCCAAAATAAAAAGGCTGGACGAGAAAACGTAAAGTTTTCTGTCCAGCCTTTTTGTGTACCTGCTTTTGCAGGGAAGTAGCGGGGCGGATCAGAAGTCAGTTTCACTGACTCTGTTTTTTTGCGATGGGCTTGTCCCGCCTACCGCCATATGCAGGCGGTTTACAAATAGAAGTCTTTTGAGACTTCTATCTCACCGGGAATTAGTTTTTTTGGAAAAATAGGGGGTGTTTTTGAGCCTCTTATAGCCGGTGTATATGGCTCCAAAAGCGATTTCGTCACGAAATAAGCGTCTCAAAAGACCGCTATGCCTGCGCACGGCCCAAGTAAAGGTAGGATAAGACGCCTCAAAGACACTAGCGTTGCAAAGAAGTTAACATGAAAAATACAATCTCTTGTATTTACTATATCTGTTAAATTATGATGTGTTTTCATGGCCCAAATAAAAAAATCTCCTATTGTAAAAAGGTAGGCGTGTTATCCATACCTTCATACAAAGGAGACCCTCATGGATAACATATCAGATGTGACCGTCATTGGTAAATACCTTTCTTTACTTTCTTTGGACGAA
>NZ_RBAH01000053.1 GCF_003626695.1 Paenibacillus ginsengarvi
TTCAGGGGGGTTGGTTTCCTATTGCCAAAAACGTGCGTATCCGGAGGATTGCGCAAAGACAATACCCTCCAAGCGGCGTTCTCCCACCCGATTAATTTTCAGGATAGAAAGTTTAACTTCGCTAAAGTATTAAAGCGAAGTGCGAGTTTCTGTACCAAGAAAAACTTCCGCTAAAACACGAATGTACATCATCGAAAGGCTTCGATTAGAAGTTTTTCTTACAAATGTTTTAAAATCTCAGCCCGTGTATTCGCGGAAAAATTCGTTGTAGTAGGTGAATCGGACGCCCGGTATGCGAAAACCCATCGCGAACCCCGCTTCCGTTAATGTGATCGAATATAAATAACGTGAAGAAACACGGCTGCGGACGAGCCGTTCGACGATAGACTGATCGCTCCGCCGAATCGCTTCTGCGAGGGCCGAGGCGAACGGTTTGCTGCCTACGATCGCACGGTAGAGCGGCAAGATGGCGGCCGCGATCAAACGATGTGCCTTCGCGCTGAACCGGAATTGCGTCGTGCCCGGCCGCAGTGACGTGCCGTTTGTGTACACGTATAGCGGCGCCGGAAATAACACGTCAAGAAAGTAGCCGATGCCGTTCGTCGCCAGCGCCGGATTGCGCAGCGGCACCGCTTGCCGGAACAGCCGGAGCATTGCGCCGAGATTGGCGCTTTTGACGGCGGCGGCCCATCTCCGACCATATATCGCGTCGCACGTTATTTTTCGGTAGAACGGAATCATCGTCTCCGCCGTTTTGGCGATATCGCTTGCGGTCGGATACACGGACTTCCGCGGCTTCGGTTTGATGTGAGTGTTCATTGGGGCTCTCTTCCTTCCTTATCGTTGTATCAGCATATGCCGAAACTCGAAAAGGAAGCGGGCTGTAGCCCTGGGGATGTCGACGAGGCAAGCTGCCGCCCGGGTTAACGGGGGAGGGACTGAAGTTCGGTGAGATGCAAGGATTGGAGACTGGAGTCGTTGATTTAACGCGGTTTGAATAGAAGAATCGTCAGCTTATGAAAAATAAGTTTCAGCCAGTAAATGAAGCAGCGGCGGACCAAGACTTGAACAATAAAGTCTTAGACTGCCGCTGTTGTCATTCAACTAACATTCTCGTTAGTTAAGGCCCTTTCATTTGGTTAAACGTCATTTATTTATTGCCGAGTTGTTCCGCCAAACCGATTAGAAGTCCTTCCTTTCCACGTATGTAGCAGAGCCGATACGAGTTCTCGTACTGAACCACTTCGCCAACGAGCTGAGCACCATGCTTAGTGAGTCTGGATACCATTTCGTCAATGTCTTCAACGGCGAACATGACGCGCAGATAACCGAGGGCATTGACAGGAGCAGTTCGGTGATCCGATATAGTAGGTGGGGTGAGGAATCGCGAAAGCTCAAGTCGGCTGTGGCCATCTGGGGTAACCATCATAGCGATCTCTACACACTGTGAACCCAGCCCGGTTACGCGGCCAGCCCATTCACCTTCGACAGTAGCTCGCCCTTCGAGCTTCAAGCCGATCTCCTCGAAGAAAGAGATTGCGTCATCAAGGGATTCTACAACGATGCCAACATTGTCCATTCTTAATAATTTGTTTTGTGCCATAGTTTTATCTCCTTAGGTGTACACATTTATTACAGGATCATCTTCATATTTATTGTATCAAAAATTACTAATTACTTCCAAACGATTCATATCGTCGTAATACGATCGTTTTACGTAATAAAATTACGTAGATATTAAAAGGGCTTAACGACCATAAGCACGGTTATGGCAATCATCAGAAACTGTGCCGTCGACTCGAGCGGCGCGATCTTTTTCATCGCCCGTACAAACTCGGCAGGAACTTCATCCCTTTGGCCTTGAGCTTCAGAAACGATCTGCATAACCTTTTTCATCCGCGGTTCGATTAATCCGCCGATCGTCGCTACCATGAGCAGTGCTAGCAGGATGGATAGATTCAGCCACATTTGGGATAGCCCCATCTTGGTTAGGATCATAAGCCAAATCCCGGTAAGAATAAGTACGGCTCCGCCCATTTTAGGAAATATGGCAAGCTTGGACGTTATACTGAAAGCAAAGCGCAGCTGGCCAGCGGTTCTGGCGGATCTGCGGATGACAGGCACCAAGAAAGCAGGGCCGATTACAGCAATCGAAGCCAATATATGCAAAATGAGCAGCAATCCAAACAAACCATTCATTTCCTTCACCCTCCTCAGCTCACCGGAATATCGCTTCGATAGGCGAGACCGACCCTTTTCCTTTTGAACGGCCCTGCAAGCTCGAGATGGTTCAGCATACAAGTCGCCACGTCGTCATAAGCGACATCCAGCTCTTGAAACCGGCTGAACAAGTGACCGGCTATATCGGCCTCGGAAAACTCCTTTATCGCCTCCAGAATAGGCACGGGCAAGGTTTCCGTTGTCACATGCAGTCGAGCAGGCTTCGGATGCTCTACCGATTCAACCATCGTTCCTGGACACATGATGGACCAATCGAGCTGAGTCTTGCGCAGTCGTTCGAGATTCCGATTATGATTCTGGTACGTAGGCGGGAAGCCGGGCAAATTGTTGCCGATGAGATCGGTATATGGAATATCCAACAGACCCGCGCCTCCCATTAACCATACCCGCCCGGAGAAACTGGACTGGCTTTCGCATTGACTTACAAGGTTATCGACGATCCGAACGAATTGTTCTCCTTGGGCCGCAGTTCCCGCTGCAAGAATAGCAGCGTCTTGGTGCGAGAGAGCCTCGCGAACGCTTGCCGGGTCCAGAATATCCCGCGCGATCACCTTTACATGTTGTGCAGTATGCTCGCTTTGTTGTTCATAAAGCTTCTCAGGACTTCGCACAAATGCGGTCATTTCATGCCCCATCTTAACCCCTTGGGCGAGCACTCTTCTTCCCGTATTTCCCGTTGCCCCGAATACAATGATTTTCATCGTTTTTTCCTCCTTCTATATGGTTCCTTCAACATTTAGCTTGGGTTGACTCAAGCTTAGCATCGTTCTAAAATCTTGTTAAGAACCCACTATGATGTAGGATACTCACTTAAAAGTAAGTATGGGCAGGGAGGGATATCATGTTTGTTCGCGCGGAGGCCGGGGAGGAAAGGAAATGCCCGATCGAGACGTTGATTCGAGTAGTAGGCGGGAAGTGGAAGCCTTTGATTTTATGGCATTTGCTGGATTCCACGAAAAGGTTCAATGAGCTGGAGAAATTGATTCCCGAGGTAACCCAGAAGATGCTGGCGCAGCATCTACGAGAGTTGGAGAACGACAGGTTGGTGACACGTACGATTTATCCGTCGGTCCCTCCTAAAGTGGAATATGCGCTAAGCGAATATGGAAAGACGTTGATTCCTGTCTTGGAAGTCATGTGCGAGTGGGGCGATAATCATAATAGACCGAACGTGAAGACAACTGCCTTGGTAACCGCAAATCCGGTGTAGGACTATAGAGGTTACGAGTCTCGATGATTCGAGAAGCCCACGGCTTAAGCCGTGAGGAGTCGTCACGGTTTTTCAATGGATTCGAATTTTCAAGACATGCCGGCCATGCAAAAGGAAAAAGCTGAATTTTGGGGCAGACTCAAGTCTGACGGGCGTTTTAATAAGCAAAAAAGTGCCGCAAAAGACGATCGCGAATGGTCAGTCAACGAGGTTTATCAAGGCAAACCGTGGAATTATTTCGCGGTGGAAGCTGGCAGGGTGCCTGTGGTTAAAAAATAAAAAGGTTTGTCGAATTGCCGCTATTTGAGACGTGGACGGGCATTTTTAGCGGAACGCAGTTCCATCATGTCGTTATTTCCGACATAAGGGACGCGTTTCGCTAAATGCCTGCTTTTTTTTTAACAGAATTCAGGTACGTCAAGTAGGGAGTAGGGCCACTAAGTTACCGTCTCGATCTCCACTTGCCCCAGATTCCGGTCTTTAAGCACAATACGACCCTCGATCGGCGAACCCGAGCGGTCGATCAGCTTCAGCTTGTTCGTGCGTCCTTTTTCGATCAAGCTTTTGATCATCGCGGGAGTTAGCGTTTTGCCGAGGCTTTCCTTCCAGATAACGAATTTGCAGCCGAGCTTGTAGTTGCTGCAGCCATAACCTTTGTTCCCCATAAAAATGTGGCCCCCGCAGCCCTCGCGCGGGCAGCTCGCGATCACCTCGCGGTCCCCGCTAGCGCTGTTCGCCGCTGCTGCGCCACTAGCCCGCGTCCCGCTTGCACGGCTCGCAGCGGCGTCGCCTGTTCGCGTGCTGCCGCGCGTTCGCGTCCCGCCGCTCCGTGAGCCGCCGCGTGACTTGCCTTTGCCGCCGGCTTCGGCGGCGTCCGCTTGCGCGGACTCGAACAGCGTCTTGGCCGCGCGAGGCTGGACGCTCACCTTCTCGACGATGGAGCGCGTGAACTTCTTCACGTTCTCCATAAACGTCGCGTCGGACGCTTGCCCCCGGGATATTTCGTTCAGCCGCCGTTCCCACTGCCCGGTCATCTCCGGGGACGTCAGCAGTTCGACGCCCGCGCCGCGGATCAGCTCCACGGCGGAACGGCCCTTCTGCGTAATCGCGATCCGCTTGCCCTGCATCGTCACATAGCCGACGTTTTTCAGCCGCTCGATAATCGCGGCCCGCGTCGCGGGCGTGCCGAGGCCGGAATCCTTCATCGCGTCGCGTAGCTCCTCGTTCTCAAGCTGCTTGCCCGCGCTTTCCATCGCCTTCAGCAGCGTACCTTCCGTATATGGCTTCGGCGGCTGCGTTTCCTTCTCCTTCGCCGCCGAATCACGGCAGTGCACCGGCTCGTCCAGCGCAAGCGTGAACGGCGTATCGACAAGCTCCTCCTCGGGCTCGCTCGGTCCGTCGCCGTCCGGACCTTCCTTGCCTTCCGCCGGTTTGCCGCCGGATTTTTTGCTCGTGTCCTTCGGCGCGCTTTTGTCGTTCTCGTAAATGATTTTCCAGCCGAGACTTAGCAGTTGCTTGATGGTCGTCTTGAACTTCTCCCGTTCAACCTCGGTTAGCACCGTATGCATCTTATATTCGGCCGGCGGGTAATACTGCGACAAAAACCGGCGAATGATCAAATCGTATACCTTCTGCTCCTCGGGCGAGAGCGAGCCCGCCCGTTTGCCCGTCGGCAAAATGGCGTGGTGGTCCTCAACCTTGGCCGGATTGCACACGGCTTTGTTGTTTTTGTGCACGAGCTGCTTGTTCGCGCCCGCCGCCAGCGTTTCGTACGGCGTTCCCTTCAGGGCGTCCAGCGCCCGGTGCATCTCGGGAATGTTTTGCTCGTTCACGTAGTTCGAGTTCGTCCGCGGGTACGAGATAACCTTATGCTTCTCGTAGAGCGCTTGCGCGATATCGAGCGTTTTTTTGGCGGAGAAGCCGAACCGGGCGTTCGCGTCCCGCTGCAGCAGCGTCAAGTCGTACAGCCGAAACGGATACTCCTTCGTGTCCTTAATCTCGTAGCTTAAGATGTGCCCCGGCTTGCCCTTCACCTTGGCGGCGATAGCCTCCGCCTTCTCCTTGTCGGTCAGCCGGTCTCCCTGCCACAGCCCGCGATAGGCGGTCTCGCGCTGATCGAAATACGCTTCCACCTCATAAAACTTGACGGAGGAAAACTGCTCGATCTGCTTTTGCCGGTCATGCAGCAGCGCCAGCACCGGCGTCTGCACGCGTCCGACCGACAACAGCTCGCCATGCTTCGTCGTAAACGCGCGCGAGCCGTTCATGCCGATCAGCCAGTCCGCTTCGCTTCTCGCCCGGGCGGCCTTCGTCAAGGGCTCGTACGCGCTGCCGTCCTTCAGCTCCGCGAAGCCGCGGCGGATCGTCTCCGGCGTGAGGTCGGAGATCCACAGCCGCCTGACCGGCTGGCGCAGCTTCAGATGCTGCTGGATATAGGCGAAGATGAGCTGCCCTTCGCGCCCGGCGTCGCAGGCGTTGACGATGTCGCGGCATTCTTTGGCGAGTCCGGCGATTACCTTAAGCTGGTCTTTCGTTCGCGGATTCGGCAGCAGCTTGAACGAGTCGGGAATAATCGGCAAATCGGTAAAGTTCCATTTTTTGTATTTGTCATCGTACAGATCGGGCTCCGCGAGTCCAATCAGATGCCCGATCGCCCACGTGATGATGTATTGCGAGCCCTCCAGATGCGTGCGTTTATTGACGGCCTTCGGCTCGATCGCGGCGGCAATGTTGCGGCCCATGTCCGGCTTTTCGGCGATAATCAATGTTTTCAATCGTGCGTCCCCCGGTAAAAAAGTCGGCGGAAAATAACGCTCCCGCCGCTTCTGGTCAACTTCCATAGTACCACAAAAACGGACTTCATGCGGTCCTGTCAGAAAGGTAGTGTCGGGAAAACGCCGGCTGCCGGACGTGTTATTCGTCCTCCTGAAGCCTGCCTGACCATCGTTTCCGATAAGCCGAAGGAGAGATGCCTTTCATATCGCCGAATACGCGCGAAAAGCTGGCGAACGAGCGGAAACCGGCTTCCAGCGCAATATCCGTAATCGTCATGTCGCTCGAGCGAAGCAGGCTGCAAGCCTGACGGATTCTAAGCTCGTGGACGAAATCGACGAAGCTCGTTCCGAGATGGTGCTTAAGCTGCTTGCTCAAATTCGGCACGCTAAAATGAAACAGCCGGGCAAGATCGGCCAGCGTAAGCGGCTCCTGATAATGCTGATGAATGTAATGAACGATTTCCCAGATGGCGGACGTCTCCGGTTTCCGGCCGGCTTCGGCCGGAGCGGAGCGTTTCTCCAGACGAAGCCGGTCGAACCGGGCCAGCGCCTCGAATAACATGGATGTCAGGATGAGCTTCTTCCAGGGCTCGTCCTTGTTGTATTCGTGCTGCATCCGATCGAACAGGGCGAGCAGGTCCCGGTGTTGCTCCGCCTCGGAGCGGACAAACGGAGCCGCCTCCGTATCGCCTGCATGCAGCAAGCAATGTCCGAGTTCGCGGTCTGGCGCGTTTAGCAGTATCCCCATATCGAAATTGCACACGTGCAGCAGCAGATTCGAGCCTGCGTCGGCGCGGATGTCGTGAATTTGGTACGGCAGAAGGAAGGTGATCGTTCCCGGTCCCAGGCGATGCTTCACGCCGTTTACCGTTTCAGTGCCGGTTCCTTCGACGACGAGACTGAGTTCCAGAAAGTCGTGCCGGTGGGGCGGTATGTTGTTGTTTACTTTTTTAATAATGTAGAATGGAAACCGGTCCATGTTCGGATAATCGGTTAGCACCGGCGGAATGACGGGCGGCATGACCAGACCTCCTGACTTTATCGGCCTTTTGCCGTAGGCTTGCAGTCGTGAAAAAAACAATAACGAAAAAAATGAGAGGAATCGTAAAATTATTGGACGCTAAAATCGAAGCACGCGGGTATGATAGAGGCAAGGTAAGCGCTTTAACCAACATCAGTATATCAAACAAACGGTTTGCGGCGGAAGGAGGGAGCGAGCAGCTTCAGAGCACGAATTTATTTGTGAATTTTATCACATGTGGCGTTTCTTGTAAATGAAAATCACTCCAAGTTCGTAACTACGAAAGCAGGCGTTCCAAATGATCGCATCGGCTTTGCGCCCTGCCGAAGAGAGAAATCAGACTGTAGCCGCCAAGAAGAAGCATCAGGGACGATGCAGCGACTGACGCCAAAAGGCGACTGCCGTTTCATCGAAAGGTTTCGCCAATTCCATGTATAGCGGAGGAAACGAGCGATGAATCATCAACCCGATCCTAAAAAGCTTGACGACACAACCCCCGTAGCGGATGCGGAGGATCAAATAAGCCGAAGGGCGCTGCTCGCTTCTTTCGGCATCGCGGGCGCTGCCATCGCTACCGGAGGCTTTCTCCAATCCGTTCAGGCGGAAGCGACGGTTACGAACCAGGTTTACAACCCGAACGGAACGCCCGAAGATTGGGAACAGGTTGACACCCTGACGCACAGAATTACTTGGATCAGCGTCGATGAATTCGAGAGCTACGCAACAAGAGACGAGAACGGCATCATCATCGATTGGGCACCGGCTTTCAATTACGCTCTGAGCTCCGAGCCCGGCGCCAAAGTATGCTGCGCAAGGAAAAGCTACAAGCTTACGGGGCAAATCATCCTGCCGCAGGACACGGCCATCGTAGGGACGAAGAGAGGCTTCACCCAAGGCCCGGCAACAGCGACGACCAACGGTCCGAATCGAATGTATGTCGAGCACGATACGAAGTTTTTGATTGACCCGGCCAATATGACCGCACCTACCTTTGTCATGGAACGAAACAGCACCATAGAGGGAGTCGAACTATTTTATCCCAACCAGAGCGTGTTCTCGACCTCTCTGAGCAACATTATTCGTTTCCCGCTTACGATCGACGCGAAGGCCGGATGTAATCTTGTCAATGTGAACTTTTTCGGCGCCTATCATTTCTTCAAAGGAACGGGCGAGCGAATCAGGATCGATAGCCTGTTTGGCTATAGCTTCGGAACGGCCATTCAGCTGTATAATGGCGGAGACGTCGCCTATTTGAACAACATCCATCTGAATCCGAACGTGGTTCGCCCGCCCGATGCTCTCCTGTGGCTCAATACTGGAAATCCCGACAGCATCGGCATCTACATCGAAGAATATGACGGAGTGAATATTTCCAATTTTCATACGATCTTTTACCGGACTTCCGTCAAGGTCAAGCTGAATCAAGGCGGAGCCCGATCGATTACGGTCAGCGATTTTTGGCTGGATATCACGGGACAAGCGTTCGATATTGAGGCCAACTCCGGACCGGGCATAAGAATCAACAACGGTGTCGTTTACACCGGCTATTCGGACGACTCTGCCTATGGCGGATTGCTAAGACTGAACAATCCCGTCAAGACGATTATTACACCCTGCATGGTAAGCAATGTGGCGGTCTCGCTTGTCAATCTGGCCAGGCATTCGTCGCTAACGCGGCCCGACTACGGAATTACGTTCGTCGGCAACTCCAACATTCGGCTGCTGTTGTCCAACCTGGACATGTTCGGTGTGGGGAAAGGATTGACGAGCCCCGCAGGGTACAACATCGTTGACGGGAAAATTTTTTCCGGCTCCTCCAGTTTTAATAAGTCGGTTCCGTATCCGAAAAAAAATATGCTTCAAAACGGAAGCAATTTCGTAAAAGGGACCGGTTCGGACGACATCCCGCTGTATTGGCACAAAACTGGGGGAACGATGACGGTGTATTACTTGCCGAACGGCAATATGAAACTGGCAACGGTAGACGCTTATCCCAGAAACGACGGCATTGTCCAAAGCTGCACGTTGACCGAAGCGGGGAGTTATCGGGTTGTCGTAAAGGCTGCGAATCCGAATCCGCGTTCAGGATTGCTTGTGAGGAAGCGGAACGCCGGGAAAACGAATGCCGTGGAATATACGCCTCTTTTCGATCAGGACGGCTTCTGCAAGCTGGATCTGACCGGCGCCGCGGCGAATGAAAGTGTCGATGTGCTGATTCATCCGGGAACGACGGCAGGAGATGCGATCGAGATCGAGTACGCTTTGCTGGTGAAGGGGACCGCATGGTACGACTACAGGCCCGTTCCGTCAGGACTGCCGGCACAGCAGGAATTTACGCTGCAAGGCGCCGCCGCCCCCGCGTTCGCGCCCCATTACGTCGGCGAACAGTATATCGATACGGCGCATAAAACCGTGTACACGGCAACAGGTACGTCTAGCGGCTCGGATTGGGTGCAAAACCGGGGAAGTCTGGGGCTGCATGCCGCGCTGTCACCCGCGGACGGACCGGCTCATACGTACGGAGCGGCGCTAACGGTTGCGCCGGCGGCAGGCTTTTCCGGCATCGAACTTGCGAAAGTAAAAATCGGCTGGGACGGAACGTTCGGTCCGGGTCAAACCGATACGGTAAAATTTCGCTGCGAGTATAGCGATTCCACGAACGTCATCATGGAAAAATCGGCGGCGGCGGCGGGGGAGGAATGGTTAACGGATGACGACATCGCGGGCTTCATTAAAGACGGCACGGTTCTCGTTTCCGTAACGGTGTATGCCAAATCGTCCCTGCCGGGCGGCGTAACCAAGACGGTACGGCTTGTAGGGTATTCCAGATAAATCATTCGAAACACGGGGGTTCGACTATGATAAAACATATAGTATTGTCTATCG
Organism: Paenibacillus ginsengarvi; assembly: GCF_003626695.1. Classification (GTDB taxonomy): domain Bacteria; phylum Bacillota; class Bacilli; order Paenibacillales; family NBRC-103111; genus Paenibacillus_AB; species Paenibacillus_AB ginsengarvi. The sequence goes on from NZ_RBAH01000053.1 coordinate 10,133, forward strand.
CATTTTTGCTGGCGGCCGCTTCTTTGACGGGCTGCGGCAGCAAGTCGGGGAACAGCGGGGAGCCGCAAGCCGCCAAAGCAAACGATAAACCGATTGAAATCGTGTTTTCCGGCATTCCGCTCACAGAAGCCGAATTTGAAGCGCAGTTCGGCAAGCCGATCCACGACAAGTTCCCGCATATTACGGCGAAATTTATTACGCCGGGTAAAGGAACGGAGCTGAAAGATCTGGTCAGCGCCGGAACGCAGCTGGATGTTTACATGACCGCGACGGTCAACCTGCCGATGTTCCTGGACATGAAGCTGGATCAAAACTTGAACGAGCTGATCAAGAAATACAACTACGATCTAAGCAAGTTGGAGCCGAGAGCGATCCAGTCGATGAAGGATATGACATCCGATCAGCGCGTATTTGCGATTCCTTATCAGAATGCCTCGCTGGGCTACGTCCTTTACTATAACAAGGATCTGTTCGACAAATTCGGTGTCTCCTATCCGAAGGACGGCATGATCTGGGACGACGCATACGAGCTGGCCAAACGGTTGACACGGATCGAGGGCGGTATCCAGTACCGGGGATTCAGCGCCAACTGGTCGAATATTTTCGTCATCAACAACCAACTGAGCTTGCCGGTATTGGATGCCAGCGATAAAGCGGTGATTCAAACGGACGCCTGGAAAATGGTGTTTAACAATATTAAGCGTTTCTATGAAATTCCGGGCAACGGATTGACGGCAGACAGTCTTCCGGACAAGGTGCAGGAAGGCGATTTCCTGACCGGAACCGTAGCGATGACGGTTGGAGGGGGAGCGGCTGCGGCCGCGGATAAAGCGATCAGCTTCGATTATGTGGCCCTTCCTACTTACAAAGAGGCGCCGCAAACCGGAACCAAGTCGGCCGCAAGATATTTGCTGCCAACCAATACGAGTAAGTATAAAGATGACGTGTTCCAAGTCGTCGCGTTCCTGACATCCGATGAATATCAGCTAAATGCGTCCAAGGATGGGCGGTCAACGGCACTGCAAAGCAAAGAAATTCAACAAACGTACATGCAAAACAACCCGAAATTAAAAGACAAAAACAACTATGCTTACTTCTATAATAAGCCATCGGCTGCTGCGAAGATGAATCCGGAACTGATCAGCCTGAACCCGTATTTGTTCCCGGCAGGGGAGTTGGCGAAGGTCCTGCTCGGCGAGAGCGATGTCGCGACCGCACTACGCACGGCTGAGGAAAAATTGAATCAGGCCGTAGCGGCCAGGAAGAAGCAATAAATGAACGAGCTGCGATTAAGCCATAGCGAATTGTTGAAGCTGAAAAGATGGAATACGCCGACCGTCTATAACGGCTGGGAAGCCATTACGAAGCATGACATTACGAAAGGGTTCAACTCGGAAGAGACGCGGGATTATATGCCGCAAATGGGACCGATGGTCGGTTATGCGGTAACGGTGCAGATCGAACCGGGGAACCCGGCCCATGCGAAAAATAACCCGACAGCATGGAGCGAATACAGACAATATGTGGCCGGCGTGCCCGGCCCCAAAATCGTCGTCGTTCAAGATTTGGACGCTCCCCGTGTGATCGGTGCGTTCTGGGGGGAAGTGAACAGCAATATTCACCGCGCCCTGGGCTGCGTCGGCACGATCACCGACGGGGCGATCCGCGACCTCGACGAAATGACGAACGCCGGCTTCAAGGCGCTCGCCCGTCGATTATGCGTCGGTCATGCGTACAGCACGCCGGTCCGCTGGGGTTGCGACGTGGAAGTATTCGGCTGTACGGTCCGGCCGGGTCAGCTCATTCATGCGGATAAGCACGGTTTCATAGCTATTCCGCAGGAAGACGAGCGCCGCTTGCTGAACGCCGCCCGCTTCATGGACGACAATGAATGCGATACGCTGATTCCCGCGGCGAGAAGTTCGTCCGGCGTGTCCGTTCGGGAACTTCTTGAGGCTATCGACAACGCAGGCAGCCGATTCGGCATCCGAGCCAAGCAAGCTTACGGCAATAGCGGAGAATGGTAAGACGTTTCCGACTAAAGAGAAACATACAAACGGATAGGACAGGTGACAGCATGTTGTCAGTCGATTCATTTCACGGCATTATTCCGGCGCTCCTGACGCCGTACGACCCATCGGGAGCCATAAGCGAGCAGGCGACCCGCAGGCTGGTCCGGCATTTGCTGGAGAAGGGCGTTAACGGCTTTTATGCAGGGGGAAGTACAGGCGAAGGCTTGCTGCAATCGAGCGAGGAGCGCGAGCGGTTTCTGGACATTGTCGTTGACGAAGTTCAGGGAGCCGTTCCCGTTATCGCCCATGTCGGAGCGCTCGATACGGCGACCTGCATCAGGCTGGCGAAATACGCGGAGCGCGTAGGAGCCGACGCGGTATCGTCGGTCGCCCCGTTTTATTATAAGCACGGCCAGGAGCAGGTTCGCGGCCACTATCTCGATATTGCGATGGCGGCGGATATTCCGCTAATCCTGTACCATATTCCCGACTTGACGGGCGTTCATAGTTCCGTCCGATTTTACGAGCAGCTCGCTGCATCGGACAAAATCGTCGGCGTCAAGTATACGGCTAAAGACACGTTCGAGCTGCAGCAGCTGATCGAAGCGTGCGGACCGGATTTCCGCGTGTTCAACGGACCGGATGAATGCTTGCTGGCGGGCCTTGCGGTAGGCTGCTGCGGCGCCATCGGCAGCACGTACAACATGATGCCGGAATTGTTCGTGGAACTGTACCGGACATTCCGGGCAGGAGCCGTCGGCGAGGCGCGGAGTTTGCAAGCGCAGGCGAACCGCGTTATTGCCGAACTGCTGAAATACGACTTCATTGCCTTCGAGAAAGAAATATTGCGTCTGCAAGGAATCGACGTCGGTTTGCCGCGCAAGCCGCTCCAGCAGTTGACGGACGAAGAGCGGGCGCATATTGGCGCATTTGCACGGCAATTCGCCATTCTCGGCATCGGCGGCGCAGCGACGGAACGGTCTGCGTGAATATAATCTGGAACTAAGGAGGAAGGGACCATGATCGAATATGTAACGGTAGCCGAAGCGGGGGCGGGCAATCCGCGAAACGATACGGCCAGCATCATGCCGCTGAGTGACGGCCGGCTGCTGCTCGTTTGGCATAAGTACGAGGACAGTCCGGGTGGAGGAAGCGATTTCGGTCTTTGCCGCATTTACTCGAAAATGTCCCGGGACGGCGGAAGAAGCTGGGGCGAGGAAAAGATGCTCGTCGACGTTTTGCCGGGAGATCATAACGTACAGGCGCCCGGCATGTCGAGGCTGCCTTCCGGCGATTTGCTGCTGCACTGCCTTCGCGGCCATCATGGCGCCAGCAGCTCGACCATGTGTTTGTTCCGCTCGACCGACGACGGCCTCACATGGCGCGAAGCCGGAAGCGTATGGGAGCGAAGTGAGGGACAATGGCTGCAAGGCGGTGCGAATCATATGAACGTCCTCGCGGACGGACGCCTGCTGCTGCCGTTTCACTTCGGCACCGGGCATCAAGGTAGCCAGCACAATACGATCGGCTGCTTTCTAAGCGACGATGAGGGGCGGAGCTGGCGGCAGGCGGACTCCGTGGTCGATTTGCCGATGCGGGGGGCGATGGAAGCATCCGTTGCCGAGCTTGCGGACGGCAGGCTGATCATGTCGATCCGGACGCAGCTCGGAGCCGTATTCCTGTCCCATTCGGGGGACCGCGGAGAGACGTGGTCGCTGCCGCAAACGTCCAGCGTACCGGCTCCCGAATCCTGCACCTGTCTCAGAACGATTCCTTCCACCGGAGATCTCGTGCTGTTTTATAACGGCAGCCAGTACGATCCGGCCAGACACCACTTTGGGCTGCGTACGCCGCTGTCGGCAGCGCTGTCCCGTGACGGAGGGAGCACCTGGCGCAAAATCGGAGATATCGAGAACGGCCCGTACGAATATATGAACCTGAACTGCCGGATGACGGAAAAGGGAGGCGCCCTGCTGACGTACGCGAAAGTGGAGGACCCGCAGCTCATGCACAGCGACGGCAGTCTGCCGTTCAAGCGAAAGGGTCTCGATTTGTGCCTTGCTTTGATCGAGCCGGAATGGTTTTATTGAATATCGGTTTGGCGAATAAAATAAAGGGAGAACTTCCTCCTCTCGCGCGTTGGCGGTGCCGACCGTTTCGAGTGACCGGAGGTTCTCCTTTGTTTTTGAAGCGGAGGTGTGACGTTTTGTTATCAGGCGATCGAAACGATTATGCGGATGATTTTACAAATACACGTCTTCATGAGCTGCCCGTTTATATCAAATATCGCTTCTCGGAAACGGATTTCCATATGAATTATCACTTCCATCGCGGGTACGAGTTGTTTTTCCTTCACGAAGGCTGGGGTGCTTATATAAACGACGATTACGTGCATCCGTTCCAAGGAAACGATTTGATTTTGATCGAAGGCCGGCAAATCCATAGAGCTTCTCCGACGATAGGAAGGCGGTTCACCCGGACGGTCATCAATTTTTTGCCCGAATGTTTAATCCCCGAAACGAAACAACTCGTTCATGATTTGTTCGGGAAAGAACTCGAGAACGAAAACAGACACCTTCTCCTATCCGAGGAGAAGCATGCCCGAATTTATGCTCTGCTCCATCAGATCCATGCGGAATACACGGAGCGTCATACCGGCTTCCAGCATATGATCGGTATTTTGCTGACCCGGCTGCTTCAGGACATTCACCGCATCCGTTTTTCCGACCGCCCTCCTCCAAATAAGGACACCGCCGAAGAAAACCCGACCATCCATGATATCATCGACTACTTGTCGAGCCATTACGCAGAAAACATCCTGCTCGTGGAATTGGCCAAAAGGTTTTACATTACCCCCTATTACTTATGCCGTTTGTTCAAAAAAGCTACAGGGGATACAATCGGCCGCTTTATTACGTATGCCCGCATTCGTCAGGCGAAGCAGGAACTCGTCTTTACCGACATGTCCATTAGCGAGATTTGCACCCGCGTCGGCTATGGCAGCTTTTCCTACTTCGGCCTCGTGTTCAAGCAATATGAAGGGATGACGCCGAGGCAATATCGCCAAAGCTATAAACGGTCCATTAACAGGTAACGCCATCCGGCATCACGCGAAAAAAGCGGAATTCGTCCTAATGGCAACGGACTCCGCTTTTTGTAAGGTCGCTGTTATTTGGCCGCTTGTTTCTGCTCCAAATCTTTGTTGATCGCTTCTTCGGCTTCCATGAGCGCCGTGTTAATATCTTTGTCGTTCAGCACGACTTCTTTGAATTTGCTGCGCAAAATGTTGTAGGCGGCAGGGTCATATTTCGTAATTGATGGTCTTGCCACGGCAAATTTGTTTTTGATGATGGCGTCCTTATTTTTGCCCTTAAGCAGTTCGTTGGCCGTTCCGTACTCCGTCTTCACGCGATCCGTGCTGAGTACGCTGGGCCGGCCCAGCTTTGCTTCCGATACCTGCACGTCCTCGGACAAAATATGGGCGATTGCCATGAACGCCTGATCTTTGTATTTGCTCGTTGGTGAAATGCCTAGAAAAGGCGAGAACATTTGGATCGTTCTTCCCGTCGCTTCCTGGAAAGACGGCAGCGTAACGACATCCCAATTAAGTCCGTTTTTGATCGCGTCGGGCAAAGCTCCGAACATAAGAGTCGAGGCGAACATGGCCAGCGTTTTATCTTTCAAAAAGATGGTGCTCGCCCGGCCGCCGTAGTCCGCGGGTGCCGGCTTGGCGCCGTCTGCTTCATAGACGCGCTTCAGAGTGGCGAACAAACGGCTCCATTTGTCATTGTTTACTGCGGCCTTCATTGTTTTGGCATCGATGGCAGGCAGCGACAGCTGGTTATACGGGATCAGGATATGCTCCGCGAAATCGAGCCCCCGGTACTGCACCCCGCCGTCGAGCCGCGTCACCTTCTTCGACAGATCGATCGCCTCGTCCCAGGTCATGCCGTCTTTCGGATACGGCACGCCGAACTTGTCGAATATGTCTTTATTGTAATAGATGACAGCTGTGTTATGTCCACGCGGTATGGCGAGTATTCGCGCGTTTCCCGTATACGCTCTCACTTCATCCATAACGGCCGGGTCAATGGAGCTTAGATTGAAACCGAGCTTCTTGATCAGCGGCGTCATGTCATAGAGAACGTTCAAGTCATTGTATACGGGAATATCTCCGCTGCTGTCGCCCATAATGATATCCGGGACCGAGCCGGCCGCGATCAAGTCCTCCATATAGGAGCCTTTTTCTTTTTTGACCACGTTGATGGTCATAAAAGGGTATTTCGCTTGGATCGGATCGACGATCGCGCTTTTCATCAGCTCGTCGCCCATACTGCTGTTAAAAATCGTGAGGGTAACCGGCTCTGTCGACACCGCAGCCGAAACGGCCTTCCCCGGCTGTTCTTTTTCCTGCCGGGACGGATCGCCGCTTTTCTCCGTAGCGGTCCCCGTCGAGCATCCGAGCATCGCCGCCATTGCCAACATGGCGACCGATCCATTTACTGCGCGTTTCTTCGTTGCATTCATAGGACCCCTCCTTAGTTTTTCTGTCTGGCACAACTCTTATTGATACCGCTTTCACAAAAACTGTTTCATCGTCATGCCTTCATACGTTGGCATTTCCGCTTGAACTCGGCACCTATTCCGTCCGTTACGGCCTCCCGGCCCTAGCTCTTTGCTCCTCCTTTCCGCTGCCCGTATTTCGATTATACATAGCGGGCCCCGCCCGAGACTCTTCGCAAATTGACCTAAACTATAAAGAAATTGCCGTCTTCCATCTATGGTCACAGAGAAAACCCCGACCTTCTATAAGTCGGGGTATCCTCTATAGCTTTGAACGTCTCGCAGCCTTACAGCCGGTGCTCAAGCCGGTACATCTTCGGCGTCGTGCCGCAGTTGTTTTTGAACACGCGGCTTAAGTAAAAACCGTTCTGGTAGCCGCAGCATTCGGAGATTTGATCCAGCGTCAAGTTCGTCTCGACGAGCAGCTTCTTCGCCTTTTCCAAACGCAGCGCGGTGGCGTATTTGATCGGCGTCGTTCCGAGCTCCGTCTGGAACTTGTGGCACAGCTGCATACGGCTGACGCCGAGCGAGCCGGCGATCATTTGCAGGCTGAACCGCTCGAACGCTTGCTCCCGAATGAGCTGCGTCGCTTTTTCGATCAGCGGATCGGACGAACGGGGCGGCTCCGCCGACGGCAGCTGTTCCGTTTGCTCGCAGATCTGCAGCCATATATGGTGCAAATGATGGTTTCGGCGGATCATGCTCCAGCGCTCGTCCAGGAAGTTGTGGCGCTTCATCGCGGCGTAATCGTCCGTCAGCTTGTCGGTGTCGCGCAAGCTCACCTTCCCGACGGGAAGCCCGTCCAGCCGTTGCGGATCGAGCTCGTTGCCCAGATCGTCGGCCCAGTTCATGCGGAGCACGAATAAGGTGACCGGGGAGATGACGACGCGGCGAAAGGCGACACCGGGCGGACAAAACACAAGATCGCCGAACGAAGCGGTAGCGCTGCGATGTTCGATTTCATAATAAAACGACCCGTCCTCCACCGCAAAGACGAGCCATTCGGTTTGAATGCTTTCGTATTGAAAAAACTGCTCGCGCCGGACTACATGCCGGTAATACGTCAGCCGCGGGATATGTCCGCATAAAGGAAAAGACATTCGCTTCCTCTCCCCGTCTGCCCCGTCGCCTGTAATCGGCCCATTTACCGATACGGCGATTTTTAGTATATAGTTTAGATTACAAAAGTGCATGGTGAATGTAAAGCGCTTTCTCCTACAATAAAACCAGGAAGCAGGCCTGCTTCAACCTGTACAGAAAAGGGGAGCGTAACATGAAAATGAACAGACGAATACCGGTCGGAGCGGGCATGGGCCTTGCCATCGCCCTGGTAACCGCCGCTTGCGGGGGAGCGAACGACAAGGGAGAACCGACGTCGCCGGGGGCGGTCGTGAAGTCGTATGCCGACGAGCCGGCGGAGCTCGTTATTTTCGGCGCGGTGGGCAATACGGAGGAAGTATGGGACGAACGATTCGGCACGGCGCTGAAGGCGAAATTTCCGAAGTACAAATTCACCTATATTCAAGGGTCGGCCAAAAACACGCTGCAAAACCATATCGCGGCCGGCCAGCCGGTCGATCTCGTCCACGATTCGCTCGGCGGCATGCGCGGCAATATGATCGATAACAGGCTGAACTACGATCTCGCCCCACTCATGAAGTCGCATCAGATTGATACGAGCCGGTTCGAGCAGCCGGTATTCGATGCGCTCAGCGACAAAGGCAAGCTGTACGGGTTTCCGCTTCACGACGGCGGGCTCGTCCTCTACTATAACAAGGACATTTTCGACAAATTCGGGGTTCCTTATCCGAAGAACGGAATGACGTGGGACGAGACGATAACGCTCGGCAAAAGGCTCACCCGCTTCGACGGCGGCGTCCAGTATCTCGGCCTCGGCGTGTCCATCAATCATATGCTGACCATGAACCCGTATTCGCTGCCGTTTGTGAATGAAACGAGCGGCAAGGCGGCCATCCATACCGACGCGTACCGCAAGCTCGTAAACAAGACGATACTCGAGCCGGCCGAGGCGGACGGCTACCGCCCGTATTTGATATCTTCGAATAAAGCGATTACGAACGATAACTTTATGAAGGACAAAAACTTGGCGATGTTCGTCATGAACTTTTATTTGCAATTGCAGCCGGACTTCAGCACGTTTAATTGGGGAATCGTCAGCCTGCCGGTATTCGGCGATCTGCCCGGGGTCGGCTCGCAGCCTTACCCGAACGGTCTGTTCGTGTCCAGCTCCAGCAAATATAAGGATCAAGGCATGGAAGTGCTGAATTACTTAGTATCGGACGAATTCCAGATGTCGCTATCGCGCAAGGGCTTTATTCCCGTCGTCAAAACGAAGGCGGTCCGGGACGCTTACGGGGCGGATACCGCCTTCAAGGATAAGCAAATCGCCGAAGCGCTGTATGCGAATAAGCCGGCGGCCCCGATGCCGCGCTCTACGTACGAAAATTTGGTGCTGAATCCGCTTTCCGCGAATTTGTCCAAGGCGATGAAAGGCGAGATGGATCTGAACACGGCGCTTCGGGTGAGCGAGGAGCAGGCGAACAAGGCACTGGAAGAGGCGGTGCGCAAATGAATGGCGGGCACAGCGGCGGGCGTGCCGCAGCGCTCCCGATCCCGGCGGCGCAGGACGTTCACGGGGAGTATGACATCATTGTATTCGGCGGCGGATCGGCGGGCTGCACGGCGGCCATTCAGGCGGCCCGCGCGGGCAAGCGAACTGCGCTCGTAGAGAAAAACGGCATCCTCGGCGGAACGACGACCGTAGCTTCGGTTAATTTCCCCGGCTTGTTCCATGCCTGGGGCAAGCAGATTATTCGCGGCATCGGCTGGGAAATCATCGAGCGGACCGCGGAGCTGGGCGGGGCGACGCTGCCGGACTTCTCCGTCGTACCGGACAGACACTGGAGGCATCAAATTTTGGTGAACCGGTTTGTATACAGCGCCGTGCTGGACCGGCTCTGTCTCGAAGCGGGCGTTTCTCTCAGGCTGCACGAGATGCCTGCTGCCGTACAGCGCGGCAAGGATGGCGTGTATGTCGCGCTGGTCGGCAAATCGGGGCTGAAATGGTTCAAGGCGAGCAAGTTGGTCGATGCGACCGGCGATGCCGATGTGACCGGTTTGATGGGATACCCGCGTTGCAAGGGCGAACAGCTTCAGCCGGGAACACTGATCAACGACATCGGCGGTTACGATCCGGCGGCGATCGATCCGGCCGAGCTGAAGCGGGTATATGAGGACGCGCTGCGGGCGGGGGAGGCGGTCCGCAGCCGCTTCGACATGTATAACGACCTGAAGGCGGGCCGGATCAATATGCATGTGCAGGATATCGACGGCTCGGAATCACAGACGCGGACGCTCGCGGAGGTGAAGGCGCGGCGGCAACTGCTCGATACGGTGACGATGCTTCGCCGAGTGCCGGGGTGCGAGCGGCTCGAGGTCCGTTATGCGGCGGGCGAATGCGGCATTCGCGAAACGTGGCGCATCGACGGGGAAGCCGTGGTCGACGAGAATTGTTACGTTTCCGGCTACGTATGGCCGGATGCGGTATGCTACAGCTTTTACCCGATCGATCTGCATCACCATAGCGGGTACCATATCGAGCAAAAGGTGCTTGCTCCCGGCATTGTGCCGACACTGCCGTACCGGGCGCTCATCCCGAAAGGCAGCGACGATCTGCTCGTGGCCGGACGATGCGTTTCGGGCGACCGGATGGCCAATTCGGCGTTCCGCGTTCAGGCGAGCTGTATGGCTACCGGACAGGTGGCCGGGATGGCGGCGGCAATCGCGGCCGGGCGGAATTGTTCGGTACGGGACGTTCCGCTCGCAGAGCTGCGCGAGCAGCTAGAACGGTTCGGCGCGATCGTACCGGACGTTCCGGTAGTCGCAAACAAGCGGCAGCATTCAGATTAATAGGCTTATACGATACGAACGGCCCGTCTTTCGCCGCAAAGACGGGCTTTTTTATATTTGACGGATTGTAATATGAAGTGCGACAGCTAAAAACAAAGAAGCCCATGAATGGATTCGTGTAAAATGGAAGTCACCACAACACCATTTTTCACAGGAGAACCCAACATGAGCTACTCCCATCTTAG
>NZ_RBAH01000054.1 GCF_003626695.1 Paenibacillus ginsengarvi
TGTTGGAGTTGTCCTTTTTGGCGGATTCCCGGAAAAAGTTAATGTAAAATAAAGTAATGAAATGAATTTTTCCTCAATTCAGCACGACCTGACATAGTGTGATAGAGTCTTTGCAACGCTAGTGGCTCGAAAGACTCTTATCTCCAGCAAACTCGCGAATGACACCGCAAAAAAACAGGCAGACCGCAGGATCGCTCCGCAGTCTGCCTGTCTTGCTCTGTTCGTCAGGAATGGAATTCCTGTCCGCAGCGTACTTCCTTCACATAACCGGCGCGGATCGTAAAATCGCCGAAATGCTCGCCTGGCGTCCGTTCCTTCGCATAGCGAGAAATAATCGGCCCCAAGGAACTGAGTATTTCCTCTTCCCCGATATTTTCCTTATACAGCTTGTTGAGCCGGTTGCCGGTAAAGCCGCCGCCCAAATACATATTGTATTTGCCCGGCGCTTTGCCGATAAACGCGAGCTCGGCCAGCATCGGACGCGCGCAGCCGTTCGGGCAGCCGGTCATGCGAATGACGATGTCCTCGTCCTGCAGACCCGCTTCCTGAATCATTGGCTCGATGTGGTCGATCAGCGTCGGCAAGTAACGCTCCGATTCGGCCATCGCCAGCCCGCACGTCGGCAGCGCGACGCACGCCATCGAATTGCGGCGCAGCGCCGTATGCTGGCTTCCGTCGGTAAGACCGTACTGCCGCGCCATCTCCTCGATCTTCTTCTTTTTCTGAGTCGAGACGTTGCCGATAATGAGGTTCTGGTTGCCGGTCAGACGGAAGTCGCCCGTATGCACCTTGGCAATTTCCCGCAGGCCGGTCATGAGCCGGTAATCGCCGTCGTCCTTGATCCGCCCGTTCTGGATGAACAAGGTCAAGTGCCATTTGCCGCCCGGCCCTTTTACCCAGCCGTACCGGTCTCCGTTATGGTCGAAATGATACGGCCGCGCTTCCTCCAGCTTCCATCCCAACCGGTCGTGCAGCTCGCCGATGAACCAGTCGATGCCGCGATCGTCGATCGTATATTTGAACCGCGCATGCTTGCGCACCGCGCGATCGCCGTAATCCCGCTGGATCGTAACGGTTTTCTCCGCCAAGTCGACAGCCTGCTCCGGTTTGCAAAATCCGATCACCTGGGCAACCTGCGGGTACGTAAGCGGATCGCCGTGCGACATGCCCATACCGCCGCCAACCGTTACGTTAAAGCCTTTCAGATGGCCGTCCTCGAGAATGGCGATAAAGCCGAGGTCCTGCGAAAATACGTCCACATCGTTCGACGGCGGAATCGCCACGCCGATCTTGAACTTGCGCGGCAAGTAAACAGGCCCGTAAATCGGCTCTTGCTCGATCTCGCTCTCCTGGCTATCCAGCACCTTCTCGCCGTCGAGCCATATTTCGTAGTAGGCTTTCGTCCTCGGGTTCAGATGCTCGCTAATTTGCCGGGCCCATTCGTAAACTTCCGCATGGGCTTCCGACTGGTACGGATTCGGATTGCACATGACATTGCGGTTCACGTCGCCGCAGGCGGCCAGCGTGCTCAGCAGCGCTTCGTTGACTTCCTGGATCGTCTTCTTCAGGTTCCACTTGATAATGCCGTGCAGCTGAAACGATTGGCGTGTTGTAAGCCGAATCGTGTCCCCCGCATATTTCTGAGCCAGTTCGTCCAGCACGAGCCACTGCTCGGGCGTTACGACACCGCCTGCCGCGCGGACACGCAGCATGAATTGGTACGCGGGCTCGAGCTTCTGCTTATTGCGCTCGTTGCGCAAATCGCGGTCGTCCTGCATATAGCTGCCGTGAAACTTCATCAAGCGGTTATCGTCCTCGGGGATCGATCCGGTGATGACGTCTTGAAGCGTCTCGACCAGGCTGCCCCGCAAGTAATTACTGCTTTTCTTAATATGCTCGACTTCGCTGTGCGGCGCACTGTTTGGCGAAAGCAAATTGTTGTCGGACATGCGCTCCTTCTCCTTTCGGCGCTCGCCGGACGTTTATTTAATAAACGTCCCGCTGGTAGCGTTTTTGCTGCTGCATGCGAATCAAATATTGTTCGGCTTCCTCAGGGCTTAAGTTCCCCTCTTGCTCAAGAATCGTCGCCAGCGCCGCATGAACGTCATGCGCCATCTTTTTCTCGTCTCCGCAGACGTAGACGACTGCTCCCTCTTGGAGCCATGCATACAGCTCCCGGCTCTTCTCCAGCATCCGGTGCTGCACATACACTTTCTTGTCGGTGTCGCGGGAGAAAGCGACATCCATCCGCGTCAGCACGCCGTCTTTCAGCAGACGCTGCCATTCGATCTGGTACAGGAAATCCGTTGCGAAATGCTGATCGCCGTAGAACAGCCACGTTTTTCCTTCCGCACCCGTCTCTTCCCGTTCGGCGAGAAACGCCCGGTACGGGGCGACGCCGGTTCCCGGCCCGATCATAATGATCGGCGTGTCCGGGCTTTCGGGCAGCTTAAAGTTCGGGTTATGCTGGATGAACACGGGCAGCGTGTCGCCCGTCTCTGCGCGCTCCGCAAGATGAACGGAGCAGACGCCGTAGCGGTTCCGCCCGTTCGACTCGTAGCGGACGGCGCGGACTGTAACATGCACTTCGTCCGGCGACGCTTTCGAGCTGCTCGCAATCGAGTACAGCCGCGGCGGAATTTTGCGCAGCATCGATACGAAGTCGGATGCGGACAAACCTTTCAGCGAGTAGTCCTGTACCAGATCCAGCGTATCGCGGCCTGCGATATAGGCCCGCAGCTCGGATTCCCGCCCCGAAGCGAGCAATTCTCCGATGCCCGCGCTGGACGTCAGCTCCTGCGCCTTGACCAGCAGCGGCTTCGTCAGCACCGTAATCTCGTAATGGCGGAGCAGCGCTTCGCGCAGTGTCACCGTCTCGCTCGCCTTCGGAGAAGGCACCGTCTCCTCCGCATTCCACCCCACCGCCTCGATCAGCTCGTCTACGAGACGCGGATCGTTCTCCGGGTATACGCCCAAGCTATCCCCCGGCTCATACTGCAGATTCGACCCTTCCAAAGACAGCTCCAGATGGCGGGTTTCGCGGTCCGAACCGCGTCCGTTCAGGTTCAAGTTTTCGAGCACCTCGGCCCGGAACGGGTTCGACCGCGAATAGTCCGATTCCGTATCGGTACCGGTTTGCGCAGGCAGCCCCGCCGCCGCGGAGGAAGCGCCTCCGGATTTGGACTCGCCGAGCGTTTCCGTGACCCGGTTCATCCAGTCCGCCGCAAGCTCGCCGAAATCGACGTCGCAATCGACGCGCGGGATGAGCCGTTTGGCGCCAAGCTCCTCCAGCCGTTTGTCGAAATCTTTGCCGGTCTGGCAAAAAAATTCGTACGACGTATCGCCGAGCGCAAGAACCGCAAAGCGCAAATCGGCAAGCTCAGGCGCTCTCTTGCTATGCAAAAACTCATAAAAGGAAACAGCGTTATCCGGCGCGTCTCCTTCGCCGTGAGTGCTGACCAGAATAAGCAAATTTTTGACCTTTTTTAAGCTGTTCGGTTTGAAGTCGTTCATCGACGACAGCGTAACCTGGAACCCCCGCTCCTCCAGCTTCTTGCTCGTTTTCTTCGCCAGCCCGTGACAGTTGCCCGTTTGCGATCCGAAGAGCACGGTCACTTCCTTCGAAGCCGCCGTCTCGGCTGCTGTCGGAACCGCGGCAATCGGTACCGAGCCTACCGGCGCCCCGGCCGCCGCTCCTTGCAGGGCGAGTGCGGTAAGATACCCGCTCAGCCAGCTGCGCTGCCCTTCCGTCAGCGTAGGCAGCAGCCGGTTCAGCAAATCGGCCTGCTCCTGATTGAAGGGGCTGTTTGTAACTCGAAGTTCCACCATATCCACCTCATAAACATGCAAAATGTGTAGCATAGTTGCGGGTTCCAGCGGCATCGGCGGCTCTCCTATGTTCAATCCGGATAGACCGCTTGCCCATTTTAATTCCAAGTAATCTTATCTAATTAATCCTCACCTTTGAACCCTAACACTTCCGCACCCGCCGGTCAATTAGAATTGTCTTATAGGATTTATCAGTAAATCTGATAAATCGACGAATAATCCGAAAAAACGACTAAAAACCCCTGACGGATCGCTACGCCAGGGGTGCTAACGCCGCTTTCGTTATCGTCCGCTTGTAATCGGACTCGGCCGGACAAGGGAGACTCACTCCAAAGGTCAGCGCAAATTTTTCAAGTACGTGTCGGAAAAGGCGCGGGCGCCCCGGCCCGCCGGACCGGCCAAATTCATCTGCCCGGAGCCGGTCACCGGCTCGCGGGAGCCGTCGACGGCCGGATCGGCGTAACGCACGAACCATTCGTCCAGCCGCGCCTTCATGGCTTCAAGCTGTCCGCGGTAATCTTCCGCATCCGTGAGGTTGTGCCGCTCGCCGGGATCGCCGGTCAAATCGTACAGTTCGTGCGGGCCATACGGGTAGCGGTGCACATACTTCCACTCCCGGCTGCGGATCATCCGAACCGGCCCGTATTCGTCGAATACGACGACGTTATCCCGCTCGTCCGTATCGCTTCCCCGCAAGCTGCCAAGGAAGCTTCTGCCCGGCAGCCGCTCCGCCTCCGGATTGCCGATGCCGACATATTCGAGCAGCGTCGGCATCCAGTCGTAGCCGCTGACGAGCGCTTCGCTTACGGCGCCTTGCGGGATCGTGCCCGGCTGGCTGAAAATCGCCGGCACCTTCACTGAGCTGTCATACATATTTTGCGGGAATGTGCCGTTTCCTTTGCCCCAGATGCCGTGATGCCCGCAGTTGAAGCCGTTGTCGCTGAGGAAGCAGATGAGTGTATGTTCTCGCAGTCCAAGCTTGTCGATCCGTTCCATAATGCGGCCTACATTATAGTCCATCGCCGTTACGGCGGCGAAATAACCGATCAGCTTTTGCCTGACCTTCTCCGGCGGCTCGTTTTGCGTTTTGTAGCTCCACGGATGATGAGGCTCCTGCGGGCACGACTCGAAGGCGCAGTCTTCGTACAGGTCCAGATAAGCTTGAGGATGGTTGCCGATCCACGGGGAATGCGGCGCCGTATAATGTACGCTTAAATAAAACGGCTGCGGGCTTTCCGCTTGCCGGTCGATAAATTCCAGCGCATCGTCCGTAATGACGTCCGTAATGTAATCCTTCTCGCGCACGAGCGCCCCGTCCCGGATCATCGGCGCGTTGTAGTAGGGGCCGCCCCCCGACTCATGGGCGTACCAGTGCGTGAACCCTTTCTGCGGCTTCATGCTGTCGCCGAGATGCCACTTCCCGCTGAGCCCGCATACGTAGCCGTTTTGCGCCAGCAGCTCCGTATACGCAAGCTGGTCCTGCAAATATTCGATCGCCCCGTCTGCGGCATTGCCCTTCTCGATCCAGTCATGGATGCCGTGCTGGGAAGGAATGCGTCCCGTCAGCAGCGATGCCCGCGCAGGCGAGCAGACCGGCGAAGCGCAGAAAAAGTTATCGAGACGAACTCCCTCGGCGGCGAGCCGGTCCAAATTCGGCGTCTGGATCTCCTTATTGCCCGCGCAGCCGAGCGCCCACGGTCCTTGATCGTCGGTCATAATAAAAACGATGTTCGGCTTGGCCGATGGATTCATGATCGTTTTCGCCTCCAGTCGTGGATACGTTATTTCGTTAAAGCTAACAAGCTAGCTGTCTGCCGCGGACGATTGCAGCAAATGATCGAGACACGCCTTCGGCGTCCGGCCGACGATAAGCGTGCCGTTCTCGACATAGCCTTCCTCACGTCCATCCAGCTCCCGGATGACCCGCTCCCGCCACTCGCTAATGCGCGGCAAGCAGGCCGGATCGGCGATCCGGTTGAACCGCTCCCCCGGATCGGAGCCAAGATCGAAAAACTGCTCTTCCCCCGTCTGCGAAAACCAGATGTACTTCTCGCGGCCATCCGTCGCAAAATGATGGGACAACTTGCCGTACGCATGCTCGCCGTGCACGTACGCCCTCCACTCGGGGCTCTCGCCCTTGCAAAGCGGCAGCAGGCTCTCGCCCTCGACTGTCTCCGGAATCGGCGCCCCGGCCGCATCCAAGAGCGTCGGCATAATGTCGCGCAGCTCGATCACCCGCTCCACTCGGGAGCCCCTCCGGAAGCCGAACCGTCCGCCGGGGTCGAACGCGATAAAAGGCACCTTCGCGCTCCCTTCATAAGGAAGCGCCTTGCGGAAATAATGATGGTCGCCCATCAGTTCGCCGTGGTCGGACGTGAAAACGATCAGCGTATCGTTCAGCACGCCGTACTCTTGAAGTGCGATCAGCAGCCGGCCGATCTGGTCGTCGATATGCGAGATTAAGGCGTAATACGCCGCTCTCGCCTGATTCAGCCGCCGCTTCGGCACATGTCCGAACGACGTGGTCGGCTCCAGTCCGCCCTGGGCGGCAGCCTCCTCGTCCACCCAGTCTCCGACAGGCGGCTCGGGAAAATTGAGTTCGCTGTACATGTCCAAATACGGCTTCGGCGGATCGAGCGGCGAGTGCGGACGGACGAAAGACGTCCACAAAAAAAACGGCTTGTCCGGGTCTCTCCGGCGCAAAAAGTCGATCGATTCGGATACGCACCAATTGGTCGGGTGCAAATGCTCGGGCTGGCTCCACGGCCGGGCCACTGTGGAGGCGTTGCAGTCCAGTCCGTTATCGATGAGATCGAACGATGCCCCGGCCGTGCGCCGCGCCCAGTTCAAATAATCGTCGACATGATCGAAATGTTCGCCCGCGGAAATATCGTCCATGCGCCGGTTATGATGCAAATAGCCGTCATGCAGCACGACATTGTGAAAGCCGCACAAATTGCGCGCCGGATACACATGCATTTTGCCGACGCATTGCGTATGGTAGCCCGCCTTCGCCAGTTCTCCCGCTATCGTATGCGGGTAGTTCCACCGCACCCTGTCGCGGTAGCCGACCCGGCCGTGCGAGCGCTGGCTCAAACCGGTCATGATCGCGGCGCGTGCCGGAATGCAGGTCGGCGTCGCCGAGTAAGCGTTTTCGAACGTGACGCCTTTGGTCACAAGCGCATCCAGATTCGGCGTTTCCACAATCGGATGGCCAAGTGCGCTCAAGCAATCCCAGCGCATCTGATCGACGGTGATTAGCAGCAGATTCGGTTTCTTCATTAGGGTGGCACTTCCTGTCATGTAGTAGGGTGTATGAGTACACAGGTCAATTGCTTACAGAAGGCAGTGGAAAAGACACTCCGGAGGACCCATGATCTTCCACTCGCTCTTACAATCGGATTCCTTGATGGAACGATTTAAGGTTGGAATCCGCTTGTAAAGGCGACCGCTTCGCTGTTCCAGATGCATGGGTCCTCCTCCGTTCCCTTTTGCCGCCACCCGGAATCCGTAAGCAATTGCCCTGGAGAAGTCCGATTCGACCTTCCGCAGAGCCTGCGGTCAGACGGCTTGTCTGATTCTGACCGGGCTTAGGCTCGCCCGGCCGCTCCCCCTATTGTAATACAAGATCGGCGCTGTTCCTATACTTCTTCCATGACGCAATATCCGGTTCCCTGCTTCGTCTCCCATTCCCATTCGTCGATGAGCCGCAGCTTGCCACAGTCCGTGATTTCGATTAGATCCCGGCTATGTCCGGAGTGTAACTCGTCGTTCAGATTTACTTGATGATACTTGAACGAAATCTCATTTCCGGTCAAGATGCCGATAAATTTGCCCAGCTTTACTCGGCCGCCCGTATAATCGGCGTGGACAATATTGCCTGTTTGTTTGAAGTAAAATACGGTTTCTTCGTTAACCTCGGCATCGGGGCCGTCGTTTCGGACGACTCGAAACACTTTATTATCAAAGTTGTAATTCATCTCATTCCCTCCGCTTCTGTCACATACATTCGTCGCCGAAAAATATTTTCCTTTATATATGAGTCTGCAATCCTCTATTCTGTATATAACGACCGATACTTTTGAAAAGGGAGGACTGGCCTTGCGAAACGAACAAGAAATGATGGAGATGCTTATCGGCTTTGCCGAGAAAGATAGCCGAATCCGCTTGGTTACGCTGGAAGGCTCCCGCACGAACCCGAATATAGCAGCCGACTGCTTTCAAGATTACGATATCTCCTATTTTGTTACCGATCAGGAGTCGTTCAAGCGTGACGATGAGTGGCTGTCGATATTCGGAAGCCGGGCTATGGTGCAAAAGCCGGAAGCTATGGAGCTCTTCCCGCCCGAGCTGGGCAACTGGTTTTCATACCTCATTCTTTTCGAGGATGGCAATAAGCTGGACCTTACTTTAATTCCGCTAAACGAAGTAGAAGATTATTTGAACAACAGCGACGGCTTAGTGGAGGTTCTACTCGATAAAGACGGCATTGTAGATCGGGAAGTAATTGCAACCGATCGCCAGTATTGGGTCAAGCAGCCTACCGCAGGCGAATTCGACGATTGCTGCAACGAATTTTGGATGGCGTCCACTTATGTAGTGAAGGGACTAGCCCGAAAAGAACTTTTGTTCGCCGCCGACCATCTGAACGAAATTATCCGGCCGAATCTGTTACGAATGATGTCATGGCACATCGGATCGGAGCGCGGTTATACGTTTAGCGTAGGGAAACATTATAAATTTATAGACCGCTATCTTCCAGCGGACAGTTGGGGGCAATTGGTATCGACCTTCGACGGAACGGGTTATCCCTCCATATGGAAGTCGTTGTTTACCTGTTACGAGCTGTTCCGCGCCTATTCGGGGAAAGTAGCCGAAGCGTTCGGGTATACGTATCCGGATTACGATAGAGCCATCTCCGGCTATACGGATCGCATTTATCAGAACTACGGCTTGGAGCAGAGATCGTAATTAACTTAACCGCTACGTGCAACAAGGGAGGAGCAAGCGATGACAAGCGGCAAAAACGTTCAGGAGCCGGACCTGCTGTTGCTGTTCCGGCTGACCCATACGGAATACATAAGCGGACAGCCCCAGTGGAACATGCCTCGTCAGTTCGCCGAAGCTTATATGCTGCTGGTCGTGGAAGCCGGCGAGGGAGAGCTTGTGGCGGACGGGCGGCGGTTTTCACTGACTCGGGGGCAGCTTTATTTGCTTCCCCCCTCCACGCTGGTTGAGATGGCCTCTAGCGGGCAATCGCCGCTTGGCCTGTACCTTCTCCAATTTCAGGCGCTCCGGGAAAACGGTCAAACCGACAAGACGGTTCTTTTCGCCAAAGAAAGCGATGCTGCCGGCTTTCCGTACACCGGACGGCTGCCGGAGCCGCTTTATGCCGGGGCGCTCGTCGCAGTCGAACCGTTATGCCGCCGCTCCTCGGACCGTACACGGCCCGGGATCCATCAGACGTATCGCCTGTTTCATCAAGTGCTTGCGGCCATATGCGAGCCGGTTCACGACCGGGGACGGCTTGACGCTTCGGAGGCGATCGACAAAGCCGTCGCCTACATGAACGAGTTTTACCGCGACCCGATCAGCCGGGAGCAGCTTGCCGTGATCGCGGGCATAAGCTCGTGGCATTTTTCCCACAAATTCAAGGAAACGACCGGCCAAAGTCCCACCGCCATGCTCGAGAGCATCCGGATGCGCAAAGCCAGCGTTTCTTTTTATCAATCTGTACGGCCCCTATGTCGATGAATGCTGGCAGCGCATCACATCCCAGTTCGGGCAAGTGCTGACGCTGGATATCGACAGCGCGCCGATCCGCACCTTGCTCGAAATTCATCGCCAGGCAAGCCAGTTTCAAATTCGGGACGGCTACCGCGCTTCCGAGATGGGCTACCGGTTTTTGATGGAATGCTGCCGTCACTTCTTGACGTTCCGCCCCAATACGGAAGGATGGCCTCCTGCCATCGTTACAGCTGTTATGTACATGCACGATAACTACGCGCAAGCGGAAGGGCTCGAGCAGATCGCGGCCATGTCCCGTATGTCCAAGTATCATTTTCTGCGGACGTTCCGCCATTATACGGGGCTGACCACCGTTCAGTATTTAACCAAAATCAGGATGGATCAGGCGGTTCATCTGCTGCGGACGACGCAATTGTCGGTGGAACAGATCGCTTCGCGGATCGGGTATGCGAGCAGCAGTTATTTTTGCCGGGTATTTCGCGGCATCCTGGGCGTCACCCCGCATCAGTTTCGCTCCAATGAAGAATGGAGCCATGACCATATTACGTTTTAAGGTGAAGGCTTAGATTCGGAACTTGTTTCAAAAAATCGCACAATCCCCCCTGTCATCTTCGCACAACAACCGATGGAGCAGTGGCGTCCTCTGTGATACAATTCTATATGATAATGAGAATCAATATCATAAAGGAGGGTCATCATCATGAGGAAGACTACACGAGTTTTGCGAGCGGTGGCGGCAGGCGTCGCCTTGCTGTTTGTTGCGGCTTGCGGGGCCAATAACGGGACGGCGAATACGGCATCCGGAGCGGACGCGGGCAAGGCGAAGCCGGAAACATCCACGCCGGCGCAAACCCGGAAGCTGGTTGACGTTATGGGCGAAGTGGAGGTGCCTGCGAATCCCAAGCGCATCGTCGCGCCGTATGTCGAGGACGCGCTTGTCGCGCTCGGCGTCAAGCCGGTGCTGCAGTGGTCGCTCGGCAGCATGGTGCAGGATTATTTGCAGACCGATCTGAAAGATGTGCCGAAGCTCGACTTTACCGGGGGCGTTAATATGGAGCAGCTCGTAAACGCGAATCCCGATCTGATCGTGCTTTATACGAAGCGACTGGCGGAGAACGACGCCTTGGCTAAATTCAAGAAAATCGCGCCGACCTATGTGTTCGATGACGCTACCGTCGACTGGAAACAGACGCTGCGCCTGCTCGGAGATGCGCTGAACAAAGCGGACGCCGCCGAGAAGGCGATCCAGACCTACGATAACAAAGTGAAGTCGGCGAAGGAAAAGCTAGAACCGTTCGTCAAAAACAAAACATTCGCCGTCATCCGCGTCAAACCGAAGGAATTTCTGCTAATGGACGGAACGTATTACAGCGGCCCGGTGCTGTACAGCGATCTTGGCCTTCAGCCCCATAAAATGGTACGCGAGCTGTCCTGGGAGCTAAACAAACCCATCTCGCTGGAGATGCTCCCGCAGCTTGATGCGGACTATATTTTCTTGCTCGTACAAGGAGAAGCCGCGCGCGACACGGCGAAGGAGCTTACCGAGTCCGCCCTGTGGAAAGGACTTCCCGCTTTCAAGCAAGGTCACATCTTCGAAGTGGACAACACGTACTGGATGGCCAGCGGCGCCATTGCTAACGGCAAAAAAATCGACGACGTAGTGAAGTCGGTTGTGAAATAGCATTCGGATTGGATAAAGCCGCGGGCGGCCGGAATCTCCCGCAGCTTAAATCCGAGAATAAATATGAAATTTACAAGTTTGCCCCCTCCGGAATGTCCGGGACCTCGAACAGGCTATTGCTATCTTGCTTTCCATACCGTTTCTCCTTCTGCACGTTGCATCTCCGAACACCACAGTGGATTTTCCCCCTCCCCTCCCCTTGTACGACTATTCCGACGAACTCGGCCTTCAATACCGCAATCTCTTTTATCAAGTAGTAGACCGATCCGTTTTTAATTATATTTAAAGTTATTTTACTACTCATTTAAAATAATCATTGCTATGATAATGCTTAAGTCCCGAGTTTTTACGAGCCTCAAAATCCAGATAGTCAGAATGGAGGATGAAAGCAACAAGAAGCATGTACATATTGCAAAAATCGACATGCCATTCATTTATCGAGTACAAGGAGAGAAGAAATGTCAATGATTGGACACAACTTGGCGAAGACTAGAGCAATTGCCGTTTTGATGACCTTTTTACTAGTAATCGCATCGCTTATTCCTTTTACCGGAGGTGGCAGAACCGCTTATGCGGAACCGATGCCCTATACCCCGCTTCCTGAGGCAACGCCGGCTTATACGGGGCCTCTGAGCTGGGTGAACTACACCTCCCCCGGGTCGATACCGGGTTCATTTCCGGGAACGAACCTTTTTATTCCGTATATGCTGGACATGGACGACGCCGATCATGTCTATGTAACGAAGGTTAGCACCTCCTTCCCGATCCCTTCCCCCGGTAAAGTCGAGAAAATATCGGATGACGGTCAAACGGTCACCCCTATCACTTACAATGAAACGTTTAAAAATCCGACGGGCATCGCGGTTGACAAGGACGGAAACGTGTACGTGGCCGATAATAGTTTGCCGGGGCAGGGCGCCAACATTGCCAGAATATTAATGCTGCCTCACGGGACCAGTTCGTGGGTAAACATCACACACGGCCAAGTGATGGGGCGAGCGCTTGGCGTAGCGGTAGATCAGCGAGGCAATCTATATGTGGTGGACAGCAATTATACATTCGATCAAAATGCGACGCCGCGTATTTTCAAGCTGCCTAAAAATGATACTGCATGGGTAGAGCTTACAGGAAATCCGTCGCAGTTCGTGTCTCCTATCGATATCGCGGTTGATGGCGGAGGAAATGTGTTCGTCAACGATTTGCCCAATGCGAATAGCGGAAAAATCTACAAGCTGCCGGTTGGGTCTTCCGCTTGGACGAATATTTCTCCTCCAAGTACGAGAGGTTCAGTTTCGTTCATTCCTCAAGGCATCACTGTTGACAAATTCGATAATTTGTACGTGATTGGTTACCAGAACGGGAATGTCAAGAAGCTGAGATATAACGGCAGCTCGACCGATTGGGCGGATATAGAGACTACGCCCAGAGCCTCCATCTATATAGACATAGCCGCGGACAGCTCCGGTTATTTGTACGGTACAAATTTCTCTTACGGCAACATAGATAGGCTAATGGCGACCGTCACCTATAACGGTAACAGCCAAACAGGAGGATTTGCTCCGGTCGACACCACCAGCTACAAGCCAAACGTAACGGCAACCGTGGCCGGCAATACGGGCAATCTGGTGAAAACAGGCTATGTGTTCGATGGTTGGAATACGAGGGCGGACGTTACGGGAGCCACTTACGCTCCAGGCGCTTCGATCAACATGACGCAAAACATAATGCTGTATGCCGTCTGGACGCCGCTGGTGAAAGTCACCTATAACGGCAACGGCCAAACGGGAGGAACCATCCCGGTTGACGCTGCCGATTACAAACAAGGCCAGACGGCCACCGTATCCGGCAATACGGGTAATCTGGTGAAAACAGGTTACGTGTTCGACGGCTGGAATACGACGACTGACGTTACAGGAGCCACTTACGCTCCGAGCACTTCGATGACCGTTACGCAAAACGTGATCCTGTACGCAATTTGGTCGCCCGTGACGACCATCTCTTATAACGGCAACGGCAACACAGGCGGAAACGTCCCGGTTGATACCCATGCCTACAGAAGCGGCGAATCGGCTACCGTATCCGGGAACAGCAACAATTTGTCGAAGACAGGATACAACTTCGCCGGCTGGAACACGGCTGCCGATGCATCCGGCACAAGGTACGCTCCGGGCGATACGATCAGCATGACCCAAAACGTCACTTTGTACGCCATCTGGTCGCCGCTGGCGACAGTTTCTTACAACGGCAACGGCCATACCGGGGGCAACGTTCCGGTTGATGCGAATGAGTATATGCAGGGCCAGACGGCTGCCGTATCCGCAAACAGCAATCATTTGACAAAAACAGGCTACACCTTCGACGGCTGGAACACGGCTGCCGATGCATCCGGCACGAGATACGCTCCGGGCGATTCGATCAACATGACCCAGAGCGTGACTTTGTACGCGGTCTGGAAGCCGCTTCCTTCTTATACGGTCATCTATCAGGCTGCAGCAGGCGGAAGCCTGAGCGGACCGGGCAGCGAAACGGTTTACGGCGGAAGCTACCCTGCTTCCGTGCCAGCGGCAACACCCGATTCGGGTTATGTTTTCCTCGGATGGAGCAGCGACGGAGGAGCGACACTGTTTACCGACGCTGAGCTGGCTTCTACTCTTGTAACCGGCGATATTACCTATACGGCTTACTTTAAGCCGCCTGTAACATTGACAGATCTTGTTCTGGACAGCGCCGGCTATGAGCTGGAAAACGGCACTACACATCAAACAGTGGTTACTGCGGTATATTCCGATCAAAACAGGTCTACGCTTTCCTCGGGTGTTTCGTACTCTTCGAGCAATACGGCAGTCGCTACGGTGGACGGCACAGGTCTGGTGACTGCACGCGAGGACGGACAAGCCGTTATTACCGCTGAATTCGCAGGAAAGCAAGCTCAAGCAACCGTAACGGTGTATTCTGCCTCGGACGGCTCCTCTGGTTCGCCTGGTTCGTCCGGTTCCCCGGAGATAGGCTCACCGGGAGCGCAGCAACCCCATACGGGAGTTGAAATTTTTCTGGACGGCGTGAAGCAGGATCAACTGGCAACCGTTCAGCAGGATAAGGTGGACGGACGTGCCGTCGTTACGATTGTTCTGGACAGCCGAAAAGTGGTCGACAAGTTGGAACAGGACAACAGCAAGCTGTTGACCATTCCGGTAAGCGGGGATAGCCAGGTCGTGGTCGGCCAGTTGACCGGAAGTTTGGTCAAGGCGCTCGAATCGAAAGATGCCCAGATCCGGATCGTTACCGAAAGAGCGGTTTACACGCTGCCTGCGGCATTCATCCATATCGACGGCATTTCCGCGCAGGTTGGAGCTAATGTGAAGCTGGAGGACCTAACGGTTCGTATTCAAATCTCCGAAACATCCGGCGAAAAAACGGCGCAGATGCAAGCGGCTGCGCAGCGCAATCAGTTTGAGCTCGTCGTGCCGCCGGTAGACTTTGAAATTTCCGTTTCCTACGGTTCTCAAACCGTACAAGCAAACCAATTCAACAGCTATGTGGGACGGATGATTTCTCTGCCGGAAGGGATTAATGCGGAACAAATAACGACAGGCGTCGTACTGACGGCGAACGGCGAACTATTCCACATGCCGACAGTCCTTGTACAACAAGACGGTAAAATGTACGCGCTCATTAACAGCTTGACCAATAGTACCTATTCCGTCATTTACAGCCCTCGCGAGATGGAAGACGTAAAGGGCCACTGGGCGAAAGCCGATGTGAATGACCTGAGTTCGCGCCTTATCGTTCAAGGTGTAACGGAAACGGAATTCCATCCTGACGCACAACTTACGAGAGCGGAGTTTGCGGCTATCGTCACACGCGGGCTTGGCATTCAAGACGCGCCGTATGTAGCTTCCTTTACCGATGTCGGTGCAAACAATTGGTACGCTGGAGCTGTCCAGGCTGCAGTTAACTACAAGCTGATCGACGGATATGAGGACGGCTCGTTCCGCCCGCTTCAAAAGATTAGCCGACAAGAAGCTACGGCAGTGCTGGCTCGTGCGATGGGGATAGCGGGTCTGAAAGCGGAATTGAGCACGGCGGAGGTTACTCACATGTTGTCCGCGTTTACGGATGGCCGTGATGTAGCGAGCTGGGCTCGGACGAATGTCGCCGCTGCCATCAGCCTTCACATTGTGAACGGTCGGAGTGACAAGCTTGATCTTGACGCTACTCTGACTCGTGCAGAAGCGGCCGCCCTTGTACGCCGCTTCCTGCAGGCTGCCAAATTGATTAATCCGTAATTTTTTTCGGAAGAGCTGTCCCAAGCAGGCTGAACTGCTTTTGGGGCAGCTCTTCTTTGAGATATCAACCATTGGCAGTCAGCGTGCTTGCTGCAACACTCGCCCATTCACATCTTGCCTTCCTTGATCCATGATCCAATTTTGATAAAACCGTAAATAATGACTGCAGTCAGAAGCAACCAAAGCAATCCGTAAAAAAAGTCCCTTGTGGGTCCTAGATTTTCCCACTCCAGTACAAGAAAAATCAAAAAAGCTGTATCGAGCAAAGACAAGAAAACCTGCGGGACGATCCATGCGATCCTTAGGCCTAGTTTCTTTTTATTATCGACTTGAAACACGCCCCTAAGCTTTTACTTAATAAGACTGAAGATCCGTACTGCTGATGTCTACTTATCTCCGAAAAAGGTTAGCATTACCCGTAAACCCTTTTATACATCCATGTTGTTATACCTATTGCTGCAACGAAAGCAAGAGATACAAACATGACATATCCTTTTCTTGTCTTCGTTTCTGTATATTTATCGTAAAATTCGGATGTTCTGTTGAAAAAACCAGTCCACAATTCTACTACCATATTTAGAACGACAAAGAGGAAGTTCTTCACAAGTCTCATTGGACACTTCCCTCCTATTTCTTTTGTGGAAATTATACCACAAAATCCCTAAAACCCTGATCTCATTTATTAAAGAAGCCACCTCAGCTTAAGTCGGCGTAAACGTTGACATCCATACGCAGTCCCGCTCGGCGACCAGTCTGACGAGATGCTCCTGCATCATTCGGGGCAGCACATCATGCCGCTTGATCTGGTCCGTATTCAGGTCGATCCAATGAAAATCGAGGTGATCCTCCTGCGAACGCGGATGAGCGAAAGAGGTCAGCTGCTCAGAGCTAACCTCGAACAGATGACTGATTTCATGCTGCAAAACGCCTTTTTCATCGATCCGATGAGTTTCCAAAACGCCCATGAATCTATGGACCGCGCAAACGACGCCAAGTTCCTCGTACAGCTCTCTTTGTAACGCCTGCTGCGCCCCTTCCCCCGGCTCGACGCCGCCGCCGGGCAAAAACGCATGGGCTCCTTTCAAGCGGGCGATCAGAATTTTATTCTCATGCACAATGACCGCTCTCGCGATATGTCGAAAATGGACTTCCATCCTGCTCGCTCCCCCCCCCATTCCTCAACCCAAGCTAAGGCTTAAAAACTTGCACCATGGTTGCCTCACCGGTAGCAACCTGCACTTCCGCCACGGCTCCATTGATAAAGGTCATCTGCGGCGGAACATGCCCGCAGTCGATGTCGTACACGACAGGCACTCCCAGTTCCACCTCCAGCTCCCGGTACACATCGATCGCCTCGTACCCCTCGACTGGCTTATTCACGCCGCTGCGGCCGAACAAGATGCCGCTGCAATGGCGAAACCACCCGGCCAGCTTCATTTGAACAAGCGAACGCCGCAGGTCCGCAACGTTTAATTCGCAATTTTCCAAGTACCAGATAATCGGCTCCCCGTGAATGAACTGCCGCTGGAATGAGGGCACGTCGCCGTAAGGCGTCCCTATCAAATGCCGGATCACATCGATACAGCCCCCAAGCAGGCGGCCGCGTATATGTACCTCGTTGACCGATACCGTCAGCCAAGCCGTCGGCTCGGTGAGATGGAACACGCACGGCGAAGGATGCTCATGGCTCCACTCCTTCTGATACAGCTTGGACGAAAACTGGCGGACGGAAGCCCCTGTTGGCGTTGCCAGCACAGTCTCCCACATCGCCGTCGTTTCGTCCGCATACTCCCCTCTCGCATCGATCAGGTTAGCCCCGTGCGCCGTGGCGATTCCGGTTACCAGCGTAACGGCCAGCAGCAGTACGCTCATATCGGAGTAGCCGAGAATCCACTTCGGCTGCATGGCGGCGTAATCGATTCGATCGACAATCTCGATGAGCAGTTCCCCGCCCCACGGGGGGAAGATCAGTCCGACCCGGTTATCCTGCAAAAAGGCGTTAAGCTCTGCGGCTCGGACAGCGGCCGGAGCCGACTTCGCCTTTTCCTGCGTCCATACGGTTTCACCGTATACAACCCGGTAGCCTTTTTCCTCCAGACGTCCGGTCGCCTTCCTGACCAAATCGTGCAGCCTCTCGTCCACCCCCGAAGAAGGTGCCGTAACGCCGACAGTCGTCCCTGGCTGCAAACAAGGGTAGCGAATCATATTCTGTGCCTCCTTATCGGTTCAGTAAAATAGGGTAACCAAAGATCCTATTACTCTTGTAGCCGTTCCCTGATAAAGTCCAGCAGAAGCGCTTTCTCTTGTTCAGGAACCCCTTCCGCCAACCGGGCCGCCGTTACCGGCAGCATCCAGCCGTCGATGTCGCTGTATGGCAAACCGGAACAGGCTGCATAATGCTCCAGATACAGGTCGCCCATCGGTCCTCTTATCCGCTGAAGCCTCTCCTTCACACTATCCGGGGCATCGTCCGGCAGCGTGCCGAAACGGAGCAGCAGCAGCGTGCGTGCCACATCGCCGGCGCGATTGCCGATCGTACCGTTCATCCAGTCGATCGTCCAGTCCAGCTCGCCGATCATCACATTGTCCGGATGATAATCGCCGTGGCACAGACAGCGCCCCTCCGGCAGCCGCTCCAGCGCCTTCAAGATCGTTTCCTTCTCATTGTCCGGGAGATGAGCCACGCCGCGTATATGTCGGGCGATTACCTCTTTCTGCTTCAGGACGGCGGGATGATCTCCCTGCACATCGCAACTATGAATCCGGTGATGCAGAGCGGCAAACTTTTCCGTCAACCGATGCAGCGCATCAGGCTGCTGAACCATAAGACGCAGCAAAGTCGTGCCTTCGATCCGTTCGAACGTTATCCCTTGCCGCTCCTGAACATCCACGAGCTCGTACGCTTTCGGCGCGGCCACTCCGCAGCCGGCGATCGTCCGGTTCACCTCGTATTCGTACCGGATGGATTCCGCAGGATACCCGCTCCGGTACAGCTTTACAATCTTACCCGGCTCCAGCTCGTACACCTCGGCCGTGCGGCCCTCACCTAGCTTGTTCATCTGCATCATCTCCACCTATTCGCCTATTCCTTGATGGATACTCGTTCAAATTAAATAGATAATACCATAAAAACTCGTTTTATCCTCCTATTTCCACCTCATTTCCAGCTCTCTTCGCTGCCATAACTACCGTTTAACTCTTTCAATTTATGGTATATAATTGAAGTTAATTGCAAGAGACATTTGTATAAGACTACGGGAGGTTTTATGAAAAAATTTATATTAGGTATGCTAGGGCGTGTATTCAAACCACTAGGCTAACCAAACCATGGAAGAAGCCAACTTTAAAAAGGCAACAAAGGTACGGGACAATTTGTCGTACCGGGTTGCCAAGCGCCGATTGTGTTTGAGTTTATTAAAGAGGCATTCGACCAAGTGGCGCTCCTTAAACAACCACCAATCGGTTTTACGTTGAACGATACGATGCTTGCGG
>NZ_RBAH01000055.1 GCF_003626695.1 Paenibacillus ginsengarvi
GAGCGACATTCCGTGGTGCACCAAGGTCGCTGGGGTCAGACTAACGGTAGGGTTCGCGACACCATAGTTCATCGACCTCCCTCGCCAGCCGTAATATAATTATAGAACGGATAGCCCCAATTTTCATTATCTGTGTTGCCCGACAGGGCATGGAGGGCTAACGGGGACGATAGTTGAACGATCCAGGGGGGAGATTGCCGCGGAAGCCGACAAAGTCGGCGGCGTGCTAATTAAATACATTTTGCCATAAACGAATGCATAGGACCGAAAGACGATGAGCAATTTCAACTGACAGGATCGGTTAACCACAACAAATATAAAGTTACAAAATATTCTATTCCATGGTATGATTGATGTGTTCTGAGTATTGGAAATTTTTTCTACCTTCAGAAGGAGGAGTATTTCGATGCCTAGGAAAAAGGCTGCAAAGAACGTCAGACTTGACGATCTGGAGAAACCACTTTCGGAGCAGGAAATGAAGGAAACAACCGGAGGGTTCGGGCAAATTCTTCCGCCGCCACCGAAGATTATCCCCCCGGGTGCTCCTCAAGGAGTACACATAGATGCACCGCCATCGTACAGTACGAACGTAACCACAACCAAGCCGGCCGATGTTATATTAAAGGACGGTAATCTTATCGTCTCTCCAGGTCAGACTTTAACATCGAATGGCACACAGCCGCCTGTCTATGTTAACCCGAATGTTAAGTTTACGCCGCCGCCTTCATTCAATGCAGGCAGTGCAGGCCCAAAACCCTGATCCGATCCCACGTTTGAACGTGGCATTGAAAGGACAGAAAGAACCTAACGGCCGTTAGGTTCTTTCTTTTAAGCGAAAATGAGGTGACCAATGAGCGGGATGGAACTCACGGCGCTAAGTGTGAACGGATGGGAATGGCAATTGGACGATCTATTGAGATTTGCCTACATAGAGGAGGATTTCCCCGCCGTTGAGAGCATGATTCGAAGGGCCGTTATTCTGCAATATGCAGAATAACGTCAAATTTCCGTCGACGAACCGGAATGGAAAGCGAAAGTCAATGAGATCAGGCTGCAAATGGGGCTCTATAGTGCGGCGGAAACGATGACTTGGCTGGAACAGCGTGGGCTCGAGACCGAGGATCTTTTCGAAAGCGCCAGGGCCCGTATTCTGGAGGAAAAAGTGAAACGGATTGTTACGGAATCCCGGATCCAAGCTTATTTTCTGCAAAACCGGCGGTCTTTCGATCGTGCGAACCTGTCCCAATTGGTCGTCGGCACAAGGGAACAGGCGCAGGAATTGCTCTTTCAGAGTGAGGATGGCGAATCGTTCTTACAGCTGGCGCAAACGTATTGCTTGAACGCCAGCAGCCGGTATAACGGCGGTTATGTAGGATGGGTGGAAAGGGCTGCGCTCACCGCCGAAGAGGAAGCCTTCGTCTTTGGTGCCGAGCCCGGACAAACGGGAGGGCCTTTCCCGGCTGGCTCCGGCTGGCGCCTGCTGCATGTTTGGGAGGTTGCCCCGGCCGAACTGACCGAAGACCTTCGGTCACATCTCGCCAATTTACTGTTCGACGAATGGCTGGGCGAAGCGGTCAAACGCTCGGATGTAGAGGTCAAGCTTTGGCGTTATTTGGCAGGCGATACGCCGACATGAGGGATGGGGAGGAACGGATATGCTCGAGATGCATCGAATGGTTCTGGATAAAATCCCTATTTTTCAAGTGCTTTCGCCGCAGGAAAGGAAAGAGATTTTTAGCTCTTTTACAACTGTTTCATTCCAAATGGGAGATACGATTATTCAGGCGGGGGAACGTGCGGATGCGTTTCATCTCATTCTATCAGGCAAAGTCCGGATTATAGGGCAGCTTCCGGACGGCAAAGAGCTGAATTACGGATTGATGGAAGCCGGCGAGCATTTCGGGCAGGAAGGGCTGCTAAAGGATGAAGTAAACGAACATACATTGCGGGCTTCGACGAAGCTGGAGCTCCTGCGATTGTCGAAAAGCATGTTTATGCAAATGATCAACAAGCATCCTGATCTTAAGGTTTATTTGCTGGAGCACTTGGCCGACGATGCGATGCGCAATTTTTTGAAGCGGACGGCGCTTTTTTCCCCGCTTCAACATCAAGAGCTGCGTTCGCTGCTGGATCATCTGGTTGTTAAAGAATATGCCGTCGGCGAGCCCATTGTACGGGAAGGGGAAGTAGGAGACGCTTTCTACATCGTTCGAACCGGTACGGCTACCGTATGGAAGGATAGCGAAGGAAACCGCAAGCTCAATACGGTGAAGGCTGGAGAGTTTTTCGGGGAGCTCGCGTTGCTTACCGGGGAACCACGCAGGGCCACGATTACAGCGGACGAGCCGGTATCGGTTTTCCGGCTGGCCAAGCTTGATTTTGATAGGCTGATCCTGCAATTTCCGAAGGTCAGGGAAACGATAATCGGCATTGCGTCGGCTTATTTGCAGAATGTGGAGGACCCCCGGGATCCGGAATCGGCTGGAACCGCGACTGCTGAGGTGAGGGCAAGTTATGAAGCTGGAGCGGAATCCGGTGAGGAATTAGCCTGGCGATACGTAGGGAGGAGGGTTCGGATAC
The DNA here is from genome assembly GCF_003626695.1 of Paenibacillus ginsengarvi. Taxonomy (GTDB): domain Bacteria; phylum Bacillota; class Bacilli; order Paenibacillales; family NBRC-103111; genus Paenibacillus_AB; species Paenibacillus_AB ginsengarvi. The sequence goes on from NZ_RBAH01000055.1 coordinate 2,581, forward strand.
CATGGAAATCGTTTCCGGTTTTTATTCAGCAAAGCGAGATGGACTGTGGGCCTTCCTGCCTCTCCATGATCGCTCGGCACTACGGTAAACGGCTCAGTATTCACCGTCTGCGGGAACTGGCGCAAGTCGGCCTGGACGGAACGACCTTGTACCATCTGTGCAAAACCGCTGAACGGATAGGCTTTCAGGCGGAGGCGGTCCGCAGCAGTCAGAAGGGGCTTTCCGAGCGTGTCCTTCCGGCAATTGCCCATTGGAAAGGCAATCATTATGTGGTGGTCGTTAGCGTGGACGATCGATCCGTAACTGTGGCCGACCCGGCGATCGGACTGCTGACTTATTCTCACGAAGAATTTATGAAGGGATGGACGCTGAGCGCGGTTTTTCTACAGCCGACTGAAGCTTTTTTTGTCCAGGAGGAATCGAAACCTTCTTTCAGGCGCTACTGGGCCTTTTTTGCTTCTCGAAAGATGACGCTGCTCCTGATCGTTTGTTTGACGCTGCTGCTGCAGGTCATCAACCTGGCGCTTCCGCTTTTTACCCAGCGGGTGATCGACCGCGTGCTAGTCGGACGGCAATATGACGAGTTGAACCTATTGCTCTTCGTCATGCTGGGCGTCTCCTTGGTGATGATGCTTGTACAAGCGGTCAGACAGTGGATCGTTGCAGGCACGTTCATGAAAATCGATATGGAGATGGTCATGGCTTTTTACCGACAAGTGTTTCGCCTGCCCATGCGCTATTTCGCAACGCGGAAAGTGGGCGATATCCTGACGCGCGCCGGGGAAAACCAGGTGATTCGCCATTTTCTCGTATCGAACAGCATGAATGCCGTTCTGGATGTTTTGACGATCGTCGTTTACATCGGCGTGATGTTTACATATAGCGTGAGGCTTGCCTCGATTGCGCTGGCGTTCATTCCCTGCTTCATCGCGCTGACGCTGATCGTGACCCCTATCTTGAAACGTAACGGCAGGAAGCAGTTCCAGGCGGACGTCGAGCTGCAGAACGTACTGGTGGAAGCGATTGGCTCCATGCGGACCGTGAAGGCGCTCGCGGCAGAAGAGGAGGTACGCAAGAAAGCGGAGGACAAGTTCCGCCAATCGGCCATCGTGCAGATGAAGAGCTGGAAAATCGGCATCTTTTCCGGTACGGCCGCCACGCTGCTGCAAACCATAAGCGCGGTAACCATAATGTATTCGGGATCTGTCTCGATCATAGGGGAACAGCTGACCGTCGGGGAGTTGATGGCTTTCACCGCGGTAAACGGCCTCGTGACCGGCGCAGCACTCGGCTTAATCGGATTGTGGGATGAATTTCAGGGAGTGCGTATTGCTTTGGAACGACTTGAAGACGTGTTCGAGTCGGAGCAGGAAGAAACGGAGCCGACCCGGCTAGCTGAGCTGCCCAAGCTGAAGGGAAAGGTAGAATTCGAACGTGTTTCGTTTCGCTACGATTCCGAAGGAAAAAACGTACTACAGAACGTTTCCTTCGAAATGACGCCGGGCCAGACGCTTGCGGTTGTTGGTCGAAGCGGGTCGGGGAAATCGACCGTGGCCAATCTATTGCTCAAGCTGTACAAGCCCAGCAGCGGAACGATCCGCATCGACGGGCGTGATTTGAAGCAAGTGCAGGCCGCTGCGCTCCGCAGGCAAATCGGTATCGTCCAGCAAGAAGCGGCACTGTTCAGCGGAACGATTCGCGAAAATATCACTTATCACTTTCCTGACGCCTCGATGGATGAAGTGACGGCCGCCTCGATGCTTGCAGGAGCCCATGAGTTTATAGCTACATTTCCAAACGGTTATAACACGCAGGTCGGGGAACGGGGGGCCAGCCTGTCCGGCGGGCAACGTCAGCGCATCGCCATCGCCAGAGCACTGATCGGGAACCCGCGCATCCTGATTTTTGACGAAGCGACGAGCGCGCTCGACAACGAATCCGAAAAGACAATCCAACATAATATGGGTACGTTTTTAAAAGACCGAACGACGCTCATTATCGCACACCGGCTCAGCACGATCCGAAATGCGGACCTTATTCTCGTGTTGGATCAAGGCGTTATTGCCGAGTCGGGCACGCATGAGCAGTTGATAGCCACCAAGGGCTTGTACCATATGCTTGTAAGTCAGTCGTTGGAATCCAATTGAATATTATCTTCATACACAAAAATTTAGGTGATCCTTGGGTGAGTATGAACGACAATGTGTTCGTTACAACATTTGTGTTTGTAGGAATTGTTATGTTGTTTTATGGATTTCTAAAGAAAAAACAGATTAACCCAAAAATTAATTCGATGGCCTCGTTGACTTTCGATGGCTATAAGGGTGACCAAGTTACGCAAATGTATTTTCATGAGAGTACGATTGGAGACCGTATGTATGGTTACGTTCTTTATGATCGACCAAATGGGGTGACAAGAGCACGAATGGACCGATCCCAAGACGGTTCTGTTGGAGTTAAATTATCTGACAGCAAAGGACAAGAACGTATCCGCTTAGTGATAGATGCTAACGATGTTCCAATACTCGAATTCCTAAATGAAAAAGGAAAAGTGGTTTACAGTCTCCCTCCTAAACAACAGGATTAAATCTACCCCCCTGGCAGGGTTAGGTTATTTTTTATTAAAGTCTAAATGTTAGGGTAATTGCACTAACGGAGACGATAGCTTCATGTTCAGGCTACAGTAGAGGCCGTTCATGCGAAGATGGACGGCCAACTCCAATTCTACGGACTCCTCCCGTTGGAGAAGACGTATCTCATCGTGGAAAGACTTTTATTTCCCAAAGTGCTCCTCGTAAATCCCCATGTCGTGATGAATCCCGGCATAATAATCGTGCAACAGCAATATCGCGATAAAAACAATCCCAACGTACATATGAAAGTGGCGCGCTTTTTCATGGTTGGCCCTCTTCTGAAGCACCCTGCCAATCCAGGTTACCGCCCCCATACCAAGGAGGGCGAGGATGCCGGTATACGTGTCGATGACTTTCGGCGATAGCAAGATTAAGTAATATGCGCTATGGGAAATGGCAAGCGCAAGTCCGGCCCAGCCTACCGCAATATGATGCTTGGCGAAAAACTTTAATATTCTCATTACGATCCGTTGGTGCGAACAGACCGTTTTCAGATTTTTATTGACGATCTTGACGACGAGCAAACCGATCGCGAAAAACGACAAATACATCGAGTTGCTGCCCACATGCGCCCAGAATCGTTCGACCATGCCGGAAGTCCAGTTGTGCGGCAATCCCTTCTTCAGCAGAAGAGAGAGGGCGCTAACGACGGTGAAACACAAGGTGATCAATACCACGGTTTTCGTCCGCTTTGCGCTTTTCCTCAACTGGTTGGGAACGTTCCGTCTAATCATTGTCGATATCCATCCTTCGAATATAAAAGATATTAAAAATAAAAGGAATGAGAAAGGTGACCGCGAGCGAGATGGTTCCCGTGGAATAATCAACGTTCCCGCTGTGGGGAAGAGCGGTCTGGACAAATCCGGTTACCATCACGATCGGGGCGCTCCATGGAAATACGATGCCAAGCTCGGGGGAGTTCGAAAACACAGCCCCGCACACAAGCGCGAGGATCCCCATGACGATGCTGGCCAAATAGCTTTTCCAAACGATGCTGACGGTCGCGGCGATCGGGATGAAGGCGTAGGTCATCAACGTCAGCCACAAAAACGCTTCGACGTATTTCGATAACAGGTCGGCGGTAAGCGGCGGGTGATCGACGAGAAAACCGGCGCCGAGCGTAAGCACAAATCCAAGAACAAGAAAAATGAAGATAACCGGGACGATGACCAAATATTTAGCCATCAGGATTTGTACTCGACTGATCGTGTAGGTAAACAGCGTGTTGATCGTTTTTTCATGGAACTCCTTAGCGACCAAATATCCCATAAGCAAAGCAAACAGCACCGGAGAAATGAGCATCGTCGTATACCTGAAATTCGTAAACACGAGCCAATCCCAGTTCAGCATCGAGCCCGGGTTATGATCTTGTTGGTACAGAACCGACCCATATTCCAGAATAGCCGTCATGACGGTGCCGGCCGGAATCAGCCATAAAAACATGGACCGCTTCAGCTTTCGAATTTCGATCATGACCAAATTAAGCAAGCGGGCCACCTCCCGTCAGGTTAATAAAATAATCCTCCAAAGTCGCTTTAACCACGCTGATTTCTTTCACATCGACCCCATGCTGGACGAGCAGCCGATTGATGGCGGCCGACTCCGCAAGCCGTTCGTAGATTCGGATGACGCCCGGCTCCGGCCGGTGATAATCGGTAATGTGCATATGCTGTTCCAGCAGCATCAGCGTTTTGTGATCCTCGCCCACGGCAGCTTCGATATAGTTGCGGTTTTTGCGGCGAAGCTCCTCCAGCAGAACTTCCTCCAGCAAGCATCCGCGATGCAAAATCCCGATTTTGGTCGCGAGCTGCTCGATTTCGCTTAAGATATGGCTCGATATGAGGATCGTCAAGTTATTCTGTTTCGCCAAATCGATGATCAACTGGCGGATTTCCTTAATGCCGATTGGATCGAGGCCGTTTGTCGGTTCGTCGAGAATGAGCAGCTCCGGCTGGTGCAGGAGCGCTCTGGCGATACCGAGCCTTTGTTTCATCCCAAGTGACAGTCGTTTCGCGAGTCGGTTACGCGCTTCCCAAATGCCCGTCGTATGCAGTGCCTGCTCGATGGAGCCTCGGTTCGGGAAACCGACGAGCCGGCGGTGAATTTCCAAGTTTTCAACGACGGTCAGGTTCGGATAAAATCCGGGAAATTCGATGATCGAGCCAATGCGGTCAAAAACGGTGCTACCGCCGGTGATCTTTTCGCCGAACAGCTCCACATAGCCTTCCGTCGGGCGGATCAAACCCATGATCATGCGGATCGTCGTTGTTTTGCCGGCCCCATTTTGCCCGAGAAACCCGTATATTTCCCCTTGCTGAATTGAAATGTTCACGTCGTCGACAGCTTTGAAGGCTCTATAATGCTTGCTTAGATGATGGGTTCGCAGCACATATTCCATAGCTTCCTCCTGTAAAAAGATAGGTATTTTGTCCGTGTCCCAACCATACCATGAATCGGCCGACAGCAATCCGACAACGGCCTAAAAAATATCTTACAAAAGTCTTACTTTCTTTTTTGACGAGTATTTTCAATCTATAATAATAGCGAACGCAAATTCCGGACTAAAGGATGGATAGGTGCATGACGCCTGTAGTGCTACTTGTCGAAGACGACCTCGAGATCCACGAGCTTTTGAAAACATACTTGCAAAAAGAAGACTGCCTGGTGATCTCCGCATGGGACGGGGAGTCGGCCATTTCCTTGCTTAAGCAAACCGATTGCCATCTCGTCGTCCTGGACCTCATGATTCCGAAGGTCGACGGGTATGGGCTGCTCGAGATCGTCCGCAAATGCGGGAACGTCCCAGTGCTGATCATTTCTTCGAAAAACGACGAGTTGGATAAAATCATCGGCTTGCGCTTGGGCGCGGACGACTATTTGTGTAAACCGTTTGGGCTGGGGGAATTTATCGCCCGCGTCAAGGCGCTGCTTCGGCGTTACCTAGAGCTTAGCGGACCCGCTAAAACCTCAGGCCAAGAAATTACGTACCAAGGCCTGTATATGAACGAATCAACCCATGAGGTGACGGTAGACGGGCGGCTTCAAACGCTCTCTCCGACCGAATTTGAAATTTTGAAGCTGTTGATGTCGGCACCTTCGAAAGTGTTTTCGAAGCTGGAAATTTTCCAAAGCGTGTGGAAACAGGAATACTTGTCCGACGAAAATACGATCATGGTTCATATGCGCCGGTTGCGCTCGAAGATCGAAAAAGACCCTTCACGTCCAAAATATATTCAGACGGTATGGGGCGTCGGCTACAAGCTAGGGGGTGATTAACATGTGGATGCTCGTCATTGCTGCGGCTGTTCTGCTCGTCATGTTTTGGATGCGGCGCCGCCGGGAGACAAGCGACCTGCGAAAGATCAGCGAGGTGCTAGAGGATGTGCTCACCGGTAATCCGAACCGCCGGTTTCGGATCCGCGCGGCGAATCGCTCGATTCGAACTTTATGCGAACAATTGAACCTACTACTCGACCAGCACCAGTCGACGTTCAAGAAGGCGCAATTCCTGGAACAATCCCGGGAACAGATGATTTCCAACATGTCGCACGATTTGCAAACGCCGCTCGCGACGATGCTGGGGTATGTAGAGGCGCTGCATTCAGATGCTTCTTCGCTATCGCAAGAAGAGAGAAGTAAATATTTGCTCGTCGTGCTGCAGAAGGGAGAGCGGTTGTCGCGATTGTTCCGCGAATTTTTCCAGCTTGCGAAGCTAGAGGCCGACGATACATTGCACAAGCTAGTCCAAGTTAATTTGCCCGAAAAGGTAGACGAAATCGCCTCCGCATTCGACCGCGAATTCGAAAACAACGCGATCGAACCGCAGATCGACATCCCGTTTGAAGCGGTATACGTGTGGGGGGAGCCGCATTTTATCGAACGCATCCTGTATAATCTGATCTCCAATGCCATTCGATACGGCAAATCCGGCGGGGTGATCGGCATTTCGCTGCGCCGCGATCGTGAGCTCGTATGGATCGACGTTTGGGATCGCGGCCCGGGAATTCGGTCGGCCGATCTTCCGCATATATTCGAGCGGCTTTATACGGGCGAAGCCTCACGAAACTCTGGGTTACAAGGGAACGGTCTCGGGCTCACGATTGCCAAAAAGCTGGCTGAAAAACAAAACGGCGAAATTCGAGTCGAGTCGCTGCCGAATGAACGGACGACGTTTTCTTTTGGCTTGAGACCTTATACCCTAAGTTCGTAACCTAATAGGTCGTCGTATATCAGCTTGCATCTAGGCCGTCGATTCGTGTAATCATTCCGCTAACGGGTACGATTGTGGAATTAGACAGGGAGCAGATCGCCGCGGCAACTGCTCCCTTCTTTATTGAAGTAACGGGGCAGTTTAACGCAACTAGTGGGTGATATAATACGTCTAAAATAACAATAACTTTGTCATGAAAAGGAGGAATTTATGAAAAATATTATTGTTTTACTTATTCTCATGTTAATTACTTCAACAACAATTGGATGTAAAAAACAAGATGTTGATGTTCAAGCAAGCCCTACATTCAAGAGCGGAGTATATACGTTACAGGGCATTGAAGGAAGAATTGGTATTTTAGCTCCTAGCGGTTTTGTTGCGAATAAACCGAATAAGTACATGTGGCATTTCTGGGGTACGAAAGAAGAATTAGCTCGAGTTCCCTTTAAAGTTGAAGCCATTGATCTGAAAACAGGCGAAAAGCATCAAGTTTTGCTTGAGGGAATGGGAACTCCGGATAAAAAATATGTATGGGAGTACAATTACGGTTTAGGTGGTCCAAACAATAGGGCGGATGCTCATTTACCTTCAGGTCTAGAACTACCTAATTCAGGAAAATGGAAACTTAATGCCTATTTAGGTGGAGAATTATTCGGTAGCGTCTCCATCGATGTAAAATAGTTCAAGTACTTTTATTGAAAATTAGTCATTCCGCTAACGGACACGATAGCTCTATTGTCACACGACGGCAGCCGGCCAAATGTTCGGCTGCCGTCGTTGCGCTAACTGGCAGGATAGTTCAGTGGCTACAAAATTGGTATAATTTAATCAAATCATGTTCGAAGCTGCCGATTAGGTAGCTTTGATTGTTTTTTGGAAAAGATGTTTGAATGAATCGAAAGGGGAAAAAGACAAATGAGGAATAACAAACCAGTAAAGTTGGATGATCTAGTCGGTGAAATTGAACTTCAAATTGAAGATACTTTTACTTTTATAAACACCAAAACAGGAGAAGTAATTACATTAATGAGAGAAGAGATTGGGGCTGCAGAAGATGAAAAACCACTTGAAAATTTTCCTGAATGGCAAAGAGATAATATTGAAAAAGCCATAAGCATTATTGAGGATGAAGACGGGGTTTACCTTGACTTCACGTTAAGAAACGATTACAACGAATATGAAATCATACAGGATTTTATCGGGACTCTAGAGGATGAAGACATTAGGGAAGAACTGTATGATGCCATTCAAGGAAAAAGAGCATTTCGGAGATTTAAAGATGGAATAATAGAACATGGTGTCGATAAACATTGGTATAAGTACAAAGAAAGTAGGATCAAGGTATTAGTAATTGAATGGTGTAAGGAACACAATATTCAAATCCAAGAGTAACACTGGGTGAATAAGCAATGGTTGTGCTAACGGGCAGGTTAGTTCCAATAAGCACAATGTAAATATAAACAAAAACAGTATTGGAAATAATGGAATTGTTTGATATTATAGTATTGTATTAAAATATGTGTGACTGGCGTAACGTAGGTAACTACGGGGGAGCACATATTTCATAAGCCGTACGCCTGGGCAAAGTATTTGATCTCAGATCAGATGCTTTTTTTTTATTTTAATTAATGAAAGGTCAGGTGGGCTTGCATGATATCCAAAGAAATGATTCGAAAAAACCTAATGAACTGCCTCGATGACACATCATTTCTGAATGTACCTGGATTCAGGAAAGATAAAGTTCGTGACACATATGATCTGGGTGATTCTCTAATCCTTATCACCACAGACCGCCAAAGTGCATTTGACAGGATTCTTGCCAACATTCCGTTTAAAGGCCAAGTATTAAACCAGATTAGCGCTTTTTGGTTTGAAAATACCTCGGATATAATCCGCAACCACGTAATAAAAATCCCGGACCCGAATGTTACTATAGGAAAGAAATGCAAGGTATTTCCGGTCGAATTCGTAGTGAGAGCCTATCTTACGGGCTCGACTGATACCTCAGCTTGGGTCCAATACTCACAAGGTATCCGAGACATGTGTGGCAACATCCTACCCGATGGAATGAAGAGAAATCAGAAGTTTGAGAAACCGATCCTGACTCCTTCAAAGAAATCAGCATTACATGACGAATCGGTTTCGGCTACCCAAATCGTTGACGAAGGCCTAATTGACAAAGAGACTTGGGAGTATTTTCAAAAAATCGCGTTCTCACTCTTTGCCAGAGGCACAGAGATCGCAGCTAGGAACGGATTAATCCTTGTAGATACCAAATATGAATTCGGTATTGATGACAAAGGGGAGATTCTTCTCATCGACGAGATACATACACCCGATTCTTCCCGCTATTGGATTAAAGAGACATTCGAATCGAGGTTAGCCGAGGGTAAGGAACCGGAGAATGTTGACAAAGAATTCTTGCGACTTTGGTTCAGGGAGCATTGCGACCCATATAAAGATGAAATCCTACCGTCCGCACCTGATGACCTTGTCATCGAACTATCGCATCGTTATATCCGCCTCTTCGAAATGATCACCGGCAAGGAATTTGCCGTCGACGGCACACATTCTGTAAAGGAGCGGCTTCAAAAGAACTTAAATGCTTATCTTATCTAAGCGACATTAACCAGACAGGTGTAATTCGAATGCGCTCATGGTTGCCGCAGCTGACAAAGGAGAGCGAACCAATGAAAAAGTACATACTCTTCGATCATGATGGTGTTCTGGTTGATACTGAATTCTGGTATTACAAAGCGGGAGAACGCGCTCTGGCTGACATTGGATTTACCTTGGATAAAGATCAATACCTCCGCGACATGACCCAGTCATTGGGCACTTGGGCCCAAGCAAAGGCGGCAGGTATTGATGAACAGACCATCAGCAAGCAGCGTGAGGTCCGTAACGCCTATTATCAGGAATATCTAAGAACAGAAGCCATAGAGATTGAAGGCGTAGTTGAAACTCTAGCCGAACTGTCAAAGTACGTCCGCATGGCCATCGTGACGACTGCAAAACGTGCGGATTTTCAACTTATTCATGAAAATCGCCAGATTACACAATTCATGGAATTCGTCCTTGTGCGCGAAGACTACGAGCGCTCCAAGCCGCACCCGGAACCATACTTGACCGGCCTAAAGCGCTTCGGAGCTACCAAAGAAGAGACCCTGGTTGTAGAGGATTCAAACAGAGGGTTGAACTCAGCCGTGGCGGCTGGTATCGACTGTGCGATTGTCCATAACGACTTCACAAAAACACATGACTTCTCACAGGCCAGCTATCGAATCAAGACTCTGATTGAACTAAAGGACATTATCCTGAATGTAACCTGAGATAGCATTCGCCAGCGTGTCCCGTACTCGACTGGATTAAGCTAAAGGGTACGATAATTCAGTACAAATATATCATGGGCCGCCGCGGAATTAACCAGGCGGCCTCATTAAGCTATTGGCAGGATAATGCAGCAACAGCTAAGAAATAAACAGTAGTTGATCTTGATCTTAGGGGGTTATTATGGATAACGATTCTCAAAAAGCTCTTAGTAAATCGAAAGAAATTTTTCATGGTTTAGTTAAAAACATCGATATACCTTGGGAAAATAGTGCATGGTCACAATGCTATAAAATATCGCTAAATAATAACACGACTTATTTTCTTAAAGGTACTCCTCGGCAGCGGAAAGAAGCGATGGTAACAAAACATCTTCAAATACTTTTACCTAACATTGTACCTGAAGTTATCAACGATGATTTGATCCCGGAATCTACATGGCGATGGATTCTAGTTACAAACGCTGGAACATGCTGCTATGAAGGAATTGAGGTGAGGTATGCTTTAAAGGCAGCGTTCAATTTGGGAAAACTGCAAAGAATGACGTTTATAGAAGGTTCTTTCTTTTCAGAATTTTTGCCACAGTGTGAGGCCCAACGTTTACAAGAAGCAGTGGATAATGTAGGCAGGTGGGCCCTAAAGTTTTCTAATGCTGAAGAATCCGAAATAATTCAACGACTTTTATCCATAAGTTCTGACTATTATGATGATCATGTAAACAATCTGAATAGTATTCCATCTACGTGCGTTCATAAGGATTTTTGGTCAGGAAATATAGCAGTAACAGATGAAAATGTTATGATAATTGATTGGGGAGATGCATTATGGGGAGTAGGTGGCATCTCAATAGTTAATATGATCTTATCTGATGACGGTTTATCAAGCCAATCAAACATCATTTGGGACGAGTATTTCAAAGGACTTGATAGAAAATTCGATAATGACTACATAAAAAGCAGTCGAATAGCTTATTTAGTTTCAGAACTTGTAACAGAACAAGAGGTTGCAGATTTACAACAACAAAAATATGGGCCTGGATTAATTCCATCCGTCAGGCGATTGTACAAAGAGCTAACCCAGAACTGTTAATACAAGTCAAAACATTTTATTCCACTAACGAAGACGTTAGCGCAAGAGGATTGAAGCTGCCGGCATTGAACGGTAGCTTTATTACGTTAACATGCAGGATTGTAAAGAAATGTATGGAATATAATTGTAAATTCATTATTAGGTGGTGTTTATCAAAAATGGAGTATGTTAAAGCTGGTGAATTTCATTTAGGTATCCCTGTTGAGGATTTCGAAGGTTCAATTGATTGGTATATTAAGGTTTTGGGTTGCGAACTTGTCTGGAAAATGGGAATCGCGCAATTAAAATTACCATCGGGACAAAAAATCGGAATATTTTGTCCGGAAGAAGACGAATCCAGCATTTGGTACGTGGGTAATTATAAATCGCATCCCCATTTTTCAATTCAGTTTTTCACTACTGATATAAGAAGATTACGTGATGAGTTGATTGCAAGTGGTGTACAAGTAGGAGAAATAGAGCGTGGCGGTGGTGGGGATGATATGATGATGTTTTTTGATCCTAGTGGTAATCGCTTTTGGGCGATTGAAGATAGTAAAATAGACAGGGTAAAACAAGCTAAGGACCTTCTTCAGCAGTCGTAAGAACTATATCGTCGCTGTGCACTGCGCGGCATGTCACATCAAAATTAAACATGTAATAAAAAAGCAATAGCAATTGAACTAACGGGTACGATAGTTAAATCACCTAAAAGGCCTCGATTATCTCGATGGCGCTTTGGAGTGTAATCGAAATGTAACAGTCGGTTTATATTCCGCTAACATTCCGCGGATAAGATGTAGTTGACCCCCTTTTTTCATATAATATTGAGCCCGCGGTCTGTTGGCCTGCGGGTTTCTTTTTGCATATTCGCATCATTCGCATGCGATTTGGCTAAACACGTTATCGGAAGCAGGGGAGTCGAAACGATCGGCTGATTTTGCTCAATTAAATGGCAGTATAATGAAAATCATTTAAAGAACCGATGCAACGCTTTAGATGCAAATATTTATTGAAAAAAATGGTATATTGAAAGAAGGACTATATATCAACAGGGTAGGGAGTAGTTTATGAACATCTTTATTACAGGTGGAACGGGGTATATTGGTAACAGAACGGTGAACGTCGCACTTCGTCAAGGTCATCAAGTTACGGTCTTGACCCGAAGCAATGAGAAGGCAAAAGAGCTTGAAGGTAAAGGGGTGCGAGTTGTTATTGGCGACTTGCTCACAGTCGGTGATTGGCAGAGCGCGCTTTCGGAAGCGGAGTATGTCATTCATTTGGCGGCTCCTCCAACCTGGGGGAAGAAAGTAACTTTGAAAGTCGCTCGCGCCTATCAAAAAGGTCACTATCAAATGACCGTCTGTTTGCTCGACAACATCAATCTGCAGAGGCTAAAGAAGTTCGTATATGTGGCAGGCACCAGCTATTTCGGCGATAGCGGCGACAAGGAGCCGGTCACGGAATCTTATCGCTCACAGCCGAAAGGATGGGGACCTTACATCGCACCTTCTGTCGATGTGCTGTCTGCCTACGTGGACAAAGGCGTACCGATCGTAACGGCTTTCCCGGGACAAGTGTACGGCGCGGATTCGTGGTTTTCGCAGCTGTTCCTGGAGCCGCTCTCGCAGAGCAAGCCGGTTATCGGCCTCAAGGGATATAATCCGATATTTTCTCCTATTTACGTGGAAGACTGCGCCCGAGCGTTCTTGTTCTTACTGGAGCAAGGACAGGCAGGGGAACGATATATTCTCGTTGACGATCAGCCGATCCGAAGCGCGGACATTACGACACTCAGCGCCCAGGCGCTCCAAAGACCGGATAAAAAACGTTACGTGCCAACATGGTTATGCCGGATGCTGCTTGGTCCCGTGTTAACCGAATACGCTACGGCGCATACGAATTTCTCGAACGGCAAGCTCAAGGCGTCCGGCTTTACCTATCTATATCCGACGATACAGTCAGGGATAGAGGATGTTGTCAAGGAATGGAAGGAACGCGTGATGTCCTAAAGAACGGACGGCTTGTGATTGAACAAATTAGACTACGCTAACAGAGACGAGAGCATCATGATATCAGACTGCCAGCATCATCGGCAGTCAATTGAGCTATTTGGCAGTAATTTTCAATGGAACGGCAGGAATGTTAAGGAATATAAAGAATTTCTAGTATATTATCCATATTTTAAAAGGAGTGAGTGCAATTGTTTTTTGTCAATGCCCGTGCCATTGTAGAGCGTGAACGCGAAGGGAAAACTGAAATTGTTATCCAAACGCGCAACAAGCCGAATGAACCGAAACAGCTTGAACTGCCGGGAGGTAGGGTGGAACAGTTCGAGTCGTTGTTAACCGCCTTGCGCCGCGAAGTGAAGGAAGAAACTGGTCTTGATGTCACGTGGGTTGAAGGGGAAGATACGCGAATCACTACGGACGGGATAAACCCGGATAGAGTTGTCGAATGTATTCGCCCCTTCGCCGCATACCAAACGATTAAAGGCGGGATCGATTCGGTCGGTTACTACTTTATTTGCAAGGTGGAAGGCGAATTGCTCAAAGAAGGAGACCAAACGAAAAATCCCCGCTGGGTCAGCGTAGACGAGGTGACTGAACGGATGCAAAACGATCCGTTGCAGTTTATTAACATCGACTGTGCCGCCATCAAGTTCTATTTAAAACACCGTATAAATACCCTTCCGATCGTTGAAACCTATTAGCTTTTTTCAGTTCCGCTAACGGGCACGATAGTTGAATAGTCAGGGAGCAGATTGCCGTAGTTGCTGCTCCCTGTTTTCGTTGAAGTAACGGGCAGATTAGTGGAAGAAGAAAACACAACCCCCTTCGAAATAAATGTGATAAAATACAAAATAAACCATTTGGAGGGGGGATACAATGTTTATACATAAAATTGATGAGGACTTATCTTTAAAACTAATAGAATTAAGGGATGGAGAGAGGGTATTTGAATTAACAAATAATTCAAGAGGCTATCTAAGAGAATGGCTTCCTTGGCTTGATACTACAATACAACTTGAGGATACAATAGAGTTTATCAAAATATGTCTAAAAGGTTTCGCTGAAAATAAGAGCCTGAATACAGTTATATTATTTAGAGGGAAAATCGTTGGAGTTGCAGGCTACAATAGTATAAATTGGTCAAACAAAACAGCATATATAGGGTATTGGCTTGGAAAAGAATTTCAAGGGAATGGAATTATGACCAAGGTGGCTAATGCATTGACTAATTATGCAATTAGGGAGTTAAACCTAAATAAAGTTGAGATTAGGGCTGCGGTAGGGAATAAGAAAAGTAGGAGTATTCCCGAAAGATTAAACTTTGTAAATGAAGGATGTATTAGACAAGCAGAGTGGTTATATGACCATTATGTTGACCACATTGTTTATGGAATTTTGGCAGAAGAATGGAATCAAAAATAGCCAGACCTTTATTCAATTATAGGAGTAAGCGTGGAGCAGCCGCAAGGTTAGCTCCTCTTGATGTTTATTGAAGTAACGTGGCAGTTTTCTTCAATCTATGATGTGGTAAAATGTAGGAGAATCTAAGAGCTGGAATTGGGAGGATTAGCGATGTTTTACGACTTAGAAGGTGAAGCCAACATGTCGCCAGTTGTGGGAATGTTATATTCCGCTGTGAAAGAAAATAGCCAGCGACTACGATTCATTACTGAGGGTATGTCGCAACAAGAGGTAGATTACAAGGGGCCCGATAACAATTTCAACAGCGCTGCACAGTTAATAAAACATATCATGTATGTTGATTTGAATTGGGTTTATAAAATGAAAGGACAACCTTTTCCTGATTCTTTAAAAGAACAATATGGCCCCATGATAGATGCTAATAACAGGCTTCCAATGGTCGAAGGGATGTCTTTGAACACATTGATGTCTTATAATGAAGGTGTGCTACAAATGTTGGAAGATACATGTACACAATTAACAGATGCTGACCTGGGCAATGTTGTCACTTTTGGTCATCACAATGAAAAACAAGCAACCATTCGCTGGGGATTATGGCATATGGCTGACCATAGCCGCTATCATCAGGCTCATATTAATCTGCTAAGAAAGTGGTATGCCTCCTTCGAATAAAAGGGACGGACTTAAAAGTAAAGTCGTTGTTCATTACGCTAACTGGTACGCACCTTCAAAGGCTGCCGGCATGATGATGCTTGGCAGCCTTCGCTTATGTAACGGGCAGTGCGCGCCTAGCCAAGCTAGGTACAACTTACTGATGAAAGTTCAGTCGGGGTAGGGACCAAGCCGCCCCGTAGCTAGCAGGCAGACGTCGGCGAAATCCGGCGGCTGAAGCCCTGC
>NZ_RBAH01000056.1 GCF_003626695.1 Paenibacillus ginsengarvi
GAACTGGTGTTGCTTATCTCCGTTAACCCCCATCATAGTGGAATCCCTCCAAAAGAAAAACTGCATAGAATTTAAATTCTACGCAGCTCTCCAAAAACCTTTGAACGTTCTGTTTGTCAACAGCCCCTGATGGGAGCGGGGGTGTTCGTCGCATGTTGCGGCGCGAGCCTTGCGGGTACGATCCGTTTAAGCGTGTACCGGGTTATGGGGCGTGCCGTCCAGCGTTCCGGTTTTGGTCGTTTTGTTTTTATCTTTGTTATGTGGGCCGAACCATTTGCGCAGGAGCGGCAGCAGGTAGTAGTCTACACCGTACTTGCCGGCGTTCGTCGCGCCGACGAAGACGATGACGCCGATCAGTACCATCCACGGGTTCGTGCTTACAGTGCCGGCGAACAGGAACATGAAGTTCATCATCAGGCCGAAGAAGGCGGCTGCGGTCGTAAGCGCTCCGAGAATAAGGCCGAGTCCGACCAGGAATTCGCCGAGCGGGATCAGGATGTTAATGAGCTTGACGTTCGGCATGGCGAAGTTTTCCAGGAACGCCGTGAACGTCGGGTAGGTCAGCACGCCTGTCGCTTTGTCGGCTACCGGCTTGGCGATCGCGTTCTTCAGAAAGCCTCCGGCGTCAAAGCCGCCTGTTAGTTTGTGCCAGCCGGCCGTCATCCATTCCCAGCCGAGGTAGAGGCGGATGAAAAGCAGGGCGATGGCGGCGTAATTGTTTTCTCTCCAAAATTTTAACATGGTAATCATCTCCTTAATTAGTAAGTTATTTTTTTCACATAGTTGATTAAAAAAGAGTTGGTTGCTTTCCTGTAAGGAAGGAGGAGCGAGATAGCTGCATTTGAACGATCGTACCTGGCATGCTGCATCTTCCTTTCGATTTGGCTTTCGGGTTCGTTCTTGTTGAGCTTTTGTGTGGTTCGATTGGTTTTCCCTTCCACGTCTTTACTATACCACATGCTTGCCGGAGTGCATGTGATATAAATCACAAAGTTGTGAATTTCGCTGCATTATTTTTCCGCCGCGCCGAAAAGGAGGTGAGACCGTCCATCCGCCCGTTATCGAGAACGCCGAGGAAAGATCGGGGAACTCTGTTGAATGGAGCCTGTTAACGGTTCATTGCATAGCAGGGATGGAGAAGGACTGTTTGCAGGCATGGCTCGCAACAGCTTGATGTACTAGGAGTTTTGGAAAAATGGCGGTTAATCCCGCATGTTTCGTCAATTTTCGCAGATGCCCGAAGACCTATCGGGCGGCGTTCCGCTGGTTACTTGTGGTAATTTGGGCCTGAATCTAGTATGATTAGTAATAGTCGAAAAGGGCAACCTTGTCGAAAGACAATGGACGCAAAGCTGCAGGCCTAATGGTCGGATGACCGATGGCGGCTGGGCTGCCGAAGCACAAGGGATCTTCAAACTCCGCTCCGCGATGTAGAGACGTCCTGGCTTCTTTGGAAGTGGGAGGTCTCTTTCTTTTTTTCGACAATATTCTACAGCCGGAACCATTTGAGGAGGAGTTTGCTGGATGCGCTGTGATACATACAACGAGCTGGTTGGCAAAAAACTGATTCATAACGTTGTAACCGCTACCGGAATGGTGCTGATTCCCGAGCATACGATTTTGACGGACAGCCATATCGAGAAACTGGAGAAGTTCGGCATCGATCTGTTCGACATCCAGGTCGAGCTGGTGGAGGAGCCGGCGGGGCAAGAGCCGCCGAAGCCGTCCCGCATCACGGAAGAAGCGGCTGAGCTGCCAGTTCTGCAAACGGTGCGGGTGGATGCCGGCATTTTGGCGAAACGGGCGAATGCGAAGCTGCAGGAAATTGAAACATGCATTCTGAATACCGGTAAAATTCCGCTATCCGACATCGAGGAAAATGTGCTTCCGACGATTATGGAGGCAACCCAGAGCTGGAACATTTACAAGCTGTTCGCCGATTTGAAGGCGGAAGGGGATTTCCGCTTCAAGCACAGCATCGGCGTCGCCTTCATGTCTGCGGTGCTTGGCCGCTGGCTCGGGTTGGACGAGCAGGAGACGGCTAATCTGGCCATAGCCGCAAGCCTCAGCGACATCGGGACGATCCGGCTGCCCAGCACTTTGCTGCAAAAGCAGTCGGAGCTGCTGCCCCACGAGCGCGAAATTTTGAAGCAGCACACGATACTCGGCTACGAAATATTGAAAGGCTCCGGCCTTGACGAACGCGTGGCGCTTGTGGCTTTGCAGCATCACGAGAGGGAGGACGGCAGCGGATACCCTTACGGGATTAAGAGTGCGGAGATCGACCGCTTCAGCAAAATTGTGGCGATGTCGGACGAATATTTGGCGATGTCGTCCGAATGGCCGCTTAGACCAACGCTTCCGTTCTATAAGGTCATACAGCGTATGAATGAGGATATTGTCAAAAATCGTTTCGATTCTGTAATTGGGATGACGTTTATAAATCGGCTCATGTCGGCGCAGGTTGGAAGCGATGTCAGCCTGACGGATGGGCGAAGGGGGAAAATCGTGCTCATTCATCCGAACTATCCGACCCGTCCGCTCATTGCGCTTGAGGGGGCAGGGTTTATCGATTTGAACAAAACGGACTCGGTGCAGATCAACGAAATATTCGGCTGATGACCAAAAGCCGATTGTAAGCGTTTCATAATGTTTCAAAGCCGCCGGATGGCCTTGCGGACCATAATTGGAGAAAGGGGAGAAGCTGTCTGCCCCTTTCTCCTTTTTTTAGAACAGCAGCTTTATGCCGGGAGCTGTCCGTTTGCCTTCTCGATGATGGCCTCGATCTTTTTCTCCGCATTGTACATATTCATTTTGTGCCGGGCGTGCTGCTCCAGCTGCGTCATCATCGCCGCAAGCCGCTCCGAGGAGGCGTTTGCGTCATTTTGCTTCAGGAGCGAAGAGAACGTCTTCCAATCGGCGTCAATCGTTTTTTTGACTGCGCTTGCGGAAGCTTTCTCGGCTTGGCTCGTGTCGCGAAGCGCTTCGATCGCCTCGAGCGTCTCGCGGACTTTTTTCTGCTTGGCCGCAGTTTTCTCTTTGGCTGTCCGGTAGGCGGCATCCTTCGCCTTAATGTCCTGCTTGGCGAGTTGGACGGGGAATTTCAGACTGTCCGCTTGCAGCCGGAGCATTGTGTTCAGCTCTTTGCTCTGCAGCGGCTTCGCAGCGGCGATTTGCTTGTTAACCGCCGTGTAGCTGTCCAGCAGCGGCTTGTACCGCTCCTTCGCGCCATCGACCGCTTGTTTCAGCGGCGCCAGCTTCTCCTCGTCGATCCGCTTGATCTTCTCGCGCACCGCTTTGAGCGCCTCGTCGTTGCTGCGCCGAAGCGTACTCGTCCCTTCCTCGCGATCGCGGATGTGCTGCTGGAGCTCGAGCCATTCCTTATACTGCTTGTTCAGCCGCGTTTGCATCCCGGCTCCGGCGGCGGCCGTCATCGTATCAAACGATTTTTTTGCCGTAGCTGTAAGCTCGTATCCGGCGGCCATTGCTCCTGTGGCGAGATTCACGCACAGCCATAGGCTGGCGAGCGAAGCCGTAAGAAATCGCAGCGCGCGTATTCGCATCGTTTCACCTCCTTTCGGGGAGCGCAAAAAAGCACCGGAAAGAAAAGGCAATATATGCCTAATCTTACCGGTGCTTCCGACGTAAGCGTCTTTGCGTCTCGTTTCTGTAAAATATATCCTATCCGTTTCCGAGTGTCAAGGCGGTTGCCCAATAAAGTGCAGGAAAATAAAGGATTGACGCCGTTCGCCGGCGGTGCTACTATAAGTGAAAATAAAACACCTAAATTCCTATAGGAATTAAAGTGTTTGTCGACCGAACATACCGGAGACACCGATTTTTCCGCAGATTGTCAGGCGGAAGAAGCTGGTGTCTTTTGTCGTTCCGGTCCTGGCGATCCGGACGAACCGGAAGCCCGCCATTCCATAGAGGGAGCTTAGGGGAGAGATTCGGCATGGGAACGAAACCGAATGTGCTGTTCATCCTATCGGATCAGCACCGGTACGATTGCATCGGCTATAGCCGGGACTACCCGGTGAAGACACCGAATTTGGACCGTCTTGCGGCGGAAGGAGCGGCTTTCACGAACGCCTTCACGCCGATACCGCTGTGCTGTCCGGCCAGACAAAGCTTGCTGCACGGCAGAAGGCCGGAGAGCTTCGAGTCGTTTTGGAACGCCGATCTCGTACCGAACCGGGAGCTGGAGCCGTCGGCCTATACATGGCCGAGAGAGCTGCGGGAAAGCGGCTACCGGACCGGCTATGTAGGCAAATGGCACGTCAACCGCGAGTATGCTCCGACCGCCTACGGATTTGACGATTATGTAGGTGAACAGATGTACCGAGATTACCGGAAAGCCAGGTATCCGGATACCGCCTTTACGAATGGTTTTTTCGGCGAGACGGACCCGGCTGAGCTGGAGGATACGCGAACGCACTGGCTCGCGGACCAAGCGGTGCGGCTGCTCGAGTCATATGCGGCGGACGGCCGCCCGTGGCATTTGCGGCTCGATTTTCCGGAACCGCATCTGCCGTGCCAGCCTCATGCTTCTTTTCTGGCCCGTTACGATTCGGAGTGCATCCCGCAGTGGAGAAGTTTCTCCGAAAGCTTCCGGAACAAGCCGTATATCCAGCAGCAGCAGCTGCTGAACTGGGGGCTGGAGCATTACGCCTGGTCCGACTGGGAGCCGATCGTCCGCAGGTATTATGCGATCATTACGCAGCTGGACGCCGCGATCGGACTTGTGCTGGATGCGCTTGCCCGTCTCGGGCTGGAGCAGGATACGATCGTCGTTTACTCCGCCGATCACGGCGATATGTGCGGCGCACACCGGATGATGGATAAGCATTACATTTTGTATGACGACGTGGTGAAGGTGCCGCTTATCGTCAAATATCCGGGGCGCATTCCCGCCGGAACGAAGATCGACCGGCTCGTCTATAACTTGCTCGACCTGCCTCCTACTTTGCTGGAATACGCCGGACTGTCCCCGCATCCGTTCTTTCACGGGAAATCGCTCGCTTCGCTTCTAGCAGGCGAGTCCCCGGAGGGATGGCGCTCGGAGGTCGTATCCACCTACAACGGGCAGCAGTTCGGGCTGTACAACCAGAGGATGATCCGCGGTACCCGCTGGAAGTATATCTGGAATATGACCGATATCGACGAGCTTTACGACCTGCAGGTGGACCCGAACGAGCTGAACAACGTTATCGGCGAAACGCGGAACGAAGGCGTGCTGGCGGAGCTGCGGCTGAAGCTGTACGAGGAGCTGAAGCTTCATCAGGACCCTTTCCTGAAATTCGACTGGATGAAACGGCAGCTGACGGAAGGACGCAAAGTCGCCGTCCGCTAACACGAGGCCGATAGGACGCCGTCCGGGGAGCGGCGCCATAATCGAGGAGGGAATTCCGATATGAGACAAACATGGACCGCGACTCTTGTCGCGACTGTATTAACCGCAAGCATACTGGCCGCCTGCGACTCCGGGCAAACGGGCGGTGACGCCGCAGCGCCGAATACCGCAGCCGTATCCGCGCCGCAAGGCGTGTCATCGCAGCAAGAGAAGCCGGGCTCGGCCCCGTCCGCAGCCGCACCGTCCGAGTTCAAGCAGTCGCCCTTTTTCGAGGGCAAAGGGCTAGCCCTGGTTAAGGAACGGCTGCCGAAGGAGCCGAAGCTGACGAACGAGCTGCCGAAGGACTATTTAAATTACGAGATCGGCACGTACGGCGGGACGCTGCGAACGGTTCGCCAGGACCCGGTGAACGACTCGGACCTGTTCGTCGTCAACAACGAGCCGCTGGTGAACAGCCCCGGCGTGCTCGGTGAGGAAGTGACGCCGAATATCGTAAAAAGCTACAAGGTGAGCGACGACCAGAAACTATTTACGTTCACGCTGCGCGAAGGGCTGAAATGGTCGGACGGCCAGCCGGTTACGACGGCGGATGTGAAGTTTGCGGTTCAGGACGTGCTGCTGAACAAGGAGCTGACGCCTACGATCCCGCTGTGGCTGAAATCTGCGGCCGATGCGAACGGCCAGCCTTTTACGTTTCAGGCAGCGGACGATTACACGTTCACGATCGGTTTCGACCAGCCGTACGGAGGCTTTTTGATTCAACTGGCCGTACAAGGCTGGAGAGGCTATAACGACCTGCTCAAGCCGAAGCATTATTTGCAAAACTATCATGCCGCTTATACGCCGCCGGACAAACTCGAGCCGCTCATCAAGGAAGCCGGCTTCGCGCCCGGCGAGTGGGTGAAGCTGTTCACGGCGAAGGATGTGCTGAACACCGAGATTACATATCCGAAGGCGATCGGGTTTCCCGTGCTGACTCCGTACATCCAGACGAAATCCGGCGACAAAATCGAGTTTGAGCGCAACCCGTACTACTTCAAGGTCGATACGAGCGGCAATCAGCTGCCGTACATCGACAAGCTGCAGAGCACGCTTGTGCAAAATGCGGAAATGGTCAATTTGAAAATACTCGCCGGGGAAGTCGATCATTCCTACGAATACGTTTCGATTCCTAAGGTGCCGCTGCTTAAGGAGAACGAGAGCAAGGGCGGCTACAAGGTGTACATAAACAACCTGCACCGCACGGCGGGGGACATTCACCTGAACTTGACTTACGATGATCCGGTATGGCGGCAAGTGGTGCGGGACGTCAAGTTTCGCAAGGCGCTTAACCTCGCGCTCGACAAAAAAGAAATCGCGGACACGGTTTATTACGGCTTCGCCAAGCCGTCCCCGATCGAGGATCCGAACCGGAACGTGCAGGAGGCAAACCGGCTGCTTGACGAAATCGGGTTGAAAAAGGGGGCGGACGGATTCCGCGCAGGACCGGACGGCAAACGGTTTACGATTCCGCTGGAAGTTTCGTCGGCCTTCGCCGATTTCACCACGCTGGGCCAGCTTGTCGTGGAGCAGTGGAAGCAGATCGGGCTGGACGTCACGCTGAAGCAAATCGACAGCTCGCTCTGGACGAACCGGAACAAAGCGAACGAGCTGAAGGCGACGATCATGTACACGCCGGGTCCGGTGCAATGGTCGCGGCAGGAGTGGGGGCAGAACATCTGGGCGCCGCTGTGGGATCAATGGTGGAATTCCGGGGGCAAGCAAGGCGAGGAACCGCCGCAGGAAGCGAAGGAGCTGTTCCAGACCATATTCAAGCTGCGCGAGCTGTCGCTGCAAGACGCGCTAGTGAGACGCGACGACATCCGCAAAAATATCGGGGTGAATTACTGGTATTTCATTCACAGCGAAAATATCGCCGCTCCCGTGGCGGTTAACGCCAAAATCGGCAACATCTCCGACAAGGGCTGGGGCATCGGGCAAAATTTTGCCGGTGAGCAATGGTTTTTCCGCAAGTAAGGGGAGGACTTCTCCCGATTCATCGAATGGAAGGGAGCAACCGGCATGGCGGCTTATATCGGCAAACGGCTGCTGCAGCTCATCCCGCTGCTTATCGCCATCAGTATGATCGTGTTCGTCATCATTCAGCTGCCGCCCGGTGACTTTTTGACGACATACGTCGATCAGTTGAAGCTGTCCGGCACCGACGTCGCGGAAAGCACGATCGCCAACCTGACGGCGCAATACGGCTTAGACGAACCGATCTATATCCAGTATTGGCTGTGGATCAAAAATATCGTGCTGCACGGTGATTTGGGCACATCGTTCCAGTGGAATTTGCCGGTATCGCAAGTCATTGGCGACCGGCTGGCGCTGACGATGATCATTTCCGTCCTGTCGCTTATCATCGTTTGGGCGATCGCGATTCCTGCCGGCATTTATTCGGCGACGCACGCTTATTCGTTGGGGGACTATGCCATTTCTTTTCTTGGCTTTATCGGGATGGCGGTACCGGGTTTTCTGATCGCCCTCCTTCTGGTTTATTTCGTCTTCGATACGACGGGCGTTTCGATCACGGGTTTGTTCTCTCCCGACTATCAGGACGCGCCGTGGAGCTTCGCCAAGCTGCTCGATATGCTGCCGAGGCTGGCTGTCCCGGTCTTGCTCGTCGGGCTGTCGGGCACGGCCTCGCTCATTCGCGTCATGCGCGGCATGCTGCTCGACGAGCTGTCGAAGCAGTACGTCATTACCGCGCGGGCGAAAGGCTTGGCGGAGCGCAGGCTGCTGTTCAAATATCCGGTGCGGATGGCGGTTAACCCGCTCGTCAGCACGATCGGCTGGACGCTGCCGGCGCTCATATCCGGGGAAGCGATCGTCGGCATCGTGCTAAATTTGCCCACGACCGGACCGGTGCTGCTGAAGGCGCTCATGGTGCAGGATATGTACCTCGCCGGCAGCTTCCTGCTCATCCTGAGCGTGCTTACCGTCATCGGCACGCTGCTGTCGGATATCCTGCTTGCTGTGCTCGATCCGCGCATCCGATTCGGAGGTGCAGGCCCATGATCGCAGCGCTTGTCAGATACATGCACAGAAAGCGCCGGCAGTTCCCCGGAAGCGGCGGAACGGACGGCGGCGGGACGGCTCGGGGGGCCGAGGCGTACGAGGCTGCGTCCCAGTGGCGGCTCATGTGGTGGAAGTTTCGAAGGCATAAGCTGGCGATGATCGCGGTTCCGGTGCTCGCTTTGCTTTATGCAACGGCGATTTTCTGCAGCTTCCTCACTCCGACCGTACCGACCGCGCGGTTCGCGGATTACAAAAATGCGCCGCCGCAAAAAATCCGCTTCGTCGATCCCGAAACGGGCTTCAGCTTACGGCCGTTCGTTTACGGCATGAAGCAGGAGATGGACAAAACGACGTTTCGCCGGACGTATGCGGAGGATTCGTCGCGCAAACACCCGATCCGTTTTTTCGTGCGGGGCGAATCGTACCGGCTGCTCGGCTTGTTCGAGACGAATGTGCACTTGTTCGGGCTTGAGGATAAGGAAACGCCTTTACTGCTTCTGGGGAGCGACTCGCTCGGTCGCGATCTGTTTACCCGCATTTTGTACGGAGCCCGCATCTCGCTGTCTTTCGGGCTGGTCGGCGTCGGGCTTACGCTCGTGCTAGGACTTGTGATCGGCGGTATTTCCGGCTACATCGGCGGAGCCGTCGATACGGCGATCCAACGAACGATCGACCTGCTCGTCTGCATTCCGACGATTCCGCTCTGGATGGCGCTTGCGGCCGCGCTGCCGAGAAGCTGGACACCGCTTGAGACATATTTCGGCATGATAGTAATCTTCTCGATTATAGACTGGACCGGACTTGCGCGGGTCGTTCGGGGCAAAATGCTGTCGCTTCGGGAGGAAGATTTCACGCTGGCGGCCCGGCTGAGCGGAGCGAGCGACATGCGCATAATCGTCAGGCATCTGCTGCCGTCGTTCTCCAGCTATATTATCGTATCGACGACGATGGCGATTCCCTCGACCATTCTCGGGGAGACGGCGCTCAGCTTTCTCGGCATCGGCTTGCAGCCCCCGGTCGTCAGTTGGGGCGTGCTGCTGCAGGACGCGCAGAACTTGCAGACGCTGGCGCATCAGCCCTGGCTGCTGTGGCCGGCCGCCTTAGTAATCGTTACGGTGCTTATGTTCAACTTTCTCGGCGACGGACTCCGCGATGCGGCCGATCCGTACAAATAAGGAGGGGGCCGGGTGGAACGCGGCGACGACATTGTACTCAAGCTGAGCGGCGTGCGGGCGCATTTCCGCGTGAAGGAGGGCGTTCTGAAGGCGGTGGACGGCATCGACCTCGAGATCAGACGAGGCCGGACGCTCGGCATCGTAGGCGAAAGCGGCTGCTGCCCGCCTCCGCCGCCGTCAGCGGCGAAATGAGGCTGCGCCGATCGAAGGCGGGGCAGGGCGATATCGTCGATATAGGTAGCCTCGATCCGCGAGGTGAGGAATTGCGGCGCATTCGCGGCGGGGAGATCGCGATCATTTTTCAGGAGCCGATGAAAGCTTTCTCGCCGATCCATACGATCGGGGACCAGATCGTCGAGTCGATCCTGCTTCACCGGACGAAGGATCGAAGCGAGGCGAAACGTATCGCGCTCGAAACGCTGCGGGATGTCGGGATGTCGAACCCCGGCCAGCGGTTCGGCGAATATCCGCATCAGTTGTCCGGAGGGATGCGCCAAAGGGCGATGATCGCGATGGCTTTGGCCGGACGGCCGGGGCTGCTGATCGCGGACGAGCCGACGACGGCGCTGGACGTTACCGTGCAGGCGCAGGTGCTGCGGCTCATTAACGGGCTGAAGGAGGAGCACGGAACCGCGGTGCTGTTCATTACGCATGATCTGGGCGTCATCGCGGAAATGTGCGACGAAGTGGCGGTTATGTATTTGGGCAAGGTGGTCGAATCTACGGACGTGGACACGCTGTTTTACGGCGCGGTTCATCCGTACACGCAAGCGCTGCTGGCTTCGATTCCGTCGCTCGCGGGAAACCGGGATAGGCTGGAGACGATCGAGGGCACGGTGCCGATTCCCGTCGACCTGCCGGCCGGCTGCGGGTTTTTCGGCCGCTGCCCGAAGGCGCGTCCAGGCGTATGCGATGCCGGGGAAGTGCCGCTGTACGAGGTGAAGCCAGGGCATCAGGTGCGCTGCGTTCTGGCTGGTTCGGGGAAGGAGGCGAATCCGCGATGATGGATGAGCAGACGATTATACAGGTGGACGGCTTGACGAAATATTTTCCGATACGGCGCGGCTTATTCAAACGGTCGGCCTCTCCGGTGAGGGCTGTGGACGACATCCGCCTGACCGTGCTGCAAGGCGAGACGTTCGGGCTCGTCGGCGAATCCGGCTGCGGCAAGTCGACGCTCGGCAGATGCTTGCTGCGCGCGATCGAGCCGACCGGCGGGAACATTCGCTACCGCGACCGCGGCGGCGCCGAGATCGATGTGCGCGGTCTCGACAAGAAGGGGCTGAGGGCCATTCGGCGGGAGCTGCAGTTGGTGTTCCAGGACCCGTATTCCTCGCTGAACCCGCGAATGACCGTAGCGGAGCTTGTCGGCGAGCCGCTCATCTGCCATGGTATCGCCCGAGGCGGCGAGATGCGGAGGCGGGTAACGGCGCTGATCGAAACGGTCGGCCTCAGCGCCCGGCATTTGGACCGCTATCCGCATGCGTTCAGCGGCGGGCAGCGGCAGCGGATCGGGATCGCCCGGGCGCTGGCGACCGAGCCTCGTTTTCTCGTCTGCGACGAAGCCGTGTCGGCGCTGGATGTATCCGTGCAGGCGCAAATTTTGAATTTGCTGCGTGAATTGCAGCAGCGGCTCGGCTTGAGCTATTTGTTCATCTCGCACGATCTGGGCGTCATCCGGCATATTTCCGATCGGGTCGGGGTCATGTACGTCGGCAAGCTTGTAGAAACAGCACGCACGGAGGAGCTGTACGCGCATCCGTTTCATCCGTATACGGAAGCGCTGCTGTCGGCGAAGCCGATTCCGGACCCGCGCCGCAAAGCCGATCGGATCGTACTGTCCGGCGAAGTCGCGAATCCGGCGAACCCCCCGTCGGGCTGCTATTTTCACCCTCGCTGCCCTTATGCCCGGGACGTATGCAGAACCGAGGCTCCGCCGATGAAGCAGGTGAGCGCCGATCGCGCTGCCGCCTGCCATTTCGCCGGAGAACTGGGGCTGAGAGGAGCGCTGTAAGTTGACGAATACGTGGGTAATCGTGTTTCTCGTTATCGTTCCCGCAATGGCTGGTTTGATGGTCGTCTTCACATGGCTGTCGCATATTTCCGTCCAATACTCGATCGGCCGGAAGCACCGGGCTTTGGAGCAGATCCATTTGACAAGCCGGATTCCGTCCTTCTGGACCGAGAAATACGACCGGAAACTGCTGTCCCTGGAGCGGTACGGACCGGATGCGCCGAAGGCGGCCGAATGGAGGCGGCGCAGACGAAGCCGCGTATTGTCCGAGCTGGAGCGGTTGACCGAGTACACGCGCCGTACGAGACTGGTCGCGGAAGAGGATGTGCGAAGCGTGCTGCTGGACGATCTCGAGGCGCTGCGGCGCGAGTGGCAGGAGACGGCTCCGGCCGCCGGCCCTGTTCGTCGCGGATTCCCCGGAAATGCGGAATGGAGCCGCGAGGGTTGAACGGGGCGACGGGCGAGTATAGGTTGGGCGGTTCAGCCAGGTAGCTTACCCTGCGCTTCCGCCCGGCGCGGGGCCGCTACCTCCTGCGGGAAGAAGGCATACGAGACTAACTCTGCCCGTATGGCATGTAAGCAATGAGCGTTCGTTTCGTTATGCTGTCAATCAGGCCAAATAAGTGTCAGCGCGTTCGAATGCGAACAAGCCGCTTTCCCTCATAAACTGGGCGAGCAGATGCATATGTCCGGAGCCGTAAATGACGAGAATCCGGTCGCCCGGGGTGGTGATTCTCGCCATATTCGCATAAATGATCATATTGCGGCGGTACCAGTAATTGCACAGCCAGTCGATGCCGATATTACGCTTGCCGTCTCCGACCCGGGCGATCGTCATATACGACTCGTGATCTCTCCTCCAGTTCTCCTCGTTGTTGCTCCCGAGCAGCAGCTCCCTGATCGTTTTCTGAGCCATAGCGTTCTGAAAACGGGCGACTCCTTCTTCGCCGGAGGAGGAAAACTGCTTGTACAGCTCAGGGGCTTCCGTTTGGGCGTAATCGTACACATCCCCCAGGCTTACCCCTCCGAACCATTCGTTCCAATCGACGGCGTCGATTTTGTTTAGACCGAACTGTGCGGCGGTGCGGAAGCCGAGCTGGTACTGTTCGTTTGCAGGAAGCTCAAATTGTCCCGCGAGGTAAGAGCGGTACTGCTCGTGAAGCGTATCATCGGTATCGGCCAGCGCTTCGACGGCAATTTTGGTCGGACGGAAGCGGGCGAGCCGGTCCGTAACTTCCCGGATTTGCCGCTGTCTCTCTGGTGCGAGTACGTCGTCGGCTTGCACGTTGTACATATCGCGCCCTGGATTGCCCATATGGTAAGTGCCCAGCAGCAGCGCGGTACGTTTGAGGCCTTCATTCATTCGTATATCTCCCCCGGTCCGTGAGATTAGGAAGCTTCAATCCATCTTAACATATATGTAAAAATATAGGTGTTCCATCTTCTGAAAACTGTGGCGGCCTTAAGAGAGTATACTGCCGTGAGCGGGGCTAATCCGCGTAGCAGTCTTTTGGGCATCTTATTTTTCTGAATTATACTTTTTTAGGAATATAGAGTGTGTTTGGGACTCTTATTCCCATCATAACAGCCGCTAGCTCTTTAGCCCCCTAATTGAATTGGAGAGTACCGTAGGAAATCAGGTACACTATATTCAAGAGGTGAAGGGCCGTGAAAAAGAGGAATCATGTATATGAAGAAGTCCGAAATAAGGTAGCGCAAGAGGCGCTATCCGGGATTCGTACGGGCGTGCTTGCCC
>NZ_RBAH01000057.1 GCF_003626695.1 Paenibacillus ginsengarvi
TAGATATGGCTGAAGCAAAAAGCAAACGCACCAAACAAACGGTATTGTGTCAACTCCAAGAGTGGATGGCCGATTTGCCCTTATACATTAAGGGTTTATTCGGTAATTTAAGCTGCGAAAGTTGAGTGATTAACTTGTCTCACCTCGAATCATATCTGAACAGCTGGCGCAATAAAATAAATAGGACAAAGCTGGGATATTTGAGGTGAAATGATGAGGTTACCTGATCTGGCTAAACAAATGGCACTCCGGACGGGTGCCATTTTCCTTGTGAAGGTAATGGGTTTTTTTTCTAGAATTTTTTTGTTCCGGCTACTCGGACCCGAGGGCGTTGGACTTTACCAAATGGCGTACTCTGCTTATGCGCTAATTCTTACCGGTCTCACCGGCGGATTCCCTACGGCGCTTGCTTTGGTGACGGCCAGCAACCACAGACAAGGGCTGCAATTATTTAAAGGTACGGGTATTTTTCTTGCCTTGTCCGGCATCGTATTAGGATATTACGTCTACGTTCTTGCACCGCGTATTTCTGTATTGCTGGGTAACACTCACCTAGAATTTGCTCTGCAATGCATCGCTCCCGCCATTGCTGCCGTTCCGTTCCTTACGCTTTTGCGAGGGTTTCTGCAGGGAGTGGAATACTACGGGTATATTGCGGTATCAGAGATAATGGAACAGCTTGTTCGCATTGTTGTAATGATCGTTATTGCAACTGCGTGGCTAAAGTTCGGTACCCCTTACACCGTCGGTGGTTTGATGTTAGGAGCTACTGCCGGGGCTCTTGTATCTTTATTTTTTTTGCTGATCATTCTAGTGAGCTCTGCCATCCATAAACTGAACTTCAATAATAGATCTGCCATGCAGCATTTGGCGAGACCCGGAATACTCATCTTTGTCCTCTCTTCGCTTTCTATTCTAGCTACTCGATTGATCGTACCCGCATCCGATTTTCTCGACGCCCTTATTATTCCGCACCGGCTGCAGACTTCAGGTTTCAACAGCGCCGAAGCGATTTCCGTCTACGGCATTATTACAGGTATGGCCACCATGGTTGTCTACATTCCTACGCTCGTTTCATTCGCGATGTCCTACACGTTATCCACCAAAATTACAGCGGATTGGCAAGCAGGACGGAAAGACCAATTTGTCAGGCAAACAGGGTCAGCGATGGAAATGATTTGGCTGTGGGGATCCGGTTCGGCTTTGGTTTTGTTTTTTTATGCAGGGGAACTTTCGAATTTGATCTTCTCCAATGCATCGGCGGAAACCGGTATACGTTACATGGCTCTGGCTCCTTTACTGTCAGGCATTAGGGAGCTTTCCACCGTTGCTTTGTGGGCATCCGGAGATAAAAAAACGCCTCTGATCGGGTTAATTATCGGCACAGTTTGCTCTTTAACACTAAATTATTATTTAATTGCTATTCCCGGATTCACCTATGCGGGAGCCGCCATCGGGATTCTTTCTCTGGAGATGATTGCCGCCTTATGGAATATGAACGCATTGAGAACGTGTACCCGAGGGATTCGGAAGGGATTATTTTCAGGCACGATGGTCATCATCTTGCTTTTTGCCGTAAGCTTGTTTTTGGCCAAACTAACCTCGCAAGCTGTTCATCTGTCCAGCAATGTACAATCTATCGGTGAAATGACAATCATCTACGGTCTCATGTCCCTTTATATTTTAATGCGTTTCTTGAAAAATGAGCGCCGTATTATTGTGTGAACGCGGTGCTCTTAACGGTTATCGGAGAATATTCCTTACTCTGCTATCATGTCTTGGGGAAGCAATGATGAGCTTGCGGTACGTGAACCGCTGAGTCAGATCTTCGTAGATGATGCGGCGGTGTCCATGGAGCGATGCCTGCAGCAGCAGCTCGTCGAACAGGTTGAGCCTGCGGCTTTTACCGGCTAAGCAGCAGCTACTCCTGCATCGTACGTGTTGTGCCTATCACCATCGAGTACATGCCTTTCGATTAGAACCTAATGACTTTGATAATCCGCGCACCACCTCGGATAAGCTGATCTGCTTTTTTTCGATCAATTCTTACAAGTACAGAAATGTCCGACGAATTTTCAACGTCGAAAACAGAAAATATACTGCCATTCGCGAACAGCACACCTTCAACTCGACTTTCTTCCCACGACTAGGAGTTGGAGGCGATTTTTGAAATTGAGTACGTTTTACACCAAGTACGAACAGGTAGAGGCAAAAGGCCGTCGGACTAATCGGTGGCCTTGTCGGTGTTTCAACTATAGTATCTGTTAGCATGATAATCGTAACCTTCGCGTTGTAAATGACAAATCTCCGTATTCTGAGCCGGCGGAAACCAGCCATTGTTGTATGAACATAACGGAACCGGGGTACATTATGTTTCGTTGCATAGAAGTTCTTTTGAGGGAGGTGGATCCCTATGACAGTAGCTTCTCAAGTTAAAACTTGCGTGGCCTCGTTAAAAAGTGCCCAAGCGAGCTTGGAACAGTTTGCTTTAGAAACCCAAAATGCTGAGGCGAAGACCCTCTTTACAAATGCTGCTAGCCAAACACAACAAATCGTACAGCAGGTCGAAAGCCGTGTACAACAATTAGAAAATGAAGAGCCGCAATACAAAGGTTTCTAAAAATTAAACATACAAAGGGCTACCGATTGCAAAATCACAATCAGTAGCCCTTATTCATGCGTAAATCCGAAAATGTTTCAGTTGTTAAATTTGGTTTGATTCAGTCGGTTCTTTAACAACTTCAATTAGACTTCTCTGATCTTGTTGTTTTTATCCAAAACGAAAATCGACTTGCAACAATAGAAAAAGCACCGCAACGGGTGCTTAGAGTTGTGAATCCATAAAAGTTTATCCTAGTGATTCACTTACGTTCAAACCTTGTCTCAAATACCATTTATCGTGGTTCCTATGTTCTCCAGTACCTCTTTTGTTCGTTCTATAACACTTGGCTCATTTGGGACCTTTTCAGTTGCTTTTCCATCCAGAATTATCGGTGTTTCATCACCATTCATTTTGTCTCGATTTTCAGGATGATTAACCGTTTTATATCCGTTTTTTTTCATTCTAGTCTCCTTTATTTTTGTATCTGCTACTGTTTTAACAGTTTTATTTTTCCGATATCCCAATACGTTATGCAGTTCTTTGCTACGATTTGTGGAAAATGCCGATTCACTCTGGCCATGGCAAAAAGTGAAACTGAACCGTGTAATGGGCCATTTCCAGACTGTCAGACAATGCCCGGATCATAGGCAGCACCCTTCACTGCAAGCCATGCGCTTCCCGATCAAGCTGGTATCATGGGAGGGTAAGAGTCACGATCGTAACCCCCGGCCTCACACAAATACTCAGAATACCGGCATTTATTTGTGAGCTTGTGCTCATTCTTCTGTATTCGACCCGATTTTGTTCGACCTCGGATTAGGTACGTACTGTAACTATGTGAACAAATTATAGCGATACGGCAATGTATATATGTTCTTGTCCTAGGACGTGGACAAGAACATATATCCTTAAAATAAAAAATCCGCGATCAAGGGAGTGTTGACAAAGTGAGGCTAGGAATCATTCCCCAAGCCTCACTTTGTCAACACTCCCATTTACGCGGCTTTGAGATAACATTGAATTGCTTTCGCGAGAATCGCAGCACTGTTCGAGATGTCAGTTGAATCCTTCTGCTTTGTTAAAGTCTCCACCAATCATTATCATTTTCATAAATGACGGGTGCAGACCCCATGCGAGTTGATTACCTTTTCTTTGTTCACCAATATTTTCTGCTTGCATGAGCTCGTTAATAGCGACTTTACTACCGCTTTTTGATTGTCGAATCAATTCTGCAAGCGTGACCTCAAAATCGGACCGTATCAAATGAGCGAATAGTCCTTTTGCCCCCAGGAAAGCTTCCAAATTTATATAAGTATGTTTTATGGGATGCAAATATGAAAAAATCCGTCTGGTCAATAACCAGCTCATCCATAAAGTGCAGTTGATGTTAAAAAAACTCCGACAGGAGGTAGTCCCTTACCAATAGTTGGAGATCCAGTGAGACTTGTATTGGTTGTAGCGATCCAAGTTCCGTACTCGCCTGCTTGTAAAGAGGGAGGCTTCATAATAAGCCGTCCATTTAAAATAAAATGTCGGATTCTAATTGAGGGATCATCAAATATAGTTAAATTACCAGAATACGATGCGTAAGGTGAATCAACTCTTAATTGTTTAGTGCTTTCATCCCAATATCCGTTAATTGGGATATCTCTGCCGCGAAAATTAATAGTACCAGTCACTACGTTACCTGAAACAGAGTTGATGTTAAATGTACCGTAAACGATAGGTCTCCCGCCTACAGAAGCGTCGATACCCCACCTTGAAGGGAATGGTATACTAACCATGCTGTTCTCTCCTTTATATAAATTTAGATTTGATAAATTGATAAATGGAATGATAGATACGGGATAAGGTAATTCAAACGATATTTATCATTACTTACATGATACGTAGGTGAATAACTATTTGACTGTACAGATACCTATTTTTTTGTGGTTTCCAATTATATCCTCCGTGTTGTTTTCAAATTATTTACCCTCCAACCTTAACTCTGGAGAACCCTTGTGAGCACGTATCAATATAGGTATGATCGACACGAGCCTGTTCTCTCGCCTTCCCTCACCGATACGCTGTTTCCGCCAGCGCCCTATTCGCCAACATTCTTTTTATGAACCTTTGGAACGATGAGGCCGCAACCCTTTTTTCCATCCGTTCTGGTGCGCGGACATAACAGCTTGATTCGGGTGCTGGCGCAAATCGGGAAATTTTGTTTTCGTCATCGATTGAATCCTTATTTCTTGAATGTTGTCGTCTTACGCTCCCAGTATAAAACAACTGATACGACATAAAATGTCGTATCAGTTTGATCAGGCGCTCGAATTGTGAGCGGTATCCTTTCTATATAGCGGCCTACTTTTTCAATGCGGCTTCGATCCTCTTGTCCGCCGTTTCCTTGGCTGTTCGAATGACTGTGTTCAAGTCTTGGCCCTTGCGAATCAGGACGGCCGCATTTGCAGCTTCCGGCCTCACAATCGTTTGATCATAGGGGGACGGCTTGTGCAGCTTGCGCGGAGCCGCTTTAAAAAACGCCTCGATATGTTTGCCTTTCATACTTTGCAAGTTCGCTCCGAACACTTTCTGGATTTCGGTGCTTTTAAGCGGTGTTACTCTGCCCTGCTTGGATACTTCGATCTGCACATCGTCCGACAGCATATACGCCATTACCCGGAACGCCTCCTCCTTATGCTTGCTCAGGTTGGACAGCACCATCGATTGAGTCGTCGATTCGCGCCCTGTGCCGACCGCTTCCGGGAAGTTGGGCAAGGCGACCATATCCCAGTTCAGATTGAATTCGCCCTTCTTGGACTCGTCCTCGAATCTTCCGACAAAGTTGTCGGCCCAGAGTGGGAACATCGCAAGCTTCTGATCCTTCATAAACACTTCTCTGCCTATCGGGACTTCGTTTTTCATAATGCCCGACGCTTCATAAGACTGCTGTACCATTTGAAATACTTTTTTCCAATCGTCGGAATCGATGACCGATTTATTCGTAACAGGATCGACGAAAGGCAATGAAAGCTGGGACGCGATCAGAGCGGGCTCGCTCGGATCGAAGCCGATATATTTGATTCCTCCTTCTTCTCGCGACAGCCTTTTGGCGATTTGCAAAACTTCCTCCCACGTCATCAAATCGCGCGGGTATTTCTCGCCGAACTTATCGAAAATATCTTTGTTATACAGCATGACGCCGACGCCGACGGCAAAGGGCAGAGCAGGCAGTTCCCCGCGATCGTCAAATTGCTTGATCGATTCGATAATGACCGGATTTACTTTGCTCAAATCGAGATTTGTCTTCTTGACGTAATCGTCCAAATTTTGCACCACTTTAAAATCCTTTAACCGCTGGATGTCGCTCGTGCTCGTAAAGACGATATCCGGGAATACTCCGGCAGCGAGCAGTTCCTCCGGCGTCGTGCCTTTATCCTCGACAATCATCTTCAGCGTGATGTGCGGGTACTTTTTGCCGATCGGTTCGACGAAGTAGGCCTTGAATTCGTCATCCGTCAAATTCGTCCGGAACCGGTAAACGGATAGCTCTACCGGTTTCACTTCCGCAGTCGCCTCCGGGCCTTTGACGGATTCCTCTTTCCCGGATTTCGAGGAACAACCTGTGGACGCAAACAGAAACATAAGAATGACAAGAACAATAATCGGTTTATTCAAAAAAATCACTCCATCCGTTTCATATTCGGTTGTTCCAAACGACTTCATCCGATTCCCGCAGCGGCAGTTCGATCAGCCTGCCCGTCTTCGCGGACAGCAATGTCCCTACGCATGCTTCAAAGATGCGGAGCGAAAAAGCCGGGAATACCTGTTGAGGAGAATCATTCAATACACTTTCCGCAAAGTCGTGAAATAACTGTACATAAGCGGCAACCGCATCGTCAGCCGAAACCGTATGATGCCCCAATCCTTTTTCCGTGAAGCTCAACAGGGCGGATTGTGCGCTGTCGTAATCGATCGTTCTTTCCTCCAGATGCAAGCAAATCGCTTCTTTCTTCTCCTCTTCCGTATACGATATAAACTTTTGTCCCTTGATTGCCATAAAAAATGAACCCCTTTTTATTCATCGGTTAACCCAAGGGTTTTTCCAATGTCTAT
The DNA here is from genome assembly GCF_003626695.1 of Paenibacillus ginsengarvi. Lineage (GTDB taxonomy): Bacteria > Bacillota > Bacilli > Paenibacillales > NBRC-103111 > Paenibacillus_AB > Paenibacillus_AB ginsengarvi. The sequence continues at coordinate 6,704 of NZ_RBAH01000057.1, forward strand.
TTTAAGGGGTGTACTTCAAGTCGAACTGGGGGTTTTCTTAAGACAAAAAAACGGCCATGCCGCTATTGGCATGACCGCTTTTCAGTGACGCATCGACAACGAGGAACTCTCCGCCGTTATGCTTTCGCTTCCCATAATATTAGGGTATCCGCTGTCGGAGCAGCGGAACATCGTATCGTAAAATGAGTAGTTGTCATGTCTGTAATCCAGAGATGTCCCGTATTGCCGAGAGGCGTCGGGGAAACATACGAAGGCAACAGGCCCATGCCGTGTGCAACGATGACAGAATCCGTCAACGCGCTTATTGTGACCGTGCCGTTCTTGACTGAGCCTATATACCCGAACGGGGCCCAAACGCCCGGGGTACCACCCGTTATGCAAACGTGACCGAGCGGCTTCCCTTTTCCCACGTCTTTATTCCAAATAATAGACAACGGCGTATACGACCCATCTGCAGGAATGGCTGCATCGTAACGTTGAATGGCCCTAGCAAGCGTAAAATCGCAGCTTATTTTTCCCGATCCGCTCGGCGTAACTGTGGGATCATATGCAATATTTTTCAGCGTGTTCGGGCACTCGAAACTATTGTTCATCACATATACGTTGCCTGACGGATTGTTTCGTAATAAAATCGCACAGAAATTGGAACCTGTTTTGATCGAATTTCCGCTCATCACGCCCGACCCGCTGCCGATTCCAATATGGCCTTTCGTATCTTCGAACGTATTACCCGTAAATACGAATGATTCAAACAGCTTGATAGCATTGGATCCGGCATCGGAAGAGCTAAAGCCACCTTGCAGAAAGCGGTTACCGGTTATCGTGCAATTGCTTGCCTGGAGAAGAATTTTGCAATCGCTTACCATATTGCCGGAAACGACCGCATTGGACGCCGCTATGCCCGGGTATTGCGTGACCGCATGCGTGACCCATCTGACATGATTTCCTGTAATGGATACCTTCTCTACTATAGCCTGGTTCGTCGCAAACTGTATGCCTTCCCCGTCAGTCACGTTCTCGACCGTATTTCCCGTAATCGCGCTTTCGCCACCTGGATTGTGCGAAGGATTGTTGACGTTTGAGTTATCCATGCGAATCCCGGCCGTTTTGACATTTTGAATCGTATTGCCCGAAATCGTAAAGTTCGTAATGCTAGTGAGACCGATACCGTACCGCAAGTTTTTGAATGTATTGCCGCTTATGACTAAATTGTGGATGTTTCGTTCTGCAGTTCCTGTAACTTCCTCATTGCAAGTAACCCCGCCGCCGATCGTGGAAGTAAGGCCGAACGTATTCACGCCGTCGTATAGAAAGTTACCGATGATTTCTCCATTGTACATGCCTTCCGAAGCGCCGGCATGCTTGAGCAAAATACCGTCGCCATTATGGTGATGGATTCGATTGCCCGCCACGCGCCAATTTCGGCTCCCGCCGATTCGGATCCCTTCTTCGCCTAAATAATAAACGTCGCTTCCTTCCAATGTGAAATTGTCACAAGACTGGATATGGATGGCGTCAGTACGATAAGAAATATCAAGATTCTTCAGCTTGAATTTTCCCGAATCTTTGATAAAAATCCCATGCGCCTGTTTGGAGTGCAGCTTCGTCGTTTTCGAGCTGGATATTTTGATACCTTCCACGAAGAAGTCCGTGCAGCCGAGAAACGTAAGTACCGTAATGATATCGGAACTGTTGTCCAAAAAGATTTCCGCTTTGTCTCCTCGAAAGCTGACCTTTTGCCCCGTTAATGTAAATCCGTCCGTCACTCTGTATTTTCCGTTCGGGAAGTACAGAACGCCCCCCTGCGGAAAAGCGGAGGAAACATAACCGATCGCACCGAGAGTCGCCGCCGTATCGTCGGCCGTCCCGTTCCCCTTCGCACCGAACCAGCGGACATCGATGGAATCGTCAATCATCATCCGCTTCAAACGGGCGCCGGACGCCGCCATGAGAATCGTCCCCGTATTGTCGACCGAGGTCGTATCGGCCGGATCGACATAGAAGTGGCCTTCCTGCCCTTTATCTCGGATAAAATAAAGGAATTTCGGGTCGGGATCGGAATTGGCCCGTAGCTCGGCAATCGTAGTCGCGATAATCAGATCAGCCGCTTTCAATTGGGGGACCTTGCCTTTGCCGTGAAGCTCTTCATATACCGATTCCGCAACCGATGCCCCCTCTTTCCCGTAAGCCGTTGACGGTCCGGGGAGCATACTGCCCGCGGCAATAGCCGCACCGGCCATGCCGAAGGCAGTGAGTAGCTTTCTGCGGCTTACATGGATGCCTAGCTCCTCAGGCTGTTCCTTGTCCAAACCTTTCCCCTCTTGCTGCTCCATCTTTTCATTCAACATATGAACCCTCCTATATGAATGAACTTGATTACCAAACCAGTGACATATCGCTATATGCTCCAATCCACTTTTCTCTTCGATGCTTATACTGTGGAAGACGCGGGTAACGGATGCCCCGCCTTTCCACTCCGAACGGCCCAAATTCTCGATACCGAGTGAGCGGCAGGCAGCACTTAGCCAGCGCGAAGCAATGAGACCGACTAGTTCCGGCTTCTCCGCCCAGTACGACCTGTACGGCTGTTCTTCCGCCAACTTTCTCGGCCCGATGTCCACTCCCGCGTGAGCGATCCGATCCCATAGCTGGAAGCGCGGGTAATCGGGTTCCGCCCGGAAGCGCTCGGGCCATGCTTATCCATAATGAGGTATCGGGACCGTATAAGCCGCATGCGGCTTTGCTTCATACCCTGTAAAAACGATTTCGTCCGGAAATACTGCAGCGCCGGATGCGCCTCATGATCGGCCTTCACGTCTCGGAAATAGGTGATCCGCTGGCGTTCTTCGATCAGGCTCGTCCTGAAGCCGGTCGATGCAGAGCTCCCATACCGGAACATTCGCTGTTCGGCACATGGATGCGGCCACTCCTGCAGCAAATCCGAGCTGTATTCAGAACGGCTCCATGCGGACCGTACCAAAGCTCATATGGGCTTCTCATTAGCCTGGTCGCCCGAGCTACCTTTCCCACCTCCTACGCAACCGCTTACAAGAGCGGCTGCAGTCATCAAGCATACGGCAGCATTTCCCCATTTTACCGTCATACCTAGACCCTCCTCTGATGCATATATGGTGAGAAGACTCGGTGACTTTCATCTGGTACTTATTATAAGCGTCTGCCGAGGCACTTCCACTTCCATTTTAGTTCCATCATAAATGCTGTACTGATGGGCCTAAGGAAATGCTTCTCCGACGACACCTACGGACTGGAGATGGGCCAAAATATAAACCCGGGGCTTCGCTACGGGTCCTTACTGGCAGTACAATACCTGTTACCACAAGGATAAAGACGGCATCTTCATCCCCGGCATCATGTCCGAAGGCCGCAAGGAGCTTATCCAGTTTTTTGAGACTTGAACAAAGAGAAGGCGATTATGGCCGATTTCGCGGTTCTGAATTGGGCCGATACGAACGCCCAATTTTATTCAGGCATCAAGGAGCGCGGCTATTAGGATTTGGTCTGGAAATAAAAAGTTTTCATACACGTGACCGCTAAAAGAATAGACCCAGCCGATCGCATACCGGTGTTCTTCGGTGTACCAGTATACTCCGAATCTGCTTCCCTCATCATTGACAGACAACGGCTCCTTGAAGCTGATGACGGACTACGGGCCGCAACCGGTCCTACCCCCTAATTATGGAGAATAGTCTGCACAAGCTAGAGCGTTCGCAGTCTTACTTGAAATCTCACGTAATCAGGCTTTAAAGCGCAACTTGGAAGGGGGTTAAGTCTGGCTTCGCAGCGG
>NZ_RBAH01000058.1 GCF_003626695.1 Paenibacillus ginsengarvi
TTTTCGCAGGGCTTCAGCCGCCGGATTTCGCCGACGTCTGCCTGCTAGCTACGGGGCGGCTTGGTCCCTACCCCGACTGAACTTTCATCAGTAAGTTGTACCTAGCTTGGCTAGGCGCGCACTGCCCCGTTACTTCAATAGAAAAGAGGAGCTGCATTCATCATTAGCAAGCTCCTCCACGCTATCGTCTTCGTTAGCGTAACGAGGATAATTTTTTTAATTTAATTTCCCGATTGAACTTTTTTCAGCAGCTCGTCGATCCGGACGCCATTGATGGTGAGACCTGTAATATCGCAGTTCACAAGGTTAGCGTTCGATAGATTGCAATCCGCTAACGTACCGTGCGACAGGTCGCATCCCGTCATTTTCACCGCATTCGGATGCTTCTGTACCGCCGGGTCATCGCTGTTTGAGTAACCAATATAGCGGAGTTCGGCACCGCCCCACTGGGCTCCGTCTATTACGAGTTCACTTAGATTGGCGTCAACGATACACGCGGCCGTCATGTTTACATCGTTGAAGGAGATTCTGGCCACGTTGCAGTTCTTGAACTTCAGATCTTCGGCCATGACATCCGTGAAGGAAGAGCCTGATACATTCGATTGAACGACCGTTACTTGCTTCATTTCTTGTTCGATACGCATAATAATTACTCCTATTATTGTACACTTTTAATAATATCAAATGGACTATTGAATAGTAACAAACCGCAATTATTCTAAACCATAGGTAGATAAGGTCCTATTAGAGAAGATGAATTTTGAGACAGCTCGTGGGGCGAGCCCGCCGCTAGCAGGCGTCCGCCTTGGTCGCCGCTTCCTGGGCCCATCTCGATCAGCCAATCGCAGTAAGCCAGTATATTCGGTTCGTGCTCCGTAACGATGACACTACTTCCTTGCTCCACAAGCTCGTCGAGAAGCAGCAACAGCTTCTCGATATCGGTCGCCCCGAGACCGGTCGTCGGTTCGTCTAGCATGTAGATAACACCAGATTTGCACGGCTTTCCCAATGCCTTGGCCAACTTTAGCCGCTGCGCCTCACCGCCGCTCAGCGTCGGGGCAGGCTGCCCCAACGTCAGGTAACCAAGCCCAATCTTTATCATCATGGCCAAAGCGGACCGGATGGAGCGCTGATCGTCGAACAGCTCGCAGGCGTGCTCGGCACTCATGGAGAGGATATCATGGATGCTGCGTCCCTTATACGTGACCTCTAATATCTCACGGCGGTATCGGGTTCCCTCGCACATCGGGCAGGTGCGGTCGAATATGCCGATTGCACCCAGATCCATCGATTCGAATCCTTCGCCGCTGCATGCCGAACATGCCCCCAACTCGGTATTGAACGAGAAGTGGCCGGCCGTGTAGCCTCTCATCTGCGCCTCAGGCTGACTTGCGAACAGGTCGCGGATCTTGTCCCAGATCTCGATATACGTGATGGGCGTGGACATTCGGCTTCGGCCGATCGGAGCTTGGGATACGACAATGCACTGGTCGATCGCTTCCCAGCCATCCAGCCAGCCAAGTGTATCGAGCCGCACACCTCCTTCGCTCCCCTCAATCTCATCCACTCCCTCCCCGGCATTCAGATGATACTCGAGTAACGGGACCAGCGTGCCCGAGATGAGTGTGCTTTTGCCGCTACCGGATTTTCCCGCGATGCCGACTAGGACACCGAGCGGAATCTCGACCGTAAGGTTCTGAAGATTATTAAGGCTGGCATGTCGGAGGATCAATCGATCCCTATTTGCATTTACCTCCCGGTACTGCTCAACCCGTTTCATGGGCAGCGTACGTGCATTCGACAAGTACGGACCGAGTACCGATGTATCGGATCGAGGGAGCCCCTCCGGCGCTCCCTCGTAAAGAACGGTTCCGCCGTGTACCCCTGCGCCAGGCCCCAACTCGACGACGTAATCGCTGGCCCTGATGACGTCGGCGTCGTGCTCGACGACGATGACCGTATTGCCCGCTTCCGTCAAGGTCCGCATTTTTTCGATCAGTGCTTGTTTCTCAGATTCGTGCAGGCCTGCCGTCGGCTCGTCGAAAATATAGAGAAGCGAGTCGAATTCTGACTGCAGATGATGCATCAAGAACAACCGCTGCAGTTCACCGCCGCTCAAAGACGGAATCGTCCGCAGCATCGTAAGATAAGAGAGCCCAACCTGTTCGATCAACCCGATTTTCCACAATATTCGGCTGACCAGTAGACTTCCTTCAGCCGTGAGCGCCTCCAGTTTGATCGATCGCATAAAGGCTCCGAGCTCAGCAAATGGCATGCTGCAAATCTGCCCGATATGCTTGCCACGCAGGAACACACCGCGTGCCGATTCACCTAGCCGATACCCTTCGCATGCCTCGCAGGTCGTCCGACTTGCGAACAGCTGTTCAAACAGCACCTTCCTTTTAGGAGTTGTGATTTTTGAACGAATAAATGGGATATATCCAACGAACTGCTCGTTGCCGTGAAGGAACGCGCGCCGCGCTTCCTCGGACAGATTCTGGAAAGTTAACTTTTTCCAGTCGGAATAACCCAACAGGGCGGCAAAAGCCGGAAGGTGCTTAACGAGCTGCTTGCCGAAATCACGTCCTTCTATACAGATCTGTTCAAGCCGCTTGCGTGGATCCCGGATAACGCGCTTCTCGTCGAGATAAATATGATAGCCGCGGCCTTCACAAATCGGGCAAAGCCCTTCTAAATGATTGAAAGAGAACGTTTCGACCGGCAGCCCGCTCTTCTGCCCATATACATCGACACCCTCGATTGCATACAGCCACTTGACTGAATCCAGTAGCTTGGTCCGCGTACCAACGATACTGCGCGGATTCGTCTGCCGGATCGTCCGCTGCTCGACCGCGATAGCCGGCGGCAATCCGCGAATGACCGCGAACGGAGCTTCGCCGGATTTTGCCTGCCCGTCGTTCTGTATGCCAATAGCATGAAAATATCGTCTGCGCCCTTCTTCGAACAGGATATCGAAGGCTAGACTTGATTTGCCGGACCCGCTGACACCGGTCAAGACGGTCAGACTCCCCTTGGGTAAGGTGACGTTCACCTTTTTTAAATTATGAATCGCCGCTCCAATTACTTGAATGTTGTCCATGCACTTAAACTCCTGACCGTGTGCATTGCGATTGCGTATGCAACACCGGAATCATCCATTGATAGTGGTTGAGATCCTTCAGATTGTATCGCTCCAGCTTAGGACCGGCCGGCTCGAAGCCGAATTTCTGGAGCAATAACATGAGATCGAAGCAGACGAATGCGTCCGAAGCCAGACATTCCAGCGTGACGAACAGTACGGGATCGTGTTCCAAAAAAACAGCCGTTGGATCCGTACTCACTTCTGCCTCTTGTCCCTTGGACAGTCTGTATCCGATGCTGCCATTCATCGTTAGCCGGTCTGCTGAAGTGGTTCGTACAAAGGCTTCAGTCGGTCGAACGCCGAACCGACGATAGTACGCAGTAGCTGTTTCCTGAATCGCCTCGGCGTAAGGGTGCAACTGCCGTTTAATGGTTACCGGAAACCACAGGAACGGGACAGGCGCTTCCCATTTGACCAGCCTGACGGATTGTTCGTCCGCCTCGATACCATGCAGATACTGCCGAGCTATGCGGAGCGATGCCAACTTGGCGTCAATTTCCTCCCGCCACTTGCGCAGCCAGGCCGCCCGCCCAGCGTTGGCGCATCGCAGGTACTCGCGAATATCCCGCAAGCAGACATCCGCCAAACGCAGTGAATGGATAGTCAGTGCAATGGGAATCTGCTCTTCGGTATAAAATCGATAGCCGTTGTCGCCTCGGACATGCGGTTCGATCAATCCCTCCTTCTCGTAATAACGTAGCGTACTCGCGGGCAAGCCTGTCCGGTGCGAGAACCGCTGGATCGTCATCGCCTGCTCCATGGGCTTTCCTCCCGCTCGCTCCTTATTAGTAGTAAGTCCATACATTCAGCCGGTTGCCGTCCGGATCGTGGAAGTGGAACCCCATCCATCGCTCGCCGATCGGCTCTGTAGCCTTTATACCCTGCTCGAGTAACCATTGGTGCGTATCGAAAAAAGCGGCCCTCTCCCGAATGACGAAGTACATGCGGGCCCCCGGATTTGCCCTAACGTTACGTTCCGCATGCTGCAGTTGTTCCAGCCAGATGTAATCCCAACTGCCGTCGCGTTCGCCCAGTAGCGCATAACCTTGATCTGCATAACTGATGTCAGAACGTTTTAGCCCGAGAAAGCGGCCATACCAATTCGTTGCTGCTTCTAGATCGCGTACGCCAAGCCAAAGCGGTTTCGAAGCGTAACGAATGATCCTCGCGCTCGGATACCTGCCCTCGAAATCCCGATCCTCTACCAGCGTGAGGCGCACACCTGCAAAGGCTATAATATCAATGGCGTAATGGTTATCCGGCATCAGAACCGGCTCCGTACAGAAGATTCCCTCTCCCCGAAAGTACTTGATAGTCTCCTCCAAGTTAGCAGTCCGGAAGCAAAATCGAACATGGCCTTCCTCATAACCTTCCGGCGTAAAGTGCTCGTGTTCCAGCTCGAATGACTTCAGATTTACCTGCCCGCCGGCAGGCAACCGGAAGAACGCTTTCATTCCGACGGGGCTGAATGCCGTATCGATCAGCTCCCAACCCATATGCTTCTGATACCACTCTACCCCTTCCAAAAAACGATCCGTCGGTACCATAATAAATCCGCCGTCAAATGAAAAATGCGGCTCCTTCAATTTGATGCCCCCTATAGAAGATGGAATACAATAGAATAAACCAATCTTACACCTTAAAGTAACTTTAAAGTCAATGGGGGCAGTTCGTTAATTCTTGTCTTTAATGGACTTTCATTACATTTATTCAGCTATCTTCCCCGATAGCCAGTGACGGCTACCCCTCGGCAGCCGTTTTGATTTTTGAACTATTGTCTTCGTTAGTTCAGTCGACTTGATGGTAAGAATAAGATATGATTTGCAATCTAATCACTCACAACTATTCTTTTATATGCTAAAGGTAACAAATCTTTCACTTCAACTTTGACAGAATTCCCTTTCTCATCGTTCAAGATCACCTTAATATCAGGGCAATATTTAAAGAGCATTTGCCGGCAGTTTCCACATGGAGGGACTAGACAATTATGTGCTTTATCATGAGTGGCCACAATTGTATCAAAATCACGCTCACCTGCAGTGATAGCTGCGCCAATAGCAATATACTCCGCACAGGAGCCATGTATGCCGTCACAATTGACGCCAAGGTAAACCTTTCCATTTTTGCAGCGGATTGCCCCACCTACTGTGTGGTTATAAACCCCGTCGTCAAAGTTTCGTTCTAATACATCTAGTGCCATTGAAATAAGTTCATGGTCACTTTGTGTTAAGCTATAGGTTTTCATGATGTAACTCCTATTTTCAATATTGGTACTACTAGAAATTCAAGTAGTTAATTTTAAATTCCTTTTTAAGTATGCTGCCTGTTAACACAGCGAGGCCACCGAATCGTCCCGGCAGCCCCGCCATATCAATTATTGCTATCGTTTTCGTTAGCTCAAAAGTGCTGAAATTCAGCCTTGTAATTTCTTTTCGATGTGTATTTCACGAAGTAATAAAAATAAAGGAAGGCCTAATGAAACACCTGCTACAAGAGTACCTATAATCGGCAACCATAACGACCTCATACCCTTTCTTTTGCCTTCGAAGAGAATGAACCCAATAAGTACAATTGCTGATACTAAAACATCCATCCATGCAAAAGATCCAATGCGCGTCTGAGTTATTTCTTCAACTAATTGAGACATATCCAGGCCATTCTGAATGATCCATGGAAGAAATTGCGAATACGGTAACACAACTCCCAAAACCGCTAATATTCCATAAAAGTATTTCAACGAAAAGCCCTCCGCAACTACTTTAAATATAGAATATATCCCTTTAGTATTTCTCATATCTTATCTATTTTCCTTTATTTTCAACTAAATTAACCTGCCAATTAGTTGTACGAAAAACAAAAAGGCCGCAGCAGCAGCCCCCATTGCACCAAACTTGTATTAGCTTCCATTCCTTTCGAACTTTATTTGTAGTACGACGTCGTCAAAGGAATGACAAATCCGCCGCCGGACCCTTTGATCTCAATATACACATCGGAGATGCCTCCGATATTGGCCTCAATCGTTTTCATCTTGTCTTCGACAGTTACCGTATCCTGCTTGAGCAGTTTGAGCGTGCCGCTTTCATAAATGCTGATCTCGAACTCTTTGTTTATAGCGGCTGCCTGCAGGTACAACTTCTGATATTTTTTATCCGGGGTAAGCATAAAAGAACCGTTGCCATTGCTGCTGTTATCCTCGACATTGTTATAAAGCACTTCTTTATAGTCTTTGTTCTGATAGATCGTGCGCTTCGGATCGGACGTAAGGTAGCTGCCGCCGTCATACTCTTCGCCCGTAATGGAGATGCCGTCGACTTTCTCGCCCAGAAGCACGGTTGTTGTAGCCACGTCGTAATCAACAGCAACTCCTAACGCATTTGCAATTGCTCTCACAGGCAAGTATGTACTGCCTTGATATGTAATTGGTACAATGGCGTTCCCTTGTTCGTCGTTCAATTGTGCCGGCACTCCGTTCACCTTAACGGTCAAAGTATGATTCAAATAAGCTTGAATCGTCTCAAGATTGGCGCCTGCATAAGCGCCAGCGCTAGCTCCCAGCAGCAAAGATATCCCTGCGACTGAAGCGATTAGTTTCTTTCTCATGAATGCTCTCCTCCCGATATCAAATGATGAAACTATAATTATATACGTCTCTGAAATAAACAAGGTTGCAAAACTAAAATTTTTACGGAGTTTGCAACACAATATTAATTGTGTTGTGCTAGACTCTATCGAATGGTACGCGACTTCATGAAGATGCCATGAACAAGGCGCAAGCTATTCTTGTCAATTACCACCATAAGCTGTCGCTGCCTTCTTATTGGGGCGATGGCACTACGTCCTCATCAGACGGGATGCGCGTTCAGATCGGAATAGCCATACTTCATGCCGATGCAAATCCGCATTACGGTAGAGGAAAAGGTGCAACGAATTACTGATTCGTCAGCAATCAATTTTCCAGTTTCTATACCAAAGTGATCAATATAAACGCTAGAGATACGGTGCACGTTATTGACGGGTTACTCCACCATGAAACAGACTTGGCCATCGATGAACATTATACAGATACAGCCGGATATACCGATCAAGTCTTTGGTTTGACACACCTTCTTGGCTTCCGCTTTGCGCCGCGGCTACGCGACCTTTCCGATTCCAAGCTGTATACCATTGGGAAGGCTAGCGATTTTCCGAAACTGGAGAAACTGCTGCGCGGCCAAATCAATACAAAGATCATTCAGGAGAATTACGATGATGTATTACGGCTCGCGCACTCCATAAGGGAAGGAACGGTTTCAGCTTCGTTGATTATGGGAAAACTCGGATCTTTTAGCAACCGCACTCCGGGAAATGGGACGCATCGAGAAAACTATCTTCATCCTGGACGTCATTTCAAGTGAATTGCTGCGGCGGAAGATCGATCGGGGTTTGAACAAAGGAGAAGCGATGAACGCATGGCCAGAGCGATCTTTTCGGAAAACACGGTGAGCTGCGTGAACGCGCTTTGCAAGACCAGCTCCAACGGGCCAGTGCATTGAACATCATCATCAATGCAATAAGCGTGTGGAATACGGTTTATTTGACATAAGCAACTGAATATAGAAAGAGAAATAAGCGATTGAATGAAGAATTTTCAAAGCATACTTCTCCTCTTGGTTGGGAACACATCAATTTCTTAGGCGAATACAAATTTGATATAAAACAAATCTCAACTTTGAAAGGGCTACGACCGCTAAAACAGCTTTCACCTGAAGAATAGACAGAAGAACGGGCCGGATTTCCTTAGCGTACGGAAAATCCGGCTTGTGTGATCAATTTTTCGCTTAGCTACGTTTTTCGCGTTTTGTTGGCGGGACCCCTATATCGCTAAATATGGAGACCGCTACATCGGTTATAGTTATTTTAAAAAATTGAATAACGAAGAATTACAGCAAGGAAATACTGCTGTTTTAAAAGAGTATTGGAATACAGGTGTTGCTACAGCTCTAAAGGTTCGTATCCTGCAATTCGGTAAAGATCATGGATATCGGACAATTGAAAGCGGTCATAGAAATAATAACATTCCAATGAGAATCGTGAATGAACAAAAACTCGGATTCATCCCTATATCCAGTGAAATACGGCTCGAACTAGCTACATTCGGTCATTAAGCTATGCTACCCGTTACTTCAATGAAGAAAGCTTAAAAGATCCCATGTGGAATTAATAGATTAGTGTATAGACCCGAAAGTTTCTTGTATAGAACCCATATATTCCGGCCGGCGAAGAAGGTCGTCCTACTGTGGTGTTTTCACATACGGATCGCAAAACATCATGATGGGTTCACCTCCACCTCCATTGGTGATAATTTCACCGACTGCTACACCACTTTTTATTAAATCCGAACGTAATTCCTCGATATTATCTGTAGAAAATTGAATGCTGTAATGCGGATTCCGTTTAATATCGCCTGTATACCAAAGACTGTTTTCATCATCTTCTTCTCCAAAAAGTAAAATTTGTTGCCCGTTTTCCAGTTTAAGGCTCGCAATCCCCATTACCCATTCAATTTTAAATCCGAGCACATTGGCGTACCATTGTATTACTTTTCCATATTCTTCTATATTACCTGATCCTGATTTAACAACCGGAATGCCTACTACAAGTTTCGTCACACCAATTACCATTTGATCCCCTCCATTATTTGATAATTTTTACCATAAACCAACTATAACATATAATTTTTCTGAATTGGTCAAAGCCTTCCCTAAGCGTAGGGGACGACATGGCATTTTTATAATGTTGATTCCACTATGCTGCCCAATAGCTTTAATAAAAAGAGGAGCAGTTGCCCGTGGCAAAGCTGCTCCATATAGTTGAACTAATGTCTCGGTTAGCGTAACCAATGCAAGGTCTAGTTTCATAAATTCAAATCGAGCAAGCCATCAGCACATTGCCGTCAATGTCTTTAAAGTGAATTACATCTTGATTCTTATGTACAATTTCTACTCCGAGATCGGATAGGAATTGGAAAGTTGTTTCGTTATCAGGTGCCGTTAAGCTAAAAATAGGCTCCGACGAAGGATTTACCTGTGCTCTTTTTGTCAAAAAAATATTTGAACAGAAGCTGTCACTTAAACCGAAAATATGAATATCTTCTCTAGTTTTTTCGGGAATCGGTAAACCCAACAATTTGCAATACCATTCCACAGATTTCTTTACATCCGTTACATAGACGAATACCGCAGGCACAATTGGCTTAATTGGTGTTGCAATGACTTGTTCACCCATCTAAGTTTGCCTCCTTAATCATTGGAATGTCTTACCTACTTTAAAATAACTTATTTCGGATCAAAATGTAAATATTAGCCTGTTGTACAATACTGCCTGTTACTTCAATAAACATCAAGAGGAGCTGTCCTCGCGGTAGCTCCATGCTAACGTATCCGTTAGCGCAATGATCCTTGCCTTTACCTTACCTGTGGTACGGTTCATCATACTATATCTAAACACCAAGTCCGCTTGACCATAAAATATACATTATTTTAGTGCAATGCAATAACTTTTCTTCTTATAAATTAACTACGTCGTATAATGGGTATCTTTATTTTCTGCTCATGTTTTAAACCCATATATGAATACATTATTAAAACATTTTCAGGATTTTTAATAGCTGGCTCATTAATTTCAGCAACCTAGTCAACATCAACTCCTTGACTATTGGTTGACCAAGATTTTGTACTGGAATACACTCTGTGACTTGGAATCAACTGGGCTGTAAATGGTTTTCCGTTGATTCTTAGGTCACTTATCATAATTCCTTGGTAGTCAACCAACTCAATTCGCAGTAGTTTTACTTTCTTATCACTTATGTTAACAAGTCTAAAGCCATACTTCTGTTCTGTATTAAGACGGATTGTAATATGAAGTGCGACAACTAAAAACAAAGAAGCCCATGAATGGATTCGTGTAAAATGGAAGTCACCACAACACCATTTTTCACAGGAGAACCCAACATGAGCTACTCCCATCTTAGC
>NZ_RBAH01000059.1 GCF_003626695.1 Paenibacillus ginsengarvi
TGACAAATTGCTTGCATTTGGCGACAAATGTGAGGTGGTGGAGCCGGCGGACATAAGATTGGGCTTTCGGGCCTACGTTCGCGGCATTTTGGCGAAATATGAACAAGATTGAACACCCTATGAATACTCGTCTAGTGGTATCGGGGTACACCCAACGAATCATGACCTTCAATAATTGGGGGAATTGCGGAGATAAGCCATCGCTAACCACGACGACAATTTGGCGGGTGTGTTTATGGAATACGTATCCGGACATTCTCGGGCTGCAGGAGGTTTCGCCCAAAGTGCGGCGGTAGCCGATCGTTTTGTTCAATTTGTTAAGCGCTCATTATGCGGAAATCGACGTAAACATCGCCCCGCTGTGCAACAACTAAACCCCTCTGCAATATATGCTAAACAGCCCTCGCCTTCGGCCCCCCGGACTGCTCGGATTCAGAAGGAGTGCCCACCGGCCATGATCTAGTTCCACTGAAGGTTGGCTATCACCAACAAATTATTCCTAGCTTTGCTTGGCGACTATTCAACTCTCGTTCCCATATTGTTGAAATATATATACCCCATAAACATTACAATCCAGCCAAAGGGCTGTCAGCACTCAACTACCCTCACCGAGGGAGTTGAGAAAGGCAGCCGATCGTAAACCGGCTGCCGTCGTATAACAGATGCAGTCAGGTAGGCTTGCAATCGCATGTGGAAGTGTAAAAATAGGATTTTTTATAGGGATCTTATTAATCTATTTGTCTGACTTTCTTTATCATCAAAAAAACAGAAGGCTCGTTTCAGAGAGCAGTCCATTATTAGCCAAACAGACGAACAATCCCTTTGTATAACCCGACATGGAAATTTTTGATCGACCGGAATAACAGTCGGATCCAGCTACCTCTACCAACATCCTCTGCCGCGACCATTTTAATGATATGATCTTTTCCGTTATACGTAACCATTAATGTTCCCATCTCGTCGCCTTGCTTGATTGGTGCGATACGCTTATCCTGATCGATCCGCTCCGTTTTATGCACGAATTGCTCGGCAGTTGTCCCTTTCTTGACAACTAGAGTTAGCCCACTTTCCGTCACGACAGGTACAGCCGTTCGTACGCCTTTTCTGAGCTCCACCGATTTCATTGAGTCGATCTCGCTTTTGGCGGCTACGACCTTTCTCAGCTCGAAGTTATTAAAACCGTAGTCCAGCAGCTTGCGGGTTTCCTCAAACCGTTTCGGCTCCGTCCGGGTACCCATTACGACACTTATCAATCGCATCCCGTTACGGACCGCGGTTCCGGTGAAGCAATAGCCCGCTTCATCGGTATAACCCGTCTTCAGTCCATCCAATCCGGGATAAGCATATTTTTTGAAACTGGCTACTGTACCATTTCCATCCAGCATCCAGTTCTTATTGATCATCGGACTCTTGTCTCTTTCCCGAAGCTTCAAGGATGGGATTTTGGCGTATTCGAGCACTTCCGGATGATCTTTCAGGATCCGGTATGCCAGCATCGCCGCATCCTTGGCGGACATCACCGTCTCACCCTCGGCGTCGAAAACAGGGGCTCCGCTTAAATCTTTCAGGTCGTTTCTATTTAGTCCTGTTGCTGTCGCAAAATGGGCCGCAGTCATGCCAAGCTTCTTCGCTTTTTCGTTCATCAGCTTGGTGAAATCTTCCTCGGTCCCACCAATTCGCTCGGCCAAAGCTACGGAGGCATCGTTGGCCGAGTAAATCGACATCGCTTGAAACATCTTGCGAACAGAAAGCTGCTCCCCATTCGCTAGCAAAACTCCGGAGCCGGGAACTTCGGACGCATATTTGCTTGTCGTGACGGGATCGTCCCATTTCAGCTTTCCGGACTTGATATGCTCCATCACGATATACTCCGTCATCATCTTGGTCATGCTTGCAGGTGGCAACGCAGTATCCGCATTTAACTCAAATAAGATTTGACCGGATTCCGCATCCATTAATACGGCCGATTTTACGTCGAGCGTTAAATCCGTTGCCTCATTAGCCTGAACCGGTTCCGGACTATGGATGAACAGTTGCACCCCCACAATCGCCGCCATAATAATGGAGACGAATCGCTTTGCTTTTGTGTTACATTTCAATTACTACACTCCCATGCTTGTTATCCTTACCCAGTCTTAAACAATTTTCATTAAATCAATATAATAGTTAACACGTATGAAAGTCAAACCAGTGACGACTCCACACGGCTTAAGCCGTGGGCTTCTCGAATCATCGAGACTCGTAACCTCGTCCCTCCCCGAAGGCTCCGTCCGAGCCTAGTCTACCTTTGTGCGGTTACGAGACTTGCCGCTTCGCGCGCGCCAGGATGTTGATCGCCGCATTCACATCCCGATCTAACGTTGTACCGCATTGCTTGCAGCGATGGATACGTTCGATTTGTGATACGGTTCACCTTAACAGGTCTATCGGCGAAAAAAGTAGGGGAACCACTCTCGTGGCTCCCCCCTTATCGAACCGTACGTGCCCTACTAAGGCATACGGCTCACCAACGTGCTTCGACCTGAATCAATATGTAGCTATTCGCTGAGCATATTGCATTTTACGTACAAGCTCCGGCGTGTAGTACGTTTCGCCTTTCTCTCTCGCTCTTTGTTCTTTCCGGGCTTGATGCGCTTTCCCTGCTTGCTCTTCATGTAGGCGAGGTAATCCTCCAATGGTCAAAGCGAAAAGAGTAGGTGAGCAGCACTCTGACCGTGGATGGGGGCTTTTTTTACCTCTTAATATCGATGTACCGGGGGAACCGGCTTCGCTAGACATAGAAAAGAATTATGAAAAAAAGCCGGAGCAGTAGCTCCAGCCCGTGGTCACAGTGTAATTGGTAAGGGGATCAACTTAAACTCTTAGTAAATTGGAGGCCGGGAGCAGGAACAATTTTCCAATACATACATCTTGTGAGACGGCGACAGGATGTGCGCATCGTGGCCGGCTTCATCGGCTTTGTTACGTTTTACGGGCTGCGTCATCCGCGGCTGGTTGCGGCCGCGACGGCATCGATATCGCATCTTCCCGCGTCATCGGTGAAAACCCGCGATTTATGTGGGATTTAATCGGAATATATTCTTGTTACCCGACATCATGTGCTATTACTTATATCAATGTTGGATTACGGAGTGGGTTCGACCGCCGCCATGCGACACCGAGACGCGCGCTCATGGGGCATCCCACGGTCTAAAAAACTTGTACATGGCTCTCTTCCTTCATAACATCCATGTAAACATTGTATTTGATTGCAGTTGGAGTCCGACTTCAAAGGCGGACACTGACGCTTCTCCGTCCCTTCTCCATACCCTCTTTTTACATTCGCTCATGGGTTCACGTTCTCCGTACGATCTAGTCTCTTACGGCTGCCAGCGTGATCAACCTTCTTCTGTAGATAGCAAGAGCCAGGCCAAGAAACGCCATCTCCGCCACGAAATGGCTTAACCCGTAGCTAACGAAAGGAAGCGGGATGCCGATCAGCAGCACGATTCCGAACGACATGAGGGCTTTAACGCTGTAGCGAAATGGCGTTAAAAAAAGCCCGCCTTATTGGCGAGCTTTGGTAACAGGACGACTCTGCTTCAATTGAGCAAGCGCCTCAGTGACTCTCTTATCACGTTCTGGACTTGGGCCTGGCATTGTTTGCATAACATAATGACCATCAGCATAACGACGAGCAGCTTCATCAAGACTCATAGGCGGATTCTTCTTCATGATCATCACCTCTTACGATAAGTATAACATAACCAGATATTCGGCAACAGCCTCACTAATAATCATTAGGCCGCCGCCAAAATGTGTAGCTCCGATTGCATTCGAATAAAAAAGCATAAGCCGCTGCTGGATCTTCGATTGAAAAGCTACAGCACCTTCATACCCGAGGTCCATGCTACGCTTACATGCGAAAGCCATTAAATGCTCGCCGATCAAATCAAATTCTTTGCGCTTACTAGGGATGCCTTCAATCAAATGCACCCACACATGATCCTCTTTACGCTCAAGTGCAATAGCTCCTTGTATAACATCATTGCCTGCTACAACCATCTTATATACTTCGATGCTGCGTTGGCTGAAATAAATTCGCCAGTCGAAGGCGTCATTCCAATCGCTCATATGAAGTTCAATATCATATGGCTGCAGCGAAAGGAACGAAACTGGATATGTTTCGCTGCTGCGGATATGTAGTAACACGATTCAACCTCCCCGATAGATAGATTACGACAAAGGGAAGATGCAGGCAATAGCATGATCGGAACAAGAGGGACCTCCCCCTCCTCAGTGGAATAAAGACATCCTGCCTAATACTTTATTTCTGCTGATACGGGTTCCGTCGGGAATGGATAATGTTCTTGTCACCCGACATTATTGTCTGTGACAAAAAGTTTACCCCTATTTTGACAACAAGTTTGCCCGTTTTAATCAATTACTGGAATGTTGTGCGCAGCTATGTAGGACCGCGCACAAAGGCCGCCGAATCGCTCTCCGGCAGCCTCACTACTTTCCTTTTACGTTTGAGCCGGATATCCAGCCCGAAAGTTTATAAGGCGGTGACGCGGACCGTTCGGGTCGCCAGCACACCGCCGTATTCGGCGGTAATAACGGTTTCGCCGATCGTAAGCGGCACGATCGTTTCCGTCGGGACGTTCGAGGTGCCCAGAGACGTTTCCTTCGTGTTCCGCATTTCCCGCAGATTGGGCCGGCACGAGGTCGATGCCCGGGGCCGGGGAGAATCGTGCGGATCGACGTCGAATACGAGATGAGTTGGAGCAGCGTCATGATTGAAGCAAACGTACACGTGCCCGCTGGCATGAGTTCTTCGCACGACTAATTGACGGCCCCGGGCATACAGCCATTCGAACGAGCCTTCCTGCAGGGCAGAGTGCGACTTGCGCAGCGAGACGAGGCGGCGGTAAAATTCGAGAAGCTGCGCATGTTGCCGCTGCGGGTCCCACACCATCGGCCTCCGGCAGTCCGGGTCGGCTCCTCCCTGCATTCCCGTCTCGTCGCCGTAATAGATGCACGGCGTTCCCGGCAGCACAAACTGAAACAGCGCGGCCTGCATCCCTTTCCGCTCGTCCCCGGCGACCGTAAGCAGCCTCGGCGTATCGTGGCTTCCGACGATGTTAAATGCCGCCTCGTTCACTTGCTGCGGGTAACCGGCGAGCAGCCGATTGATTTGAAAGGAAAACGTCTCGGCATCGATCTCGCCTTTGGCAAAAAACTGCAGCACCGCCTCCGTCGCCGGATAATTCATCACCGCATCGAACTGGTCGCCTCTCAGCCACGGCATCGCATCGTGCCAAATTTCCCCCAGGATATACAAATCCGGCTTCAGCGATTTCAACGTCCTGCGGAACTGCCGCCAAAACCCGTGGTCGACCTCGTTCGCCACATCCAGTCTCCAGTACCCCTTGCAGATCGCCGCCGTAATAATCGTGCGGTCCCGGATCGTCCTGTTCCCAAGGCCGAACGCCGGCCGGATCGCCGTTAGCAAACCGTTCGGGGAATATTTGATAAAAAACGGCCCGCTTGACCCACTCCGGCGACTTCAACACCTCGCTTGGCCACAGAAACGGATAGTCGAAGCAGGACAGCGGATCTTGTAGCTTCCGCTCCGAGAATCCCTGCTCCGTATACCACAGCTTCCTTGTGCCGGACACCAGTTCGAATGCGTAGCGGAGCCTGCCGTACGGAGGCGTTAGCTCAGCTTGCCAATAATCGAACAGCTCGTCGCTGGCGATCTTGTGCAGATGTTTCTCCTTAGCGGTGCGATCCCAATCGTATTTGTCTCCGTATAAAGCTTTAACAGTCCGCAGATCGCCTTTTTTGGCGCGCAGCCGAATGTGGACCGTCCGGTCGTCGTAGGCATGTCTTCGCCCGTCATCCCTGCGAAAAGCGCGGTTTCCGTAATTTCTCTGGCCAGAGCCGATTCAACGCCACTTTTCGCCGCGAGCAATCCACGATCTAGCGGTTCGGTGGACGTGACGGCCGATTGCGAAACACGCAGCAGCAATGGCCGGATGACGTGCTCCCCTTCGTGCCAACGATCGAGCGGCATCGTCAAGCCCAACCATTGCTTCCATTTCCAAACGGCTAGGAAGCTTCACCTTCGTTCAATGTGGCATCGTTCAAGCCGAACCGAAGCGAGCTTCCGTTATACAACGAAAGTTCGGCGTCTTTGGACATCGCAATGCGTTAGGGCGCGATTGGCGACGCTTCCGCGGCGAAGTCGTGCCGTACCAGATCGCGTCCACACTACACCCATGGCGCTTTCAATCGATACTCATTCCCTCTTCGAATCGATCAAGCGGAATTTATCGCCGGGATTGTATAGAACAACGCGGACAGCTCGGGCTGCGAGCCCGACTCAAACCGGCTTTAGCAAGTGGGAGTCGGCATTCCGGTAAGGAAGCCCGTCATGTTTGAATTTGGGTTTTATTACAGAAAAGTCAAGAAAGCCCATTCATTTACGATACAAGTAAGGCGACGACGACTAGATGCATAAAGGTAATGTTTTCAATAAGTTGATATTCGCGGTCGCGCTGATGGACGTTCCCGAAACGGTTTCCTCTCCCCTTTCTCCGGTTACTATCGAGCTTCCGGCTAATAGTCAGGCAGCACAATTCCTTATTCCGGCTATGGAACCACCAATTCCTCTAGAATAGAGATTCTCTAGAAAATTCATACTACTACTTGAGGTGTTGTATGGACAACGTATTTTATAAAAATATAATCAAGGGGTTTATCATCCCTGCGCTTGTCTTTGGGGGATTATCCGCATGTGCTCCAAAAAAAAGGTCTAACGTAACCGATGGAACGAAGCCTTACGCCGTAAAAGATACAAATCCTTTTACGGTAAAAGAAGTGGCGGATGCCCCCCAATGGCAAAAGACAGCCGATGCGATAATTGCAGAGGGGCTTCAATATTTAGGGGCCCCTTATGTCTATGGCGCGGAAAGATTTGACGATAAGGCATTTGACTGTTCTTCTTACGTGCAATATCTATACGGCAAACAAGGGATCAATTTAGGTTATAACGCAAGAGAACAGGCAGTACAAGGTGAAGAAATACCATTTATCAATTTGCGAAAAGGTGATGTCATGTTTTTTTCCGATGAAGATTTTCCGAACGAGACAGGGTTAAATAAGGTGCGGCATGTCGGCATTTATATGGGGGACGGGAAAATACTTCATACTTACGAGCAAGGAACCGGAGTGATCATAAGCAATATTCATAAGGACCAAAAAGAAGGTGAGTATTGGTATCAGCACTACCTGTTTGCCAGAAGAGTAATCCCTGGTTAGACATTCCATCAACACGGAGGTATCTGCTGCGGCTATGAATAGGAAACGGTTGAATTGGATTATGATTTTCCTCAGTGTACTTCTTTGCCCGATCCATATTTTCGCTGCAGGCTCTGAGGATGAATCACCGGATATACAAGCTTTTTTAGTACAACTGTTCAACGAAAGAACCCAGTTTCTTATTGACCAAAAACCGGAATATATTGATAAATTTTATGAAATGAAGGACAAGTTGGGCCGGTATGCTTATGAGCAGGAGCTACTGAGGAGCAAATATATCAATACTTGGGCTGAAAAAAGGGGCATCGCATTCTCAGCCGCGGAAAGCAGCATTCGAATTCATCGCATCAAAAAAGAAGGAAACCTGGCAAAGGTTTCATTGAACCAAAGCTTACAATTAAGCTATGTGTACAAAAATAACAAAGTCAATCCTCAGTCCTTCGGCATAGGAACACGGCATGGATTAACGCTTAAAAAAATCAATGGCGAGTGGCTGGTACTCCGCGAATGGTATACCGACCCTCTTACGGAAAATCCAAAATGGATTCCGGAATTCAAAGGCTTCCCGAATCCCACTTTTTTAAAATCCGAAACCGATAGCGTACAAAACGGCGATAAAATAAATCAAAGATACAATAGACAAAAGGCAGTAGAATATGCCAATAAATATGCAGGGGCTGCATGGGGTGCCGGCAATGATCACCGCTACAACAAAAAGTACTTGGATTATACGTATAAGGGTGGAGATTGCACCAACTTCGCTTCTCAAGTGATCGGGGATAAGAGCGAAGGCGGAGGATTGCGAATGAGATCGGGATGGCATTACAGCTCGGAGGGAAGCCAATCCTGGGTAAGGACGGATTCGTTTAAAAATTTCGTGCTGCACAGCGGGTATGGCAAACTCGTCGCCAAGGACTATTTTTCAGATGTAATTAAGCCGACGGAGAAATATCCGAATGGGGCTATTGCATCATTGAAGCCCGGTGATCTCATTGCTTATGAGATGAACGGAGATGTCGATCATTTTTCGATCTTGGTAGGTTTTGACGACCATGGATACCCACTCGTCAATTCCCATACGGCGGACCGGTATCGCGTGCCTTTTGACCTCGGATGGGATAAAAATACGAAATATTTATTGATTCACATAAATGATTAACTCAACTTTCGCAGCAACAAAGTAAGTTGAATCCCTTGTGGATCTAAGAGCCAATCCATTTACTTCTTTTAATTGACAAAGACACCCTCTTTGTTTGGTATCATGGAAGTGTCGAGCAACCACAAACAAAGAAAGGTGTGTAACTTCAATGGTACACCATCGTTCCCTATCTGACCAGTCTCGTTTTTCGTCCGTATTTCATTATCTTCAAATCGGCAAGTTGCTTCGCGAGGCGGGGATTCGAAAATCTTTCGGTCTCACTGCACTTGCTGTTTTTCAGTTGCTGTTTTCGCTTGTCTTTGAGGGTAAGAATTGGTTTCGTTTATTAGAAAGCAGCCGCGGATCTTCTTTGCCAGGCAAGGATGTCGTTTACCGTTTCTTGAACCATCCGCACTTTGCCTGGCGGGATTTTCTTCATTCGCTATGCTTGTCGGTGGTTCGGCAGTTCACTTCGCTAACCTCGGCCAAACGAGTAAAAGTTTTCATTATTGATGATTCCACACTGCAGCGTAATCGCAGTAAAAAGGCTGAGCTACTTGCCAAGGTATTTGACCATTCTACAGGCCGATTTGCCAAGGGCTACACGATGCTGACCCTTGGCTGGTCGGACGGCTTCAGCTTCGCTCCAGTCGACTTTGTCATGCTCTCGTCAGCCAACATCCTGAATCGCATAACCGAGATGACGACAGTAATCTCGAAGCGATGCCACGGTTACAAACGGCGATTAGAGGCGTTCACTCGTAAGCCTGATGCAGTGATTGGCTTGATTCAACGTGCTTTGCGTACTGGCTTCCATGCGGATTACGTATTGATGGATAGCTGGTTCGCACAGATGCCGCTCATTCGCCAACTCTTGGCTGAGGGGCTGGACACGATTGGAATGGTCAAAGAGATGAAGCAGCGGTATACCTACCAAGGCCAACGTTTAACGCTGAGTGAACTGTACCGCAGCCTGCCGAAGAACAAGAAATCTTCCATTTGGAGCTCTGTCATTACCCAGACTTCATGCGGAGTGTCTGTCAAACTCGTGTTTGTTCAAAACCGTAACAAACGCCGTGAATGGCTGGCCATACTCAGTACGGACTTGGGTTTAGAGCCGAGCGAGATCGTGCGTATCTACGGCATGCGATGGAGTATTGAAACCTTCTTCAAGGTAACCAAAAGCTATCTGAAACTGGGAACCGAGTTTCAGGGCCGATCCTTTGACATGCTAATTAGCCACACGACTGTCGTGTTTAGCCGGTACCTAGTCATGGAATTTGAGCGGAGACAAGCGGGAGATTCACGTACACTCGGCGGGCTGTTCTTCTTGTACGCGGATGAGGTCCGTGACCTGGACTACCAGACCGCTCTCCAACAGCTGATGTCTTTATTCTTAGATATGGCTCAAGCAAAGAACAAACACAACAAACAAACGGTGTTGTGTCAACTCCAAGAGTGGATGGCCGATTTGCCCTTGTACATTAAGGACTTATTCGGTAATTTATGCTGCGAAAGTTGAGTGATTAACTCAACTTTCGCAGCAACAAAATAGGTCGAATCCATTGTGGTTCTAAGAGCCAAAGCCTCTTTTTCTATTGATTGACAAAAAAACACCCTCTTTGTTTGGTATCATGGAAGTGTCGAGCAACCATG
>NZ_RBAH01000005.1 GCF_003626695.1 Paenibacillus ginsengarvi
TTCCGTTCTAGTGGCAAGAGGTTTTTCAGTTTTTCCCATTGATCGTCACGTATCTCGTATCTTCTTCTCATGTGAGAAGTTTACCAAATTATAGGGCCTTTTGATAGTTTGAATACACGCCCTAGTTGAACGCTTCTGAAATAACGTTCATGTTCAACTATCGCTCCAACCCATGTTTCCAAAGATAAGGAACCCGAATCAAGAGATACGCTAATATATTTATACTTGAGTCGAGATCGTTGGGAACCATAGGTGTCATTGTTGCTCCGCAATCGGCAGTATTTTGTTACGCTAACGGAGACGATAACGTGGAGCTGCCGCAAGGGCAGCTCCTGTTCGATGTTTTTGAAGTAAAGGGCAGTATTCAACGTAAAACGGTCGCCAATCGTGGCGACCGTTTTTTGGGTTTACGTTAATCGGAAGAGTTTTTCAATGCTAGTTAGCATGTCTTCTTTCGTTGTTGAAGCATCACGTACATAGTATTGCAGACAGATCGAGAAGAGTATTTTAATTTGTTTCAGACTACTGGTTGGAACCTAAGGGTGTTTGGTCGGCTATCCCACAACAGCGGTACTTTTTAATCTACTTTTACAGGTAACGCTTAGATAGCTCTTGAAATGCGATCCGGTGGAACCTTTTCTTCGCAAGAATCAATTTCCGAGCCATTTGCTTGTAAATTCGCTTATACCGAGGGTTCGGACAGCTGCCTGCCGCCTGTTCCAAAGCGAATGCCATCATGGTTAGCTCCTGACCGTCGAAAGCGTCTATCGCATTCTTGTATATCAGTTTCTTGTATATCAGTTTTTTCGCCAGTTCGCGGTACATTCTGGACTGAAACCGACACTCCGTCTTCTTTGACCATTGCACCAAAACGTTCACAATAATCAGTTTGTCGTTTAACGTTAGCTTGATCATGGCTTTTGTGCAGCGCATCTAAGATACACTCCTTTGTTCTCGATTGGTTGACGCAATTATCGAGAGCTAGGAGCGACAGGAGGACGCAGCGGCGGAGCATGTGACCAACTTAAGTAATGTCGGGTCCGGCAATGCCATGACATTCGGCTACACTGTATCATAGCTTCGGCTTTATCAATCAGCACCGCCTTGAAATAACTTCCGGTATACGAATGCTTCGCTTTGCCATTTTTGATACTAGTCAGCCAGCCTACAGCTGATGCAGACGGAGGCAGCGTAGGTTCCGATAACGGTATAGTCGGGATCGGTTCTCTTTCCGGAAATTGGCTTGTTTTAGCAGACATAAATTTATTCGACGAATTCGCGATTGCCGCTTGGTGACCTTTTTCCTTGGATAAAGGCGGCGTAGGCATCGGGATCGATTGAATTGCAGCGGTATATGAACCTCCCGCAGGCTCAAAACGGCTCGCAACAGGCAATGAGGGGGCGGCCGAAGGTGTTATGCCCGAAGGACCGGCTTTCGGGGGCGGCGATTTATCCGCATAGGCGCTCTCAGCGGGCGAAATAACCAGGTCCAACACCGGCTGAACAACCTTGTCCGTCAGCTCCCCAGCCGATCCCGCGATAAGCTTCAGCGGCTCCGTCACCGCTTCTGCGACCGGTTGCACAACCTTGTCGGTCGGGTCCGCTGCCGAATACGCGACCGGATTCACAACTTTATCCGTCAGCTCCCCAGCCTCTCCCGTGATAAGCTTCAGCGGCTTCGTCACCGCTTCTGCGACCGGCTGAGTAACCTTGTCCGTCAGCTCCCCAGCCGCTCCAGCGATAGGCTTCAGCGGTTCCGTCACTTCTTCTGCGACCGGCTGAACAACTTTGTCCGTCAGCTCCCCAGCCTCTCCCGTGATAAGCTTTAGCGGCTTCGTCACCGCTTCTGCGACCGGCTGAGTAACCTTGTCCGTCAGCTCCTCAGCCGCTCCCGCGATAGGCTTCAGCGGTTCCGCCACCGCTTCTGCGACCAGCTGAGTAACCTTGTCCGTCAGGTCCGCTGCCGCCCGCACGATAGGCCTCAGCGGCTCCGTCACCGCTTCTGCGACCGGTTGCACAACCTTGTCCGTCAGCTCCCCAGCCGCTCCCGCGATAAGCTTCAGCGGCTTCGTCACCGCTTCTGCGACCGGCTGAGTAACCTTGTCCGTCAGGTCCGCTGCCGCCCGCACGATAGGCCTCAGCGGCTCCGTCACCGCTTCTGCGACCGGTTGCACAACCTTGTCCGTCAGCTCCCCAGCCGCCCCCGCGATAGGCTTCAGCGGTTCCGTCACCGCTTCTGCGACCGGCTGCACAACCTTGTCCGTCAGTTCCGCTGCCGCTCCTGCGATAGGCTTCAGCGGTTCCGCCACCGCTTCCGCGACCGGCTGCACAACCTTGTCCGTCAGCTCCCCAGCCGCCCCCGCGATAGGCTTCAGCGGTTCCGTCACCGCTTCTGCGACCGGCTGCACAACCTTGTCCGTCAGCTCCCCAGCCGCCCCCGCAATAGGCTTCAGCGGTTCCGCCACCGCTTCCGCGACCGGTTGCACAACCTTGTCCGTCAGCTCCGCTGCCGCTCCCGCGATAGGTTTGAGCGGCTCCGCCACCGCTTCCGCTATCGGTTGAGCGATTTTATTCAATGGCTCAATGGAACCTAAGATCCCCTTAGCATAAGCTGAATGGATTCCTGCCAAAAAAGGAATTGCAAGCAAAATCAGTGTGATGACGAGGCCTTTCAAAAGCTTTCACCTCTCTTCGCAGTTAAGGTGAATCCCGCATGGAAGAATTCGCCATTTGACCACAAGTATCCTGTAAAATGCATCGAAATTGATTCTTTCGATCTAAAATTAGCACTTTGGATTTTTGAATATATAACCTTTTCTATAATGGAAAGGATCCCTTCTTCTATACAGCTCCTCTTGATGTTTATTGAAGTAAACGGGCAGGATAGTGGAGTGAAAATATGGTAAAATGAGCGTATAACATGCCCCCTTGATGGTTAAGGAGACCAAGGATAAGGTGTGATACGGATGACTGATTTTAAATGATTAAAAGCTGTTTCATATTACGAAACGAAACGGTTTTGTCATGACGAGATACAAACCATTAAAAATAATTTTGGTGAATTGCCCCAGGTGTTTAGAGATTCAGACCGAAACGTTTTACCAGTCGGGGACACGACTACAAATGAATTGCTTAAGGAGCTAACAAAATGACGAAACAAATACCAAGCACGAAATTTCCTGGTCTAGAGTACATATCTGGCAACGATATTTGGTTAAGTAATCTTATGCCTGATAATAAGATCCCGTTTTATTTTCATGTGTCGGAAAAGATTACACAAAATGAGGCCGCTGTCGCCCGTGCTGCCCATGCGCTTGATCACATGGATGAGTTGGTAAACAAAGCTCGGGCACATCTAAGAGAACTTATTCAAAGTAAAAAAGACCCCGGTTATACGTTACTACATGACTTCTTTGATTTTCATCTTTTAGAAATGGATGAGGAAAGCTTAAAAGAAATGCTCGGGACTGAGCAACCTGAAACATTAAGCAAACTGGAGATGGTTGACCTGCTTATGTTAAAGAGCTTGGGAAGCGGCTTGGGCGAAGGATGGCTAGGAAGCAACTTTGAAAAAGAGCAAAAAGAACAGATTTTCATCATGGATTTTACTTTTAACCCGGAGTATACGGATCAATTGATTGTTGTTTATTTGGATGCTAACGAAAACATGCTGACTATTAGCCATGAAAGTTAAAGCTTATATTCAAAAAAGACAGGCTTGGCGAGGAACATGGAAAGGGAAATGGAGTTCATGATTACTTTGTGATCAGCTAACGGATACGTTACTTAAAAAGGGATCATCGGACTGCTTGACAGTCGAATGATCCCTTCTTGTAGTGTTAGTGTCTCCATTTTAAAATGTGTTCACTTGAATCTTGGTGAATTTTAGTCATATATACAATTTGTCCAGTGTGGTAAGATGAATGATCTAGTACAAATAGAATTATTGATAAGCAGGAATGAGTATAATCATTAACTGAAACATTAGCACCTTGGGGATAATGAATGGTAATAGGTCTGCTTAACTCGTCGGGACTTAGTTCAAATAAAACTTTTTTACTTTGTTCACGAATGTTCTTTAAATGATTAACAAGTTCTAAACCTGAATAACCCCCATCTGTTAAAAATTCATTTGACCTTTCCCTTATAAACGGTTTGCCACCAATTCCACTAACAATATGTTGAAACTCACTTCCAGCAAGATGTAAACACAAATTTCCAATAGAGTTAAGTTCAGGCTTTACCTTCTTCCATATTACTCTATCCTCCAAACGAGCAATTGATAGTTCAATGGCATTTAATTGTGCGTCTAACATTTCGGTACTTCGTTCAATAAACTCTTTCAAATCCAACACCTCCCATTTTTTAACATTGTATCATGATTTGTTAGTTGTTTTTCGAAATGGTAGTTAAGAAGCAAAACAAAGCATGATTTAAAGCGCCTCATTGAAGAGTATGAACGTATCGTGGATATGCTGGAGGAAATGCAGCGGCGGACACAATAGCCTTGTTCCTTTGTCGGCCTATCGACAAGGAGCAGGGCTATTTTTCCGTTCGGCTTGTACAAAGAGACAAAAAATTACTTAGTATCCGACAAGATCATCCGTTGGTAGCGAGCGGTGCGATTGTTATGATGAATAGGGAGGAGGGCACAGATGGTGTCATTCACCGATGAAGTACAAAGAACAAAAAATTGAAGGGAAAGCGCGGCCATTTTAGCGGGTTTTGCATTGTTGTTTGAAACCGCTTACAGGAGCCGGTGCAGCTAGTCATGCTGCAGGACGGGCGACGATAACGGACGAGGAATTCGCCAATTTCATCGCGGGCCCGGTTCATGCCAAATATCCGCATATTACGGTCACAATGGTTCGAAACACGAAAGGGAAGGACGGGCTCAGCACTATGATATCGTCCGGCGATTTTCCCGACTTCCCCTTCGATTCGGGCATCCGCTCCAGATAACGCTTCGACGGCATGGATCTGCCCCTTATTCACGAAAATGATGTCGTGCTCGGTCGCGGTGAATTGGTGATTGTCGATCGTTACGAGCACCGTTCCGCCTTTCACTCTGATAAACTCCGGCTCGATTTCTTTAACATCTTCTCGCAAAGGAGGTGAGATAAAATAATACTTAGTAATCCGGCAGAATCACCTGGCTCGCCGCAAACGGGCATCCTGATGGAACAGAAATAATAGGAGGACGGATCCGTGGAAAAAACGATTAGCAGAAGAAAGCTGATTGCTTCGATTGGGCTTTCGGGAGCCGCCGCTATGATGGCCGCTACACTGGGAGCACCCGCCGTCAGCGCGGAGGTGCCCCACGATGGCGACAATGTGCGGATGATCGGCAGTGTGGCCGATATCGCGGCGCTTCAGCCGGCCCAAATGGAACGGGGGCAGCTGTACTACTTGACGGGATGGCATCCCGGCTCGGCGTTGTCTTCGCAGCCGGTTACCGCCGGGGGAGGTGTATTCGTCTACGACTCGAACCGACCCAAGGCGCATCATAACGGGGGCACTGTTCTAAGCTTGACCGTACCGTTTAACGGCAGCGTAGCGGACTATTTGTCCGGCGTCGGGGAGACGAGTCCAGGCGGTACGGGATGCCTGCTGCGGATCGATACGAGTCACGCGGGCGTACGGGAGTTCGGGGCCAAGGGCGGGGACGCCGCCGCCGATACGGCAGCGATCAATGCCGCGTTCGCGGTTTTGAACGAAGTGCTGATCCCGGTAGCCTCTCAACCTTACGTTTATAGCGGGGTGCTTAATATTACCAAATCGGTACGGGGATCGAGCGACAGGCCGACGGTTCGCTGTAACGGAGTAACCGTCGATAACACGAGAACCCGACTTCTTATCGAAAATTTAATCTTGAACGGCCCTAAAGATTACAGCGCCCCGAATACCGCCGATGACGGCACGGTCGGGATCGATTTTCGCGGCCAGCATTGCCGGGTGGACAACGTCATTGTCGAGAAATATTACCGCGGCGTTTATGTGGATGGCTGGAGCAACACGTTCCATTCGCTGATGGTCCGTTACTGCCAGGTATCGCTTGTTGGCCGAACGAATATGCAGAACTGCCATTTCGATTTGTTCAAAAGCGTCAATTGCAACGCCCTCCCGGATTTGCGCAACAGCCACGGTATTTTGTTCAGTGCTCCCCAATTTCAGAATTACGGGGTCAATCTGTTTATTTACCAATCCGATGTGACGCTGAATACCCCCTACTTCGAAACTCACAAACAAAAGCCGTCCAACGGGATGATTCTGATCGGAAGCGCTTTCGAAGTGTCCGCGAGCAGCGTGACGATTTTCTCGCCCGTCGTGAATACAAACGAGCCTTACATCTTCCAGAATAGCCCGGTCCGGCCTACCATCTCGATATTTGGCAGAAGGGCTGAGAAAATAAAAATCGTGCCGGTAAACAGCGGCTCAAGAAGCGCCGTCAATTCGAAAAGCGTGCTAACAGATTCTCAATATGCTTCAACTCCCATACTTGCGTTCGGCGGCGGAATCGGCTGCGGCAGCGGGCTCGATCCCGCATCGCTTTCTGCCATCCAGCTTGGAAGAGAGGTGCTGCGACTCGTCTTTCTAGCGCCGGACCAGGGCTTGCGCTTTGCCGGCCTAACGGTTGGGAAAAGGTATTACCTGCTTTTCGACTGGGAGCTTACCGCCGGAGCGGCTATCCGGTACGATTCCGGACCTGTGGAGCAACTGATCGGGGTACACAATGCGGACGGCAGCCGGGTGGACGGTATTGTGGAGCTGTACGCCGCAGCTTCGTCGGGAAGCGTGACGTTTGCAGGCCCGAATGTAAACATCTATCAGTTCTATTTATCCGAATCGGTTCGTCCGCAGCCGCTCGGCGCCATGAAGGCGTACAGTGTATCGCACGCCGCAGGAACGTCATGGCAGCCGGGCGACCTGCTTGTAACCGTGGAGAAGTATCAGGGTTCGCACCAGCATTTGTGGGACGGTACACAGTTCGTGAAAGCCTAGTCCCGCATCGGGTAATCTATCGAAGCTGCAGGTTGCAGAAGATATACACCGCCAATCTAATTACCAACTGCAATTTATGTTGCGGTCGACACGGGTAACACGCCTATGGCGTAGGCTTGGACAGGTTCAATGATTTTCATTTCCTTTATTATGCTCTTGTTAACCAGACGTAAGAAGTCCCGGGAACGATAGCATGGAGCTGCCGAAAGGGCAGCTTTTTTAATTACTCGTTGAAGTACGGGCAGTATAGCTGAAGATTGATGTGAATTTAATCCTTTACTATCAGTTCCACCAGAAGAGGATGTTGAGCAGGTACTAACGGAACCGGATGCAGCTATTTATCATCTCGTAATGAATGGGGAAAAACTAGGTGGGGTCGTATTAAAAATCGATGAAGACACGCAGCATAATGAAGTTGTACATTTATATACGAACGCGAATGCACATGGTAAAGGAATCGGAACAAAAGCTTGGCAAGGATTTAAAATTGTAGAGTTTTTGCATAGAGGTAATCCTGGCCCAGACTTTGAAGTGGATGAAACGAAACCAGATACAGAATATGAATTTTTCCACTTTAAAAAAGTGATGGATTAGACTCATCTCAATTTATAGGAAGACAAGATGATGGAATTTAAGCTTTTACCTCTATGTACAGAGGATTTAAAACAGTTTAAAAAAGACATGCAAGAGGCTTTTCAAAAAGGTGCAGAATCTGAGTTCGAAGATTCGAATGAGGAAATTTTGCCTGAAACGGTTACTGATCGTCGTGGGTGAATACTGTGAACCAAACATGCTTTCGATAAATTTGGCGACATCCCGTGTACTCATCCCACCTTTGTGCATGTGAATGATCGCTTCCTCCAGCCAGCCTTCGCGTCGCTGATAAGGCTCGAAGAGCTGCGTCTGAAACTCGCCGTTACGGTCACGCGGCACTTGCAGATCGTCAGTTTTTCCATAGCGAGTATCGAAGGATCTTCCGTAGTAACCGTTGCGGTTGTTGCGTTGATCCGCTTGCTCAACATGAATAAAGTTTTTAATTTCTTCACGCATAAGGAGTTCCAGTTTTTCCTTCACTAGCTGAGTAACAGTATTTTCAAGTAGATCATGAATCATGTTTCCGTGTATAGTAGTCATCGAGTAGGGTTCCTTTCTTGGTGACTTCGCAATCCCGAGAATACCCTACTTTTTTGTTGCCTAGGCTCCAAATTTTGTTACACAAACTATTTTACATCGCCCGCTAACGGGCAGTAGAGTTGAATAACGACCGTGAAAGAGAAGGATATGATATACCATAATTTCACAGTATTTTAACCCAAATCAATCGCATTTTGTGATAAAGTAGTCTGTAATCATTTTCATTGGTGAAAGGTGGCAACTCCTTTGTTGGGTATGTAGCAGTGTTAGAACGAGTAGTAGGTTGCTTCAAAGGAGTTTCGACTGGGGATGAAACTGAAAACAATTTTAGGAGGATTTCTTTTATGTTCCAAACCTTAGACCATTTTATAAAATCCTGGGAGTTCGAAGCTGCTGCAACACAAAAACTACTGAGTAAGCTAACGGATGAATCACTTAAACAGGAAATAACTTCACAAAATTGGACTTTAGGACGTATTGCTTGGCATACCGTTGCTGCCATTCGCATTATTACTTCAAATACAAACTTAACGTTTGATGCCCCAGCCGAAGATTATCCCGTTCCTACTACGGCTCAGTTTATAGCAGACAGTTATTATCAAGCTAGTAATGCATTTATACAGGCATTAAAAAAAGAATGGACTGATCATACACTACAAGAACGTATCGAATTTTTCGGTCAACAGATGCCCAATGGTTCACTATTAATGTTTTTGATTCAACATCAAAGCCACCATCGAGGACAAATGACGGTTCTTGTGCGACAGGCAGGATTAACTGTTCCAGGAATTTATGGTCCTTCAAAAGAGGAATGGGCAAAGTTTGGTATGGACGCCCCACACTAACGGGACACGTTAACGAAATGATTATGACTGGAGCAGGCGCCGCGGTGACCTGCTCTTGATCGTTGGAGAGATATGACAGAAGGATGTGAATTGCTTGGATATTCATTATTTATCGGAAACTGAGTATCTAGTCAAAGATATCTATGTTGATCGAATACATGATCGTCCATTTTGCATTTTTGATTTAGAAGGAACAGGGATTTTTGTTGATAAGGAATACATCATCCAGTTTGGGGCCATTATTTATCAGGGTGGTGAAATATTACGAAAGTTCAGTTCTTTAGTTAAATCGCCTAAGTTAATTCCGGAGGGTGTTCAGCAATTGACTGGGATATCGAATGATAGCCTAACTAATGCTCCAGCATTTGCTGATGCATATCGACAGTTTCTAGATTTTTGCGGAACGGCGGTATTGGTTACGCAGGCCGGTTATGAATACGATCTTCCAATGCTTCAAAAACATTGCCGAATGAGTAATTTATCATTTTTCGAGAATCCAGTTATCGATACTAAGGCTTTATTCGCAAAAATACATCCGGAACTGTTTGATGTGTTTAGCACCGATTATTTTGTTAGTCATTACCACATCGAAACAAATGATATTAAACGTCATGATGCATTAGGGGATTGCGTTTTAATAAGCAGGATATTTGAACACATTTTAATGGAATACGAACAAAAAGATATTCACGAGTTCAATGTCAATGAAGCTTTAACAGTAAAACGATTTGCTGTTCCTGCGATGTACATTAAGGAAGAATGAATCAAAGGTTCTCTTATGGCTAAGGGGAATAATCATCTAAGACGAGGCTGCCGACGAATCATTCGGCGGCTTCGCAGTGCTAACGAAATATGAAAACGGCTTTTGGAGAGATGAAGTTGGTCGGCATGCGTGTTGTTTGTCCCGGCGACCAGTCTGCGATTGAAATCCCTAAGGCGGTTCGTACATTAAAGGAAAATACAGTACACAAGGCCCTTTCGGGCCTCTTGGTGCTGTCCGGCAGCCACTTATCCGGATTATTTGTAGCAAACGATGAATAAGGCTTCTTTGTTTGCCTTGATATCATTGACGAAGAATTCTACTTTCCTTCCGTTGTTTTTTCCGGAGCCATACGGATACGCATGCAATCCCGATGAGAAATACGACAGTCGTAAGGACGCTGCCCTCCAGGCCGAACGGTCCTCCCGTCAGCCAATCCGGTCCCGCAATCGTAATATGGAACAGCCGGCCGCCCTGAGGCGGGCTGCCGCTGACATCCGCTCCGTACAGGTTGCCTAGCGCCCAGTTCCATATTGTGTGCCAGGCGCAAACTCCCCATAGGGTGCCGTCGGCGATCCGATAGAGCGCAAGGAACAGCCCGAACAAAACAAGATTGCTAAGAACTAGAGGAGAGAATCCATTGTTCAAAGAATGAACCGCTGCAAAACAAACGGATGATACAACAACTCCTGTCCACGGATTCGAGCGGATACTGATCGTCTGCAGCATCCAACCGCGATACAGCGTCTCCTCTGCCGAAGCCTGAACCATCCATCCGAACCATACCCATATTATTCCTCCAAGCGCCTGCATCCCTTCCATCGGGCCGCTTGCCGATACAAAGCTCCCGACGTTCGCGACGACCGTTAATCCTATCATGGCGCTCATCATAAGCAGACCGATAAAGAGACCTGTTAAATAGCCGGAAAAGCCGCCTTTGCCGGCAAATCCCAACGTCCGGAAAGGACGGCGCTCGAACCCCGCTAACCAGCACCAGATAAGAAAGAAGATAGGTATATTCAGTATCCACAAGTTGAGAAGCTTCGCGAATGCGGAGTAAATCGTAGGCTGCTGTGCAAGAAACTCCTCCATATCCATAAGGGCTGGCTGGATTGTTGCGGCCACCGTCTCCGCAAGCAGGATGCAGGATGCAACGATAACGAATGATAGCAATACGACTGCAATCGGGTGAGTCAGCCGTTTCGCGTTTCGCGCCATAGTAAAAGCTGCAGATTGAGGATTTAACAATAGTTTAGTGGACATAGCGTCTTTTTCTTTCCCTCCTTAAAATGAACGCGCCTGATTGCGCTATGTACGGCCTAACTAAAGAAACCTTCATCGGAAACTTTCTTAACTGCGGATGTCCGGTTGTGTACATTAAGCTTGGTATATACATTGGAAATATAATTTTTAATCGTTCCTTCCGTTAATCCCATTCGCTCTGCAATGGCTCGGTTGGCCATACCGTCCGAAATCAATTTCAATACTTGCATTTCCCTGTCGGTTAACCCGTAATCCGCCCCCTTTGAATTCGCTGTACCTAAGGAGCGAGTGAACAAAGCTTTGGCCACCTCTTGAGTAATCATCGTTTCTCCGCGGTTCACCAGCCTTATGGCCGCTGCCAGATCCAGCGGATCAATGGCCTTCAAAATATATCCTTCCGCACCCGCGTTTAAAGCCCCTACGACATAATGCACGTCTTGAAAAGTTGTCAGTACAAGCACCTTGATTTCCGGCCGAATCGATTTGATGCTTGCGGTTGCTTCCACTCCATTCAGTACGGGCATATGGATATCCATAAGCACTAAATCAGGCTTTAACTTTATGGCTTGATCAACCGTTTCTTTCCCGTCCGCCGCCGTAGCCACAACTTCGATATCCGCTGCCGAACCGAGGACGATACTCAGACTTTTTCGGATAATCTCCTGGTCATCCGCGATCAGTATTCGGATGTTGCTGCTGTCGGAGAGTTTTTGTTCATTGGAATCGTACATACAATTACCGTCCCACAGTCAGAATGTGAACTTACCGCCAGCTTGCCGTTCAGATTCGCCATCCGTTCGGACATGGCCTTTAACCCGAATCCTTCGACCAGTTTGCCTGTGCCCTTGCCGTCATCGGCAATCTTCATTTCGACAAAATTCTCCGAGTAAGTGAGCTTCATTCTGATCGCTGAAGCCTTCCCGTGTTTGTTGGCGTTAGTCAGGGACTCCTGCAAGCAGCGGATCAGCGTCAACCGAACATTTTCCGAGACGGCATATTCCTTCCCTTCCGTATGCGCCTCAAACTTCGTTCCCGTATGAAGGGCAAATTCCCGGGCAATTTGCGAAAGAACTTCCTTAAGCGGCCGCTCCTCTTGCTCCGGTGCAATCCGATGAATATGCCTCCGGACTTCGTCCAAGCCGTTTCTAGTTACATGAAGCAGCTCCCGCAGGTTGTTTTTGGCCTCTTGCGGGGCGACGTCGATGAGATAATACACCGCATCCATCCCGGTGACGGTTGTCGCAAATGTATGACCTACCGTATCGTGAAGCTCCCGCGAAAGCCGGTTTCTTTCCTCTGTCAGCGTCAGCGCCTCGATCTGCTTGGCATAAATCTCCAATGTCCGGTTTTGTTTGGTTATGAACTCGTTCATCTCGTTCATTTTTCGGTAGGAGACAATCATATGCTGAAAACAAAAGCCGATGCTATAAAGAACCGCAAATTCGGTTATCATGTTGATTACCGCTTCTCCCCCGATTCCCCATAAACATGCGGCCAGAACGGGAACGGCAACAATGGATGCCGCAGCCGAGCATACAGCCAGCCGGCCGGTACTCATATACCCTATCACGACCAAGGGAATATTGAAGAAATTGAATGGACCCGTCGAGCTCGCTTCCAGCAAGCAGAAGAAAGCTCCGCTCAGCCCCAATTCCGCCATAACCGGAAAAGCCCGCGGCAGTTTGCGGTACAGAATTAACCCCATCGACGCAACGTAAGCCAGAGTATAGAGCAGCAAGATGAACCACAGACCGTCGAGAATGGCGAATATTGCACGACCGTTTACAAAAATGTCGGAGTTGGAAAGGATGTAATGAATTCCCGACAGAAAACCTAAACTCCGAATGCCGATAACCGCATAATCAAACCAATGCCTCGTCTTTAAGGCTTTGGCAGCCTTGTTACGCTCTATGGCGTACACGGACTCATTCCTCCTTTTCTATACCGTATCAAAAAAAAGTCATATGAACGTAGTGACTTTAGTCCGGCTATCGTTCAGATGCTGATGCGGCACAAAACAAAGCTTCGAGATGTTCCCATGTGTCGCTTGATATCCATGGTTTCGACATCGGTTCCAATAAACCCTGTGGATTCGGCTCGTGCAGGCCTTCCTCCGAGTGCCTTCACAAAACTAACGAATTATTTAATCAGGTTTGAACTAACGGGATGGCAGCCGGCCTGAACGATCGGCTGCCGTTTCTCGACTAACGGCAGTTTAATTTAACTTAAACTCTCCATTCCAGTGCAATTAAATGAATGTGGTATTGTAAAAGGTGTTGGTAATGTTTGATTTTCGCTTGAAATATTTTCGAGGTAATCAAGCCTATGCCGTACGCAAACAACATAATCCATTTATAGGGAGGTCCTATACTTGATCATTACTGTTCAGATGGTGCTCAATTGCCTTATTGAACCGGTCGGGCATCTAGAACCGACAGTCGATACGCTGAAAAGCGGACGTTTGAATGGAGAGGTCCGGAAAGTAGCCGTTGTTTTCATGGCGACTTATGCTGTAATCAAGCAAGCGGTTGAATCGGGTGTCGATCTGATCCTCACACATGAGCCGACTTACTACAACCATAAAGATGAAGTGGATTGGCTGGCAGGGGACCCGGTATATGAGAGGAAACGGAGGCTCATCGAAGAGTCGGGTATTTCGATCTTCCGACTGCACGATTATGTCCATACATACAAGCCTGACGGCATTCTGGTAGGCATGCTGAAGAAACTGGAATGGGAATCTTACGCCAAGCCAGGGGAGATGAACCTCCTTTCGTTTCCTCCTGATGAGCAGCATACCGTCCGCACGATAGTCACCCATCTGAAAAATAAACTGGGTATCGATAACATGTTGGTGGCCGGAGATCTGGAAATGCCAGTGAGGCGGTTCGGGCTGATGCCCGGTGCATCGGGGGGCCGTTCCCATATCAATTACTTTGAGCGCACCGATATCGATCTCCTGATCGTTGGCGAGACGAATGAATGGGAGACAAATGAATATGTGAGAGATGCTGCGGATATGGGACTTTCGAAGGCACTGATTGTTACAGGACATCAGATTAGCGAGGAGGCTGGGATGCTAACAGTCGTGGAAATGG
Source organism: Paenibacillus ginsengarvi (assembly GCF_003626695.1). Taxonomy (GTDB): domain Bacteria; phylum Bacillota; class Bacilli; order Paenibacillales; family NBRC-103111; genus Paenibacillus_AB; species Paenibacillus_AB ginsengarvi. The sequence continues at coordinate 14,103 of NZ_RBAH01000005.1, forward strand.
TGCGTGAAGCATTCCCTGATCTTCAAGTGGATTTGATAGCGAGCCCTCTCGCGGTAAAGAACATTTAGAGGAGAAGGTGCTAATTCCCCAGCTTGAATACGCTGATTATTAGTTGCGTGATGAGGAGTTTTTCATGGTGGAATTAATTATTTTACATGCTCGAACATTTTTAGCCGACTGTGGTTTTGATTGGTATGTATGCGGTGGAGGGGCAATCGATGTATTTCTAGGTAAGCCAACAAGAATTCATAAAGACTTGGATATTGCGGTGTTTTGGGAAGATAGAAATTCAATCGTCGATTTCATGTTATCTGTAGGTGGCTGGAGGGTATTTGAAGCATGCGGTGGCGGCATAATCCACGAATTATTGGATAAACAGCAGCCTTTTGAAAAGCGAAATTTATTTTGTTTTACATCAAATGAAAATCGCTGCACATTGGAACCGATCGGTAATGAAAGGTACAGATTTGGTTTGGAAACAAAGGAGCAAAAGGATTTTACCTACATCGAATTTCTTTTCAATCAGAGGGACAGCGACTATCTTTACTTGCCCCCAGAAAATGCAAATCTGAAGAGGGGGCTCAATAAAGCTCTACTAAAATCAAACGCAGAAGTGCCGTATTTAGCTCCAGAAATTGTTTTGTTTTATAAATCAAGGTACTTAGCATATAGTCCCGATAAATCAGATCATTACCAGGACTTCGATCTCACTTTACCGTTTCTTGATCAAGAGCAAAAACAATGGTTAACAGAATCCCTTGAAAAGGAATTCGGAAAGGAACATGTATGGCTTCAGAGGCTTGAGCAGTGCTGAGCTAACAGGGAGCGTCCTGCGAATAGGCGTTTACGACGAGCTCGATAAATTGGTTTGCGGCGACGGAGAGAGGGGCTTCCTTTAGTCGTACGATGCCGAAGTGGATCATCGGCAGCGGTTGCTCCAGCTTCACCTCATAAAGAATGCCGGCCTTCAGCTCTTCCTGGATAAATTGCTTGACCACGCACGAGATGCCCAATCCGGCTTTGGCAAAATCGATCAATATATCCCGACTGCCGATTTCGAATGCGGGTTGAAGCGTCAAGCCATGAGCGGCGAAAAAGTGACTAAGCGTTTTTCGGGACGTCATGTGGAGCGGAAAAACGATCAACGGATATTGAAGCAACTGCTTCAAGGAAATGGCGTTTTCGCAAACGCTCCTATACTTTTCGCCGGCCACGAAACAATCCTGCACAGTCAACACGTTCACGGATGTCATCATGTTGTCGTCTACTGGTGTGCGGACCAGGCAGAAATCGACTGTACCGTCTCTCAGATGCTGTAAGCAACCTAGCGTCGAGCCTGTGACCAGCTTGATTTTAACACCCGGGTACTGCTGCCCGAATTCTTTCAGAAACGGCAGCAGTACAAATCGGATGGTAGAATCGCTTGCCCCGATTCTTACTTCCCCGCTGTTCAGATTGACGACCTCGCCCATCTTTTTCTCCGCCGACGAAATAAGCCCGTATGCTTGTTCGACAAAAGAAAAAAGCATCTTGCCGTCGACCGTCAGTTCGACGCCTTTGGGCGTTCGCACAAACAGATTCAACTGCAAAGCTCCCTCGAGTTGTTTGATCGCCAGACTGGCGCTCGGCTGGGTCATATGCAGCTGCTTGGCCGCTTTGGAAATCGAGCCGGCTAAGGCCGTAAAATAAAAAATGCGGTAAAGCTCCAAATTGATGATGGTTATATCCTCCCGTAATAGCCGTTATCCGATATATATATTTTCTTCTATCTTACATTCGGGATAAGATGGTTACAAGAACCATCGACTTATTCAACATTCGAAGCGGAGGCGTTCCATTCATGCCAGAACAAGATGTGGTACTCGGAATAGACGGAGGAGGGTCTTACACCCGGGTCATGGTCAGCGATTTGCAAGGGCGTATTCTTTCTTACGCAGAAGGAGGAGCATCGTCCATCCATAAAGACAGCAACGCCGCCGAGAACGTGCGCTCGGCCATACGGAGCGCTTTGGCAAACGCCGGATGCCGGCCGGGAGAAGTCAAAGGGCTTTGCGCGGGGGTAGCCGGTTACGACTCCGAGCGGGACTTGGAGTGGGTCGAAGCATTAACTGACGTCGAAGGGCTGGAAAGTCCGAAGTGGCATGTCAATGACGCCGTCATCGCTCATGCGGGAGCGTTTCTTGGGGAGCCCGGCATCGTAGTCGTGTCCGGCACCGGCTCGATCCTGTTCGCCATTACGGAAGACGGCACCCGGCGCCGAAATTACGATTTCCATCATTATGCCGCCAGCGCCGCCCGATTTCTTTCCTACGATGCGGTTTTCGAGATGTTGGCCGGCCATGCGCGAGAGTCGGACGAGTTTCTGATGCGGGACGTTCTTCGTTATTGGAACGCTGGGGATATGGAGCATTTTCGCAGCATAGCCGCGGGAGGCTTCGTGGAGGATAGGCAGGAACGCAACAAACGGTTCGGGTTAATGGCGCCGATCGTAACGGAAGCCGCCAAGGGAGGCAGTCGCCTGGCCCGGCTCGTGTGCGACAGGGCGATCGACCAAATCGTCGTAGGCGTGGAAATGCTCGGCTCCTGCTTCCAAAGCGACCGGGTTGCGGTGGCGGGCATCGGCAGCGTTATCAACAGTCCGTACATGAAGTCGGAGCTTGCCGCCAAGCTGGAGCACGGTCAAAACAAGCAGTATCGCCTTGCGGACGCTGCGCTTTCCGCGGTGTCCGGGGCGGTGGTGATGGCGTTGAAGCATGTCCGCGCTCCGATCGGCCCGGAAACGTTTCGGGAAATCGGCAAGCACCCTCGATCGGCTTATTGACACTGGAGAAAAGAGGTTTGACGAGTGGCCGTTCTTATCGAATTTGCCAAACAATCGTTCAAACAGCGTTTCATCTACCGGATGAATGCTTACATGATGGTCGCGAGCTCGTTCGTCGGTTTGATCATCATGATGAGCGTGTGGAAAGCGCTTTATAGCGGAAAGTCGTCCGTAGGCGGCATTACCTACGAGGATATGATTCATTATGTCATCTTGAATATGCTTGTCCAGGCGTTGATTCGGTCGCGGATCGGGCAGAAGGTGGGGGAACGCGTCGAGAATGGCGCCATCAGCATCGATCTCATTCGGCCCGTTTCGTTCAAAGGCTATTTTTTGGCCGATCAGTTCGGCGAAAATTTGTTCAGCTTTGTATTCACGACCTTGCCGGCCGTCTTGGCGGCCATGCTGGTTTGGGGATTTTCCGTGCCGGACAGTGCGCTGCGGGCCGCTCTTTTTGCCGTTAGTCTGCTTGGCGGCATCGTTTTGATGAATCAGATCAACTACATGTTCGGGATGCTGGCGATATGGCTCAAAACCGCTTATTTCATCAACTTCATTACGGGCGCGGTCATATCGCTGTTTGCCGGGTCTTTTGTGCCCTTATGGTTTTATCCGGACGCTCTGCGCACCATCAGCATGATGCTGCCGTTTCATCTGGTCGGATTTCAGCCGATCGCCATCTTTCTGGGCAAGCTGTCCATACAGGGGGCCTTCTTGGTCATCGCCGCCCAGGCGGGCTGGCTCGTGCTGCTGCTCGCGATCGAACGGTGGATGTGGAACAAGGCGCAGGCTCAACTCGATATCCACGGAGGGTGATTCGCGATGGAGTACGTTTCTTTATACTGGCGGTTCGTCCGGATCCGGTTGAAAGGAATCGCCCAATACCGCGGCGCGTTTTGGCTGAATTCGCTGTCGAAAGCATCGCTATGGATAGTCGAAGTTTTTTTGATCTGGGTGCTGGTGGACCGCTTCAAAAGCATCGCCGGCTGGGGACCTTACGAGTTGATGCTGCTGTACGCCTTGAATTTGGGCTCCTATGCGTTGGCCGGTTTCTTTTTTTATCATCCGTTTACCTCCCTGCCGAGGCGCATCCAGACGGGGGAGTTCGACGAGATGTTGACGAAGCCGCTCAACCCGTTCCTGTACTTGCTCAGCCGGGAGTTCAGCACCGGCTACTTCAGCAATTTGACGGTTGCGCTCGCGGTGATGATCTTTTGTTTTCGCCGGCTGGATCTGACTCTCGGCGTGACGGATGCGCTCTTTTTGGCACTCGTGCTGCTGGGCGGAGCGTTGATTCAGGCGGCCGCCTTCGTGTATACGGCCGTGCCGGCTTTTTGGATGGTGCAAAACAACAGTCTGGTCAGCCTGATCTTCGATCTGAAAGATTTCGTCAAATACCCGATAACCGCTTACCATTGGATCGTGCAAATCGTGCTGACGCTCGTCGTTCCTTTTGCTTTTATTAATTTTTACCCGGCGCAGCGCTTTTTGGGCAAAGCGGATGAAGGGTTGTTTCATCCCGTATTCCAGTATTTGACTCCGATCGCGGGAATGGTCCTGTTTGCCGGAGCGTATGCGTTTTGGAAAATCGGAATCCGTCAGTACCATAGCACGGGTTCGTAGAATAAGGGGAATGGCAAGCATGGCGCTCATTGAAATGAAGCACGTATCGAAGCAGTTCGAGGTACTGGTTCGGCAGGATCGGTTCTGGGGCATCGTTAAGTCGCTCTTCCGCCGCGAATACGTAACGAAGCGGGCTGTGAGCAACATTAATCTTACGATCGACGAGGGCGAACTGGTCGGCTATATCGGACCGAACGGAGCAGGCAAATCGACTACGATCAAAATGTTGTCCGGCATTCTTACCCCTACCTCGGGGGAAGTGCGCGTAAACGGACGTATTCCGTACGTCGACCGGAAAGAAAACGCGAAACAGATCGGCGTCGTCTTCGGACAGCGTTCCCAGTTGTATTGGGATTTGCCGATGCGGGATACGTTCGGACTGTATCAAAAAATGTACAAAATCGAGGACGCCGTATTCAAGCGAAACGTCGACTTTTATACCGAATTGCTGGACATGCGGGAATTTATCGATCGCCCGGTGCGTCAGCTGAGCTTGGGGCAAAAAATGCGCGCCGAATTGGCCGTGGCGCTGCTGCATGATCCGAAAATCGTCTATCTGGACGAACCGACCATCGGGCTCGATGTGATGGCGAAAAGCCGGATTCGGACGTTTATTCGCGAAGTGAACAAGGAGAAGAAAACGACCGTCCTGCTGACGACCCACGATATGGACGATATCGAGCAAATTTGCAACCGCATTGTCCTGATCGACAAGGGAGCCCTGATCTACGACGGAGCTTTGCACGACTTCAAAACCAGCTACAGTCCCGGCCATCTTCTATCCATGCAATTCGAGGAGGACGACGTCCGAATCGCGGACGACCGGCTGCAAGTCGTCGGGGAGGAAGGGAAGACGAAGCATATTTTGTTCCGGCAAGACCGGATATCGGTCGGGGAAGCGGTCAGCCTGCTGACGCGGCAATATACCGTAACGGACATACGCCTGAAGGAGCCGAACATCGAGGATATTATCAAGCAAATTTACAGCGGCGAAGCGGAGAGAACGGTACAACTGATCGGCTGAACCTCCGGGCCGCGTAAGGAACAAGAGATTAAGCACAAGAGCAGAAAATTCCATCATGACGAGGCTGCCCGCGAATCAATCGGCGGCCTCGCATCACGAATGCAGATGCTTAAGCATCGTCCACTGTTGCGAGGCTTTCCGCCGAGTCGCAATGACTAAAATGGCAAAACAATAGACTAAAATGACAACGCTTTCTTTCGGTGCAGCCTTTATGATGAAGGGGAACGACACTTTGGAGGGGAGGCAGGAATGATGAAGGATTTGGAGTATACGTCCGCGACGGAGCCGGGAGACGCGGAGGAAGCGAAGCTGCTGAGGACGATCAGCCGAAGGAAGCTGCTCGCTTCGATGGGGCTGTCCGGGGCGGCGCTGCTGTCGGGGGGCGTGCTGTATGCCCATGGACAGGGCGGCTCGGTGACGCAGAGCGTGTACGGCGGGTCGGGCACGTTTCCCCACGATGCCGACGAGATTGCGTACCAATTGGCGTCGACGACTCCGGAGCGCACGGTCGGCGACAAGCAACGCGAGACGGTCAGCGTCAAAGATTTCGGCGCGACCGGGGACGGGACGACCGACGACACGGCGGCGATCCGTGCGGCCGTCGATTATGCCAATGTGGCCGGAGGGACCGTTTACTTCCCGGCGGGGACTTATCTCGTCGGCAGCGCACCGGGCATCCAGGTGCACTCGTACGTGCATCTGCTTGGCAGCGGGTCGGGGGCATCGCTCATTCGCACGAACGGCAATTTGACTGCCCCGATGTTCAACACCGTGGGGAGCCGGATCTGCTTCGATCGATTGGCGCTGCAAGCGCCGAACACGGTGAACGCCGCGGCTTTGATTAATATGACCGGCGGCGAGAACATTACGGTGCATCGCTGCATGCTGGACGGGGGGCATACCGCGATCTGGCTCAGCCCGCGCGACGGAGAGAGCTTGTCCGAAGTCCGCATTACCGATAATACGATGGAGCATTTCAACTTCGGCGTGTACATCGGCTCGCACCATACGCAGCTGATCGGCGGAACGATCCGGAACGTGATTATCGACCGGAATGTGATCGCCAAAGGGCAGAAGATCGGCGACGGCGGCGACGGGATCAAGACCGTCCGCAGTTGCAGCCATCTCATCATCTCGAGCAACTACATCGCCGACCAATCGCGGGACGCGATCGACCTTTTCGCTTCCGGTGATACGGTGGTCATTACCGGCAACATTTTGGTCAACTGCTTTGTCAAAGGGCTGGACATCAAGAGCGACCTGCAAAATTATCCGGAGAGCAAATACGGCTTCAACGGCCGACGCTTGACGATCTCTGGCAACATTATCGACAACAGCGGCTTGGCCGGGGTGGCGATCAGCCAAAATGCGGATAACGGAGACTACAACTATTTGATCGACGTGTCGCACAACCAGATCAGCCGGAGCCAAAATGAAGCGATTACGTTCAGCGGACGGTTCATCACGCTGTCCCACAACCATATTTTCGAAAACTGCTTGGCCAGCGCCAGCTACCATGCCGTTCGGATCGGCAAAAATTTGCCGATCGCGCTGACGAAAGACGTTACGATCCAGTCGAACATGATCGTCAACAACGGCTCGGACGCGGGGGCGGGCCATGCCTTGTACATAAGCGCATACGTGGAGGACTGCCTCGTCCAGGGCAATACGATCCAGAACGATCCGATATTGCCGAACGCGAAGCAGAAGAGGGGATTGTACGTCAACCAGCTTACCAAAAACATTCATGTCAAGGACAACCGGATTACGGGTCACTCTACGATCGACGTGACCGTCGTCACCAATGCGGACCTATTAGGGGAAAGCTCCGGCGTGACGATCGGCAGTCTGGCGGCAGGAACGGGCGGGGAGTACGCGCTGCTGTCGATGCCGAGGCCGGGAGCGATCATCCGGGCGACATGGATCGCTTCGAACGGGATCGCGGCCGATGCGACCGATTACGTTGTGCTCGACCTGCGAAAGAGGAGCGGAGCGACGGTCACTTCGTTAAGCCAGCATTCGACGGCGACGACGGCTGTGTCCGCCTTTACGCGGTCAACGTTTGCGAACGTGAAGTATGTGCCGGTCGCGAAAGGGGACATCCTGACGGTCAACATTACACAAAACGGAGCCGGCAAGGAGATCAAGAACGGTTATTTCTTAATCGAGTACATCGAGATGTAGCACGGCGTGATTGACCACCGTCGTGCCATTTAAACGGACCAGAGCTGTTTCGACCAATGTAGAGACGGCTCTTTCCTGTGGCCAAGAATTGAATTTATTATGACGAGAACGCTGATATAAGAGCAGGTGATTTTAACAGACCACGGCTTTCTTAGATCCAAAATAATGACGAGCAAAAAATCTCTACTTTGATGAAACAAAGTATGAACTCACTAAGCTAAACGAAGGCGAATGGTTAATAAAAACACGGAGGCAGCCGTCAAGAACGATCGGCTGCCTTTGCTCAATCAATGCTTGGAGTTGGCGGCGGGGCGATTTTTGAATAGTAAAACGAGCGCGAGAATCAGCAGAACGAAAGGTACCCCCGCAGTCGCGGCTCCCTGTCCTGATACCAACGTTGAAACGGTGGCACCTGCCATGATAATCGCGAGAACGCTTGAGGAGAGGAGTGTGAGCCTTGGCCAGCGAAAGCCTACGATCAAACCAATGGCGGCCAGCGATTCCGCTACCCCGACGATGCGCATGAACCCGACATTATAACCGAGCGTCTCGGTATAGAGGGTCCGGATCTCCTCGCTGCTCACGAACACCTTCATTAATCCTGACATAAGCAATACTGCGGATAGAAGTACTTGTGCGATGCGAACGAACCATTTCATGGCATGCTCCTACGAGGAATGTTTGGCCAGCAGGGCGGCGAAACGATCCATGAGCTCGATTGCACCTTCGGACATGCCCGATTGAAGTACTCCGTCACGAATTTCTACCGATGGGTACAAAGAAGTTTCCGTCAGTTTCGTTCTTCCTCTACCCAGCTCTTCGAACGTTACCGTGACCAGGCCGACGGCTGGAACGCCTTCGAATTCGTACGTTTGGACAAGTCGTTCAGGCGATGACACTTCGTGGAAAACGCCGTTATGTGCGTACTCGTTTCCGGCCGGATCTCGCTGAATGTATCTCCAAATGCCGCCTTTCTTCGCGTTCAAGCTGTCCACGATCGTAGTCATGATGCTGGGACCCCACCATTCGGGGATATAAGCGGGATCCGTCCACATTTGGAATACGAGCTCGCGGGGAGCTTCGAACGTCCGGCTGATGATTATCTCTTGTTTGTTCGGTTCCGCGACAATGGATGTTTTGGACATAGTTTCATTCTCCTCTACTGGTGGTTTAATTGTCACTTCGGTTCAGTATGCTGTTCCTGCACTTTACTGAGAAGTGCGTCCAAACGGCTAAATTGTTCTTCCTTGGCATTCAGAAACGACTGCGCCCACCTGTCCAACTCGGCGAATCGCTCCTTCCGCACCTTGAAAATTCTCCGGTTCGCCACGGCCTCCACGACGACCAGCCCGGCATCGGTCAGCACCTTGAGATGCTTGGACGATTGAGGCAACCGAAGACCGAGCCGCTCGGCGATTTCCCCGAGTGTGAGGGCTCCAACGTCCCGCAAAAGTTCCACGATATTAACCCGATTTGGTTCCGCGAGCGCGCTCAATGTTGCCGCATTCATGGATCTGCCTCCTTTCCGACCCTTAGGGATCGTGATCTACTTGATAAACTCAATATACCACAAAAGGAATTTTCCTGTAAAGGAAATTTCGCTAATAGGAAACTTTAAACGAAAAGAGACATTAGTTCAACTATATGGAGCAGTTTTGCCATGGGCAGCTGCTCCTCTTTTATTAAGCTATTGGGCAGGAATATTCCGATATGAGAAGGAATTTTAATTAAAGGTTTGCCAAAATGGGGAAGCAAAAAAGCAAAGCGATACATGGAGGGATAATCTGTTAAGTTTATTAGTTATACACGAATAGAAAAGAGGAAAAACAATGAGCGGATATCCCCCTGAAATTGAACAATTTCACCAAACCTTGTGCAACCTGGCCGGAGTCGATTCTGCCATTAGCAGTGTGGATGATTTGTCTTCTGTGGATACGGAGCTGCTTTCCGTAACCGAGTATGCCCATCTGCCGCATGCCGCTCTGCTGCGTACCGGGGGAGGGCTGGACAATGAGGTTTTGATTCAATTTGAGCTTGTGCTGCAGCCGTCACAGGAAGGTTGGCATGCACTTGAGTTTCTAGGCTGGTTCGTCCGCGATTGTGCAAGAGGCGGCCGCAAGATCCAACTGCGGCCGTTTGCGCTGCCGCCTGTGACGCCTTATGGCAGACAGCTGGGTCATACGTTGAAGTTCCATCTTGATCTCTTCGTGGATGGCATTGAAGACTCACTGGCTCCTGCCCTGCAGGCTGTATCTGAGATAAACCGGTCCTTAGAACTTGCCATCAGCTTGTATAAGATTAATCAAGCACAAGTATAAGATCGCGCCTTTATTTATTGGTTTTGGGATCGCTACTTTTCAGCGGTGTGGTGCTTTTCTGTTCTGGGAACTTCCCGATTCCTAGAAGAATAAATAGCTGATATAAATAGTCATCATTATGCTAACGAAGATAATAGCGGAATTATTATGATTGGAGCAGGCGCCGCGGCGACCTGCTCCAGTTCGTTCAGTTTTAAATCATGAATTGAAGCCTTTATTATGGAGTATATCTTGAGGTTTACGCTACGTGATACTTTATACTTTTTATATATAAAAGAAAGGATTAGATCTCCTTGATAAACTCAATTATGGAATCGGGTTACTGTGTAGAATGCGGGGCGGCGCAACTGGATGGTTTATCTTGTTCGGAACAATTTGAATATCTTCTGGCTTGGGAGCATAGCGTACCTAATCTCTACGCCCTTCATTTTTGGACGGTTTCCAATTACATGTTGCAGCATCCATCACATTTTACAAAAGAAGGATACGATCTAACAAAAAGTTTGTTCTGTGATGCTTACGATTACAATTGGGAAACCTCTTACATTCTCAAAAAGAATAGGGAAGTCACGACAAATAAAACTTTTAAAATTGTTAATCCTACTCCTTTTTTTGAAAGAGCAAGAGTTTTAAGAGAATGGACGATGACGGTGAGCGATGTTTATACTGAAGGTGAAAATAATGCGATTGAAAATGTGAAGAAATGGAGGGATTCTATAAGAACTGAATTGTAGAACCTGTATTTTATTTGGAGTTTTTCAATAGTTTAATAAATAAAACGAGTCGCAGCTATAGTAGTGCTGTTAATTATTGAAAAAACCTCCGCGGCGGAGGTTTTTTGTATGATATTTATGTTTGCGCCTGGTGATCGGCCGGCCTGACGGCATTACTTCTTGCCTGTATTTTTTCTATTCTTCATTAACTCGCCATACTTCTTAATGTTTTGCTGCTTCTTCTTTTCCTTAAACGGCTTTAGCTGCGTAAGCTCCTTGCGGTCGAACTTTTCAAAAATCCACCGGTCTTTTTTAGCCTTGCTGTTGAAATGGCCCAGGTTGAAAGAGGCCAAAGCTCCCAATATCGCATTGTTGTCGATGTTAATCGACTTGCCGACTTCCGTCTCCCACTTTTTATGCTTGAAGTGTGCCACTTTGATGGCAAATGCAGTCGGAATGCCGGAATCGTCCCAAGCGGTCGCGTCGCAGTGAGCGTGAATGACCCAGAAGTTTAATCCCCCGCTGCCGGCCATGTCCCAAGAAATGCTGAATTCGCCCCGTTTTTGGTCGAAATCGGTCTTGTACAAATCTTTGATCGAACCGATTGTGAGCTGCCCCAACGTCCAGTGGGCATAGAGCGCTTTTTTCACATCGTCGTTTTGACCGTTCTCCATAAGCGCGTCCAGGTTTTGGTTTAAGGGAACGGCATTCGTGAGCGTCGTTTTTAATTGGCTGAGAAGGGTGTCGGCATTCGCAGCTGGGCCTGCCTGCCCAATCAGCGCATCGGCTACCGCCTGGAGCTGTGCAGCCGCTCCCGGGGTAGCGGCTTGATAGGCCTCGTATATTTCGAGTACTTTGTTCAGTTCGGCCTGCCGGGCCGTTACGGCTGCCGTGATCGTATTGGCCGCAGCAACGAGCTGCGTTAATTGCGTATCCAAGTTGCCCGAATCCGCGCTTGGCTGGTTTTTCTTAATCGTCTGGTCAATGTCCTTGTACTCGGTTTCCAGCCATGATTCGTCCGGAAGCGCGTTTTTTAGCCTACGCTCGGCGTTTAAGGCCGCCTGGTACGCCGGCTTCGCTTCGTTTGCGAGGCGCTGCTGCAAGCGGGTTTGGTCGTCATCGCCCAGCGTCCGCTGTACGAGAGTGCCGGCGGCGGCGGTCCTGTGCGGCTTCGCGGCAATAGCTTTGTGCTCCCGCGTATCCGGCTGCATCATCCGCATGACCGCCTGATTGCCTACCGTCCGCTGCAGGAAGCGGATATGGGGCGGGGAGAAGGGCCGAGCCGTCGTCCATTCGCTTCCGTAGTCTTTGACCGGAGCGGACGCCGCCGATTTGGCGGTCCGATTCCGTTTGCTGTCCAGTTTCGCCGATTTAGTTATAAAAAACCCCCCGATCCTCATGAATGGAAGTATTTAACTCCATTATAGGTAATGGATGAGGGATGTACTACTTTAATTTTTATCGATACGAATGTAGCTCCTAAATCGTCGCCGATAGCGTACCGGCAGTTGGATGAGCCATATTAGTGTCCATATTGTTCTAATGCTTTGAAAAGCTCAGCACCATTTTCTTTTATACCCTCTCTATATTTAGCAGGTATTTTGCTTTCGCAACGTGCAAACCAGTCATTAAAAACCTGTTTCCATTCTTGTATTTTTCTTTTTTCTAATAACAAATTAGCATCTGTAGTATATTTATGAGAAATCATTACTAATAAATCGATATTTGCCAGAAGCGGTTGAGCAATATTATCATTTTTTTCCATCCAATCCATTACGTTCTCAATGATCGAAATCGAAAACTTAATATAATCTACTCCAACATATTGTGCCAATTCATTTCCTTCTGGTGCCGTACTGAATATTTGCATGTTCAGCCTCACTATAATTTACTTTTTGTTCTCAACTTGATGATTCCGTTGAACCTCTTGAGCGGTCTATCTTATTTTCTTTTTTTGGCGTGCAGGATCACTAGATGTGAAGATAAGCTAATAAGGTCGAAAGAAAAGATGAGAATAGCGATGGAGGGACAAGTATACTAATAGAGACTGCATATCCGATTCGGAGGTATACATGATTAGCACAATCACCCATGCAGATGCGAAACGCTTATCAGGGAAATGGGTTCGTCAACTTATATTAGGAAGGAGACTACTAAAATGCAATTGCTCAGCTTTAAATCTTTATGGGACATGAAGACTGGAACCTTGGAAGAAAATTTGGAAAAAATCGCGGAGGCCGGGTACGGTGGAGTCGAGTTCACGCTCCCGCCCCAAGACAAACATAAACAGTTCCGTGAGCTCCTGGAGCGATACAACCTCGCCTTTATTGCGCAGGTCGTCACGCGGGATGACCATATTTCGTCGTTTGAATCGCTTGCCAGACAAGCAGCGGATTTTAATCCGGTAAAGATTGTTTCGCACAGCGCAAAGGATAGCATGTCCTACGAGGATCAACTGCGTTTTTTTGAGAAAGCACTTGCCGTCGAGGAGGACCTTGCAATTCCGGTTGCTCATGAAACGCACAGAGGAAGGGCGATGTTTACGCCATGGGCAACATCGAAGCTGCTGTACCAGTTTCCTGAGTTAAAGATTACAGCCGACTTTAGTCATTGGTGCTGCGTATGCGAATCGCTGCTCCAGGATCAAGCAGACCATATGTCGATTGCGCTTGATCGTGCTATTCACATTCACGGGCGTGTTGGCTACGCGGAAGGCCCTCAAGTCGCTGATCCGCGGGCGCCGGAATATACCAGAGAAGTCAAAGCGTTCGTTAATTGGTGGATGGAAATATGCAAGCGGCGTGCGGCGGACGGCTATGCTGTCATGACGTTTACACCAGAATTTGGCCCTCCGGGCTATATGCACACATTGCCGTTTACAAACCAGCCCGTTACGAATGTTTGGGATGTAAATAAGTGGATGAACCAGTTCTTCTCTGAAACATATAGAGAAGTGTTTGAATGATTTATTATTTTGGATAAGGGGTCATTCGCGAAACGGAAAAAGATATCGAGAAAAAAAAGGCAGGGCAGCCTGCGGATCGTTTGTCCGTAATCTGCCCTGCCTTTTGTTGAACGCGCTGGAAGATGCGATATTACGCTTTGGCGAGCAGCGGAAACAGCGATCCGCGAATGGGCTCGCCCACAACCAGACCTTGCTCGTTCGTAATGACATGGCCGGTGCCGTTGTATGTCGTACCGTCTTTCATGTAAATGATGGCCAGTACCCGGCGCGGCTTATCGGTCTGATTGGAGTGAGCATAGTGAAACGTCAATCCGTCGTGAAACGTGCAGCTTCCCGCTTTGAGCGGCACGACGACAGGTCGTTGATTCTCCAGTCCCGTTCCTTTGACATACTCGAAGATGTCGACGGGGTCCACCAGGCTTATATTTTTCAGCTTGCCGGCCGTATGCGATTTCGGTACGAACATCATGCAGCCGTTTCGCTCGTCAACATCGTCAAGGGTGATCCATATCGAGAGCGCTCCTGTTTCGTTCATCGGCCATTTGACCGTATCCTGATGCCAAGGAGTAGGCTTGGAATCGCCCGGCATTTTCCAAAGCAAGTGATCGTGGAACAAGCGGATTCCGCTCGCCTCGGTCAAGCGCATCGCGATCGACGCAAACCGCGGGTGGAGCGAATATTTGGCCATTCCGCCGTGGTCTCGCCATGCGTTTACTTTTTGGTTCAATACTTTGTAGTAAGCGCCTCCATCCTGATCCGTCTTGACGGCATTCCTCGATTCCGAGGCCATCGCTTCGTTGGCGTAATCCCGCAGCTCTTCCAGTTCCTCCGCCGTTAGTACGTTATCGATCTGCACAAAGCCGTTTTCCTTGTAAAATTCCACGTTTTCCTGCGTTACCCACTGCTCCGTCTTTTCCACCATTACCATCGCATCCTTTCCTCAGGTCGAGTCTGGCTTCCTACTCAAACATACCATGCGGCGAAACGGGCGGCTTGGCGAATTTGCTGCAAAACATGGGTTATTTTCTTCGCCATTCCGCGATGCAAGGTGCTACAATAGGAATACTATGCTTTGAACGATTCGCTGCCCGGAGGGATTGCGATGATCTACTATACGAAAGAGCAATTTCTGGAAAGTCCGGATTTTCCGTTTCATATTGAGCCTTACGAGTTCCACTCGAACGCGATTGCACCGCATAAGCATGAATTCATTGAATGCGTATTTGTTGCCGAAGGCGAGGGTGAGCATATTTATCGGGGGGAAACCTATCCGATCGCCAGGGGCGATTTTTTCGTCATCGAGCCGCAGGCGGAACACGGTTACCGGGTAACGGGCAGTGTGCCGATGGTGGTATACAACATACTGTTTCTGCCGGAGCTGCTCGAAACGGAGCTGCGCCAGCTGTCGCAGGTTACTCCGTTTATCCGTTTTTTCTATTTGGAGCCGATGCTTCGCGTTTCTTCGGAGTTTCAGTATCATTTGAAGCTGACGGTGAACGAAGGGCTGGAGACCAAATTTTTGCTCGACAGGATCGTGGGCGAGTATGGCAAAAAAGAACTGGGTTACCGGTTGTGCGTCAAAGCGATGCTGATGGAGCTGTTCATCTCCTTAAGCCGATGGTACGAGAAACGGGTGTCCGAACCTCTGTCTGCGGTGCGGGATGAAAAATCGGTGATGGCATGGGTGTGCGAGTTCATGAAGCTTCATTATGCTCAGCCGATTATGATGGAGCAAATCTACCAGATGTGCGGCATGAGCGCGGCGGCTTTTACCGCCAAGTTCAAGCAGTATGCGGGGAAAACGTTCATGGAATACCGCAACGAGGTGCGGATTGGCATGGCGTGCGAGCTGCTTCGTGGTTCCGGCGATAAAATCATCCATATCGCGCAGGAGGTCGGCTTTAACGACTTGAGCCATTTTAATAAAGCGTTCAAGCAATTGACGGGCAAGACACCGGGGCAGTTTCGCTCGGCGGCTCGGACCACCGGGAAAAGCTCAAATCTCGCAACTATATCTGAAGATTAGCTGATAAGGTCAAAAGTAAGAGGGGAATAGCGATTGACTACATAACTTGAAGTAGTTTTGCCAGACCTTCCCGAGTATGCTCGAAATGGAATGTCCCTCTAAAAGGTTTTCCTCGCTCTAAAAAGGCTTGTCCATGGTTCTCTTCTTTAGAAATATCTAGCCCGATTACCTGTCTGATTTTTTATCCTTGGGGATGATCGGCTTTTCGGCATGCGACGGACTCGACACGCTGGACCGCTGAAGGCCACTGTCTCAGGCTGCCGGCTTTTTCTTAATAATACCTTCATCTAGCGTTTACTGCCTGTTTACAATCGTTCCTTATAGTAGGGAAGGACGATTCGAAAAGAGGAGTGAACATGGATTGAAGAGAAAAGGGAAGAGACTTCTTGCACTGCTGCTCGGGGCGGAGCTGCTCAGCGGTTCGCTCGTATCGGCCGTTCCGGCGTTCGCCGCTGAAGCCGTTCCGCTCGCCGGGACTCCGTATCAGGCAAACGGTATGTACGATGTGAATGTCCCGCACGTTTTTATCAATCAGGTGTATGGGGGAGGCTTGTCCGTCGCTGCGGATACGTACAGCTCCAACGGGTTTATCGAGCTGTACAATCCGACCGGGGGCGCCGTTTCGTTGAACGGTTGGGCTCTTTGGTATGCGGATGCCACCAGCACGAGTACCGGCGCCAGCGGGCCATGGGAAAAGTTGAACCTTTCCGGCTCGATTCCGGCCCACTCCTCTTATTTGATCAAAGGCAACGATACCGGCGCCGCTCCGGCCAACCGGACGGTCGATATTTCGGCCAAGGGCGATCTGACCTTCTCGCGTTTTATTAATAATAAAGGACTTAAAGTCGTCTTGATGAGCAATCAGACCACGCTGTCCGACTCCGACAAAAATCCGTTCCTGAACAAGCCGTCAGGCTACGTAGACATGCTTGGCACCGGCAGCAATGACAATAACAGCAAAATCGACGGCTACGAGTTCGCCCATCCGAGCGGCTCCCCGGAGGGGACGTCCAAGAAAAAGGCGATTCGACGCAAAGTGCTTCTCGATACCGATAACAATAAGGCCGATTTCGAGCAGGTGGACTATAGCGCGGCAGATGCGCCTACCGTCACCGACAAAGGCCCCCGCAGCAGCGCCGACGGAGCTTGGGGCGTTGCGCCTTTGACGCTGGATCAGCCGGCACTAAGCAGCGCTTATGTGAGCTCTTATTACACCGCCAAGCTGAATGCGGGCGGAGGTACACCGCCCTACGCCTTCGAAGCGACCGGCTTGCCTGCGGGACTGGCAATCAACCGCAATACCGGCGTTATTACCGGCATTCCCGCTGCGGCAACCTCCGGGCCTTCGGCCGTTACGGTGGCGGTATACGATAACGCCGTGCCGCGCGCATCGGTGAGCCGGACGCTGATCTTGGACGTGAAACAAGACCCGCTTTCGATCCGCAAAATCGGGCATTACGCAGTCGGCATGTCGAACGCGGACGGCGGCGTGGCGGAAATCGTAAAGTACAACAAGGATAACGGCAAGTTTTATTTGGTCAACGGCTCGACGAATCCGCCCACCCTGGATATTGTCAGCTTGCAAACGAACGGACAGGCGATGACGAAGGAAAAATCGGTCGACGTCCGGGCGCTTTCCGAGACCGGCGGCTTCGTATACGGGGATCTGACCAGCGTGGACGTCAATACGGTCACGAAGCGGGTAGCCGTATCCGTGCAGGAGAAGGACGCCAACAAAAACGGCAAAATTCTCGTGCTGGACTACGACGGCCAACTGCTGAAAACGTACGAAGCCGGCAAACAGCCGGATATGATCAAATCGACGGCGGACGGCCGGTACATCCTTACCGCCGACGAAGGCGAGCCGCGCACAGCCGGCATCGATCCGGAAGGCAGCGTGACGATTGCCGATACGATCACGGATACGGTAACCCGTGTCCGATTCGATGATCCTTCCGTCATCGACGATCTTGTGCATATCCGTGGCGCGTCCGACGCGGGCGGCATCATTCGCGGCAGCGGGACGAAAGAGGACGCCGTCTTCGATCTGGAGCCGGAATACATGGCGTTGTCCGACGACAACCGGACGGCCTACGTCTCGCTTCAGGAAAACAACGCGGTCGCGATCGTCGATATTGCCGCCAAGAAAGTGACCGCCGTCAAAGGGCTGGGCTATAAAGATCTGAACGATCCGCGCAATACCCTGGATCTTCTGAAAGACAACCGGGTTCATCTGGAAAACGTGCCGTTCTTCGGTATGTACATGCCCGACGGCATCGCTTCGTACAGCCGGGACGGCGTCAATTACTTGTTCACGGCCAACGAAGGCGACGTGACCGAGTGGAACGGGCGGAATACAGGCTCGAAGATCGGCAGCGTGAAAGGCAGTCTGAATCCTTCCTCCGCCGCTGCGCAATTTTTGGCCGGCAAAACGGAATACGACAGCGTCGAAGTGGCAAGCGATATGGGCACGGACGGCATATACTTGTTCGGCGGCCGCTCGTTGTCGGTGTGGAATGCCGATACGATGACGCAGATGTTTGACAGCGGCAGCGATTTCGAGAGCATCACCGCCGAGCGGCTGAAGGATTACTTCAACGCCAGCCATGCGAACAACACGCTCGACAACCGCAGCGCCAAGAAAGGACCGGAGCCGGAAGATATCAAGATCGGCAAGGTCGGCAGCAAAATGTTCGCCTTCGTCGGTCTGGAGCGGATCGGCGGCGTGATGGCTTACGACGTGACGGACCCGGCTCGCCCGGCATTCGCCGCTTACGTGAATACGCGGGACTTCTCGGCAGGGCTCGATACCGATACCGGCCCCGAAGGGATCGAGTTTATCCCGGCTCCGTCGAGCCCGACCGGCTTGCCGCTGCTGTTGGTCGCCCATGAAGTGAGCGGCACGGTTGCCGTGCTGCAACTGGACGTGACCAAGGTGGAGCTGGATCAAAAAGCGCTCACGCTGAAAGCGGGCGGGGCTGCCGGCCGTTTGGCGGCAACGGTCTCTCCGGTCGGAAGCGGAGCGGCGACCGTAACCTGGTCCTCCTCCGACAAGTCTGTCGCAGCTGTGGATGCGAACGGCAACGTAACCCCGGTTGCCGCCGGTCAAGCGGTCATTTCGGCGATTAGCGCCGACGGTTTCGGGGTGGCGGAAACGGCGGTGACCGTTCAGCCGGCCGACGCTTCCACAGATACGTGGACGTTGACCGTCATGCATACGAACGATACGCACGCCCATCTCGCCGACGTGGCCAAGCGGGCCACGCTGGTGAAGCAAGTGCGGGCCGAAGACGGCGATAGCATCCTGGTTGATGCGGGCGACGTGTTTTCAGGCGATCTGTATTTTACGAAATGGATGGGAAAATCCGATCTGGCGTTCATGAATTACATGGGCTATGACGCGATGACGTTCGGCAACCACGAATTCGACCAAGGCACGAAGGCTTTGTCCGAGTTTGTCCGCGACGCCAAGTTTCCGTTTGTAAGCTCGAACATCGATTTTACGAAGGATGCGAACATGAGCCAGCTGCTCCGCTCGCCGAGCACGATTCCGGCTTACGGCAGTCCGGGTCGTGCGGAGAACGTAGCCGGCATCTACCCTTATGTCATTCTGGACGTGCAAGGACACAAGGTCGGTGTATTCGGCATGACGACCGAGGATACGAAGGAAACGTCCAGCCCGGGCAAGGACGTCGTATTCCAGGATGCGGCCGAATCGGCCAAAGCGACGGTCGCGGCGATGCAGGCTAGCGGCATCCACAGCATAATCGCCCTGTCGCATCTCGGGTACGGAAGAGACAAGCTGCTGGCCGAACAGGTGGAAGGCATCGATCTGATCGTCGGCGGACATACGCATACGAAGCTGGATGCGCCGGAAGTCGTCGTGGATGCCGCGAACCAGACGCCTACGGTTATCGTGCAGGCGAACGAATGGGGCAAGTTCCTCGGCCGCGTCGACATTACGTTTGACAGCCAAGGCGTCGTTCTGACGGGCAAGGACTCCGCGGGCAAAGAGCGGCTGACCGGCAGCTTGATGGCTGTAGACGCCTCCGTACGGGAGGACGAGACGGGCAAGAGCATGCTAGAGCCGTACAATGCGCAGCTGGAGGAACTGAAAAAAGAAGTGATCGGCAAAACGTCGGTCGTGCTGGACGGCGAGCGGGCCAACGTTCGCTCCAAGGAGACGAACCTGGGCAACTTTATCGCCGACGCCATGCTGGCGAAGGGTAAGGTTTTGAAACAGGCACAGATCGCCATCCAGAACGGAGGCGGCATCCGCGCTTCGATTGACGAGGGCGACATTACGATGGGCGAGCTGCGGACGGTCATGCCGTTCGGCAATACGCTCTACATTCTGGATGTGACCGGGAAGCAGCTGCTGGAAGGGCTGGAGAACGGCGTCAGCGGAGCGGCGGGTACGGACTTGCCGGGCAAATTCCCGCAAGTAGCCGGGATGACATTCAAGTGGGATCCGAAGCAGCCGGCCGGTCACTTCGTCTATGACGTGTTCGTGCAGAATGGCACAGCCTATGAACCGCTTGATTTGACCAAAACGTACCGCATTGCCACGAACAGCTTTATGGCTGGGGGCGGGGACGGTTATGTTTCCTTCGCCGAAGCGGTTGCGGCCGGAGCGTATCATGAAGATCTCGGATACGCCGATTACACGAATTTTATCGAGTACATCAAGGAGCTGGGCGGCACCATTGCGCCGATGGCGGAAGGCCGGATCGTCAGGGCGGATAAACCCGTTCCGGGCGACGGCGGCGATGACGGCGGTAGCGGCTCCGACAACGGCTCTGGCAATGGAACCGGCAACGGAGGCAATTCCGGAAGCAGCAGCAGCAATGGCAACAGCGGTAATAACGGCAATGCCGGCAACGGCGGCGAAACGGGCAATGGCGGCGCTTCGGCGGAAGCGGGTACGGTCGTATTGAACCCGTCGGCGCTGAACGTCACGACAGAGACGAACGCTTCCGGGCAGACGGTAAGCAAAGTAACCGTCGACTCCAAAGAACTCGCGTTGGCGATCTCGGGGGCACAAACCGCAGCTCCGGCCGGAACGCAGGCCGTTATCGTGATCGATGCGTCCAAAGTTGCCGGAGCGACAGCCATAGATCTGCCGGCCGATGCGCTTGCGGCAGCTTCATCGGGCGGAGCCGTGCTCGCGATCGAGACGCAAGCGGCCAGCTACCGGCTTCCGCTGGAAGCCTTGAACTTGGGATCGCTGGCGTCCGGCAAGAAGCTCGAAAACGCCCAAGTGCGGATCGCCATTACACCTGTCGAGGGCGCTGTAATGCAGGCACTCTCGGCAGCAGCCGACAAGCTTGGCGCGAACGTAGCGGGTCGGCAGGCGGTCAGCTTCGAGGTACTCGTCACTGTGGACGGGAAGACGACGGAATGGAACGATTTTGGTACGACGTACGTCACCCGTCTCTTGTATGTACCCTCGTCGTTGGATGCGAATGCTACGGCCGTCCTGTTCGACCCGGCCACGAGCGAATTCGCCTTCGTTCCGTCGACTTTCACGACGGTGAACGGCAAGACGGCCATTGAAGCGAAACGTCCGGGAAACAGTACGTACTCCGTGCTTTCCTTGAACAAAAGCTTCAGCGACCTGAACGGCCATTGGGCAAAAAAAGACGTTGAAGCGATGGCTTCCCGTCTGATCGTCAAAGGCGTATCCGACACGGCGTTCGCGCCGGACCGCTCGATTACGCGCGCCGAGTTCACGGCCTTGCTCGTTAGCGGCCTTGGCCTTTCTCCGGAAGCATCGGCGCAATCGTTTGACGATGTCGGGACGACCGCCTGGTTTGCCGGATATGTCGGCAAGGCGGCCAAAACCGGACTCGTGAACGGCAAGGCGCCGGGGCGGTTTGAACCGGACAGCACGATTACGCGGGCGGAGATGGCCGTGATGATCTCCCGCGCCATGACGCTCGTCGACAAAGCAAACGAGCCGGGCGGCAACGGCAAGGATGCTCTGAACATCTTCCAGGACCGCGCCGCGATTCCGGCCTGGGCGTCTGCGGACGTAGCTTCTCTTGCCAAGCGTGGCATCATGAACGGCACCGATGCGGGCTTTGCTCCCGACGGCGACGCGACGCGCGCGGAAGCGGCGGTTACGCTGCTGCGGACGCTGAGGACGCTGCGGTTCGTCACCCCGTAAGCTTGCGCTTATCATTAAAAAGCCATCTCCCTGCAGGATGAAACCTGCGGCGGAGATGGCTCTTTTTAAACAGCAGAGCCGGGTGGAACCTTTGAAGGCCGCTTTACAGGAGCCTATTATTTTAACTTGGCCTGGGTTATATATTTCTACTGTGCCAAATGATCCAAACTCGGCTGCAATCTGCCCCTCAGAACATACAGCATGATGGCGCCAACAAGGAACGCGACGGCATCGGCAATGACGAGCGACCAGACTACTCCGTGAAAACCGTTCATCCGATTGGCGATAAACAACACAGAAATTAGCGTAACCCCTTGAATGATAGACATAATAAACGCTGCTGTTCCTTGCGCTGTTGCTTGGAAAATCCCCGTGAACAAGGTGGTCATTCCCGTAATGAACAAGGACAAAAAGGTTACGTGCAGAATGTAGCTGCCCATTTCAATTAATTGGGGGTCATTCGTAAATAAACCAATCAAGTGGTCGGAAATCAGATAAACGATGACGCCGAACACGACCGCTAACGCTACAATCGCTTGGATCGTAAAGCCGATAGTTTGCTTCATGCGTAATTTATTCGCTGTAAAAGAGAAGGCAATGAGCGGCACAACCCCCTCACATAACCCCATCAGAATAAACTCGGGAAATTGCAATAAGCGTGATGAAATTCCGTAAGCCGCTACGGCCTGATCCCCATATTCGATAAGAAAATAGTTTAAAAGAAGCGACATTGCGCCCAAGAAGATACTCATAACGAAGACGGGAACGCCGATTTTAAATACATTGCTCAAAATGTCCCTGGAAGCCTTGAACCATTTTACGGAAACCGTTAAGAAACGGCTCTTAAATCCCATATGGTAGGCGTAAAACGCGCTCGCAATAAAGTTGGAAATGACCGTAGCCGACGCCACGCCGATCACGCCCCAATGGAAGACGAAGATAGCTACTGCATCGAGAATAATATTCACGGCGACACTGAGGATCATACCGCTCATCGACGTGATTGCTGCTCCCTCGGAGCGCACAATATTTTCCAGTGTGAAAAATAATACGACAAATGGTGAACCAAGAAGCATAACCGTGACATAGTCCTTCGTGAATCCGAAGGAGTCGGGCGTTGCCCCCAGGCCGTGAACGATTAGATCGATTAGCGGCAGACCGGTGGCCATTACGATAAGACCGAGAATCAAACTGCTGTAAACGGCGAACGAAGACACATGCTTTACATCGTCATATTTCTTCTCTCCCAGCAAACGGGAGATGAATGTGCCGCTACCCATGCCTATCAAGTTGCCTAGCGCCATAATGATCGCGAATAACGGCAAAGTTAATGCGAGTGCGGTTAACATAGCCGTATTATGGAGAGTACCCAGGAAATAAGCATTCAAGATGGTATATATGACATTCATGGACGTGCCTAACATCATGGGTACAGCGAAGTGAGCTACGGCTTTGGCGACCGGCGCTTTTTCAAAGTAATGGAGGTTTTGTTCATCCATGTGAATCACTTCTTTCTTTATTTTGTTATCTAACAGTGTAAGATTGAACCTTACAGTGTAAGATGATATCATGAACGTATGGAATCTGTAAAGCGAAAACTTACACTGTTAGATAAAAGGGCGGATACCGATGAAAAAGCAGCAGCCTCAGATTTCGGAGGATAAGATTTTGGAAGCTTCATGGGTGCTTCTGGGGGAGGAGGGCATTGAGAAGTTCAGCTTGAGACGATTGGCCGACCGGCTTGGGATTCAAGCTCCCTCGCTTTATTGGTACTTCAAGAGCAAACAGCATCTCTACCAGCGTCTGGCCAATCACGTATCGAAAATCATTCTGGAGGAGTTCGACACCGAAGGGGACTGGAAGGAGCAACTGCTGGGGCTGGCGGTAACGGTACGGAGTGTGCTCAGCCGGTATCCCTGTTCCACGCAGCTCATGATGATGACGTTGCCCCACGAACCGGATATCATCCGGTTCACCAACCGAATGCTGCTCTGCGTGGAATCGACGCTGCTTGAGCAAGAACAGAAAATGCAAGTGGTTACTACGCTAGTGAACTATGTGTTTTACTTCGTTCTGGATGATTACCAGCACGAGCGCAATGTCTCGGTTATGCTTAAGGAACAGGAGGCGCTTCCGGGCGAGGAGATGGCTCGGCTTCTGGACTCGATGAGCGAGACGGAAGCGGGACTGTTTCGGAGGATGTTCAAGAACGGGCTGTTCGAGCTGATGGGGACCGACGCGGCGTTTGAATTCGGCTTGAAGCTGATTGTGTCGGGAATTGAACAGGTGATCAAGGAGCAGGAGAAAGGAAAGTAACACTTCCGCTTCGCCTACAATATGATGGGTTTAGAACGCTAAAGAGGTGAGCCGATGGGAGTCGTAAAAGCCAGGAAACAGGATATCGATATGTTGGCAAGGTTGCTTCGAGCTGAAGCTGAGACCGAAGGCGAAACGGGGATGCTCCTTGTTGGAAATGTTGGCATTAACCGAATCAGAGCGGACTGCTCCGATTTTAAAGGAATCCGGACCATTCCCCAAATGATCAACCAGCCGCATGCGTTCGAAGCGCTGCAGCATGGTTTGTACTATCAGAACGCAAGAGAAAGGGAACGCCGTCTGGCCCAACGGGCCGTAAATGGGGAGCGGAGCTGGCCAGCCAAATTCTCCTTATGGTATTTCCGCCCAGGATCGTTCGAAAATCCCGGACCTTGTCCGCCGACTTGGTATAATCAGCCGCTCGCGGGACGGCACAAGAAGCACTGTTTTTATGAACCGACCGCGGAAGAATGCGAAAATGTATACAATACGTTTTGATTCTCATTAAAAGCCGCGTAGATCGCGGCTTTTTTGAGTTTAGGAGAATGAAGTGGAAGGGGTGGGGAGGAAGCAGCGCCGCGCTATCCGGGTAAAAAACCGCTGACGGGGGAATCGTACAAATATACCAGTTTTGTAAACACCGGGAGGGAAAAACCCATGCCGATCGCGGCGATCAACGGGACGCAGATTTATTACCAAATACACGGAACCGGAACGCCGATTGTGTTCATTCATCCGCCGCTATTGACGAGCGCCAATTTCCGCTACCAGCAGGTGCAGCTATCCGGCGAATTTGCCGTCATTACGTTCGACATACGCGGACACGGCCGCAGCCGCGCTTCCGAACCCCTGCTCACCTACGAGCTGATCGCCCACGATCTGGTGCGGCTGCTCGATTACTTGGGCATCCGGCAAGCTTACGTCTGCGGCTACTCGACAGGCGGGTCGGTTGCGATGGAGGCCATGCTGACATATCCGGACCGGTTTCTCGGCGGCATTCTCGTCAGCGCGATGTCGGAAGCGAGCGATATTACGCTTCGCAGCCGAATTCGGCTCGCAGCCGGTTTGTCCCGCACCAAGCCGATGTTCCGGCTGCTGATGTGGGCGATAACGCGGGGCAATGCGGACAGTCCGCTCACGGGACGCAATTTGCTCCAGGATGCGGTCCGAGGCAGCATGGCGAACATCCGGCAATATTACAAGTACAGCCTGAACTATAGCTGTACGGACCGCCTGCCTGCGCTGCGCGCCCCCATTTTGCTGCTGTACGGCAAAAAGGACCGCTCCTTCCGCAAATACCGACGCAAATTGACAAGGGCGCTGTGGTCCTGCGATGTGGTCGTATTTGACGACGAAAAGCACCAGCTTCCGACCAAATCCGCACTGGCCATGAATGAGACGATCCGGCGCTGGGTCCGGGGCAGCGAACGCCGCCGCTCAGCTTCGCAGGAGACGGATGCAAGAGAGCGGCCAGGGGTGACGATGCCTGAAATGCCGCGATACGCCGAGACTCCCGGTGCCGAGGAGCAGGCCGAATACTAAACGCTAGACCTACACAGTCCCCTGCCAGGCGAATGGCGGGGGCATTTTGCGCTGCGTTGCTGGATATAAATTGCTAGTTTTGCAAGCAAGGATTTTGGGCACGGTCCGGTCCATTTGTGATAGAATAGAGAAACGGATTCGATCATCCGTCCGGATCTGCCTATGGCAAGGAATGGAGACACGTTCATGCGTATTACGAATCAGTTGCATTTTACGGAAAACCACCGGTTTTGCGTGTACCGGGATTTTTCGCTAAGCGGGCTCGATTACCGGATGTTGTCCGGCATCTATCAGCCGATGGTAGGCGGGCTCGCTATCAGCGTCTATCAGACGCTGTATCAGCAGGTAGCCGGAGACCGGACAGGCTTCTCGGAGCTGGAGCAGCAGCGGAAGCTATTTCTGGCTCTCGATCTGGAGCTCGGCGACCGGGGGCGCAAGATGCTCATCGAGATGTCCTCGAAGCTGGAGGCGATCGGGCTGCTGCAGTCGAACCGCAAATATTCGCCGGCATCCGACGATTACATGTACGAATATGTGCTGAGCGGGCCGCTTACGCCGCAGGAATTTTTCAAAAACCAGCATTTGGTCATGCTGCTTCACGATAAGGTAGGCAAGTACGCGGTATTGTCGCTGCGCGAGCAATTTTATTCGCCCGAACCCGAGGAGATGCAGCACCCCGGGTTATTGTCCGAAGATTTGTCCGTGCCGTTCTACGACATATTCCGGCTTAATACGCAGATGTTCGACCACGAGCTGGAGCAGGCGCTGCAGGAAACGGCGCCGTCGCGGGAAACCGAGCATCAGCTTGACGTGACGACGAAGGCGTTCCATTATAGCGATATTATTCAGCGGTTCCCCCGAGGCACGTCCCGCAATCGGCCATTCGTAGAAAATTTGCGTCACAACCCCGACCAAATGTTCGATATTAACAAGATCGCCCGCAAGTTCAACTTATCGCTCCGGGAAACGTGCAGACTGCTCGACGAGGACGGCATGTTCTCCGAGGACGGCAGGCTGGAGACGGATATGCTGCAGTACAAGGCCAATCTGTATTTCCGGCAGGACAAGGACCGGGAGCAGGAGCGGGAGCGAATGTTTCACAAAATCGCCGGCATGGCGAAGCCGGACCCGGTCGAACCGCTCGAGGAGAAGCCGGTCGAGATGGAATTTTATCTCGAGGTGCCGACGTTGTTTATAGGCCAGTGCAACCAGCATCAGTACAATCTGATCATGCGTAACGAACCGTATACGAGGGTGCTCGAGCGTTTTTTCCCGAAAGGCTCGGTGCCGAAAACCGTTTCCGAAATATTCGAAAAAATCGACGTCAATTACAAAATGCCGGATGAAGTCATCAATGTGATGATCCATCATCTGCACGTATACAAGGAATCGTCCTGGACGAAAAACTATATCGACACCGTGGCCTCCAACATGATGGCCAAAGGCGTCGGCAGCTACGAGCAAGCAGTCGCTTACATACGCGAACAGACGCTGAAGCGGAAGCAGCGAAACGCCAAAACGGACGGCAAGCTGACACCGCTCACCGGCAAAGGACGCGGCACCCGCCAGCAAAAACCGAAAATTGCCATCATCTCCGACATTCCGGCGACAAAGCCGGTCAGCGAGGAGAAGCTCGCGGAAATTCGCAGGCTGGCCCGGGAAATCGACGGGAAAGGCAATTGACGGACGGCAGGCAAACGATCTGAACTGAACGAAGAACGAAAGGAGCGTGCTTTTCCATATGGAATCGTTATCCGAAGCACTCGGCAATTGGCGCAATCTGTCGTTCGCCCGGAGGGCCGAGCAGAAGACGAAGCTGCTGCTGGAAGATCCGCTCGTTCAGAAGCTGCGCGCCGCTCATCCGGAGCTGGACGACCAGACGGTGAAGCTCCACATGAACAAGCTGTATCAGTATGTAACCGAGCACCGCAACTGCTCGAATTGTCCGGGGCTGGAGCTGTGCCCGAACGACTTCGAAGGCCATTATACGATGCTGGCGGTGGATACGTCCGGCGACCGGACCTATATTCACGACCGGAAGGTGTCTTGCCGGAAGCTGATTGCGAAGGAAGCTCAGGACACGATCCGCAGCCGGATTCGCAGCTTTTATATCGATAACGCGGCGCTTACGCACGGTTATTCGACCGATGAGATCGTCGATATCGACCCCGACCGGGTCGAGGCCGTCGGTGCCATTCTCAAATATATTCGCCGGACGCAGGACGAGGGCTTGCAGAAGCAAGGGCTGTACCTGGTAGGCCCGTTCGGCACGGGCAAAACGTTCCTGATGTGTTACATGCTGTACCAGCTCGCCAAAAGCGGCCGTACCGGCGTAATCGTGTATATGCCGGACTTCGTGGAAGATCTGAAGTCGATGTTTGCCGAGCCGCAGCAGATGAAGGAAACGATCGAGCTGTTGAAGGAGACCGATCTGCTCGTCTTCGACGACATCGGCGCGGAAAATTTGAGTCCGTGGGTGCGCGATCATGTGATGGGTGCGATCCTTAACTACCGGATGAATCGCAAGCCGACGTTTTTCACGTCCAATCATGAGCCGGACGAGCTGGAGAAGCATTTCAGCTTTACGAGCAAAGACGGGGACGAGGAATACAAAGGGCAGCGGATTATGGACCGGATTCGGCCGTTCGTGGACGTAATCGTTGTGAACGGGTCGAACAAGCGGGGAAGAGCGGGGAGCTGATCCCCGCTTTTTTGCGTTTGGCGGAACGTTTTCGGCAGCGCCGATTCCGAAGCACGACGGAAGTTTGATAAATAGCAGTCTTTGGAGCGGCTGGCTGCATGATTACTTCGATTTCGCTGCCGGGGAGTCCTCATGGATCGCGATCTGAGCCCGCTGCTGAAGCTGCTTCAAACCGTCCGTTACCGATTTTCGCTCATACAACATATGCGTGAATTCTTCGGTTACCATATCATTCAGCTTTCGCGCCAGCTCGGGGGAGAGAGTCGAGATGCTGATCGGCTTCGGCTTTTTTGCATAGAAAGGGTCAAGCTTGTGGCCGTCGATTGCGGTAATGGCGTCTTTGCGGATAGACAGCACGCCTGGCTTCGTCTTGATGAGTTCCGCAGCCATCTCCTGTCCTGTTACGAACTTCAGAAACTCCCATGCCACCTGCATATTCGGAGAGTCCTTCATAATCCCGAATAAGTCGGCCACTAGAAACGAAGATCCGCTCGGGCTGACCGGCTCGACGACGATATCGTAGTCAACGGCCGGAACACCGCTTACTCCCGGCGCTTCCCGGAGCGCCGCGAACAGGCTGGGGGTCGAGATCATCATCGCCGCCTCTCCGATAATGAACTTGCTGCGGCTGAGCGAATCCTCTTTCGTTTTGACCGGTTCTTCCGGCGGCAAATAAAAGGCGCCGCTGCGAAACGCGTTAACGGCTTCGCCGAAAGCCGTCTGAAAGGCGTCGGATGTAAATTTCGCTTCAGGCTGGTTGGAGCTGTACATGCTTACGCCCATGCCTGCTATATAGCTGCTCGCAAAGCTAGTCGGCGTCGAATAGTTCTGCAAGCCGTAAAGTCGTTTGCCCCCTTCGTCGCGGGAGATGCTTTTCGCCAGACTCATCATGCTTTGCCAGCTCATGCCGCCGGCCGGATACGGGAGTCCGAGACGGTCGAATATTTTCTTATTATAAAACAACGCCGCCGTTTGGAAGCTGGGGGACAGTGCGACCAGCCTGCCGTCCGTCGTATCGCGAATCGCCTCGAGCGCGTTCTCAGCAAATTGGCCCAGATCGAAGTTATCCTGCTTGACTAGCCCGGATAGATCTACCAGTTTTCCAGCTTTGTTCGTATCGGTTATCAGTGTCGGGCCGTATACGATATCGGGCTTTTTTTCCAAAATGGCGGCGTTTTCAAGAAACACCGTTTTTCCTCCGCTCGTTTGGACCATAGGGATGATTTCGATGTCTACATTCGGATTGAATTTTTTGAAGGTATTACCGTACTCTTTTGTGAACGACTGCTCGTTGAAGTAGGCGATCTTGAGCGTTTTCCTGGCAGGTTCGGGAGACTGCTGCGGAGGGAGATCGGGCGGTTTGCTTACGCAGCCGGCTGCCAGCAGCATAGCGGCGAGAATGGCCGCAATCGGGAAAGTCTGGCGGAAAGCGAACTTTGTTGGCATCAGGGGCAAAACTCCTTTTTGTTTTTTCCTTATCTCTAATTATATTATATTTTCCTTAATTTTGGTAATGGAGGATATTGTTCCTTGGAAGCGGACGCAAAAAAGCCCTTGCACCCAAAACGGGCGTAAGGACTTTTCTCCGATCTCAAACGGCGATGCCGTTTCATCATTACACGAACAGTTCGATAATCGTCGCCACAAGCGCGACCAGAAAGAAAAAGCCGAACGTAGCGCCAAAACCGATAGCAACGTCCATAAAGTCGTTTCTTGGTTCTTCGTTAACGTGCATTCTAGGATCAGTCATGCGAGGTTCCTCCCGGGCTAGGCAAAATTGGCTATGTTCAGTATACCGAATCGCCAGATGGGTTGTAAAGGAAAACAAGTGACAAATCTTCAAACTTTACTCGCCGATTTGCGAAAACGGCCGCTGGTAGCAGTTTGCCCGCGGACAACACACCGTATGCGCGGAATTAGTTTTCAGTTATGAAAGCATGGCGGGTTGTGGTATACTTTACATGCTGGACAATTTTCATTACAATAATTCAAGATACAAACTTTTTGTTAGTATGAGGAGGATGTTCCGACATGGCTATCGTTAGTGTTTCCGACCAATCGTTCAAGAACGAAGTCGAGAGCGGCGGTACGGTTCTTGTAGATTTCTGGGCTCCGTGGTGCGGACCTTGCAAAATGATCGCTCCGGTGCTGGAAGATTTGGATAAAGAAGTTGGCGAGCAATTGAAGATCGCAAAGGTGAACGTCGACGACAATCCGGAATCGGCTTCCCGTTTCGGCGTGATGAGCATTCCGACGCTGATCGTATTCAAAGACGGACAACCTGTCGACAAGGTCGTCGGTTTCCAGCCTAAGGATGCTTTGAAGAGCGTCGTAGGCCGTCATCTGTAAGCCGTACAGGATATCTGCGGAGCGGGATTGTGCGAACAGTCCCGCTCGTCGTATAATTGAATAGAGACGAACGAAGGTTCTGTTTCGCTATGGCGGCAGAGCTTTTTTTTGTATAGATGGCCGGAGAAGGAGAGGTAGAACCATGACGGAAGAGAGGGCCAAAGGGCGCGACAAGATCGCGGAGTCGATTAAGCGGAAGCTCGCGCTGCTGCCGGACAAGCCGGGCTGCTACCTGATGAAAAACCGGGATGGCACGATCATCTACGTCGGCAAAGCCAAGGTGCTCAAAAACCGCGTCCGCTCGTATTTTTCCGGCAGTCATGACGGGAAAACGCAGCGGCTCGTGGCGGAAATCCACGATTTCGAATATATCGTCACCGCGAGCAATATGGAGGCGCTCATTCTCGAGTGCAACCTGATCAAGCAGCATTATCCTCGCTATAACGTATTGCTGAAGGACGACAAGTCGTTTCCGTATATCAAAATTACGCACGAAGCGCATCCGCGCCTTGAAGTAACGCGCAAGGTGCTGAAGGATAAAGCGAAATATTTCGGCCCGTATCCGAATGCTTTTGCGGCGCAGCAAACGAAGAAGCTGCTGGACCGGCTGTATCCGCTTCGCAAATGCAGGACGATTCCGGATCGCGTCTGCCTGTACTACCATTTGGGCCAGTGTATTGCGCCGTGCGAGTACGAGGTGCCGGCCGGGGAATACGAGCGCATGGTGCAGGAAATATCGCGGTTTCTGAACGGCGGGCACGAGGCGATCAAGGCAGAGCTGATGCGCAAAATGCTTGCCGCCGCCGAAGAGCTCAATTTCGAGCGGGCGAAGGAGCTGCGCGATCAGATCGCGGGCATCGACGCGCTGATGGAGAAGCAGACGATAACGATGGCCGACGCCGTCGACCGCGACGTGTTCGGTTATGCCGTCGACAAGGGCTGGATGTGCGTGCAAATTTTGTACATGCGCCAGGGCAAGATGATCGAGCGGCACGTCTCGCTGTTCCCATACTACGGAGACGAATACGAAGATTTTATAACGTTCGTGACTCAGTATTACAGCGAAAATCCGGCGATGCCGAAGGAAGTGTTTTTGCCGGGCGAGCCGGGAGCGAAGGCGGACGAGGCGGATGAAGTCGCAGCCGCGTCCCAGGAGCAGGCGGCGGATGTGTCGCCGGCTGCGGAAGCAGCGAGCCCCGACAGCGAAACCGGCATGGCCGTCGCCGAGCTGCTGGAGAGCTGGCTGCGGATCAAGGTGCATCAGCCGCAGCGCGGCAAAAAGAAGCAGCTCGTAGGCATGGCCTGCGATAATGCGCGCGTGGCGCTGGAGGAAAAGTTCCGTCTGATCGAACGCGACGAGGAGCGTACGGTCAAGGCCGTCGAAGGGCTGGGAGAATGGATCGGACTCGGCACCGTTCGCCGCATCGAAGCATTCGATAACTCGAATATTCAAGGGACCGATCCCGTGTCGGCCATGGTCGTATTCGTAGACGGCAAGCCGGACCGGAAAGAATACCGGAAATACAAAATCCGGACCGTACGCGGCCCGGACGATTACGAAACGATGCGCGAGGTCATACGCCGCCGTTACGAGCGCGTGCTGAAGGAGCAGCTTACGCTGCCCGATCTGGTCGTCGTCGACGGAGGCAGGGGGCAAATATCGGCCGCCATCGACGTGCTGGAAAACGAGCTGGGCCTGTACATCCCGGTCTGCGGACTCGTCAAGGACGCGAAGCACAAAACGGCACAGCTCATGATGGGCGATCCGCCGGAAATCGTGCCGATTCCGCGGGACAGCCAGGAGTTTTACCTGCTCCAGCGCATTCAGGAGGAGGTGCACCGGTTTGCGATCACGTTTCACCGTGAAACGCGGGCGAAATCGATGGTCGTCTCGCAGCTGGATTCGATCCCGGGTATCGGAGAGAAGCGGCGCAAGCTGCTGCTGAAGCATTTCGGCTCGATGAAAAAAATCAAGGAAGCGTCCGTCGACGATTTTCGCCAGTTAGGCATCGGCGACAAGCTGGCCCGCGATATACTGGCCGCGCTGCACGGTCCGGACGAAGAAGCGGATCGTGCCGAATAATATAAGGCAAAAAATAACGGAACCCGGTTAAAACCGGTTCCGTTATTTCGCGTCGAGTTTCCATTTGCGTTCCGCCGCTTAGGTTAAGCTGGCCGTATCCGGCCGTCTGCGCAGGGCCGCCCTGTGCAGCCTCCAGATGATCCAAGCCACGATGGCCGGCAGGACGATGTAGAACAAGCCGAGTGTTATGTAAGCGGGCGAGCCCAAGTTCATTAGCGAGAAGCTCATAAGCAGGCTGTCCATGATCGCATGGGTGAATAGCACGGTAGCGAAGCCGAACTTCAGAAACACATAGCCGAGAATAATCCCGAGCAGCGTCACCTCGATAAACCGCGTATATACCGGGTAGATCGGGTACTGGGTATGGCTGAACGCCCAGATCATGCTGGGGAACAGCACGGCAAGGAACGTGCTGCGCAGCAGCTTCTTGAATAGGGCGATGCCGAAAAAGCGGTATATCGCTTCTTCGGAAATAGCCGCCGTCCAGGCCATAAGCGGAAACAGCCCGGGCCGGAGCAAATTGTACATCGATCCGGACGGATCGTTCACCGACCACATATCGAACCGGTTCTCGGCAATGAAGAAGAGCAGCGATTGCAGGCCGAGCATCAAACAGGCGAGCAGGTAGCCCCGCTTCATGCCGGCAAATGTGTCCTCGCCGAAGGAAGGCTCGCGCCAGCGTGTCCAGTTCCCCATGCCGAGGTCGCGCCACAGCGGCTGTCCGGCGGCGAGCGAGAAGTAGCCGACGACTCCCATGACGGCTACAACGACGTTCATGAGCATAACCATGCCGAAGGAGGAGTCGGCGGCCAGGAACGGATCGTTCCCCGGCGAGCCGAGCGTTTTGAATGCGGGCACCATGTTGAAGTTGTTGATCCAGTAGATGACGAGAAACGTAAATGTCAGCCAGAGACCACGGACGAAGGCAATCCTTTTGCGGTGAATCACCATTAGCACGATGGCCGTGAGGCCCATAATCGCCGACAAAATCATGTTTAGCCCGGTCATCGACGAGGAGGCTCGATCCTGCCGCTGCACCCAGGCCGAATGGCTGTCCGGTACCCGAATCTCGGTCCGGTACGCCGTAACCTCGCCGCCGCGAATCTCCACGATTTCCCTCAGTTTCGCCTCCCCGAGCCGCGCGGTCCGATGCTCGAACGCAAACTGGTAAGGGGCCGCGCTGTTCGGCAGCAGCATCTGATACTGCTCCAGCGGCTTGCCCGCCTTCTCCAGATACGTCTCGGCGATCCGTCTTCCATCGCGGACGTTTGGGGCCGGGGCGCCGCTGCGCTTTTGCCAGCCGATCACTTCGCCGCTTGTCATGTTCACATAGGCCAAATACGCCGTTTTGCCGCCGCTTCCGAGCTCAACCTGATAATAATCGACCGGCACGCGGTCTTTGTAGGACGTGTTGTATTCACGGACGAGCCGCTCCTTCTGCACATAACCGCTAAGCAGTTGATCGGACTGATAGATCACCTGGGTCGCTTGCACGGGAACGCTACTCAGCGCGCCAATATAGGCTTCGACCGCCGCAGCGGCTGCCTGCTTCGAAATTTCGGGATGCGTTTCGACGATAACGCGGTTTTCGTTTTTTTCCGTCATCTGGGGCCACCAGTTGGTCACAACGAACAGGATGATGCCGATGACCGCCAAAGTCCCGAGCCGGAATAAGTGCTGTTGTCCCAATGCAGACCGCCCCCTATTTTTTTCTACCGTAACACACTTTTTTTCGAAATGCCACTTAGGATGCTTAACGAAAATCGGCGGAATTCCGTTAAAGCTTCATAATCGGAAGCAACAAAGGTGTGGACAACGAAAACGGCCGGACAGCTTCTCTATTTTGACTTAAGCCGTGTTTTCAAACCGATTTTCAACAAAAAACGGCTTTGTACTGTTTCGCTTGCGGGATTATAATCACTTCGTCAGCCAAAATCAACCATAACGAGCCGAATTTCTTTATGAAAACGGGGGAACCATGTATTGTGGGGTGAATTTCGCGAGGGCGCCGGAAGGCGTCTGCGAATAGGGTGCCTAACAACCCGAATCCGTCAGCTAACCTCGTAGGCTCCAGTCAGGAAACCAGATTCGCTAAAGCGGCATTGGATTTCCAGTGCCTTTTTTTGCTGTTTTCGAAAACGGTTTTCTTCTGGAACCGCGTGATACGCGCCGCTTGTTAACCCATCCGAGGTGAATCGATCTGAAACGCAAACCCATTCTAGAGCGGCTGACTCCGCCGCAAATTCTCGTCATCGGTTTTGCCGCCATTATTCTAATCGGCGGGATTCTGCTTTCGCTTCCCGTATCGAGCACGAACGGGCAAGGACTGCCGTTTATCGACGCTTTGTTCACGGCTACGTCCGCCACCTGCGTGACCGGACTCGTCGTCGTCGATACGGGCACCTATTTTACCACATTCGGTCAAGTCGTCCTTATGGCGCTCATCCAGGTAGGCGGCCTCGGCTTCATGACGATGTCCACGCTGATCGCTCTTGTGCTGCGCAAGCGGATCTCGCTGCGGGAGCGGCTTATTTTGCAGGAAGCGCTCAATCAAGGCTCGATGGAGGGGATCATCCGGCTTATCCGCAAGGTGCTGGTGTATTCGCTGACGATCGAGCTGGTGGCCGCGCTGCTGTTCGCCATCCGCTGGTCGTTCGATTTCCCGGTCGGCGAGGCGATCTACCGGGGGATGTTTCACGCCATATCGATGTTTAATAATGCGGGCTTCGACTTGTCCGGAGAGTTTCGCAGCCTGATGCCGTATGCGGACGATGCGCTGATCAATGTCGTCGCGATGATGCTGATCGTGCTGGGCGGGATCGGTTTTATCGTTATGTCCGACGTGATGGATTACCGGGTAAAGCGGCGGTTGTCGCTGCATTCGAAAGTTGTGCTCAGCATGACCGGATTCCTGATCGTATTCGGGGCGATCGTCATCTTCCTGTTCGAATATTCGAATCCGCGCACGCTCGGACAGCTTGACGGAAGCGGCAAAGTGCTGGCGGCTTTCTTTCAATCCGTCACGCCGCGTACGGCAGGGGCGAATACGGTCGATATCGGGGGACTGCGCCAGGCGACGCAATTTTTCATCATCATCCTGATGTTTATCGGCGCTTCCCCGGGATCGACGGGAGGCGGTATCAAAACGACGACGTTTACGACGCTGATCGGTGCGATGATCGCGATGATGCGGGGCAAAGAGGATATCGTCCTGTTTCATAGCCGGCTCGCCAAAGACCGGATTTACAAAGCGATTACGCTTACGCTGTTCGCTATTTTTCTAGTCGTTATTGTGGCGATGGTTTTATCGACGACCGAGGACCATCCCTTTTTGATGATTTTGTTCGAGGTGACTTCGGCATTCGGCACGGTTGGGCTATCGATGGGGCTGACGCCCGATCTGACCGTCTTCGGCAAAATCCTGATCATGCTGACCATGTTCGCGGGAAGGCTGGGGCCGATTACGCTCGCCTACGCGCTGCAGCCGAAACCGGAAAAAGAACTATACCGGCATCCGGAAGGCAAAATCATAATCGGATAGGAGTTAATGGTTACTATGAAAATGAAACAATTTGCCGTAATCGGTCTGGGGCGGTTCGGCTCGAGTCTCGCGAAAGAGCTCGTCAATCAGGATCTGGAGGTGCTCGGGATCGACCGTGACGAGGAAGCCGTCCAGGAGATGGTCGACGTTCTCACGCATACGATCGTGGCCGATTCTACGGAGGAGGAGACGCTGCGTTCGATCGGCATCCGCAATTTTGACTGCGTCATCGTATCGATCGGCGACGACATTCAAGCCAGCATCATGACGGCGATTCTGCTGAAAGATCTCGGCGTGAAGACCGTTGTCGCCAAAGCGCTCACGGAGCTGCACGGCAAAGTGCTTGAGCGGCTCGGCGTCGACCGGGTCATTTACCCCGAGCGGGATATGGGCATCCGCGTCGCCCACCAGCTGGCGAATCCGA
The DNA here is from genome assembly GCF_003626695.1 of Paenibacillus ginsengarvi. Taxonomy (GTDB): domain Bacteria; phylum Bacillota; class Bacilli; order Paenibacillales; family NBRC-103111; genus Paenibacillus_AB; species Paenibacillus_AB ginsengarvi. Next base: position 50,902 of record NZ_RBAH01000005.1, read on the forward strand.
ATCTGCTCGATTATATCGAGCTGTCTAAGGACTACACAGTCGCTGAGATTTCGGTGCCCGGCAGACTGAACGGCGTATCGCTCAAGGAGCTTGATCCGCGCGCGAGGTACGGGTGCAGCATCGTCGCCATCAACAAGAAGAATGGCGTTATTATCGCGCCTGCGGCTACCGATGTAATTAACGAGCGCGATGTGATGGTCATTATCGGAACGAATAAGCAGATCGAATCGTTCGAGGAAGATTTGGCCGATTTCTAATCGGTTGCCGGAGGAGGCGCGTAAATGGAGAACGGAACCGAAGTCGTCATTTTTCATGTCCTATTTTTGCTCGTTCTCATTTTTACGCTCGGGATGGTATCCGGCAAGCTGGCTTCCGTGCTGAAAGTTCCCGACGTCGCCTTGTTCCTGGTTGCCGGGATCGTCGTTGGCGGAGGGCTGCACCTTGTAAACGAAGCGAGCACTTCGTTCACCAACCAGTTTATTCTGACCGTCGGTTCGGCGCTTATCCTGTTTGACGGAGGGCGCAACATCAAGCTGTCCGGACTGAAGAAGGTGTGGGTTACGCTCACGATGCTGAGCGTGCCGGGCGTCCTTCTGACGGCGGGCTGCGTGGCGGCCGCATCGCACTACATTCTCGGCCTGCCGTGGATGTATGCGCTGCTGCTCGGAGCGATCATCAGCTCGACGGACCCGGCGACGATCATCCCGGTGTTCCGCCAAGTGCGCATCCGCGACAAGGTGCGGGAAACGGTGGAGAGCGAATCGGCGTTTAACGATGCAACCGGATCGATTTTGACGTTTTCGGTGCTGGCTGTCATTCTCGGAACGAAACAGGTAACGATGGCGGGGGCGGCAGCCGATTTTGCCCGCTCGGCGGCGGGAGGCATCGGTGTCGGGCTGGCGATCGGTTTTGCCTTTACGTTTCTGGTTGCGCATTTCCGCATCGGCTTTTTGCGTGAGTATACGACGATCGCCATGGTAGTGACCGCGCTCGGGGCTTATTTGCTCGGGGAGCAGCTTCACGTCAGCGGCTTCATGGCGACGTTTACGGCCGGCCTCATATGGGGCAATTCGCAAACGTTCGGCATGAAGATGGAAGACAAGCTGCACGAGATGGCCCATTTCTCGGATAACATCACGGTCATCATGCGGATGCTCATTTTTATGCTGCTCGGCAGTCAAGTGAACTTCCGCGTCGTGTTCGATTATTTGCTGCCGAGCTTGGCGGTTATTGCCATCTTTATGCTCGTCGCCCGGCCGTTAACCGTATTTCTATGCGCCTTGCCCGACCGTAGGGCGAAGTGGGAGCGCAACGAGCTGCTGTTTATGTCCTGGGTGCGGGAAACCGGCGTCATTCCGGCCGCCCTGTCCGGGATGATCGCGGGTGCGGGAATTGCCCACGCAGACGTTATCTCGGCCGTGACGTTTTTGGCGATTCTGATGACGATTGTCGTGCAGGCGAGCACGACGGCTTATGCGGCTCGCAAGCTCGGGCTGGAACTAGGAGAACACGACGGTCATGGCGGCGCTTCCGGATAGAACCTTCGCCGTCTAAGGAAGCACGGCGCCGCCCGTCGAGAAATGCTCCTTCGCCTTCCAGATCCAATCCCGCGTTGAGACGTTAAGCGCCAGCTCTCGTCCGAACAGAAGCGATGTAGTGCGGGTCGTCATCTGCAGCTCGGGAATGTTGCGCAGCACGAGCCCGTTGTTGTCCAGCGCCGTTTGCCGCAAATACGATTTCGGCAGCAGCGTAGCCACATTGCAGGTCGGGACCAGGCGCAAAATCGCCTCGAAGGAATCGATCTCCATCTTCACATCCGGATACACCGTATAACGGTGGAACAGCTCATCCATCAGGATGCGGTACCACGTCCCTTTGGAAAACAAGATCATCGGCAAGTCCTGAAGCTCGCCGATCTCGATGCCCGGCTTCTCCGCCCAGCGATGATTCGCGGGAAGAAGGAGGCACAGATGATCGTCGAACAGTGGAATACAGGTCAGATCGGGATTATCGATTTTGGACGCAACGAGTCCGAGGTCGATTTTATTTTCTTTGACGAGACTTACAATTTCGTGCGTTTTGCCGGTTATCGCCTTGATGTCCGTGTCGGGAAAATCGCGGGTATACAGCGTGATCAGATCCGGCAGCGTCGACTGGAGTGTCGTCAGGCTCGCTCCGATCGTTATGCTTTTATAGGAAGAATGATGCTCGGTAATGCGCTGCATCAGCTTATGCTCCATCTCGCGCATCTCCAAAGCGTGCTCGTAGCAGATTTGGCCCAGCCGGGTAAGCTCAAGCTTCTTGCCTTTCCGCTCGAACAGCAGAATACCGAGCCCCTCCTCCAATTGAGCGATCTTGCGGGACAGCGCCGGCTGGGAAATGTTCAGCGCCTGGGCGGCGCGGTTCAAGCTGCCGTGCTCCACGACGGAGGGAAGCACGTCCATATTGGGCAGCATCCATCGTCACCTCTTCCTCCAATTTTTCTTTCATTAATAAGAGTTCATTATTAAGAGTCATTAATAAGGGTACATAGTAAGTATACTTCTTCTTATGCATAAAACGAATAACTGGATATAAAAAAACGGCACTTCCATTATAAGAGCAATCAGAGTAACATGATAGCTGTCAAGATAAGCAAAAAGTTCGAACATTGTTCACAACCCGGGTTTAAACAGGCTTCGCTATGGCAAAATAAGTTTGTACGCGCTTTTTGTCACAAACGTTCACATTTTGTTGACGCTTGTATCGCTCGGGAGTACAATGAGAGATGGTTTGTTTTGCACACGTTGTCATATTTCTCTAGGGGGGACTACGTTTCCATGACCGGTAATTCCTATTACTACCGAAAGCTGCATTCTTTGCTCGGGGTAATACCTGTAGGCTTCTTTCTGGTCGAGCATCTGATTACGAACTATGAAGCGTTTAATGGCGGACATCAAGGATTTATCGATTCCGTACGGTGGTTGAACAGCTTGCCTCTCGTCTTCTTCTTGGAGCTGTTCGGCATATGGCTGCCGATCCTGTACCACGGCGTCTACGGGCTTTACGTCGCATTCCAGTCGAACAACAACGTAGGCCGCTACGGCTATTACCGCAATCTGATGTTTACGCTCCAGCGGGTGACAGGCGTCGTGACGCTCATTTTCATCGCGTGGCACTTTTTCACGACCCGGTTCCAAGTCACTTTGGGCAACCAAACGCACGATTCCTTGGGCGTGCTCATGCATGAGGTTTTCACAACCCCAGCGTACTTCACCATGTACCTGATCGGCGTTCTGGCGGCAACGTTCCACTTTACGAACGGCATGTGGTCGTTCCTCGTCAGTTGGGGTATTACGGTCGGTCCTCGCGCACAACGCGTGTCGAGCGTTATCTGGATGGGCGTATTCGTTATCATGTCCATCATGTTCATTCTGTCGATGGTAGCTTTCACGGACGCGTCGTTCTCGGATACGTCGGTGCTGGATGCCGCAGGCAAACATTAAGGAGGAGTGAACTGCAGTGGCAAATTCCAAAGTTATTGTCGTCGGCGGCGGGCTTGCCGGACTGATGGCTACAATAAAAGCGGCCGAAGCCGGGGTTCACGTTGACCTCTTCTCATTGGTTCCGGTTAAACGTTCCCACTCCGTGTGCGCGCAGGGCGGCATTAACGGGGCGGTTAATACGAAAGGCGAAGGCGATTCCCCGTGGGAGCACTTCGATGATACGGTATACGGCGGCGACTTCCTCGCCAACCAGCCTCCCGTCAAAGCAATGTGCGACGCGGCGCCGGGCATTATCCACCTGATGGACCGGATGGGCGTTATGTTCAGCCGGACGCCGGAAGGCCTGCTTGACTTCCGCCGCTTCGGCGGAACGCAGTATCACCGCACCGCATTCGCGGGTGCGACGACGGGCCAGCAGCTGCTGTACGCGCTCGACGAGCAGGTACGCCGCTGGGAAACGGAAGGGCTCGTAACCAAGTACGAGCATTGGGAATTCACATCAGTTGTGATCGACGACGACGGCGTATGCCGCGGCGTAAGCGCGCAAAGCCTGCGCAGCATGGAAATTCAGACGTTCCGCGCCGATGCGGTCATTCTGGCGTCCGGCGGTCCCGGCATCATTTTCGGCAAAACGACGAACTCGGTTATCAATACGGGGACGGCGGCGAGCGCCGTTTACCAGCAAGGGGTCAACTACGCGAACGGCGAGTTCATCCAGATTCACCCGACGGCGATTCCGGGCGACGACAAGCTGCGTCTCATGTCCGAGTCGGCGCGCGGCGAAGGCGGACGGATCTGGACGTACAAGGACGGCAAGCCGTGGTACTTCCTCGAAGAAAAATATCCGGCCTACGGAAACCTCGTGCCGCGCGATATCGCGACGCGGGAAATCTTCCACGTCTGCGTAGACGAGAAGCTCGGCATTAACGGCGAGAACATGGTATACCTCGATCTGTCGCATAAAGATCCGAAGGAGCTGGACGTAAAGCTCGGCGGCATTATCGAAATCTACGAGAAGTTTATGGGCGACGACCCGCGGAAAATTCCGATGAAAATTTTCCCGGCCGTTCACTATTCGATGGGCGGCATGTGGGTCGACTACAACCAGATGACGAACATTCCGGGCTTGTTCGCCGCCGGCGAATGCGATTACCAATACCATGGCGCGAACCGTCTCGGAGCCAACTCGCTGCTGTCGGCCATTTTCGGCGGCATGGTAGCCGGGCCGAAGGCGATCGAATATATTAAAGGCTTGAAGAAGTCCTCGGAAGACGTAGCAAGCAGCGTATTCGACCGCGAAGCGAAAAGAAACGTGGACAAGTACGAGAAGCTGCTGAAGATGGACGGCACGGAGAACGCGTACGTGCTGCATAAAGAGCTGGGCGAATGGATGACGAACAACATGACGGTTGTCCGCACGAACGCCAAGCTGAAGGAAACGATCAACAAGATCAAGGAACTGAAAGGCCGCTACCAAAAAATCAACATGACCGATACGGCGCGCTGGAACAACCAAGGCGTCGCCTTCACCCGCCAGCTGTGGAACATGCTCGAGCTGTCCGAAGCGATGACGCTCGGCGCCCTGATGCGCGACGAAAGCCGCGGTGCGCACTACAAGCCGGAGTTCCCGGAGCGGAACGACGAGCAGTTCATGAAGACGACGCTCGCCACATGGACGCCGGACGGACCGCAAATTTCGTACGAGGACGTCGACGTTTCCTTGATCGAGCCGCGCAAGCGCGATTATACGACGAACAAGAAGACGGGAGGTCACTGATCCAATGGCTGAGACGAAAACAATCAAGCTGGTAGTCACTCGTCAGGACGGCCCGGATTCGCAGCCGTATACGCAAGAGTTCGAGATTCCTTACCGTCCGAACATGAACGTCATTAGCGCGCTCATGGAAATTCAGCGCAATCCGAAGACGGCCGGGGGCGACAAAACGACTCCGGTGTGCTGGGAATCGAACTGTCTCGAGGAAGTGTGCGGCGCCTGCTCGATGGTGATCAACGGCAAGCCGCGTCAGGCGTGCTCGGCGCTGATCGACCAGTTGGAGCAGCCGGTGCGCGTGGCGCCGATGCGGACGTTCCCGGTCGTGCGCGACCTGGTCATCAACCGCGAACGCATGTTTAACGCGCTCAAGCGCGTTAAAGCCTGGATTCCGATCGACGGTACGTACGATCTCGGTCCTGGACCGCGTTTGGCGGAGTCGAAGCGGCAATGGGCGTACGAGCTGTCGAAATGCATGACGTGCGGCGTCTGCCTCGAAGCGTGCCCGAACGTCAACGACCGTTCCAGCTTTATCGGCCCAGCGCCGATCTCGCAAGCACGTTTGTTCAACACGCACCCGACAGGGGAGATGAACAAGCACGAGCGTCTGGAGGCGCTGATGGAGGACGGCGGCATCGAGGGCTGCGGCAACTCGCAGAACTGCGTCCGCTCCTGTCCGAAAGGCATTCCGCTTACGACGTCGATTGCGGCAATCAACGCGGAAACGACGAAGCATCTGTTCAAAAAATGGCTCGGCATGTAAGCCGGCTTTCCTAAAGCTAGCGCCGCTGGCAAGTAGCGGATATGAGCGGAAAGCAGCTAAATGCTGGACCTGAATATTCATGTCAAAAGACGCTTCCATCCCCACGTTTACAGTGGTTTTGGAAGCGTCTTTGCCTATCGTCTGGGCTTGTTTCGTTCGCATCCCCTTTGGGGATGGCCCCTTTCTATTCGGTTTTGCGACGGCGTAACCAGCGGACACGGGCTGAAGGAGCAGATGTCGGCGTCAGGAGTGAGTTGGTTTAGCTTAAGAGTCTTTGAAGGTGTTATCCTACCTTTACTTGGGCCGTGAGCAGGCATAGCAGTCTTTGAAGACGCTTATTTCGCGACGAAATCGCTTGTGGAACCATGTACACTGGCTATAGGAGGCTCAAAAGCACTTTATTTTTCCAAAAACACGAGTTTCTGGGGAGATAGGAGTCTCAAAAGGCTTTTATTTGTAGCTGCCTGCATATGGCGCTAGGCGGAACAAGTAATCGCGAAAACAAGGGTTAGTGGTCGATCCGCTACTTCTTTTGCGCGTCCTGCTCCAGCCAAGCCCGGTCCAGCACAACCTGTGCGTCGGTCTGAATCGCTCGGATCGTTTCTTCGACCGATTTGCGGCCCTTGACCGCTTCGTCGATCTCGCGGATGACGATCGTCTCGAACTGCTGGAAAAAGGCGCTCGGGGGAAACGCAACCGGACTAATGTCCAGCGGCTTCACCTTAAGCATGTAAAACGGCATCAGGCTGAGTCCGTCCTTCGTTTTGGCGAAGGCTGTCCGGGTAGACAGTACATCCTCCGTTTTCTGGCTTACCTTCGCCGCTTCCTCGCTGTTGAAATATTGCACCACTTTCCACGCCGTTTGTGGATGCTCCGCGTTCGCGGCTATAGCATAAATCGGAGAAACGTTGAAGTAGCGCGTGTACTCGGGGTTGGCTGGATCGACGGGGACTGTGACGATATCCCAGTTCAGCTTTGTTTCCCCCCACTGTTTCATGCGGAACATTTGCTCGGTGCTGCTGATCATCATCGCCGCCTTGCCGCTGCTGAACAAATCCATCTGCTTCGTTTCCTCGGGGCCGTAATTGACCCGCTTGCCGTCCTTGTAGTAATAATACAGATTGCCGCTTTTGAAGCCGCTCACCACTTGGTCGAACGCTTTTTTCCATACGTCGGATTCGAGCGTGATCCATTTGGCGTCAGGGCTTATATGGGAGGCGCCAACCGTACCCGCGATATCGCTGACGAAGTCGAACGGGGTGGAATATTTCTCGTGAATGCCGTAGATTCGTTTCCCGGGATCGGGATCGACCGGAAACCGGCGGGCGAGCCGCATCGTGTCGTCCCAGGACATCTGGTTCGTCGGATACGGCACGCCGTATTTGTCGAACAAATCTTTATTGTAATACAGCGCGGAACTCGTGAGCTGCGGCGCGAGCCCGAACAGCTTGCCCTCGTCGTTCGCCTTGAGCTGTTCGATGGCGGCCGGAGTAAAGCTGTCCAGATCGAATTTCGACTTCCGCACGAACGGCTCCAGATCGAGCAGCAGCCCTTTGGACGCCCAACGTTTGTAGTCGCTCGTATACGTGATGAGCAGGTCGGGCTTTTGTTCGCGGATCAGTTTCTCGAATTCCTCGTAGTAATTTTTACCCGGGCCGTACAGCCCCTCGGTCGGAATGATCTCTACCCGGACATCGGGGAATTTGACGGCAAAGTAGTTGCCGTACGAATATTGGAACGTTTGTTCGCTGCCAAAAGGAATGCGCAGCACTTCTTGCTCCGGCTTATCCGCCTGTTTGCTGCAAGCGGAGAGCGCGACCGGCAGCGCCAGCGCGGCGGTCAGGGCGGCGCCGGCGAGCCGGCCTCTCGGTATAGATTTAAGCTCCATGTTTTCTCTGCGGCCTCCATCCATTCCCGATCACGGTTTGTTCGCGGCTTTTGCTTGGTCGAGCAGTTGCTGTCCGCCTTGCTGGATCGATTCGATCGCGGCGTCGAGTGTTTTCGCGCCCGCGGCCGCCGCCTTGATCTCGCTGTTTACGAGCCCGGACATCCCTTGGTACAGCGCCCCCGTGATGATCGAGCCCATCCCCGCGACGTTATCCGGATCGGGCTTTAGCGCGCCAAACGCATCGCTGCGGTAGGCTGCCGTTTCGTTTGCCGCCGGCTTGCGCGAACTCATTCCCATCCGGTTCGACATTTTCTTCGCGATCGGCTCGCTGTGGATCAGCTTGAGCAATTCCCAAGCGTCTCTTTCGTTTAAGGACTGGGCCGGGATCGCATAGATGCCGTCGAAGCGAAGCGAGGACGACACGTTCGGGCGGGCCGGATCAACCGGCTCCGTGACGATATCCCAGGTGAAATCGGCAAGATTGTATCGTCTCTTCCCTTCGAGCAAATCTTCGGCGAGACTTTGGTTCGATACCATCATCGCCGCGTTGCCGGTCAAAAAAGGATTTCGCTTGTAAAAGTCGATGCCGGAAATGCTGCCGGTCCGCGGCTTCGCTTCGTATAGCCAGCCTTTCTTGACCCCGTCGGCGACGAACTCCCAGATCGATCGCCATGCGGACGTATTTACGGTCATTTTGGCGCCGCCGGCGTCCGTCAGACCGAGGCCGCTCGTACGGGCCGCCGCCTCGGCCGCCCCGTAAGGAGAGGAGAGATCCGGCACTAGTCCGTATATCCGGTTATCCCCTTCTCCCTCGGAAGGGAACCTTTGCGCGAGCCGGAACACGTCCGCCCAGCTCGTTTTGTCGGTCGGATAGGAAACGCCGTATTTATCGAACAGCGTTTTGTTGTAGTAGAGCGCATTGGACGAAAAGGTAGGCGTCAATCCGTACAAGGTGCCACCCCCGGCTTCGCGGATCGTCTCGACGATTCCGTCGCGGAAGCCGGACAAATCATACTTCTCTTTGGCGACGAAGCTATCCAGCGCCAGCAACTTCCCTTCTGCGGCCAGCTTGCGGTAAATGTCTAGCGTGACGTAGACTAGATCGGGCTTGTCTTTCTCGATCATTTCCTCGAATTGGACGGCCCGGTCCTTCTGCGGATCGTACGGCGGCGAGTTCACCGTCTCCACGTCCATGTTCGGATGTTGGATTATGAACGCGTCCCCGTAATAGCTCATGAACGACGGGCCGTCGAACCATTGCACCTTCAGGCTTCGTTCCGTCTTGCCGTCGAACGGCTCGAGCTTCGGTTCCTGCTTCAGAAAGCTCAGGATCGGCTCCCGCTGTACGAACAGAACCGTCGCGAGGAAAAGCAGGACGGCTGCTGCCACCCAGGCACTTCCCTTGCTTTTTCGTTTATAGGTCGCTCCCATAGCGATTTGTTCCTCCACGCGCTGCTTTAATTTATCCGGCACGCCTTTTGGATTCAAAGGAAAGTGCCGCAGCTCTTTTTCCCAATCGTTCCGTTTCGAGATCATCTGTATCGCCTCACCTTGTGTCCGATATGCTAAGCGCGATCAAAAAATACTAATCGAATAATTGCTGCTTCAGGATAACCGGCACCTTCGCTCTGGCCCGATGAAGCCGGGATTTGACGGTGCCCGGCGACAGGCCCAGCATGGAGGCGATCTCAGGAATGGTCAACTGATGGTGGGCGTATAAGAGCAGCACCTCGCGCAGCTTCTCGGGCAAATCCATAACGGCTTTCCAAATATCGCCGTTCACCATTCGGCTCAGCACTTCTTTCTCCGTCGAGGAAGCCGTTTCCGAAGGGCGTATCGTTGCCATCAGCAAAACCCGGCGGGCCCATGCCGATTTGCGATGATCCTTGGCGACGTTACGCGTAATCGCGAGCAGCCACGTTTTGACGCTCGATTCCCCGCGGAAGGAGAACATGCTGCGGTACACCTTCAGGAAGACGTCCTGGAAAATGTCGTCCGCCTGATCGAAACGGCTCGTCAGGAAAAACGCATAGTTCCACACATCGTTGCCGTAGCGCTCCATCAGGTCGCTCAAAATGATGTTTTTGTCCGAGCTGTCGGACAGCGCGCTCAAATAGTCCAAACCCACTTTTCGTTCACCTCGATCAATTGGACGAATCGCTGTCTAAAAGGGTTCCCTAAATTACCCCAAAAAGTGAAGGGAGGCCTACGCAGCTTATTCCGATTACTTTTTGGGGACCCCATACTTGGCCCCCAAAAGTGAAGATAAGCTTCGAAGAAAATTCCGAATACTTTTGGAGGAGCCCCCGAGAGAACCCCAAAAAGTGAAGGGAGGCCTGCGCAGCTTATTCGTATTACTTTTCGGGGACCCCCTACTTTGCCCCCAAGAGCGCCCCAAAAAGTGAAACGAAGCTTTGCAGCTTATTGTAGTTCGATAACATATGTGTTATATTTATAACGTATACGTTATAAATCTTGCTTTTTTGCATAAGATAGATTATAAGGGGTCGTTCCGGTGCATAAATATCAGTTTCTGTTCCTCCCCGAAATCGAGGAGTTCCTTAAAGATCTTGAAGTCAGAAAGAATAACGGCGAGAAAGATGCAAGGATTATGTTCGAAAAAATTGCCTATTGCATTGAACGCGTCCGTCTTCAGGGAGTTCGGGCGGGCACGAGGATCATCAAGGACCTAAAGGGGAAGGAAAATAACAATTTGTATGAGTTGCGGCCCCTAGATGAACGAATATTTATGTGTCTTTGGAATGGAAGTTATTTCGTCATGCTATCTCATTATTCAAAGGATGCAAATGAAACGGATGAATTGGAACTAGCCAAGGCCAGGAGGTTGAGGGACAAATTTATAAGGGAACATCGGATTGGGGATAAAAGCAAGCATGATAGGAAACGGAGATGAATAACCAATGAAATCTTGGGACGATATGGTTAGTGAAATGAGCTATGATAGCATACAAGAAATAGAAATCATACGTAAACGGGCTGCTATGGTTGTTGCATTGATCGAGCTGAGGGAAAGCAAGGGGTGGACACAGGCGGAGTTAGCCAGAAGGGCTGGCATGAAGCAATCGGCAATTGCGCGATTCGAGAGCGATACAACTGCTCCACGTATCGATACGATTATTCGGGTAGCAATGGCACTTGGTGTGGATCTCACCTTAATGCCATCCGATCCTTCCCGTAATGAGCAAGCGGCGGCTGCAATGGTATAATATCAAAAACGGACGCCGCGCGGCGTCCGTTTTCGTCAGGCAGGTTTGATAATTCCGTTGGAAGTACGGTGACGCCACTCCGGGAGGTTCTTATTTCTTAGCTTTCTCCGTCGTGACATACTGCTTGATCTGCTCCTCGGCATCGCGCAGGCCGGTATTGATGTCCTTCGAGTTTTTCAAAATGTTGGCGTACTCCGTATTCAGCAGGCTGAGCGCCTTGGAATAGTAAAGCGAGTTGGGCGGAGCCATCTCGGTATGGCTTTTCAGCACGCCTTCGATATGTTTGCCCTTCAGCTCCGGCAAGTCCTGACCGAACGCCTGTTTGAACTTCGGATCTTTCAGGACCGGGAACTTGGCCGACTTCTTCGACATCGTCATCTGCACTTCATCGGAGAACAACACCTCGAGCACGCGCATCTGATCGTCGCGATTCTTGCTTGCCACCATCGGGATCATGCAGTGGAGGTCGTACATGCCGTACACATTCGGTTTGTCCTTGTAGCTCGGGAATTGGGCGACATCCCAGTTCAGGTCGGTCACCTGACGAAAGCGCAGATACAGATTGATAGTAGGGATCATGGCGACGGTGCGGTCTTTCAAAAAGCGGTCGATGGGGGAGCCGGCGATGTAGTCGTTGCCGGGGATGGAGTAAATTTGCTTGGCGACGTCGATCGCTCGTTTGTACGGTTCGGTGTTGACCATGACTTTATCCGTCTTGGCGTCCAGAATGTTCAACGAGAGAGGGAACAGCAGCCGGTTGATGTCGTCGATTTCCACGCCGCGGTATTGGGTCTGGTTGTCCATGCGCGTTACTTTTTTGGCGAGATCGATCGTTTCCTCCCACGTCATGCCATCCTTCGGGTAGGCGACGCCGAATTTATCGAAGATGTCCTTGTTGTAATACAGCGCGTTCAGGTTGTTCGCGTAGGGGAGCGCATATAGTTCCCCCTTATCGGAGTTGGCGATGATCGTGTCCAGAGCGCCTTGGTCGAAGCGGCTCAAATCGAATTTGTACTGCTTGGCGAGCTGATTCAAGTCGACGTAAACGCCGAGATCCTTGTAGGCGGTCAAACGTCCGTGATACGTAACGAGGAAGTCGATGGATTCTCCTTTGGCAAGCACATCCGGCAAATCTTCGGTCGTTTTATCCATCGTAACGGTGAGGTGGGGGTATTTCTTCTTGACGGGCTGAGCGATAAGCTCATCGAAATCCTGGTCCGTAAAGTAGCCTCCAAGCTGATGCACACGCAGCGTTACGGGTTCGAGCGGTTTTTCCGGCGGTAAGGTAGTACCGGTGCTTTGGCTTTTTGAACATCCCGTGAAAGCGATTACAAAGGTGAAAAGAAACGGGACCATCAGTTTTCTTTTCATACAACATCCTCCGTTCGTTCGATTGGGTGATCGATTGCAGCCGAACCTAGGGATACGCGACCTCCTTCATCTTAGTAGCTTAAAAAGAACTACCGCCTTGGCTGACGACGGAAACATGCGGACCTTGAACTTCAGGTCGTCAGCGGAAGTGACTGGCAATAACTGACTTAATTATATCGATGTACCAACGAATGAAACAATGCTTCTAAATGCTTGGTTTTTCATGAAAAAATCATACGATCTTATCCGATCACATGCGATCTTTCGTTTTCATTCTTTATTGCCAATTTACAAAAAAAAGCGACCACCTCGATACGGGATCGAAGGTGATCGCAAACGATTTATTCGGCTTGGAGCCGGGCACGCTCTTCTTCTTCCTTATGGCGCAAAAACTGCTTGCCGTACTCGCCGTGCGGGTGAATCGCCGCATGTTCGATCTGGATCGTAGAGTGTGTGATGCCGTATTTGCTTTGCAGCGTTTCGTTGATGGCGAGTATGACGCAGTACGGCTGAATGCGCTCATTCACGAACACATGGGCGGTTAGCGAATAATGGTCGGTCGAGACGGCCCACAGATGCATTTCGTGCACGTCCTCGACGCCCTCGACTTCACGCAGCGACTGGCGAATGTCATCGAGCTTGAACTGCTCCGGCACCGATTCCATCAGAATCAGATACGATTCCTTGACGATCTTGCTGCCCCCGGTGAAAATGATGCCGCCGATGACGACGCTGATCAGCGGATCGACCCAGCCCCAGTCGGTGAAGTAAATGAGGATCGCCGACACGATGACGCCAACCGAGCTGAGCAGGTCGCCGATAAAATGCCACAGCGCGCTTTTTACGTTCAGATTTTCTTCTTCCTTCATGCTTCGGCTAAGCACGAACGTAAGCACCAGATTGACGATGAACCCGATGGAGGCGATCGTAAGCATCAGGCCAAGATCGATCGCCTGCGGATTAAGCGCCCGCCGCACGCCTTCGTAAAAAATGCCGAGGGCGATAATACAAAGCGCAAACCCGTTCAGGAACGAGGCGACAATCTCAAAGCGGAGATAACCGAACGTAAATTTGGCATTGGGCTGGCGGGACGCTAGATATATGGCCGTCATGCTGAGACCGAGCGCGAAAACGTCGGACACCATATGGGCCGAGTCGGACAACAGCGCCAGTGAATTGGAGGCGATCCCCCCGATAATTTCGACGACCGTAAAAAAGGCGGTCAGTATTAACGTAATCCAGAGCGCCCGTTTGGACGTCGCTTGTTCTTTGACATGGCGTAAATGATGATAATCGTACATATTGACACCTGCTTTCTTTAGAAAAGGACGTTTCTTTCTTCCGTGTCTTTCATTATACGCTCGTCAGGCTTAAAATCAATACTTATTTAAAATAATTCTAAATAAGAGAGAATGGTTATCGTTATCAGTTCATGTTCAACATATGAAAAGAAATGAAAATGTGTGATTTTAGACGGTATTCCGACAAAATATCAGATAAACGGAGTAATGATCATAAAATGGTGGAAAATTTCGATAAAACCTTTAAAAACAGACGATTTTCTGCTAATATAGAGGTAGACTACAACGAAGGGAGGGATGGTACCTTGATGATCTTGCGTCCGCTTATTCGAACGTTCGGCCTGTTGATCTTCGCGTTCGCGCTGCTGTGGTCGTTTCTTATGCCTACCGCCGAACGTGTCGTGACGCCGGTTTCCAAGTCGATTCCCGCCGTGTCCGCACCGGCATCGATTCATTCGCCGCTCGGCGCCCCCGCTCATTTCCTGCAGAAGCTGCGCATTATGCTGCCGCTTGTTGCATTATTTTATGTTTCCCTGTCTATGATAACGAGTTGTCCCGTGATCTGCTCCCGTCTGGAACGATTCGCCCCTCCAATTCCGCTGCTGCGCAAGCAGCTGCTTTTGCGCCCCCTCAAATTCACTTCGCTTTATGTTCATTAGTTATTCGCATCTCGATCTGGTTCGTATGAAACTTGGCAGGCAGGAAAGGATAACCATAACGGCAGCCAGCCGTCTGTTCAGGTGGAGCGGGTAAAGTTTGGCATGCCCGGAATAAACCGTATCATGTTTCCAGATGCCGGGCATTGCCCTTATCCGATTGCGCCGCAGCGGCAAAGCTGTGATCCATTGCAATCGGAGGATAACAGGATGAAACCAATCAGAGAATCGGATTTGCCGGGAATCGGCCGTAAGTACGAAATCGAAACGTTGTCGCGGGAAAGATTTGTGATCGTTGTACACGACGATGGCAGAAGGGAGATTTATACGCCCGATCGAAGCGATCCGGACGATACCGTCTCTGTCGCCACGCTGGAGGATGACGAGGCAAGAGCGATCGGAGCGATTCTAGGCGGGATGCACTATAAACCGAAAGCGCTGGAAACGATCGAGGTGGCGCTGAACGATCTTATCATCGAATGGTATCGGATCGATGACGGCTATGCGGCGGTCGGTTTGACGATCGGAGAGCTGGACGTACGCCAAAAGACGGGCGCGAGCATTATCGCCGCCGTGTATCCGGATCATACGCACCATATTAACCCGGGCTCGGATTATAGGCTTAGAGGGGGCAGCACGCTTATTGTCGCCGGCGAGCGAAACCAGCTGAAGGTGCTGAAGCAGCTGCTCACGCACGGGGGGTCTTAATATGGACCATATCATACTCGAGATCGGACTCGCCGTCGTCCTTATTGCGATAGCCGGCTTGTTGTCGGCCAAATTGAAGTTTTCGGTCATCCCATTTTATATTATTGTCGGCATGGTGGTCGGACCACATGCTCCGAAATGGGGCGTATTCGACTTCCGCTTTATCGAGAGCGCCCCGCTAATCGAATTTATGGGGCGGCTCGGCGTCCTGTTTCTGCTCTTTTATTTGGGGCTGGAGTTTTCCGTCGGCCGGCTTATCAAGTCGGGCCGCTCGATCGTAGTCGGTGGTACGATCTATATCGGCATCAATTTTACGCTGGGCTTGCTGTACGCCCTGCTCGCGGGAATGCCGCTTAAAGAAATGCTCGTCATCGCCGGTATTACGACGATTTCGTCGAGCGCGATCGTCGCCAAGGTGCTCGTCGATCTGAAGCGGACGGCGAACCCAGAGACGGAAATGATACTCGGCATTACTTTGTTCGAGGATGTGTTCCTCGCCGTTTATATCTCGATCTTGTCGGGGCTCGTGCTGAGCGGCTCGACATCGATAACGGGAGTCGCCGTATCGGCGCTGATCGCCCTCGGCTTCATGCTGGCCATTATCGTCATCGGACGGAAGGCGGTTCCGCTGCTCAACAAGCTGCTTGATATTCGCTCGAACGAGCTGTTTCTCCTTGTCGTTTTCGGCGCGTTGATGGTCGTTGCCGGCTTCTCCGAAACGATCCATGTCGCGGAGGCGATCGGAGCGCTGCTTGTCGGCCTCGTGCTAGCGGAAACCGAGCATATGAAGCGGATCGAGCATCTCATACTGCCGTTTCGCGATTTTTTCGGGGCTATGTTCTTCTTCAGCTTCGGGCTGACGATCGACCCAACAGCGCTCGGCGGAGCGGTATGGCTGGCGCTTGGCGCGGTCGCGATCACCTTGATCGGCAACTTCGTGGCAGGCCTGCTTGCGGGGCGCAGTGCCGGCTTGTCGCAAAAGGCATCGGTTAATATCGGCCTAACGATCGCTTCTCGGGGGGAATTTTCGATCGTGCTGGCGGGCCTTGGAAAAGCGGGCGGACTGCTCGGGATTTTGCAGCCTTTTGCTGCCTTGTACGTGCTCATACTTGCCATTCTCGGCCCTCTCCTAACGAAAGAATCGAAACACGTCTACAGGCTGCTCTTCGCCCGCCGTTCGCGATCCGAGCCTGCCAAAGATCCCGCCCAGTCGTCCATCGAACGGGTTCAGCCCGAGCGGGAGGGGTGAGGCGATGCGGGGTGCGATCTTTATCGGCAAACGCCCGAATCGTGCCAGAACACCTTTCCGAACCGGTTTGTTCACGCTGCTATCCTTCTGCGCCGGGGCCGTTCTCATTGCAACCGGACTCGAACTGTTCCTGAAGCCGAACCGGCTTATGACCGGAGGCACACAAGGGATTTCCATCATGCTGGCGCATATGACGGAGATGCGGCTCGGACTGCTGCTGTTTTTCATCAACGTTCCGTTTCTGTTCCTTGCGGCGCCGGGCATCGGCAGAAGCTCCGCCGCGCTCCGCCTTGCCGCCCTCGGGGCGATCGCCGTCCTTACGCTGCTGCTCGATCCGGTGCCGCCGCTGACCGAGCATCCGCTTGCCGCTTCGCTGTTTGGAGGAGCGGCGCTCGGCTGCGGTGCGGGCTTGATCGTCCGTACGGGAGGTTATACGGATGGGGTGGGCGAGGCGGTATACTGGCTCAAGCGGAAAGTGCCGCTGTCTATCGCCGAGCTGGTTATGCTGGCCAATCTGTCCATACTCGCTCTGGGCGGGATTCTGTTCGGCTGGGATCAGGCGATGTACTCTGTTATCGCCTACTTCGTCGCCTACCAGTCGCTGCGTTATACGATGCGAGGCAGTCACCGTTATACGATTGTGCGTATACGCGGACACCGGCACGAGGCGATCCGTTCCGGCTTGTTGTCTCTTACCGGCTCCAATTGCTGGGTGGCGGCTCCGCATGAGGCCGCGGACGGGCTGACCGTTCTGATCTCTCGGCAGCAGGAGAGCCGCGTGCGCGAGCTGGTGCTGGCGGCCGATCCGGAGGCAACCATTCGCATGACCCCGCTCGGGGCGGTTAACGACGAAACTTACAAATATAGCGGCCAGTGAAAAAAAGCTAAAGGAGAACGTCGTCCTGGCCTTCCCGATCAACCGAAATCGTCCAAAATGAAGGGTTTCGGAGAATTTTGTCGAATGAGTTACTAGGAACTCGCTGTACGGATTTAGTTAGGGCGTGTACGCAAACTCGCCGCAGCCTGCTTACCCAATGGGCAGCGTCCGTTCGCAAGCTTCATCCTGTTCAAAGGAGCGGATATGGTGCTTAAGAGGACGCTGCTCGTTTTTTTGGTTGGCTTGATTTCCTTTATGCTGATTCCGCTGTCTGTCGTTATGGATAACGGTAAACAACAAGGCGATTTGCGCATTCGGGACGGCGCGATGGATCTTTCCGCCTGGAACTACGAACAGGGCCGTATGATCAGGCTGGACGGCGAATGGGAATATTATTGGAACCGGCTGCTGACTCCCGAAGATTTTGGGCAATCTGGCGCGAACAAGCCGTCTCCTGACGCTTTGATGAACGTACCCTCCAAGTGGAACGGCAAGACGGTAAACGGCTCGCTTTTGCCCGCTCACGGCGCGGCCACGTACCGAATGGTGCTGAAAAACGTGCCGGCAGACGGCGTGTTCGCCTTGAAAAAGACGAATATCCGCTTTTCCAGCGCCGTTTACGCAAACGGCCGAAAGCTGTTCGAGGACGGCAAGCCATCCTCGACGGCGAGCGGCTATCGGGCGGGAAACGTGCCGCAAATCGGCTTTTTCTCGGCGGAGCGGGGCGATGTGGACATTATCGTCCATGTGGCCAATTTCGACTTCTCGAACGCGGGCATTCCGGCCTCCATTTATTTCGGCGAGCAAAGCTCGATGCTAACGCTTCAGCAGAAGGCCAAGGCGCACGAATTAAGCATCTTCGCCATCCTTATCGCCCTTGCTCTCATTTATGTCATCTGCTTCGTAATCGCGGCGCTGTATGGCAAAAAGGACTATTCCTTGCTGCTTTTTGCAGCGATTTGTTCGTTTTATGCGATGTTTAACGGTTTGACCGGGGAACGGGTGCTGCTTATGTATGCGCCCGCCGTTTCGTTCGAAACGGTGTTTAAAGTGAAGGACATCTGCTCGATGGCCGGCCTCAGCGCACTCGCCATCCTTTTTTATCGGCTAAGGCAAAGCATGATTTCTTTGGCGTTTACCCGTTTCGTCGTTGGAGTGCTCGGCGGTTATGCCGTTCTGATCGCATTCCTTCCGATTTCCGCCTACTCAACCGTAGAGCCGTTCGTTATTCTGGTATACGAATCGATGACGATCTGGCTGCTGCTGAGAACGGCCGTGCTTTATATCAGAAGTGCCGAAGGCAACCGTCTGGAGCGATTTCTGCTGTTCGCGGCGATTTTATGCATGACGCTGTATGCGGTCGACCTGATTTTATTTTCTTTCTCCTTGAAGGAAAATGCGCGGATCGGCCAATTTTATATGATTGGTTTTAATATGGTCATGTTGGTTTTGGTCGTGCTCCGATTTTTTGAAGCGTACCGTACGGTAGACGGGATGAAGGACCGGCTTCTCCAGCTAGACAAAATCAAGGACGATTTTTTGTCGAACACGTCCCACGAGCTGAAAACGCCTTTAAGCGCCATCGTAACGATTACCGATACGCTGCTTAAGGGCGTGGAGGGACCGATTACCGCCAGGCAGGCGCAAAATTTGGCCATCGTTTCGGGAAGCGGAAGAAGGCTGACGGAGCTCGTCAACGAGTTGCTCGACTATTCGAAAATAAGGCATGGCGACATAACGCTGTACAAATCCGCCACCGATCTGAAAGCCGTTGCCGATTCGGTCATCCGTATCCATTCGTTTTTGCTCGAAGGCAAACCGATCGCGCTTGTGAACCGCGTTCCGGAGAACCTCCCCGCCGTGTATACCGACGGGAATCGGCTTGTGCAAATTTTGCACAATTTGCTCGGCAATGCGATCAAATTTACCGAACTCGGCACGGTGGAAATAAGCGCGGACGTCGCTGGCGACAAGGTGGAGGTGCGGGTAAAGGATACGGGAATCGGCATAGCGGCGTTTATGCAGGAGCGTATTTTTTTGCCGTTCGAGCAGGCGGATGCATCGGAAACGCGTAACTATGGCGGAACGGGTCTCGGACTAAGCATCACGAAAAAGCTGGTCGAGCTTCACGGCGGCGATATTCGTGTCGACTCGGCTCCGGGGCAAGGCGCTGTGTTTGCTTTCACGCTTCCGCTGTCGCCGGAGGCGGCTGTGGAAAGCGCTGCGGCGCGGGAAGAGCAACGACCGCCTGTGGAGACGTCCCCTACTTATTGGGAGCCGGTTTATATCCAGGGAGAGAAGGATGAGCGTGTGCTCGTAGTGGACGACGACTTCGCCAATCTTCAGGCGGCGATCAATTTGCTGCGGCTGGACGGATATTCCATCGTTGCCGTCAACCGGGGCCGACTTGCGCTGGAGGAGCTGGCCAAATGGCAGGACGTTTCTCTGATCATTCTGGATATGATGATGCCCGATATGTCCGGTTACGAAGTGTTGGGCAAGGTGAGGGAGCGATTTTCACCTTTTGAATTGCCGGTACTAATGCTGACGGCCAAAAACAGAGCCATCGATGCGAAGGTGGCGCTGGATGGCGGGGCCAACGATTTTGTCGGAAAACCGTTCGAGGCGGAGGAACTGATGGCGCGCGTGCGAAGCTTAACCCGCTTGAAAGCTTCCGTAAAAGCCGCCAAAAATGCGGAAATCGCTTTTTTGCGCTCGCAGATCAAGCCGCATTTCCTATATAACGCGCTTAATTCGATTGTCACGCTGTGTATGGACGAGCCGCGCAAGGCGGAGGAGTTGACGCTTCAGCTTTCCCAATATTTGCGGGGCAGCTTCGATTTCAAGCATCTGGATTCGTGGACGACCCTGGACAAGGAATTGGAGCTGGTGGAGGCGTACGTTTGCATCGAGCAGGCGCGTTTTGGCGAGAGGCTTCAGGTGGAGTACGATGTGGACGATTGCGCGAATATGCGGATTCCGCCGCTTGTCTTGCAGCCGCTGGTGGAGAACGCCATCTGTCATGGCCTGATGTCCAAAGCGGCTGGAGGGAAAGTCATCGTAACCGTGAAGAAGCAAGCGGACGACGGACTGAGTTTCGTTGTGGAGGACGACGGATGCGGGATGAGCGAGATCAGGCTCAGCGAAGTGCAGCATCCGGATGCGGACAGGAAAGGCGTCGGACTATGGAACATAAATCAGCGAATCAGGCTGCTCTATGGCGAGAGCCTTCGCATTGAAAGCACGGTAGGAAGCGGAACGAGGGTGAGCTTCGACGTTCCCTGGCAGCCGGGCAAACGGAGGGGAGGTTAAAGACATGCTGCGGGCTATTATCGTGGACGATGAGCCGTTGTCGATCAAACGTTTGAACAGGCTGCTGTCCGAAAGCGGGGAGATCGAAACGTGCCACACGTTTAGGAATCCGCTGGAGGCTTGCGAATTTGCTCAGGCGAATCCGGTAGACGTGGCATTTCTCGATATTTCCATGCCGGAGCTGGACGGGATGACGCTTTCCGGTTTGCTGCAGGAGCTCGACAGCTCCACGGACATCGTTTTTGTAACCGCTCATGACGAATATGCGGTTCGGGCGTTTGAGGCAAGCGCGCTCGATTATTTATTGAAGCCCGTAACCGCCGAGCGAATGGCCAAAACGCTCGACAAACTCAGGAAGAAACGCGGATCTGCCGCTGCCGGACCGTCTTTGTCGGTTTTTTTGTTTGGTGGCTTGAAGCTGTGCCGCAGCGGCATGGAGCAGGAGACGATCAGGCTGAGAAGCCCCAAAACCGAGGAGCTGTTCGCTTTTCTAATGACCCGGAGGGCGGTGAGCCGGGAGGAAATCGTCGAGACGTTATGGAGCGGCCTGGAAACGGACAAAGCGCTGAAAAATTTGAATTCGACTTTGTACTATATTCGCAAGGCGATCGGCGCGGTCCAGGCGGGCGATTGCATCGAGGCGGGCAGGCATGAGATTCGCATTGCGGATAGCGGCGTTTCTTGCGATTTGTACGAATTCGAGCGGCTGCTGAAGCAAATACGCTCGGCTCCCGAGCCAAGCGCCGATTGGTTCAGACAGGCGGAAGCGCTGTATACGGGAGAGTTTTTGAAGGGAAAGGCGTATGAGTGGGCAAGCGGGCAAACGCGCCGGCTCGAGGAGCAGTACATCGAGCTGCTCGAAGCCGCTGCGAGATTTCATATCGAGCTGAATCAGCCGCAAAAATCGCTGCGGTATTTTGGCGAAATATTGAAATTGGATGCGATAAGAGAGGACATCAGCCACGAGGTTATCCGGCTGTATACGGAGCTCGGTAGGAAGCACGAGGCGTTTCGGCAATATGAGCTGCTGGAGCAATTGCTGCTGCAGGAGCTCGGAACGAGACCCGACCCCCGGATTCAAGCGTTTATTGCGAAATTGAAAAGTTAGCGGCAAGTGGCGGAAAAGCCTGCGGAATCGATTAATGATTTCGCGGGCTTTTTGTTTGTTTATTCTCTGTTTATTGCGGCTTTGTATAATAGGCTTGATTGTTGTCGAAGGAGTTGAGATTTTGGTGGTTGTTGTCGGAAAAAAATACTTCTTGAGGGAGGATGTCGATTATGAATGGAAGAAGATTTGCTTCTGCTATTAGAAGATGGTATAGCGTTGGTTTGATGCTGCTTATTGTATACGCATGCTCGTTTCCTGTCCCGGTGGACGCGGCGGAAACATGGACGTCATACGGCAAAATAGGGCATCTAAGCGGATCGGGCTTGGGTAAATTTTATTTTCCGCAAGGATTGGCGGTAGACGGCAGCGGAAATGTGTATGTGGCCGATCAGGGCAACAATCGCATTCAAAAGCTTGATGTGGCTGGTGATTCATGGAGTAGCATTCAAGGGCCTCCGCTTTCGCAGTTTAATGCTCCTATGGGCGTGGCGCTTGACAGCGGCGGAAATATATACGTGGCTGAATATAGCAGCAGTCGCGTCCAGAAGCTGGACATAGCAACCAATACGTGGAAGACGTGGGCTCCCGGCAATTTTAATAAGCCGAGCGGGATCGCTGTAGATACCAGCGGAAACGTGTATGTGGCTGATACGGATAACAGCCGTATTCGGAAGCTTCCTGTGGACACCGATACATGGATCACGATGGACGGATTGACGTTGAACAAACCGAAAGACGTAGCGACAGACAGCAGCAAGAATGTGTATGTGCTAGATACCAACAATCACCGGCTGCTCAAGTTGTCGTCGGGCGGCATCGTCACAGATAGTTGGGGAAAAAGCGGTAATGCTGCGGGGACGGCTTTGGGCGAATTTAGTAGTCCGGCCAAAGTGGCGGTAGATAGCTCAGATAATGTGTACGTGGCCGATACCGGCAACGGCCGCGTTCAGAAGCTGAGCGGGAGCACCTGGAGCGCAATAGGTAAAAACGGCCCGATCTCGGGAGGCGGCTTGAACGAATTCAACAATCCGCTGGGCGTGACAGTGGATGGCAACGGAAACGTGTATGTGTCCGAAGCGATGAATCATGCCGTGCTGAAGCTGACCGGCGCGGCGCCGGTCGTGTACGGGGATGTAGGCCCTGCTGAAGGCAACGCTCCAGGCGAGTTCAAGGTGCCAAGTGGAGTAGCCATAGATAGTAGCGGCAATTTGTATGTGGCCGACGGGAACAACTTCCGTGTTCAGAAGCTGCCTGCAGGCGGAAGCACATGGAGCTCCTATGGCGCCGGCACCCATGGAGCGGGCAACGGCCAGTTTAAAAATGCAACCGCAGTGGCGGTGGACCAGAACGGAAATATGTATGTGGCGGATATGCCCAACCACCGCATTCAGAAGCTGTCGCCAACAGTCGGCTACTTGGCTGCGTGGGGGAACGGAACAACTGCGGGAACAGCTTTGGGCCAGTTTGACAGCCCTAGCGGCGTGGCGGTTGACAAAAATAAGAATCTGTATGTGGCGGATACGAACAATCATCGTATTCAGAAGCTGCCTGCGGGCGGCAGCACATGGAGTTCATGGGGCAAGAGCGGCAACGCTTCGGGAAGCGGCCTCGGCGAATTCAACAGCCCGAAGGGGGTGGCTGTTGACGGCGACGGGAACGTTTATGTGGCCGATACGGAGAACGATCGCATCCAGAAGTTTACAATATCCACGGGGCTATGGAGCGAGTGGAAAAAGACCGGCGGCGGCCCCGGATCTTTCCTCAAGCCAAACGGAGTAGCGGTTGACGACAGCGGCAACGTTTACGTGGCCGATCTTGCCCGTAATCGTATCCAGAAGCTGACTTTGTCTACCAATACGTGGAAGGTTTGGGGAGGCTCGACTCAGGGGGAGACCGGTATGGGGAAGTTTTCGAACCCAAGCGGAATCGCGGTGGACAGCAGCGGCTCGACGATTTATGTAGCCGATAAAAATAACAACCGCATTCAGAAGCTGGTCATTACGGTTACGACGCCTGACGCTCCTACAGCGGTAACGGCAACGCCGGGGAACACCCAGGCAACCGTCAGCTTTACGCCGCCGGCAGAAGACGGGGGGAGCGCGATAACGGGTTATACCGTAACGGCCAGCCCGGGGGGAAAGACCGTAAGCGGTACGTCAAGCCCGATTACGGTGACGGGCCTTACCAATTTGACGGCGTATACGTTCACGGTGGTCGCCACGAACGAGAAGGGAGATTCGCTGCCTTCCGCGGCCTCGGCAAGCGTAACGCCGGCTTCCGTGCCAGACGCCCCGACCGGAGCGTCGGCAACGGCCGGAAACGGGCAGGCGAGCGTCAGCTTTACGCCGCCGGCGAGTGACGGAGGAAGCGCGATAACGGGTTATACGGTCACCTCGAATCCGGGCGGCAAGACCGGCACAAGTGTAACGGTCCCGATCTCGGTGTACGGTTTGACGAACGGCACGGCCTATACGTTTACGGTAGTCGCCAATAACGCGATAGGCGGTTCGACGCCTTCCGAACCGACGGCAAGCGTAACGCCGGTCGGGAAGCCTGGCGCTCCGACAGCAGTGAACGCAGCAGCCATGAGCGGCGCCGCTATCGTCAGCTTTACGCCGCCGGCGAGTAACGGGGGAAGCGCCATAACAGGCTACACCGTTACCTCAAGTCCGGGCGGACTCACAGGAACCGGAACCGCAAGCCCGATTATAGTACCCGGTTTGACGAACGGCACGGCTTATACGTTTACGGTTGTGGCGACAAACGGAGAAGGGGATTCGTTGCCGTCTGCGGCATCGGGAAGCGTAATGCCGGCAGCCACTCCGGGCTCGCCGACCGAAGTAACAGCGGTATCGACGTCCAGCGGCCAGGCGAGCATCAGCTTCACGCCGCCGGCAAGCAGCGGGGGAAGCGCGATAACGGGTTATACGGTGACGGCAAGTCCGGGAGGTTTGACGGGAACCGGAAGCGGAAGCCCGATTACGGTGTACGGTTTGACGAACGGTACGGCCTATACGTTTACGGTCGTGGCGACGAACGGAATCGGGAATTCGCTGCCGTCCGCGCCATCGGGAAGCGTAACGCCGGCTTCTGTGCCGGACGCTCCGACGGGAGCGGCGGCGACGCCGGGGAACCGTCAGGCGCTCGTCAGCTTTACTCCGCCGGCGAGTAACGGCAGCGCGATAACGGGCTACACGGTTACGTCGAATCCGGGCGGACTCACAGGCAGCGGAACCGCCAGCCCGATCCTGGTAACCGGATTGACGAATGGCACAGCTTATACATTCACGGTTGTGGCGACGAACGCAAAAGGGGATTCGCTGCCGTCTGCGGCGACGCCGAGCGTAACGCCGGAGGTTCCGCCGATTGAGGCCCCGGTGCTGCATTCGGTCGTGGCTGGCGATGGGCAGGCCCTGCTAGCGTGGAGTCCGGTGGCTGGCTCGACCGGATACAAAGTATTCCAAAGCGTGACAGCCGGAACGTACGGAACTGAAGTAGCGGCTGTCGGCGAGGCGGTACACAGTTACAGAGCCACAGGCTTGACGAACGGTGTGACGTATTATTTTGCGATAAAGGCGACCAGTCCGTACGGAGACAGCGCCGCTTCCAATCAGGCGGGGGCGACTCCGCTAGTCTCGGCGCCGGGAGCGCCGGTATTGCAAGCGGCCGCAGCCGGTAACGGGCAAGTGACGCTGGCATGGAACGCTGTACCGGGTTCAATCGGGTACAAAGTGTTTCAAAGCGTGACGGCCGGAACTTATGGAAGCGAGGTCGCGACCGTTGGCGAGGCGGTATACAGTTACAAGGCTACGGGCTTGTCGAACGGTGTAACGTATTATTATGTGGTGAAGGCGACCAATCCGGCAGGGGACAGCGCTGCCTCCAACCAAGTTAGCGCTATGCCCGTGAACGTGCCGGGGGCGCCGACGGACGTTGTAGCGACGGCTGAAGACAGCATGGCGACCGTGTCTTTTACCGCTCCGGCGGATCATGGCGGAAGCCCTGTAACCGGGTACGAGGTTTCAGCTTGGCCAGGGGGCATCGTGGCAACGGGAGGGGCAAGTCCAATACGGGTGCAGGGGTTAGCGAACGGAACCGTTTATACGTTTACCGTGAAGGCGATCAATCGGGTCGGCGGCAGCGCGCCTTCCGCTCCTTCCAATGCGGTCACGCCAAGTGCGTCCGATAGCGATGCCGGCACGCCTACAGATACGCCAGTGAATACGCCGGCCCCGACAACTCCAACGATTTCAGAGACACCAGGCACAGGGGTTGATGTTCTGATTAACGGGAAAGCAGAAAGTGCCGGCACGGCGACAACGGTTAAAGCGGGCGACCGGACGGTAACGACAGTGGCGATTGATCCGCAAAAGCTGGAGGAGAAGCTTGCGGCGGAAGGTGAGCGGGCTGTCATCACCATTCCGGTAAAAACGAATGCGGATGTCGTGATCGGCGAATTAAACGGCCGAATGGTCAAAAATATGGAGCAAAAGCTGGCGATCGTGGAAATTGCCACCGAGAAAGCCGTCTATACGCTGCCTGCCCAGCAAATCAACATCCAGGCCATAGCAGAGCAGCTCGGGAGAAACGTAGAGCTTCAAGATATTAAAGTGCGTATCGAAATCGCCGCACCTTCGGCTGATATGGTGAAGGTTGTGGAAAGCTCGGCGGCAAGAGGAGAATTCTCCATCGTCGCTCCGCCGCTCAACTTTACGGTAAAAGCGGCCTATGGGGACACGACGATCGAAGTATCCCATTTTAACGCCTACGTGGAACGAAGAATCGCGATTCCGAAAGGAACGGACCCGGCGAAAATAACGACGGCCGTAGTCGTGGACCCGGATGGGGCGGTTCGCCATGTGCCGACCCGGATCGTAATCGTAGACGGCAGCTATTACGCCATTGTGAACAGCTTGACGAACAGCACTTATGCCGTCGTGTGGCATCCGCAGCAGTTCAAGGACGTTGCCGGGCACTGGGCTCAGGACGCCGTGAACGACATGGGCTCGCGGATGGTTGTGAGCGGGGTCGGCAATGACCTGTTTAACCCGGATCAGGAAATTACCCGCGCGGAGTTCGCGGCGATTTTGGTGAGCGGTCTCGGACTGAAGCTGGAGAAAGCGGCCTCGCCGTTCGCCGATGTGAAAGCGCCGGAATGGTACGTCGACGTGATCCAAACCGCCTACGCGGGCAAGCTGATTAGCGGCTTTGAGGACGGCACCTTCCGTCCGATGGACAATATTACGAGGGAGCAGGCGATGACGATCATGGCCAGCGCCATGAAGCTCACCGGTCTGAAGGCGAAGCTGGCGTCCGCTCAGGCGGGTGTACCGCTCGGCTCGTTTGCGGATGCGAATAAAGTTGCGGAGTGGGCGGCAAGCGGCATAACCGACTGTCTGCAGGCGGGCATCGTCTCCGGTCGGGACGGCGCGAAGCTTGCCCCGAAAGCGTACATGACTAGAGCAGAGGTAGCCATCATGATGCAAAAGCTGCTGCAATATTCGGAGCTGATATAAGCTCGCGCTGTTCGCCCGTTAGGTTTCGGCAACAGCCTCCCGCGGTTCAGCCAAACACGCCAGCCTTTTTCGCGCATAGGGTTCGAAAGCCTGTTCGCTTCAAAAAAGTACAAAACAACGGACCGTGAAGATAAAGATTGTTCGCGCCGGACCGTTTAAGATGAAAGTGTAGACCGAACCGATACACGAACCCTAAGCGGAAAGAGGGAAAAACAATGAGTAAAATTCGACTTGGCATTATTGGCTGCGGCGGAATGGCCGGCTCGCATTCCGGGGGCTTTCATTATTTGGCGGACCGGGTGGAGATCGCCGCCACATGCGATATCGATCTGGAGCGTGCACAGAAGGCGGCGGAAGCAACCGGCGCGAAGCTGGCGGTAAGCGACTATCACGAGCTGCTTGACCATGTGGATGCGGTGCTTGTCGTACTGCCGCACGATTTGCATTACGAAGTCGGCATGACCTGTCTGAAGGCGGGCAAGCATGTGCTGATGGAGAAGCCGATGTGCAACACGGAAGAGGAATGTATCGAGCTGATCGAAACGGCGGAGAGCCTCGGCAAAGTGCTGATGACCGCCTATCCGGTTCGGTTCTGGCCGATCGTCCTCAAGCTGAAGGAATTGATCGATTCGAAGGCGTATGGCGAATGCTTCCAAATGTCGGTGTGGACCGAGCAATATACGAAGTATGCCCCGGGTCATTGGGCGCTTTCGGCGGACCGGCTCGGCGGCGGGCAGTTTTTCAGCCACGGCTGCCATTACGTCGACATTCTGATGTGGTTCCTCGGCCGTCCGGTGCGAGGCACGCATATCGGCACCAACTTCGGGACGCCGTGGATGGAGAAGGAAGGCACAAGCAATGTAACGATCGAATTCGAAAACGGCGCCCTCGGCTATCACTTCGGCACCTGGGGAGCGCGGGGCACGCGGCTCGGCTGGAGCATTCACGCCCATTGTACGGAAGGGATGCTCGAGATCAATCTGGCCGACAAAAAGCTGTACGCCCATACGCACATCAAGGAAGAGAAGGCGAATCTGGATTCGGAATCGCGCAGAAAGGTGCTGTACGAGGCGGACGCCTCCGGCAAGTTTACCCACCACGAGCTGGAGCATTTCCTCGATTGCATCCGCGACGGCGCGCAGCCGGTAACGGACGGACCGACAAGCTTGCAAGGACTCAGAGTCATCTGGAGGCTGTACGAGGCGGAGCGCAACAACACCGTGGCCGACCTGCGCGGACTCGGCTTGGACGAGGACTGGAAGGCGCTTAATCCGGCTCGAGCTTAATCCAATAGAATTTCACCATAACCCGGGACATTCCGGTGCAGGGCGGCAAGCCTTGTACCGATGGTCCCGGGTTTTTTGCCGTTTTTTTTCGAATCGGTTCTCCGCCTTGCTGCCTTCAAATGTGACACAACAGGTGATATTCGGAGGAAAGCGGAGGGAAAGGTGTCATAAAGCACGTTTCATCCGAGTTAGCTTTGAAAATCGGGGGAATTTGTGGTATTATGGCAATACAGAGACGAAGACGGAGGAGGAGGAGCCTTATGATTGCGTATCGGACCTTTCGCAAACATATGAAGTTTATCGTGGCGTTCACCCTCCTCTGGGCATTCCTGATGCCGACGATCGAAACGGTCGTAACCCCCGTCTCCAGATCGATTCCCGCCGTATCCTCGGGAGCGACCGGCAATGTGGTCTCCGCTACGGTCAGCCCCAGCCTCGAAAAACCGGACGAAGCGGTTTTATGCGAAAGCTTCTCCATCCTATTTTTTACGTTATTGCCGGTACTTTCCGCGTATCGGCTCAGGCGAACCCGAGCCATTCCCCTCCTGATCAAAAGCTTGCTCCTGCGTCCGATCAAATTTACGTCCAAATATATCGCCGTTTAGCGATGTGCGGAAGATCGAGCGATCCAGGCGAATCCCATTCGCTCGCTGAGAATCCGTTTATGCCGCAATTACAGAGGCTTATTTGTCGTGCCGTTTGATTCGTCGCAGCGCGTCGGGGCGTTTATTAGTGAGCCCGTATGTTCGCAGACTGCCGCGAGAAAGCTACTGGGAGGTTACCGATGAAAACAGACACCGTACAGCTGCAAAAAACGCAGCCTATGCATACTCATATGACCCGCACGCAATTTGTGCAAAGAGTGTTGTTTCTGACGCTGGGGGCCGCGCTTTTTTCCGTCGGCCTGGAAATATTCCTTGTTCCGAACAATATTATCGACGGCGGCATTGTCGGCATATCAATTATCGTATCCGCCTTGTCCGGCTTGCCGCTCGGCATTTTCCTACTTGTTCTCAATTTGCCTTTCCTGTATCTCGGCTACAAGCAGATCGGCAAGACGTTCGCGCTGTCGACGCTGTATGCCGTATGCATCATGTCCGCGGGCACGTGGCTGCTTCATTCCGTCAATCCGCTTACGGACGATCCGCTGCTCGCCGCCGTTTTCGGAGGCATCATTCTCGGCGTTGGCGTAGGCATGGTCATCCGGTTCGGCGGATCGCTCGACGGGACCGAAATCGTTGCCATTCTCGTCACGAAAAAATCGCCGTTTTCGGTCGGCGAAATCGTCATGTTCTTCAACGTATTCATCTTGGCGAGCGCCGGCTTCGTTTTCGGCTGGGATCGCGCGATGTACTCGCTGATCGCTTACTTCATCGCCTACAAAATGATCGATATTATTATCGAGGGCTTCGACGAATCGAAATCGGTATGGATCATCAGCGAGAGGCACGACGTGATCGGCCAGGCGATCATTCAGCGGCTCGGCCGGGGCGTCACCTACCTGCACGGCGAGGGCGCCTTTACCGGCGGGGAGAAGCGGGTGATCTTCTGCGTCATCACGCGGCTGGAGGAAGCGAAGATGAAGTCGATCGTAGAAGAAGTCGACCCGACGGCTTTCCTCGCGGTCGGCAATATTCACGATGTGAAGGGCGGCCGCTTCAAGAAAAAAGATATTCACTAACGGCGCCGCGGCTCCGTTCGGAACTAGCAGATTACTCGCAAAAACAGCTCCGCAGCATCGGCATCGGCCGAGAGCGGGGCTGTTTTTTATTCCGCTAAGTCGCTTGGACAAGCTTGAAGAAAAGTATATGGAACTTGAGGGATTCCTGCATGTAACGAAACGGAATCCCATGATAGGATGAAGAGGAAGACAAGGAAAGGCAAAGAGAAGCCGGCTTCCGCAAGTGGGGAGCGGTTTTCAGACCCGGTAGGTCTGGCGGTACTCGGAAGGGCTGATCCGCATTTTTTGCGTAAACACGCGGCTGAAATAAAACCCGTTGTTGTATCCGCAACGCACTGCAATTTCGTCCAAGGTGAGCCGATTTTCGAGCAGCAGCTCGCGGGCTTTATCCAGCCGCAGCTCACTGACGTATTCGCTTGGATTGATGCCGTACATTTTGCGGAAGCGCCTGCTGAACTGGACCGTGCTTAGCCCGAGCGACGCAGCCAGCTGATTCAGGCTGATCGTTTCGAAAGCGCTTTCTTTAAGGATGGCGCAAGCTTTGATCATCAAAATGTCGACGGATACCGGGCGCGTATCGCGGCGCAGCGTATCGTGCTCCCAATCGAGCTGCTCCCACAGGTCGCGCAGCAAAAAGCTGCGGCGCGCTTTTCCGGCCGGATCGCTCGGCCTGGCGAGCATCGCCAGATAAGCATAAGTGGATGCGTAGCGGAGCTTGTCCCGTATCGTCGTTTTTCCGACAATGCCCGGCGCAAGCTGATCCTCCGAACGAATTTCGGCTTCGTCGGCGAACCAGGAGAAATAAAGGACGAGAAAGGAAGACGGACGGATCATGACCCGTTTAAGCGGAACGTTCGGCGGACAGAGCAGCAGGTCGCCCTTCTCGGCAATCCCTTCGCGCTTGTCGATCTCGAAGCGGAAGCTGCCGCCGCCTACGACGAATACGACCCAGTACGGGCTCTGGTCTTCGGGCTTCTCGAATTGCGCTTTATCGTTCCATACGGTCATCATCTGCACGATCGGGGCAAGCTCTCTCGGGCGATACGTTTGCATCCCTTTCACCGCCTTCAGTAGGATTCGCCTTTAAAGATACTTGATAACCAAGCAAAAATAAAGTGGCGTTTTATTTCCTAAACGCCGGGGAGGAACCATTCGACAATGGATATGGCAAGTGATAAGAAAAGACAGAGGATACAAACGCAATTGCTCGTCGCCGGCGGAGGGATGTCCGGTGTAGCTGCTGCGCTGGCTGCCTCCAGAAACGGCATCCGGACGGTGCTCGTGCAGGATCGTCCCGTGCTGGGTGGCAACGCTTCGTCGGAAATTCGCATGAACGTAAGCGGCAGCTCGGTCCGGGGCCGGGCTCTGGAGACGGAGTCGCGAGAAAGCGGCATCGTGGAGGAGATCATGCTGGAATGCGCCGTTCGCAATCCTCAGCGATGCGCGAACATGCTCGATCTGATCCTGTACGAAAAGTGCAGGGAGGAGCCGAATTTGACGCTGATGCTAAATGCGTGTGTCGTAGGCGTTCGTATGGACGGAAGCCGGATCGTGTCGGCGCTCGTGAACCGGGAAAGTACAGAGCATTTCTTCGATATCGAAGCCGAGCTGTTTGCGGACTGCACCGGCGATGGCCGGCTCGGCTTCGAGGTGGGAGCGCAGTATACGACGGGACGGGAAGCGGCGTCCGAGTACGGGGAATCATTCGCTTCGGATGACCGTGATGTCTACAGGCTCGGCTCCTCGCTACTGTTCACCACGAAGGACATGGGACGGCCGATGCCGTTCGTTCCGCCGAAATGGATCAGAAGGTTTACCGAGGAGGATCTTCGCTTCCGCTCGCACCCGACCTGGGAATACGGATACTGGTGGGTGGAGTATGGCGGGATGCGGGATACGATCAAGGACAACGAATCGATCCGCGACGAGCTGCTAGCGATTATGCTCGGGGTATGGGACCATATTAAGAACAGCGGGTTTCATCCCGAATCGGAAAATTGGGCGCTCGACTGGTTCGGATTCGTTCCCGGCAAGCGGGAATCGCGGCGGTTCATCGGGCAGCATATGCTGCGGCAAAGCGATCTGGAACAGGCGGTCGATTTCCCGGACACCGTCGCCTATGGGGGATGGTCGATGGACATTCATCATCCCGGCGGCATCGAGGCGACGAAGGAAAAGCCGAACATTCATCCGTACACGCCTTATATGTACGGCATTCCGCTGCGGTCGCTTGTAAGCACGAATATCGCCAATCTGCTTTTTGCCGGGCGCAACATATCGGCGACGCATGTCGCGTTTTCGAGTACGCGGGTAATGGCTACATGCGCTTTGATGGGGGAAGCGCTGGGCACTTATGCCGCGCTGGCGATCCGAGAAGGTAAGCCGGAAAACGGCTGGCGGGACGAAGAGCTCGTTGGGAAGGTGCAGCAGCAGCTCATCCGGCAAGGCGTCTTTTTGCCGGGCAAACAGCCAACCGACCGTAATTTGGCGGCTGAGGCAACGATAGCAGCATCGTCGGAGCAGGAGGGCGGAAGTGCCTCCCAGATCGTAGACGGTCACACCCGATCCGTTCACGGACTGCGAGGAGTACGGCCGGACTTGGCCGTTCCGGGGACGCACCGCTGGATGTCCGATCCGGCGGACAAGGCGCCGTGGCTGGAGCTGCGTTGGGAGCGCCCGATCGATTTGTCGCGCATCGTCATCGTGCTCGATACCGGGCTGCACCGCCATTTGGCGCTCACGCATTCGGATGCTCACCATGCGAAGATGGAATGGGGGCCGCAGCCGGAGACGCTTAAGGCATTCGACCTGCTGGCATCCTGCTCGGGACGTCTCGAACGGGTGGCGAGCGTGAAGGACAACTATCAGCGCCAGCTCGAATTCGCAGTCGATCTGCGCGGCGTTGATCTGCTACGATTGGAGGTGGTGGCGACCAACGGACTGGATCATGCACGGATTATGGAAATCCGCTGCGAGTAAGGAAGGACACTTGGATTTGTATTACCAAAACGGACAATCGGGGGGATTACCGTGAAACGTAAACAAAAGGTTACCGGCGCTACGGCTTTGCTGCTCGCCACGGCTTTACTCGCAGCTGCTTGCGGCAGCCAGTCGGGGAGTGCGGACGAGACGACGAAAAAAGACAAGGGGACAGGGGCCCCAGCCATAAGCGACGCGCCCGTCACGCTGACGGCTGCGATCGATTCGGTCATTATCGACCCGGCGCTTGAGAAGCTGATCAAGGACAAGCTGCAGAAGCAGCATCCGAACATTACGCTGAACATCATACAGCCGGTGAAAGGCTCGACTCTGGATGAGCTGATCGCGAGCGGCACCGTGCCGGATATCGTATTCACGTACAGCGGCCGTCTGACGGCGTTTCAGGAGAAGGGCATTTTGTACGACATCACCGAGCTGGTTAAGACGCATAAAGTCGACCTCAGCCGATTCGAGCCGCAGATGATCGCCGACACGAAGGTCGGCTCTCCTAACGGAGAGCTGTACGGCCTTCCTTACAGCCGCAATTTTCACGCCTTTTATTACAACAAGGACATTTTCGATAAATTCGGCGTTCCTTATCCGCAGGACGGCATGACGTGGGAGCAAATTCTCGAGCTGGCCAAAAAAGTGACGAGAAACGAAGGCGGCACGCAATATCGCGGCATTGATCCGGGCAGCGGCATTTCGTGGATTTATCAGCCGCTCGGCATCGAGGCGGACGACTACAAGACGGGCAAGGCGACGCTGAACAACGACAAGTGGAAGCGCGTGTTCGAACTGGTCAAGGCGATGTTTACGATTCCGGGCAACGAGCCGAGAGGGAACGCTATCGATAACTTCCTGAAGGAAAAAATACTCGCCATGATTATGTACACGAACATGTTCTCCCAGCTGGAAGGACCGACGAAGGAAGGGTTCAACTGGGACATCGCCCAGTATCCGAGCTACACGGAGCGGCCCAACATATACGGCAATGCCAGCGTTAACATTATGACGGTAACGAAAACAAGCAAATACAAGGATCAGGCGATGCAGGTGATCGAGGCGGCCATCTCCGACGACGTGCAGCTCGAAAGCTCTAGGCAGGGACGTATCTCGCCGCTGCTCAGTCCGCAAATTCAGGCGGAGTTCGGGCAAAACCTGGACATCTTGAAGGGCAAGCGGATCGCCAGCATTTTCAAAAGCAAGCCGGTGCCTTATCCGAACTCGTCGCCGTACCGGTCGAAGTCGGAAGCGATCGCGAAAACGTATTTTAACCAATATCTCGCGGGAACGATCGACGTCAACACGGCGCTCAGCAAAGGCGATGAGGAGATCAACAAAATGCTGCAAGCCGAGAAAGCGAAGCAATAACGGCAGGGATGTCGCGACGCGACGCCCGAACGTGTAACAGGATGACCGCAAGCCCGATGGGCTGCGGTCATTTTTGTTGCGGACCGGATCTGCTACGGCGGGTTGTGATTATGGTCCGGGGGGAGGCATCACGCCGATAAAGCTTATAGCAGGATCAATGAACCGTTCGGTTTCATTTGAACCGATTCCCCGTTCCTTTCGCCATACTTGATGAGCGCGCGCAACATGGTATGAGAGGCATAGGAACATGAGAACAAGTATCTGCTATTGGGCTTTGCTGGCGATCGTAGCCGTCTTGCTGACAGCGGCGATCGCGGAGACAAGCGCCAAACAATCCCTCGAAAGGAACGTGTATTACAAGGACAAAGCGCTTGTATTGGTGTATCATGATGTGAAGTCCGCGGCGGATGAGAGCGGATCTTTGCCAGCGGGCACCATAAGCGAGGAGCAATTGCAGGATCATCTGCGCATGCTCGCGGAGCGAGGGTTTCAAGTGATTGGCATGGAACTATTTGCGAAGTTCATGCTTGAAGGCAAACGTATACCGCCAAATGCGATCGTCCTTACGTTCGATGACGGCTACGAATCGTTCTACACAAATGCGGCCCCCGTACTGGGACAGTTCGGGGTGCCCGCATCGAACTTTATCATCGGTGTCTCTTCCGATTTGTATAATCCCGAGGCAGATCCGCATTTAAGCTGGGCGCAAATGCGTGAGCTAAAACGTCGCGGCATGGGGTTTTACAGCCATACGTACAATTTGCACCGAACCGTGCCGACCGATCGCGCCGGTTCGCGGCAGCCTGCGCTGACCGCACGAAAGTATATGGACAACTATCAGCGGAGCGAGTCCGAGGACGCATACCGCAAACGGGTCTTCAGCGATTTGACGTTTCTCGAGAAACGATTGCGCGAAGAGCTGGGCAGCCAGTCCGGGCTGCTCGCTTTTCCGTACGGCGCTTACGACGAAATAGCCGTCCAAGAGGCGCACAGCGCCGGGATCGAGCTTTTTTTCACGATTGAAGAAGGCAGCAATCGGCCGGGCACCCGGCTTGTCAAGCGACTCAATGCCGGTGAGCCTTATGTTACGTCTGAGGCACTATGGGGCATGCTGCAGCGTTACTTCGATAAATAATTTGCCGAATACATGAACCGAATGCCGGCTGCTTACGCCTATCCTATAGGAACAATAACAAAGGAGTGGCTTCATGGACTTGCAAGCGGAACGGAAATTGTGGGAGGAAGTCCGCGGCGGCAATAAAGAGGCGTTCCGGAGCTTGGCGAATTCGCTCATTCCGAAAGCTTACCGCACCGCTTATATGATGCTGCGGTCCAAGCATCTGGCTGAGGAAGCGGTGCAAAACGCGCTGATCGAGCTGTATGCCGCAATCATGAGCGGCCGGGACATCGTCCGTCCAAGCGGCTGGTTCAGCCGCCTGATTGCGCTTCGTTCGATCGACATCGCCCGCAAAGAGCAGAGCTATAAAATGAACATAGATA
This sequence comes from Paenibacillus ginsengarvi, assembly GCF_003626695.1. GTDB lineage: Bacteria > Bacillota > Bacilli > Paenibacillales > NBRC-103111 > Paenibacillus_AB > Paenibacillus_AB ginsengarvi. The sequence goes on from NZ_RBAH01000005.1 coordinate 86,954, forward strand.
TCGACGAGATGGATATTCAAGACGGTTCGGCTTCGCCGCTCGACGATTTGCTCCGCAAGGAGCAATCCGCGTTTCTGCTCGAGTCGATTATGGACTTGGAAGTGAACCAGCGCATCGTCGTAGGGCTATATTATTTTCAAGAGATGCAGATCGACGAAATCGCCGAGCTGCTCGGCATTAAGGAAGGCACGGTCAAGTCGCGGCTGTACCACGCCAGGCTGAAGCTTGGCGGCATGCTGGGCCGTGCACGGCCCCAAACGAAGGAGATTCCCGTATGAAACAAGAGACGGAAATGAGATTGAGGCTAAAGAAGGCTTTGGAGGACATTCCCGTGCCGGAATCGCTGTTCCGGTTTGCGGAGGAGCTTCCAGACAAATTTGAAAAGGGAGAATTTGTTGATCGTCCGACCGTGGCTGCGCCAAGACGCATCCGAAGACGCCGTCTCCCCGTTCTATATAAAAGCGCGGCGGCTGCACTTCTGGTGATCGCGACGCTGACGGCCGGTGTGAAAGTATCTCCGGCGTTCGCCTCGTTCGTAAAAGGGGTGCCCGTGCCCGGATTTGAACTTGCCGTCGATTGGCTGACTCAAGTCCGCGAGCGTGACGGCGTCCAAACGGCGCTGAACAACGGTTATACACCGATCGCGCCGGTTACTTGGCAGACGGGCGGTACGGTCATTACGATCAGCGATATATACTTGACGGACGAAGAGCTGCTGTTCAAAAGCTTTATCGCCAGCGACGACTTCGACGTAACCGATCCGCAAAGATCGGTTGACATTAAGATCCATCCGGGCAACCTCAGCGGAAGCGGATCGACAACGGCGGGGGCGATCGCGGCGACGACCGACGGAGGCGGGAAGCCGGTGCTGCAGGAGTCGTACAAATTCCAGCTGGCCGCGGGCATGGCCGAGGAATTTTTGCAGAAGGGCACCGAGCTTCGGCTGACGGTCATTGAGCATACGGCGGATCGGGCGGCGCGTCGCTCCGACTGGAAGGAGCTTGGTCAAATTGAGATTCCGATCGAGCCGGGCAAGCTGTTGCATAACCGCGTACTGGAACCGGACAGCCGCCTTGCAATAGGAGACCCCGATTTCGGCGAAATGCCGCTAAACAAGCTGACGATCCAGCCGACGACGATGAACGTCATTGTGCAGGGGCCAAAAGGCTGGCAGTTCGATTTCCCGCGGGATGACGAAACAGCGCCGTATTTGAAAGACGATAAGGGCCGCATATACCGATATGACCCTTCGGGGCCGGGACTGCTGCTGGAAGACGGGAAGCTGCAGCTTCCGTTTTCATCGTCCGTTTTCTTCGACCGAGATATTCGATCGCTTACGCTATATATCGGGAAAATGACGATAAGCGAGATGGAGCCGAGCGGGCGTGTCGAGCTGGCGATGGATGAGGCTTTTCCGAAATCGGTCCGATTCAAAAATCGGGAGCTTGTTATCGAGGGGGCCGACTACGACAGCCGCGGCTATCTGCATCTGAAAATGAAAAAGGACCGCCCCGGGCAAACGTCGCTCGAAGGCGTATCGTTCGATATAGCCGAGAAAGAGGATTTGAGCGGGGAATGGGAACAAGAAAGATTGGAAGCCTACATCCGCAAAACCAAAGAGGATCGGGAAGCGTTCCTTGTGAGCGGATTCGGCATAGCCGAAGATTACTTGAACAAGCCGCACCTGGATGTCTACATTCCGGCTCCCCGACTGGAGCGCTATACGATCGAGTTGTCCCGTTCGGGAGACACGATCGATGTCGGCAGATCGTATCCGATCGCGATCAAGCCTTAGCCGCATTTTGGGCCGACTGAGTAAAGTTCAAAAAACGGAAATAACGGTACCGGCCGAAGCCGGGCTGGGCAAACGGCGCACGAAGCCGCAGCCGGCTCGCTTCGGCTTATTTATGTCGGCGAACTTAAAAAGGTATGTAAAAACCAGCTATAATAAATAAAGAAAGAGTCAGGAAGGTCCCATAATCGCTGATGAAAGAAGGGGAAGCCAGTGAAAGACGAACGCGAAAACATGGAGACCCGGGAGGCGCTGAACGCTTACGGGTTCCCGCCGGATACAGCGGTCGAACCGCTTTTTGGCGGCACGGCCAATCGCAATTACACAGTCCGCCATGACGGGCGGACGTTCATCCTGCGCAGACGCAGCGCCAAATATAGCGGTGACGGATGGCTTGACTACGAGGAGCAATATTTGCTGCACATGGAAAGCGCCGCCCTTCCCGTTCCCGTTCCGCTGCCGACAGTGGGCGGCTCGCGGCGATGCAGGATGGTAGAGGCGACGTTTCAGCTGTTTCCGTATATGGGCGGAGAGGCGTATGAGCCGTTAAGAACCGGGCAGCTCGAAAGGGCCGGAGCGATGCTCGGCCGTTTGCACCGGGCGGCTGTGGGATTTCGCCCGTCTGTCCGTAAGCCGCTTCCGCGTTTTGACGATCCGGCCGCAACGGCGGAAGCGCTCCGACGTGTTTTACTGGGCGACAGAGGAATGACCGCGTCTGAACGGCTCACGATCGAACTCATGCTGGAGCGGGCCGAGAGATTATGCCGCGAGCTTCCGGACGAAGCGTATGACCGGTTGCCGCATACAATCGTCCACGGCGACTTTCATCCCGCCAACGTCGCATTCCGGGGGGATGCCGTAAGCGCTGTATACGATTTCGACTGGATTTGCGAGCAGCCCCGGCTGCGCGACATCGCCGACCTGGTCATATACTTCGCCGCGCTGCGCGCCGGACCGCTGGATGGCGGCAGCATTTATTCGCTCGTGCAGAGCTGTACGTTCGACTTCGAGCGGGCGATCGCGGCGCTGTGTGCGTATACGCGCGAGGCGGGGGAAGTTTTGACCGAAGCGGAAGCGGCCGTCCTCCCTGACTTGATGGCTGCAAGGCTGCTGCACAGCCGTGTGCAGGCGCTGGCGAAGGTTCCGCCGGAGCGGTCGGTCGGCGTACTGACCGGCGGCATCGAAGGGCCGCTGAAGTGGCTGGACGACAACCGCGATGCGCTTGCAGAGGCAATTCTCGCTATCAAAGGACGCTAGCACCCGGCAGCTACTGTCCCGCATCCGTCTGCCCCACCACGGGCCTGCGCGAAACCGTTACAGCATCAGGTGCACGTCTCCGAATTCATGCCACAGATAACCCGCCCGGATTGCTTCATCGTAGGCGCGCCCGAGCTCTTCTAGGCCGATGAACGCCGACAGCATATGCAGATGGCTCGCCTCAGGCTCGTGGAAGCCGCTGATTAGGCCATCAGTCACCCGCAGCGGGTACGATTCGTTGATATACAACGACGTCTGCCCGGCTCCGGCCTGCACGCCATCCGGCCCCGCCGCCGCTTCCAGGCAGCGGACGACGGTCGTTCCAACCGCGATGATGCGTCCTCCGTCCGACTTGGAGCGGTTGATCGCTTCCGCCGCCTCTAGGGAGACGGCGTACGATTCGGCATTCTGCGCCGGATCGAGCCGGAAGCCGTACAAGTAGGACAGTCCTGTATGCAGCTGCACGTAAGCGATGCGAACTCCTCGGAGCCGCAAGCCGAACAGCAGCTCCCAGCTGAACGCGCGCCCGGCGGACGGCATCTCGACCGAGCCCGGAACCGTTCCGTATACGGTCTGGTAATAATCGAGCTGCCACGGCCGCTCCGTATATTCGTAGCGGATCGGCTCCCCGAGCTCGTAAAACGCGCCAAACAGGTCGGGACCGGCCATGTTGAAGTGCAGCGTGGCGAATGCGCTGCCCGCGCGCCGCTCCACTGTTGCGGTAAGTGTAGAAGCGAAGCGAAGCGTTTCGCCTGCATAGAGTTTGGCGGGAGAGGGAAGCGAGAGGAGGCTGCTGTTTGCCGCCTCCGTCTCCAGCAGAAGCGCTTCCCAGACGCCGTCGCTTATCTGCTTAGCCAGACGCACCTCCACCGTATCTATATAAGTGTCGCCAGCGAAACGGCGCGCCTTCAGCGAAGCGGGAATCGTCCGGCTTTCGTTCAGAACGAGACAGTCTCCGGGCCGCAGATGGTCGGCCAGCCGGTGAAAGCTTGAATGGCGGAGCTCGCCGCCGGCCCGGGATTGGACGAGCAGCCGTACGCGGTCTCTGCGCACGCCCCGTCTTTCCGGCGGGGCGCCGGCATTGCGATCTACTGGCAGCTCAAATGTATAGGACGCTGCTTCCATGATGGTTCACCTCCTTAGGGCTATACGCCGGCTTCTTCCTCGTCTCCGCTGCGAAACGTCTGCGCTTCGAAGCGGCGGCCGTTTATCGCTTTGGCTTCATCCGAAGCCAAGTACAGAAATACTTCCGTTACCTCGTCCGGCTCGGCTAGCGCATAGTCGCAGTCCGGCACAGCCAGCGCGTGCATGTCGGTGTTCATCTCGCCCGGATCGACCATATTAACCGTAACGCCCGTACCTTCCACTTCCGCAGCCCACGTCTCGGTCATGCCCTCCACTGCAAACTTGGAGATGCCGTACGCGCCCCATCCCGCATAACCGGTGCTTCCCGCCTCCGAGGTTACATGGATGACCGAGCCGCTTCCCCGGCGAAGCATACCGGCGATGACGCGGCGGGTGACGAGGAAGGTGCCGACCGCATTCACTCGCAGTACCTCTGCGAAATCGTCCTCGGGATAGTCAAGCAGCATAGGCATCGGGCTCGGGCCGAGCGCCGAAGCGTTGTTGATCAGGACGTCGATGCGGCCGAACTCGTGCTCCGTCAGCGCAACGAACCGTTCGACGTCGCGCGCCGAGGCAATGTCCGCGACTGCGGTTAACACGGAAGCCGCCCCCTTATCATCGGCCTCGCGTTTGACGGCTTCAAGGCCGGCCGCGCCTCGAGCGCACAAGGCTAGCTTCGCTCCTTGCGAGGCAAACGCCAGGGCGAGCGATCTGCCGAGCCCTTTGGAAGCTCCCGTTATCATGACAACTTGCGGTTTTTGCCTGTTCATAGTGATCCCTCGCTTTTTTAAATAAACTTTATATACTAAAATGTATGTTAAGTAAGTTGGTTTTATTATATGCACACATCGCAATGAAAGCAATACTTATTTTGGAATTATTTTAATTAAAAAAACACCCTCCACGCTTTCAAAGCGCAGGGGGTGCCGTTTCATCGCTATAGATGGTTATAACCCGATTTTTATTATCCCAATACGTCTTATATCCGAACAGATCGCTGATCTCGCGCAGGTTGATGAGCACCCGGTTGTTCAGAATATGAATCGGGGCTACGATCGTCCGCAGCCGGCCGGGATCGTTCACCTGCGTGTAGCGGATCTCCCCGCGGTCCAGATCGATCCGTATGTTACGCGCTCCGAATGCAGTGAGTAGCTCCTCCACAGGCGTCCACGTCTTACCGTCGACGATCACCGGCTTGTGCGCCGTAAATTTGACTTCTTCGTTATTGTAATAGACGCGGATGAAGGGCAGCGTGCGCGCCTGATTTTGGTTCGCAAGCAGCGTAATATGCCCGGCATTCAGCTCAGCAATGTCCTCAGGAGACATGCCCTCGATTTTGCTTACTCCTTTGCCCGGCTGCAGCTCGACGCCGTATTTGTCGCGCATCTCCTGTTGGAAGCTGTTCATGATGTCCGGCGTTACCTGCTTCAGCCCGATTCCCGTATGCTCGAGACGGGCGAGCAGTACGCCGATGCTTTCCGCTGCGAGAGCCCCGTTAGGCTGGATACGCGCGCTCCCGTAGGCAACCGGCGTGGCGCCGACCAGCTTGCCGGTGAGAATCACGTTGTCCGTCTCCTTCAGCAAGTAGCTGCGGAGCGGCATGCCGTATCGGTCCGGGCGGCCGATGGCGAATCCTTCGCGGTTGGAGCGCGAGCCCTGAATATCGATGAAATAGCCGCCGACGCTGACGTTGTCCCAGAACATCTCGCCGCCGAGCAGGTCAGATGCCTCCAGCGTATACTCGGTCGGGTAATGATTGTATTCGCGGACGTACAAATATTCCGGCTCGCCGTTCAGCTCGAGATTTTGGAAGCCGGTAATATGCTGCTTCAAATGATCGCGGATGCGCGGCATTTCTTCGCGGGCGTAAGCCATAGCCTTTTCCACGGTCGCTGGATCGCTCGGATCCACGTCGTATACCTGAAGGGCGTTGATAATAATATCTCCATCTTTTTGGTTCAGGATGTTCAGCCCGCGCAGATTGACCTTGTCCGGGTTTTTCGGCTCGTAGCGGGCGACGATCGGCGGGAAGCCGTAGGCAATATTGGCGTCCACATATGTTTCCGGGCCGTACAGTGTCATGCGCTCCGCTTTGTTCATTTTCCAGAACGAGCCATAAAACGATTGCCAGTCGACGCCTTTAAACTTCATCATATAGGTGGCGCTCATATATTCTTTTTCCGGATTTTGGTAAAGCGCTTCCAAGCCGGGCAAACGTTCGACGCCAAGCAGGTTGACGAGAGCGCCGTTATCGGTATTGTCCACGAAATAATCGGCCTCGATCGTTTGTGCCCTGCCTTTGTCGTTCGTATAGGTGAGCGACCGGACGGCCCCGTTCTCGCGGCTGGCCGCAGTCAGCTTCGCTTGTTTGACGATCCGTATAGGCTTGGTCAGCGACCCGAAATAGTTCTCGAAATCGCCAAGCTTGCGTATTTGTCCTGCATAATAATCATGGAAAAGCTGCTTGATCGAGCCCTGAACGAGCGAATTGCCCTTGTCGTCGAACGTCTCGTCGAGATACAGCATTTCGCCGAGGAGCAGTTGTCCTCCGACCTTCTCCTCCGGCTCGAGTACGGTGACCTTCAGGCCGAGATCGTGCGCCCGTCTGGCCATGTACATCCCTTCGAGCTCCGTGCCGATGATGACGAGATCCGCTTTCTTGTCCGTCATAAACCGGTAGCCGGCCACGATGATAAGTGCCGCGAAGGCAAGCAGTGTACCAAGCCATACTTTCTTCTTCACTAGATGCAACTCCTTGGCGACGAATACGACGAAAGTAATATAGCGGTCGTTACAGCCTCTATTGTACGGTAAAACGGGAAGCCCGGCAACGGGGGACGAGTCCGGTACAGGGTAATCGCTATCCAGGGTTTTGAGGGCGAGATTACGGCCGCCGGTTTTACTAAAACGAAAGTTTGCGCTTATAATAGAAACATCGACAAAAACAGACAAAAAGGAGGGCAGCCTTTTGAAATCAAGCCTAAGCCGTTCCCGCTTGTTCAAGCAAATCTTTTTGTCGCACGTGCTCATATTCGCGATCCCGTTCCTTATTTTGAGCGTTGTCGTTTATTACAATGCGGTCGTCAAGTTCAAAAGCGAAATCGAGTCGTCCAATATGTACAAGCTTAATCAGGTTATGAACTCGTTCGACTTGCTGGCCAAAGGGTTGGACAATACGGCGGCGCGTTTGTCGATCGATTCGAAGCTGACGCCATTCATGGTGAAGAACGGCACGTACAAGGAAATCGAAGCGATCGAGGAGCTTGGCAAGTATAAGGCGAACAACGCGATCGTCGATGAGCTGACGCTGTATTTCCACGGCGATACGCAGCTGTATACATCGGGCGGGCTGAACTCGTTCGATACGTTTACGCAGCGTACGTTTCAGTTCACGGATATGGACTCGGCGAGCCTAATGAAGATGATGAACGAGCTGCAGCTAGCGAAAATTCAGCGGATGGACACCCGCATATCCGGAAGCGAAGGGAAGCAGACGATGCTCGCCTTTATGTTTCCAATTCCGCGCAACAGCCAGTCGCCTTACGGCACGGTTGTTTTCTTCGTGCGCGAGCGGGTGCTGGCCGATCTGGTCGGACCGATACTCGGTGATTTTCATGGAAGTGTTTACATCTCTGACGCACAAAACAACGTCATCGTCTCCAACAGCCGCGAATCGAAGCTGGCCGGAGCGGATGCGAAGCAGTTTCTCGCGCAGAACGACGAGCAGGGCATCCATGACGTTTCGTTTCAAGGAGAGCGCTATTCGCTCATGAATGTAAAGTCCGGCATTACCGGCTGGTCCTACGTTGCGGCGATGCCGACAAGCCAGTTTCTTGGCCGCGTTCTCGAAATGCGGACTTTTATCCTGCTTGTATGTCTTGCGGTCGTCGTGGTAGGCATCGGCATCGCGATGCTGCTGTCGTCGCGCCAGTACCGGCCGATCCGCAGCATTGCGGATCACGTCCGCACGCTGCAGGGCGGTACCGCCACGGAGGCAGGGCGCAAAGTTAGCGAGCTCGATCTGATCCGCGATTCGGTCCGGGCGACCGAGCATTTAATGGAACAGATCGATTTGCAGCGGCCGATCATCCGCGAGCAGTTTTTCGTGAAGCTGCTGGCCGGCGCATTCCAGAACCGGCAGGAGCTGGACGCTTTTATTGCCCGGGAAAAGTTCGAGTTCGCGGGAACGACCTGGTTCGTGGCCGTTGCTTCGGTAGGCGGGGGCGAGTATATATCCACGCAAAGCCGGGAGGAGCTGCTCCGTGTATTAACCGATGCGGATTTGCCGCACGCGGAGCGCTACGGGGTCGAGATGATTCAGGACAACGCGATCGTTATGCTCGTAGGCACAGAGGCGGGCTTCGACTGCACCCGTGTCTACCAGGAGGAAGCCGTTCGGGATATAGCGGGCTTGTTCGAGCAGTGCAGCGGCATTCGTCCCTCGATTGGAGTCGGCAACCCGGTAACAGAGCTGCTTTATGTCAACCGGTCCTATATCGAGGCGTCGGCGGCGATCGAATACAGCGTCCGCGGGCGAAAGGGCGACATCATCTTCTTCGATCAGATCTCGCAGCTTCAGGATAGCAGTGACTGGTATTCCGTGGAGGAGCAGATCCGGCTCGTACAGAGCATGAAGCAGGGCAACAAGGAGGCGGCGAAAGCTTCGCTGCAAACGCTGCTCGGCGATCTGAAGGGCAAGGAAGTATCGCTGTTTTACTTGCGCTGCATGTGCTTCGATCTGATCAATACGTTTTTGCGGACGATGAACGAGCTGCAGCTCACAATCCAGCCGGAGCACCGGCAGATGCTTACCGAATTTACGTCGCTCGAACAGCTCGGCAAAGGAATGTACGGGTTGATCGGCGATATTTGCGACCACGCGAACGCCAGCAAGGAAAACAAAAACAGTGAGCTCGGACGCGATATTTTGAGCTATATCGGCGACAATTTCAAGCTGTACGATCTTAATCTGGAAAAAATATCCGATCATTTCCAGATGTCGCTGTCGTACTTCAGCCGTTTCATGAAGGAACAGACCGGCTATACGTTTACGGAATACGTCACCCAGCTGCGGATGGAGGAAGTGAAACGCCTCCTGCGGACTACGGATATTGCAATCAAGGATATTATCGCCAGTGTCGGTTATTCGGACGTACCTAATTTTATGCGAAAATTCAAAAATTCAGAAGGGATTACGCTCGGACAATACCGCAAGCTTAACACTTAAAGCTTCGGTATTCGTTCGTTTGAGCCCGATCCGATTGTCCTGCCCAGAGGCCACTTCTAAACGGAAGTGTACCGGGGCAGGTCTTTTTTTGTACCAAATGTTCCTTTCAAAAAAAACAACAATCGCCGCAAGAAATACATATCCGTGCCCCGGATGCCTTGAACCGTGCGGGATTGTCAAATGCAACAAGCTCGAAACACGAACTACAAATTTACGATAGCGCTAACTCAGGGTTAACATAAACTCCATAAACCGCGAGTAGTTGGGGGGAACGAAAGACATGGCAGTCAAGACGGAGCGGGCAGCTCCGGAGCTATCGAAACAAACGGGGCGGCGCAGAGGATGGAAGTCGATTCGTAAAAATTGGGAGCTATATTTGTTCGTTTTGCCGACGATGGCGTACTTTATTATTTTCCATTACTTTCCGATGTACGGCGTGCAGATCGCTTTCCGCGATTATACGCCCAGTCTTGGAATTTGGGGTAGTCCTTGGGTCGGCCTGGAGCATTTGAAACGGTTTTTCGATTCATACTATTTTTGGACGCTGATCAAAAATACGCTCGGCATCAGCTTGTACGAGCTGGTCGTCGGCTTTCCCGTTCCGATTCTGCTGGCGCTGGCGCTGAACGAGCTGCGCGACGGTGCGTTCAAAAAATGGGTGCAAACTGTAACGTATGCCCCGCACTTCATCTCGGTTGTCGTTATGGCCGGTATGATTATCGCTTTCACTTCCCCGGGTTCGGGGCTTATCAACCTGGCGATCAAGGCGTTTGGCGGCGAACCGGTGCCGTTTCTGACCGAGCCGGGTTGGTTCAAGTCGGTATTCGTCTTATCCGGCGTATGGCAGAGCATGGGCTGGGGCACGATCATTTATTTGGCCGCACTCGCGGGTGTCGATCCGCAGCAGCATGAAGCGGCGATGATTGACGGCGCTACGCGGTTTCAGCGGGTATGGCACATCAATTTGCCGAGTATTGTGCCGACGATGGTCATTTTGCTCATTCTGAACGTGGGCAGCTTCATGTCCGTCGGCTTCGAAAAAGTATTTTTGCTGCAAAATCCGCTCAACCTGGAATCGTCCGACGTTATTTCCACTTACGTATACCGGAGCGGTCTTGTGCAAGGACAGTTCAGTTTTTCGGCGGCGATCGGTCTGTTCAACTCGGTCATCAACTTCATTTTGCTGCTCACGGTCAACCGGATTGCCAAAAGGTTGAACGAAACGAGCTTGTGGTAAGGGAAGGTGGTCAACAATGAATAGAGAAGCTTTGTCGGACCGGATATTCGGCGCCTTTAACAAACTGTTTTTGTTCGCCATTCTCATTATCGTCCTATATCCGATCGTTTATGTAGTCAGCGCCTCGATCAGCGATCCGGTCTATGTGAACCAGGGCCAGATGTGGCTGTTTCCGAAAGGAATCACGTTCGAGGGCTATCAACGCGTCTTTCAAAATCCGGAAATCTGGATCGGATACCGCAACACGATCATGTACACGGTGCTCGGCACGTTTATCAACCTGCTGTTCACAATTCCGGGCGCTTACGCCTTATCGCGCAAAGATTTGAAGGGGCGCGGCGTCATGATGGGACTGATCGTATTTACGATGTTTTTCGGCGGCGGTCTGATTCCGACCTTCCTGCTTGTCAGCAATCTCGGCATGCTGAATACGGTTTGGGCGCTTGTAATCCCTAATGCGGTTGCCGTTTTCAACCTGATCATATGCCGTACCTTCTTCCAGACGAATATTCCGCGGGAGCTTCAAGAGTCGGCGGAAATCGACGGCTGCTCGAATACGATGCTGTTTGTTAAAATCGTGCTGCCGCTGTCCGCGCCGATTATCGCGGTAATGGCGCTGTATTACGGCGTAGCCCACTGGAACAGCTACTTTAGCGCGATCATTTACCTGAAGGACAGAAGCTTGTACCCGCTTCAACTTATCCTGCGCGAAATTCTCGTACAAAACCAGATGAGCGACACGATGATGATGACCGGGGACGATATGGAAGCGATGGCCAAGCAGGCGAGAATCGCCGACATTATCAAATATGCGGTCATGATCGTATCGAGCTTGCCGATCATTGTTGTGTACCCGTTCATGCAGCGTTTTTTCATGAAAGGCGTGTTAATCGGTTCCGTCAAAGGCTGACGGGAACGGTTCACATATACTAGGAATCATCTTATACAAATAACCTTGCAAAAAGGGAAGGGGAAAACGAAGATGAAGAAATGGCTTCAAGTAAGCATGGTTACCGCAGTAAGCGGCGCTGTTCTGCTCGCAGGCTGCTCCGGCAAAACGAACGAGGCTCCGAAAACGGAAGGCAGCGGAGCGCCGAAAAATTTCAATGCCGAAAACTATCCGATCGTCAACGACAAAATTACGCTGAACATGATGGGCGCGAAAGCGGCGATTCACGGTCCTTGGAACGAAATGGCGCTGTTCAAGGAAATGGAAAAAATGACGAACATTCATTTCGAGTTCAACACGCCTCCGGCCGCGAACTACCAGGAAGCGAAAAACCTCGCGTTTGCGAGCCGTCAGCTGCCGGACGTATTCTTCAACGCGGGACTGACTCCCGACGACGAAGTAACCTACGGAAGCCAAGGCTACCTGATCCCGCTCGAAGGGCTGATCGAGAAGTACGCACCTAACTTCAAGAAGCGGATGGAAGCGAACCCGGATATCAAAAAATCGATTACGGCTATGGACGGACATATTTACTCGCTGCCGCTGATCATCGACCAGCCGCGCGCCTTCGTGCCGAACCGGTTCTGGATCAACGGCGAGTGGATGGAAAGCCTCGGCATCACGAAAGTGCCGCAAACGACGGACGAGCTGTACGAGCTGCTCAAGGCGTTCAAAAACGGCGACCCGAACAAAAACGGCAAAGCCGACGAAATTCCAATGTCCAACGTCAAGCTGAACAACTTCGACGGCGTCCTGCTTCCGGCATTCGGCCTGCTTGGCCGCGAGGTCGAGGTGAAGGACGGCAAAGTCCGCTACAACCCGGTTCAACCGAACTATAAGGAATATTTGGCCTACCTGAACAAGCTGTTCTCGGAAAAGCTGCTCGATGGCGAAATGTTCGTGCAAACGTCGCAGCAAATGGCCGCCAAAGGCAACAGCAATCAGCTCGGCGTATTCGCCGGCTCGGCTCCGGACCTCGTGCTGAAAGTAGCGAAGCCGGAAGACAACCTGAAGCACCCGATGCTCGGACCTCTGACGAGCCCGGTGAGCAGCGAGAAGCTTGCCCTTCGCGCCTCGAACATTCGCCGCGGTACGTTCGCGATCACGAATCAGAACAAAAACCCGGAAGCGACGATCCGTTGGGTCGACTACCTGTACTCGGACGAAGGAAGCCGTCTCGGATTCCTCGGCAACAGCTACAAATGGCTCGACGACGCGAAAACAAAATGGACGTTCGTATCTCCGGAAGGCGTCAACGCCGAAGAATACCGCGGCAAGCTGACTCCGGACGTAGGCGGACAACTGCCGCTCATCAAGGAAAGAGATTTCGACTCGAAGCGGGATAACGGCAAAGCGCCGGATTACAACAAGATGGTGCTCGATAAGCTCGATCCTTTCGCGAAACGCGATTATCCGGACGTATACTTCAGCAACGAAGAGCAAAAACGTCTGAACGTCGTTAAAACCGACATCAAAACGTACGTCGACCAAATGGAAGCGAAATTCATCGTCGGTCAAGAGCCGCTGACGAAATGGGACGACTATGTGAATACGATCAAAAAGATGGGCCTCGACGAGATGCTGAAAATTTACCAAGACGCTTACGATCGCTGGAACAAAACCAAATAAATCGCTTAAAGGTGTGATCGCTGTGACTAAACCGAATGTCGTTGTCATTTATTGCGACGATCTGGGGTATGGCGATTTGGGATGCTACGGGTCCGATGTCATTCGGACCCCCCATCTGGACGCGCTTGCCCAGGACGGGGTTCGTTTTACCGACTGGTATTCCAATTCGCCCGTCTGCTCGCCGTCCCGAGCCGCCTTGCTCACCGGTCTGTATCCGGCCAAAGCCGGCGTCAGCCATATTCTTGGCGGCAAGCGAGGAACCGGCGGGCTGAAGCAGGAAAAGAAGACGCTGGCCGAACGGCTGAAGCAGTCCGGCTACCGGACCGCTCTGTACGGCAAGTGGCATCTCGGATCGGCTGACAACGCCAAGCCGAACGCGCGCGGATTCGACGATTACTTCGGCTTCCACGCCGGCTGTATCGACTATTATTCGCATATTTTTTACTGGGGCGTACCGAATGTCAACCCGGTGCACGATTTGTGGAGCAACCGCGAAGAGGTATGGCGCGACGGCGAATACATGACCCACATCATTACCGACAAATCGGTCGACTTCATCGAGCAGGGCAGCGAGCAGCCGTTCTTCCTGTATGCGGCCTATAACGCTCCGCACTATCCGATGCATGCCCCGGAAAAATACATGAAGCGTTACAGTCATTTGCCGTACGACCGTATGCTGATGGCGGCTATGATCTCCGCCGTGGACGACGGCGTGGGCGACATCGTTGCCGCGCTGAAGCGGGCCGGCGTGTACGACAACACGATCATCTTTTTCTCTAGCGACAACGGCCCTTCCTCGGAAGCGCGCAACTTCCTGGACGGCACGGAGGATGTGTACTACGGCGGCAGCGCCGGCATTTTCCGCGGACACAAGGCATCCCTGTTCGAGGGCGGCATTCGCGAGCCGGCGATTCTCGTCTATCCGAAGGCGATACCGTCCGCGCAAGTATGCAGCGAAGCGGGCATGATGGCCGACATCGTGCCGACGGTGCTCGAATTTGCGGGACTTCCGGCGCCGGTGGCCGGCGAAATCGACGGCACCAGCGTCGTGAAGATGGCGACGGAAGGAGCTGCCACGCCGCACAGTCAAATATTCTGGGAGTACGGCAGCCAGCTCGCCGTGCGCGAAGGCAAATGGAAGCTCGTGCTGGGCGGCAAGCTCGATTTCAACCGGACGCAGCCGGATGAGATTCATTTGTCCGATCTGGAAGCCGATCCGGGCGAGCGCGTGAATCTGAAGGACCAATATCCCGATATCGCAAGCCGCCTGGAGCAGGACGTTCGCCGGTGGTACGCAGAGCTGGGGCAGCAGGCGGGAGCCTGAGCCAACAAGAAAAGAGAGGTCCGCGCCTCTCTTTTCTGCGTCCATGCGGGCATAGATACAAAGGATCGATCAGGATACAAGGGAGGACATATATCAAGTGAAAACGGCCCACATTATATCGCATAGCCACTGGGACAGAGAATGGTATTTGCCGTTCGAGACGCATCGTCATCTGCTCGTCAAGCTGATGGATACGCTGATGGATACGATGGAGCGTGATCCGGAGTTCCGCAGCTTCCATCTGGACGGACAAACGATCATACTGGACGATTATCTCGCCATACGGCCCGACCAAAAGGAAAGGCTCGCCCGGCATATTGCCGAAGGACGGCTCGTTATCGGCCCTTGGTATGTGCTTCAGGACGAGTTTTTGACAAGCAGCGAGGCGAACGTCCGCAATTTGCAATACGGACACCTCGACGCGGCGAAGTACGGAGCGATATGCAAAATCGGCTATTTCCCCGATTCGTTCGGCAACATGGGGCAAGCCCCGCAGCTGCTGCTTCAGGCCGGTATCGACACCGCCGTATTCGGCCGCGGAGTAACGCCGACCGGGTTCAACAATACGGTCGGAGAACCGGGTGAATACGAGTCTCCTTATTCGGAAATGATGTGGCAATCTCCGGACGGGTCGAGCGTGCTCGGCATTTTGTTCGCGAACTGGTATTGCAACGGCATGGAAGTGCCGACCGACCCGGAAGCGGCGAAAAAGTACTGGGACGCGAAGCTGGGCAGCGCGGACAAGTTTGCCTCCACGCCGCATCTGCTGTTCATGAACGGCTGCGACCATCAGCCGGTGCAGACCGATATGTCCGAAGCGATCCGCACGGCGGAGAAGCTGTACCCTGACGTGAAGTTCGTGCATTCGAACTTCGAGGACTATGTGAACGCGGTCAAGGCGTCTCTGCCCGCCGATCTGTCCGTCATCCGCGGAGAGCTGCGCAGCCAGCGGACGGCCGGCTGGTATACGCTCGTCAATACGGCGTCGTCACGCATTTATTTGAAGCAGATGAATCACCGCGTCCAGACGCTGCTTGAGAAGGTCGCGGAGCCGCTGGCGGCATTCGCTTCTTCGCTTGGCCACTCGTACCCGGGCCATTTGCTGGAATACGGCTGGAAGACGCTGATGCAGAACCATCCGCATGACAGCATATGCGGCTGCAGCGTAGACGAAGTGCATCGCGAGATGGTTACGCGCTTCGAGAAAAGCGGCCAAGTGGCGGCAAACATCGTGGCGGACAGCTTGCAGGCGATCGTTTCGCATGCGGATACGTCAAAGTTTGCCGGGTATGGCGACGGGGGGGCTCATCCGTTTGTCGTGTTTAATACGTCCGGCTGGAAGCGTTCGGGCACCGTTTCCGTAGAACTTACGATCGAACGGAAATATTTCAGCGCCGGAGCGCCGGATCAGATCGCGCGCGAGCTGAAGGCGAAGCCGCTTCCTGCCGGTTCGCTCGTCGATGACCGGGGCGCGGTTGTGCCGCATACACTCGAGGACTTAGGCGTACAGTTCGGCTACGATCTGCCCGATGACCGGTTCCGCCAGCCTTATATGGGACGCAAAATCCGGCTTACGTTCCACGCTAGCAGCGTGCCGTCGCTCGGATACCAGTCGTTCGCATGGGTAACGGGCGTTTACGCTGTCGCCGAATCCGGCGCAGGCTATGAGCCGGTTGCCGCAGGCGGCCGTGAGCTGGAAAACCGGTATTTGAAAGTGGCGATCGAGAACGACGGATCGCTGACCGTTACGGAGAAGACGAGCGGCCGCGTATTTGCAGGACTTGGCGTTCTCGAGGATACGGGAGACGTGGGCAACGAATATATTTACAAGCAAACCGCCGACGGCGTGACGGTAACGACGCAAGGGAAAGCGGCGGACATCCGCTTGATCGAGGATGCAGGCTACCGGGCTTCGTTCGAGATCGTGCACAAGATGGATATTCCGGTGTCGGCCGACGAGCGGTTGCATACGGAAATCGAAGAAATCACGCCTTTCACGATGCGGGAAGCGGGCCGGAGCCTGGAGACCGTGCAGATGGACATTCGCGTAACGGTCCGGCTCGAAGCGGAATGGCGCGGCGTGCTCGTCAGCGCGGCGTTCGACAACAAGGCGAAGGATCACCGGCTGCGGATGCTCGTTCCGACGGACGCGGTTACCGCGGTTCACCGGGCCGACTCGATTTTCGAGGTAGCGCAGCGGGATACCGAGCCTGCGGCGGAGTGGAAAAATCCGAGCAACTGCCAGCATCAACACGCTTTCGCCAGCGTACATGACGAAACGCGCGGCATGACTGTGGCGAATCACGGCCTTCAGGAATACGAAGTGCTTCGCGACGGACGTTCGACGATCGCCGTTACGCTGCTGCGTTCCACGGCTGAACTGGGCGACTGGGGCGTATTCCATACGCCGGAAGCGCAGTGCCTGATGGCTTGCACGGCCGAGCTGTGCCTGATCCCTCATGCCGGAGGCGGGGAAGAACTTGCGTACGCCGCCTACGAGGAAGCATACCAGTACCAAATTCCGTGGCAAACGGTGCAAACCGAAGCTTCTGCCGGAACGCTGCCGTCCACGCATTCGTTCTTGGAATGGAGCGGCAAGGCGATGGCATTCTCCAGCTTGAAGCTTGGCGAAGCGTCGGGAGATTGGATGGTTCGCTGGTTCAACATGTCCGGCAGCGAGACGAGCCTGACATGTCGCATACCGGGTGCAAACGGATTTTACAAAAGCGCTGTGCTAGAGGATCGCCGCGAGGCGATCGAGGCGGACGACTCGTCAGCGAGCGTGGCCGTTCGGGGCAGCGAAATCGTTACTTTGGGCATTTGCTTATCTTGAGTCGACCGAGCACCAGGATTATCTAGATACAACCGGAACTCCTTCCGCTACTTGGAGCGGGAGGAGGCCGGCCTTTCCGGCCATCCGGCGCGGAAGCCATTTGCATAATGCACGAAGGAGACTATACGATGCAACTTCCACAAGCAATCGAGAAGCTGTTCGAAGAAGCGGACCGCAAGCTGGCTCATCATCCGAAGCTGCTGCGCATGTTCAAGCAATGTTATGTCAACACGCTGGAAACGACGACGAAACGGATGCCGGACGGCACTACGTTCGTTTTTACAGGCGACATTCCGGCCATGTGGCTGCGCGACTCGAGCGCGCAGGTCCGCCATTACGTACCGCTGGCTAAAGAGGACGAGACGCTGCAAAGTCTGATCGAAGGACTGCTGCGCCGCCAGTTTTATTATATCGGCATCGATCCTTATGCGAATGCGTTTAACGCGGAGGCGAACGATCGCCGCTACGAGGAAGATTTGACGGAGCTGAACCCGTGGGTTTGGGAGCGCAAATACGAGATCGATTCGCTTTGTTATCCGATCGAGCTCGCCTATGCGTATTGGAAAGCGACGGGCAGGAAAGAGGCGCTGGACGAATCGTTCCGCACGGCCGCTCGCACCATAATCCGCTTGTGGGTTACGGAGCAGCGCCACTTCGAGCAGTCGACCTACCGGTTTACCCGCCTCACCGGACCGAAGTCGGACACGCTTCGCAATAACGGCATGGGCATGCCGGTCCAGTATACGGGCATGACGTGGTCCGGCTTTCGTCCGAGCGACGATGCGTGTACGTTCGGTTATTTAATCCCGTCCAATATGTTCGCGGCCGTCGCTCTCGGCCATATAGCGGAAATTGCCGAAGCCGTGTTCCAGGACAACTACTTGAAGCGGGACGCGCTGGCGCTGAAGGAAGAGATCGAATACGGCATCGAAACGTACGGAACGGTGCTGCATCCGGAATTCGGCAAAATATACGCGTACGAAACGGACGGCTTCGGCAACCATAATCTGATGGACGACGCCAATGTGCCGAGCTTGCTGTCGATCCCTTATCTCGGCTACAAGGATAAGGACGACGAGGTTGTACGGAATACGCGGCGGTTCGTTCTGAGCGAGCATAACCCGTACTATTACGTAGGCAGTCAGGCAAAAGGAATCGGCAGTCCGCATACGCCGCACCGTTATATATGGCATATCGCCTTGTCGATGCAGGCGCTCACGTCCGGCGATCCGGACGAGATCTGGTCGCTCATCGAAACCTGTCTGGCGACCGACGCGGATACCGGCTATATGCACGAAGGCTTCGATGTGGACGATCCCGCCAAGTTTACGCGTTCGTGGTTCGCTTGGGCGAACAGCTTGTTCGCCGAGTGCGTGTTTCATTGGATGAAGCTGGAGCGCTGATGGCTTGCAGCATGCTGCTACAGGATTACCATTTTGGGAGGCGGATGATTGTATGACGCAGGGGCAAACGGAGACAGCAAAGCGCAGACCGAATATCTTATTTATCCAGACCGACCAGCAGCGGGTCGACACGCTGAAAAGCTACGGCGGCACTGTCTGTCAAACGCCGCATTTGAACCGTTTGGCGGAAGAAAGCGTCGTGTTCTCGAACGCTTATGCGAGCTGTCCGGTATGTACGCCGGCCCGAGCGTCGATGCAGACCGGTCTGTACCCGTTCAAGCACGGGATGCAGACGAACAGCTACGGCATGGGCAGCATGGTGCAGGAGCTGCCCGACACGCCGAGACTGCTTAGCCGGCAATTGCAGCAGCAATCGTACAGCATCGGTTACACCGGCAAGTGGCATCTCGGCTTCGGACCGGAAATGGGACAATTTCTGCGAGGCAACCTCGCGCATGTCCGTTTTGCCGATATTGCCGGAGGGTTCAAATCGCTCCCGACCGACGTCGGCTACGAGGGCGACGATTTTGCCGGTCACGGCGGCGGGGGGATGACCTACCCGCAGTTCCGTCAGTATTTGCAGGATAACGGCTTGACGTGGCAGGAAGAGAACAAAATTACCGGCCATTTCGAATGGCATTACGCTTCCGAGCTGACGTCGCCGATCGAGTCTACGGTCGAATACTTCTTGACGGAGCGCGCGATCCATTTTATCGACGATTTCCGTAAGAGAGACCAGCCGTTTTTCTTCTCGCTTAACTTCTGGGGTCCGCACGAGCCTTATATCGCGCCGAAGCGTTTTCTGGATATGTACCGGGACGTGGAGCTGGAGCCGTGGCCGAACTTCTACGACGACGGCAAGGATAAACCGTCGATTCATCAAATCAAAAGAGGCAATACGAAGGAATGGGCCGACTTCGTCCCGTATATTAAACATTACTATGCGGCCATGAGCAGCATCGACGAACAGGTTGGCAGACTGATCGCTTACTTGAAGCAGCACGATTTGTACGACAACACGGTCATTATTTTTACCGCCGACCACGGCGAATCGCTGGGCATTCACGGCGGATTGTGCGACAAGTCGTTTTTCATGTACGAGGAAACGTGCCGCATTCCGCTTATCGTCAAGCCGGCTGCGGGAATGGCAGAGGTTGCCTCCCGCACGGAATCGAGCTTAGTCGGCACTTGCGACATCCACGCCACGATTCTCGATTTGGCGGGAGCCGGCGCACCGCCTGAAGGAACGGACGGCCGTTCGTTCGCGCCGATGCTGGCTGGCGAAGCCGTGCAGGATTGGCCGGACTGCGTCGTCACGGAGGGCGCCGGTCTCGAGGCGGCGATGTTTACGCAGCGTATGCTGCGCAAGGGGCATTTCAAGTACGTGTTTAACTGCGGCGATCTGGACGAGTTGTACGATTTGTCCGTCGATCCGCACGAAATGACGAACCTGATCGGCGACGAGAGTTACACGGGCGCTCTGGCGGAAATGCGGCAGTCGCTCGCCGACTGGATGGTGCAGCACGAGGATAGCTTGGTGAGACAGTATAAGCGGCTGAGAATGGAATAAGATTCCCCAAAAAGTGACGCGACGCTTCGCAGGAGATTCCGGGTACTTTTCGGGGGCCCCGAAACACTGATCCCCCAAAAGTGGAGTCAGCCTACGAACGATTATGCCCAAACGAAAAGCAGCGCTTAAAAGAGGAGTTCGTTCCCCTTTTGGCGCTTTTTTCGCAGTTTTGTATATGAAGGAGATGGACTATGAACCGCACGATCGTGTTTTACGACCCGCTCTTCCCAATCGCTTCCGACCGCCCGGATGCCGCGTTGTTGGATCGACTCGCCGCTTCGGCGACAATCACGGATGGTGAGGCGCTGGCTGAGCTGCTGCTGTCGACGCAAGGCGGCTGCTTCGTTAACCTGCACGCGCCGTACTTCCCGAAGGACGCCTGGACGGCGATACTGGACTATTTGCAGCGAGGCGGGGGACTAGTGAGCGCCGGTGGCGCTCCGTTCCGGTTTCCGGTATACCGGAGCGAGGCCGGCTGGACCTGCGAATCGGAGCAAACGGCTTATCACCGGCAGCTGCTTATTCATGAAGCGATGCAGGTCGACCCGGCTCCGATCGAAAGCTTGGCCGCGCTCGACGAAATTCCGCTATTTGCGCCGTATACGGGGCTGCTTACCGTGGAGCCGACATATAGTCTGGTCATGCACGTCACGCGGTCCAGCGACATTCCGCACGAAAGCGGCTCTGCCGGGCCGATGGATGCGCGTTTATATCCGCTCGTCAAAGGCATATCCCCGGACAAGCGGGAAGTAGCTGCTCCTGTCGTTCTGATCGAACACGCCAAGGGAACGTTCGCCGGGGCTCGCTGGCTGTTTGTTAATCAGCGGCTAACGTCGCAGTTCTGGTCGCAGGACGGAGCGGCTGCTTTCCGCGCTTTGGCGGATTTCTGCTCGCGGGGCGTCACCGAGATGTGGCTGCTGCCGCTTTATGCTTCGTACGATCCGGGCGACCGGGCGAAATTCCGCTTCCAGCTTCAGCAGCTTGGCGGCGCCGCTTCGACGGATGCTGAGACGAATGAAAGCTGGAGCTGCACGTTTCGGTTCGGCAAACAGACGGCGGACGGAAGCGAAGCGGAGTGGACCCATACGTTTGATGTCGCGGGCAGCCGGGAGCTGACGATGCTTCCGGTCACCGTACCTGCCGGTCTGGAGGCGGGCCTGTATACGGCGCAGCTTACGGCTGTCTCCGACAAGGGCGAAGTACGGCTGCTGCGCCAAGCGGTATGGGGCTTCGATCGCGAACTGCTTGCGCAAGGCGAGGCGCTCACATGCGACCGCGACTATTTCCGCAAAAACGGCAAGCCGCTGCCGATCGTCGGGATGACGTACATGACGTCCGACGTGGCGCGCAAATTTATTTTTATGCCGAACGTCTCCGTGTGGGACCGGGATATGGCGGAGATGAAGCGGGCGGGCATCAATATGATCCGCACCGGCATCTGGACCGGCTACCGTCACGTCATGTACGAAGACGGCCATCCGTCGGAGGAGGTGCTTCGTGCGATCGACGCCTTCATTTTGACCTGCAAACGGCATGAGCTTGAGGTGACGTTTAACTTTTTCGCGTTTACTCCTGAGCTGTGGGAGGGCACGAATCCGTATATCGATCCGCGCAGCGTGGCGGCGCAGAAGCGGTTAATCGCGGCGGTTGTGTCGAGGCACCGGGAAACGGCAAACGTGCACTGGGATCTGATCAACGAGCCGTCGATGTTCGATCCGAAGCGCATTTTCGAAGGACCGCGCAGCAGCCGGGACAGCTTCGAAAAGAAGGCCTATATCGACTGGCTGAAATCCCGCTACGGCTCGATTCGCGAGCTTCAGACGCGGTGGGGCTATACGCCTGCCGAGCTGCCGAGCTTCGAAGCCGTTTCGCCGCCGGAGCCGGGCGAGATCAATTTCGACATTCAGGACATGCATTCCGGCAAAAAAGGGACGCGCTGGCTCGATTACTCGCTGTTCGGCATGGAGATGCTGAACCGGTGGACGGCGGAGCTCAGCGAGACGATCCGCGCAATCGCGCCCGGCCAGCTCATTACGGTCGGCCAGGACGAAGCGCTAGGAGCGCAGCGGCCTTCCCCGCTGCTGTATGAGAGCTCGGTCGATTATACGACGAACCACTCGTGGTGGCTGATGGATCAGCTCGTATGGGACGGCATTTTTACCAAGACGCCGTATAAGCCGAATCTGATCCAGGAAACCGGGATCATGTACGTGGAAACGCCGGACGGCCGGGCGAAACGGTCGGAGACGGAGCTGCGCAACATTCTGGAGCGCAAATACGCCTATTCGTTCTCGACCGGCGGCGCCGGAGCGGTGCAATGGCTGTGGCATACGAACATGTACATGAACAACGTTAACGAGTCGAATATCGGAGCGCTGCGCGCGGACGGCACACAAAAGCCGGAGGCGGACGTTTCGTACGATTTCGGCAAGTTTATGGGCGACATCGGCCATTTATTCGAGGGCCGCGCGTTGGAGGACGTCGTCGTCGTATTCCCGTACTCGAACGATTTGTCCAACCGCAGGCTGGCCGTTGAAGCGACAAGCGCTTTGACGCGCGTGCTCTGCTACGAGCTGAACGTTCATTTCCGCGCCATGAGCGAATACGAGCTGAGCGCGCTGGCGGATCAACCGCCCAAGCTGATCGTCGTGCCAAGCGCTCACAACTTCAGCGATGGGGCGCTAGAGACGCTGCTCGGTCATGTGCGGGAGCACGGCGGTACACTGCTGCTGACCGGCCCGGCCGGGCTCGACGAGCATTGGCGGCCCGTGGAGCGGCTGACGGAGCAGCTCGGAACAAGGCGGCTCGCGAACGTGCTGCGCGAGGAAGAGCTCGTAATCGGCGGCAAGGCGCTGCCGCTCTCGTACGGCGCGCGGAAAATTGCGCAGCTGTGCAAGGAAGTGGCCTGTGCCGGAAGCGTCGCGGGCGGAGCGGCTGGAGACGAGCCGCATGGCTTGACTGAAGCTCGGATCGGGAAGGGAAAGCTGCTGTGGACAGGCTTACCCGTCGAGCTTAACGACAGGGCGGAGTCGATGCGGGCGCTGTACGCGCACGTCTTAGCCGAGTGCGGCGCCCGGTCCGAGCTGGTCTGGGAGCAGGGCGGCGATCTGGCCGGCGTATACGGACGCAAGCTGGCGTTCCGGGACGGTTCGCTGTTCGTGTTCGTTTCGGAATACGGGAGAGGCGCCGCCATCCGGGTAAAAGATCCGGCAACGGAACGCGTGTACGAGTTTGCCCTGCCAAGCGAACGGTCGGTGATGTTCGCCACAGACCGGGAAGGTGGCCTCGTGGCCGTGTACCGGCCGGATGAAGTGGCCGTTGAGGTGCGATAGAGTATAGATGATCAAAAGGCTTCTGCCGAATTCGTTCGGCGGGAGCCTTTGTTTTTCGCGTGCCTGCCTGGTCTGGCTTAAGAATAACGGAACCGTTTGTTCCGTTATTGTTTCTGCGAGGGTGGAAACGCCCCGATAACGGAAGCAAAAGTTCCGTTAAGCCCGCAAAAAGAGGGCGAATTCGGTCCGTCCCAAGCCTATAGCGGAACTTCATGTTCCGTTAGTGGGGGCGCAACAGGGAACTTTCCCGTTTAGCGGAAGTTCCGCTTCCGTTATGCTCAGCTCAACCGTTAGTGTCACCCACCACCCGTATGAAGGCGTCCTTTAAGCGGAAATAGGGATCGGCCTGCAGCTTTATTGTCGGGAAGTCGTCTTCTCCCTTTCCAGATTATTTATCAAAGTGAATTATATATGCTACAATACTACAAACAACGCGAAGGGATTGTAGTGTGGTGACGCAACTCAACGCCTCGGAGATAGTCGTACTGACAACGATTCAGCAGAGCGGGGGCATCTCCCGCAAAGCTTTGGCGGAAAAAACCGGACTGTCCCAAGCTTCGATTACGAAAATAACGCATAAGCTGGGGCTGGACGATTATATTTACGAAGGGGAACGGGTCGGCACCGGCCTGGGGCGCAAGGAAGTGCTGCTGTATCCGAACCCGGGCAAATACAAGTTTCTCGGCGTCGATATCGGCGGTTACCGGCTTCGGCTTGCGCTGGCCGACTACCGCTACGAGCTGATTCGGACCGAGGAATTTTTAATCGCGGAGCTGGACCAGGGGGACGAGGTGCTGCCGGAGCTGGTAGACAAAATCCGAACGTTTCTGGAAGCGGCCGGAGCGGATGCGGTCGATGCGATCGGAGTAAGCGTGACGGGGATTATCGATAGCTCCAGGCAAACGATTCTGAACATCCCGAATTTGAACCGGTGGGACAACGTGCCGATCACGGCTGCGCTGTCGGAGCGGTTCGGCTGCCCGGTGTATTTGGAGGAAAGCGGCCGTACGATGGCATTTGCAGAGAAGCTGTCGGGCAAGGCGAAGGACAAGTCGGATTTTATCGTCGTGCATGTGGCGTACGGCATCGTCGCAGGCATCTACACCAGCGGCGAGCCGCTCCGGGGTGCGGGCAATGTCGGCGGACTGCTCGGTCACATTACAGTCGACGAGAGCGGAGGGCGCTGCATGTGCGGCAATTACGGCTGTCTGGAAAATGTCGTCACGTACCCGATGCTCGAGGAGGAGTATCGCCGGAAAGCGCAGGGGTCGCTTACACTCACCGAAGCGTACGGCCTTAACGATAAAACCGCGCTCGACGTCTGCATAGCCGCCGGCAAAGCGATCGGCATCGTGCTGAGCAATGTCGTCAATTTATTTAATCCGGAAATCATTTATTTGGGCGGTCCGGTGTTCGAACGGTTTCCAATCGTGTTTGAGGAAGTGAGACGGACGGTGCTGCTGCGCGCGAACCGGTTCGCCACGGTCGGAATGGCGCTGGATCGGACGACATTCGGCGACCGGCAAGGGCTCATGGGAGCTTTGACGCTGGCGGGCACGTCGTTTATTGAATCGATGGGCAAGTAAAGCAGGACCCTCTGGCGAATGTGGATAGGACGAGCAGAAAGAAGCCGATCGCGGAATATATTCCGTTATCGGCTTTTTTTGGTGCAGAATAACGGAAAATCGGTTCCGTTATATCCGGATTTTTGTAATTAATTTTCTGATATGTATTTACAAAACGAAAAAGTCGATATATATTTTATTTAGTAAATTAATTAGCTAACCCCACAAGGGAAAGGAGCAGCGGTTGTCCATCAAAAAGGTTCATATGGCAGGGGCATTGTTCTTGGGAAGGTCTGGAACTTATCAATAAGCATATAAGACGAGAGGGGACCTATTCGACATGAATTCAGAAACCGATCATCAGCCGGTTCGCACGAAACCGTGGGGATTCGGCATGCACAGCAGCGAGGAATTCGGGGAAGAAGAAAAGGCGCTGGTGCTCGGCGTGCTGGACAAAAAGCGGGTGTTCCGCTTCCTCGGCTCCGACAAGGAGCAGTCCGAGGCGTTCCGGCTGGAGCGTCTGTACCGCGAGCGCACCGGCGCGAAGCACGCGCTGGCGGTTAATGCCGGCACATCGGCGCTTGTATCCGCGCTTATCGGCGCAGGTGTCGGGCCGGGGGACGAAGTGATCGTCCCGGCTTACACGTACATCGCGACGGCGGCGGCGGTGCTGCTGGCGAGGGCGGTGCCGGTTATCGTCGAGGTCGACGATTCGCTCACGATGGACCCGGTGGCGCTGGAGGCGGCAATCACGCCGTATACGAAGGCGGTTATTCCGGTCCATATGCGCGGCGTTCCTTGCCGGATGGATGAAATTATGGAAATCGCCGGCCGCCGCGGGCTGGTCGTTATCGAGGACGTGGCGCAGGCCAACGGAGGCTCGTACAAGGGACGGGCGCTCGGTTCAATCGGCCGGGCCGGCTGCTTCAGCTTCCAGCAATATAAGCTGGTTACGGCGGGGGAAGGCGGCCTGGTTGTCACGAACGACGATACACTGCATGAGCGGGCTAGCATTTACCACGATTCCGCTTTCGTCTATTGGGGGATGAACGCGCAGAACAAGCAGCCGGCATTCCCGGGCGAAAACTACCGGATGAGCGAGCTTCACGCGGCGCTGGCGCTGGCACAGTCGGGCCGGATCGACGCGATCGTCTCGAGATTGCGGCATATCAAATCGTCGATTACGGCGGCGATTGGCGACTTGCCGCAAATCCGGCTGCAGCCGATCCCCGATCCGCAGGGGGATGTTTCGTACAGCCTCGTTTTTTACTTGCCGACGGCGGAGCTGGCGCGGCGATTTGCGCAGCGGCTGGCACGCGAAGGCATCCCGAACGGCACCATCGACAACAACGGTTTTGCCGACCGTCATATTTACAAAAACTGGACGTATGTGATGGAGAAACGGGGAGCGTCGGAGCGCGACACGCCATGGAACTGCGCAAGCTATAAAGGCAATGTCGAGTATTCGCAGGACATGTGTCCGAAAACGCTCGATTGGCTCGGCCGCGCCATCGCCATCGGCTTGCACCAGCATATGACGGACGAGGATTGCGACGATGTGATTCGGGCGATCCGCAAAACGGCCGCCGCCTTTTGAAAATAAAGAAGCTTCCGATCCACTCGCAGGTGGGCTGGAAGCTTCTTCGTTTTGCTCTGGACATAGCTCTCGCGCTGGCTGTCTTCGCTCGTCGGTCCCATTACAAAGGAACGATGCAGCGCTGCTTTTGCCGGAAAAACACCCATTCCTTAAAGCCGATTTCCTTCAAACGCCTCGCCACTTCTTCAAATTCGTCGCCGACGCGGCTCGGAACGTGGGAATCGGAGCCAAACGTAGCCGCTACGCCGTAATGGAGGGCGCGCTCGAGAATATCGTCCGACGGGTACCAGCCGCCGCAGTCTTTCATTTTGCCTGACGTATTGATTTCAATTGCGATATCGCATTGCCCGATCACGCGGAGCGTTTCGTCGACCGCCTCAGTCGGTATTTCCGAGAACGCCGGAAAATACCCCTTCATCGCATCGATATGGCCGAGAATTTGAAACATGCCGCTTTGGGCGGACTGACGGATCAGGTCGTAGTAGATCTCTTTTTGCCGTACCTTCTCGCCGTCCTTCATCCCTTTCCAGCGGTTTTTGTTAAAAATGCTGATCCCGTCGGACTTATGCACCGAGCCGATGATGTAGTCGAACGGATACTGGTCGTACATGCGCCGATATACGTCTGCGTGCTCCGGGAAAAAGTCGGACTCGACGCCAAGCAGCACTTCGATCCGGTCTTTGTACTCCTCCTTCAGCTTTAGCACTTCGGCTACGTAATTGCCGAAGTCGCTTGTGGCCATCGTAATGCCCGGCCATGGCTGATCCTCTTCCTCGGCGAAATAGGGGGAATGATCGGAAATGCCGATCACTTGGAGCCCGTGGCTGATGGCTGCTTCGATGTAATCGCGAATTGTTCCGTCTGCGTGTCCGCAGCGGAAGTGGTGGGTGTGCAGATCGAATTTCATGGGAAGATCCTCCTAAGAAGTTTTGCAGAGCAAAACTTGCTTCGTAAGTGGCTGAAGCTTTGCGGAGCAAAGCTGCGCCGAGGGCATGGACTAAAGCGCCGGCGCGTACAAGAGCGTCGTCAAGTATCATTGTATCCTGCGGTCCCGATCTTCACTCGGCCAACAGGACTCAGCGTTATTCCGAGCCGATGAAGTTTGATTCCGGCATCCCTTTCAGGTCGAGCAAAAATTGCTGCATCGCCGAGCTCATGTATTTGCCCGCCTTGGTCATGACCCCGATCGGATGCGTCAGCTCCAGCTCGTTGACCTGAATCATTTTGAGCGTGCCCAGCCTCAGCTCGTTTGCGATCGACAGCTTCGAGATAATTGCAGCGCCGAGATTGAGCTCCACCATCCGTTTTACTTCCTCGCTGCTCGACAGCTCCATCACGATCGGCGGCTCGATCTTGTATTTGTGGAACACCTGATCGACGAACCGGCGGCCGGCCGTTTCCGGAGAAAGCATAATAAAAGGAATATCCTTCAGCGCGTCCACCGTCGTATGGCGCAGATTGCCCATGGGATGACTAGGCGCCACGACAAGCTCGAACGTATCGTAGTACAAGATCGACGTTTCCAGCGCCGGGTGCTTGTCGAACAAATAGCCGATGCCGATGTCGAGCGTGCCGTTTTCGACGCTGGCCATAATTTGCGACGAGGTCATCGAGTGGATCGTTGTTTTGATGAGCGGATACTGGTTCTGGAAATAAGACAGCACCCGGGGCAAAATTTGCATCGCAATCGACGTTGTCGTGCCGATATGAATATGGCCTTGCGGCGTCTGGTTCAAATCGCCGAGCCTTTGCTTCAAATCCTCAACCGTTTGCAGAATACGTTCCGCATGCTGGAGAAAAATAAAGCCGCTGTCGGTAAGCGTCACCGGCTGATTGCGGTCGACCAGCACCGTGCGGAACTCTTCCTCAAGGCTTTTGATTTGCGCGGACACGGCCGGCTGGGTCAAATTCAGCAGTTCGCCTGCCTTACGGAAACTCATCGTTTTGGATATGGTGACCAGTGTTTCCAACTGGTTAATATTCACGGCATTCTCCTTCCTGCCATGCCCTTGCGGGCAGCGGAGCTATCGGTCATACACAGCTCCGCTGCTCGGAAGGGCGACATGATCCTATAGAATCGGCTTCATCAAGCCGGCTGGAAAAACTCGATCCATTCGCCGTCCGGGCCGTAAAAGAACCGGTAGCGCGCCCCGTTCGGAAGTGTCGTGACATCGGGATCGATAAACTTGACGTCATGCTTCTCGATGCGTGCGAGTTCTGCATCCAGATCGTCAACGGTGAAGGCGATATGATGCACTTTGCCTTCCTCGGCCAGCGTGCCGTCATAACCTTCGATCAGCTCGACCTGGGTTTCCTTCGCTCCGGGAAATCCGAGGAAAGCGAGCTTGATTGTGCCATTGCCGTGATCCAGCGTGCCTAACGGCTCAAGACCGATGACATCGCGGTAAAAGGCGACGGAACGCTCCATATTCGTTACCATAATGCCTACATGTTCGATTTTGCGTACAGCCATTTCGTTCTCGTCTCCTTCCGAATAAATGCCCCGAATCGCTCGCGGACTGCTCCGCTTGTCGTCTTATCTATTGTACCTTTATCGGGTCGGCAGGGAAAGTCCCGGCCAGAAATCATTTCCTATACGGCTTCCTGACGCGAAGGATGAGGAGTAACGGAACCGGAATTGACCCAAACTTTCGCACAAAAAAATACCTCCGATCCGCTTCGTCAAGTGGTTTCGGAGGCATTCGTATATGGTTATGCAAGGTAACATGGGCGCTGGTTTCGATCCTCTACTCAGACGGCCAGCTTCAGCCGCACCCAGAAACGGATCTCGTCGCCTTCGCTCTCCGCCCAAATTTCGCCGCCGTGGTAATCGATAATGCTTTTCGCGATAGCGAGCCCCAGCCCGGAGCCGCCCGTTTCCGACGAACGGGACGGATCGATCCGGTAGAAGCGATCGAACAGTCTCTCCACATCCTGCTTGGACAGCGGCGTTCCGTTATTGCTGATGCGTACGGTGACGTAATCGGCTTCGCGGAACATCAGCACACGGATTGTTCCGGGTTTGCGGCTGTATTTGACCGCATTCGTGAGCAGGTTATCGAATACGCGAATCATTTTGTCGGCGTCGACCTGCACCCGCAGCTTCTCGGGAGGGAACGCGCGGATAATGTTCAGCTCGTTCTCCTCGGCATAACCGATCATTTCCTCGATCAACTGCTCGAGCAGCTCGTTCATGCAGACCGTATCCAGCTTCAACGTATCGCCTTGATTCGAAAGCTTCGTATATTCGAACAAATCGTCGATCAAATTTTTCAGCTTCTCCGACTTGCCGTAGGCGATGCTGATATAGGAATCGGCCTGCGCCTGCGATTCGTAATTCCGGTCCTTGAGCAGTCGGAGATAGCCCATAATAAGCGTCAGGGGCGTGCGCAGATCGTGGGAAACGTTCGTGATCAGCTCGTTTTTGGTCGCCTCCGCCCGGCGCTCCTCCTCGATCGTTTGCTCCAGCTCGGCGGTCATCCGGTTGATGTTGTCGGCGAGCGTTCCGAGCTCGTCCCGGCTGCGCGTCGGTACCCGGTAATGCAGCTTCCCTTTGGATATTTCGAGCAATCCCTGCGCCAGCTCCTCGATATATTTCGTTTTGCGTTTCGTAATCCAGAAAAATAAAAAGATAAACGTAATGAATGCCAGCAGCATCGGCATCGGACTGCTGCTTCCCTTCATATAAACGATGTTCGGGGAAGGCATGCCCGATACGACCAGATAAGCTTTCCGCTGCTGCAGGTCGAGCGGATAAAAGCTCGAATACTCCTGATTCTGGTACCGTCTGTCGTTGATGCGAGCGTCCATCGCATTGCGGATTATGCCGTGCAGATCGACTTGATTTTCGGTCGCGTTCGGCGACTTGAACAGCACCCGGCCATCCAGATCGAGCAGCAGTATTTTCAGGCTCGGGTCCCATTGATTGTACCGGTCGATCGTCGCCGCCACCCGATCCTCGACCGTCGGTACGGTTACGGCGCTCCCAGCGCGGCTGGGCAAGGACTCATCGTCGCGGGTCAAGTCGTTCAGAATGGAGCGGGCCCGCGAATCGATCTCGTGAACGCCCGCCGTATAATCAATCGTCGGATACTGGTTCGAGTTTTCGAAGAGCGGTGTCGTCAGGCTGCGAATCAGAATGGAAGCGAGCAGGCAGAAGACGAAGGTCAGTATAAGCTGGAGCCGGATGCTCGATTCGAAATGCCGCTTGACGAACAAATAGATGTCTTTCAAAAAGCCAAGTCCGATATACAGCCAGTGCAGAGGGTTCCACAGCGACCTACTTTTCAATTTTGTAGCCGACCCCCCATACCGTCTTGATATATTTCGGCTGGCGGGGCACCGCTTCCAGCTTTTCGCGAATTTTGCGGATATGCACCATGACGGTATTGTCCGATTCATAGAACGTTTCGTTCCAGACGGCTTCGTAAATTTTCTGGATGCTGAACACAAGGCCGCGGTTGCGGGCGAGCAGCTCGAGGATAGCGAATTCGCGCGGCGTCAGCCGGACTTCGCGCCCTTCGACTTTGACCTCGTGCGTGGCGGTATTGATCACGAGATCGTCAATCTCGATCTCTTCCTCCAGCCTCGGGGCGGTTACGTTCAGCCGCTTGTACCGGCGAAGCTGCGACTTCACCCGGGCGACCAGCTCCAGCGGGTTAAACGGCTTCGTCATATAATCGTCGGCGCCGGTACTAAGCCCCATAATTTTGTCCATGTCCTGGCTTTTGGCCGACAGCATGATGATCGGCATATTTTTTTCCTCGCGGATTCTCATGCAGGCTTCGATGCCGTCCATCTTCGGCATCATAATATCGAGAATGATCAGGTCGACTTCCTTGCTCCGCAGCACGTCAAGCGCTTCGATGCCGTTGCTGGCGCGGAGAAGACGGTAGCCCTCATTTTTCAAGTAAATTTCCAGCAGGTCGAGGATGTCCTTCTCGTCGTCCACCAGAAGCAAAGTTTCTTGCGCCATTCCTCCATCGTCTCCATTCGTGTTTCATTCCATCTATAGAACTTATAGTTCGGGGCTCCCCGCAAAGTATTTGGAATACGATTCGAAGTCCAGCTCCACTTTGTGGGGTTATCTTCAACATTACTATAGCAAGGCGGGGATGTACAAACGATTGAATCTCATTATACGGCTCATTTCTTAAGAAACATGGCCCGCAGTTCTTAAGTAATTCTTAATCCCATACATTATGGACGAGGGGAGGGAGAAGGGATGCAGATCGCTTTGCAAATGGCGGCCGTGCTTTTCGGCAGTTCCTTGCTTGCTTTCGGAGTCGACGCTTTTCTGTCCCCGTACCATCTGATCGATGGCGGTATGATCGGCATCGGTCTGCTGCTGAACTATCACTACGGCTTGCTGCCGGGTCTGGCTGTTCTGGTTATTAGCGCGCCGGTGTTCGCCTGCGTCTTGTTTTACGATAAAACGCTGCTGCTGAACGCTTTAAACGGACTGCTTGTCTCTTCGCTGCTGATCGATCTGTTCGCTCCGGCGTCCGATTGGTTCCGGCTCGGGATACTTCCGCATACGATTATCGGAGGCTGGCTGATCGGCATGGGGGTCGGCGTGATGCTGGCGTATCGGACGAACTCCGGCGGCTCCGACCTGATCGGGCAGCTGCTGTCCGATCGGACGGGTGTGCCTGCGGCCGTTTTTATACTGCTGTTCGATCTCGCCGTTCTCTTGGCAGGGCTTGCCGTGATCGGTCCTGTTCGCACTTTATATTCTATGCTTGCGATCGTGATCGTATTTGCCGCTACGATGCGGTACTCGAGACGCAAGTCTTTGGGACGAAGCATTCATCTATTTTTGAAGAAATGACCAAAAAAGGGACTTTAGTATGATGGAGAAAACGACACAAATCGGGTGCTTTCGCTAGTTTTTTCGCTTGTGTGGACCGAACGAACGATGGCCTCCTATATACAGGTTTAGGAAACTGGAGTATAATTAAATCAAGTCCTTTGCATATACCGGGTCAAGCCGCCGCTTGGATTGCGGCCGTTTTCTACACCCCGTAGCCGCAGTGCCGGGACATGTGTGCAGGTGCGCTCCATCGGACGGTATGCGGTATTTCCCGCGGGTTCGGCCCCGGGGAATCCGAGAATTTTGTCGAAAAGGGGACTCTATGTAATGAAGGCCGAATATATCAATCCATTTCTGGAATCCGCCAGAATTGTTTTGGAACAGCTGATTAACGTTCGTCCGACAACCGGGCAGCTCGGTATCAAAGACGTCAAGTTCGTGGAAAATTACATCTGGATTCAGATCGGCATGACGGGTCAGATGAAGGGCGACGTGGTGTTCGGATTGCACGAGGACGTGGCGCTTAAGCTTGTGTCCGCCATGATGGGCGGCTACGCGGTCACTCAGATGGACGAAATGTCGCAAAGCGCCATTTCCGAGCTGGGCAATATGATCAGCGGCAATGCCAGCACGATTTTGTTCAATCAGGGAGTACGGGTCGACATTACTCCGCCGAAGCTCATTCAGTCCGCGGCGGCTGCGGGTTTTACGGCGACGAAGGCGCTCACGATTCCGCTAATGATGGATCAGATCGGACAGCTCGATATCAAGGTATTGATTACTTAACGGACTTCATACATAAGGTAGTGAAAGGGGGTGCCTCAGGCAGCCTCTTTTTTGTACGGTGAAGCTTGAGCGGGCGGCAGTCCGGCTTGCCGGAGGGAACTTGAATTTGAACGGCTCAAACCGTATTCTATTGCATAAAGAGTTGGAAGTTCGTTTATGGGCGGACATGCTGAACGAAAAATAATATGGCAACCGGAGGAGAGCGGAAAGATGGCCAAATTGGAAGGCAAAATTGTCGCCATTACCGGGGCATCAAGCGGAATCGGGGCCAAAACGGCGGAGCTTATCGCAAGGCGCGGAGGAACGCCGCTGCTGATGGCGCGGAATCGGGAGAAGCTGAGCGAGCTCGCCGGCCGGATCGGCGGCCGCTGCGAAACGTATGAGCTGGACGTCTCATCGGCGTCGTCGGTTGAACGTGTCTTCGATCTCGTCCACAAGCGGCATGGCAAGGTCGACGTGTTAGTTAACAATGCGGGATTCGGCAAGTTCGTCATGTTCGAAGATACGCCGCTGGACGATTTCGAGAAGATGATGGACGTAAATTATATGGGACTCGTGCGTTGTACGAAAGCGGTGCTGCCGCCTATGCGGTCAGCGGGTTCGGGACAGATCGTGAACATCGCGTCCTTGGCGGGCAAAATCGGAACGGCCAAATCGGCCGGCTACGCGGCCACCAAGCATGCCGTTCTCGGGCTTACGAACAGCCTGCGGCAGGAGCTGGCGGGCTCGGGTATTACGGTGACGGCGATCAATCCGGGGCCGGTGGATACGCCTTTTTTCGACTTGGCCGATCCGTCGGGAACTTATGCCGCCAATGTCAAATGGTTCATGCTGACTCCGGATCAGGTCGCTATGTCGATCGTGCGGGCCATGGAACGGGGGCGCGCCGAGGTAGATTTGCCGGCAGTCGCAGGTTTTGGAGCTAAGCTGTTTCATCTGTTTCCGCGAACGTTCGAGCGATTCAGCCGACGGTTTCTCAATTTGAAATAAGACGGTACACGAAAATGCCGATAACCGCCCAGATCGGCATACTGAACAAGATGCCCCAGATCAGCCCGGCGATGGGGCCGCCCTCCGCAGCGGCAGCGTCGTCCGGAGGAAGACCGGCCTCCGGTTCCGGGTAACGGTAAGGGTCGCCGCTTCTCATACGCATGTACCTCACTTTCCCACCATGTATTCTCATCATCAGTATGGGCGAAAGCGAATGGTTTGAAACCTGGATCCCGGCTTGGCCGGGCAGGGAGCGGAGCGGGGACGGCGGCTGCGAAGCAAGACGAAAAAGACCTTCTGCGTTCAGAAGGTCTTGCTCCGTATCCGGCTTATTCCGCATCCGGCTTGCCCGGATTGGACTGCTGCGCCCGGTGCGCTTCGTTTAAAGCTTTGATCTCCTCGAACAGCTTCCGCACCTCTTGCTTGGCTTCGGGATGCGTCTGGTTCCAGTGGCTGGCGAGAGCGGGCATCGTTTTGTGAATATGGTTGTAGATCGCCCACTTTTTTACTTGTTCTACCGTCTCGGGAGTCGTTTGGCCGGTCAGCAGCTCGGCGAATTTTTGCACGAGCGCTTCGAAATCCCGGTCGAAAGCTGGATTCATGGCGGAAGACAACCTTTCCTCGGGTATAGGTACTCCCAGTCTACGAAACAGGCCGCCCGTTGTCAAAGCAGAAAAGCTAAGGCCAGAAGAATGCAGCGGCGCGATAGGAACGGAAATAGAGGTGCAAAACCTAAAAAATTGGACAAAATAGGCTTACTACCTATGGAAAGAGGCAGCTCATGGACTTGGAAGCCGGACGAGATGGAACGCTTGTGCAGCGGGAACCGCTGCCGGACCCCGTTCCGGGTATACGACTAGAATGCATCACCTACTGGAGCCAGGGGCTCCGGGTGAAAGGATACTACTGCGCACCGGAGACGGAGAAGCCGCTGCCGCCGCTCGTTTATTGCCGCGGAGGCATCAGAAGCGTAGGCATGGTCCGAGTCGCCCGCCTCGTTACGCTGGCGCGGCGCGGCTACGCGGTTTTTGCTCCGTTTTACAGAGGCAACGAAGGCGGCGAGGGGCGTGAAGATTTCGGCGGCGAAGATCGCCATGATCTCTACAACGGCATTCGCCTGCTGCGCTCGCTGCCCGGAGTAAGAGACGAGCCGGTGCCGCTGCTCGGATTTTCCCGCGGAGCGATGATGGCGCTGCTCGCGTCCAAAGAGTGCGAGGGAGTCGGACCTGTCGCCGTTTGGGGCGGCGTAAGCGATCTGCTGCTCACTTACGAAGAGAGGGTAGACTTAAGGCGCATGCTCAAACGTGTCGTCGGTCATCCGAAGAAGGACGAGACAAGCTACAGGGCGCGATCACCCGTATGCTGGGCCGGGCAGATCGCATCGCCCGTTCTGATCATCCACGGCTCGATCGACGAACATGTCGGCGTCGAACACGCGTACCGGCTGGGCAAAGCGCTTGCGGAGGCGGGAAAAAGCTACAAAATGGACATTTACCAGGGCAGGGCTCACGTGTTCCCGCGCGAGGAAGACGAAGCCGTTCTCGATTCGATATTCGACTGGTTTTCCAGAGCGTAACGCAGGGAAGAATGGAGGGAGAAGGCCGATGATGCCGGATCGGGCGCAATATGCCGAACGTATGGTTGTGGCAATGGAATCGTTCAGGAGAAAATGGACTCAGATTATGTCCGCCCGGCCTGGTTACGGGCTCACGCCTCCGCAGCATTTCATGCTGCTGCTGATCCGGGAGCAAGGCCCGTGCAGGGTGACTGCTCTCTCCGAGCGAATGGAGGTGAAGCCAAGCGCGATTACGTCCATGATCGACCGAATGGTTGCCCACCAGTTTGTCGATCGCCGTCCGGACGAGAAGGACCGCCGCGTTGTGCAGATCTATTTGACCGAACAGGGAAAGCAGGTACTGGCGCAGCTCGATGCGATGCGGAAACGGACGATGGCGCAATGGTTCGAAAGCATCGATGCAGGCGAAGCGGAGCAGTTTTTGGCGATACTCGAAAAGCTCGCAAAATGAGACAATTTATGGACAAGACCGATTAATCCCACGGCGGTCCTACTCCGGTAACATACAGGTTTAAGTAATCGACTTTTGCGCTATGCCGCACAGGTCGCGTTTTCCGCAGTTTCAGCTATGTAAGCGGTTCTTATGGACATTTTATAGACTTGTCTTTTATTTCGCGTATCGCTTAAGCTTAGGTAGGAAGCAATTCATCCATTCCGATACGCGAAGGGAGCAATTATGAAAACTATTGCGGAATTAGAAGCGAAACTGGCACAGCCTTCCGAGGCTCTTGTTAAGGACATTGCGGCAATCGACGGGGATATTATGCTGCTCGGCATCGGGGGCAAGATGGGCCCGAGTCTTGCGAGACTGGCTCAAAATGCGCTGAAGGAAGCGGGCGTCAGCAAAAAAATATACGGCGCGTCGCGCTTCTCCGACAAAGAGCTGAAAGCCGAGCTCGAA
This sequence comes from Paenibacillus ginsengarvi, assembly GCF_003626695.1. Taxonomy (GTDB): domain Bacteria; phylum Bacillota; class Bacilli; order Paenibacillales; family NBRC-103111; genus Paenibacillus_AB; species Paenibacillus_AB ginsengarvi. Next base: position 123,859 of record NZ_RBAH01000005.1, read on the forward strand.
GCGGACGGCATCGAAACGATCAAGGTCGATTTGTTGAACGACAACGAGCTGCAGCAGCTTCCTGACGTCAAAAACGTCATTTACATGGCCGGCAACAAATTCGGCACAACCGGCAACGAGCATTTTACGTGGGCGATGAACGCTTACTTGCCGGGCCGCGTTGCGGAGAAGTACAGAAACTCCCGCATCGTCGTGTTTTCGACGGGCAACGTTTATCCGCTGACTCCAGTTCTATCCGGCGGAGCGACGGAGAGCACGCCTCCGGGAGCGAACGGCGAATACGGCATGTCCTGCCTCGGCCGCGAGCGCGTATTCGAAAGCTTCTCGCACCGGTACGACATTCCGATGGCGATTTACCGTTTGAACTACGCGATCGATCTCCGCTACGGCGTTTTGCTGGAAATCGCCAAGTCGGTGAAGGCGGGTCTTCCGGTCGACGTTTCGATGGGACATTTCAACGTTGTATGGCAGGGCGACGCCAACGAATGGGCGATTCGCTGTCTGAACGTGTGCAGCACGCCACCGGCCGTCTTTAACATGTCCGGTCCGGAAACGCTGTCGATGCGCTGGGTTGCCCACGAATTTGCGAAGCGGCTCGGCACGGAAGCGAACATCGTCGGACAGGAAGCCGATACGGCGCTCCTCAGCAACTGCTCGAAGGCGCATAAAACGTTCGGATATCCGCGCGTAAGCACGCTGCAAATGATCGACTGGATCGCAGAGTGGGTGGATCAAGGCGGCCAAACGTGGAACAAGCCGACCCACTTCCAGGAAAGAGAGGGGAAATATTAAGCGATGAGCCGCAAACCTTTAAGCCCCGAGCAAATAAAGGCACTGCACGACGGACTCGTGATCCCCGCCCAGCCGCTTGCGCTTACCGAAGAGCGGAAGCTGGACGAAAAGCATCAGCGGGCGCTTACCCGTTACTATATCGCGGCGGGCGCGGGCGGCGTAGCCGTCGGCGTTCACTCGACCCAATTCGAAATCCGCGAGCCGCAGCATAATTTGTACGAGCCGGTGCTTCGCCTCGCTGCCGAAGAGGTAGACCGGGCCGGACTGGATCGTCCGTTCATTAAGGTGGCCGGTATTTGCGGGCCGACCGAGCAGGCGCTCCGCGAAGTGGATATCGCCGTCAGACTTGGCTATGACGCCGGTCTCGTCAGCATGGGCGGACTGAAGGAATGGACCGAGGAGCAGCATCTGGAGCGCATTCGCGCGGTTGCGGAGAAAATGCCGGTCATCGGCTTTTACTTGCAGCCTTCGGTCGGAGGACGCATTTTCAGCTACGACTTCTGGCGGCAATTGGCCGATATCGACGGCGTCGTGGCGATCAAGATGGCTCCGTTCAACCGGTACCAGACGATCGACGTCGTTCGCGCCGTCGCTTCCTCCAGCCGCAGCGACGAAATCGCGCTGTACACGGGTAATGACGACAATATCGTGAACGACCTGCTTACGACGTACCGGTTCACGATCGGCGGCAAGAAGGTCGAGAAGAAAATCGTCGGCGGCTTGCTCGGCCATTGGTGCGTCTGGACAAAGAAAGCGGTAGAGCTGCTTGAGGAAGTGAAGCAGGTGCGCGACAGCGCCACGATCTCATCCGAATGGCTCACCCGCAACATCGAAGTGACGGAAACGAACGCCGCCTTCTTCGATCCGGCCCATAACTTCGCGGGCTGCATTCCGGGCATTCACGAGGTGCTTCGCCGCCAAGGGCTGATGAAGGGCACGTGGTGCCTCAATCCGCATGAAGTGATGTCTCCCGGCCAGTCCGAGGAGATCGACCGGATGTACCGCGAGTACCCGCATTTGAACGACGACGACTTCGTTCGCGAGCACTTGAACGAATGGCTTGCCGACTGACATAATAAGGATAGCGGACAGTGAACACGCTGTCCGTTTTTGTCCGTTTGGAATACAATATTAGCAGGACGATAGAGCGGAATGAGGGGTCAGCTAAACATGCGATTCAAAGACGTTTTTTCGATCATCGGTCCGGCTATGGTCGGACCGTCGAGCTCGCACACGGCGGGGGCGGTCCGGATCGGGCGCGTCGCGCGCCATATTCTCGGCGATTTGCCGGAGAAGGCGGACATTTTGTTTTACGGATCTTTCGCGGATACGTATCGCGGCCATGGCACAGATCTTGCCATCGTGGGCGGCTTGCTCGATTTCGATACGGACGATCCGCGCATCCCCTCTTCGCTCGCCATTGCCGAGCAGCTTGGCGTCGAGATCAACTTTGCACCGGGAAAGGGCCAGTTTCCGCACCCGAATACGGCGAAAATTATCGCCCGCCGGGGGGAGAGGGAAATTACTGTCATCGGCGCTTCGATCGGCGGCGGCAATATCGAAATGCTCGGCGTAAATGAATTCGATGTCAAGTTTACGGCCATGTATCCCACTTTGATATTGTTCCATAACGACCGGCCGGGCATGATCGCCGATGCGACCCGTGTGCTCAGCCGCGAGAACGTAAATATCGGACATATGTCGGTCGACCGGAAAGGGCGAAGCGGCGAAGCGCTCACCGTGATCGATACCGACAATTCGCTGACGGACGACATCATCCGGGAAATCGCCGGCTTGGACACGGTTCGCGATGTAAGGCTTGTCGATTTGACGGCGGGAGGGGGCAGACCATCATGAGATTTCGCACGCTGGAACAACTCGTCCTGCTATGCGAGCAAGAGCAAAAATCGCTGGGCCGGCTCATGCTGGAGGAACAGGCGAAGGAATCCGGCAAGGACGAACGTGAAGAATTTGCCAAAATGGCCGCTTATTACGATATTATGAAGGAAGCGGTCCGCAAGGGCTTAACCGAGGACACGACCTCCCGCAGCGGCTTGACCGGCCGCGACGCGCAGCGCGTTGCGAGCTATATGGAAGCGAATGAAACGGCGGTCGGCCCCATCGCCGCCGAAGCGATGGCGAATGCGCTGGCCGTCTCGGAAGTAAACGCCTCGATGGGACGTATTATCGCCACGCCGACCGCCGGCTCCTGCGGCATTATCCCCGGCGTATTCGTCAGCAGCCAGAAGCGGTTCGGCTGGGATGACGAGAAGATGACGTACGCGTTGTTCGCCGCCGGAGCGATCGGTTATGTGATTGCGAACAATTCGTTCGTCTCCGGCGCGGAAGGCGGCTGCCAGGCGGAGGTCGGATCGGCGATCGGCATGGCGGCCGGGGCGATGACGGAGCTGCGCGGCGGAACGCCGTCGCAGGTCGCTCACGCCGTCGGTCTGGCGCTGAAAAATACGCTCGGTCTCATCTGCGATCCGGTAGGCGGACTCGTGGAAATTCCGTGCATCGTGCGCAATGGCTTCGGCGCGGTCAACGCGCTTGCGGCGGCGGATATGGCGCTTGCCGGCGTTCGCAGCGTCATTCCTTCGGACGAGGTGATTCAGGTGATGCTGGAGGTTGGCACGAGCATGCCGGAGAAGCACCGCGAAACGGCGAAAGGCGGGCTTGCGCAAACGCCGACGGGCAAAAAAATTATGGACCAGCTGTATCGGAACGGATCGCAAAAGAAAACGTCGGCACCGACGCCTGCGGCCGCATCCGCGGAAGTTTCCGACGGCTCGCTTACAGCCCGTTTGTCGGATGAAACGGAGAAGATGTAAACTAACGAAGCGGATTGTCCGAGGGGAATTTCAGGGGTTTGTTCTTGCGAGGGAATACCGGGCTATAAAGGAGGACGGCGATTGCAGGCAAGCGGCGCCGCCGTCCCTATGCGTGATTCGTCCGGGCAGGAGGAGTCTTGCATGTTTTCGGGAATACATTAGGAGGGGGATTATAATATATGGGACAAGCATCCGCGTTTCAGCCGCTGCTTGAGGCAGGCAAGCGATTGGAGCAAGAGCTCATCTCGTTTCGGCGCGATTTGCACCGTTACCCCGAGCTGAGCATGGAGGAGTCGGAGACGGCTGCGAAGGTTGCCGACCGCTTACGGGCGCTGGGCAACGACGTGAAGACCGGCGTCGGAGGACACGGCGTAGTAGCCGAACTGGCAGGAGCAAAGCCGGGACGACTGATCGCGCTGCGCGCCGATATGGATGCGCTTCCGATCATGGAGGAAAGCGGCGAGCCGTTCGCATCCACCCGGCCGGGCGTCATGCACGCCTGCGGCCACGATGCGCATACGGCCATCCTGCTCGGAGCGGCAACCTTGCTGGCGGAGCGGAAGGAGCAGCTTTCGGGCCGCGTGCGCTTCCTGTTCCAGTCGGCCGAGGAGATCAACCGGGGCGCCCGGCTCATGATCGAGCAGGGCGTTCTGGACGGCGTCGACGAAATATACGGGCTGCACAATTTGCCGACGCTCGCGGCAGGCAAAGTTGCGACGCGTTACGGCTCGCTGATGGGCTCCGTGGACCGCATCGAAATAGCGCTGACCGGCAAGGGCGGACACGGCGCCATTCCGGATCAGAGCATCGACCCGGTCGTAGCCGCATCGGCTATCGTGATGGGGCTTCAGTCTGCGGTAAGCCGGGAAATATCTCCGTTCGATCCGGTCGTCGTGACGATCGGCAGCCTGCAAGCCGGCGATACGTACAACGTGATTCCGCACCGGTCCTCGCTCGTCGGAACGATTCGCACGTTCTCGCCGAACGTTCAAGCGTCCATGAAGGAACGGGTTACCCGAATCGCCGGAAAGATCGCGGAGGCGTACCGCTGCACCGCGGTGGTCGAGTATACGGAAATGACCCCCGTGCTCGTCAGCGATGATGACTGCGTATCCCACGTTATACGTACCGTAGAGGAAACGATCGGAGAGGACAACCGGGTCGAGGCCGCGCCGACACTGGCCGGCGAAGACTTCTCGCTGTACTTGCAGCGAGTGCCGGGCTGCTTTTTCTGGCTCGGCTCCGGACCGCAGGAAGGGGCGGAGCAATCGTACGGTCTGCATCATCCGAAGTTTCGCATCCAAGAGTCGTGTCTGCCGCTCGGAGCTTCCCTGCTCGCGGCTGTCGCGGCGAACCGTTTGAAATAGCGGGGAACAGAATAGGCGCTCTGCCAAGCCGCATGATCTTCGGAGCATGTTTTCCAGCTTGCAGGCGCATCTAAAATGTCACATCTGGAGGCTGAACCATGGCCGAAACGAACATAGCTCCGATCGCCAAAGGTATCGCCATCGGGATCATCGGGCCCGAGCCGCTCGTCGAAAAAATGAACCATTGCCTGAAAGGCTTCCCGTCATTCGATCCGATCACCCGCGCATACAGTCTCGAGGACGAAGCGCCCGAGCTGGCCCGCGAGCTGATGGATCATGTGGAAGTGCTGCTTTTTTCCGGACCGGTTCCCTACAGGCTTGCTGTCGAACGGCTAAGCTTCAAAATCCCGGTTCACTACGTGCGCCTGTCGGGCACCGGCCTGTACCGGGCGCTGTACCGGATCGGGCGGCGGAACGGATTAACGGAGCTGTCCGTCGACACGTTGTCCAAACAGTCGCTGGAGCAGGCATTCCGCGAGCTGGGGGAGACCTACCAAGGAACGGTTCACTATCCGGGCTCGGAATTCGAATCGAAGGAAGCCTTGATCGACTTCCACGCGGAGCAGTACCGCTTAGGCAAGGCGAAGGCGGCGCTGACGAGCGTCGGCTCCGTATCCGCCGCGCTTTCGGAGCTGGGGATTCCGAACGAATGGGTGCTGCCGACTGATCAGGACATCATCGTCGCGCTGGAACGATCGCTGTTGTCGTCGGAGACGCGGCGCAGCAAGGAATCGCAGATCGTCGTCGGGTTTATTCATGTGGACGAGTTCGACCGGCTGGCCAAAAAGAAAACGTCCGAGCATGAAGTGCAGCGGCTAAAGCTCGATATTCACCGGATGCTGCTTGGTTATGTGGAGTCGCTCGACGGCCATCTGACTCATCTGGGCGGAAACGAATATTTGTTCATTACGACCCGCGGCATATTTGAGCGGGAAACCGGCGGCTACAAATCGATCCCGCTGGCTCGCGTCGTAGAAAAATATTACGGCCTGAGCTTAAGCATCGGCATCGGCTTCGGCCGTTCGGCCAACGAGGCCGGCACGCACGCCAGGCTGGCGCTGCGCAATTCGAAGGAGAGCGGCGGCGACATCTGCTTCATCGTGCGCGAGGATAAAAGCGTAATTGGACCGCTCGAGATGACCCAGCCGCACGAGTACGACTTGTCGCTGATCGACGCCAACCTGCTGAAGCGCGCCGAGGAGGCGGGGCTGACGTCCGGCTATTTAAGCAAGCTGGTCGCCCATGTGACGAGATTCGGTAAAACGGACTACACGGCGCAGGAGCTGGCGAACGTGCTCGACGTTACCGTTCGCAGCACGCACCGGTTTTTGCTTGCCTGGCTCGATTCCGGCCTGATCGACATCATCGGCGAGGAGAAGGGCAAGTCGAAAGGGCGGCCGAAGCAAATATACCGGCTGTCGTTTTTGAGCGAGCTCGTCCGGTAAGTCGGCGGTTTTGATCTGGCGCAAGTGAAAGATCGAAAAAAAAGGCGAACGGGATCGTAAGAAAAGGCAATATTTCCGCAGCCTCTCTTTGGTATAGTTACTTAAGAGAACGAGGCTTCCTTACCCGCATTGTAGCTCTGGCTTCACTTTGCGGGGATATTTTGCGAAGTGTCGGAACGTTAAACGAAGGAGGTGCGTTCCTTTGTCGAACGCATTGAGAATCGGGATTATCGGACTCGATACGTCCCATGTTACCGCTTTTACCCAACTGTTAAATGATCCGGCCCAAACGTATCATGTGCCCGGCGGCAAAGTTGTTGTTGCGTTTCCGGGAGGCTCTCCCGACTTCGCGCTAAGCATTTCGCGCGTACAAGGGTTCACGGACAAGCTTCGCGACGAGCATGGCGTACAAATCGTCGACTCGGTGGAGCAAGTAGCCGAGCAAAGCGATGCGATTCTGCTTGAGTCGGTCGACGGACGTGTGCATTTGGAGCAGTTTGCCAAAATTGCGCCGTATGGCAAGCCGGTATTTATCGATAAGCCGCTCGCCGTATCGTCGGAGGACGCGAAGCAAATCGCCGCACTTGCGGCCAAGCATGGCATCGCGGTCATGAGTACGTCGGCGCTTCGTTACGCCGAAGGATTGTCCGAGGTACTCCGTAACGGTGAGAAAGGCGCGGTTATCGGCGTCGATGCGTACGGGCCGATGGCGATTGAGCCTACGCAGCCGGGTTATTTCTGGTATGGCATCCATACCGTCGAGATGGTATTTGCCGTCCTTGGTAAAGATTGCGTCGACGTGACCGTCACGACGAACGACGATTACGACGTGATCGTCGGACGCTGGGCGGATGGCCGGATCGCTACGGTGCGGGGCAACCGGAAGGGCAACAATGCGTTCGGTGCCGTCGTGCATCGCGAGAAGGGCAGCCAATTCGTCGACATTTATTCGCATTCGAAGCCGTATTATGCGAGCCTGCTGGAGCGGATCGTGCCGATGTTCAAGGGAGAAGGCGCGGCAATCGATTTTGCGGAAACGATCGCGGTCATCCGGTTTATCGAAGCGGCCAACGAAAGCCGCGAGCACGGCAACACCGTGGCTCTGTAACGTAACGCTGGGAGAGGACGGGCGAAGATCGAAGCCCGCCCTCTTTTTTTCTTCATTCAACTCGATAGCGGTCTTTTGGACACGCTAAATGAACTTGACTCAGGAGTCGTACAGGGATAGAGGTCTTTATGGACGCTTATTTTTACTTAAATGGTTTCTCGTGGCTGTTTCGGGTGGAATAGGAGTCTCTAACACATTCTATTTTTCCAAAACTAGTATTTATCGTCGAAATAAGAGACTCTAGAGACTGCTATATGCAGTAATTCCGGCAAGTCTGAAGGAATGTAGCTTGACTTGTATATCAAATAGATTTAGTTTAATAGTAGCTGCGTAGATAGCCTAAAAGACGATTGTTATGCATACATGTATATATCATGAATATAACTGGGGAGGGCGCTCTCGCGTGGGTTACACACTGGAGCAGTTGAAGCGTGACGGTATACCGAAGCTGCTGAACGGCATTGCCGACCGGGACGGTTGGGAAGCGAAGCGGAAGGAGATCAAGGCCCGCTGGGAGGCGTTTATCGGCGGCTTGCCCGAACTGGTTCCGCTAAGGTATGACGTACTGGCAGAGGAAGAGGAGGAAAGGCACAGGCGTGTGCATCTGCGTTACGATACGGCTTACGGCGATTCCGTAACCGCTTTCCTGTTGATTCCGAAAGACGGCCTGCGGAATGCAGACGGTAAAATGCCTGCCATCATGGCGCTGCATCAGACGGCGAATGAAGGCAAAGCCGAAATCTGTCTGCCGACGGGCAAGAAAAACCGGCGTTACGGCTACGAGCTGGCGAACCGGGGCTATGTCGTGCTTGCGCCGGATACGATCACGGCCGGAGAGCGCGTCTACGAGGGAGCATCGCCGTTTCAGACCGCTCCCTTTTACGAGAAGTACCCTGAATGGTCGGCCGTCGCCAAAATGATCGCCGATCATCGGCAGGGCATCGACCTGCTCGTTTCGCTGGAGGAGGTGGATGCGGCGAATATCGGCGCGATCGGCCATTCTCTCGGCGGCTATAACGCGTTTTTCCTCGCGGGCGCGGATGAGCGTATCCGGGCCGTCGTCTCCAGCTGCGGCTTCGCGACATTCACGGGAGACGAGAAGCCGAACCGGTGGGGGAGGCGCGACTGGTTTTCGCACATCCCGGCCGTTACCGACGAGCTGGAGCAGGGGCGGGTGCCGTTCGAATGGCACGAGATCGCCGCGCTTGCGGCGCCGACGCCTTTCTTCAACTGGAGCGGCCAAGCGGATGCAATATTCCCGCATTGGGAGCCGATTGCCGAGGCGATGCGGGATTTGCGCGGACTGTACGAATGGCTCGGAGAGCCGGAGCGGATGTTATCGCTGGACGGAACGAGCGGGCACGATTTCCCCACGCCTGTGCGGGCGGCCGCCTACGAATTTTTCGATATGTGGCTGCACGCCAGCTCGGTCACCGGGCAAACAGGAGAATAGAGATTGCGGCCGGAACCGATCCGGCGTTCGGACAAGGGGAGGCGCGAGCGAGTGATAGAACAGGTGACAACGAATCCGGACTGGAAGCTGCTGTTTCCGGTCGACGGGGACATGCTGAACGAGCGCGACGGGGACATTCGCGACGGCAGGCTGCATATTATCGTATCGATCGAGGCCCCGGACGGAAGCCTTTTGCGCGTAAATGGGGTTTCCGCACAGCGGGAGGAGGACGGGATTTATAAGGCTCCGGTATCGCTGGACGGCTACCGCAATGCGATTGTCGTCACCGAGGAGGTCTCTGGGCGCAGTGAAAGCCTGGAAGTCATCTGGCTGAAGCAGGCGTCATCCAAATACAGGCTTTCGCTGGACGACAACATTTGGTGCTTGAAGGACATTGCCGAGAACGCCCACGTGTACCGCTCTATTTTTGAAAATCCGTACTTGGCGCTGTACAAAGAGGCCCATGATACGTACGGAACGAAAGTCCATATCAATATTTACTACCAGACGGAGGGCTTCGACCTGTCGCAAATGCCGGACAAGTTCAAGGAGGAGTGGAAGGCGAATGCACACTGGCTGCGGTTGACGTTCCATGCGATGCAGAACGATCCGGACAAGCCTTACATCGCCGCTCCGGCGGAGGAAGTGATCCGGGACTGCGAGCGGGTGACAAGCGAGATTATCCGCTTCGCCGGCAAGGAACTGCTCGATCCGGTTACGACCATTCATTGGGGCGAGGCGACCCGCGAAAGCTGCAGGGCGCTGCGTAAGCTCGGCTTTCGCGGATTGGCGGGTTATTTCCGGTTCGGCGACGGGAAGCCGATTGTTTCGTATTATTTGGACGACGAGCAAACGGCGCATCTGGCAAAGCGGGATTTCTGGAAAGACCGCAGCGAGGATCTCGTTTTTATCAAAATCGATGCCGTGCTGGATAAGCTCGATGTGGAGCAGATCGTTCCGGAGCTTGACCGGCTGAAGGAGTCGCCGCACGAATCGGGCTTTATCGAGCTGCTCATTCACGAGCAATATTTTTATCCGTTTTATCGCGGTTATCAGCCGGAATACCGGAATAAAATTATGACCGCCGCCAAATGGGCGTCGGAGAACGGATACGAGCCCTCATTTTTGAGCGAAATCGGCCTGTTTGAATAACACAGATTCACGGCGTGTGGCCTTCTCCCCAAGAAAGTCTCCATTCATTCGCATACGCTGTACCATCTTTTCTGGAAAGGTTGATGGTACAGATGGCGAAAACGAGGCAAGGCAGGCAAGGCAGCGGCGGGCCCGTCCAATTTAAGCATCGCATGGAAGGTTTAACGTCGCGGGTGGAAGGCCATCAGCATGCTTTCGGCAATTTGACGGACTTGTTTATTCCGGAGGACGGCAGACACCGTCATAATTTCAGAGGAATTACGACAACGGCCGACGGGCACCGGCACACCTATTCGGGGCAAACGGGCCTTAACATCGGCAGGGGTCCGAACCATTTCCACCGTTTCCGGATTCAGACGAATATCACGGAAGGGCACCGTCATATCATATCCGGCAGAACGACGGGCCTAATCCGGCTCGGGACGAGGGTCGGACACCGGCTAATTATTGAGAAAGTCGTGCGTCAGCGCGTAAAATAATTAGCGTTATCGAGCGCCTGCAGGCTGCCGGAATGGATCCGGCAGCCTTTTTGTCGATGGATCTTAGGCCAATGCTCGATTCGGCTTTTATCTTTTACCGCAATAGCTCGTCGAAAGAAGGATTATATAAACTTGAATGGAATATATTTCATATGCTGGGTGCGGTTCTGATCGGCCGTTCGATCCAGCTTACTATAGACGAAGTAATTAGAGGGCAAAGGAGGAATCGGGTTGCTCTGCATTGTAGGGGTACGCTTCAAACGAGCGGGCAAAATCTTTTATTTCGACCCTGGCGACATGCAGGTGGAGAAAGATCAGTATGTCATCGTCGATACGGCACGCGGCCCAGAGTACGGGCAAATCGCGATCGGCCGAAAATTCGTGCAGGAAGCGGACGTCGTGCAGCCGCTTAAGCCGGTTATCCGGTTTGCCAGCAGCGCCGACCAGGAAGCCGTAACGCGAAATGAAGAGGACGCGCGCGTGGCTTTCGCCAAAAATGTCGACAAGTTCAAGGCGCTGAAAATGAAATTGGTCGATGCCGAGTGGACGTTCGACCGGAGCAAGCTGTTTTTTTACTACACAGCTGATAACCGCATCGACTTTCGCGAGCTGGTTAAAGTGCTCGTCGGCATGTATCGGACTCGCGTCGAGCTGAGGCATATCGGCGTTCGCGACGAGGCAAGAATGATCGGCGGAATCGGGCCTTGCGGCCGCGTGTTGTGCTGCTCCTCCTTCCTCGGCGAGCTGGAGCCGGTATCGATCAAGATGGCCAAAGATCAGCGGTTATCGCTGAACCCGGCGAAAATATCCGGACTTTGCGGCAAGCTGATGTGTTGTCTCCGATTTGAGCACGACAATTACGAACGATCGAACGAGGCGCTTCCCAAGATAGGCGCTTTGATCCAAACCGCATACGGACAGGCGAAAGTAATTGCAGTAAACGAAGCGAGCAATGTGATACACGTGAAAGTGCCGGACCATGACAAGCCAAAACAGCTGGAGCTGGACGATCCGAGCTTGAACTGGTAATCCGCGCGAGCGGGACGTTACTTCCGACTAGCGAAAACTAACGGTTCCTTGTGTCAGACGCGGGAACGATAGCCCCATAGGGAAAACGAAAAGCGAGGCTGCCGAATCGAATCGAATCGGCAGTCTTGTTTTCATGTAATGAGACCATTTTGGAGCAGTATTATGGTAATATTTACAAAAGGGAACACTTGTTCTAAAATTGAGAGACCACTGTTTTTAGCGTTTGGTATGCAACTGCCTGCCGGGTAACCGTTACCACAATGTGTATCATCTACGGGAGGATCATACCGGAATTGCCCTTATAGACGATATTGAAATCCATGTGATGGAACTGACGAAGCTTGATCGGCAGTTCGTCCCTTCGGACGAAGGCGGCTTGACCAACTGGCTGCTGTTTCTGAAAGGCGTAGATAAATCAAACTGGGAGGTGCTGACCATGAAAGAGCCCATGCTGAAAAAAGCGATGGATACGCTGGAGTTTTTGAGCCAGGATACCGCGGCTCGTATGGCTTATGACGCTCGAATGAAGGCACTCAGCGACGAAAAATCGCGTATGGAAGGAGCGATGGCTGCAGGGAGAGCGAAAGGGCTTGAGGAAGGTAAGGCAGAGGGCAAGGAGGAAGGTAAGGCTGAAGCAAAGGCCGAGACAGCAGCCAAGCTGCTTGCAATGGGTATCGAAGTGGAAACCATTGCAAAAGCAACCGGCATGTCGGTCGAGGACATTAAGAAATTGCGCCCGCTTCGGTGAGCGGATCGGGCAATGAGTAGAATTATGGTCGAATCATCTCAGAGGCTGCCCCAATTAGGAGCGGCTTTCTTTTCCGGTATACACCGGGGCTGAGAAATAGAGTATGTCATTAATAAGGATGGTGGCCCAAATGGATACTACATTGGTACTGATCGATTTTCTGTTGAAAAAATACGCTGCGGAGAAGAAGGCGACGATGTACGTCATCGAACAGCTATCGGATGAAGACTTGATGTGGGCACCTGCGCAGGGGAGCAACAGTATTGCCAACTTGGTGGCGCATATAAGGGGAACCGTTCATCAGCGAATTGAAACCGTTTTCCTTGATGTTCCCGATTCGAGAGACCGGGATAAAGAATTCGAAAGCGGTTTGCAGCTATCAAAGGAACAGGCACTAAAGCTCATCGCGGACTCGTTTGACCGGATTATCGAAGTGCTGAAGCAGGCGAGCGAGAGGCCAGGGCTGTTGCTTGAGCGGCCTTATGCGGATTTGCCGCCGTTGACAAACAGCGGGGTCGACAATCAGGCTACTGTCCTTGAAATTTTGCTGCACCAATTCAGACATCTGCCCGCTCATACCGGACAAATCGTCTATATCGCCAAAATGAGAAAGGGCTCCATACAGTGGTAGCAAGCTTCCTGACCGCAGTCGGTGTGAACGGCTGCCTGCTTCCCCTTAGAGACGTATCGTTTAACTATCAACCAAACTTTCTGTTGCCCGCAGCTCCCCATTAAAGCAAGCTGGACCTATACAGCCGAAAGTGCGTCAAGCATGGGAGGGGCGACATAATGGTAAAGATCGAATCATTGAATGACTGTCCGGAGCGTCGAACGGAGCTTGCCGAGTATGTTGCCGAGAAGTGGCCAAACGTGATGAAGGCGGTGTTACCGCAAATAGAAGCGAGTCTGGTTGACGAGGAGCGTATGCCGTTTACGTTTTTGCTGCTCAAAACCGGCAAGCTGATCGGATTTTATCAGCTGGTCGAGCAGGATGCGGTGTGCCGCAAAGACTTATCGCCCTGGATTGCACCTTTGTTCATCGACCCGAGCGAACGCGGGCAGGCTTACGGCTCAGTACTGCTTGAGCATGCGAGATTAACCGCTGGGCGGCTCGGCTATCGTACCGTCTATTTGGCGACGGACCATATTCAGTATTACGAGAAATATGGCTTCAGGGAGATCGGGCTGGATCTTTTCGAATGGGGACGTCCAACCAAAATATACGAGCACGACACCTTGCGGGAAGCCGTAGGGGATAATGGAAATCCAGCAACTCCTGGAGCGGGCGGCAGCTCTGGCGGACTGGAGGGCTCCAAGCAGGAAGGCGGGACTACTTCGTGAGCGAGTTCCGGTATAGGGTGAATTTTGAGGCATTGTGTGAGAAGCTGCAGCTCGGCCAGTTGACGGGTACCCCGAAAGCTTTGCAGGGCGGGTTATTACACCGCATGTTCGCCGTCCAGACGAGCCTTGGCAAATATGCGGTGAAAGCGTTGAACCCGGAAATAATGAGCAGGCCTACGGCGATGCCGAACATGATCCGCTCGGAACAAATCGCCCATATTGCGGCTGCCGGAGGCATACCAGCGCTCCCGGCCAAACGATTTGGCGGCGCCTCGTTGCAGTGTTTGGACGATCAATTCTATCTCGTGTTCGATTGGTTGGAAGGCAGATGTTTGAAGCCGCATGAAATCCGCAGCACCCACTGCGAAATCATGGGCGCGATTTTCGCCGACCTGCATCGGACGGATTTTTCGGAGCTGGGTATAACGAAGCGGGAAGCGGCGCCTATCCAGCCGACCGACTGGAGCAGTTATGCACGGCAAGGGCGAGCGAATCGTTCCGTATGGGCCGATATGCTGCTGGACACTATGGATCAGCTGTATGAATGGAAGGAGAAAGCGATCCGGGCGGCGCAACTGCTTGCGGAAGACAACGTCATCAGTCATGGGGATTTGGACTCCAAAAATGTGATGTGGAATGGGGAAAAGCCCGTCCTCATTGACTGGGAAGCATCTGGGGCAATCCACCCGATGCAAAACTTGACCGAAACCGCCCTGTATTGGTCGGAAACGGAGTCGGGTGATCTCGACTGCGAGCGGTTATTCGCATTTCTGAGCGCTTACCGGCGTAGATTCGGGCCCTTTGATGCCGACTGGCCTATCGTGCTCGACTATAGTTTGCTAGGGTTGCTGGGCTGGCTGGAATACAGCTTGAAACGATCCCTATGGATCAATTGCACGGACGAGGAGGAACAGCGGCTCGGGACGGAGCAGGTTTCGGCTACGATCGCCTCCATCAAGCGCAATGCGGACAGGATGCCTGAAGTCGCGAGGCTACTGCGTGCCACGGGCGGATTAAATGAGCAGTTGTTCGCAACCGGATATGGCCGGAAATGACAGGAACCAAGAGCACAGAACGCTAGTATCCAGGAGGTGAGCACATGCACCGCACCAAGTTGATTATGGTTGAAGGTATTCCCGGTTCAGGAAAATCCACGACTGCACAATGGATATCGCATATGTTGGATCGCCAAGGGATCGCCCATAAATGGTGGTACGAAGAAGAGAAGGGGCACCCCGTATACATCTACAAGGATTACAACTCGATGCAACCCATTATTGACGAGCTGGCAAAGGGCAATTATCCATATTTAATAGACAGGGCTTTAAAGAGATGGCGCGAATTTGCGATGGATGTCCAATTAGCTCCACAGACGATTGTTGCAGACAGTTGCCTTTTCGGATATCTGACTTGGAGCTTATTTCCATATGAAGTCCCCAAGCAGGTGATTATTAGCTATGTTAAAGCGGTAGAGTCTATTATTCGGCCATTGAATCCGTATATGATCTACTTGTATCAAACGGATCTCGAGACCTCGCTTCGAAAAATTTGTGCTCGACGCGGAGGACATACAGAGGACCGTTTCGTTCGTGCTGCCACCCTGTCTCCCTACGGAGCATCCCGGGGACTGCTCGCATTTGAGGGAATGGTCATGTACTGGAGGGACTACCGCCATATGACGGATGAAATGTTTGAAGGCCTGGCCTGTCATAAACTGGCGATAGACAACTCCGAAGGGATTTGGGCCGAATACAATTGCATCATTTCGAAATTTTTAGGCATTAACAGTCACGAACAAGCTGCAATGGTTCCAGCAAAACTTCCGATTTGGGCCGGGACCTACCAGACCGAGCAGGAAAACAATCCGGTTTGTTCGATTCGAATGGAAGATGGGCATTTGATCGCAGATGGACTTCCCCACGCATGGCCGAGATCAACACTGCTCCCCGTATCAACCAATGTATTTCATGTTCAATCCTTGCCGCTTCAAATAGAATTTATTGAAGAGGAAGATAGGATTAAGATGCATTTGAAAGGGCCCGAGCTTCTAGGCGGTCCAGTTAGGTGTACGTTCACCAAAACATCTTGACTATGATTTGGAATACGCCGGGAGCTGCAAACAAGCGTTTTACGGGTGTTACATCACAACCACGTCTGCTGCATGGTGGACGAAATATTGCCGTTTACGCTTCTCCAATCGTTCGAACGGTGCGAAAGCCCGATAACGGAACGAAGCCAGCAAACAAAGGCAGCCGTAAACCCTTACAGCTGCCTTACCGCTACAGCTCTTCTCCGTATACGATAGACTCGATCCGCTCCAGGCTTAGGTGGAAAAGCTCCGCCAGCTTCTCCATGTCGATCCCGCTGCGGTACCGCCGTACGATATCCGCGTTCCTTTGGCGCAACTGCTCCCGACTCCCCGTGGAAGTTCCCCATGCTTTCCGCTCCGTGCATGGAATATATAAGTGTTTGCCCTGCACGTATTTTTGGATTTCTTCAATAAGCGATTGTGGGAGCACCTCTTTGGCATTTACGTACTTTTTCAATGTACGCTAACCCGTTTGCTCATCCGATTTTGTACCGAAGGAACGGAGCCTTGAAAATAAAAGCCTTCGGCGAAAAGCTCGAGAAGACAGTCATAATCCCGGGACGATACGCGGCCGCTGGCAAAGATGACGTCCAATTGCTTCATGGAGGCGATCACAGCCTGTATAAACCGCCGTTTTTCGTGACGATCGAGCCGGGCATTCGGCCGGAAATGGATGCCGGTTTGCCAAGCGCCGTATCCGTCATACGTTTTTCCGTTACCCTGATCCTTGAACTTACTCACCCGATAGTAGGCGATGCCCGTAATCGCCCCGCTACCCGGATCCTTCAACGTCAAAAACACATGGTCCGGCGTCAAGCTGCTGTAGGTCTCGCGAAATTCATCGGCGAGGTATTCTTCGCCATCATCGTTTAGTATACGAATAATATCGGTGATTTCCGCCAGGTTGGCCGGGTGGACGCCGTCAATGTTCAAGTGTTCCGGAGCGCTCCATTCGTCGACCTCGAGCTTGAGCAGCGCGTGGAAGTACGGATCGGCCCGAAACCCGTAACGTTCCCAGAACGTGATCTCGTCATTGCGAATTTGGCCCGGATCCAGTGTTATAAATCGGCCGATCCGCTGTCCGCCCTGAGCCTGGGTTACTTCCGAGCAGCGGTCGAGCAAAGGCTGCAGCGCTTCTTCATAACCCGATTCAAATCCTATGGAGAGCAGACCATTTTTACTGTTCTCGGATACATATACGCCGGCGAAAGCAACGATTCGTTCTTGATGCATCGATACGAACCCGCGATTCGCCGCCCAAGCGGCACGATCCTCTCCGAAAAATTGGCTGCGCAGATGTTCCGGCGTTGAGACGTAATGCGTTTTTTGATCGTTGCGCATTTGTCTGAGCGAGTTCTTGATCAGATCCCTGATACGGGAGAAATCGTCCGTATCCCGTAGTTCTCGTATCATCTCGGTGGACACTGTGAATCGCCTCCTCAGTTGGGTTAAGTTCAGTTTTACTCATTTTTCCATCACTTTCAACATTGAGAAACAGTATAAAATAGATTCGATGGCGTTGGTGATCAGGAAATAGGGGGCAATCAAGTGAGTTTAGTCCAGAATATTGTTGACGAGCTGTTCGATCCGTCTATCACGCATTGCGAAGAGTTGACTCATGGCTTTTCCGGCGCGAAAAAGTATGTACTCTATGCAGGTAACGTACCGAAGTACGTTTTGAAAGTTTACGGAATGGGACGAGCGGAGCGGCGTAAAGAGGAATTCGAATTGTTGCAGCGGCATGTCGATAACCAGGTAACCTGTCCAAAACCCGTCAAGTTCGGAAGCAATGAGGAGCACCAAGTTTGCTACATGATACTGGCTTATCTGGATGGAACGGGCGGGGACAAAGCCATACCCGGCAGGAGTGCAGAGGAACAGTACCTTCTGGGAGTTTTAGCGGGAAAGGAATTAAGAAAAATTCACCTCGTTTCTCCGTCGGTGCCGTTCGATTGGTACGGCAAACGGAAGGAGAAGTACAGGAGAAAAAGGGAGGAATGCAGGAAAGCCGGCCTTACCTTTTATCGGCAGGAGCTGATTGAGCCGTATATCGAGGACCATTTTCATATGTTAAAAGAGAGTTCGGTTTCGTTCCAGCATGACGATTTCCACCCTCAAAATATGATTGTAAACAACGACGGAGCTGTTTCGATTATTGATTTTGATTCTTTCGATTGGGGAGATCCGTGGGAGGAATTTTTCAAACTGCCCAAATATACGATACAGGTGAGCATCTCCTTTGCGAGGGGGCAAATAAACGGGTATTTTAACGGCATCATACCGGAGACGTTTTGGCCAAAATATAATTTGTTTGTCGCCTTGAACCAGCATGCCAGTCAATTAGGCGGCTTGGCTTATGGTAACCTGGCGTATGTCCAGGAGAGAACCCGGTACATTATCGACACGCATGACTTTAGGCACAATGGTGCTCCTGCATGGTTCGTTAACGAATAAATACATACTACCTGCGATTGCATTTTGGAAGGAGAGCTGCCTATGAACATCATTTACAGGAATGCAGCAATACAAGATGAAGAGGGAGTCTTTGTGTTGGCTAGGAGTCTAGCGACAAGTTACAACGTGAACAAGAAGGAGTTTTCTGCAATATTTGCAGATACGCTGGGCAACGCTAATGCCGATATTCTGATCGCAGAATGCAATACGGAGCTCATCGGCTATGTACTGGCATTCCATCATCCCGCATTTTATGCAAACGGTACTATAAGCTGGGTAGAGGAAATATTTGTTGCAGAACCGTACAGGAGAATGAGGGCAGGGCAAAAGTTAATGGAAATGGTGGAGAAACGGGCTGGGGAACGCGGGTCAAAACTTGTAGCCCTTGCAACAAGAAGAGCTGGCGATTTTTACAAGTCAATCGGTTATGCGGAATCGGCTCAGTACTTCAAGAAGACATTGTGAGCACAAAAGAGGACTACCGGACCGTCAGGGTGCTTCCTGACGGTATTTTCTTGTTTCCTCTCAGTTATAAGTTGAGGCTGATTTATTGTCGCAGACGGTCATGAAGTATGTTGGCCGCTACAAGAGCACAAGGGAAAAAAGAGAATAAAATTACGGCCGAATGGAACCCTATTCCCATGAACCCAAATATGCCCAAAATGGGGTAGGAGCATGATGGCGGGAAATCGCAATATCAATTTTCATCAACTGGTCAGTCTGTTTATGCTTTCCTCAGGTCTTATGGATCATGTTATCGTTATTCCGTTCCTGCTCGGCATTTCCGGCCGAAACGGCTGGCTGTCGGTTGTCGCGGTTGGCCTTCTCCTGAGCTGCTGGCTGCCGGTTATGAGCTATGTGATGAAAAAAACGAATATGCAGCCAGTCTTCGGGTGGATCGAGCAAAAATATGGGCGTCCCTTGTCCCTGCTGATCGCCGTTCCTGTTTTTTTGTATTTGTTTGCATTTGGTACGGTGACCATCGTAGACACTGTCGGCTGGGTGAACAGCATTTTTCTTCCGGAGACGCCTGTTTGGTTCGTTACGCTGCTGCTGATGGGGGTTTGTGTCTGGGTCGCGCACTCCGGAATTGAGGCGATCGCCAGATGTTGCATTTTTTTGCTGCCGCTTGTCGTAATGTTCGGCATATTCGTCGGCGTGGTGAACACCTCCCGCAAACGTTACGATTTGCTGCTGCCTGTACTGGGAGAAGGGATCGCCCCTGTGCTTCACGGGATGTTTATTGCCGGGGGAGGGCTGATCGAGGTTACGCTCATTGTGCTGATGCAGCACCATCTATCGCGCAAACCGAAGTTTCCGCAACTGCTGCTGGTGCTGTGGCTGCTTGTTGGACTTACAGTCGGTCCATACGTAGGAGCCGTTGCGGAGTTCGGTCCGGAGGAAGCCGCGCATCTCCGCTATCCGGCTTATGAAGAGTGGCGTTTGGTGCGAATCGGCCATTACGTGGAGCACGTCGATTTTTTGTCTATTTTTCAATGGCTGACAGGAGCATTTATTCGAGTTTCACTGGCGCTGTTCTTGCTGAAGGATCTTATATGGAACTACATCTTCCCCAAACATAATGCGAAAATCGGGGTTGTTTTGTTGGCGGTTCTGATGTCCGCCTTCATACTGCTGCCGATCACCGACAAAGCTTTTGTCGCCATCCTCAGCCGGTGGTATTTTACCGGCGCTCTCACCGTTCTGCTGCTGTTCAGTCTGGGTATGCTGCTGCTGGCCTGGTTCGCCAAACCGGAGAGGAGCCGTGCACGATGAATGACGCCGGGTTTTTGGATAAACTTGCCGACATGACCGAAGAGTGCCAGGACATTACCAAACAACAATTTGCCGGAAGCATCGATACGATCAGCTTGTTTTTCCAATCCGAATTGGTGGATGTGTCGCGGATTCGCGAATATTTCATGCCGGAATTGGTCCGTTGCTTGGACGGAGACGGGAACGGGCTCGAGGATCTGCTGAAAGAAAATGCGGCCGAATGCCTGCAAGGCTCAGACAGAACGATTGAGGCGTGCGCGTTGCAAGTATTTGGCGGCAAGCTTTTGTTATATGTAGAAGGGACCGGCCGGGTATACAGCATTAATTTTGCGATGAAGCCGCAGCGCAGCCCCGAGGATTCGGCGCTGGAACCTTCTATTCGCGGGGCCAGGGACGGCTTTGTCGAGGAGCTGGAAACGAATATAGCGTTAATCCGCAAACGTTTGGCTACCGCCGATTTAAGGGTGGCCTACTATGAATCCCGCGGATCGACAAAGACGCGATTGGCATTGCTGTATTACAAAGACCGCGTGCCGGCCTCCGCCTTGGCGCTCGTTCGCAAGCGTCTCGAGAATCTGGGGAAGACGACGCTTGTAGGCGGAATGTCCAGGCTGGAAGAGGCGTTATCCGGCAACCGGTATTCGCTTGTTCCGATAAGCAATTTTACGGGGAAGCCGGATTATGCGGCCGAACGGCTTGTCCGCGGCAAATTTCTGGTTTTGATGGAAGGCTCGCCGACTGCGATGATCGCGCCGATCACCTTGACCGAGCTTTTTATCAGCCCGGAGGATTCCTATTTCAGCTACCATGCGGCGATTACCAACCGTTTTTTTCGAATTATCGGGGCGTTTACCACCATATTTTTGCCGGGGCTGTATGTCGCGCTGCTGATGTATAACCAGGATCAGATTCCATTTCAATTGCTCGCCACGGTAGGGATGTCCCGTATCGGGCTGCCCATCTCCGCCTTTTTCGAGATGTTACTCAGTCTGCTGCTGCTCGATCTGCTGCGGGAGGCAGGCGCGCGTTTGCCCCGTGCGACCGGGTCCACGATTACGATGGTAGGCGGGATTATTATTGGCGATGCCGCGCTGAGAGCCGGTCTTTTGTCGCCAAGCGTAACGTTTTTGGCGGCTATTTCCATCGTGTCCGGATCGACGCTGGTGAATTTGAATTTGCAGAGTACGACGAGAATTTTTCGATTGTTTGTGCTCTTCTTGTCGGCGACGGTCGGGATATACGGGACGATTATGGCTATGCTTTATATGCTCGTGTATGCCATAAACGTAAATTCGTTCGGACAGATGTACTTCCCGTATGTGAAGTTCAGTCGAAAGGACAGCTTGTTGAAGTTTTTCCGCCTGCCGTTTCGGAAAAAGGGTATCGATCTGGCGAAGAGCGTACCGTTCACCAAGAGTGAAGACGGCACATGAACAAAGAGAGACGATTGCATGTAAGTGCGCTTGTGCTGGCGGGACTGGCTTTGCTATTGGTTTCGGGCTGTTGGGATGCGAAGGAAGTACATCGGCTGAATTACATCACCGGTCTCGGGATCGACTTTGAAGATGAGAAGTTCGTGGTTTATGCGCAAATGCTCAATTTTTCGTCGATCGCGAGCCAGCAGGAACGCTCCTCGCCGGTCAAAACCTGGGTCGGTGTCGGAAAAGGCTCCACCATTCTCGGCGCCATCAACGATTTGATTGCTACAGGACAAGGCACGATGTTCCTGGGTCACGTCAACTACCTGGTACTAACCGAAAAGGTGCTCAAGGAGCAAATGCTGAAAAAAGTATTCGACTTCACCAATCGGAATAAGGAAACCCGCTATACGAAATGGTTTTACGGCACAAAGGGAGATTTGTTCGATTTGTTCAGCGCGAAGTCCTTTTTTGACCGAAGCACGCTCGACAGCATTCTGGGCAACCCGGAAGCCAACTACTCGCAGCTATCGAATCTGAAGCCTTATTACGTGAACGATATCGTTTCGAGCGTTCTTGAAACGTCGTCTACCACGATCGTCCCTTCCCTTGAGCTGACGAACAAAGTATGGAGGGAGTCGAACCGTCCCCAGGCTTTGTTCAAAAAAACGGGAGGTTTCGTCTTTAACGGAACGACCTATGTAGGCTGGATGCCGATGAGCGATATCATGTTAGGACGCTGGACTCAAAGGGCTTACGAGGCTTCTCCGCTGACGCTGCGTTCCGGAGATCAGATAGTGGCCACGCTAGAGGTGAAGGATGCCTCGCATGAAATCGAAATTGTAGACAAGGGGAGTCGTCCCCCACACTTCAAAATGAAGCTAAAGGCGAAAGCGACGATTATGGAGCTGGCGGCTGCGGTGTCTTTAGAGGAGATCGAGAAGCTGGGGGAGGCGACGATTAGCGAAGAAATTATGGACTATTACAAGAAGGGGCTGCTCCTGCAAGCCGATCTGCTGCATCTGGGGCAAACCTATTACAGGTACCACCCGGGCAAATGGGCGGACTATAGCGAGCAGGGGCGATTGCCGCTAAAGCCCGATTCGCTCGAAGGCGTTACGGTTCATCTGCGAATCAACAATGCCCAGAAATACAAGTCGCCTCAAATGAAAGGTTCATACAAGCCTGGAGAATAGCCGTCAGCCAGTTCTCAGCGTGATATCAGTATGTAAAGCTGATGCCTGCAACTTAACAAAAGAAACAGCGACAGAGCCGGATTCCGGGCTTCTGCCGCTGTTTTTGTTTTCGAACAGGCCGTCAGCGCCGCAAACCGCTGCGGTACTGCTCGGGCGTTACGCCGACCGTTTTCGCGAATACCCGGTAAAATTGGCTCGTGCTCGAAAACCCGAGCCGGAAGCTGATCTCCGTCACGGTCGCTTCCGACCGCCCAAGCCGCGACTTTGCTTCTTCGACGCGCAACGCAAGCATGTATTGGTAGGGCGTCATGCCGAGAATCGACTTGAACGAGCGGATAAAATGATACCGGCTTTGCAGCGCGATCGCGGCGAGCGTATCGATATTGATTTTGTCCGTAAAATGCTCGTGCATATAGTCCAGCACCTGCGTCATATACCGGTCGGCAACAGCTGCACTGGCTAAGGCGGCGTCCCGTTTGTTCGTCTGATTGCCCTTCAGCACGCGCGACAAAAAATAAAGCACCTGCGTTTCCGTTTCCTGCACGGCGAGCGGTTCCGTCTGACCCAACAGCAGTGCCGTCACCCATTTGCGAAACTGGACGTTCAGCTCGGCCGGATCGATCTGCTGGCGCATATCCAGCTCCAGCGGGCGCTGTTTGGTAAATTCCGCAAAGCTGCCGCGGTTGACCTGCAGCACGATAACGCCCGATCCTTCGGAAACGTGCAGCTCATGCGGCACCTCCGGGTATTGCACGAAGCCTTCGCTGCTTGCCAGCTCGTAAGCGCGATGCTGGCCTACGAACAAACACGATCCGTAGATCGGCACCGTAATTTGAAACTCCTGCTCATGGATATGCGGGGGCGTATTGTGCAGCTCCTCGATTTTCCAGAGCGTCATCTGCGGCGTATCGATTTTCATTTTCATTGGAAGTCCCCCGTCGGTTCCCCTATAGTACAAAAGTATAGCAAAAGTTGCTTTC
Source organism: Paenibacillus ginsengarvi (assembly GCF_003626695.1). Lineage (GTDB taxonomy): Bacteria > Bacillota > Bacilli > Paenibacillales > NBRC-103111 > Paenibacillus_AB > Paenibacillus_AB ginsengarvi. The sequence continues at coordinate 147,517 of NZ_RBAH01000005.1, forward strand.
CTTCGCCGCAATTTTCGCGACGACAGCCCGTTCGGTTTTTCTTATGATGGATGTTAAAAACGGATAGGGTGAGCACGATGAATACTTCCATAGCCGTCCAAAGGTCGGCTCAGCGCACGTCCACCATGCTGCTTGGCGTCAGCTTCGCGCATTTGCTGAACGATGCCATGCAGGCGGCCGTTCCGGCCGGATTTCCGATTTTCCAGCAGTCGATGAACCTCAGCTTCGCTCAGGTCGGCTGGGTCGCCTTTACGCTGAACATTACCGCTTCGATCTTGCAGCCGCTGATCGGCCGGTACACCGATCGCAGGCCGCTGCCGATCTTGCTGCCGATGGGGATGCTGTTTACGCTTATCGGCGTCATCGGTCTGGCACTTGCAAGCAGCTTCTTCCTGCTGCTCTCGTCGGTGGCGCTGATCGGGGTAGGATCTTCGATCCTGCATCCGGAATCGTCGCGCGTCGCGCATTTGTCCGCCGGCAAAAGCAAAGGGCTGGCTCAATCGATCTTCCAGATCGGCGGCAATACCGGTCAGGCGCTGGCGCCGCTGCTGATCGCCTTTTTTATCGTGCCGCAGGGGCAGGGCGGATTTCTCTGGTTCGCCATCCTCGCCATTATCGGCATCGGGGTGCAGTGGTATATAAGCAAATGGTACGGACAGCAGGTCGCCTCCCGCGAGAGTAAGAGTCGCGCGTCCGCTGGCGCGCAGCGGCGATTCAGCAATAGGTACATCGCGTTCGTGTTCACTGTGCTGATTATATTGCTGTTTTCCAAATTCGTTTATTTGGCCAGCATGACGGGCTATTACGCCTTCTATGCGATGGAACGGTTCCACCTGTCGCTGGAACAAGCCCAGATCTGCATGTTCGCGCTGCAATTCGCGGGAATGGTCGGCACGCTCATCGGCGGGCCGCTGGCGGACCGAATCGGCCGCAAAACCGTCATCTGGTTCTCGATCTTCGGCACGGCGCCGTTCTCGCTGCTGCTGCCGTATGCAAGTCCGGCGTGGGCGATCGTGCTGTGCCTATGCATCGGTTTGATTCTGATGTCGGGCTTCTCGGTCATTATCGTGTACGCGCAGGAAATGATGCCGGGAAACGTCGGTACCGTGGCGGGACTGTTTTTCGGCCTGTCGTTCGGCCTTGGCGGGATCGGCTCGGTTGTACTCGGCTGGGCGGCCGACGTTATCAGCATCTCGTCCATGATGCATATATGCTCGTGGCTGCCGCTGCTCGGCGTTGTCGCCTTCCTGCTGCCGAAGGACCGCAAGCTGGTCGCAACCGCTTGATGGCCGCAAGCGAATGCGTAAATAGAAACCGAAACGGAACGGGTGAGCTTAGATGGACTATGTGATCGACATCGAGGGCGTTATGTGGAGGCGCGGCGAGCTTACCTTGCTGCGCGACATCCACTGGCAGGTCCGCCGCCACGAGCATTGGGCGCTGCTGGGCCTGAACGGCTCGGGTAAAACGACGCTGCTTAATCTGATTAACGGCTATTTCTGGCCGACTAAAGGAAATGTGACCGTCCTGGGCCGCCGGTTCGGGGAGGTCGACTTGCGGGAGCTCCGGCAGTCGATCGGCTGGGTCAGCTCGTCGCTGCAAGAGAAGCTGTACGGCAGCGACCGGACGCAGCTCGTCGTTATCAGCGGCAAGTTCGCTTCGATCGGATTGTACGAAAAGCCCGGGCCGGACGATTTCGCCCGCGCCGAAGCGCTGATGGCGGCGCTCGGCTGCTCGCATCTGTGGGATCGGGAATACCGGATGTGCTCGCAGGGCGAGAAGCAGAAGCTTCTCATCGCAAGGGCGTTGATGGCCGAGCCGAAGCTGCTCATTCTGGATGAGCCGTGCAACGGGCTCGATCTGTTCTCACGGGAGAGGCTGCTTGCCAGCATTGACGACTTGACGCGGCAGGAGCATATGCCGACGATGATATACGTCACGCACCATACGGAGGAGATCCTGCCGGCGTTCGGCCATACGCTGCTGCTGCGGCGGGGCGAGGTATTCCGGCAAGGCGCTACTTCGGACGTGATGAACTCGGAAGCGCTGAGCGACTTCTTCGAAGCGCCCGTCGCCGCCGAGCGGCATGACGAGCGGTTTTACGTGCGGCTGGCGAAGGCTGGCCGGATACTCCAATAAACATACGAAAGGCCTCGACTTCCACTGCCAAGCATGGGGAGGGAGGTCTTTTTTCGGTTCTTCATAACGACGCCACTACAGATAAGGGAGCCTACGCCGGTCTTGGTCAGGTTGTTGCAGCTCAACCAGCCACTGATCTATTGATCGGGAGGGCCGCTGCCGAGTAATGATTCCGGAGCCAGGAGACTTGCCTGCACTTGTTTTTACCATTCGTTGTCAAGTAAGATGTAAGTATAATTGAATTTGTATAAATTGCATATTCGAGAATAGGTGTCTGATCGGCGAGCGTGCTTGTCGTTCTGACTTAAAAGGGAAGTTCGGTGCAATACCGACGCGGTCCCGCCACTGTAACGGAGGAGCAGGCAGCTTCACCAGCCACTGATCTATTGATCGGGAAGGCCGCTGCCTAGCGACGATTCCGGAGCCAGGAGACCTGCCTGTTCTGACAGCACTGCTGTACCTACGGGAGATAGGGAAGTGTTAGATGAACCGTCATAATGCACTATTATGAAGGCGCCTTTCCCTATGTATTTTTCAAAGGGAGGACGCCTGTTATTGTTGTCAGCTGATGGAGCACGTGAAGACGTGTTTCATTATGCTGTTTATCGGGAAGGAAGGGGCATTCCAATGACCTTGCAGCAATTGAAATATATTCTGGCCATCGTTAGTTACGGCTCCATAAGTGAGGCGGCAAAGAAGCTGTTTATTTCGCAGCCGAGCTTGTCCAACGCGGTGAAAGAAATCGAGTTGGAAGCCGGTATTGAGATTTTCCTTCGATCGTCCAAGGGAATCGTGCTATCAAGCGACGGGGCGGAGTTTTTATCCTACGCTAGGCAAGTCGTGGAGCAAGCCGAGCTTCTCGAGCAGCGGTACATGAATCGAAAGCCTTCGAAGAAGCTGTTCTCGATCTCGACACAGCATTACGCCTTCTCCGTGCAGGCTTTCGTCGGGCTGCTGAAGGAGCTTAACGTGGACGAGTACGAGTGCACGCTACGCGAAACACGCACCTACGAGATTATCGAAGACGTACGGAATATGAAAAGTGAGCTCGGAATCATCTATATGAGCGAATTCAACCGAAAGGTCATTCAGAAAATATTAAAGGACAACGAGCTGCGATTTCATCCCCTGTTCCAAGCGGAAGCGCACGTATTCATCAGTGAGGAGCATCCACTTGCCTCCAAGTCACTGCTGGACATCGAAGATTTGGATGACTTCCCGTGTTTGGCCTTTGAGCAAGGCGAATATAATTCCTTTTACTTCGCGGAGGAAATACTCAGCACACGAACGTACAAGAAGAAAATACTGGTCAGTGACCGTGCCACGCTATTCAACCTGTTGATCGGGCTCAATGGCTATACCATTAGCTCGGGTGTACTGAACAAGGATCTTAACGGGGAGCAAATCAAATCCGTAAGGCTTCGCACGGACGAGAGTATACAGGTAGGTTACATCGTGAACCAGAAGGCGAGCTTGAGCCAGCTGGCCGCCGCCTACGTTCTGAAGCTCAAAACGGTCATTACGGATTTCGGCTACCCGATCCTAAACCAAGAGGATGAGCTCGCTTGAGCCCATCCTCTTGTACGTTATTACAATGTTGCCCTTACTTCTTTGGCTGCTTGGACAAGGTTCTTCAAGCTGGCCCACGTTTCCGTAACACCGCGAGTTTTAAGACCGCAGTCCGGGTTAACCCATAGCTTGGAGACCTCGATCTTGTCCAGCATGCGATCAAGTCCTTGTCTAAGCTCTTCGACGCTTGGAATCCGAGGCGAATGGATGTCGTATACGCCTGGTCCGACTTCAGTCCGGAAGCCGCACTCGTTGATTGCGTCGATGATGGCCAAGTCTGAGCGCGACGCTTCGAACGTAATAACGTCGGCGTCCATCGCATCGATATCGCGAATGATGTCGCTAAACTGGCTGTAGCACATATGGGTATGAATTTGCGTTTCGGCTTTGACGCCGCTATGCACCAGTCTGAAGGCAGGAATCGCCCAGCTCAAGTACTCGCTCTGCCAGTCAGAATGACGCAACGGAAGCTTCTCCCTTAATGCGGCTTCGTCGATCTGGATAATCTCGATGCCATTGGCTTCGAGATCGAGTACTTCGTCACGAATCGCAAGACCGATCTGAAGAGCGCTTTCCTTCAGGCTGATATCTTCGCGAGGGAACGACCAGTTCAGGATCGTTACCGGACCCGTCAACATGCCTTTGACCGGCTTGTTGGTACGGCTCTTTGCGAACGCCGAGTATTCCACAGTAATCGGCTTGCTGCGACTAATGTCGCCCCATACGACCGGCGGTTTTACGCAGCGTGTTCCGTAAGACTGCACCCAAGCGTTCTCCGTGAAGATAAAGCCATCCAAGCATTCGCCAAAGTATTCGACCATGTCGTTACGCTCGTATTCGCCATGAACAATGACGTCGATCCCAATTTCCTCCTGCTTTGCGATGCACTCCGCGATTCGGTCCAAGTTGAATTGCTTATACTGTTGTTCGGTGATGTTGCCTTTCTTGAAGGCTGAGCGGTTCGCGCGGACGTCAGCCGTCTGAGGGAACGAACCAATCGTCGTCGTAGGTAACGGCGGTAGATCGAATTTTGCTTTCTGAATCGTTTCCCGCTTGGCGAAGGCAGGCAGTCTCGTGAAGTCGGCGTCCGTCAACTCCGCCACTCTCTTCTGTACCGAGTTGTCGTTCGTGAGGCGCGATGCGCTGAACAGCTTCTCATTTTCCGTATAAGCAGCGGAGGCTTCAGGGCTTGCTTGCTCCAGGATCGATTTGAATTCCGCAAGCTCGTGCAGCTTTTCTTCCGCGAACGCGAAATATTGCTTAGTCGCCGCCGTCAGCTTCGTTTCGTGCTTAGTCGTGTAGGGGACATGAAGCAGCGAGCAGGAAGTGCCGAGCACGACTTGGCTTGCATGCTTGCCGATCGTGTGAACGAGGGCAATCGTCTGTTTATATTGGTTTTTCCAGATGTTCTTGCCGTTAATTACGCCGGCGAACAGCACCTTGTCGCTTGCGAAGCCATGCTTGCGCACGAGGTCCAAGGACTGCTCGCCCTCAACGAAGTCGATACCGATCCCGTCGAACTGCAGTTTTTGAAGCGCTTGATAGCAGTCGCGAACGTCTCCGAAATACGTTTGTGCGACTACTTTCACGCCGTTTTTGGCAGAGAGGATACCGTTATAAAGCTCCGTGAACAGCGCGATATCTTCCGCAGTCAAATCCGTTACCAATGCGGGTTCATCCAGTTGAAGCCATGCTGCGCCAAGCGTGTTCAATTGGCTCAGGACAGCCGTATAAGCTTCGACAACCGCAGGCACGAAATCCTTCGCTTTCTTCGAGCCAGTGAATCTCGCGAGCTTAAGCAGGGTGAAAGCGCCGATCAGTACAGGCTTGGTTGCGATGCCGAGCTGTTTTGCTTCCGTAAATTCGTCGAACAGCTTCGATCCGGCCAAACGGATGTTTGTCGTATCGTCGATTTCAGGCACCATATAGTGATAGTTCGTGTTGAACCATTTTTTCATCGCCAGCGCTTTAACGTCGCCTTTGTCGCCTTGATAGCCTCTTGCCATGGCGAAATACGTCTCCAGCGGGCTTAGGCCGAGCACTTGATATCTTTGCGGAACGATCCCAAGCAAGCAAGCCGTGTCGAGTAGTCCGTCGTAGAAGGAAAAATCGTTGGACGGAATGAAGTCGACGCCATTCTCCTGCTGAAGCTTCCAGTTCGCCGATCTAAGCTGAGCCGCTGTTTGTTGCAGTTCTTCGACGGGAAGCGCACCTCTAAAGTATTTTTCGGATGCGAATTTAAGCTCTCTGAGCGCGCCAACTCGCGGATAACCGATGATGGATGTTTTCAACTGTAACAGCTCCTTACGAGATATGTTGGCTTCATTATATAGTGCGGAGGCTGCTATCAAGTAACACTAAAAAGCTATGAGAAGGCATAGTTTTTTTCTATGGCACAAACGAAAAGCCTGGCGAATCAAGGACCTGCCATGCGTCCGCGGCGGGCCGCTGTTTGAAGTTTTTTCTTCTGTGACTACCTCTCATCGCTCGGAAACATCGTTCCGGCGGTACGCATATAAACTGGCGCGGTATTGCGCTGGCGGGGTTCCGACCATTTTGCGGAACAGGCGGAGAAAGTAATTGTAGTCGGTTATTCCGACTTTCTCGCCAATTTGCTGCAGCGTCAGATTGGGATCGCTCAGCAGCGATACCGCGCGTTCTATGCGAATATGATTTAAGTAATGAAGCGGAGCGAGGCCGGTGTGCTTTTTTAAACATTTGGACAAATAATCGACCGAAAAATTCAAGTCGGCCGCCATCTCGTCGAGACGGAAGGGGCGGTCCATGCGGGCGTACAAATAATCGATAATGCTGTGGCATACCTGCTCGCTGCGGGAGAACGACCGGCTTCTAGCCGTCTTTTGCAGCATGACGAGCAATTGGCCGAGCAGCGCCTGAAGCGGAAGCATATGCTCCAGGACGGAATGGTTCCGAAGCCGGATCATTTCGTTCATGATCGGCTCATATTGGCTGACGGTCAGCTCGGCGAGTTTCGGTAGGTACATGCTGTGCTCCTGCGGCTCCAGATCGTGGTACGTCATAACCGGGAAGAGGGAGTTCCACTGGATCTGCTCGGCCTTTACGGTCCGAAGCGGAGCGCCGTGGCGAAAGTGCAGGTAATACAGCTCGGAGTCAACGGGGCAAGGCTTGTGCCCGTAATGCCGCTTCCCCGGCTCCAGTACGATCATCTGATGCTCCCGAAGCTCGTAAGGCGTATCGTCCTCGGTAATGTAGAACACCCCTCGGTGCACGATAATGAGATCGTATAGCGGAAAGCTTCGCTCGTAGTGGAGCCAGTCTTTTTTGAACGCGACTTTATTTACCGCCATCAGTTGCGGCAGCGGGGGAATCGGCAGCTCGAGACAGTGCATAAGCAGCTCCTTGGCTCGCCCCTTCTCCGCAGCAGCAGACCGGGACGATGAGGTAGTATGATTTTGTGCTATAAATGGCCGGATTTCAACATAGTATTCCAGGGTGGGCAGCGCTTACAATTTGAGTGTAACACGGTTCGTTCGGCAAAAGAAAGCGCTTAACGGAGCGGAGCGGCGTATACGCGAAACGGGGGGACGTTAATTGGCTATGGTCTCGATACGAAACAAGACGGTGGTTTCATTCGGCTTTTTTGCGATGATTCTGACGGCGGCGGGATGTTCGGGCGGGGGAAACGAAAGCGAAGGCATCAAACCGCCCGTACCGGTCAATGAGCCGGTTACGGTAAAGGTAGCAGCCAGCAACGTCCAATTTTCGGAGGAAGATTTCAAGCTTTATTTGTCCGATCCCGTGAAGAAGAAATACCCTCATATTACGGTAGAGCGCATCAATACGTCGGAAAAAGGCAGCAGTCTGAACGAACTGGTCGCAGCGGGCAATATTCCGGATCTTGTCGGATACTACCCCGGCAACCTTGTCAATGTTGGCGATCTGGGGCTTTCGTACAATATCGAGGAGCTGATCAAGAAGCATAAGTTCGATCTGACGCGGGTTGTGCCGGAAGCGCTTGACGCGGTCAAAATGGGCAGCAACCAGTCTTATTTAACGGGGCTCCCGTCTTACCATAATCCATTCGGGCTGTTTTATAACAAAGACCTGTTCGATAAATTCGGGGTCGCTTATCCGAAGGACGGCATGACGTGGGAGGAGGTGCGGGACCTGGCTGTCAAGCTGACCCGGCAGGATGGCGGTGTGCAATACCGAGGCATCTTCGCCGATTTCCTGTACCGCGGAGGGCGGCAGCTCAGCTTGCCTTATGCCGACTTCCAAACGAATAAAGCGTCCTTGAACACGGACAGCTGGCAGGAGCTTGCGAAGCTGTGGGAGTCGCTGTACAACATTCCCGGCTTGATGGACGGCGCTTACAAAACGATCAGCTATGCCCCGAACGAGCAGTCGTTCCTCAAGGGGGAGCTGGCGATGCTGGCCGGCTACAGCAATACGCTCGCGGCACTGCGCAAGACGCCGAATATGAACTGGGACGTCGTGACGTATCCGTCGAATAAAAAAGTGCCCGGCGTCGGCCACCGGCTGGACAGTCCGGTGCTCTCGCTTACGGCGCAGAGCAAAGTGAAGGACGCTGCGTTCCAGGTGCTCGAGACGATGCTGTCCGACGAGGTGCAGACGGAGATGGTCCGCAACGCCAGAATGACGGTGCTGAACTCGCAAGCGGTCAAGGACCAGTTCGGCAAAGGGATGGCCGATCTTCAGGGGAAAAACATTATTGCGATGACCAAGCCGAAAATGGCGAAGATGGTGCAGGTGCAATTTTTGAACGAAGGTCAGGTCGATGCGATTACGAACAAAATGTTCCAGTCTATCGTTGATAAAACGGCCGATATTAACAGCGCGCTCCGTCTGGCGGACGAGGAATTAAACAAACATATCGAAAGCCAGCTTCAGAAACAGAAAAAATGACAGGCCAAACGAGTGAGCAGCCTTCTTGCGATAGCAAGAGGGCTGTTTGTTCGTCCCAGCGAATTAGTCGCGCCGGTAAGCGGGACTTGCAGTTGTAACCGGTAGGCCAGTCGCGATAAAATGGCTTTGAAGCGGTTTGTTTCGGGGCTCCACTTCGTGGGGTCATTTTAGCGATTGGAGGACCGTCATGGCGATCAAATGGATCGACTTGTCCCGGAATCAAATACATATATACGAACAAAAGCATATGGGCGGCCATCTCGTATCCGAGCATCATCATCAAACCTATCAGCTGCTGTTCGTGCTTGAGGGCGAAGGGAAGATCAGGCTGGACGGGGAGACAAGCGAGCTGGCTGCGGATGATACTGCGCTGATCGTGCCGTATTCCGTCCATTCTGTCATGTCCGACTCGAGGCTGACGCTGCTGGTGCTCGCTTTCGAGGAAACGGCACTCGATGCGGAATCGGCCGAGCTGCTGCTGGGCGGCCATTTTCAAACGTCGGTGCTGATGAAGCCGAATTTGTTCGCCGGAAGCGAGTTGCGCCAATTGCTGCGGAAAATGCTGTTCGAACAGTCCAAGGACCCGTCGCTGCTAGGCCGGCTGTCGCTGCGCATCCAGCTGTCGCAGCTGCTGTTGTCACTGGCCAGGTCGCTGCAAGCCGGACCGGGAACCGGCTCGAACCGGCTGAGGGCGGAAAAAATCCGCAGCTACATCGATTCGCATTACTTCGAACCGTTAACTGCGGTAGATATCGCCTCCAAGCTTGGCATCAGCACGAGGCATGTGAACAATATATATAAAGAACGGTATGACATGACGCCGATGCAATATTTGACCGAGGTGCGCATCCGCGTCGCTCAGAAGCTGCTGGCGGAATCGGGCAAAGACATCATCTCGATCTGCTTCGAGGTCGGGTACGATTCGGTTTCGACGTTTTACCGCTGCTTCAAGGCTGTTGCCAAAAGTTCGCCGAAGACGTACCGGGAGTTGAACAAGCCGGTCGAAGAGGAATAATCCGCTTCGCTGCGCATCATCGTTATGGTTACTGCGCCGCCGTACCCCGGATCGATTGGATCGTCGCCGTCAGCCAGTCGCGGTCGCACTTCAGCAGGGCGATCCGGTGGCTGATCGACAAATCCACGCCTTTGCCGTGGCCGTGTGCGGGAACGGCAGCGAATACTCCGAGCAGTCGCTCCGTCTCCTTCAAGCGCTCCTCCAGCAGAGCGAGCGCTTCGTCCGCCTTCAGATGGTCGATAAACATGAGACCGATATCCCCCGATGGCGTCACATGCTCCACATTCGCCAGTACCCCCCGCAGCAGCTCGTGAAAGCGCTGCTCGCCGCTTGCCGTTATCGTGTAAATTTGCCGCGGCGGGCGATTCCCTTCCTGTTCGGTGCTTACATCCACATATCCGGCCAAATCGAGCCGTTTCAAAATCGAATAAGCGGTCGCTTTCTTCATATCGGAAACGCGGCCGAGGTTATTTTCGATAAATTCGTTAATTTGATAGCCATGCTGGCTTTGCGTCATCAAGAGCCCGAGCACGAGCAGTTCGCGTTCGTCCATGCGGTTCGTCATCCTCCTTGCTTCTTTATATTATAGTCACTGTTGACTATAAGATCAAAAACTGATAATCTAATCACGTATTATTAATCATACGTGACTATAATTGGACGGCATGTCCGCATGGAGGTATTAGTATGTTTAGCTTTTGGCTATTTATTCATTTGGCCGGGCTTTGCATTTGGCTCGGTTCGATTGTGGCCGTCGCGTTTCTGCTCGTCGCCATGAAGAAGCAGCTTCACTCCGCCGACGTCAGCGCTTTGGTCCGGCGTACGGTACGCACGTTTAATATGCTGACGCATCCCAGCGCCTTTCTCGTTCTGATCAGCGGCGTTCTGATGATCGTAGAGATGGGTCTTGGCTCGGATAAACCGTTCTGGATGACGTATATGGAGCGGGTTGGCGGCATGATCATTTTATTGTTCATTATCGCGATCTCGATCATGGGCAAACGTCTGATGAAGCGGATTTCCGGCGGGACGTCGCAAGCGGTCGCGGCTTCCTCGAGCCTGTCCACGTACGTGACGGGGCTCGCGCTTAGCTCCGTGCTTGTGCTCAGCGTCATTTTCGTCGTAAGCGGCAAATATTGAATAGGTGCATTAGTACGGAAGAAGGCCGGACAAGGTCTTCTTCTTTTTTTGCTTTGCCCGGCAGCTTCCAAATATCGCTTCCGAAATTAAGAATAATGTTCCCGGAGTAGTAAGAAAAGCGCTTTCGCTTGCGTATACAATACGGGTATACAAACCGAAGGGAGCTAATCAACATGGCAGTTCGCAATATCGGCATTATTATGAATGGGGTTACCGGACGTATGGGAACGAACCAGCACTTGATCCGTTCGATTCTCGCTATCAGGAGTCAAGGAGGAGTTGCGCTCCCGAACGGCGATGTCATTATGCCGGACCCAATCCTGGTCGGCAGACAGGCGCATAAGCTGCAAGCACTTGCCGAAACGCACGGCGTAGCCCGCTGGAGCACGAATCTCGAAGAGTGCCTTGCCGATCCGTACAACGAAATTTACTTCGACAGCCAAACGACGGTTCGCCGCGCAGAAAGCATCAAGCAGGCAATCGCCGCAGGCAAACATATTTATTGCGAGAAGCCGACGGCTGTCGACCTGGACGGTTCGATGGAGCTGGCCCGCATCGCAACCGAAGCCGGCGTGAAGAACGGCGTCGTGCAGGACAAACTGTTCCTTCCGGGACTTTTGAAAATGAAACGCCTGATCGATTCCGGCTTTTTCGGACGCATCCTGTCCGTACGGATGGAGTTCGGCTACTGGGTATTCGAAGGCGACTGGCAGCCGGGGCAGCGTCCGTCGTGGAACTACCGCAAGGAAGACGGCGGCGGCATTATCGTCGACATGTTCGCGCACTGGCGTTACGTGCTGGACAATCTGTTCGGCGAAGTGAAGTCCGTCTCCTGTCTGGCCGCGACGCACATTCCGCAGCGTTTGGACGAGCAAGGCGCGCCTTATGCATGTACAGCCGACGATGCCGCATACGCTACTTTTGAGCTGGAAGGCGGAGTAATTGTACAGGCGAACTCGTCCTGGGCGGTGCGCGTTGACCGCGACGACCTGCTGACGATTACGGTGGACGGAACGGAAGGAAGCGCCGTAGCCGGACTGCGCGACTGCAAAGCGCAGCATCGCGTCAACACGCCGAAGCCGGTTTGGAATCCGGATATCCCGAACCCGTTCAAGTTCCGCGATCAATGGGTGCAAGTGCCGGACAATCAAAATTTCGACAACGGCTTCAAAGTGCAGTGGGAAATGTTCCTGAAGCACATCGTGATCGATACGCCGTTCCCGTGGGATCTGCTCGAAGGCGCCAAAGGAACCCAGCTCGCCGATCTCGCGCTGCAATCGTGGCAGGAACGCCGCTGGATCGATGTGCCGAAGCTTAGCTTGAAATAATCGAAGGCGAAGGGAGACCGGTACCGATGGCAAAATCTTTGCTTCTCCCCCGCGCGGGGGGACAGCTGTACGAATATACGCTCGGCGAGGCGAAAACGTTCGCTCCGAAGACGGCGCCGTTTCAGGGCCGCGTCGCATTCTCGGCCGCTCACGTCGTTTGCGATCCGTTTGCCGACGCCGATCCGCTGAACAACGCTCAGATCGACTGGAACGCCACGCTGGCCTACCGGCACCATCTGTGGTCGCTCGGACTAGCCGTCGCGGAAGCGATGGATACGGCGCAGCGCGGCATGGGCCTCGACTGGAACCGCTCGAAGGAGCTGATCCGCCGCTCGATTGCGGAAGCGCGCAGCGTAGGCGGACGCATCGCCTGCGGAGCGGGCACCGATCATTTGGCTCCGGGGCCGAACGTAACGCTCGAAGCGGTGGAAGCGGCGTACGAGGAGCAGGTCGGCTTCGTCGAGGGCGAGGGCGGTCAAGTCATTTTGATGGCGAGCCGCGCTTTGGCCGCTTGCGCCAAAGGTCCTGAGGACTATGAGCGCGTTTACTCGAAAATTTTGGGCCAGGTAAAGCAGCCGGTCGTGCTGCACTGGCTCGGCGATATGTTCGATCCGGCGCTTGCCGGGTACTGGGGCTACAAGGACGATCTGGACGCGGCGATGGACGTATGCCTGCGTATCATCAAGGCGAACGCGGACAAAGTCGACGGGATCAAAATTTCGCTGCTTGACGCGGGCAAAGAAATCCGCATGCGCCGACTGCTGCCGGAAGGCGTCAAAATGTACACGGGCGACGACTTTAATTACCCAGAGCTGATTCGCGGCGACGAGCAGGGTTACAGCCACGCGCTGCTCGGTATATTCGACGCGATCGCGCCTGCGGCCGCCGAAGCGCTCCATGCGCTGGACCGCGGCGACTGGGCGCGGTACGAAGAGGTGATGGAGCCGACGGTCGCCTTGTCGCGGCACATTTTCCAAAAGCCTACGTATGCGTACAAAACCGGCATCGTATTCATGGCTTATCTGAACGGACATCAGCAGCATTTCCGCATGATTGCAGGCAGCGAGGGAGCGCGTTCGGTCGTTCATCTGGCCGAACTGTTCGCGCTGGCCGACCGGGCGGGACTGCTGACCGACGCCGAGCTTGCCGTCAAACGGATGAAGCATGTGCTCGCGCTGGCGGGAATCGAATAAGCGAAGCGGAAGCGGAAGCAGCTTAACTTGCAGGAATATTTTCCAGCCCGGGTATAGCCCGGGCTCTATTACAGATGTATAATTACGGGGGGGAAACGGCATGGAGCCTCTACGTTCCATTGATAGACTCAGCTTGAATCAAATTACGACCGACCGGCTGAACATGCGGGAAGCGGTTGACGTAACTGTCCGGGCCGATGTGCCTTGGATCGCCTTGTGGCGGCATAAAGTCGCCGAAGCGGGGCTTGCCGAGAGCAAGCGGCTCGTGCGCGACGCCGGGCTTCGCGTCTCCAGCCTGTGCCGCGGCGGCTACTTTCCGGCGGCTACGGCCGAGGAGCGCAAGAAGCGTCTCGACGACAACCGCCGCGCGGTAGAGGAAGCGGCCGAGCTCGGCACCGACGTGCTCGTGCTCGTATGCGGTCCGGCGCCCGATCGTGACATCGACTTCGCCCGCAAGACGGTTGCCGAGGCGATCGAGGAGCTGGCGCCGTTTGCCCGCTCGCACGGCGTCAAGCTCGGCATCGAGCCGCTGCATCCGATGTATGCGGCGGAGCGGTCGGTCATTAACACGTTGGCTCAGGCGAATACGCTGGCCGAACGGTTTGACGTGCAGGACGTCGGCGTTGTCATCGATGCGTTCCACGTCTGGTGGGACCCGGAGCTGTACAAGCAGATCGAACGGGCGCGGGGGCGCATTCTCGGCTTCCACGTATCGGATTGGATCGTGCCGGTGCCGGATCTGCTTATGGGCCGCGGCATGATGGGAGACGGCGTCATCGAGCTGCGCCGCATGCGGCATGCCGTCGAAGCGGCCGGCTACAACGGGCCGATCGAGGTCGAGATTTTTAATCAGAAAGTATGGGATATGCCGGGAGACGAAGCTCTCGCCTTGATCAAAGAACGTTATTTGGAGCATTGCTAATCGCCTCGCCTCTTACCGTCCTGGGCGGAAGACGAGCGGTTGGAAGATTGCCTGGGGAGCTTAGTCTTCCCGGGCAATTACGCATATTTGCTGGGAGGAAACGTTCGTGAACATTATTCGAGCCGGTATTATCGGAATCGGCGGGTTTGGCGCGCAGCATGTCAGAATTGCAACGGAACTAGCTAAGGAAGGGCTGCTCGAGATCGTAGCTTTTGCCGACTTGAGAGCCGAATCTTATGCGGAAGAGTACGGGAAGCTCACAGCGCTAGGCGCGAAGCACTACACCGATTACGAGCAAATGCTCGGCGAGCATCCAGAAATCGATTTCGTCGCCATCGCCACCCCGATTGCCGCCCACAAGCCGATGTGCGTGCGCGTCATGCAGCTGGGCTTCCATGTGATCGTCGAGAAGCCGCCTGCAGTGACCATACAAGATCTGGACGAGATGATCGCTGCTTCGAAAGAAACCGGCAAATGGTGCCAGGTCGACTTTCAAAATACGTCGGGCCGCGCCTTCCGCGAGCTGCTGACCGAGCTTTCCCAAGGGGCCATCGGGCAAGTGACGCATGTAACCGGCGTCGGGATGTGGAAGCGGACGCGTTCGTATTACGACCGGACCCGCTGGGCCGGCAAGCTGACCTGCGACGGCCAATATGTGCTGGACGGCACATTCAACAACCCGCTAGCCCATCTGCTGAACAATTGCATGGTTGTGGCAGGAAGCGGGGATGCCGGACGGGCGATACCGGAAACGGTGCAGGCGGAGCTCTATCATGTGAACGACATCGAGGGCGACGACACTTCCGTCATTCGGATCGGAACGAAGGAAGGCGTAACCGTTCATTTTTATGCGATGCTTTCCCACCACGGGCACGAGGTTCCGTATATTTCGATTCGTGGTACGGAAGGCGAGGCGTACTGGAACTACCAGAACACGTTTACGATCCGCGGACGTAATGGCGAAGAGACGAAGTCGTATTCTCCGGAAGTGCTCGTGCGCAATATGTACCTGAACCTGATGCAAGCGATTTCCGGCTCCTGCGAGCCGCTTTATTGTCCGATTGAAGCGTGCCGCAGCTTCATGCTCGCGTCCAACGGCGCTTACGAATCGGCTGGTCTCGTTCGCGAGATTCCGATGACGTACGCGGTGGAGCGCGAGGAAGACGGCACGACCGTGCGGCTGCTGCCGGAGCTATCCGAGCGGATGAAGGACATCGCGCAGCAGGGACTTCTGTATTCGGAAGCTTCGCTTCCATGGGCGGTGCCGACGAGCCCGTTCCGGATGGAAGGCTACAACCGCTTCGAGCTGTTTGCGGACAAGCTGGGGAAATAATCGTAAGGCTGCCTTGGAGGCGGCCTTTTTTTATCGTTACAGGAGTTTAAACTTCGCTAAAGCATTAAAGCGAAAAGCGTCTTTCAGTACCAAGAAAAGCTACCGCCTACGCAGGACCATTCATCGTGGAAAAGGCTTCGTTTAGAAGCTTTTCTTATGGCACAGGGAAGCGGAATCGGAAGTTCCGCTATGGCTGGCGGAATGGCGCCGAACGGGCGATAACGGAAGCGGAAATTCCGTTAAAGCCGCCGATAGCTCGAGTGGAGCTGGGCAAATGAAGCAATAAAGGAAGTGGGGCTTCCTTTATACGGGCCTAGTAGGCTCGCGAAGCGGCGATAACGGAACTGGCGGTTCCGCTGAAACGGCGATAACGGAAGCGGAAATTCCACTATAACTGGCGAAATGCCGATGACCGGACGAAAAGGAGCGAAACAGCCGCTATCGGCTGCTATTCCCGTGCAATAAAGCGGGTGTTGCGGTATAGTATACGTAGTCGCAACAATAGCAGAAAAGAGGCTGTCCTAGTGAGGGTAACGGTAAAAGACATAGCCAAATTAGCGGGAGTCACGCAGCCTACCGTTTCGAAGGCGCTTAATAACGAGCCTGGCGTCAGCGAGGAAACAAGAATGCGTATTCTGAGTATCGCCAAGGAGCTGAACTACGTCCCGAATCTGGCTGCGAAGCGGCTTGTAACCCGGCAATCGAATTGCATCGGGCTTATTTGGCCGCGTATCGAAGGGTTGTTTTATTTTCACCTGTGCCATGCGATCGAGCGGGAAGTGACGAAGCGGGGACTGACGTTTCTCATCTCGGTGGCCAATCCGGCCGAGGCGGTGCATACGTTCAACGAGCATTTCGTCGACCGGGTCCTGTTCTGGGAAGCTTCCGGCTGGGCGCCGGATATGCGGTTTGTGAAGGAGATGGAGGCGTTTCAGGGCGAGCTGCTGCTTATGGGCGGCGCCAGCTTGCCGGGGGCCCATCGGATCGATATCGACCGCAAGGCGGGCATTTATAAAGCGGTGCAGCATCTGGCCCAGCTCGGACACCGGAAAATTACGTATATCGGCAATCCGAACGATAAGCTGAACGGGTACATGCAAGGGATGTTCGAATTCGGCATGGAGCATCATCCGGACTACTTCATCAAACGGGGCATAGACGGCAAAGCACCGGAGCAGGCCATTCAGGGCCTGTTCGCCCGGCCCGCGAGCGAGCGTCCGACCGCGCTCATTATCGACAGTCAGGGCATGCTGTTTCAGATGCTGAAATGGTTTCGCAAGCTGAGAGTTTCCATTCCGGACGACCTGTCCCTGATCGTATACGACGACGTGCCCGAGCTGGAGGACGTACTGGACGTGCCACTGACGACCGTTGGCCCGAATATCGGGGAACTTGCGAGAAGGGCGGTCGAGATTTTGGCCGGTGAGCTTCCCGCAGGCCAAGCTACGGATACGGACAGTAAGGAACAAGCGCTCTCCCGCGGCGTTGAGCTTGTTATCGAGCCGGTGCTGACGGTTCGCCAATCGACGAAATCGCTCCCCGTAAGTTAGACAAATAAAGAGAAGACCCGCGGGACGCTCGAAGGAAGAGGAGACGTCCCGCAGAAACAAAAATCGCCCGCAGAAACGAAGAGGACCGCGCGTGTGTTCCTCTAGATTTCTCTGGGCGATTTTTGTTGTTTACAAATAAAGAATACGTATACTATAATAAACCCATAAGCTGCTTATGATCAGTATCTTGGGCTAGTTATACATCGCGAATCCGAATTCGCAAATTCGTCTTTTTTCGCTCTTTTAGCAATCGATTTCTCTCAACTTAAGGGGAGGTGAGCATCGGCGGTACCTAGAGAAACAAGCTCGGCTTGTCAGGTGAAGTCGTCCACGAAGCGAATTATTTCACCCATTTAGCAATCGATTGCTAAAGCGTTATCATTAGTATAGTGGCAAAACGACGAAAGTATTGTAATCTTAAACCGGGGGGCTGTATGTATGGTCAAACATTTGTTAAAGAAAAGCGCGGCGGCGGGGATCGCAATCGCTGTTATCGCATCGGGCTGCGGCAAATCCGACGAAGGCAGCAAGGGCGGAGCCGACAAGGATACGAAGGCGGCGGCGGTCGATTACACGAAAGGCGATTACGAGGTCGTCATCCAGGATTTGGCCGGGGGCTCCGACGAGCCGTTCGAGAAATCGTTCGGCCAGTATATCCGTAAAAAATTTCCGAACTTCAAAATTACGTTTATTCAAAGCAAAGAGGGAACGAAGCTCCAGGACTTGACTTTAGCCGGCCAAAACGTCGATATCGTCTACGCGTCCCTGGAAACGATCTCGGGCCCGCTTCTCGCGAGCGGCCAGCAGTTCGATATGAGCGGACTCATCAAAGAGCACGGCGTCGATCTGAACAAATTCGAGCAAACAACGATTGATGCGGTACGGACGATGGGCGACGGCAAAATCTACTACTTGCCGGTTACCACGATGGTGCAGGTCATGTTTTATAATAAAGGGATATTCGACAAGCTTGGCGTTCCGTATCCGAAGGACGGCATGACGTGGGACGACGTGCACGCGATGAATCAGAAGCTGACGCGCAATGAAAGCGGTATCAACTATATGGGCTACTCGGCTTCGCCGAACCACATTTTGCGGATGAACCAGATGTCGGTCCCGATGTACGATCCGAAGACGAAAAAGCCGATGTTGACCGACGAGCGCTGGAAAGCCGCGATCGAAAGGTACTTCTTGAACGAAGCGAGCAGCAGCTACAAAACCTGGTCAACGGAAAAGAAAAAGCTGCCGTATTACACGGAAATGACCGCTTCGCAGGAGCTGGCGACGATAGTGTTCAACTCGCAGTTCCCGTTTGACGGGCCTCAGTACGTGAAGGATATCGACTGGGATCTCGTGGCGCTGCCGACAACCAAAGACAAGCCGAAGCTGGGCTCACAAGCGTCGCCGCGCATGTTCGCAATTACCGGCACGGCCAAAAACAAAGGGCCTGCGATGGAGGTCATCAAACAACTGACGTCCGTAGAGGTGCAAACGGAAATATCCAAGCAAGGCTTTATGACCGTGCTGAACGACGACAACGTGAAAAAGCTGATCGGCAGCGAGAGCCAGTTCAAGAACAAAAACTGGAAGGCGGTTTATTACAACGAGATCGCGCCGAAATCGTACCAAAGCATCTATGACGGCGACATTTTGCAAAAGTTTCTTTCGCCGGTCGTGCTGAAGGTCGTCACGGGACAAACGGATCTCAACACGGCGCTGCGCGAGGCTCAGGATCAGGCGGAGAAATTCGTGCAGGCGGAGCAGCAAAAATAAACAGCTAAGCGCATAAATATCGGCAGGAACAGTAAAAAACGCCCCGGGAGCGGTATGCTCTCCCAGGGGCGTTTTTGTTGTCGCTCCGGCCAAGCGGCATGCTTGCCGCTTGGCCTGGCGCGTAGCTGGAATTAGTCCTCGATCGTCGACAGGTCGCCGGTCGGAAGGCCAAGCTCCCATGCTTTGAGCACGCGGCGCATAATTTTGCCGCTGCGCGTCTTCGGCAGCTTGTCGCGGAACTCGATCTCGCGCGGGGAAGCGTGGGCGGACAGGCCGACCTTGACGAACTTAGCGATATCGGCTTTCAGCTCTTCGCTCGGCTCGAAGCCGGCGCGCAGCGAGATGAACGCCTTGATGATCTCGCCGCGAAGCGGGTCCGGCTTGCCGATAACGCCAGCTTCTGCAACCGCAGGGTGCTCGACGAGCTTGCTCTCGACTTCGAACGGTCCTACACGCTCGCCGGACGTATTGATAACGTCGTCGACGCGGCCTTGGAACCAGAAGTAGCCGTCTTCGTCCATGTAGGCGGAGTCGCCGGACACGTACCAGCCTTCCAAGCGGAAATACTCCTCATACTTGGAAGGGTTGTTCCAGATGCGGCGCATCATCGAAGGCCACGGCGTCTTGATCGCCAGATTGCCCATCCGGTTCGGAGGCAGCACGTTGCCGTTGTCGTCGACGATAGCGGCATCCGTTCCCGGAATCGGCTTGCCCATCGAGCCCGGACGGATGTCCATGCTCGGATAGTTACAGATCAGCTGGCCGCCCGTTTCAGTCATCCACCATGTATCGTGAATGCGTTTATTGTATACTTTCAATCCCCAGCGCACGACTTCAGGGTTAAGCGGTTCACCGACGCTGAGCACATGGCGTAGGCTGGACAGGTCGAATTGGCTTACAGTATCGTCGCCGGCTCCCATCAGCATGCGGAAAGCCGTCGGCGCGCTGTACCATACCGTTACTTTGTAACGCTGGATCGTGCCGTACCAGTCTTGCGGACTGAAACGTCCGCCGCGAATGACGTTTGTAGCGCCGTTCAGGAACGGAGCGAAAACGCCGTAGCTCGTACCGGTTACCCAGCCTGGATCGGCTGTACACCAGTAGACGTCGTCCTGTTTCAGGTCAAGCACGATTTTGCCCGTATAATAATGTTGGATCATCGCATTGTGAACGTGAACAACACCTTTAGGTTTGCCCGTCGATCCGGATGTATAATGCAAGATGAGAGCATCTTCACGGTCTACCCACTCGATGGCGAGTTCTTCGGACGCTGCGGCCATTTCCTTCTTGAAGTCGACGCCGCGCTCGCCAAGCTCGAGATCGTCTCCGACGAGGATGACATGCTTCAGGTTAGGCAGATCGGCTACAGGTACGCGAGGCAGCAATGTCGGCGTTGTAACGATGGCGATAGCCTGGCTGTCCTCGAGACGATCGCGCACCGCTTGCTCCATGAACGCTTCGAACAGAGGGCCGACGATAGCGCCGACTTTGATCGTGCCGAGCAGGGCGTAGTACAGCTCCGGCGAACGCGGCATGAAGATGAAGACGCGCTCTCCTTTGCCGATGCCGAGCCCCCGGAGCACGTTGCCGAATTTGTTGGAATTCGATTTCATTTGCCCGTAAGTGACCGCTTCATCGCGCGTGGCGTCGCTGTAATAAAGCGCTACTTTGTCGCCGAGGCCGGCTTCTACTTGGCGGTCGATCGCTTCGTAGGCCATGTTTACTTTACCCGTCGAGTGCCAGGAAAACTCCTTCTCCACGTCGGTCCAGTCAAATGTGCGGCGGGCTTCTTCATAATTTTTCAGGTTCGCATCCGTCGCTGTCGCTTTGACGATGTCCGCTTGCTTCTCCATTAAAATACGCTCCTCCCGAATGGAAAAAACTAGGTTTCGATTCGAAAAACCGCTTGCGCTCGTGTCAACTGCTCCGGCACCAGCGTGTCATGTTCGAACCGAGAAAAGCTGCCGCTGAAACACGAAAATCCGCCACTTCAGCAAGCTTCAAGCCGAAGAAGCTTTTCTTGGCGATACAGAAAACGATTTCACTATCAATATAAATGAATGTGCGTTCTTTCTGTACCGAGAAAAACTTCCTCCCGAAACGGGCAATCGATATCCGGGCAACGCCCCGGAAGGAGCCTTCGCCGACAATAGCGACCGCTTTACGCTTCGAAGTGCGCCGATAGACGTATTTTCTATGAAACGCTTTCAGTACCGCGTCATGGAGCCGCATGTACGAAAAAACTCAAAGAATAGTATAGCACAACGTCTTGTATTTTACATATCAATTTTCATATTTTAGACATTTTTGCGACGCGTAAAAAATATCATAAATTCGTTTGACCGGCAATTTCAGGCGAAATTCATATATGATCGAAAAAATCAAAAATTATGATTGAAACGATCAAAACTAACGATTATACTGAGCATAACGGGTGATGGTCGCTGAAAGCTTATGCGAATCGCCCATACGCCATTTTAGTAGAAGGAGCGATTCTTATGTCTAATGCATACGGTCAATTGACTTATCCGGAAATATCCGCCCAGGCGGAAGCGCTAGCTGCCGCGCACAAGCAGCTCGCGGCTCAGCACGATTGGGTGAGCCGCTTTATCGGCAATCCGGCCTACGACGAAATTATTTTTATCGGCTCGGGCTCCTCCTATTACCAGGCGCAAACGATGGCCGCCACGTACAAAAAATGGGTCGGCCGCCCGGCAAGCGCGCACCCGTCCTCGGAAATTTTCCTGTTCCGCGACGCGGCTGCCGTACCGGGCCGAAACTACCTGCTCGTCGGCGTATCCCGCTCGGGCGAATCGACGGAAGTCATTCTGGCGCTTGAATCGGTCAAAGGCGTGGAAGGCTGGACGACTTGCGGCATCACCTGTCATGAAGACAGCAAAATGGCGCAAATGGCCGAATGCTTAATTTCGCCGCTCGGGAAGGAAAAAAGCACGGTCATGACGAAATCGTTAAGCAGCATGACCTTCATGATGCAGGCGGCCTGTGCGGTCGCATCGGGCAAAGCGGAGCTGCTCGCCGAAGCGGGTCAGGTCGTACAAGCGGACGCGGATGTCGTCAAAGCTGCGGACGATTTCGCCAAAGCGTTCGTGAACGGTCATGAGCTGAACAAATTCATATATTTGGGCATGGGCTCCTACTACGGCTTATCCCAGGAAGCGTGCCTGAAAATTAAAGAAATGTCGTATGTGTGGACGGAAAGCTTCGGTACGCTCGAATTCCGCCACGGCCCGAAATCGATCGTCGAGCCGGGCACGCTCGTCTGCGTGCTGCTGTCGGAAACGGCCCGTTCCTACGAGCTGAAAGTAGCGGAAGAGATGAAGGCGTACGGAGCAACGGTACTGGTCGTAACGGCTCGCAAGGGCGACGACACGGCCTTCGCGGACGGCGTCTTCGAAACCGGCTGCGCGGACATCAGCGACGAAGCGCGCGGCGTGTTGTATTTGCCGGTGCTGCAATATATCGGCTTCTACACGGCGCTGAAAAAGAACGTCGATCCCGATCATCCGCGCAATTTGACCCAAGTCGTAAAAATTTGATCGGTTCAAGGACCGATCTTGCCCGTACTTAGAAAAAGAAACAAATGCTGCTGCACATCCCGAAACCGATGGAGTGAACGTTTCATGCAAGAACAGTCCTTGTCCAAAGGGGAACAGCGCCGTCAGGCCATACTTGGCATGCTGAAGAGCAGGGGGCGCGTCTCCGTGCAAGATATCGTCGATACGCTCCACTGCTCGGAGGCGACCGCGCGACGGGATCTGGATGCGCTCGAGCAAACCGATCCGGTCATCCGGACGATCGGCGGGGCGATCTATGACGCCTACCATACGGCCAAGGAAGTATCGTTCGCGGAAAAAACGTCGATATCCTGGATGGAAAAAGAGCGAATCGCCGCAGCTGCTGCGGCCCTCGTCGAAGAGGGCGATATTATCGGCCTCTCCGGCGGCACGACGACGTATCTGATCGCGAAGCAGCTCAAGGCGAGAAGCGGCATCACGGTCGTCACGAACGCCTTGAACATCGCGATGGAGCTGGCCGACAGCGACGGTATTCAGCTCGTCGTGGCGGGAGGCATTTTGCGCCACAAAAGCTATGAGCTGTGCGGACCGCTGACGGAAAAAGTGGTGGAGGGCCTCAATATCGGCAAAATGTTTCTCGGCATCGACGGCCTAACGCTCGGGCAAGGTCTGACGACCCATTCCGAGTCGGAGGCGCAGATCGCCAAAATATTGCTGAGACGGTCCGAACGTACGTACGTCGTATTCGACCAGTCCAAGGTCGGCCGCGTTTCGCTGTTTACGATCGCGCCGATCGACGCCATCCATGCGTGCATTACCGATGCGCCTTTGGATGGCGCGCTCAAGGAACGCCTGCTCGAATGCGGCATTCGGGTACATGTAGCCGAGTAAAGCGGCGCGCTTAAGAGGGTGAAATGTACGGGAAATAAGCCCGGACTGCGGATATTTCCGGGTGAAGCCGGAGATGTCCAGGCGGTCCGGGCGATTTGATGGACAAGTGGAGGAACCGGACCATGAGCTATTATATCGGAGTCGACATCGGCGGCACGAACATCGTATGCGGGCTGTTGGACGCGGAGCTGAATTTGCTGCGCAAGGCGAAAAAACCTACCGGGGCCGCGAACGGTTCTCGTTACGTACTCGGTCTCATCGCTTCGATGATCGACGAGCTGCTGGCGGGGCAAGGTATCGGCCGAAGCGAGCTTGGCGCGGTAGGGATGGGCAACCCGGGCTTTATCGACCCGATCCGGGGCATATCGCTGTCGTCGGCCAATTTGAAATGGGAAAACGTGCCCGTCAGCGATTGGCTCGGCGAGCTGCTTGGCGGCATCCCGGTCTTTATCGACAATGACGTGCGCATGTATACGTACGGGGAAGCGGCCCGCGGCGCCGGACGCGGCTACGAACACGTCATGGGCATTACGCTCGGAACCGGCATCGCCGCAGCGATGATCAACAAGGGCGAGCTGTACTACGGCAGCGGCTTTCTCGCCGGCGAGCTCGGCCACGTTCCGCTGGACGGCGAGAGCGCCTTGTGCGGCTGCGGCATGCGCGGCTGTCTCGAGACGATCGCCTCGGCAACGGGCATCGCGAGAATCGCCCGCGAACGGCTGGAGCAGGGAAGCGCGAGCTTGCTCGGGGAATGGTTCCCGGGTGATCGCCGCAGCGAGATTACGGCGGCGGATGTGTCCCGGGCATATGACGAAGGCGACGAGCTGGCGAAGCAGGTGCTGCAGTTCGTCGGCCGTAATTTGGCGCGAGGACTCGCCTGGGCGATCACGCTGTGGAGCCCCGATGTCATCGTCATCGGCGGCGGGGCGGCGAACGCCGGCGAGCGTTTGCTCGCGCCGATGCGGGAAGCGCTGGAGCCGCTTATCCTGCCGATGTATCGCGGCCGCGTCGCGATTAAGCTGGCGGAGATGAACGACGATGCCGGCGTTGTCGGCAGCGCCGCTTTTGCGAAAGCGCGGGCGGGAGCGTAAGCGGTGAAACATAACAAAGAGCTCGGGCCGAAAGGCGCCGGGCTCTTTTGTTTGGAATCGAGAAAGTTTAAGTTCGCTAAGCGACACAGCTACGAAGGATTACTTCGTAGCTTCTCTTCACTTTTTGGGGTCAGGGAAGCGGAAGTGAAAGTTCCGCTATAGCTGGCAGAATGCCGCTGATCGGGCGATAACGGAAGCAAAAGTTCCGTTAAGGCCGCCGATAGCTTGAGTTTGAGCCGGGCGTTTAGCGCCATAAAGGAAGTATTGCTTCCTTTATGCAGGCCTAATAGGCTCGCGAAGCGGTAATAACGGAACTAACGGTTCCACTGGGGCAGCGATAACAGAAGCGGAAGTTCCGTTATCGCTGGCGGAACGGTTCTGCCCGGGCAAGGAGGAAGTGAAATTGTCGCTATAAAGGTTACAGCAGGACGGATTCGACTTTCTTTGCCCCGAATAAAAAGGATTTTCCGCTGCGGGTATCGAACTCAGCCATAACAATCCGTTCGCGGCAAGGAGGTGCCGGATGAAGAAGCTTATCGCGTTGGCCATGCTGGCAGCGCTATGTTTGTACCAATATGCGCGAACCGCTTCTCCCGATCAGGACCCTTATCTCATTACCGATTACGGCAGGCTCCATCCCGTCAAGGTGGAGCGTGTAGTGCAGGGCAAGGAGGAGCGGCAGTTGATCGCGCTGGTCGAAGAGGCGAAGCGCAAAGGCTTGACGATATCGATCGCGGGCCAGCGGCATAGCCAAGGCGGACATACGTATTACAAAGACGGCATCGTGCTCGACATGACCTCGTACAATCGGATACTGGGGTTTGACCCGGAGGCCAGAACGATCCGCGTGCAGGCGGGAGCGACATGGAACGATATTCAAAACAAAATTAACCCGAGCGGGCTCGCCGTGAAAACGATGCAGTCGCAAAATATTTTTACCGTCGGCGGCTCGATCAGCATCAATGCGCATGGGCGGGATATCCGCAACGGTTCGATGATCGGCAGCGTGGAATCGTTTCGGCTGCTCGGCGCCGATGGACACATCCGGAACGTGAGCCGGGAAGAGAACCCCGATCTGTTCACGACGGCCCTCGGCGGATATGGGCTGTTCGGCGTTATTACGGACGTGACGCTTCGGCTTGCGAAGGACGAGGTATACCGGATGTCCACGGAGGAAGTAACGGCGGATCGGTACAGCGCTTATTTCCGGGAGCGGGTTTTGGCGAATCCCGACATCAAGATGCATATCGCCCGTCTCTCCGTAGCTCCGGAGAGCTTTCTTACGGAAATGTACGCCATCAATTATACGTCGGACCCGGCTGCTTCCCTTCGGCAATATGACGCGCTGAACACCCGGGAGACGTTCGTCGGCGTCAAAAAACTGTTGTTCCATATGAACCGGTTGTCCGGCTGGGGGAAGAACACGTACTGGGATATGCAGCAAAAGGTCGTCCCTGTGCAGCAGGACAAACGAATCAGCCGGAACAACGCGATGCGTTCCGAGTCCGCGTTTATGGAATACCGCGAGCCGGGGCAAAACGATCTGCTTCAGGAATATTTCATTCCCGTGGACGAGTTCGCCGGCTTCGTGGCGATCCTTGGAACCGTGCTTCGCGAGGAACGGCTCAACCTGCTCAACATCACCGTCCGGTACGTAAACGAGGACCGTGAGGCGCTGCTGTCGTACGCCAAAGAGGACATGTTCGCCCTCGTATGCCTGTATAACGCTTCGCTCTCCGAGCAAGCGCAAACGGAGTTCCAGGCCGCCAT
Organism: Paenibacillus ginsengarvi; assembly: GCF_003626695.1. Lineage (GTDB taxonomy): Bacteria > Bacillota > Bacilli > Paenibacillales > NBRC-103111 > Paenibacillus_AB > Paenibacillus_AB ginsengarvi. Next base: position 173,675 of record NZ_RBAH01000005.1, read on the forward strand.
GCAGCGGGTCATCGGCGAAGTGATTCGGCACAAGGGCACCTATTATTTGCCGTACGCCCCTTACCCGAGCGTGGAGCAGTTCCGGGCCGCTTATCCGGAGCAGGACGAGTTTTTCGCGAAGAAGGAACGATACGACCCGGAACATCTATTCAAAAACGAGTTTTATTTGCGATACAAAGGGGAGTAACCTAGTGGACGTCAAATGGCTGATCCGCTCGCAGAGCGTGATGACGCTTGCGGCCGGGATGATCTATCCCTATTACCTGCTGTTTCTGAAAAACTTGGGCAACAGTTACTCCAAATACGGACTGGCGTTCGCCGTCTTTACCATCAGCTCGGCGGCCGCTTCCCAGTGGCTGGCTCCCCGGCTCGATCGTTACAGCTCCGCGATGCTGGCGGCCAGCTCACTGGGGATGTGCGCGGCTATGTTCGCTTTCCCGTGGGCGCCATCGTATGTGTGGGTGCTTCTGCTCCAGCTTTGGATGGGCGTATGCAATGCGATGCAGAAGATGAGCGAGCGGATGTTGCTTGCCGACTATACGAGCGGCGGCTCCCGCGGACCCGCGATCGGCTCGTTTCACTTCTGGACGTCGGTCTCTTCGGGGTTCGCCGTTATTGCCGGAGGCAGCTTGATCGACTGGCTGAGCATTGACGCCTTATTTTATACAAGCGGACTTCTGTATTTGTTCGGCGGTTTGGCGATATGGCGGCGGACCCGCAAACGTCGCAAACTGAAAAAAAGTGCATCCTTATTTGAAACCTGATGCATTCATTTCGTGATGCCGCTTACATTATGATGAACATGATGATCCGGATCATCGTGAAAAACAAGCAGCATCTTCATCCTATTTCGGGGGGAACGGAAATGAAAAACAGAATTGGGATACCGCTTTCTTTCATGTTAATCGCTTCTGTCTTGCTGGCAGGCTGCGGCAAAGGGGAAAATGAGGCCGGGTCAAAGATAGGGGAGGACAAGGGCGTTCCGACGATCAGCGACGCGCCGGTAAAAATAAGGGCAGCCCTGGACAACGCAGGTGTTGACGACGAGTTTATCGAGATCGTTCAAGAAGTTTTAAAGAAGAAACATCCGAATATTACGTTGGACTACATCAAACCGGGTAAAGGCACTACACTCAAGGAACAAATCGCGGCCGGGGAAACGCCCGATATTATTATTTCGTACAATGGCAATGTGGCTTCTTACAACGAGCTTGACCTTCTTTACGACATGACGCCGCTCATCAAGCGGTATGACTATAACTTGAACCGGTTCGAGCCCTACATCTTGGAGGATGCCAAAATCGCCTCCACGAAAGACGAGATTTTTGCACTGCCGATTATCGTATCGTACCATGCTCTTTATTATAACAAAGATATTTTCGACAAGTTCGGCACCCCTTACCCGACAGATGGGATGAGCTGGCAGCAGGTTATCGATCTTGCCAAAAAAGTGACCCGCACGGATGGCGGAACGCAATATCGCGGGCTCGATCCCGGCAGTATTATATGGGCATCGCAGCCGCTGGGCATTCCGGCGATCGATTACAAAACCGATAAAGCCACGATCAATACGGATACATGGAAAAAAGTGTTCGAGCTAATGAAGTCTATTTACGCGATACCTGGAAACGAAAATAAAAGCGATCCGAGGAAAGGGTTCCTGACCGATAAAACGGTGGCCATGTACGGGAATTTGAACATCATTAGCGACCTGGAAATAGCAGCGAAGGACGGGCTGAATTGGGATGTCGTTCAATATCCGAGCTACCCCGAAAAACCGAACACCTACGGCAATGCCAGCGTCAATGTGATGTTGATTACGAAAACGAGCAAATATAAGGAACAAGCTTTGCAAGTGATCGAGACGGCTACATCGGATGAGGTACAACTGGCGAGTGCGAAGCAAGGCAGGGTCACGCCGCTGAAAGATCCGCAGTTCAAGCTTGCTTTCGGAGCGGGCAGAGACGCCTTGAAAGGGAAAAATGTGCAAGGTATTTTCAAGAGCCGCCCGGTAAAATACCCGATCGCATCGAAATACCGCAGCAAGGCCGAAGCGATTGTAGGTACGAAGTTCAATCAATATGTCGCGGGTACGGTCGATGTGAATACAGCGCTTGCGCAAGCCGAGGAAGAAATCAACAAGATGGTCGAGGCGGAAAGAGGAAAGTAAGCGCGAGAAGAGCGGTATTCGAGACCGCCCCGCGGCATACCGAAAGCCCATCACACTTGATGGGCTTTTCGGTATTGCGACGGAGTAACGGCTTTTTTACGAGTGAAAACCCGGCTCAAATAATACCCGTTCTCGTACCCGCATTGCCCGGCGATCTGATCAAGGTTCAGCGACGTATCCTCGAGCAGCCTGCATACTCTGCGAAGGCGTAGTTCCGTTATGTATTCCGACGGTGTTTGGCCGAATGCCGAACGGAATTGGCGGGTTAGCTGAACGGGGGTTAAGTCCAGCTTGGCGGCCAGCTCCCCCAGATTCAAATACTCGTAAACGTTTTCATGAATATGGCACAGCGCCTGGTTGAGAAGTGTAGATTCCGTCTGTCGGGGCTCGGTTCTCTTGTGCATGCCCAGCTCCCTCGCATGCTGATGCCATATATCTTTGATATAGTGTTTCGAATCCCGTCGATTTATGCAATGGCGCATATACCGGTACGTCGAAGTTAACCGCGCCGTATCGGCAATCGTTATTTTTCCTTCCGGAAACGTTGTCACCTCCGCCGGCTGGCTAATAACCCACACAAACGTAACGTAATGGAAGGAAAGCGGCTGTATCGTTTTCCTTTTGAATGCAACCCCGGGCGGACATAAGACAAGATCCCCGAATTTTGCTTCTCCTTGGTGGCTCCCGATCTCGTAGCGAAAACTCCCGTCCTCTACGGCAAACAAGGTGTAATAGTCGTACGTATCCTCGTCGAGCATGAATTGCTCTTTGCTTCTCCAGTATATGTGGTCCTTAATTTCAAGCGACCAATCGGCGCTAAAGCAATCGGGCATCCGCTCACCGGCCTCCTCCTGCAGATTTGCTATTCATTATATAATACGGTGCACCCGTCGAATAGACGGCCGATTCCGGCGCACCTGCCGCCCGGAAAGTAAACGTAAAGCGTTTTTTGCGCCTATGCGTTTCGAACGGTATCGTTTATAGTAAAGAAATATAGAAAATAATACTACATATGTAATGGAGTGACGTCTTTATGGAGGACATTCGTCTGGTCCGGCCGGAAGAACATGCTGCGGCGGCGAAGCTGGCCGATCTCGTATTTCGCGATGCCGATCACAAATCGATGGGGGACGCCTATCCGAATGCGTTTTCGCCAAGTCTGTCGCAATCGTACGGTGTGTTTGTGGACGGAGACATCGTTTCGTTCGTCGGTTTTGTCCCGGCGGTGATCCGCATCGGCGAAGCCGAGCTGAACGTGTATTCGATCGGCGCTGTGTGCACGCACCCGGATTACCGCGGCAAAGGCTACATCAGCATTATCTTGGACCGAATCCGGGAGCACGCGCTAAAAGCCGAAGCTCCCGTCATTCTCGTCTCCGGAAGCCGCTCCCTTTATTTGCGATTTGGCTGCCGCGTTTTCGGCGATGCGACCTCGTTCGTAATCGACCGCCAGGCGGCGGACAAGCTGACCGGGGAGGCACAGCTGGCCGGGGCCAAGCTTCGCCCGATGGCGGAGACGGACTGGTTCCGGCTGAAGCGGCTCGCGGAGAAGCGGGAAGTGCGATACGAGATGAGCGTCTGGGACATCGCTTCGCTCATTCACGCCGCGCCGACGGCCAGCAACGGCAAGCTGGACCACCGCGTATGGGTGGCCGAGCGGGACGGACAGGCCGAGGCGTTTGCCGTTATATCCGTTCCCGGCGCCGTCAAGCCGAAGGGAAGCCCGGCGCTGATCGAGTGGGCCGGCGATCCGGCGCTGGCCGCCGCGCTGATCGCGCACGGAGCAACGGAAGGCGGAGTGGAATCGATTCGCGCCGTAGTTCCGCGGCAGGAAGCCGCGTTCGCCGAGACGCTGCGGCAGGCGGGCTGCGCCTCTTCGGAAGGCAAGCTTAGCGGAACGGCCGCCGTCATCGACTCGCGGATGCTGCTGAAGCAGCTTGCGCCGTACTTGAATTCGGTCTATAGCGGCGCTTACGGCAAGCTGCGATTCGACATGGCCGGACCGGATACTTATATCGTGGAGGCGGATGGCCGCGTTCTGGAGCTCAGCTGCGATTCGTTCGTCAAGCTGGTGTTCGACCGGGGCGGGGCGGAGGAAGCGGCCGGCGGCGAAACGCCAGATTCGCTTCGGACGTTGTTCCCGATCCCGTTCCCGTATACGGCCGGACTTAACTACGTGTAGCCATCTTGGCAAATCTTGTCGAACAATTTACAAACGATGTCATGTACGATAAAATAGGAATAATAGACTTGTATTGGAGCGAAATACTTTGCTGCGAAGACGAAACCTCTTTCAAGAGCGTTACAATCATTTTTTGACCGAGTTGAAAAATGAAATATTGAGCGGCAGCCTAAAGCCGGGCGAATTTATTTTGCCTGAAAATACGCTAAGCGAGAAGTACAAAATCAGCCGCGTGTCCGTGCGCAAGGTGCTTGCGCAGCTCGTGGACGAAGGCCTGATCGAGAAAATTGCCGGCAAAGGCAATCGGGTCAAGCCGCCGGCCGAGCAGATCGCCCGGCAGACGATCAAGCTCGCGTGGTTTTCGGGATCGTACGAGCAGGAAGTGCTGAAGACGATTATCGAGCACTATGAGGCGAGCCACCCCTACGTGAAGGTCGAGCTGGACATTTTGTCGTCGTACGTACAGGAACTTGTTGGGTTGATCGAGCAAGGCTCGGGACCGGATCTGTTCTTCATGTCCGACGCCTTCTTCCGTCATTTTATGGAAACGGACAAGCTGAACTTGATCGAGCCGTATACGCCGTCGAAGCTGACTCCCGACACGAGCTACGGGAAGCTGTTCGATATTTTTACGCTGGACGGAACGCTTCTGGCAGTTCCGATCCATTTCTCGCCGATCGTCATTTGTTACAACAAGACGATGTTCGATGAAGCGGGGATTAGCAGCGACGATCCGATCCGGACGTGGGACGATCTGCTGCGAGTCGCGAGAGCTTGCACCGCAGCTCCGAACGAGGACGGCATGATCGATCAGTACGGCTTCTGCTTCTCCTCTTCGATGAACCGCTGGCCGGCGATCTTGCTGCAGAACGGCGGACGGTTCAAATCGGAGGACGGAACCCGTTCCGTCTTCGGCAATGAACGCAATGTCGAAGCGCTGCAATTTTGCAGCGATTTGATGTACAAGCATCAGGTGTCGCCGATTTATTCGCATTCCAGCAGCTACTTGGCCGAGCATATTTTCAAACGGAAGCGCTGCGCGATGATTTTATCGACCTATTACTTCATGAACGAGTTCCGCGGCCTGGATCTGCGCTGGGACGTGCTGCCGGTGCCGAAAAAACGCGAGAAGGCTACGCTGCTGCTGTGCGGCGCTTTGTCGATCAACAAATATTCCGACAAGATCAAGGTGGCGCAAAGCTTCATCGACTTCTTCGTGGGCGAGGAAGCGCAAACGCTGCTGAAGCGGGCGGGCTGTACGATTCCGGCGCTGAAGTCGGTCGCCCAGGACAACTCGTTGCTTGACCCGGATATTCATCCGGAGCATTACAATACGTTCATTGACGCGGTTAACCATAGCTACTCGCACCGGGAACTGGGCGTGACGAACGAGGACAATACGATCGCGCTCGAAGAGCTTCATACGCTGTGGGCCAATATGGATACGGCGGAGGATGTTTGCCGCCGCATCGAGGAACGGACGAATCGGGTGCTGCAAGAGCAGCGTCAAGGTATATAATACAGAAGGGGCCACTGAGGTGGTCCCTTTCGTATTGTTACGGCAGGTTCATTCATGCGGGCACGGCGATTGGTTTTTCTTCCTTTTGTATGCAACATTCCGGACCTCTTTTCGTCTAACGAATGTAAAGAAAACATGTATCCTCTAAAAGGAGTTTATCCAATGAGACGATCCGTACTAGCTGCCGTAATGGCGGTTCCGCTGCTGCTGCTTGGTAGCGTTCCTGGCTTCGCGGCCGTTCCGGAGCGGGCGGAGGCGGCGCTGCCGGCATTTCCCGTGTTTCTGAACGGTACCCCGGTCGATAATGTCCATAGCTTGTATCCGCTGCTTGTATATAAGGGCATTACTTATTTCCCGATGACGTGGGAATACGCTCAGGCGCTCGGACTGGCCACCTCATGGAATGAGCAAACGGGCCTCGCCATCGATAAGCAGGCGCAATCTGAGGCATGGACACAAGCATTAAAGCCTGAGCCGAACGTCATATCCGGTGAAGCTGCCAGGTTCGCCGAATTTCCCGTTCGAGTAAACGGAAAGTCGATCGACAATAATAAGGAGCCTTATCCGCTGCTGCTGTTTCGAAATATCACCTATTTTCCGATGACGTGGCGTTTTACCCATGACGAGTTCGGCTGGGAGACGTCCTGGGACCCTGTTAATGGCTTCCGCGTCGTTACGGCGCAGCAAGAGGGCGGTTCGCAGCCGGCTACCGAAAGCGACAACTTTAATCTGAATAGCAGCGGGCAGCTTGCAGTGGCAGGGGATTGGATGTATTACAATCCGAATAATAGTTACGGACACAACTACCTGTATAAAATGAAGTTGGACGGAAGCGGCAAGACGAAGCTGACGGACGATAACGCCGAATCGATCCATGTCGTCGGCGATTGGGTTTATTATACGTCGAGAGATAAAGGAGCAAATGTGCAGCAAGGCATATACAAGGTGCGTACGGACGGTACGGAACGGACGAAAATATCCGATGCGCCGGCGAGCCGAATTACCGTCGATGGGGATTGGATCTATTATGTAGACCAGGAATTAACCAGACAACAGCAGCATACAAACTTTTATACAACGCTGGGCATTAAAAAGATTAAAACGGACGGAAACGGCGAGACGTCCCTGTACCAAGGGAACGCAACCGATTCGAACAGAGGCGCTGTCGATCATTCGATCCATGTTCTGAAGGACTGGATTTATTTCATGCAGCCCGGCGACGGGGAGCATCCCGCTGTTTTGAACAAAATTCGCAAGGACGGCTCGCAGCTGACGCCGCTCGTAAGCGCAAATTTCAATTCCTTTGTTATTGTGGACGGCTGGTTGTATTACGGCGAAAACAATCAATTGCGCAAAATGAGTTTGGAGGGGGGAGACCCTAGCATTACTCTTCGGAACTTTGAGCTGGATCGCGAAAACGCGGTCAATTTCGAATCGCTGCATTATTATGACGGCTGGCTGTACTACGTGAAAGGAGCGTTCGGCATCGCGGGAGCGGCCAATATTGAAAAAATCCGTATCGACGGCAGCGATCCTACTAGGGTGATCGAAGGCGTGCGCGCGGTCCGTTTGTTTTTTGCCGGAGATAAGCTTCTTTTCACGGGCGGCTGGATGGGGGAGTCCCCGCTTTACGAAGTGACGGCAGATGGTGGGATTCATTCACTTAGAGAGGAATAAGGACGGGGACGGATAAAAAAGCGAAAACGGCCAAGCGAACGATGTTTCGCTTAGCCGTTTTTTTGTACCAATACGTCCTATTTCGCGGCGGGTTTCCGCTTGCTTGCATATTGCGCATATACGATTTCCCCGGTATCGAGCTTGCTCAGCTCGTCCGCCGTCCAGCCGGTCAGCTTGTTCGTGCCTTTGACCCCGGTCAGCTTGATTTTGTACTTTGTCTCCAAATATTGATGAAGCGCCGGCATATCTGCCTCGGTCAGCTCCTTCAGCTTTTTCTTGCCTTGAATCTGCCCCAAGATTACGCCGATCGATTCGGCGGCGAGTCCCGTATTCGGCTGAATGCGGGCGCTGCCGTAGGCGATGGCGGACGCTCCCACATTTTTGCCGGCCATGATGACGTTGGAGTAACGCTTCAGCAGGAAGCTGCGCAGCGGCATGCCGTACTTGTCCGGCCGCCCCATCTCGATGCCCCATTTGTTAAGGCTCGTGCCCTGAAGGTCCAGCGGATAGCCGGCGATGCTCACATTATCCCAGAACATGTTTGCGCCGAGCATGTCCGACGGCTTCAGCACGTACTCCGTCTCGTAATGGTTGTACTCCCGTATGTATAAATAGTCGGGGAAGCTGCTCACTTCCGCCTTCTCCCAGCCCACGATCGATTTGCGGAAATGGTTCACGATCAGCGGGATTTCTTTCTTGCCCAGCTCGATCGCTTCCGCCACCGACTTCGGATCGGACGGGTCTACGGTGTAGATCAGAAACGCGTTGATCGACACTTCGCCGTCGCGCTGGTTAACCGCGTTCAAGCCGCGCAAAAAGACGCGGTCGTTCGTCGGCTTGTAGGCGCTCGTCATGCCGCTCAGTCCGATGGCGAAGCTTTCGTTCACGTAGCCGCCGCCGTATTTTTTGTTACGCTCCGCGTCGGTCAAGCCATTGAAATGAGTTTGGAACGTCTTCCAGTCCACGTTTTTGATGTTGATCATCATGCCTGCGCTCATATATTCGATTTTGTCCGGATGGCCGTAGAACGCTTCCAGACCGGGCAGGCGTTTCACGTCAAGCTTCGAGGCGAAGGCGGCGTAATCCGTGTTTTCAACCCAATAGCTGGCTTCGATCCGTTTGACTGTGCCGTCCTTTGTCTTGTAGTCCACGGAAGCGACAGTAGAGTCCGGGGAGCCGGCTGCCGGCGGATTCGTTTTGACCGAAGTGATCGTAATGCCCGGTTCCAGCGGTATGTCTTTGCGCAGCTCGTCAAAGTAGCGGACGTATTCGTCCTTCTTGCGGATTTTCGCGCTTTTGAAGCCGTCGAACAGCGTTTTGATCCGGCCCTGCACGAGCGATCGCCCCTGATCGTCCTTCGTTTCGTCCAGAAACAGCATTTCGCCTTCTATTAGCTGCCCGCCGACTTGATCCCGGGGGTCGAGCACCTTCACCTTCAAGCCCTCGTCCGCGGCCGCGCGGGCCAAATACATGCCCTCCATCTCCGAGCCGAACAGGACGACGTCGACTTGTTCCGTCGGAATAGGCTTTTCTGGCGGCGGGGTCGGTTTTGCGGCCGGGTCTACGGTCGGCGTTTTGCTCGAATCCGGTTTTACGGCCTGCTCTTGTACCGGGGGCTCGTCCGGATTTGCCATTTTCCCGCTGCCGCCGTTAATGGCGTATACCGCCCAGCCTGCAAAAAGAAGGACGATTAGTACAACTGCGGCGGTTATTGCCGTCTTGCGTTTGATGCGCATGCATGAACTCCTTTCGGTTGCCGTTTGCTCACTACCCAGTCTAACATTTTTCGGCTTACCCCCACAAACGATTTTGCGAGGGCGAATGGATTTATCAGTACCGGGAACTCCTTCGCGAAGGTTCCGGACTCGGTAAGGGCGGCGGGGTCAGGTCTACATCGACAACCGTTTATCTGATCAATAAACGGGCGCCTCCGAGTTCGAAAGTCATCAAAAAAAGCCAACTACATACCAAATTAGAACAATAGGGAGAGCTGAAGGATGAAAAAAGTATTCAAAACTTGCGTGTTGACAACGATGACGGTAGCTATGCTCGTTGGAGGCGCAGGCTCTGCTTTCGCGGATAAGGGAAAAGACCGGGACGACGACAAATCCAATAATAAATCCAGCTCCCAAAACTGGAATAACAATGGTAACAATAACGGATCGAACAAAGGAACGAATATTAAATTCGAGAATAAAGGCGACGTGAATTTCTTCTTCAACTTTAGCGATTTGAAGGGCACCGACGTCGAATGGGCTGTTAAATATATCGCCAGCTTGTCCGGCAAGCAGGTATTCCAGGGCTTCGAGGACGGCACGTTCCGTCCGCGTGAAAAAGTAACCCGCATCCAGGCGATTGTCGCAGCCGTAAGAAATATGGGACTGGAAGCACAAGCGCAGCAGGAAATGAACACGAAGCTGAACTTCAAGGATGCCGACAAAATTCCGGATTGGGCGGTCGGTTACGTTGCGGTCGCGCTGGAAAACGACTTGTTCTTCGAAACGGAAAGCTCGGTTCAGCCGGATAAGCCGGCAGACCGTTTGTGGGCTACGACGCTGCTTGTGAAGTCGACGAAGCAATACGATGCGGAAGTGAAAGCGAACATGAACGCGAAGCTGCCGTTTAAGGATGCGGGTCAAATCCCGGCAGGCTCTGTCGGTTATGTGAAGGTGGCGCTCGACCACAAGCTGATCGACGGCTTCGAGGACAACACATTCCGTCCGAACGAGCCGGTAACGCGCGCGCAGCTCGCCGCTCTGCTGGACCGCGTCGGCGATCAGCTTCCGGGTCAGGAGCAGAACCTGGCCAGCGGCACGGTAACGGCGTACCCGAACAACAACGTATTGACGATTACCCAAAACGGCAAGACGGTTCCGGTTACGGTCGATCCGAATGCCTTCGTCTATCGCGGCGGCGTCCGCGTGGCGCTTGGCGCATTGGTGCCGGGCGATGTCGTCCGCGTCAAGCTGGTCAATAACGTGGCGATTTACGTAGAAGTGACGTCGACAACGACGAACCCGAATGTCGATTTCACGCTTAACGGCCGGGTGTACTCCTACGATATCGGCAGCGACGAGAAAATTACGAAAATTTACGTCAACACGGCGGCAAATACAAACGATCAGCCGATCCTCCAAACGTTTGAGGTGGCGGCAAACTATACGATCGAAAACGGCGACCGGATGTCGCTGATCAACGGCCGCAGCATTACGGTGAGCGGGACGAATCGAGTCGTGAACAAGATCAAGGTCAACTGGTAATAAGCCGGTACAGCCAGTGAAAAAGAGGTTCCCTTTCATGAAGGGAATCTCTTTTTTTTCAGCGATTCGTTTTGGTGTACAATAAAGGAAATCCGCCGGGTTCCATTCGCCCGGTGTCGGGTTTAGAGACTGTCCATTCCACGAAAAGGAAGGAGCTAGACGGTTGAATCCAGAACAATTGGAGCGTATGCGGAACGGTAAAGGGTTTATCGCCGCATTGGACCAAAGCGGCGGGAGCACGCCCAAGGCGCTGCGGCAGTACGGCATTCAGGAGGATAGCTATTCGGGCGACGAAGCGATGTTCGAACTGGTGCATGCCATGAGAACGCGTATTATTAAAAGCCCGGCTTTTCACGTTGACTTTATTTTGGGCGCCATCCTGTTTGAAAACACGATGAACCGCAAAATCGACGATCGCTTCACCGCCGATTATTTGTGGGAGCGAAAAGGCATCGTGCCTTTTCTGAAGATCGACGAAGGGCTGGCCGAACTGGAAGACGGGGTTCAGCTCATGAAGCCGATGTCCGGGCTGGACGATCTGTTGAAGCGGGCGGTGGACAAGCATATATTTGGAACCAAAATGCGTTCGGTCATTAAAGAAGCGAATCCGGCAGGCATCCGCAAAGTGGTAGAGCAGCAGTTCGAGACCGGCAAACGTATCGCATCGATGGGACTCGTGCCGATTATCGAGCCGGAGGTCGATATTTACAGCAAGGATAAACAGGAATCGGAGCAACGGTTGAAGGAGGAACTGATCAATCAGTTGTCGGCCCTCGACCGGAACGTCCCTGTTATGCTGAAGCTGTCCATTCCGACCGAAGACGATTTTTACCGCGATTTGATGAGCGATCCGCGCGTCGTCCGGGTCGTCGCCTTGTCGGGCGGCTACGATCAAAGCGAAGCCAACGAAAGGCTGGCCCGCCATCACGGCCTGATCGCCAGCTTTTCGCGCGCTTTGGCCGAAGGGTTGACCGCCCAGCAATCCGACGAGCAGTTCGATGCGATGTTGGCCCGGTCGATTCGTTCCATTTATGAAGCTTCGATCACTTAAACTTTAAGCGGACCGATGCGTCTCGAGCCCAAAAAGAGGCAGTGCCGAACTTTTTATCAAAGTTCGGGCACTGCCTCTTCGTTGTATGGTTTGGCTTATTTCGCCGAAGCTTTCTCCAGGTCTTGGACGCCCTTATAAATCGAGTCGAACAGCTCTTCCAGATGCTCGGCCTCGATGCAGGAAAAGGCGACGCGCAGGTCGGTCGGTCCGAGCGCGATCGTGCCGATGCCGTACTGATCGAGCAGATGGACGCGAAGCGTCTCGGCGTCGACGTTTTTCAGCTTCAGGCACATGAAGTAGCCGGAATTAAACGGATAATAGGTCCAGGCGGAATCGAATTTGCCGCTGTCCAGCAGCTCCTTCGTCCGGTTGGCGCGGGATTTCATAATGTCGAATTTCTCGAGACGCTGCGCTTCGAATTCCGGCGACTGCAGCGCGCGCAGGACGAACGTTTGCGAAGGATGCGGACCGCTCGATATCGTCGCGCGGATGATGCCGGTCGTCTTTTGCTCCAGCGCGGCAAGCAGCGGCTCGCTCGGCGAAGCGAACGTAATGAAGCCGACGCGGAAGCCCCAGACGAACTCTTCCTTCGTCGCGCCGTCGACCTTCACCGGCAGGATGCGCGGATGGAGGCCCGCCAATTGGCCGAACAGCGACTCGTGCAGCGAATCCTCGAAGAACAGGCTGAAGTAGGCGTCGTCGGTAACGGCCACGATGTTGATGCCCGCTTCGGCGGCTTCTTGCAGCGCGGCGACGATTTCCCGGCCTTCCTCGGCGTCCGGCGTGTAGCCGGTCGGGTTGTTCGGGAAGTTCAGGATGACGATCGCTTTGCCCTTCTCCTTCTGTGCGAGCACCGCTTCGCGAAGACCGGCCGAGTTGAACCGGTTCCGATCGTCGTACAGCGGGAAATTGACGATGCGGGCGCCGCGTCGGACGCCGAAACAGAGCTCATAGTTTTCCCAGTTTTTGTCCGGGAAAATGACGGCGTCGCCTTCGTCCGCGAACAAGTCGGCGACGATGCTGAGACCGTGGGTAAGCGCGTTCGTGACGATCGGATTACTGTATGTTTTTCCTTGCATGGAAGGGTTTTCGACCAGCATTTTGTCGCGCCATGCTTTACGGAGGGCCGGCTTGCCTTCCGGCGGCGCGTACGGATAAATATCGTTCGGGTCATACGCGCCAAGCGTATCCTGAATCGATTTCAAATACATCGGCTTTCCTTTTTCGAGCGCGGTACCGATGGTGGCGTTAAACTTGTTCGCTTTCGCCTTCGCTTCGGCCGACTGGCTCAGGATGCCTTCCTTCGGGAAGTAAATCGCCTGGCCGAGCCCCGACAGCATCGAAAATACGTAGGCATTTTCTTGTTTGATGGTCGCATTCAGTTGCTTCACCAATTCGTTCACTTGGGTCCATCCTTCCAAACCGTGTTATGTTTCGAGGGTCGCCTTATTATACCATTTCGCGTCAAGTGAGTCATCCTTCGTAGCGGGGAAGAAGCAGCGATTTCCGCCGCTTGCCCTCAGGGCAGGAAGAACGGCTGGCTGGCTTCTGGCGAGAGCAAGCCTGGGCCGGATGATGTATAGAACGGGTGATTTGCGTCAATACAAACTAACAAAAGATCGATCCGGTTTTGCAGGATACGTTTTCCTTTTTTCATAGGATCGGTTACAATAAATGAACATTGTAACAACGAGCTGCCGCCAAAACGATGGAGGCGGAGAGGGGGACGTATGAATCCGAAACTTAGAGCGGCCGGGGTCATGATTCGCGATTTCGAGGAGGGCGATCCCCGGTACGGAACAGAGCGTCAAGTGCTGGTGCAGTGCGACGACGACGAATCCTTTTACCGGTTTGCCGGCGGAACGGTAGAGTACGGAGAAACGGCAGCGGAAGCCATCGTGCGGGAATTCATGGAGGAATACGACCTGGAAGTCATCGTGGGTCCTCTCCTGGTCGTGAACGAGCATTTTTTTCAATATTACGGCAAAGAGCATCATCAGGTGACGCTCATCCATCATAGCGAGCTGAAAGGGACGAACGATATCCCCGAGCCGCTGTGGCACAAGGAGCATACGTCGGTCAAGCTCGTCTGGAGAACGCTGTCCCAACTGCGGCGCAAGCCGGTTTATCCGGAAGGCATCTACCCGCTGCTCGAGCAGAAAAATCCCGTTATGACGCATCTCATAACGGGCAGAGGATATAAGTCGTAACGCGGTTATACGTACGCAAAGGCAAACTTGAACAAATACACCATGGCGATCAAGGTGGCGGCTCCGAGGAGCGGGGTGGCAGCGACAATCAGGATAAGCTGAGCGCTGACATCCTCTTTCAATGTACCTTTGAACAAACGTTTGACGATCCAAAACAAGGCTGTCGCGGTTAGGAGCAGAAGCAGTTTCGCCGCAAGCGGAGTCAATTGCAAAACCTCCTTCGTTTCATGCTCAGTATACCTTATGTTGTAAGTATTTGTAAATTATTTTCTAATGCGGAAGTCTGCGAGCCCTATGGTTTGCGGGCTTTTTTGCGCGGATTGACACCCTACGAGAAACTGTAGTATCTTTCATGTAATCGCTTGCAGCTTGGTCTTAAAGGGGTATCGCCATGAGGAAGTTCAAGCCGACATCACGGTTGTTTTACCAGTATATCGTCTCTTATCTCCTTATCCTGATGCTGCCCGTACTCGTTATCGGGTTCGTCGCCTATTCGTATTTCCTCCAATTAATGAAGGAAGAGATTATTCGCAGCAACTTGACGGTGCTGAACCAGGTCAAGGATACGATCGATACGAAGCTGAGCGAGTTGGGCAACATCGCGGTGCATATCGCCGCCAACCCGCACTTATCCCCCTATACCGCCACCAAGAACGCCTACAACGAGATGAATGCGATATCCGAGCTGCGCAATTACGCGAGCGCCAACTCCTTCGTATCCGACATCCTGCTGTATTACCGCGGTGGAGACAAGTTGTACTCGCCTTACAGCGTATTTGCCGCGAAGACCTATCCGGATAAAATATTCCGCTACGAGAAGTGGAGCTCCGCGGATTTTTATCGGGATATCAACAGTCTGGATATGCCGCTGCTGCGAACCGCCGAGAACGCGTTCGTGCCGAATCCGGAGAAGTTCATCACTTATATCGTGCCGATCCCTTATCGGGAATCGTCTCCTTACGGTACCGTTCTGTTCCAGATGAAGGCGAAAACGATCAACGAGATGATTGTAACGACGTTCGGGGACGAGGGAGGCAATGCGATCATACTGAACGAACGGAATGAAGTAATTACATCGCTTGCTCCCGTATCGGCAGATTCACTCGGCAGCTGGATCGAGACGATCCGGACGAAGGGCGGAAGCGGTTCGGGGACGATCGGCTTCGAGGGCAGCGACTATTTGGCCGGCTACGTGAAATCTGAAGCTTCCGGCTGGACGTACCTCTCGCTCGTTAACAAAAGTACGGCGATGAACAGCGTGCAGCTGATCCAAACGAGAGCGATGTACAGCCTTTTGCTGCTGCTGCTGTTAGGCGGCGGGGCGATTATGTACGTCATGACGCTCAACTATGCGCCGATTCGCAAGCTGAAGTATTTTGTAGAGAGCAAGCTGAATCGGGCCTTCCGCAATACGAACGAGCTGGAGTCGATCCGTTCGGCCTTCCGCTACATATCGGATAATAACGAAGAACTGCACCGCAAGCTAGACAGCAGCAAGCCGGCACTGAAATCGTATTTGCTGTCCGGGCTGCTGAAGGGAGAATTTCATGATATCCGTACGTTCAACGAAAAGGGGGATAGCGCCGATATTCGGTTTGGGAACAAGCTGTTCCGGGTCGTTATTTTCGCCTTCTCCCGGAAGGATAAGATCCCGAACGCGTTAAGCGAAACGATTGTCAGCGAAATCGAGAAGCTTCTGACCGAAGGAGAAGCGGAGCCGGGCGCAAGCCTCCAAGCGCAGCGTGCTTCGTTCGAAGGATACGGGATGGACAGCCTCGAAGGGAACAAGCTTATTTTTATCATAGGAGTCGATTCGCGGGAGGACGCTGCGTTAACCGCCGTGCTGTCGTCCATTCAGCGTTTTTTTGTGCGAACCCGGGGCTGGAACGTCACGATCGGCGTAGGCCACCCGTACGCCGAAGCGGGTGAAATCGGCAAATCGTACATAGAAGCGACCGGGGCTGTAGACTACAGGCTCATTAAAGGACATGGGGAGCTGATTCTTTTCAAGGAAGTTGCCGGCGCATCTGCCGCACAGAGCGGGCATTCGGTCGGCGACTGGAACCGGCTGAGGCTGCTCATGATCCAAGGCGATACGAGCGAGGTGGAGGCGCAGCTCGATGCGATCATTGCCTCGATAACGGAGAACGTCGTTCCGCTGTTTATGGCCAGGTGCATCTGCTTCGACCTGATCCGCGTCATCGTTTCGATTCATTACGAAATGAATGTGCAGCCGAGCGAACGGCAGAAGATGTATCCGGACGTCATGTCGTTAACGGAATTCGAGACGGTCGAGGAGCTTGTCGGACTTGTCCGTACGATCAGCGACGATCTATGCACCATCCTTCGCGAGCAAAAAGAAAGCGCGAATTACCGGCTTCGCGACCAAATCGTCGACTATATCGGCCGGCATTATGCATCGTATCATTTCTCCGTGCAGACGATGGCCGACGATCTGCATGTGTCCGCCTCGTATTTGAGCCGTTACTTCAAGGATCAGACCGGCCAAACGATTCTGCAGTACGTAACGAGCGTGCGCATGGAGAAGGCGAAGCGGCTGCTGCTGGAAGGGACCGACAATATGCAGCAGCTCGCCGGCCAGATCGGCTTCGGCAGCGTGCCAGGTTTTATTCGCAAATTCAAGGAAATCGAAGGGATGACGCCCGGCGAATTCCGCACCCATCATAAGAAGCCGTCCATGTAACAAACGGTGAACCGGTTCAGAAACGGTCAATATGCCGCAGCTGCGGTATGTAAGGATCGGCTAAGGGGCGCAGAAACCGAATATTTACGCCAATCGCCCCTTTGTATTATGGTGTTGCTCGAGAGGGGGTGACACCGCGAAAGCTGCTGCCTGGGAGGATGACGGACTATGAAAAAAATCGTGACGGCGGCGGCGCTCCTATGGCTTGCAGGCTGCGAGGCCGATACCGGCGCACAACCTGACGGAAGCCCGGCGGCGGTGGCGGTTCGTCCGAACGGATTGCCGATTACGGACCGGACGATCATGCTGCGGATTCCGATGGTGAAGCAGCCGTACTTCAACGATCTGGACGACATGATCACACTGAAGCGGCTGGAGCAAAAAACGAATATCGACATCGAATGGAAGCAAATACCGGTAGAGGGGTTCAAAGATCGGATCAACCTGATGCTGGCCTCCGGGGAACTGCCGGACGCCTTCTTCTACGGACTCGGTTCGCAAGATGTCGTCAAGTACGGCTCCCAGGGAACGCTTATTCCGCTCGAAGATCTGATCGAGCGGTATGCGCCGAACATTAGCCGCATTTTCGACGAATATCCGCAGGTGAGAAGAACGGCTACGGCTCCCGACGGACACATTTATTCGCTGCCGTGGTTTAAGGATCAGGATTTTTTCGAATACCGCAACACGTTTCTGATCAACCAAACGTGGCTGGATACGCTTGGCTTGCGAATGCCGGAGACGACGGAGCAATTTTACGACGTATTGAAAGCGTTTAAAGAGCGCGATCCGAACGGCAACGGAGCAGCCGACGAAATTCCCGCCACCTTCCGGTACAATGTGACGACGAACGGTTATTATGAATTGTTCGGCGCCTTCGGCGTTATCGATGCGGTTTCGTATCTGTACGTACAGGATCGGCAAGTCAAGTTCGAGGCGACTGGGGAGCGGTACAAGGAAGCGATCCGTTTCCTGCACAGGCTGTATGCCGAAGGCTTGCTCGATCCGGAAACGTTCACGCAGGACACGAAGCAGCTATTGTCCAAAACGAAAAACGACGTGCCGATCGTCGGCGTGCTCGCTTCGTTCAACGGCACCTTCGAGCTGGACTGGGACCGGCTGAAGACGTACGTTCCGATGCCGCCGCTGCAAGGCCCGCACGGAGACCGCGTATGGAGGCGTCAGGACAATCGGATCATTCCGAACTATTTCTCGATCACCTCCGCAAACCGATACCCGGAAGCGACGATGCGTCTGGTAGACGTTATGAACGAGCCGAAGTCGGTGCTGGAATTTCAGCAAGGCCCGTTCGGCACACATCTGAAGGAGCGCGAGGACGGCAAGATCGAAGTGCTGTATCCGCCGCCGGGGACGGATATCGTGTATTGGATCGGCAGCGTTACTCCGTCCACGACGCTTCCGCTGATGATTTCGAAGGAGTGGATGAGCAAGGTCATTCCGCACGAAACCGATCAGCTGCGGGAGCAGTTTTACCGGGTTTACAAGCCGTATATCGCCAAAGAGGAAGAGACGTATCCGAGCATCTACTTAACGGCCGAGCAGAACAAGCGGGTGAGCATTCTCGGGGCGGATATTAACAAGTACGTCCGGCAGATGGAGGCGAAGTGGATCGTGCAAGGCGGAGTGGATGCGGATTGGGACGACTATGTGGCGGAGCTGAACCGGATGGGGCTCGGCGAACTGATGCGAATCAGACAGAAGGCGTACGACCAATTTTATGGCTATGGATCGAAATGACAAGCGGGATAGCAGATTAGGGAGGCTTAGCTGAAAATGACCTATCATTCAACGCGCGAGCAAGGCGGCGACTATCGGGTGCGGCCGCTGGCCGACTCGTTCGTAACCGTATACGAATCGCCGGATGCCGGACAGCTATATGGCTTCAGCCCTGGAATCGTCGTTTTGCCGAGCGGCAGACTTCTTGCAACGATCGATCTGGGTGGCAAGGGCGTCCGGGAGCAAGACGGGCCGAAAGGCTCCAGACACGGATATGTGACGCAGGGAAAAGTGTTTATCTCCGACGACGACGGGGCGATGTGGAGGTTTACCGCCGACTTTCCGTTTATGCATGCGAGGCCTTTTTTGGCGGGCGGTTCGTTGTATGTGCTCGGACATTGCGTCGATATTCAAATTATCCGTTCCGATGACGGCGGAGAAACTTGGACCGAACCGGTCGTATTGACGGCGGAAGGCGACTGGCATCAAGCTCCCTGCAATGTCCACTATGCGAGGGGCAACATCTACTTGGTTATGGAAAATATTCGGGATGGCGATCAATCGCACTTTTGGCCGGTCAGTTGCATGGAGCCGGTGCTTATGCGGGCCGGCGAACAGTCCGACCTGCTCGATCCCGCAAGCTGGTCGTATGCGACCCGGCTGACGGCGCGCGATGCGATTCCGTCGGAGAAGCTCGATTATTTCGGCGTTCCATTTTTCACGGAAATGCGGGACCACCGGAGGGGGCAGATCAACTGTGCGCCGGTCGGCTGGTTGGAGACGAATGTCGTGCAGTTCGTCGATCCCGACCACCTCTGGTACGACCCGGCGGGACGCACGTTTCATCTCTGGATGAGAGCGCATACGGGAGGCACGGGCTATGCGGGGATAGCGAAGGTCGTCGAGGAGGAAGACGGTCGTATGGTTACGACGCTGGAAACGGCGCCTTCCGGCAAGCAGATCGCTTTCGTGCCGTGTCCGGGCGGGCAGATGAAGTTCCATATCGTGTACGACGGCGTAACGAAGCTGTACTGGCTGCTATCGTCGCAATCGACGGACAGTATGACGCGCCCGGACCGGCTGCCGAAGGAACGGTTCGATCTGCCGAACAACGAGCGGCATCGGCTCCAGCTGCATTTTTCGAAAAACTGCATCGACTGGTGCTTCGCCGGCCTCGTATGCGCCGGACCGTCGCCGAAGCAGTCGCGCCATTATGCGAGCATGGCCATAAGCGGGAACGATCTTCTTGTGCTTAGCCGGTCCGGCGACGAACGGGCGGCGAGCGCGCATAACGGCAACTTGATTACGTTTCATCGCATTCGCGGTTTTCGCGATTTGGCGTATTGAGCAGCTGTTGGGTTACTTTGTATCTATAATAAAGAACGATGTTACATATAAAAGAACAACAAAGGGGGATATGTCCATGAGTGTAACATGGCTGAAAACAACGTCGGCCGCGGCCTTGCTGACTGCGGTTGTCGCTGGCTGCTCGTCCAATTCGAAGATCGGCACCGAAACGGCATCGGAGCCGCAGCAAGCATCGGTCCAGACGGCGGCGGACCTGCAGCGAGGCTCGGACGAAACGGCCGAAATCCGCATTCGCACGGGAATGACCGAGGAAGCTTTTACACAGCGGATTCGCAATCCGCTGAAGAAACTGTTTCCGAACGTTACGTTTACCCGGGTCGGCTATGACATTAAGCTGCAAGACCTGCTCGCTTCCTCTCCGCTGGATCTGATCGATCAGGGCATCACCAATCTGGAGGAAATCACGGAGGTCGACCTGCCGCTGAACCTCGACCCGCTCGTGCAAAAGCATAAGATCGACTTGAACCGGTTCGATTCGTACGTCGTGCAAGATATTCGCTCCTATTCCGTAGGCAATAACGAGCTGCTCATGCTCCCGTTCGTCGTTCAGCCGTTCGTGCTGCACTACAACAAAGACTTGTTCGACAAGTTCGGGGTTCCGTATCCGAAAGCGAACAGCACCTGGACGGACTTGATCGAGCTGGCCAAAAGGTTGTCCCGTACCGAGCAAGGGATCGCTTACCGGGGACTCGATGCCGGGCTGAACGTCAATCGGATGCAGAAGCAGCTGTCGCTTCCTTTCATCGACATCCAAACCGGGAAGTCGCTCGTCGGCTCGACGCCGGGGTGGAAGACGCTGTACCAGACGTATGCCGACATCTACGGCGTACCCGGCAATTTCCCGGAAGGGGCGAAACACGGGGACGGCCGCAAGGCGTTTCTGGAGACGAAGACGCTGGCGATGTATCCGCACATCATTATGCTGACCGACCCTGATTTCGTGCAGGCGGTGCAAAGCGGACTCAAGTTCGGCATTTCGACCTATCCGGTATTTCCGAACAAACCCGGCGTCGGAACGGGACTATTCGGCGGCGGGCTGGCCATCTCGAAGACGTCTAAGCATCAGGAGCTCGCGCTGCGAATTCTGGTTGCCTACACTTCGGACGAAGTGCAGAAGGAGCTCGGACGCCAAGGGTTCGTGACGCCGCTCGTCAGCCCGGACGTGCGCGGCAAGCTGTTCGAGGGCAATCCGATCGCAAGCGGGATCGATTTGAATGCGATCTATGCGACTCGCGTCGCCGATCCGTATAAACGTACGAAATGGGATCAGAAGGCGTTTAATTTCGTCAACGGTTCGATGCAGAGCTTTTTTACGGGACAGGTCGACCTCAATTCGACGCTGCGCGACGTAGACGAGAAAATCGAGAAGATGGTTCAGGAAGAGAAGAGCAAATAAAAGCCGAGGCGAGGAGGAGAAGCCGATGAAGTCGCAGCGTGATGGCGAAAGCGGAAGCAAGGGTAACGACGACGGGAGCGGGAGTGCAGAGGGCGGGGACAACTTGCTGAGCCGCCGGAAGCTTCTTGCCGCCTTCGGCGCGGCAGGCGCCGCTAATGCAGCCGACAGCGTACTATCGGTTCGGATTGGCGCTGCGCTGGGCGACGGCAATCGCCCGCACACCGATTCCGTGAGCGAAGCTGTATACGGGAAAGGGAGGCCCGGTCATAAGCCGCCTAAGGAAGCGGAGTACGTCCGGGCAGCGGCGGTCGCCGATCTGCGGGCGGAAAGCAGCCCGGTGGAGGACGGCGTGTATTATGTGACCGATCCGGGCATGGAGGGGCCGTTCCACTACGATGCCGCCGACGGGTTAACGCCCGACAATACGGGAACGGTGCTCGTCTCGAGCTCGGGAGCCCGCTTCAAGAGGCTGTACGACGGTAATCTGCATGTGAAGTGGTTCGGGGCCAAAGGAGACGGCGCGACCGACGATACGCTAGCGATCCGGGCCGCGCTTGCGGCGGCGCGAGGCAAGACGCTTCTCCTTCCTCCCGGCGTCTTCAAGCTCACCGATACGATCACGATTCCGCGGAATACGTTCGTTCGCGGCTCGGGCAATTCGTCCTGGTACGCATTCGGACAACGCCGGAACGAGCTGCCGAACAGCATCCTGGATATGGAATGCGGTACCGTGCTCGCTTTTTACGGAAACGGCTCGCAGACGTACGCCAGCAACCGCGCCGAATTTCAAAGCTTCACCTGTGCCGTCCGGTTCGAGAGCGACGCCGACGGAACGCAGCTTTCCGATCTGAAACTATTATCCCATTTCCGAATCCGGGACGAAGCCGGGGCGATTACGACGCCGCTCACGGACGAGCACGCCATGTTCGATGTCGGCCTGTGGATAGACAATGCCGATCACGTCAAGCTGAACCGCGTCTCGGTCGTCGGCTATTGGCAGAAGGCCGGACTGTATCTGGACGCTTCCGGCCGACTCGCGGAAACGGGCGAATACGGGGCGATCGAGTATGCGACGGTTACGGACTGTTTGTTTCAAGGCAAAATCGGCATGGCGGTGCTTGGAGGGGACGAAGGGAATCCGCCCGACGAAACCGGTTATACGCCGCCCGCAGGCGATGCGTTGACGGAAGGGCAGTTCGGGCTTTCCCATCTGCTCGTGTCCGGCTGCTTCTTCTCCGGTACCGACCATCATTCCAACGGTTTTGTATCCGGCTGGCAGAGCCGGCTTCAACCGGACAGCGTTCCGATTATGATCGACGGTTTTATCGGCAGCGGAACGCCTTACCGGATCAACAACCCGAGATTCGTCAACTGCTCGATCCAAACGAGGGAGAGCGCATCGATCAAGCTCAACCGGGTGATCCGGCCCACATTTGTGAACTGCCGTGCCGAGAGCGGACCGATCCGCGCTAGCTCTTATACGGCTATGCCGAGGCTGATCGCCTGCGAATTTCCGTATAACCGGACCGATCCGGCGTATCGCGAAATCGAAAGCTGTCAGGGCGCCTATATCGTTCCGCCGATGCGCAGGCTTGGCCATATTCATCTGCAGGACTACCAATTCCAGATCGAGCTTCGCAACAACGGCGGCGTAATCGAACATCGGCTGACGAGGCCGTTTGCGCTTCAGGCGGGTGCCCGGTCGGAGCATGTCGAGGCGCTGTTCCGCTTGGCGATCTTGGAAGGAGGCTGGGGCTACACGCAGTGGGCTCCGACGCCGACGCCAACGTCCGGCGCGAACGACGATTTCTCACGCGGTCTGTATTTGGGCGAAAAGGCGTTTCAGGCGAAATACAATCTGTATACGTGCGCGGCGATTGACAATAACGCGGATTACCAGGAGGTTGAAGTCGCGATTGCCGAATCGCGGGCGTCGAATTCGGAGCTGTGGGCCAGACCGGCCGCTTATTCGGCTCAAGCGGTTCCTTACCGGATGGCCGGTTACTCGGCTGCTTTGAAGATCGAGCTGCGCAGCGGCGCGGGGCCGGCTCCGTCTTTGCCGGCGATATTGCCAAGCGAAACCGGCGGCTCCGCCAGCCTCGTGATCCGGGTCAAAGGGAAGTTTTACGAGCAGAGTTACTTGTAGCGCCGAAAACCCCCAGTTCCATCGAACTGGGGGTTCCTAATTATTTGCCGTGCAGCGTGCCGAGCGATTCGCCCATCTTCACCTTGCTGCCGACGGTCAAATCCGGTCGCGGGTCGAAAATACCGGTTTCCGTGAGCAGCACGACGGTCGAGCCGAACTCGAAGTAGGCCAGGTCGCCGCCGCGCTCGACGCGCTCGGGTAGCGGTTCGACATAACGAATGCTGCTGACGTTCATCGCGCCGACTTTGACGACGGCAATCTCTCCGTGCTCGTGATCGATATACGTAATAAGCCGCTCGTTCCGGCTGAGCACCCGTTTCATCTGACGCAGCCCGAAGTCGTTGACCGGGTATACTTTGCCCTTCACATGCTCCTTCTCCACAATCGTGCCGGTTGCCGGGACGTGAATCCGGTGGTAGTCGGTCGGGCTCAAATACAGGACGAAGAAAAAGCCGCAGCGGTAGCTGACTATTCGCGGCGAACGATTGAGCAGCTCGTCCACAGTATAATCCTGTCCTTTGACGTTCAGCATCGTGCCTTTCTCGATTTTCCCCATACCGGTAATCAGCGCGTCGACCGGACTGAGCAGCGATTCGGGATTATCGTCGAAAGGGCGCAGGCCGGGCTTCAGCCTCCGGGTGAAAAACTCGTTCAGCGTCCGATACTCGCCGATCGTCTTCTCCGCGTCTTCGGTCCGGATGCCGTACGATTTGGCAAACTGCGGAATCAGCAGTCGGCTCGCCTCCGATCTGGCGAAGGCTCCGGTCAGGCGCGAGATCCATTTACGCGAAGAAAGCTCAGTGAGCAATCGAAATAGTGGTTTCATTATCGTTTTTGCCCCTTGCCAAATAGGTGTATCGTTTCGATCAAGCAAATGCGGCTTTCCGTACCGGAGCGAGCAGCGACTCGATTAACTCAAAACGCACTTCATCTTATCTTGACATAGAAAGGACGCGAGCGCAACAACGATTCCAACGTGCCAAGCTCTCCGTTTGGATGGTACCGAGGCGGTGCTGGGCTATAGGAGCGGACGCGCTGACGGCGGCGGAAGTAACGCAGCGGAACGGAAGGCTCTTGTCAAATTCCCGAAACTGCAGGAAGGACGCTCTTCCGAAGGAAAGGGGCAACAAAAAAAGCAGCTCGGTCAGCTGCTTGTCGCGATCTCCGGTTTCTCCTGCCGCTTTGCGTTTTTTTTGTACTCCTGACAGGATAGGCAGGTCGCCGCATTGATCTGCACCGGAATGGCGCAGCCGGAATATTTGACGCAGTGTACAGGTGTTCTATCATCGCAGTCGGAGGCAATCTGCACACAGAAGCGGCATCCGGATAACAGTTCGTGCGTGATGTTCAGCATCGTCTGCTTCAGTCGAACGAGGTCTTCCATGTCTCGCGGCTCCTTCGATATACGACTCCGTACCTTCCATGTACCGGGATACCTGAGGAAATTGCTGCATAAATTGTAACATACATTACAATAGCTTGTCACGATTTTCCGCTTGCCATTGGTCGGCGGTTTTTACGTCCCGCACGGCATTGACAAAAGAACGAATCATGTTAATATAGAGTTGTCACTAGGGGAGCCCGCCGGGCTGAGATTGGATGCTCACGCATTCTAGACCCTTCGAACCTGATCTGGATGATGCCAGCGTAGGGAAGTGGGACACACGAATCGTTCGATGCTACAACATTCGAATGCGCGTCCACCCTCTATGGGGGTGGGCTTTTTTGTGCTCGCTTTCGAGAAGGACGAGGAGGAACCTGGGACATATTCGTAAGAACAGGAGAGGATCGGATATGGTTATGGCTCCAAAAGCTTCGAAGGGACTAAAATTGACCGATATTCTAGTAACGGTCGTCATCGCGGTCGTCTTCGGGCTCATTTACCGGATATGGGGACCGGTGTACGATCTGTTCAAAATCGCCGGGCTGCAAGCGGAGCAGCTATCGTACGGGATGTGGTTTATCGCCTCAACGGTGGCGTTTCTCATTATCCGCAAGCCCGGTGTCGCACTGCTCGCGGAAGTGGCCGCCGCGGTGTTCGAAATGCTGACCGGCTCGCAGTACAGCATCGACTCGCTCACGTACGGCATTATGCAAGGGCTGGGCGCGGAAATTATATTTGCCTTGTTCGCCTACCGCTCGTACTCGCTGATCGTCACTTGTCTCGCCGGAATCGGTTCGGGGCTTGGTTCGCTGGCGATGGACTGGTACAAAGGCTACCTGGTCGAGCTTGCCGGATGGAACTTGACCTTGTATTTTGTTTTCCGGCTGATCAGCTGCGTCGTTATAACGGGAATGGTTGCTTACTACTTGGTCAAAGCGCTGGAAGCGACCGGCGTAACGCGGATCGTCCGACCGGTATCGGAGGCGGACCGGCGTTCCTTGCACGACGATACGATACATCGGGGGTGATCCGGCATGGATGTTGCGGCGGGAGTCGTAAAGCTGAGATTGAAGTTTCCCGGCGCTCCTTCCTTGACTTTTCGCGATTTGTCGCTTCAGGTGATGCGGGGAGAACGGGTGCTGCTGCTGGGACCGAGCGGCTGCGGCAAATCGACGCTGCTGCAAGTATTAACCGGGCTTATTCCGAACGCCGTCGACGTGCCCGTAGCGGCCGATTCGATCGTCGTTCCCGAAAGCGCGGCGTATGTGTTTCAAGATCCGGATACGCAGTTTTGCATGCCGTATGTGGATGAAGAGCTGGCTTTCGTACTGGAAAATCTGCTCGTTCCCCGCGAGGAGATGCCGGAGCGCATGGAACGGCTGCTTGCCCAGGTAGGTTTGAAGCTTGAGCGGCTTCATACGCCGATCGCCTCGTTGTCGCAAGGGATGAAGCAGCGGCTGGCGATTGCCGGAGCGCTTGCGCTGGAGCCGGACGTGCTGTTTGTCGACGAACCGACGGCGCTGCTCGACCCGGAAGGGACGGGGCAGGTGTGGGAGACGATCCGCAGCGCCGGGGAAGGACGCACGGTTATCATCGTGGAGCACAAGATCGAGCACGTGCTGGACTATGTAGACCGGGTCGTGCTGTTTAACAAGTCCGGCGAGATTATAGCCGACGGTTTGCCAGGCGAGCTGTTTGCTGAGCATCGCGATCGACTTGCGGGGGATGGCATCTGGTATCCGGGCGTATGGGACGACTATGCGAATAGCGGCCGCTACACTCCGCCGCTTCCGCTGCCGGGCGAACGGACGAAACGGATCGAGCTGAGCGATTTTGCCGTTCGCCGCGGGAAGGAAGAGAAGCTGCGCATTCGCGGAGCGATCGTATCCGCAGGCGAGTGGATCGCTGTCGTCGGGCCGAACGGAGCGGGCAAAAGCACGCTGCTGCTCGGGCTGATGCGGCTGCTCGCAACGTCGGGCGGTTACAAGCTGCTGGAGCGGCCGGCGGCGGAATACCGGGAGCTGTCGGGCGAGATCGCCTTCGTTTTTCAAAACCCGGAGTTTCAGTTCGTCACGAACTCCGTCTACGACGAGGTCGCTTTCTCGCTGCGCCGGGAAGGCAGGAGCGAAGACGAAGTCCGGGCGAAGACGAACGGGCTGCTGGCTGAGTTCGAGCTGGCCGAGCGGCAGGACAATCATCCGTTCCAGCTGTCGCTCGGACAAAAACGGCGGCTCAGCGTCGCTTCGGCGATCGTGAAGGAGCAGCGCATTTTGCTGCTTGACGAGCCGACGTTCGGGCAGGACGCGAAAAACACGTTCGCTTTGCTCGAACGGCTCGAAGCTTGGCGCCGTCAAGGAACGGCAATCGTGATGGTGACCCACGATCCCGATATCGTGAAGCGGTTCGCCACGCGCGTATGGGTTGTCCGGGGCGGGGAGCTTCAGGCGGACCTGACCCCGCAGGATTGGCAGGCGGCCTCGGCCGAGACAGAGCCGGATGACAGGCCGTTCGCTCGGCCGGCGGAACCGGAAGCCGCTTTCGCAGGGGCAGGCGGCAGACGAACGCCGGGACGGGAGGAAGTTTAGACGATGAACTTTGAGTTTTCGTACCGGGAAACGTGGCTGCACCGGGTCAACCCTTCCTTGAAGCTGGCGTTTAGTCTTGTATTGTTTTTCGTCGTGCTGTTTACGCATAATCCGAGCGTCATGATCAATTTATGCGCCGTGGCGCTGCTCGCGCTG
The DNA here is from genome assembly GCF_003626695.1 of Paenibacillus ginsengarvi. Lineage (GTDB taxonomy): Bacteria > Bacillota > Bacilli > Paenibacillales > NBRC-103111 > Paenibacillus_AB > Paenibacillus_AB ginsengarvi. Next base: position 201,220 of record NZ_RBAH01000005.1, read on the forward strand.
TTCGCGTGCAGCGGCCACCCGGCCAAACGGCTGGCGCTGTACGCGCTGCCGGCGCTTGTGCTGTTCGTTTCCTCGTCGACGTCGATGATTTTTTACGGCAAGGGCGAGACGGTCTGGTTCGACTGGGGTATCGTCCATATTACGAAAGAGAGCTTTTTCCGCGGGATGCAGGTCGGACTCAAGTCGTTATGCTTCGCCTTCATCGGGCTGCTGTTCGCGCTGACGACGCGGCCGGTGTACTTGTTCTATTCGCTGATGCAGCAGTGCAAGGTGCCGCCGAAGTACGCGTACAGCTTCATGGCGGTGATGCGGCTGCTGCCGATCATGATCGAGGAGTTCCAGACGCTTCGCCATGCGCTGGCAGTAAGAGGCGTGGCCCGAGAGAAAGGGCTTGGAGGCCTATACAGGAAAGTGAAAGCTTACGCCGTGCCGATGCTGGCGCAAAGCATCCGCCGTGCCCAGAGGATCGCGGTGGCGATGGAAGCGAAGCGGTTCGACGGGCGGGGACGGCGCACGTATTATTACAAGATCGGCTTTTCGGCGGCGGACGCGGTTCTCGTTGCCGGGCTGCTCGCGCTGGGCGCGGCGGCTTTTGCGGGCGGCGTGCTGCTGCCGTATTTCGATATTACCGATGTCCGATAGCGTTTATAGCAGATGAGTATGGATAGGGAGAGGAGACTTTACTTATGTTATTTTCCAAACGGGTGCGGGCAGCCGCGAATGCGAGCTGGGAGGCCAGCTTCGCTCATCCGTTCGTCACGGGGATCGCGGACGGCAGTTTGCCGCTCGACCGCTTCAAGCATTATGTACTGAACGACGCTTATTACTTGTCGTGCTTCGCTCAGGTGCAGGCGCTTGGCGCAGCCAAAGCTACCGACCTGCATACGGCGAACCGGATGGCCGCTCACGTGCAGGGAACGTACGGGGCCGAGCTGTCGCTGCACGAGAAGTTTTCCGGCATGCTCGGGATTACGGAGCAGGAGCGCCGTTCGTTCCGGCCTGCGCCGACCGCCTATGCGTATACGTCGCATTTGATCCGCGCGGCTTACACGGGACATTTGGGCGATATTGTGGCCGCGATTCTGCCATGCTACTGGCTGTACTTCGAAATTGGCGAAAGGCTGCAGGGAGCAACGCCCGAAGAGCCGATCTACCGGGAATGGATCGCCGCTTACGGAGGCGAATGGTTCCGCGAGCTCGTGCAGGAGCAGATCGACCGGCTCGACGCGATTGCGGAAACGGTCACGGAAGCGGACCGGGAGCGGATGCTGGAGCAATTTATGATCAGCAGCCGGTACGAGTACATGTTCTGGGATATGGCGTACAAGAAGGAAGGCTGGCCGGTGTAAGAGGAGCCGGATCGTGAGAGAAGGGCAGGTCGCGTCAAGCGGCTTGTCCCTTTTTTTGTTGCGGCAGTATTAGGGGCGAGCAAGTTGTGCGGGAGCAATAGAAGTCTTTGAGCCTGTTATAACTGTTTGGTTTGGGAAATGCTCGGGAATAGCAGCTTGTTGGGGCTCTTAATTAGTGTCGAGATCGATCTACTCGGCTATTACGGTTGGAATAAGAGTCCTCAAAACACTCTATTTTTCAAAAAAGACTATTCCCTCAAAAAATAAGAGGCTCAAAAGACCGCTATGCAAACGCCAACTATGGACAGAATGCCCGCCAGAACACTGTACCCGCTTCCTCAGAAAAACTCGTTAAGCCCGTCCTTGAAGTAGGCGTACTCCTGTTCATTTAAAATCTTGGCGCCGTAACCGGCAAAGAAAATGTCAGCTTCCTCAGGAACTTGGAAAGCATGGGGCTTCGGACGAATCGCGAGCGCTGCATCGTATCTAGGGTCTCCGAAGCTGCCTCCGCTCCAATCGATGACAGCTGTTACGTTCCCTTCACGAACGAGCACATTATCAATCGTGTAATCGCCGTGGATCAGCGTGTTTTGGACCGGCACGGGTTTGTTGTTCGTGATTCGGTCAAGCAGCTCGGGCGTGCCATCGACGGTATAATGGCGAAGATTATAGTTTGCGCGAAGCAGCATGTCGTCGAGCCAGTCGGAAGCGCCCTTTAGCGAAACGGGGCACGGGGTCGCATGAATGTTTGCCAGAGCCGCTCCGAAATGGTATATGATTTCATGCCTTTTATCTGGTTTCGTTTCGCCGAGCAGCGCGCTTCGCACCGTCTCGCCTTCGACGTACTGGATGAGCGTCCATAGCTGATCCCCATGTTCTACGGATCGGTAAACGGCCGGAACGGGCAGCTTCGTGCCGCGCAAGTTTTGCAGAACAAGCAGCTCCCGGGCCAGCCATGCACCATACCGCTGCCCCTTCGTTCTTTTGAGAAGAAAACGGCCGTTCGGACTTTCGATGATCCCGACATCGGACGTATAACCTTGCCTCGGAAAACGGATTTCGCTTACGCGCCCCGTCTCCTCGATGATTTCAGCGGGGATTTCGTCCAAACGGATCGGTTGATGCATATAAGGGCTCACCTCGCTTATCGGAGTAGGCTGCGTATTTCGCCTCATCGGACAGATCGGGCAAGACGAAATCCCAGATCGTCGATGCGGAATGTGGGATGGCTGCGGCGGCGGCATGTGGCTCCGCAGCCCCGCGCTTCTTCGGCCCAACTGCCTCCCCGGAAAATCCGGTACGAGCCGTATACCTGCTCATCGTACACATCCCAGCACCATTCCCAAACATTGCCTAGCATGTCGTACAGTCCCCATGCATTCGGCTGTTTCGCTCCCGTTTCCTGAAGCCTGCCTCCGGAATTGTCCTGATACCAGGCGATCTTGTCGAGTTCCCCGTACCGGTACCCGCTGCTCCCAGCTTTGCATGCATACTGCCATTCCGCCTCCGTCGGAAGCCGGTAGCCGTCTGCCTTCCAATCGCAAGTTACGGTTTCGTCGTCGTCCTTTATGGTATAGCACGGGTTCAGTCCGGTTTGCTGCGAGAAGGCGTTACAGAACGAAACGGCCTCCAGCCAAGACGTATTCACGACGGGTCGGTTGCAATCGGCAGCGAAAGGCGGGTGCGGTTGACGAAGGCTCACCGCTTCGTACAGCCCTGCGGTTACGGGATAGGCGGCTAGCAAAAATGGCTTCAGCTGTACGCGCCAGCTTTTTTGGATTCGATCGTCCCGAAGCTCCTCCTCTCCTTCCGGGATCGCGATCATCGGGTAGTTTGATGGGCTCACTGGTTCAAAAGGCAAATCATATTCCTCCTGTCGATTCGGCTGATTAAAGTTTTCGAGGGGCGGAAGGGCAGAGGAAGTGGGGCAATCTGGCGCTTATTCTATTTGCCGTCGTCGCCCCATCCGGGCAAATCCAGGATACAGTCCGCCACGCGGTCCAGATTGGAGCGGCCGAGCTCGTCTATATACGGAGCGTGATCGCGAAAATAGTCGGGATGCCCGCCGATAACCGGGATTGCGATCCGCTTCTGGGGCGCGTGCTTCAGCGGGTTCCAGCGGGGGACTACCAGTGGTCCGTTCCTGTCCCAGCCGCCCCAGCTGCCGAGACGGCAGATCGGGTCTTTGGACGACCCTTCGCTGCGCCCGGCGGCGTACAAATAACGCACCCGCGCCTGCATCTCCGGCGGGATGGAGCAACGCGGGCAGCCGATCTGCGCGATGCGGATGTCGGGTTTCCAGCTCCCGCCTTCTCCCTCGCTCCCGGCTTGCCGGAGCAGCGTCATAGCAGCATGAACGGATGCTACGCCGCCGCCGCTATGGCCGATGAAGAGGAGCCGGTCCGCCCCCGTACAATCGCCGATCGCGCGGATTATCGCGCTGCCGCCGACCGAGCGCTCGAAGCGGCCGCTGCCGCGCAGCGCCATGTCCCGCCGCACCTCGCGGATTTGCCGGAGCAGCGGGCTGCCCCAGTCCCCGTACGGGAACAGCAGCGCCGCGTGCGCGACCCGCAGCCCCTTTTGCCGCTCCAGCATCGATACGATCCGCTTCAGTACGCCTTGCATAAAGTCCGGTGACGTGTACACCCCGGCGGCTGCGAATACGAACGTTTTATCTGCTTCTGTTCTCGAAAGCTTGTGCATCGGCGATCCTTTCCAGCGAGCTCGGATGAGTGGAGCGGAACAGCCGGACTAGCGGAGACGGGTCCACCTCGTCAAGCGTAGCTAACGCCAGCTTCTGCTGCATGCTGACCGCGCTGTGTGAAGAGCCGATTAGCTTCTCCGCATACCGGTCGGCCGAACTCTCCGCCTGTCTCGATACGGCGTTCGATACCGGCAAGGAGACGAAGGAGAGGACCGACAGCAGCAGCAAAATAAGCGGAAAGGCGGCGGCCTGTCCCGGCTCGCGAATGCCCCAGCGATCCCCCCAGCGGCGAATGAGGAAGCGCAGGAGAATGCTGCCGACCAGGAGCAGCGCCAGCGAGCTGCCGATCGCCCCGAGAACGCTCCATTCGAGATGATGCATGACGTAATGGCCGATCTCGTGGGCGACGATGAGCAGTACTTCGTCGTCGTCCATCCGCTTCAGCGTCGTATCCCACAAAACGATGCGCAGACTCGGTCCGATGCCGTCGACATAGGCGTTGAGCGCATTCGTTTTGGTCGACATGTCGACCTGGAACACCCGCTGTGTCGGAACGCCGGCGTCGGCGGCCAGCCGTTCGATTTTTTGCTCGAGCGCCGAATCAGACAGCCGCGAAAACTCGTTGTACAGCGGATCGATGACGACGGGCTGTATGTACATCAGGAACAGCGTGAACGGCACGGACAGCAGCCACAGCTTCAGCCACCATCTTCCGCCTCTACGGATGATCCAGAAAGCGACGACTGCTACGGCGAGCGTAATTAGCGTATTCACCCCGAAGGCGACAAGCTTGTCGTGCAGCCAGCCGGTAAACGGCTGGGTCGAGATGTGATGGCTGCGGGACAGCGTGTAGCCGACAAACCGCAGCGGGAGCTGTACGAGAAACGCCACGGCGCTCACGAGAAACGCAAGCGAGACCAGCCGCAGCGCGAAGGGCATGCCGGTGCGCTCCAGCTTTTGCTCCCATCGTTTGGCGAAGCCGCCGAACAGCAGCACGATATAGATGCCCCATTCCCACGGGTATGCGATGAAAAACAGCCAATTGCGCTGAGCGGAATACGTTTCGCTGGCGCTAAGCTGCTCTGTCGTCATGAACGTGGCCGGATCGGCCGGCGTTCCTTTGTACACGTCCGGTACCGTATTGGACGCTGCGTACCATAAATAGATGCCGATTAGGATGGCATACACCGCAAACAGGATGTAATAGAGACGGATCGGCTTGTTCAAAGGAAAACCCCTTTTCCGTTAAAAATCTCCAGCTTCATCCATCATAGCATTCGCAGACGACGCAAAAAAGACCCGCCTTAGCGGGAGGCTGCACAGTATTGTGGGCGGAACATGCATAGCGGAACCATTTTTCGGCTATATATGGCTCCGCCCATTGCTTTGGCCGGAAGCGGAGACCGCGATGCCCGCTTATCGCCTCTTTCCGCCGAACATAGCGCCGACCGCATCGAACAAATCCTCGTCCGCCCAGCCGTAGCAGTAGTAGAGCACGTCGTCGGCATCGCTCGCTAGCGCCTCTCCGAGCGCGAGCGTGAGCTCGTCCGGGTGTAAGTTCCACATCTGGACGCCGCTGAAGATGCGCGTTCCCGGCTTCGAGAGCGCACGGGCTTTGCGGTTTTCGTCTGCCACGAAGCGCAGCGGAAAGCCGTCGCGTCTGAATGCCTCGTACGAGAGCGGATAGTTCATCCCGAACAGCTTCAGGAAAGCCTGAAACGCCCTCTCCCGATCTTCGGGCTCAGCGGCGAGACTGTCGATCAGCCCTTGCACGTCGGCCCCGCCGCCCAGCTTGTGATAAGGGAAATGCTTCAGCGCCGGGGCAAGCTCCCTCAGACGAGTGTAGTCTTGCCCGAGAATCCAGGCGTAACACGGCGGCCACAGATCGAGCCAGCAAACGATGGACGGATCTCGGCTGCGCAAGCTCGCGACGAGGCGCTCGATGAAGGAAGAGACGCTGGACTGCTTGAAGCGGACCCAAGACTGAATCACCGCCGAGCCGGATAGACGCAGGAAGGCTTCGTCGAACTTTTTCTCCCCGAGCAGGCTGGTAATGCTGCACAATTCCGCCTTCAAAGCGCCGGTGTCGATCCCGAGCCGGGCCATGCCGCTCACGCAGTTTGGACAGAAGCAGCTGAACAGGCCGTTCGGATTCACACGCTCGCCCGCCCAGTCCGGAAAGCGGAGCCTGTCGAGCAGAAACGTCTTGCACCCGTACTGCCGGCTGGCAGCCGCCAGCACATTCGTCCACATGTCTACGACATAAGGCCCGTTCGGGCAGAGCCAATGCTGAACCGTACGGCCGCTGAAATCGACGACGCGGCTCGCCTCCAGATCCCCCTCGAAGCTGCCGTTCAATAGGTTGACCCACGGAACGACCGAATAAGGAGCGTCTTCCAGCGCCTCGAGCAGCCGGGCAAGGCTATCGGCTCCTTGCTCCACGGACGGATCTATCGTCTGGTACAGCCGCGGCGACAGCTCCCGCGTATCGAGCCGCAGATGAAACGTCCCCGTGCCCTGCACGACTCCGCGAACGGGGTTATGGGGGAGCACGCCCGAAGGGTACGGGTTTCTTTCGAAGATCGTATTCATTTCTGGCAGCAGGAGCTGCACCGAGTTCATTTTGCCGACCCGCTCTAGAATCGCCGCAGGTCCTTCGTCCAAAATGTCGTGGGGATGTAGATGAATGCCTCCCATAGCCGTCACATCTCCTTATGGCGCTTTCCGAACAGCCGCCTTATGTAATCAAGTCGTCGGATTAGATGTTCGTGAGCTCGCGATCGTTTCCTTCCGCTACAAACGCATTCAGGCCAATAGGTCATCATAGTACCGAAAGCGGTCATCATGTTCCTGTACAGGAAAAGAAGGAAGTCCCCTTGAACGCAGGGACGACACCTGCTAAGCTGGCTATAGCAAAGCAGGACTTAGGCAAGATAAACAGGGAGGCCAAGCAACGATGACGGATTGGAGAACATGGGGATCGGAGCAACTGACGACGATTGCTCAGGAGAAACAAGCCGCTTACGACGAATACAAAAGCCGCAAGCTGAAGCTGGACATGTCGAGAGGCAAGCCGTGTCCGGAGCAATTGGATTTGTCCGGCGGCATGCTGGATGTACTGAAGCCGGGAGGCCGGCTGACAACCGAGGACGGGACCGATACGCGCAATTACGGTGGGCTGGACGGGATTCCCGAAGCGAAGCGGCTGTTTGCGGATATTTTGGAGGTAAAGCCGGAGGAAGTGATCATCGGCGGCAGCTCCAGCTTGACGATGATGCACGACACGATAGCCAGAGCGATGCTGCACGGCGTTTACGGCAGTCCGGCGCCTTGGGCCAAGCTGCCGAAGGTGAAATTTTTGTGCCCGAGCCCGGGATACGACCGGCATTTTGCCATCTGCGAGCTGTTCGGGATTGAGATGATCATCGTGGACATGCTCCCGGACGGGCCGGATATGGACCAGGTCGAGAAGCTGGCGGCCGAGGACGAGGCGATCAAGGGAATCTGGTGCGTGCCGAAATACAGCAATCCCGACGGGATTACGTATTCGGATGAGGTGGTGGACCGGCTGGCCGGGATGAGCGCGAAAGCCGCGGACTTCCGCATTTTCTGGGACAACGCTTATGCGGTCCATCATTTGACGGACACGCCCGACCGGTTGAAGCCGATGCTGGCTGCCTGCAAGGCTGCGGGCCATCCGGACCGCGTCTTTCTGTTCAGCTCCACGTCCAAAATCAGCTTCTCCGGCGCTGGCGTAGCGGCGATGGCGGCAAGCGCCGCCAACATAAGCTTCATCCGCCGGCAGCTATCCGTGCAAACGATCGGGCCGGACAAGCTCAATCAGCTGCGCCACGTTCGCTTCTTCGGCGGCATGGACGGCATTCGCTCCCATATGGCGAAGCATGCTGACATCCTGCGGCCTAAGTTTGATGCCGTGCTCGGTTTGCTCGCGTCGGAGCTTGGGGATACGGGCATCGCCTCCTGGAACGAACCGAACGGCGGATACTTCATTAGCCTGAACACGCTGGACGGCTGTGCCAAAGAAGTCGTTGCAATGGCCGCGGAAGCGGGCGTCACGCTGACCCAGGCGGGAGCGACGTTCCCGTACGGCACCGATCCGCGGGACCGCAATATCCGCATCGCCCCGTCGTATCCGTCGCCGGAAGAATTGCAGGCCGCCATTCGCGTGCTGATCTTGTGCGTGCAGATCGTCAGCGCGAGAAAGCTGCTCTCCGCCCGCGAAGCTTAAAGGAACCGCTGCGGCAGCTTTTGATTTACTTGGAGAAATAGTGCATAACCGCGCCGAGCACCTGCTTGTAATAAGCATCTCCGTGCGGCACGAAATCGCAACGCTTTAGCAGGCGGCCGCTCGATACGAGCCGGCCTTCTTGCTGCGTCTCCAGCCCGTCCGCCCATACCGCTTCCGCTTCTCCTGCGAACAGCTTTGCCGCGTCCGCCGCGTCCGCTCTCACGATCCCGACAACTTCGTCCGGCTGCAGCCGGTATTGCTCCAGCGGGAGATCGCATTCGTACAGAAACGTATGATAAAACTCTTTGTCGATCAAATCGCGGTAGCGCATTTCGATCGGAATCGTTCCGATTCGGGTAAGGCTTGCGAACGGAACGTCCAGACCAAGCTCCTCTTCCAGCTCGCGCACGCCGTCCTCCGGCGTTTCCCCGGCTTGCAAATGTCCGGCGCAGGTGATGTCGTATTTGTCCGGAAACGTGTCCTTCTCCGGATGCCGCTTCTGAAACAGCAGCTGCGGCTGCCCGTGCTCCCCCCGCGTAACGATCCAGCAGTGAAACGTTTGGTGCCAGTAGCCCTTTGCATGCGTTTCTGCACGAGTGGCAGTACCGATCCGGTTCATCGCCCCGTCGAAAATATCGAACCGTTCTTCGTTTTTGTTCAAGCCGTTTCCCTCCGCTCCTGGTCGCGGGTGTCCTGCCTAATGGAAACCCGGACGTTACAGGCTCCTGTTCCCGCTACACCAACAATAAGCCGTCACAGCGCAAATAGCAACGATTGCCGGCAGGGAGCTGCGGTCCTGCTGTCGTCAGCGATCCCCCGAAATGATAAAATAAACGTAACTTGCGAGCGACCCCGCATGATGCGATTGAACAGGGCATAACGGAACAGGGATAGAGACAGGAGAGGGATGGACAATGCGAAGTGTGGAACCAAATCGGAGCGGGAAGCCAAACGTGGCGATGATTGCGGCGATGGACCGCAATCGGATTATCGGCTGCCGAAACGCCATTCCTTGGCGGCTGCCGGCGGAGCAGCAATATTTCAAACGGATCACGATGGGGCATACGGTGTTAAGCGGACGCAGTAACTTCGAGGCGATGAAGCGGCCGCTTCCCGGCAGACGCAACGTCGTTTTATCGCGGGACCCGGGGTACGCCGCCGAAGGATGCGAGATCTTGGGGTCCGCCGAAGAGGCGCTGGCCCGTTATGCGACCAATGAAAGCTCCCCGCTATTCATCATCGGCGGAGAGCAAATCTACAGGTTATTTTTGCCATATGCGCATACGCTGTATTTGACCGTAATCGACGAGGCGTTCGAGGGTGATACCGTGTTCCCCGAATATGACGAGAGCGAATGGACGATCCTCTCCCGTATGAGGGGGCTTACGGACGAGTCCAATCCGCACCGGTATGAATATCTTACCTATCGACGCAAATGTTAGGGATTCCGCGTACTGTCGTTCCAGCGTTACGTCCGTTTCGTGCGCCGGATTTCTTCCATTTCCTTGCGCATTCTTTCCCGATAACGCAATTCGACGCGAATGGAATAAATGAAACCGATAAGGCCCAGGACGGCGACCGCTATCAGAATCGGAGTGGTATAAGCAGGCAGCACGTTAATAATTCCCCCAGTCACGAATGTAATGGATAAAAATGACTATTTCCTATACTTCAAATTATACACCATATATTGAATAATCATCAACAATATTTTGAACGATTTTCAAATCTCTTATACTGAATGTCAGAGGTGATAGAATTCATGACTTTCGGTGCGAGATTAAAGAGCGCCAGAAACAGCAAACGTCTCACCCAGCATCAAGTGGCTGATCTGCTCGGCCTGAATTTTACGACGATATCCAAGTACGAAAACGACAAATCGCAGCCTGATAATGAGATTTTACAAAAAATGGCCGTTTTGTACGATGTTTCAATAGATTGGCTGCTGACCGGAGAACCGGGCGGAGCTACCGAATCCGGAGGCAAGGCAAAGATGTATTTCGACGGCGAGGTCGAGGAATTGACGAGGGAAGAGGCTGAGCATTTGCGGGACAGTCTGGAAATGTTCCGGCTCCTTAAGGAGAAGCGGGCCAAGTACGGAATCCAGCGCAAATCCGACAAATAATACTCGGCCAACAGATAGTAGATGCGGCAACGGCTGTTCGGCGGGCTTGTCCCCGTGCGGGAACTGCTTCATAAGCAGGCTGCTTACTCGTATTGTACCAAATTTTGCCTTATTTGAACAAGAGATGAACGTAAACTTGTTAGTAAATTAGGTTTATAAGGAAAAAACAGGAAGCTGGCGGAAGAGAAAGAACTCCGATACCGGGAGCGGACAAAACGAATATCCAAACACGATGTAAAGGTCGCTACTTTTGGCGACCTGTTTTTCTGTGGCTTTGTAGTTGATTCTAGTTACACCCTCTGCAAAAGGTAGTCCGACAGCTCTCGGGCGAACAGGGATGCGGCCAGCGACAGAGAAGACTCGTCCGCGGCGACGACTCCGATCGAGCGCTCCGGAAGCGGCTCTGAGGTGCGGATTTCGAGCAGCGCTCCCGATTCCAGCTCCTTTTGCACATAATCGCGCGTCACGAAAGAAATGCCCATATTTTTGACGGCAAATTCAATGCTGAGGTCGACGCTGCCCAGCTCGATATCCGGCTCCAGCTTGAGCCCGCGGGTTTCGAGGCAGGAGCGCAAAAACGTCCGGGTCCGGCTGTCCGCCGACAGCATGATAAGCGGCTGCCGCACCAGTTCCTCCAGTTCGATCGGCCGCGGTGCGAGAGCGGCGAAGGCCGGACCCGCGACGAAGATGTCCCGGATTTTCTTTTGCACGGTCACTCTGTAGCCTTCCGCAGGCAAATGCACCATGCAGCAGTCGATCGCCCCCTCGCTCAAGCGTCCGAGCAGATGCTCGCTTTTGCCGTGGGTCAAGCAAATTTTAATGCCGGGATGTCTCGCCCGGAACGCTTCGAGAAACGGCAGCACATAATATTTGCACAGCGAATCGCTGGCGCCGAGACGGACGATGCCGGACAAGTACGACTTCATCTCGCCGATTTTCCGCTCGCCGGCTTGCAGCAGCCCGAACGCCTGCTCGACGAAACGGAACAACACGCGCCCTTCCTCCGTCGTGTCCACGCCTTTTGACTTGCGCACGAGCAGCTTCACGCCGAGCTGTTCCTCCAATTGCCGGATCGCATAGCTGGCGCTCGGCTGGGTCATGTACAGCTGCTCCGCCGCTTTGGTGATGCTGCCGCAGACGACGGCGCGGTAAAACACTTTGTAGTGATCCATGGCGCTCATGATATAGAACCTCTCTATGTAAAATATACAAAACATCGATTATCTGTATATCGTATTCGCTTCTATAATGGAAAGCAAGCAGCAGCTTTTATTTCCATGAGGAGGAACGATAAGATGTTTGTAACGGAACCCGATTTGGAAGCCAGATCCCCTTGGTCCCAGCTTCATACGATCGCGGAGGCGGAGCTTGCCCCGCCCTCCGGCCCGCCGCAGCAGGCGGTCATTCACGCCCCGGGGAGCAAAAGCGTTTCGAATCGCGTGCTCATCATGGCGGCGATGGCGCGCGGCCGCTCCGTGATTGGCAACCTGCTTCGCAGCGACGATACGTACTGGTGTATCGACGCTTTGCGCCGGCTCGGCGTGCCGGTATCGGTAGCGGATGAGGCGGTGACGGTCGACGGGATCGGCGGACATGCACCGGTCCGCGAAGGCAGTTTGTATATGGGCGCCGCCGGCACGGCAGCGAGATTTTTGCCCGGACTGCTGGCGGCTTGTCCGGAAGGACGGTGGCGGCTCGAAGGAAGCGCCAGCCTGTCCGCAAGACCGATCGGTCCGCTGATCGAAGCGCTCCGTGCCGCCGGAGCGGATATCCGCTACGAAGGGCGCGAAGGAAGGCTGCCGATTGTCATAAACGCAGCAGGGCTGCGGGGCGGAACAGTCGAGCTGGCGGGAGACGTCTCCAGCCAGTTCATCAGCGGTCTGCTTATGGCCGGAGCGTACGCGGCCAATCCGCTGGAGCTCGTCGTGCCCGGCGGCATCGTCCAGCACGCCTATGTCGGCATTACGGTCGATTGGATGCGCCGCTTCGGAGCCCAGGTGACGCACAGCGACATGTATGACCGGTTCGAGGTGATACCGGGCCCGTATGCGGGCCATGAGCTGAAGGTCGAAGCGGATGCTTCTACGGCATGCTACTATTTGGCGTTCGCCGCCTTGACAGGCGGGCATGTGCATATTCCGAATTTGCGCGCGGATACGCGGCAGCCGGATATCGCGTTTACCGATATTTTGCAGCGAATGGGCTGCCGGATCGCCAAAGGGCCTCGCGGGGTCGAACTGTGGGGGCCGGAGCGGCTGCGCGGAGGATTCACCGTCAGCATGAAGGAGCTGTCCGACCAAACGCTGACGCTTGCGGCGATCGCGCCGTTCGCCGATGCCCCTATCACGATAACGGACGTCGCGCATATACGCCATCACGAATGCGACCGGATTGCAGCCATATGCGAATCGCTTGGCCAGCTCGGCATCGCTGTGGAGGAGCACGCGGACGGGCTTACCGTGTTTCCGGGCACGCCTTCGGGCGGGCTGCTGCCTACGTATGACGACCATCGCGTGGCGATGTCGCTTGCCCTGATCGCCGCCAAGGTGCCGGGCATCCGGCTGCTGGATCCGGGCTGCGTATCTAAGACGTGTCCCCCGTTCTTCGATCATATGCGCAGCTTGGGAATGCGCGTCCGCTTGAAGCCGAAAGAGGGGCAGGCAGACGCTGCCGATTCGTAAACGGAAGCGGGTCGCGCGCGACAAATAAACATGTCGCGCGTGGCCACCCGTTTTTCGTACGTTAACGATCCCCCGATTCCAATAAATATTTGGCAAAACCGACCGGATTCGAATAAATTTGTTGAAACGCATCCAGCATATTGCCTTGTTGAAAGCTGTACCTGAGGTCGCGCCCATTGCATTCGATGAACATGGGGAAACCGTGCTCCGTCAGCCCAACATCCAGCCCGATATCGGCCAGGCGGGGCAAATGCCGGCTGAGCTGACACGCCACCCGCAGCGAAAAATCGCCGATCGCGGCTCGAACCTGCTCGGGGTTTAGCTCTGGATACGGACCCAGTACCTTGTCGAGCGAATAAACGACTCCGCCCTGGGCTACATTCGTCCGGAACGCGCCGGGCTTCGCAACCTTGGCGGCGATGCCGGTCACCTGCCAGTCCCCGGTTTCGTTCCGCTGTACCGATACGCGCAGGTCAAACGGTCTGCCGCAGTATGTCGCCAGCGGCAGCAGCTGCTGAACGAGATACGGCCGTGAGCGCAGCTTGCGTCTGACTATGGCAGGAATGTCCGGCGGACGAAAGGCGATCTTCCGCCCGTTTTTTGCCGCTCCGTGCAGCAGCCAAACGCCGTTTGCCGCTTCCTCCAACTTCATGATGCCGAGTCCGATGCTGCTGCTGTTCGGCTTCAGAATAAGCTTCGAATAGTCGCCCATCATGTCGCGGATCGCAGCTGGCGTCGCCGGACGGGTTACCGGCAAATGCGGGCGAAGCGAGGGCTCCTCCATGAGCCGCTCGTGAATATACCCTTTGCCGTACCGGTTCCATTCGTTGAATATGCGCTTTCCGTCTTCCGCGAGACGCCGGATGGCCGCCTTCGGCTGCTTGTTCGTATACAGCGTGCGGTTATGAATAACCGACGGTACGGGAATAAGGCAGCGCTTGTAGCCGATCTCCGACTTGACGTAGGCATGGACGAACGGCTGTCCCGGCTTGATGTCCTTCAGTCTGAAAAAGCAGGGCGTTACGCCGTGAAGCTTTCCCGCTTTCTCATAGCAAGGGAGCGATTCGTGATACGTGCGCCCGCTCGGGATGCGCCGGTACCAGGAGTCGTTCACAAGAATGCCGATGTATCGTTTATCCATGACAGTTTTCTCCACCTCCCGTATACCGTATGCGTACCGTAAGGCTCCCGTATGGACGAGTGCGTACGGGCTATTGTTTACGGGAGCGGCGCCGCCGGGCGTATAATCCCCCCACTTGTTTCCATATACTAAGGTCGCTTTCCGATGTTGATTGCGGAAAGATGCCGGACAGGGCATACCGATAAACCGAAAGGACGTGACGTGGTGGGCCGCAACCAATCGAACAACAACGGGAAGCGCAAACAGCCGGGCAATCGGGGAGATTCCCAGACCGCACAAGCCGGTACGTCGAAAGAAAAGTAGCACCCGTCTGCCGGGACAAAATCGACCACATAACGTCCATGTCCCGCAAGCGGAGTGAAACCGGGCTTCCCCGAACAAGTCTCGGAAAAGGGCAAACGTCATGCAAGAGCCGCTGGCTACTTGCGTGACGTTTTTTTGTTGGCCGGGGGGAGGAAAAAGTATCGACGCGCTGCGCGATCGTCTGTATAATAGCTGAAAATAGAGAAGCGGGGGAGGAATCGGATCGTGAAACGGACGAGCTGCAGCAGTAAGTATCGCAAGCGGCCTGGCGGCAAAGGGAGCGGAAACCGAGGACCGTGCCGCATTAAAGGGCGTTTGGCGGCGGACGGCAGCCTATGAGCAGTAGCGGGCTGCACGATTTTTTCGCCCCTGTCGCCTTCTCCGTTTGGGTATCGGTCATAGCGAGCTTCGTCGTATTCGTCTTCGGCATTGCCGCAGCCTGGTGGATGAATCGGGCGCGTTTCCGCGGCAAAACGGTAGTGGAAACGCTGTTCCTGCTGCCGCTCGTCCTTCCTCCGACCGTTGTCGGCTTGATTCTGCTCGTCCTTCTCGGAAGAAGGAGCTGGCTCGGCAAGCTGGCGGAATGGCTGTTCGACAAACCGATCGTATTCAGCTGGCAAGCAGCCGTCATAGCCGCTTCGGTCGTCGCCTTTCCGCTCGTGTTCCAGACGATGAAGGCCGGCTTCGCCTCCGTCGACCGCGATCTAGAGGATGCCGCCAGATCGATGGGCGCTACCGAATGGCAGCTGTTCCGCCACGTGACGGCGCCGCTTGCCCGCCGCTCGCTCGGGACCGCGTACGTACTCGGCTTCGCCCGCGGGCTCGGGGAGTTCGGGGCGACGCTTATGATCGCGGGCAATATTCCCGGCAAAACGCAAACCGTTCCGACCGCCATCTACGTAGCCGCCGAGAGCGGGAATATGACGATGGCCTGGTGGTGGACCGGCTCTGTTGTTGTCATTTCGTACGCGTTATTGCTGATCGTCCCGAGAGCCAAATAACCTGCAGACAAAAGAAAGGGGCTGCCCGCATGCAAGCAGATAGCCGGTACATAACACCCGAAGTCGTAATGGAGCTGGCGAGGCGAACGGTCGCGGCGATAGCGGATGAGCCGCAAGAAGGCCGTAATATCGATTAGCAGCGGGCTCCGCACGCGCATATGATGTAACGAGCTTTACGGCGGTATTTCCGCTCAAAGCTCCCAATCGTCCGGAATCGGCGTTATCGGCAGGAGCCGCCGCCGTTTACGCCGGCGATTCGCCGGGAGGTGAGGATCGTGCCGCAAACTCGAATTATTGTAGATTTATCCGATCGTATGCTTCATCTGCTTCAAGACGAGCGCGTTGTCCGTTCCTATCCTGTCGGTATCGGTAAAATGCTAACGGCAACTCCGACCGGACAGTTTACGGTTGTAAATAAGCAGCCGAACCCGGGAGGGCCGTTTGGCGTTTTCTGGATGGGGTTGTCCAAGCCGCATTACGGCATACACGGAACGAACGATCCGACTTCCATCGGCAAGCTGGTGTCGCATGGCTGTATCCGCATGTTCAATCACGACGTTCTCGAACTGGAGCGTTTGGTGCCGATCGGAACCCCCGTGACGATAAGACCGTAGTCCGCCTGACAACCGCCGCAGGCTGTTAGCAACAATTGGAGGTGGACGTTTTGTCCCGCACGAAGATTGCGTTCGTTACTCCCGGGACGTTCCCCGTTCCTTCCGGCCGGAGCAGCTCGGTCGAGCTCGTAGCCACGCAGGTCGGGGAACGGCTCAAACGTCAGGCGGAAGTGACCGTATTCGGCAAAAAAACGAGGCGGATGTCAGCCAGCGGCTGGCGCGGGGGGATCCGCTTCGTCCGCCCGGCCCGCAAACCGTATATCGGTCAAGTGGCGAGGCTGCTCAAGAGCGACCATCCGGATCTGATTCAGGTGGAGAACCGTCCCCGAAACGCCCGCTATTTGAAGCAAAAGCTTCCGGCTGCGCCGGTCGTGTTATCGCTGCATTCCACCGCCTTCATGTCGCCACCGCATATCTCCCCTTCCGCGCTCCGGTTATGCCTTCGCGCTGCCGATGCGATCGTCGTAAACAGCCAATATTTGAAAACAAGAGTCGTCGCCCAGGATGAATCGATCGCGGAAAAAGTCGTGGTGAGTTATCCCGGGGTGGATATGCAGCGCTTCGTCTCGCGCTGGACGGCGGAGGAGCAGGCGAAGCGGGAGGAGCAGCTCGCCCGGCTCGGCTTGTCGGGCAAAAAAATCGTGCTGTATGTCGGACGGTTCATACCGATCAAAGGCGTGCACCATCTCGTGGCCGTCATGCCGACCATAGCCGCGCTGGAGCCGGACGCCGTGCTGCTGCTTGTAGGGGGAGCGTATTACGGCTCGAACCGGCTCACCCCGTACGTCAGGAAGCTCCGGCGGATGGCCCGGCTCGCTTCGCCCCATATCCGCTTCGTGCCGTTCGTGCCCCACGAGCAGATTCCCGCGTGGTTCCGGCTCGCCGACGTCGCCGTCGTGCCTTCGGCCGAGCAGGAGGCTTTTGGGCTCGTCAACGTCGAAGCGATGGCGTCCGGCGTGCCGGTAGTCGCTACCGCCGCCGGCGGGATGAAAGAAATTATCGAGCACGGCGTCTCGGGGCTGCTGGCCGATCCGGCCCGGCTTCCCGAGCAGCTCGTCCATCACGTATGCTCGGTGTTATCCGACGAAGCGTACGCCAGAAGCCTCGGCGAGAGGGGGCTCGTTCGGGTGCGCGACCAGTTCACGTGGCAGCATACGGCCGAGAGGCTTGTGGAACTGTACCGCTCGCTTGGCGTTCGTATCGGCGATGCTGAAGCCCCTGGACAGGAGTGAACGGCAAGAAGTAAATGGAAAAAGCCCCCAAAACCGCTCGGCGAGCGGGATTGGAGGCTTTTTCGCGCCGCCTGCGCGCAGTTCGGAAGCGGCTGACGTTATCACAGCTTGCCTAGCGCCCTACGCACGATATCGCGGCGTTCGCGAATATACGAGCGTATGAACTCGGGCTCGCCGTCGAAGACGTTTGTCGCCCACGGCCGGGAGCCGTCGGCAAGGATGCTGGAGCGAATCGAGTCATGCATGCTGCTTATAATAGGCATCATGCGCTCTTCCGTAAACGTATCGTCCAGCAGCCGGGCGAGCAGGTCCCGGTACTCGCCGCGAAGGCGCGCATCGGACAGCACCGTTTCGGTAAGCGCATTATACCCCGTAATCCGCACCAGGTCGCTGGCGCACGGCTTGCCGTAGCAGTTTCGCCCCCATGTTCCCTCGTAGTCCCACGGAATGATCCTATATTTCCCCGAGCGGCCGTGCTCGTAGAGCGCATAGTTCTGATCGAAGCCGTCGTAATTGCCGGTCAGCACCGCCCCGGCCAGCCAGCGCAAATAGTTGTCGGTATCGAGCCTGCGCCGCAGATGGGCGTGCAGCCGGCCCCCCTCGAGCTGATGAAGCCGCCCTATAAACCGGCTTAACCGCAAGCGGCCTTCACTTGTGCCGATCACCTGCCTGTAGCCCTCGAGCAGCGATTTTTTCCGGCGTCCGGTTTCCGGGCTAATTCGCGAGAAGTTGGCGCTGTCGTTATCCGCATATACGAGCGTCCGGACCGGAATACGCCGGCGATTGAAAAAAGAACGGTTCACCGCCTCGATCAGCAAATAAACGCCCTCGTTTCGCCCGTTAATCCGCAAGATGCAATGTCGCGTAGTCGGGCTTGGAACGCGGATCATCCTGAAAAAACGGAACGACAAGGCGTTGCGCATCATGGAAGGATCGTCATATTCGGCGTTAAAATGATACGTTTTACCGCCGATGCGCATTTCGTACGATTTCTTCGGATAATTCCGCGTGTGGCCTCCCCGGTAGCGGATGCGCATCGGAACTTGCAGGTTGTTGTATAGGAGAAAACCGCGAACGAACGTTCCGTTCCATATGTTTTTGGCCATCCGTTTTGTTTCGGCCGCTCCAATGGTAATCGCGTATTCTGGAAGTGCCATAACGATCGGATCCGCCTTTCCTTGAAGAAGAACAGCCTACCCCTATGCGGGTAGGCTGTTGTGGATACGATATGCGGAATGGACCGCAAGCGTTACGGCCATTGCCCATTTTGCGCGTATATCAGGATAGGACGAACCGTCCATTCGGAAAATCGCCATAGCGATCGACGACGTTCGTAACTTATTTGCGATGTTTGCATCCGCATGTTTTACGGTGCTTCGAACGGTGCGGCTTGACTTTCGGCTTGCATACCGGTTTTGGTTTACACCGGCTGCGCTTGCCGCCGGTATTGTGGCCGAGCGTTTTATGCCCTTCCGTAAAGCTGCCGAGTGTCCGGTGCCCTTCCGTATGGTGACCGCCGGTATGGTGACCGCCGGTACGGTGACCGCCCGTTTTGTGACCACCCGTTTTGTGACCGCCCGTTTTGTGACCGCCGGTACGGTGCCCTTCCGTGCGACTGCCGTGGGAGGCCCAGTTCGGATTGAAGCCGGGACTCCTGTCCTGGAGCCACATATTGTACAGCAGATCGGGAACGTTGTTGATCGTCGGCATCGTGTCGTCTCCTCCTTTCCCTAAGGGAGTGGTATATGTTATGACCTGTCCGGGCGTTTTGGTTCGGGTCACCTGTCGGTACGTCCAAAAATGTATATTTGTATCCCTGGCGGATGCCCGGAATGGGCGCGGCTTTCCTGCGCTTTTCGGATGAAAGTGTGACCTTAGGCTGGGTGAACGCATATGTTACAGATGACTATTCCCGTAAAGAAAGGTGACCCGGATGAAAAAGAACAAACCAGGCGAAGGATCGAGACGTGGCAAGCAATCCGGTCAGCGGATATACAACGCTAGCACGAACGAGCTTAGCTGGCTGGACGACGATAAAGACGCGAAAGTACAGCGCAAGAAAAAAGAGGGAACGGAAGAAGTTGCGAATAAGCCGGCCGAGTCGCAAAAGGGTGATACCCCGATGCCTAAGGAAGATACGGAAGTAGCCTCGATCGCCTCCGTTCTAACGCCAGAAGCACCGGCAATTCCGGAAACTCCCACAATTCCGACCATTCGGCATGACGAACGATTGCCCATTATTCCCGATCATGTCGATGAACCCCGCCAAGTTTCCGCTCCCCAGGTCGAAATGTTCCCCGAGCCGTCGGATATATCTCCGGTGCTGCTGCTGTTCGAGCGGGCGCAGCATGAGAATGTAGCCGTCGTCTACACGGACGATATCGTCGACGAAGCGATAACGAACGAAAAAATCGCGAATCGCGCGATCGACAGCACCAAAATCAAGCCGAACGCGATCAGCCGCGATTCGATTGCCGATTATGCGATCGACAATACGAAGCTGGCCGAATCAAGCGTGACGACAAGCAAAATCGCTCCGGCTTCGATCGAAGACAAACATATTGTGCACAATACGATATCCGGCCGGAAGCTGAAGCCGAAATCAATCGGCGGTGACAAGCTGATCGATGGCAGCATCACGTCGGAGAAGCTGGCCGATAAAACAATCGATTCGATGAAAATCGCCGAAGGCTCGATCGAACCGAAACATTTGCATAAGATGAGCATCTCGACCGATCTGATCCAAGACCAGGCGATCGTCGGCGATAAGATCAAAAGCGGCTCGATCGGTTCCCTTCAGCTGGCGAACGGTTCTGTCAATTCCGCCAAAATTGCCGACGGCGCCATTTTGTCGGAGAAGCTCCGCGAGGGTGCGGTTACACCCGAGAAGCTGGCGGAGTCCAGCGTCGGCTCGCTGCACGTGCAGAAGGGAGCGATTGTGGGGGAGCATATAGCGGTTGGGGCGCTTTCCGCAGAGCATTTGTCGGCAAACAGCGTTCAGGCCGAGCACATGACGGCAGAAGCGATTCAAACCGCTCACCTGGCGCCGAAGGCGGTAACGGCCGACAAGCTGGAGACGGAATCCGTCGGCTCGCGGCATCTGCAGCAGCAGTCGGTGTTATCCTCGCACCTGGCGCCGTCATCCGTACTCGAAAAGCAGCTAGGGGCCGAAGCGGTATCAACGGCAAAGCTGGCGCCGCAGTCCGTAACGACGGAACGTCTGCAGGACGGGGCCGTAACGGCCGCGAAGATGGCGGACGGGGCGGTCACGACGTCAAGGCTCGCCGGAGAATCGGTAACAAGCGAAAAAATCGCCGCCAGGGCGGTTGAGCGCCGCCATTTATCGCCGGCGTCGGTAAGCACGGAAGAAATTGAGGCGGAGTCGGTCGGGGAGACCGAGCTGGCGCCGTCGAGCGTATCGACCGTCAAGCTGCAGAACGACGCCGTTACGGAGCAGAAGATGGCGGACGGATCGGTCACCTCGCGGAAGCTCGCTCCGGGTGCTGTGACGAAGGATCATCTGGCGGACGGGGCGGTTACGTCGGAACTGCTTGCCGGGGGTTCGGTCCAGCCGAAACATATAAGCGGCGGCGCGATCGGCAGCGAGCATCTGCAGAAAAATGCAGTCGGCACCGAAGCGGTTCAGGATTACTCGATTACATGGAACAAAATCGCGCTCGGATCGATTACGCGCAACCATCTCGTACTTGGCACCGTGTATACGCATCATGTCGTCGACCATGCGATTACGACTTCCAAACTGGCGCCGGAGGCGGTATCTACCGACAAATTGACGGATCTCGCCGTTACCTCCTCGAAACTGGCCGACGGCAACGTCACGTCCGCCAAGCTGGCCGCTGCTGCGGTCAGAAGTGCGCATTTAGCCGACGGATCGGTGCTGTCCGAGCATTTATCCCCAGGCGTCATTCAGAGCGAATTGCTGGCGGCTCATTCGGTAGGAGCGGAGCATTTGCGAGACGAATCCGTCATCGATAAGGCGATCATGGACGGGGCCGTTACGACCGGGAAGCTGGCGGACGGCGCCGTAGACGGTAGCAAAATCAGACGCTCGGCGGTGACGGGCAGCCACCTTGCGGTCGAATCGATCACGGGCGTCCACGTGCAGCGCGAAGCGATAACCGGGGATCATATCGCCCCCGGGACGATCGACGGCGACCGTTTGCAACCGGGCGCCATCACGAACGGGAAACTGGCGAAGGGAAGCGTAGACAGCGAAACGATCCGGGCGGCCTCCGTACGGCGAGTGCATCTGGCCGCCGGCGAAGTGACGGCGGATGCGGTCGGCGCCGGCGAGATCGGCTCGCAGCATTTGGCTGCCGGATCGGTCCAGGACAGTCACTTGGCCGAGCGGGCGGTCGCGGAGTCGCATCTGCAGGATCAATCGGTCTCGACAGCGAAGCTGCAGGCCGGCTCTGTCACCGAGCTTCAGCTCGCCCCGCGTTCGGTGACCTCGCAGAAGCTGGCGGCGGGCAGCGTAGGCAGCGAGCATGTGAGACCGGAATCGATTCGCGGCGGCCATCTGCATGCGGAGACGGTCCAAGGCGCCCATATCGAGAAACTGACGCTGCGGACGGAGCATTATGGGCCGGAGAGCATCACCGGCGACAAGCTGGCTGAGGAGGCTGTCGGCACGAATCATTTGGGCGACGGGGTCGTCACCGGAGAGAAGCTGGCGCCGGAGTCGATAGGTAAAGAGCATCTGCTGAACGAATCGATCGAATCCCGTCATTTAAGCGACGGTGTGGTGGCGGAGGAGCATATTCAGGAAGGGGCAATTTCCACGGGCATGCTGCAGGACGAAGCGGTTACGTCCGACAAGCTAGCCCCGGGCTCGGTTACCCCCGACAAGCTGGGATCCGACGCTTTAGGCGGCGATAAGCTGGCCCCGAACGCGATCGAAAGCCGCCATATACGCCGGGAGGCGATACAGGCGTACCATATCGGCAAAGGCGCTATTCATAACGAGCATCTTTCCGGTCTGGAATGGCTGCCGGCCCGGCTGCCCGACGGCGCTATATCCGGAGTCAAGCTGCAGGGGTATTCCGTTACGTCGAAGCAGCTCGCGGCAGACAGCGTGACGGCGGATCAGCTGGCAGCAGGCAGTGTAACGGCGGAGAAGCTGGATGCGGATAGCGTGACGACGTCGAAGCTGGCGAATAAGGCAGTGACGAACGACAAGCTGGCGGACGGAGCCGTCACGCGGGCGAATATTGCTCCGGGAAGCATCGTGAGCGGCCATATTCATCGCGAGACGATTCAAGGCCATCACCTTGTCAAAGGGACGATCGACGTCGAGCATTTAAGCAGCGTAGACCGGATCGCGGCAGGTTTGTCCACAGGCAGCATCACCGGGGAGAAGCTGGCGGACGGGGCGGTTACGTCGAAGCAATTGGCCATCGAAAGCGTTGAGGCCGAACAATTGGCGGCGAATAGCGTAACGACGGCAAAGCTGGCGGCTGGGGCCGTGACGGCCGATAAGCTTGGATACGGAGCCGTTACCGGACCGGCAATCGCTGCGGACAGCGTCGATGGCGATCATCTCCGATCCGAGACGATCGAGGGTCGCCATATTGCCTGGGGTGCGATCACAAGCGGCCATCTGAGCGGCGTCGATTGGGTTGCCGACCGGCTGTCCGACGCGACGATCGCGGGGAGCAAGCTGAAGCCGGGGACGATCGAATCCGTTCATCTGGCGGACGGGAGCGTCGGCGCCGGAGCGCTCGCGCCGAACAGCGTTGTAACGGAAAAACTGGCAGGAGGCGCGGTTACGTCCGACAAACTGGCAGACGGTGCCGTAACAGGGGCGGCGATTGCCCGGGACAGCATCGAGGGCGGCCATATTGTTCCAGAGACGATCCGCGATTACCATCTGGCCAAAGGCGCCGTCACCAGTGTGCATGTGGACAGCGTCGAGTGGATTATCGATCGTTTGTCCGACGAGACGGTTCCCGGAAACAAGCTGCAAGCGGGAACGGTGACGTCGCAGCAACTGGCGGCCGGCAGCGTCGGAACGGAGCAGCTTGCAGATGAAAGTGTAACGGCTGAGCAGCTCGCGACCGGTGCGGTGACGTCCGGGAAGCTGGCGGACGGAAGCGTAACGGGCGAGGCGATCGCGGAAGCGAGCATCGCGGGCGAGCATGTCCGTCTGGAAGCGATCCAGGGTGGTCACATCGCAAGAGGAGCCATTGCAAGTGAGCATCTGGGCAGCGTCGACTGGATCGCGGACCGCTTGACGGACGGAACGATAGCCGGAAGCAAGCTGGAAGCGGGAACGGTGACGTCGCAGCAACTGGCGGCCGGCAGCGTCGGAACGGAGCAGCTTGCAGGTGAAAGTGTAACGGCGGAGCAGCTCGCGACCGGTGCGGTGACGTCCGGGAAGCTGGCGGCCGGAAGCGTAACGGGCGAGGCGATCGCGGAAGCGAGCATCGCGGGCGAGCATGTCCGTCTGGAAGCGATCCAGGGCGGTCACATCGCAAGAGGAGCCATTGCAAGTGAGCATCTGGGCAGCGTCGACTGGATCGCGGACCGCTTGACGGACGGAACGATAGCCGGAAGCAAGCTGGAAGCGGGAACGGTAACGTCGCGGCAACTGGCGGCCGGCAGCGTCGGAACGGAGCAGCTTGCAGGTGAAAGTGTGACGGCGGAGCAGCTCGCGACCGGTGCGGTGACGTCCGGGAAGCTGGCCGGCGGTTCTGTCACGAGCGAGGCGATCGCGGAAGCAAGCATAACGGGCGAGCATATTCGGCAGGAAGCGATCGAGGGAAGTCACATCGCAAGAGGAGCCATCGCAAGCGAGCATCTGGGCGGCGTCGACTGGATCGCGGATCGCTTGACGGACGGTTCGGTAGCCGGAAACAAGCTGCAAGCGGGGACGGTGACGTCTCGGCAGCTGGCGGCCGGCAGCGTCGGAACGGAGCAGCTTGCCAGTGAAAGCGTGACGGCGGAGCGGCTCGCCGCCGGTGCGGTGACGTCCGGGAAGCTGGCGGACGGAAGCGTAACAGGCGAGGCGATCGCGGAAGCGAGCATCGCCGGCGAGCATGTCCGTCGGGAAGCGATCCAGGGCGGTCACATCGCGAGAGGAGCCGTCGCAAGCGAGCATCTGGGCAGCGTCGACTGGATCGCGGATCGCTTGGCGGACGGTTCGATAGCCGGAAGCAAGCTGCAAGCGGAAACGGTGACGTCGCAGCAGCTGGCGGCCGGCAGCGTAGGGACGGAGCAGCTTGCCGGCGAAAGCGTGACGGCGGAGCGGCTCGCGACCGGTGCGGTGACGTCCGGGAAGCTGGCCGTCGGTGCGGTCACGAGCGAGGCGATCGCGGAAGCAAGCATCGCGGGCGCGCATATTCGGCAGGAAGCGATCCAGGGAAGTCACATCGCAAGAGGAGCCATCGCGAGCGAGCATCTGGGCGGCGTCGACTGGATCGCGGATCGCTTGACGGACGGCACAATAGCCGGAAGCAAGCTGGAAGCGGGAACGGTCGGGGCGGCGCAGCTGGCGGCCGGCAGTGTGGGGACGGAGCAGCTTGCGGGGGAAAGCATCACAACGGAAAAGCTGCTCGATTGGGCGGTTACGGCCGAGAAGCTTGCCGGCGGTTCCGTCACGGGAGCGGCGATCGCGAGAGATACGATCATTGGGGAGCATATTCGCTCGGGAGCGGTCGAGGGTGGTCATATCGCAAGAGGGGCGATCGAGAGCGAGCATCTGGGCAGCGTCGACTGGATAGCGGACCGTTTGACGGACGGATCGGTAGCCGGAAGCAAGCTGCAGGCGGGAACGGTCGGAACGGAGCAGCTGGCGGCCGGCAGCGTAGGGACGGAGCAACTCGCCGGCGAAAGCGTAACGGCGGAGCGGCTCGCGACCGGTGCGGTGACGTCCGGCAAGCTTGCGGCCGGGAGCGTCACGGGCGAGGCGATCGCGGAAGCGAGTATTGCGGGTGCGCATATTCGCGAGGAAGCGATCGAGGGCGGTCATATCGCAAGAGGAGCCATCGAGAGCGAGCATCTGGGCAGCGTCGACTGGATAGCGGACCGTTTGACGGACGGGACGGTAGCCGGAAGCAAGCTGCAGGCGGGAACGGTCGGCATGGGGCAGTTGGCGCCGGAATGTATCGGTACGGGACATTTGACGAACGACAGCGTTACGTCCGACAAACTGGCCAGCCGGGCCGTCACGTCCGACAAACTCGCTTCGCGTTCGGTTACCGGGGCGATTCTGGCTTCGGATAGCGTCGAGGCGCTTCATATTCGCGACGGTTCGATTCACAGCCGCCATATCGAGCCGGGTTCGATCGAGCCGTACCATTTGAAAGGTTTCAAGCTGCAACAGGAGGCCGGCTGGCCGGTTCAGGAAGCAGCGAGGCCGGCCGGACCGATGCCATCGTCCGCTGACGAAAGGCCGCTTGCCGACAAGTCGGTCACCGGGGCGATGCTCGCGGACGGAACCGTCTCTTCCGCCAAGCTGGCGCCCGAAGCCGTGCGTGGGGAGCATGTGGCGGAGCGGTCCATCGATACCGGCAAGCTGGACTTTTCTCCGGTGAGGACGGCTGCCGCGGCGGGTGTCGCCCTGCAGCAGTTCGGCATCATTCCGTTTCAGTTCCCGATTCACGCCGAAACGGTCAGTATCGAGGTCGCTTTCGACGAGCCGTTCGCTGCTTCGAGCTACGTGCTTGTCGCGATGACCAATCATCCGGCCTGCTATGCCGTACTGAAAGCCCAGACGGAACAAACCGCCACGATCGAAATTGTGCGCACGAAGTTCACACCGGAGCCTTCGGGCATCGTGAACTGGATCGCCATAGGGACTAAAGCTTAACCAGCCGATAAGCGGCTGCAACGAAAGCTTCCAAATCCGTGTTTCCTGCGGATTTGGAAGCTTCTTTAGGTTGGCTTCGCAAAGCCCTTTTTATCGGACAATCGGCAGATGCCCTTCCGCCAGATGCGGATTTTCATAAACTGACTGGTAAGAAAAGCTTCCGATCGAAGCAATTCGAAGATGAGCATCCGTGCCCCAAAGGTAGCCTTTCTTGCGAACCGGATGTGGAGCCCTGCGGGCATCCATTCCGGATTCTAAAGAAAAGCTTCCGATCGAAGCAATTCGAAGATGAGCATTCGTGCCTTAAAGGTAGCCTTTCTTGCGAACCGGATGTGGAGCCCTGCGGACATCCATTCCGGATTCTAAAGAAAAGCTTCCGATCGAAGCAATCCTCCCCACCCCGATCGGAACATTCTCGCAAAACAACTGAAGACGGAGTAGATAGCTCGAAACCAGTCCCCTGATCAATCGGAGGTGAATGATGTTGAAGTCGCGCGCGGGTAAGCAGGCATGGCGAAGAAGGTCTCCCGCCGGCGCGGTACGGAAAGCGCAGCCGCCCGGTTCTGTGGCGGTTGCGCCAGTAGTGTCCGTCGTCATCCCGGTCGTTAACGAGCGGAGGACGATCGCGCAAGTGATTCGGCAGGCGTTCGCCGTTCACCGAAATACGGAAGTAATTGTCGTCGCCAACGGCACGACGGACGGCTCGGGTAAAATCGCCGAGTCGCTCGGTGCCCGGGTGCTGTATTATCCCGAGCCGCTGGGCCATGATGTCGGGCGAAGCATCGGTGCGAAGGAAGCAAAGGGATCGATCGTTTTGTTTACGGACGGCGATATCGTCATCTCCTTCAAAGATATGGTGCCGCTGGTCAAAGCGGTTGAAAACGGGGTCGATATCGCGCTGAACAGCTATTTGGGACCGGTCGATAAAATGAGCGTTCACGGCGTCGTCCTCGCCAAGCATGCGCTCAACATTGCGCTTTCCCGTCCGGAGCTGAAGGGCGCTTCGATGACGGCGATCCCGCATGCGCTCAGCCGCAAGGCGCTTGAAGCGATCGGCCACGAGCATTTGGCGGTTCCGCCGAAGGCGCAAGCGGTCGGCATATGCCGGGGGCTCGACGTGCGGGCGGTTCATTATATCGACGTAGGCCGGACGAACCGGATACGAAGAAGAAGGCAGGGCGGTGATCCGCTCGAAGGGCTGATTGTCGGCGATCATCTGGAGGCGCTCGAATGGTACGTTCGGGCGACGAGCGAACGCGGAAAGAAACCGGATTTGACGAGAGTGAGGGAAATCGTGAGGTGAGTTCATGACTCGCA
Organism: Paenibacillus ginsengarvi; assembly: GCF_003626695.1. Lineage (GTDB taxonomy): Bacteria > Bacillota > Bacilli > Paenibacillales > NBRC-103111 > Paenibacillus_AB > Paenibacillus_AB ginsengarvi. The sequence continues at coordinate 228,766 of NZ_RBAH01000005.1, forward strand.
TACGTAAACGCCGCAGACGAAATACCGCGCCTTTGCCTAAGAGGCGGTTGCGGCGATTCGGCCGCAGAGGCGCGTGGAAAGGAAGGCGAGGCGGAGGGCGGCGCAAATCGGCCGATTCCGCCGGAGGAAGCCTGGCGGCATCAAGCTGGCTGCTGCAGCGGGCCTACGAGGCTGGTGCGCTTGCGGCACTTCGGCCCGCAGCCGGAGAGGAGACGCCGCTTGCGGCCGTCAACCGGCTCTGGAACGATTGGCGAACGGAGAACGGCCCCGTGCCGCTGAAGTGGAGCGCCTACCATGATGTAGCGGCGAAATTTGTCGCCGGTTTTGAAAGCGGCAGAGGGGTTAGGCTGGAAGGTCCGGCGCTCGTGCCGACGAGAAAAACGATCGGGGCGGTCGTCACCGCGATGAACGAGGAGAAGGCGCTCCCCGGCGTGCTGCACCAGCTTGACCGTCTGCCGCTCGACGAGCTGGTCATCGTCGTGAACGGCTCCACCGACCAAACGTTCTGGAACGCTAGAAGACCGGGCAAAGCGGTTATCGTCCATTATGTCCGCCCGCTCGGACACGATGTCGGCCGCGCCGTCGGAGCCAAGCTCATTTCGGCGGATATCGTTTTGTTTTTGGACGGCGACTTTCCGATTTTCGCCGAGCATCTGGTCCCTTTTATCGATGCGATCGATAAAGGAACCGACGTTGCGCTGAACGACATAACGCCGTATATCGATGTTTTCGCCAGACGCGATCAAGTGACGATCGTCAAGGAAATGCTGAACCGGGCGGTAGGGCGGCCGGACCTGGGGGCAAGCTCGATGACCGCGGTGCCGCATGCTTTATCGCGCAAGGCGATCGAAACGATCGGCTGCGCCAATCTGATGGTGCCGCCGAAGGCGCAGGCGATAGCCGTACGGGACGGCTTGAAGGTAGAGGCGGCGATGAGCGTGGACGTTATCTCGAAGAACAGGGTGCGGGACAAAAATACCGGCGCAGCCAACCCGGTCGCCGATCTGATCGTCGGAGATCATCTGGAGGCGCTGGGGCTGCTGTTCCAGCGCGAGGGGGCCCGGCTGCACGAGGCGGACCACATGCGCAACCGGAGCGAGCTCGGGAGGGCTTCCTCATGAGCCTGACGAGCATCATCATTCCGACTTACAACGAGGTCATGCTGCTGCGCGAATGTATTCACGCGATTGAGACGTATACCGATACCCCGTACGAAATTGTTGTCGTCGACAACGGATCAACCGACGGTACGGTCGAATATTGTTTGAAAAAGCCGGTCACGCTTGTTTCCCTTGCGGGAAACAGGGGCTTTCCGGCGGCATGCAACTTCGGGCTGAAGGCGGCAAGCGGAAGCGAGCTGCTGCTGCTCAACAACGACGTCGTCGTATCCCACTCGTGGCTGGCCAATTTGCGGCGATGCCTGCACAGCAGCGAAACGGTCGGCATCGTCGGACCGCGTACGAACTATGCGAGCGGACGGCAGCAGATGGATCTTTCGTACGGCAGCTTGCCTGAGTTTCAGGAAATGGCGCTGTCGTCGCTGAATAAGCCCGACCCCGGCAAATGGTTCGAGGTAAACCGCATTGTCGGACTATGCTTTCTGTTCCGGCGCGAGCTGATGGAGCGCATCGGCCTTCTCGACGAACGGTTCTCTCCCGGCCATTACGAGGACGACGATTACTGCTACCGGGCGCGGCTTGCGGGATACCGTCTGCTCGTTGCCGGCGACACGGTCGTTCATCATCACGGCAGCGTCAGCTTCCGGAAGCAGGGGCAGAACCGGATGGATGAGCTCGTGGAGAGCAACTACCATAAATTCGTCGAGAAGTGGGGCGTCGATCCGAGATCGTTTATATGAACGAAAACGGCATGTAGAAGTTATTTACGAAACTTCGCCTTGGCGCGGAAAGGGTGGAGAGCTGTGAAAGGCGTTATTTTGGCGGGAGGTACCGGAACGCGTCTGGCTCCGCTGACGAAGCTGGTCAACAAGCATTTGCTGCCTGCCGGGAAGTTTCCGATGATCCACTATGCGGTCGCGAAGCTGGCGTCAGCCGGCATCGAAGAGATCCTGCTCGTCATAGGCAAACAGTCCGCGGGCCTGTTTATCGACTACTTGGGAAGCGGCAAGCCGTGGGGCGTTCGGCTCACCTACCGCATCCAGGAGGAGGCCGGGGGGATCGCGCAGGGTCTCTCGCTGGCGGAAGGGTTCGTAGCTCCGGGGGAGAAAATGGTCGTGCTGCTCGGCGACAACTTGTTCGAGGGCGATCTGTCGCCGTTCGTGGGCCAGTTCGCCCGGCAGGAACAGGGGGCAATGGTCATGCTCAAGGAAGCGGACGATCTGCATCGCTACGGCGTTCCTGTGTTTTTGCGCGACAGCATCATATTTATCGAGGAAAAGCCGTCTACGCCGAAGTCCGGCTACTGCGTGACCGGCGTGTATATGTACGATGCCGGCGTGTTCGATCGAATTCGCCAAGTCCGGCCGTCGCAGCGCGGCGAGCTGGAAATTACCGACGTGAACAATATGTATGCGATGGAAGGAAAGCTCCAGTACGGCGTTTTGACCGGCTGGTGGACGGATGCCGGCACGTTCGCATCGCTCCGGGAAGCGGGAGAGAAGCTGTCGGACGGCAGGGGCGGCCCGTCATGAAACGATACGATTACGTCGTTATCGGCGCCGGCATCGTTGGCCTGACGATCGCGCTCGAGCTGAAGCGCAGATACCCGGAAGCGGCTATCGCCGTCGCGGAGAAAGAGCAGGACGTCGCCTTCCACGCCAGCGGGCGAAACAGCGGCGTCCTGCACGCCGGCTTTTATTATACCGCGAACAGCCTGAAGGCCAAGTTTACCAAGGAAGGCAACCGCGAGATGCAGATGTACTGCGCCAGCCGGGGGATTGCCGTCAACCATTGCGGCAAGCTGGTCGTGGCGAGCGACGAGGAGGAGCTGGCCGGGCTGGAGGAGCTGAAGCGGCGCGGAGACGTAAACGGCGTCGAGCTGCTGTGGAAAACCGAGGAGGAAGCGCGGAGCATCGATCCGAACGCCCGCACGTACCGCAAGGCGCTTTACTCGCCGTCCACCGCTACAGTCGATCCGCTCGAGGTGTGCCTGTCGATGAAGCGCGATGCAATCGCGCTCGGCGTCGAGTTTCATTTTAACGCGAGGTATGAAGGAAAGTGGGAGGAAGGCATCCGCACCGGCCAGGGACCGATCCGCGCGGACTATGTCGTGAGCGCCGCCGGACTGTATGCCGACCGCATTGCCAGAGACTACGGCTTCGGCACGCGGTATACGATCATCCCGTTCAAGGGCGTTTACGTGAAATACGCAAAAAATAAAACCGACATCCGCACGAACATTTATCCGGTGCCGAATCTCGCAAATCCGTTTCTCGGCGTCCATTATACGAAAACGGTCGATGGCGGCATCAAAATAGGCCCTACGGCGATTCCGGCTTTTTGGCGCGAGCAGTATCGCGGCTTTTCGCGTTTCCGGCTTGGCGAGTTTATGACGATTTTGTTTTACGAGGCGAAGCTGTTTCTGACCAATTCGTTCGGCTTCCGCCGGCTCGCTTTTCAAGAGATGCGCAAATATGTGAAGCCGCATTTCGTCCGGCTGTCGATGAAGCTGGCGAGAGGGGTGGACCCGCGCGGCTTCGGCCCCTACTTAAGACCCGGCATCCGCGCCCAACTGCTGGACAAAACAACGCTGAAGCTCGTGCAGGACTTTATCGTGGAAGGGGATGCCCGCTCGATGCATGTGCTGAACGCCGTATCGCCGGCATTCACGTGCTCCATCCCGTTCGCAAGATATGTTGTCGATACGATTGAGGCTGCAAGGGCAGCGGCGAACCATTCGGAATCGGGAGGATGAAAACCGCATCATGAAGCTGATCGAAACGAAACTGTCCGGGGTTGTGCTGCTGGAGCCGGTCGTCCATGGCGACCACCGCGGCTATTTTATGGAGAGTTATACCCGCAGCAAGCTGGAGGAGATTGGACATGGCTACGACTTTGTGCAGGATAACCAGTCGTTGTCGGTGCAGGCGGGAGTTGTCAGAGGGCTTCACTACCAGCTCGCGCCGAAAGCGCAAACGAAGCTGGTCCGGGTGCTGACGGGAGCCGTGTACGACGTCGTCGTCGATATTCGCAAAGGCTCGCCTACGTACGGCGAGTGGATCGGCGTCGTTTTGAGCGAAGACAACAAACGGCAAATTGTCGTGCCGAAAGGATTCGCCCACGGCATCTGCACGCTAGTGCAAAATACGCAGCTTTTATACAAGGTGGACGAATACTACTCGCCCGCGCACGACCGGGGCATCCGCTGGAACGATCCGGCGTTAGGCATCGACTGGCCGATAGCGTCGCCCGTCATCTCCGCCAAAGACGACGCCCAGCCTTTTCTCGCGGATGCGGAGAACAACTTTGTATATGGGGAGGGACATTCATGAGCACGGTATTAGTAACGGGTGCCGGCGGATATATCGGGTCTGTGCTCGTGCCGAAGCTGCTTGCGAAAGGGTACAGGGTGAAGGCGCTGGACCGGTTCTTTTTCGGAGCCGACAAGCTGGAGCCGCATCCGAATCTCGTTACCATTACGGAAGACAGCCGGCGTATTCCCGAGGAGCATTTCGCCGAGGTGGACGCTGTGATCGATCTGGTCGCCTTGTCGAACGACCCGAGCGGCGAACGGTTCCGCGAGGCGACGTACCAGATCAACCATATTTCGCGGACGCGAACGGCGCTTCTGGCGAAGCGGCTGGGAGCGAAGCGGTATATCCTTCCTTCGACCTGCAGCATATACGGCTTCCAAGATTCGGATACCGTCGCCCGTGAACAGTCGCCGTCCAATCCGCTTTCCACGTACGCCAAAGCGAACGAAATGGCGGAGAACAGCATCTTGCCGCTGGCGGACGACCGGTTCACCGTCGTCGTGATGCGTCAGGCGACCGTGTTCGGATTTTCGCCGCGGATGCGGTTCGACCTCGCGATTAACGGCATGACGCTGGGCGCCTGGAAGAGCGGCGTCATCCCGCTGATGAAGGACGGTACGCAGTGGCGGCCGTTCGTCCATGTGCAGGATACGACCGACGTTATGCTTCTGCTGCTGGAAGCCGATCCGAAGGCGGTAAACGGCCACATTTTCAACGTCGGCTCGAACGAAGGCAACTACCAGCTCGGTCCGCTCGGCGAATCGATCGCAAGCGCCCTGCCGAAGCGCGTCGACATCGAATGGTACGGAGAGGCCGATCACCGCTCGTACCGGGTAGGGTTCGACAAGATCGAACGGACGCTTGGCTGGAAGGCGAAATGGACCGCGGCAGACGGAGCGCTGGAAGTCTATAAGGCGCTGGAGGCGGGGGCTGTGCCCGATCTGGCGCAGACGATTACGCTCGGCTGGTATCAGGAGCTGGTCAAGTGGCACCGCATTATCCGTCAGGCGGAGCTGTACGGGGGCATCATCGACATCGGGGGAGCGGATGGCCGATGAAACGAATCGCGCTGCTTGGCGCCGGCGGACAGCTCGGCACCGACATCCGGAGCGTCTTGGGCGCCGCGGCGTTCGAGCTGGTGCCGCTGTACCGCAAAGACCTCGACGTGGAGCGGCTTGAGCGGATCGGGCCGTTTCTACGCGGGCTTGGGAAGTTCGATGCACTCATCAATTGCACCTCGTATCACAAAACGGACGAATGCGAGGACTTTGCGGAGAAGTCGTTTGTCGTCAACGCCCTCGCTCCGCGGGAAATGGCCAAAGCTTGCGCCGAAGCCGGAGCGGTGCTGATTCACTTCACGACCGATTACGTTTTCGACGGCCGGAAGCGGACTCCTTACCGGGAGGAGGACGCCACGTCTCCGCTTAACGCTTACGGGATCTCGAAGGCGGCCGGGGAGCATTTTGTCACGGCGTTTCACGACAAGCATTTCATATTCCGGGTCTCTTCGCTGTTCGGAACGGCGGGCTCGAGCGGCAAAGGCGGCAACTTCGTGGAAACGATGCTGCGTATCGCCGGAGGCGGTTCGCCGCTGCGCGTCGTGGGCGATCAGATCATGTCGCCGACGCATACGCTCGACATCGCCGAAGCCGTCCGCACGTTTTTGACGGAAGACATTACCGATTACGGCCTGTATCACTGCTCCGGGGAAGGCGAGTGCAGCTGGCACGACTTCGCCGCCGAAATTTTTCGCCAGCGCGGCATCGCCGCAGCCTTGCGCCAAGTCGCCAGCTCGGACTATCCCGCGAAGGCGAGAAGGCCGTCTTACAGTGTGCTGGACAACGCCAAGCTGAGCCGGTTCCATCCGATGCCGCATTGGACGGACGCGCTGCAGCGCTACTTCCGGCACAAATACAATAGAGGCTAGCATACAGGAGAACAGGAGGTGGACGCATGCGCCGGCGGAAAGGGCGGATAAGCAAAACGGCGCCGCTTCGGGACGAAGGAGCGGCCGGTTGGGAAAATGGTTATTTGGAGGGCAGGAGCGACGGCTATCATTACGGGCTGTGTGAATCGATCTATGCGCGGGCCGCGCCGGAAGCTGCTCCTTCGCGCAATATCAAGGTGCTGTACGTCAAGGCGGAAGGCTCGCCTTATGCCTCTCTGGATCAAGGGATCGAGGAGGCGCTCCGGGCGTCGGTAAGGGAAGTGGTCGTCGCGTCGCCGAACGACGATGTGGCGCAACTGGCCGAGGCGGCGAATCCGGATCTCGTGCTCGTGCTCGACGCGGCGGGATGTTCCTTTAAGACCGAGCAGGTCGACCGGATGCGGGACGGCGGTTTGCTGACGGCGGTCTGGCTTCCCGACGACCCGTACCATTCGGACGCCACGGCGGACATCGCCCGGCATTACGATTATGTGTTCACGATTGAGGCGAACTGCGTCTCGATGTACCGCGACATCGGCTGCTGCCGGGTGTTTCATCTGCCCTTCGGCGTTAATCCGGGCTTTACCCGGCATGTGCGGGTCGATGAAACGTATCGCCACGACATTTGCTTTGTAGGCAGCGCGTTCTGGAACCGGGTCGCTTACTTCGACGAAATCGCCGATTATTTGGCGGCGAAGCGGGTTAAGATTATCGGCTATTGGTGGGAACGGCTGCGCCAGTACGAGAAGCTGGCGAGCCGGATCGAAGGGGTCTGGATGAGTCCGGAGGAGACGGCCAAATATTATAGCGGAGCGAAGATCGTCATCAACCTGCACCGGTCGGCGGACGATAAGTCCCATAACAGCAACAGCCGGAACGTGCCGGCTCACTCGGTCAATCCGCGCTTGTTCGAGATCGCTTCGTGCGCCGCGTTTCAGCTCGTGGACAATCGGCCGGAGCTGTCTCAGTTTTACACGCCCGGGGTCGAGATCGCAACGTTCGAATCGCCAAGCGATCTGGTCGGCAAGCTCGACTATTATTTGACTCATGACGAGGAAAGGCGGGAAATCGCGAGAAGAGGCTTGTATCGGACGGTAAACGAGCACACGTACCGGAATCGGATTCAGCGTCTGCTGAGTGTAATATTCGGGTAACTTCGGGGGTCAGGGAGGCTATCTGCCTGTCGTGTGGCCAAACGGCAGGCAGCCGTGACCGCCCGAGCCGCCGTTTTGCCAAGTTGGATCGAAAGGGGACTGCAGGGGATGAACAGAGGAGGCCGGGCCGCGCCTGAACGCAAAGCCCGCACCGGGCCTCGCGGCTGGGGCGAAGGGTACCGGGCCGGGTGGCTGGAAGGACAGCGGATTGGCGCTTGCGGGATCATTTCGCGTTTGACCGGCTTCGAGGCGCCGGTTATGGATGTGCGGGTTTTTTACGTCCGGACCGGGTTATGGTCGTACGAACCGCTCGATACGGGAATTATCGACGCTTTGCACCTGCTCGTGCGGGAGGTGCATGTGCTCGTCCCGACCGATGATGCGGTCGCACTGGCGAAGCGCCATCGTCCCGATCTGGTGTTATCGCTCAATTCGGTCGAATGCTTCGGACTCGGGCAAGTGGACGCCTTGCGGGAGATGGGGATTCTCACGGCCGCCTGGTTTACCGACGATCCGTATTATTTCGATGTAACGAAGCACATCGCTCCCCGTTACGACTATGTATTTACGCTCGAGGAGTCCTGTGTTCCGCTGTATCGCGAACTCGGATGTCCGTATGCGTTCCATTTGCCGCTCGGAGCGAATACAGCCCTATACGCGCCGAAACGAAGGGATGCGGCCCCTGGTCCGGACATCGTCTTCATCGGCAGCGCCTTTCGCGGGCGCATCGAATTCTTCGACCGGATCGCCTCCTACTTGCGCGGCAAATCGGTGTTTATAGCCGGATATTGGTGGGAGCGGATGAGCAGCTACTCCTTTCTGAAGGGGAAAATCCGCAGCGATTACTGGGCTCCTCCGCACGAAACGGCGGCCCTCTACAACAAGGCGAAAATCGTCATCAATCTGCACCGGGCGATCGACGACGAGACGAACCGGAATACCGGGCTTGTGCCGGCGTTCTCCGTCAATCCGCGGAGCTTCGAGATCGGCGCGTGCGCGGCGTTTCAACTGACCGACATGCGGCAAGGCACGTCTTCGTTTTTCACGCCGGGGCAAGAGATCGCCACGTATGGCTCGCCGGAGGAACTGATCGGCAAGGCGGAGCACTATTTGCGCCATGAGGAGGAGCGCAGCGCAATTGCGCTGCAAGGTTACCGGCGGGCGATGGCGGAGCATACGTATCCGCGCCGGGTCCGGCAGCTGCTGGAGCGCGTATTCCCGTAGCCGGTCCGGGCCAATATGGCCTGGTGTACCCGGCACGGAACACCCGTATGCGAATACGATATGGGGGAAACAAGCACATAAACGACAAGGTGGTGACGTATGTTGCATCGTCTCGTTTTGCGGAAAAGGAAGCCGCACATGAAACGAAAAATGCGGATTCGTCGCAAAGTGTTGCGGAAATCGCGGTTCAAATCGGCCGCCCCGGCCAGTCCAGGAGGCACTTATGACGAGGGCTACAATGCGGGCTATAACAGCGGCTATAACGGCGGGCACGAGGAAGGGTACCGGCAGGGCCGGTATGACGGCGAAGGCCGCAACGAGTGGAAGGACGGCGTTGAAGGCTTGATCGACTCGTTCATTCCGTCTTACGAAATATTGCCCGATTTTACGGCGGAGCAGATCGTAGCGGCCGGAGTCGAGCATTTGCGCCCTCAGATGAGGCATTTGCTCACGCCAGAGGAAATCGGAGCGCGAATTTTGCACGCGCTCGATACGCGCTCGCCGTTTTCGCTCGTCCGCATCGGGGACGGCGAAATTTTGACGCTATCGCAGGGCGTCGTCCTCAGCGTGGATCAGGTGCGCGAGCAAGGCTATTTTTTGGGTTACGCTGGTATCGATGTGCCTGATTTCGAAGCGAGGGACCAGCTGCGGGATGCGATCCGGCTGGCTTCGGTAGTCGGCATTCCGAAGCTGCGGGTGCGCAATTATCAGCCGCTCGCGATCGCCGCCTTTCGGGCGCACGGCCTCGACTACCATTCGCTTGCGCTCACGGATTCGCTGATCAACTACTATTTGTACCAAGCGGGGTATATGTCCAAAATCGTCTCCGGCCGCCGCGTGCTGATCGCCGGGAAGCTGGCGGAGCCGCTCGCCGACTATATGCGGCGAAACGGGGTTCATGTCGTGGACACGATTACGCCGGTAGAAGGCGTGAAGGACGTTCCCCGCGTGATGGCGGAGATTGCAACCCGCGATTTTGATATCGCGCTGGTAGCGGCGGGAATAGCCGCCGTGCTCATTTCGCAGCGGATCGCGACCGAGCTGGGCAAGGTCGCCATCGATTTCGGCCATTTGGCCAATTCGATGATTAAAGGCGAGGCGCCGTTTCAATGAGGCGGGCAGCAGGAAGGGGGAGAGAGGATGAGAACGGGAAAGCGCAAAGGAAACCGCGCCGCCGTTTCCTTGAACGCGGCTTTCGATAACGGCTACAACACCGGCTTCGATGCCGGGCATACGCACGGCACCGCGCTCGGCTTCGAGAAGGGCAAGGATTCATTCGCCGCGGGCTTCGAAGGTACGAGCATCGTCATTCCGACGTACAATCAGCAGCCCTATTTGGCCGACTGTATCGAAAGCATCGGCGCCTACACGCCGGAGCCGCACGAAATTATTGTCGTCGACAACGGCTCGACGGACGGGACCGCGAATTATTTGCGCTCCTTACGCTCGCGTACGGTGCGCTACAAAATTTGCGAGCGCAATCTGGGCTTTGCCGGCGGCGTCAATCAAGGCTTGATGATGGCCCGGGGCTCCACGGTCATGTTCCTGAACAACGATACCGTCGTCACCGAAAACTGGCTGAGCAACCAGCTTGCCTGCTTGCACGGCAAAGAGCGGGCCGGGCTCGTCGGTCCGATGACGAACTATATTAGCGGCGAGCAGCTTGTCGGGACTACGTACCGGTCCGTCGAGGAGATGCACCGCTTCTCCAGGACGTTTAACCGACGCGATCCGGCCAAATGGCACGTAACGAACCGGCTGACCGGTTTTTGCGTGCTGATGCGGCGCGACGTGTTTCACCGGATCGGTTATTTGGACGAAGGGTTTGAGATCGGCAACTGCGAGGATGACGATTTCGGCTTTCGCAACCGTCTGATTGGGCTCGATCTCGTCATCGCGAAGGACACGTTCGTCCATCACGTCGGCAGCACGACGATCAAGACGCTGACTCCGGCCGAGTTCGAAGCGATGTATGCGCGCAATCTCGCGTTTTACTCCGACAAATGGGGAGATACGCATTCGCTGCTGCTGGAAGCGTCCGCACACTTTCGGGGCGACCCGCTCGCCGTCAACGACTACTATCCGTCGCACATCACCGTAAAGGGGACCGCTCCGACGGCTTACTGGATCGAGCACGGCGTCCGTCGTCCGCTGGAGCATTCGGAAGGCGTCCGGGCGACGCGGTTATCGCAGATCGAGCTGAAAAACTGGCCGCTCGGTAGTCCGATCTCGGCGGCGGAATGGAATGCGAAGCAGGCCGCGCTTATGGCGGCGGCCGGTCCGGGCGAACCTCCGGCCGAAGGAGAGCTGGTGCGGACGCCGGACGGCAAGCTGCATCAGCATCGCGGCGGCAGACTGCACCGGATCGTGTCGGCGTGGGCGGCGGAGGTCTGGGATCTGAACCGGTACCGCATCCGTTCGCTTGCGGAGAGCGAAACGGCGAATTTTGCGGCAGGATTGCCGATTATCGCGCCGCCTGTGATCAAGGCGGACAATATTTAGTCGGGAGGGACATTATGAGCGTCATCAAGAAGAAAACGGCGACAAGCCGCTCGCGGACGAAACGGGCGAGACGTACGACAGCCAGACGGGCGGGAAAAAGAGGCCTTGCCCGCCGGGGCAAACGCCGTCTGACCGGACGCCGCAAAGCGATCCGGCGTCCGGCTCGGGCGTCCGGTCTTCATATGACCTACGACGAGGGCTATAACAAGGGCTACAACGAAGGCTTCGACGCCGGGTTCGCCCAGGCGTTCGAGGAGGGCTATCAGCAGGCTTACGCATCCTGAGGCCCCCAGAACACCCCAAAAAGTGAAGCGAAGCGTTGTAGCGAACGCCGAATTCTTTTCGGGGACCGCAGGAAACAGCGGGCGAGCCGACGGTTCGCCCGAATAGCGGAACCGTGACAGCGACTAAGATTAACGGAACTAAATCTTCCGTTAAGCGCTGTTTCCCCCTGTACCGCCCTCATCTAACGGAACAAGAAGTTCCGCTATTGCCGCGGTAAAAGCCAGCTACAGCTTATTTTTCCAGGTTAACGGAACATTCGCTTCCGTTATGAAGCTGTTTCTGCCCCTGCCCTGTAACTTGCGGAAAATCGGTTCCGCTATTTTTGCTTTTTACACCGGGACTCAAAAAATACGAAATGAGGGACAGAACTATGGTAACCTGAATCCATACCGGGGAGTAGCTGTACATAAAATAGGACATGCCCTCGGATTGCTGGTTAATACCTCAACAGGATGACATAAACGGGGACAACAATCTGTATGAATTCTTGGAGGTGGAACAACATGAAAATAATTATAGTGCTGCTTATATTTGCTTTGGCATTGACAGCTTGCGGGGGAGCGGGGAAACATGTAAATTACAGCAATGCGGCACTTCAAACACACTATCAAGCCCTTGAGGAAATCTCGTATGATGCTGAAGTTATCGTCGAAGCAGAACTGACCGGTAAAAGTAAAGATATCGCATATCAAAATGCGAGTTTTAAAGTCACTGAATTTCTTGTTAACAAGGTTCTTAAAGGTGACCAGCAATTGGTATCCAATACGATTCAAGTTCTTGAAATTGGCTCGTTTAGTAGAAATGAGTCCAAAAACAATTTGCTTTTCCTGGAAAAATACGTTGGACCTGTAACAAGCAGCGCCTATGTTGTTGCGGGGGTATATCAAGGAAAGTTTACTATCGATAAGGATAATAAGCTTATCTATGATGCTGAGAAACATGGTGGAATGAAAAGTTTTCAAACTGAATTGGCCGGACTGGATATGAAATCGGTTGAAGCAAAAGTGCAGCAGGCTATTACAAATGCAAGGCCGCCGAAAAAGCTCCAGATGAGCGAAGAGCAACGGAAAAAGAATGAAGAAGAATCGATCAAGCTACTGGAACAGGATAGAAGCCTCAATAAGCAATAATAATCCGAACCTGCCTTGTACGAGGATAGCCTAATTTAAAGTGAAGGACCTCAACCTCCAGTTGTAAACGGAGGGAGAGGTCCTTTTTTTTGCAACGGATGGAAAAAGGGGAGGTAGTCAACTCGCTACCACTCCGCCCGCCTACTTCGCTTTCGCCTCGGCGATTTTCTTAGTAATGGCCTCATCGGCGCTGCGCAGCGCGGTATTGACATCCTTCGTGCCCTGAATGACGTTCAAAAACTCGGTGTTCAAATCGCCTAGATTGACCTGCGAAGCGATCGGATTCGCGGGGGGCGATACCGCAAATTGGTTATAAAATACGGCCGCCGTATGTTTTCCCTTGAACGATTCGCCTTCCTGCCCGAACGTTTGGCGAATCGTTGCGTTTTTCAAGCTGGTCGCCCGGCCTTCCTTGTTGTTTTGCTGCTGCACTTCGTCGGAAAGCAGCTGCGTGACGACCTGGAACGCTCGTTCCTTGTTTTTGCCGTTCGTCACGAAGAAGTAGCGCGGACCGGGCTGGAATCCCGTTTTCGGCATGTCGGCAAAGGTCGGGGCGGCGGCCATGTCCCATTTCAGGTTTTGGGCCTGTGCGAACCGGCCCGAGCCGGATAAGGGAGCGACGACCATCGCCACGTTCTGGTCCTTGTAGAAGGAATCCAATTGGCCGTTGAAATTGCTGAACTTGGCGTCCAACTGGTTGCCGGGAATTTCGTAAAATTGCTTATACGTATTGAACAATCGTTTCCATGGGTCCGTATGAACTGATGCTTTGTCTTCCTTCGGGTTAATCACCGGCAGCGACAGCTGATTGTTCGACATCAGGGAGCTGTAAAACAGCCCCATGCCTTTATAGTTGATGCCGCCTTCCGTGCGGGTCAACGTTTTGGCCAAGTCGTAGGCATTGTCCCAGGTCATGCCGTCCTTCGGGTACGGAACGCCGAACCGGTCGAAAATATCCTTATTGTAAAACAGCACCGTGGCGTTGACGTCGTCCGGCAATCCGTACATCCGGCCTTGCCCGGACGCCTCGCGCATGATTTGAATCGTGGAATCGTCGAAGCGGCCGAGGTCGACCTTGTCCTTCTTGATCCATTCGGTCATATCGTATTGCAGCCCGGTGTCGAGCACGGTGGAGGTCATGCCCGTAGCGGAGTCCCAGATGATGTCCGGCACGGTGCCGGAGGCGATCAGGCTGTCCAGCGTAATCTCCTTGGTAGGCAGCAGCAGCTTGATCGTATAATTGGGAAATTTGGTCTTCAGCTTGGCGATCGCCTCTTCGAACGCTTTTTGCTGGGAGGTGATGGTCGTGAAGATGGACAGCTCCGCCGGAACGCTCAAGTCGATCTGCGGTTCCTGGGCGGCGGGCGGAGAAGCGGTTGTGCCGCAGGCCGTCAATGCGCCGACCAAACAGACGGCTGCCGCCAGCCGTTTTGCCTGATTTGCAGTTTGCAAGGAAGATCCCCCTCTACTGTTGCGAATTATTCGTTACCTGGGCCGGCGTTACCTGTACAGGAAAACGGTTTCAAATTCAGTATACAGCGCGCGGAAACGTTGTAAATGGAGGCCAGACCGAGAAACATGGACAATTGAACGATCAAGGAAGGGGGTCGGGAAAGCGCGTGCAAGAAATCGGTTTATTGTCCATATTTGACATTCGCATATCCATTCACGAAGCGAAATAGCTGGATTATAATGCAACTAAGAACGAGCGATTGTCTATATGAAGGTTTCTCGAAGGGGTGCATGCCATGGATCCGGGATTTTTCGAGCGATTTTACCCTAAGGTGATCAGCGTGCAGAAGCGCGATCCCACGTATTGGGAGGAGAAAAACTGCGAGGTGCTAATCCAATCGGCGAGCATTCGCAATTTCTTCTATATTTTCGACGGGACGGGGCACGTCGAGCTGGATGAAACCCGGCATATGCTGTCCTCGGGCAGCATGTTCCACGTCCCGCTTCGTTCCCGGTTTTTGCTGGCGAGCTCCGCCGACCGGCCGTTGCTTTATTATTCCGTCCATTACGACTACAAGCTGATCGAATGGGAGGGAGAGACGGCCGATTGCCGCGATCCGGACAACGCAGGCTTGCCCTTCGAGTCGGTAATGCAGCTGCGCAATCAGGACGGACTCGTGGCCGAGATGCAGAGGCTGTACGAGGTGTGGACCGGCAAGGATACCGGATACGAGTGGAAATCGCGGGTCGCCTTCCTGAATGTGCTGAACGAGATCAGCGAGCAGAAGCGGATCGAGCTGGGCGATTACGAGACGACACAATCGATAATCCGCAGCATGGAGTATATCCGCAACCATTACGACGAGCCGCTTAAACGGAACGAGCTGGCGGAAAACGTTTCGTTGTCGATCAATCATTTCTCTTTTTTGTTCAAGCAGTATTCGGGCTATTCGCCGATGCAGTACATTACCCGGGTGCGGCTGGACAACGCCAAGCATATGCTGCGCAACAGCAGCCTGCCCATTTCGGAAGTCGCCCAGCGAGTCGGCTTTCAGGACCCGCTTTATTTCGCCAGAGTGTTTGCCAAAGAGACCGGATTTTCGCCGCGGGCGTACAGGAAAGCTTAGGCCCGCTAGCGGCGTTGACGGAAAGGTGAGGATGTCATTTGAAAAGCAGCATGGATGTCAAAGAACGGAGCGGCCTGCCGCAGATAGAGACGGTACCCGTCCTTGTGATCGGAGCGACGCTCGCCGGACTCGGGCTCGCGGCCGCCGGCAAGGAACGGGCGCTCGTTGTCGAACGAACGTCCGGTGTGGGCCGGGAATACTTGGGATGCTTCCATCCGGGAGAACGTCTGGAGGAGCCGACAAGTTCGGAAGCCGCTGGTGTTCTTCGGGAAGAGCTGACGCGCCGCAACCTGCTGTCGGAAAACCGGCTGCATCTCGGCGCGCTGGCCCCGGTGCTGTTCAACCGGATTCGCCGGGACGGCTGGCGCGTTCGTTTCCTAACCGAAATCATCGGGATCGAGCGGGAAGCGGAGGCGGACGCTTATACGGTCACGTTGTTCGATGCGTCGGGTCTTCGGCAAATCCGGACTTCTTTTATCGTCGATACGACCTCGCTGTGCGTATCGTCGCCGGCTTCCAAGCCCGCCATCCGCAGCAAAAAGCTGAATGCGATGCTGCACAACGCGGACCCGAGCGCAAACGCCCCGGTTTTGAACGAGGGAGGCGCGGAGGTGGTCCAGGGGCGTTTTCCGGGCGAGGTCATTTTGAAGCTGAACCTCGATCCGGGCGACGATTGGCCGAGCGCCCGCGACAAACTGCATCGTTATTGGGCCGATCGGCCGGCCGCTTTCGGCTCGTGGACGATGGCGCTCGTGGCGGACGCCTTTGAGACGTTTACGGAGAAAGGGCCGTTTTCCCTTGGCGATCGCTGGGTATGGCTGCCTTCCTGCGCATACGCCAACGCGCTTCAGGCGTTTGACGCGGGGACGGTTTTTGATGGAGGAGGGATTTTCGCATGAAGCTGTCGCAGCGGATAAACAACAGATTGGATCAACGGGAAGTCGGGCAACCGGCGTTTGCCGAGCATTACGACGTTATTGTCGCGGGTCTCGGAACGGCCGGCTCGATCGCTGCCATTGCCGCCGCCAGACGCGGCTTGTCCGTCCTTGGCATCGAGCCTTTGACGTGTATGGGCGGTACCGGAACGGCGGGCGCCATTCTCAGCTATTATTTCGGCCTGAAGGGCGGGCTGCACGAGCGGTTCGACGAGGAGATCGCCGAGATTGAACAAGATGGATACCCGAAACGCGGCAAAAGCAGCGGCGATCTCAAAAAATGGGTGATCGAGCGCGAGGCGCTGGCCGCCGGAGTGACGATTCGTTACGAGTCGACGGCAGTCGGCGTCTACCTGGAGGGGAACGCGGTGAAGGGCGTGCGCTGGATCGGGCCGGACGGGCTGCGCGAAGCGGGGGCGAAGGTCGTGATCGACTGCACCGGCAACGCTGAGCTGTGCGCCATGGCGGGCTGCGGCTTTCGTCAAGGCCGGGCGATGGACGGCCGGGCGCAGCCGTTCTCGAACGCGCTGGAGCTGGTCAGCGGCAACCGGGTCGGCACGTTTTATACGGATTCCGGCTACGTCGATCCTTCCAACGGGGAAGATCTGTCCCGGGCGATTATCGATTCGGCCGTTTTGCCGACGCATTTGAAGGACCGGTACGACGAAAGCTGGCGAATCCTGCGGATCGCTTCGCTGCTCGGCATACGCGAAGGCCGGTTTATCGAAGGGGAGGAGGATGTGACGCTGGCGGCGTTCCTGAACGATACGACGAGCGACCGCCCGCTGTTTTACGCCTATTCCAACCTGGACAACCACAGCAAGGACATTGCGTTCGAAAGCGAGAACCAGCAAGACTGGATTGTGGGAGGCGGGCTGTGGGGGCTGAACTTCTCGGTGCCGGTTCCGCTCGGCGCCCTGATTCCGAAAGGGTATGACGGCCTGCTGGCGGCCGGCCGCTGCATCGCGCTCGATCACGATATTTCGGGCTGCATCCGGATGAAACGGGAAATGCACAAATCGGGGGAGGCTGCCGCCGCGGCTGCGGCGATTGCGATCGAGCGCTGCATCAGGCTGAAGGATGTTCCGTACGAGCCGCTCGCCGCCGAATTGAAGAAGACGGGCTGCCTGAACGAGCAGGTATTCGTCCGCTTCCGGGATACGAGCCTTCCCGTAGAAACGTGGTCGGTCGCCGAACGGGACGCTTCGAGCATATGGCTGACGGACGAACAGGCGATTCGTACCGGATTGTCCGGCGAAAAGCCAGGCATCGCCATCTGGTCGGCGAAACGGCTCGGCGAGCGCATGAAGCCGTCCTTGCGCGCTTGGGCGATGCAGGAGGAAGACGCGCAATTACGCGGCAACAGCGCGTTTGCGCTTGCGCTGCTGAGCGACGAATCGGCGCTTCCGGCGCTGCGGCAAATGGTGAAATCGCGCGATCCGTTCGTGCCGAAGACGAGCCGGAAGTACAATCAGGTGCGCGGCTATGCGGCGATTTATTTGCTCGGCAGGCTGGGCGACGCGGAGATCGTGCCCGAGCTGCTGGCCCTTATGCAGGATCGCGAAGCGTTCGTCAACTCCTCGACCGATGCGGAGTTCATCAATACGGACGACGATTATTTCTTTCAATATTTCACCTTTTCGTTGATGGCTCTTTACCGGATCGGCGAGATGCATATGCGCCTGCGGCAAACCATTGCCGAGCGGATCGAAGCGATTGCGGAGCAAGAGGATTTCGCATTGGCCGTCACCTTGAAGGGCAACACCGTACTGAAGCACGACATGACCGATATGGTGCGAAACGCGATGGCTGCGACGGTGTTTTCGTGGCCGAGAGAGGAAGCGGCAGGACGATGAAGGAAAAGCTGAATGTCGGGTATGTCGGCTGCGGGGTGATGGGCCAGGTTTATTTGCAGGCGGCGCAATCGATTCCGTTTATTCGTTCCGCCGCGGTGGCGGACGCGGTCGAGGCCAGCGCCCGCAAGGCGGCGGAAACGTTCGGCGTGCGGTCCGTCTATACGGACGCGCAGGCGATGTTTGACGATCCCGGCATCGACGCCGTCGTGCTCGCGCTGCCGGCGATGGCGAGAGCCGAGCTGGCGATCCGGGCGTTTCGCGCCGGCAAGCATGTGCTGACGGAGAAGCCCGTCGCCCGCAGCGCTGAAGAAGTACGGGCGCTTATTCGCGAGAAAGGCGATCGGATCGCGGGCTGCGCCTCGTCCAGAACGCGGCTGCTCGACTCGGCGGCGGTTGTGGCGCGCACGCTTGCGGAAGGCAAGCTTGGCACGCTGCGCATCATGCGCTGCCGCTGGCAGACTAGCGCAAGGCCGAAGCCGGAGACGATGCCGCCGCTATGGCGCTTCTCCAAGGAGGTCAACGGCGGAGGGAACCTCGCCAACCTGGGCTCGTACATGCTCGACTATTTCCTCGGCATCAACGGCTGGAGCCTGGAGCCGGACACAGTGCTCGCCCGGACGTGGACGATTGCGGACTCGTTCGCCGATCACGTCCCGGCCGGCTCCGACGGAGAAACGCTGACCTCTTCGTTCGTCAGCTTCCGGAACGGGCCGGTGCTGACGATCGAGCAGGGCGAGCATTACGTCGGGGAGCAGGTGCACGAATGCGAGCTGATCGGCACGGACGGCACGTTGACGTTTTCGGTCGTGCCGTCGAGTTCCCGCGTTGTGTGGAGCCGTTACGATGGCGGGAGCATCGCCCAGGAAGTGCTGTGGGAAGGACAGGAAACGTTCAGCACGGCGCATCAGCGGGTGCTGGCGGATTTTGCCCAAGCCGTGCTGACGGGGCGTCAGCCGAGCACGAGCCTGGAGAGGGCGCTTGTCGTACAGCGTATCGTCGACGGCGTCTACTTGTCGGCGCAGCGCGGGGAAGCGGTCCGGCTTGCGGCGCAATGAAGACCGCGCGCCAGGGATCTATTCGTCGAGCACGCCCTTAGGCTGCTGTCGATGAATCCGCCCGACGTCCCGGATCGCGCGGCGAACGGTTTGCCGTAATTCCCGGCGCTCCTCAAGGCGCCTCCAAATCATCAGAAGAGACAGAGCGATGTCCGATTGCCGGACATGGGCCTGTCTCTTCTTTTCGTTAGCCGCTGTACCCGTTAATAATCGTAGTCCGGATAAAACTTCCGGTTGGCATAGTCGAACAATATTTTTTGCGCGATCGGGGTGCCCGTCTTGGCCCGAAGCAGCTCGAGCGCTTCCCCGGATTGCAGCAGCTGCGCGGCGACCGTCGCCCGGGACGCTCCGCGCTTCAACTGCTGCACGTTTTGTTTACACCCGTGCCGGTCCGGCCGCCGGCATAGCAGTTCCTCGTACAAGCCCTGCACGTAAGCTTCGTCAGACTGGGCATACAGCCTGCGAAACAGATCCGCCGCCGAGGGCCGCCTCCTGCTTCCAGGGGCTCCCCCGGACCGGTACAGACGGTCGGCCTCGGGACATTGCAGCAGCGAGGTCATCACAGTCAGCTTAGACGCTCCTCCGGCGAGTAGCCGGAGATGATGCTGCATACCGTCCGGATCGGGTTCGCGTCCGAGCAGTTCCCGGTAACAGCCGGCAACGAACGAATCCCGATCCTTCCTGTATACCTTCCGTAATATCTCCATCATTCTCACTGCAAGCTCCCCCCCGGCTTTAGTTCGTCCTCTACAGCTACTGTATGGGAAAGCTCCTCTATCGGCGTGGACATGTATACGGCGGCAAAAGCGCGTTTTTTTGTCCGGCCCGGGTGTAGTTGTCTATACCGGATGACGGCTCTTTACATATCGTACATATAAGCCGGGAAATGCCAAACTAGTGCGAAGGGGAGAGGCATTGATGAGACTAGCCGACAAGTCGATTGTCGTTACCGGGGGAGCCGGTTTTCTGGGCCGGCACGTCGTGAACGAGCTGCGCCTGCAAGGCTGCGAGCGGATCAGCGTGCCGCGCAGCAGGGAGTACGATCTGCGCAAGGAAGCGCACATTATCCGCATGCTGGACGATTTCCGGCCCGACGTCGTGATCCATCTGGCCGCCGTTGTCGGAGGCATCGGGGCGAACGAGAAAAATCCGGGATTGTTTTTTTACGATAATTTGGTCATGGGTGCGCACTTGATCGAGCATTCGCGGCTCCGGGGCGTGGAGAAGTTTGTGGCAATCGGCACGATCTGCTCGTATCCGAAGTTCGCTCCGGTGCCTTTTCAAGAAAGCGATCTGTGGAACGGCTACCCGGAGGAGACGAACGCGCCATACGGGCTGGCCAAAAAAATGATGCTCGTTCAATCGCAAGCGTATCGCAAGCAGTACGGCTTCAATTCGATCTTTTTGCTGCCGGTTAATTTGTATGGTCCCGGCGACAACTTCGATCTGGAAACGTCCCACGTCATCCCCGCGATGATCCGCAAATGCGAGGAGGCGCGCAGGCGGGGCGACCCTTCGATCCGGCTCTGGGGGGACGGAACGCCGACGCGCGAATTTCTGTATGTCGAGGACGCGGCGCAAGCAATCGTTCGCGCGGCCGAGCGGTACGACGGCGACGCCCCGGTCAATCTGGGATCGGGCCATGAAGTATCGATCCGCGAGCTGGCCGAGACGATTCGCGAGTTGACCGGTTACGAGGGGGACATCATCTGGGAAACGGGACGTCCGAACGGTCAGCCGAGAAGAAGACTGGACGTCCGTCTGGCCAAAGAAACGTTCGGCTTCGAGGCCGGAACCGATATCGCGACCGGTTTGAACCGGACGATCGAATGGTACAGGAGGAACGGTCATGAGTCGCGATGAGGAAGGGAAGAAGCGGCAGCCGCTCGTATCGGTCGTGACGCCTTCGTACCAGCAGGGCAGCTTTATCCGCGAAACGATCGAAAGCGTACTCTCGCAAGATTATCCGAACGTAGAGCTTATCGTCATGGACGGCGGCTCGAAGGACCATACGGTACAGATTCTGCAAAAGTATGCCGACAAGCACGGAGACCGCTTCCGGTTCGTTTCGGAAAAAGACAGGGGCCAGTCGCACGCTCTTAACAAGGGGCTGGCGCTGGCGAGAGGCGAAATCATCGGCTGGCTTAACTCCGACGATACGTACGAGCCGAAAGCGATCAGCCGCGCCGTATCGGCTCTGATGAAGCATCCGGAATACGGGCTAGTCTACGGCAAGGCGGATTTTACGGATAAAAACAACAACCATATCCGGCCGTATCCGATCGATTCCCATATCGACCGTGCACGCTTATTTGATGTATGCACCATTTGCCAGCCGGCTGTATTTATGCGGAAAAGTGTGCTCGACCAGGTCGGCCCGATCGACGAAAGCTTGCATTTTTGCATGGATTATGACTTGTGGATGCGGATTGCGGCCATGCACAAGCTTGGGTACATCGACGAACCGATGGCTCATTCGCGGCTGCACGATGATTGCAAAAGTATGACGCAATATTTTACCGTCGGTCTTCCGGAGATTATCCGCACGAGCTTGAAAAACTACGGAACGGTGTCGAACCACTGGCTGATCCAGTTTATCGCCCACCATCTGCCGGAGGGGGCCGCCTGGATCATGGAACGGATGAAGCCGTTCCGCATCTTCGGCAGAGGGCCGCAGATCACATCGTCGGACCGGTTCGAGGACGGCTGGGCGCCGCCCGTCTGGAACCTGGAAATCCGTAATGATAGCGAGGAAGAGGTGCAGGCGCTGGTGATCGGCGGAAACCACCAACTGCCGAAACTGGACCGGAAGCGATCGGAACGCCTGGAGCTGAAGGTTGCGATTGGCGGCGAGCACTATAAAACATTCAAGCTCGGCGAAGGAAGGTTTACGCTGCAAATCCCGCTAAAAAACAATCTTTCCTTCTATTCGGTGGAAATTCGCTCGAACGTTTCGTTTTCTCCCGCGCGGCTCAAACTGAACGGCGACGAGCGCCAGCTGAGCTTCAAAGTAACGGGAGCGGCTCCGCTCAGTCCGATGGAGGCGCGTTTGTACAAACTGCTTGAGGAAGAGCCCGCGTCGGTCGGGGAATGGCTCATGAGGAAGCGCAAGTTCAAATGGTAGTCCGATTTGCCGGAGCTCCTCCCGGTGCAGGGAGGGGCTTTCTAAAGCTTAAGGTACAGGCTGGGCAATCGCCAATTTAGCCCTCTATCGGCAATACGTCTACGTCGGCCGTGAGAGCTGTGCATAGTATAGTAGCGTATTCCAAGCGCCGCAGACGGGAGGGAAAACGTTTGAAAATCGTCATTTTAGCCGGTGGATCGGGAACGCGGTTTTGGCCGAGAAGCGTGAAGGAGCGGCCTAAGCAGTTTCTCTCCCTCACTTCCCACGAGACGATGCTGCAGCAAACGTATAGACGCTATGTGCGCTGGCTGCCGGAAGCCGAGGTGTACGTGGTTACCGCCGAGCGGTACCGGTCGCTTACCCGGGAGCAGCTTCCGGAATTGCCCGAAGAGCGGCTGATTCTTGAGCCCGAGCAGCGGGATACCGGACCCTGCATCGCCATGACGGCCTATCGTTTTTTGGCGGAGGGTGACGACGAGGTGCTGGTGACGATGCCTTCGGACCATTATACGGACGAACCGGAGGAACTGATACGGGCGCTTCGCAAAGCCGAGTCCGCAGCTGCCCGCAAGCATACGATCGTTACGCTCGGCGTCGTACCGACAAGGCCGGAGACCGGATACGGCTACATCCGTACATCGGACATCCAGTCGGAGGAAGGCTTGCTCGAGGCAAGCTCGTTTATCGAGAAGCCTAATTTGGGAGCTGCCGAGGAACTGATTCAGGACCCGAACGTGTATTGGAACAGCGGCATTTTCGTCTGGAAACCGTCCACGATCGCCCATTACATGTCGCTGCATCAGCCTTTCATGTGGAGCATGCTCACCGCCTCGGACAGGAGCGAGGCCAGCGCGTATTCGCTGCTTCCGAAAATTTCGATCGACTACGCGATTCTGGAGAAAGCCGACTCGATCGTGACGATTCCGGTCAAGTTCAAGTGGGACGATGTCGGCATATGGACGTCGCTCGAGCGGATTCAGAAGGCGGATTCCGAAGGCAACATCGTAAACGGCCAAGGGGAGGTGCACCTGGAGCAAACGAAGGATTGCATCGTCTACACCGATCATCAGAAGACGATGATCCTCGGCGTATCGGATCTGATCGTTGTTTCGACGGAGAATGGACTGCTCGTCTGCCATAAATCGGAGGAACAGCGCATTAAAACAGCGCTCCAGGCACTGAACGACAAGAAGGAGGATACTAGCGAATGAAAGCTCTTGTAACGGGGATTTCCGGTTTTGTCGGAAGCCATATGGCGGAGTTTCTGCTGAAACAAAACGTGGAGGTCACCGGAACAATCCGGCACCGAAGCCGCATGGACCATATTAAGCATTTGAAAGACATTCGCCTTGTCGAATGCGAGCTGCGAGATCCGTTTTCGGTCGAACATCTGATCGAGGACATTAAGCCGGATCTGATTTTTCACTTGGCGGCGCAAAGCTTCGTTCCGACTTCGTGGAATTCGCCGATCGATACGATCCATAACAATGTGGCGGGCCAGGTCAACATTATGGAGGCGCTGCGCCGCTTCGATCTGTCGTGCAAAATGCAAATCGCCTGCTCCAGCGAGGAATACGGCCATGTTGAGCCGGAGGAGACGCCCATTCGCGAAACGAACCCGCTACGGCCGCTCAGCCCTTACGCTGTCAGCAAGGTTGCGCAGGACTTTCTCGGCTACCAGTACTACAAAAGCTACGGCCTGCCGATCGTGGTGACCCGTACCTTCAACCACACCGGCCCCCGGCGCGGCGAAAATTTCGTTACGTCCAACTTCGCCAAGCAGATCGCCCTGATCGAGAAAGGGAAAAAGCCGCCGGTGCTGCACGTCGGGAATTTGTCGGCCAAACGCGACTTTACCGACGTTCGCGACGTTGTCCGGGCTTACTGGTTTGCGCTCGAGAAAGGGAATCCCGGAGAAACGTACAACATCGCTTCCGGAACGTGCTGCACGATACGGGAAATGCTCGATTTGCTGCTCTCGTTCAGCAACGTGAACATTTCGATTGAGGAAGATCCGGCGCGCCTTCGGCCTTCCGATGTGGAAATTTTGCTCGGGGACTACTCCAAGTTCCACGCGGTTACCGGATGGAAGCCGGAAATCCCGTTCGAGCAGACGATGCGCGACCTGCTGCAATACTGGAGAGACCAAATCTAAAGATTCCCCCAAAAGTGAAGAAGAGTCTTCGACGCGAAATCCGAGTACTTTTGGGGGGCCCACGAAAGGCACCCCAAAAGGAAAGGCCATGATTCCAAGCAGAAAGGGTGGGATTTATGCGAAGCACGGAAGGACGCCGGAAAGGCAGTCGCGCGGCGTCAGCGATCAAACGGAGAAAGCGCAAGCCGCCGCAACGCGGCAGAAAAGCGCGGCTCAAAAAGAGACGGGCTATCGCCCGCCATGGCGGCAAACGGTGGAAAAAACGGAGATGGCGATTGCTAAGAGGCAAAAAACGGTTTCGCAGGGGCCGGCTGCGGGCGCGGCGCAATCGGCGGCGCAAAGAGGAGGCGTCCGCGCCAGCCGCTCATGTTGCCGAGTTCGAGCAGATCGTGCCGGAGGAGAAAAGCGAGCCCGGCTATGACAAAGGGATCAACCTAGTCGGCTTCATCCGCGCGGAGATGGGCATCGGCGAATCGAGCCGGCTGGCGGCGAGGGCGATTCAGGCGGCGGATATCCCGTTCGGTATTATGAACTTCCCGGTGACTTCGATCCGGATGGAGGACTTCACATGGCGGCATAAAGAGATGGGGGAGCCGCAGTTCAAAGTAAACATTATTCACACGAACGCCGATACGCTTCGATCGGTTCACCATCACTTCGGCCCGCCGCTGTTCGACAAGCGGTTCAATATCGGCTACTGGCATTGGGAGCTTCCCGATTTTCCGGACGAATTTTGCGACGGTTTCCATTTCGTAAGTGAAGTCTGGGTACCGTCCAACTTTGTCGCCGAGTCGATTGCCAAAAAATCGCCCGTTCCCGTCATCCGCATTCCGCACGGTGTCGAGGTTATACCGCCGGGCGATGTAAACCGAGCCACCTTCGGGCTGCCGGAGAACCGGTTTTTGTTCTTCTCCATGTACGACACGCACAGCTATCAGCGGCGGAAAAACCCGCAAGGCGCCATTATCGCCTTTAAGCAGGCGTTTGCGCCGGAAGATACGAGCGTCGGTCTTGTCATCAAGCTGAATCACTCCCATGCGAACCCGTCGGATCTTGACGAAATCCGCAAGCTGGTGAGCGGCTATTCCAATATTTATATTATCGACCGGATTATGAGCCGCAGTGAAGTCGACGGTCTGCTGAACTGTACGGACTGCTTTGTTTCGCTCCACCGCGCGGAAGGCTTCGGACTTGGTTTGGCCGAGGCGATGTATTTGGGCAAGCCGGTTATCGGCACGTACTGGTCCGGCAACACCGACTTCATGAACGCGACCAACTCGTGCATCGTCGATTTCAGCATGAGTCGGGTCGGCAAAGACTGGGGGCCGTATAAAGCCTATCAGTCGTGGGCGGAGCCCGATCTCGGTCATGCGGCTCACCATATGCGCGAGATCGCGTACAACGAAAGCTACCGTCATTCGATCGCCTTCAACGGCAGACAGCATATCCAGACGTACTTCTCCCCGCATGTCGTCGGCGAAATGGTGAAGGGGAGGCTGTCGGAGCTCGGCTTGCTGTAGCGGTGCGCGATAAAAAGCCCGCATTCAAGGAGGAGGGAGAAAAGCCTTGGAGGATTACAGGAGCATATCCGTCACATCCGAGCTTGTGAATGGCCGTAAGGTTCTGAAAGTGAGTAACCCGACCCGGTACGTCATGATCGGGATCGGAGCGCAGGGCGCCGTGTTCCGGCTATCCTCGAACCGCTGTGTGAAAATATACGAGGAGCCCCACAGCGCCATGTGGGAAACAAAGGCGCTCCAGGCAGCCGCCGGGAGCCCCTACTTCCCCGCCCTATACGAGAGCGGACGGAACTTTGTAGTGATGGAATATTTGCCTGGGCCGACGCTCCAGGAGTATTTGGCCGAACATCCCGGCTTGCCGGATTCGTTTGCCGAGCAATTAGTCGGTATCGTCAAAGAGATGAGAAGACTGAAGTTTACCCGGGTCGATACGCGAACCGGTCATATTATCGTCACCGAGGGCGACAAGCTGAAGGTGATCGATCATAGCGGCGCATTCCGGACGACGCGAAGAGCACCGTTCATGCTGCTCAAAAGCTTGAAGCGCGACGGCTGCTTGATGAAGTTTTTGCGTTATGTGATCGAGCACGATCCGAAGCTGTATGCCAAATGGCGCCGCAAACGAAGCGAGGGTGTCGATCTGAGAGGCGTTCCTGAGCTGCCCCCGCCGGAGAAGCTGCATGAGGCGACTTGACCGTCGCCTTTTTTTTGCAGTCCGATGCTTGTCCCGCCCGGTCCCATACTTAGACCGGTAACCTTATCGTTACCGGTCGCCTCCAGTTCCCGCATCATTTCGCTTCCCCTTCTCCGTATTCGGTTTCCCCGGCTGCCACTCCTTCTAGGAGAGTCAAACTTCGTCGTCCCATTCCCGTCCTTTTTCATTCAGCCATTCCATCCGCAGGGCAAGCTTGTTCCAGTCCTTGGCTTGAACCGCATGGAGCATCGAGCTAAACCGGAGGATGTATGCATAAAACCGCGTAATCCGCTGCTCAAAGGTACGGTCCGCCGGTCCGCCGTAGTGATCCAGCACCATACGCGTAAACGTTTCCCCGTAAGAGAGGCAGAGATCGTGGAAATCATAGGCCGGATCGCCCATCCGCAGCAAGCCGAAATCGATGACGCCGGTCAGCTTGCCCGTTTTTGGATCATGGAAAATATGATCGTTCTTAAAATCGCTATGCAACAGGCAGGGCGTAAACTTGAAATGTCCGGAAGGGTACAAGTAGTCGTAGAACACCTGCATGATCCACAGCTTCTGCTTCCGGTTGAGATGCGGAAATACAGTCTGCTCCATGGCGCGATAATAGCCGGACCATGTTTTTCTCCATTCGTCGCGAAAGCCGCGCGGATCGACGCGGGTCATCGAATCGCCGGTAAACTGGTGCAGCGCGGTCAAAAAATCGGCGATCTGCCTGGCGGCCGCTTTTTTCCGGGAATCGTCAAATTTCGCGAGCAGCTCCTTTTCGAGCGGAATGCCGGGTATCATCGGGTAGCCGACATAAACGATTTTGTCTTTCCGACCGGATGTATATAGGAAATCCGGCACCGGCAGGGGCAGATGTTTGCCCAGCTTCGGCAGCAGCTTCATCTCCAGCAGAAGCGACGCGTGGTCGGACGTTAGCGGAAACCGGAACACGAGACGTTCCCCTACCACGATAACCAGGTTTTGCATCGTAGAGGAGAGAACTCGATACGGTTCGCCGGATAGCTCGGGATGCCGGTCGCATAAGTGGGCGTGTAACGTTTCCGCCTTCATCGTGCCCATGGTGTCGCCTCCGTTCTAGTGGCGCTGTTTTTACTTGTAGAAGCTTAAGATCAATTGGTCCAGCGCCCGTCTGGCAAACGCGTATTTGTCGAGCGCTAGCAACGATTCGAATTCGCTGGATGAGACGAAGCGCGCGAAAACGGAAAACTTCGACTTCCCTCTGTTCAGGGAGTCTACGTAGCCTGCATAAGCGGGTTGATCCGGCTCCCTGCACAGAAGGTCCCGATACAGGCTGTGAACGAACGGCTCATGCTTCATATCGAATATGCGCCTAAGGGCGCCCGATACTTTGCTGCCGCCGTTCTCGGCTTTCCCCGAGAGGGAGGAATGCGCGTATAAGCGGAGCGCTTCGTCCGCCTGCAACGTTGCAATCACGATCCCGTGCTTGGGAGTGCCTTTCCCAAGTTCCCGGAGGTGATGCTTCATTCCTTCCTCGTCCACTTCCCGGTCCAAAATGCTGCGGTACAATTCCGAGATAAATTCCCGGTCCTCCAAGAGGACAATTTTGTGCAGCTTGGCGGCAATATTCAAATGGATCCCTCCGTTTTTCGAATAGCGTCCGACTTGTGCGCCCTTCCATATCGTATGTAGCTCTCTATAAGTGTGAAACCGTCAAAAGCGGATGCCGCCCTTTTCGAGGCACCGTTTTTCTCAAAATATGCGAATATATGAGTTCTCTTAGTTCGGGCCTCAGTGTTTGTACCAATTTTGCTCCCGCTGGGCCTCTGTTGATTGTTGCAAGCACGTTCTTCCATTACCATTACTTTGAACAATCCAACCTACCTGCTGCCCTAACGCCTGTTTTGCTAGGCCGCAGGTAGGGTTGCTAGGCTTCATAGAACCGGAATTAAACGAACGAAGAGGAGGACGCGCATGAAAACACAGTCGCATAAGATGACGGTTTCGATCGACGAGCATACATCGCATTTGGAACAGCTGAAATCTTTCTTTCACCAATTGGATGAGGAAGGAATCACGATAGAAAAACTGCCGCGCGAGAGAAGAGAGCAATATCAACTGGAGGCTATCAATTTGACGCTGCAGCACGTCTGGGATCATAACGAGTTTTATCGATCCGCTTTGGAGCAGGCCGGGTTTACACAACCGAAGATCGACAGTTTGGAGCAATTATCGACCGTTCCGCTGCTCAAAAAAGACGTCATCCGCGGAGATAAAATGAAGCTGTTGTGCGTCGAGCCGAAGGAGATCGGTCAAGTTCACCTGACGAGCGGAACTTCCGGAAAACCGATTTATACATCCTATACGTTAGCCGATCAATATGTTTACGATCTGCTCCCCAAATATTTGGAGCTGTTCCCGGAATCGGACAGCGACATCGCCGCCATAGCACTCCCTTACGAATTCGCGCTTCCCGGCCTAGGGTTTCAACGCCTGTTCCAATTCGCATTCGGAACCGCCATTCTTTCGCTCGGTAAAGGCGGATACATGGCTCCCGTCGACAAGTCGCTCGAATTAATGAAGGAATATCAGGCCACCGTGCTCGTCACTACGCCTTCCTACGCGGCGCTACTGGCCGAAGAAAGCGAGAAGTACGGCATTCGGCCGGGTGTGGATATTCGTTTGCGCCGGATTGTGCTAACTGGAGAGGGGTGCTCTTACACGTTCCGTGAACGGCTGGAGAAATGGTGGGGGTGCGAAGTATCGTTCTTTTACGGATCGACCGAATGCGGCGTCGTGGCTGTCGAATGCAAAGAGCATAAAGGGTACCACATCGTGGAAGGTCACGTAAAAGCGGAGATCGTCGATCCCGCCACGGGCGCCCCGCTAGGCTACGGCAAAACCGGCGAAATCGTCGTGACGACGCTGCTGCGTGAAGGAATGCCGATGGTGCGTTACCGCAGCGGTGACATCGGTTATTTGCAAAAGTCGAAATGCGCTTGCGGCATCACGATGGATGTGCTTCACCTTAGAGGTCGAATGGAGACGATGCTGAATTTGGACGGCACCGATTACCCTCCGTTTATGCTGGAAAACTTTCTGCTGGAAATTCCGGAAGTAGGCATGTGGTATCATTTCATTCTCGAGCAAGGCCGCTTGACGATCGAGGCCGAGCCGTTCCGCACCGAGATGAGCGACGAAGGGCTGGCTTCGAAAGTTCGCGCTCATATGCTGGAGCGCGTAGGGATCGAATGCAGCGTAGAGATCAAGCACGGTTTGCCGCGGACATTCGGTAAAGCGACCCGGGTTTACATCAAATAAAGAACGTAACAATTTGAAGGGGAGCGTTCTTAATGCTGAGCGACAGAAGCGAACGGGAACGAAAATGGAGTGACTTGTTGACCCGTTTAACGAAATCACCGCTTTATAAACAAAAGCTGTCGGATTACGACTTGAGCGATATCGGATTAGATCGTATCCCTCATCTCCCGCTCACCACGAAAGCGGATCTGCGAAAGGCCGGTGCCTTCGGCCATCTCGCGGCTGAAATGAAACAAGTCGCGCAATACCATGAATCGTTCGGGACGACCGGTGAACCTTCCGCCTCTTGGTTTACAATAGATGATCTGGAAACCGGCGGGAGACAGATGGGGGCGTGCGGCGCAAGGCTAACTTCGGAAGATTTCGTTCTGATCCGTTTTCCGTACGCGATGTCGGTCCCTGCGTTTCTGATGCAGCATGCGTGCCGGCAAGCGGGAGCGGGCGTCGTCCCGGCGAGCGGGCGCAATACGGTTACGCCTTACCCCAGGGTACTGGAGCTGATGAAACGTCTCGGCGTTACGGTCATCGCCGGACTTCCGAGGGAAATGGAGCTGCTCGCCGAGACGGCGCGCTTGCTCGGTATGGAAACGAGAAACGATTTCACGGCATTGCGGGCGATTTGTTCGGCAGGAGAATTGATCGGCGAGCGCAGGAAGGAGCATATCGAACGGCTTTGGGGCGTTCCGGTATTCAATCTGTACGGCTCTACCGAGACGGCCAATATTGCCGCCATGTGCGAGTATGGCACGATGCACATCGCAGAGCAAGATTTTATCGTAGAAGTGCTGCAGGAAGACGGCTTGGGATATGCTGCGCCTGGCGAGAGAGGGTTAGCCGCGATTACGACGCTGACACATCAAGCTTCGCCGCTGCTGCGATATTACAACGAAGACGTCATTTCTGTAGAGCCGGTATGCTGCGCGTGCGGTCGGGCCGGAAGCAAACTGGTTCATTACGGCCGGCTCAAGGACCGGTGCGTCTTCGGGGAGGTTGTGCTGGACGCCAAGGACATTCAGGACGCCGTATATTCGCTCGCTCCCGCACCCGATGCATGGAAAGCGATCCAGCAGGAGAACGGATTTCACTTCATCCTCGAATCGTATCGCTGTGCCGAATGGTCGGAGGAGGGAATTCAGACGAAGCTGTCCGAACTGTTAAAGGTGCCCGTCACTGTGGAGATCGCCCCCGTCGGAAAGCTGCTTAACCGGGAGGAGCTCATGCAAAACAATCCTTCGCGAAAGCCAATCTATATTCAGAAGCGTGAAGGCGGTACGGCTGATGCAGCAAGCAATTAAACAGTCAAAGCGAGGAACAAGTGACGGTAAAGGGGAGAACGTGCGTGAATGAGCATGTGAAACAGTTGCGAAATCAATTGGACGGCGTCGATCAACAATTGCTCGTACTCCTCAGCGAACGGGTACGTATTGCCGGGGCTATCGGACAAACAATCGAATCACTCGGCTTACCCAAAAATGATCCGGCGGAGGAGAAGCGGGCATTAAACGAAATAACCAAGCATAATCCGGGGCCTATCGATCAAGCGGCATTGGAAAGATTGTTTAAGGAAATATATGCGCTGTCTCGGGAGCGTCCGCAGACCGGAGGCGGGCGCAAATTGCTCGTAAGCCGCCAAACGAAAAGCGAGGATACGATAATCCGCGTGAAAAATGCTGTTTTCGGCGGAGGGTCGCATGTCTTGATTGCCGGCCCCTGTTCCGTAGAGTCCCGAGAACAGCTGCGGGCTATGGCGGCGGCTATGAAAAGCGTAGGGGTGGGCATCATGCGCGGCGGCGCATTCAAGCCGAGAACGTCGCCATACGACTTTCAGGGCTTGGGCCTGGAAGGATTGAAAATGTTGAAAGAAGTAGCGGACGAATACGATATGGTTACGATCAGCGAAATCATGACTCCTTCCCAATTGGAGTCTGCAGCCGAATATATCGATATTATCCAGATCGGCGCCCGAAACATGCAAAACTACGATTTGCTGAAGGCGGTTGGACAGACGAACATGCCCGTGCTGCTCAAGCGCGGCATAGCCGCCACTTTGGATGAGTTCGTTCTAGCGGCTGAATATATTATGGCCAGTGGGAACGAGCAGGTGTTGCTGATAGAACGCGGTATTCGCACTTACGAAAAATGGACCCGGAATACGCTTGATATATCCGCAGTTCCGCTCTTAAAGCAGGAAACCCATCTGCCCGTACTCGTTGATGTGAGCCACTCGACCGGACGCAAAGACATTTTGCTTCCTTGCGCGAAAGCGGCGCTCGCAGCCGGTGCGGACGGCATTATGGTCGAAACGCATCCGAATCCGCAGGCAGCTCTATCCGATGCCGCCCAGCAAATCAATATCGACGAATTTTATTCGTTTTGGGGCGGCCTTCGCGGGTCCGGCTTGTATAAAAGCGCGGAGTAGATGAGGGGTCATCTGCGGCTTCCCAGGCGAATATTGGAGGAATGTTCATGACGGGAGCAAAGGATTGGGGCGTGAATTCGCACAAAGAGAAAACGGTATATGATTTTTTGGAGAAGCTGCTGTTCGAAATATTGCTCAGGACAGACGGACGTACGACCGATATTCTCGAAACGTTATTGGACGAAAAAATGACGGTTCGCGTCATTTCGCAGGAGCAGGTCGAGGCGGGGGATTTCGAGCAATCGGGCGAAATCTCCGGAGCGCCTTACTTTAGAAGAGAATCGATCTTGATCAGCGCAAAGAGCAATATCGTCGTCTCCCACAATATTGCGCTCGTCTGCTCGAAATACGTACCGGCCCCCATGTTTGAGGCGCTGACGGCCAGGCAAGAAGGGATCGGCAAGACGATCAGCAGACTCGGCTTGCAAACTTCACGCAGACTGGTAGATTACGGCTGGAGAAGTGAGCCGGAGTCGGGCGGTTTCCTTCAAAAGCCGTTCAAACTGTATTTCTCCCCAATAAATGAGCCTATGCCATATAAAAAGTATTGCATTTATTACGATACGGTACCGGGCATACACATGATGGAGTACTTCAATCCACATATGATCCGCCACCGGTTGAACCGTTTCATGAACGAACAGCATTGAAGAACGCGGAAAGGCCCTGAGTCTCTGGACTCAAGGCCTTTTTCAATCCAGTTATTTTTTTCTTTCGAGTTTGGCGAGCCGCTGCAGGACGGATTTCGCTTCGTCCGGTTTTCCAGCATGTTCGTAGGCGCTGGCCAAATTCCGCAATATTGCAGTGACTTGATTTTTGGACATAAATTCGGTGTCATCTTTATAACGGTCCAGCAAAAAATTGAAATCCTCAATTGCTGATTTCGAGCTTTGAAAATACGATTCCGGCAGCTTCACGCAAACGTTCGCGCGCAGCAATCGAATTCGTTTATGGTTCGGATCCATAGATATGGCCTTATCCAGCGAGTCTAACCCATTTTGCGCAATCTCCGCTTTTTCCAAAGGCTTAGCTGCATCCCGCGCGAGCAGAGTCAGCGTGCTGCCGTAATAAGCTTCGAAAAGGGCATTGCCGGGTTCCTCGGCACGAAGCTTGGCAAACTTTTCGTACGCCGCTTTCACCGCTCTTTTATCTCCGTCCACCCCTTTTTGATGGAGCTTCTTGGCTTCCTTGAACCGTTTCGTAGAGGCCGTGTCTTTCGCCATGCCGTACCAACCTCCCCATGAAAAATGGCATATGTAACAATTTATGCCGAACAAGCATGTTCCGTGTTAGGTGTATGTGATTACTTGACAACTATCGGTGTTTTCTATGACAGTATGTAAGCCTTTTTATCGATGCGGCATTCGTTGCAAATAAAATGGTCAACATATCCTGCTTCATTTGTCCGAGTCAATATCGTATTTTTTTGCATTTCATATAGAGAAATCGTAAAGGAGGGAAGAGCATGGCTGAGGAACATGCAGTCGAGAAGGTCGTTATAGAAGAAAATGCTGCCGCTGATGAATCTACCGAAGCGGCTGTTCATGCGAACGAGGAAACGAAAGTGATAGAGAAAACTGCGAAAATAATGGAGAAAGCGCAAAAGAAACTGGCCAAATTACAAGGGAAAGCAGGAAAAGATGAGGGAAAATACGTGGAGAAAAAAGCAAAGATAGAGGTGAAAACGCAAAAGAAACTTATGAAAGTACAGGAGAAGGTAGGAAAAGTATAAAGCAACAACGCAAAGAAGAAGCGCACACCTAAAGTAAACATAGGAAACCCCTTGGGTAAAGCCGATGATCTTTAGGAGGTGCGCTTTTCTTAGCGGGATGTCGCCGTATATTCGGAGGGATTCGGAAATGGCATATTACATTTTGACGCAAAAGGATGCGGTCGAGTATGCGCGAGGCATCAAGGATATATTTCCGGATGGCGCGCAGCTGATAGTACGGGAGATCGGCGACGGTAATCTGAACCATGTGTTTCATATATCGGATTCGGAATCAGGGCGCAGCTTAATTGTGAAGCAGGCGCTGCCTTATGCCAAGATGATCGGCGAATCGGTTCCGTTATCGCTGGATAGAGTACGCATCGAAAAAGAGGCTTTGAGCGTTCAGAGGGAGCTATGTCCGGATCTGACGCCAAAGCTTTACGGATATGAGCCAGATTTGGCGCTCATGGCCATGGAGGATTTGAGCGATCATACCCTTGTGCGCCTCGGATTGATGGAGCGAGGCCGTTTCCCGTTATTTGCCGGACAAATCGGAGCTTATTTGGCGCAGATGTCGTTTTTCACCTCAGACTTATTTATGGAGCAACAGGAGAAAAAGCGACTGATGAAAGCTTTCATGAATCCGGAGCTTTGCAATATCACCGAGGACATCATCTTTTACGCGCCATACACGAAGTCCCGGATGAATCGGTTCGAGCCGCGTATTCGCGATGCGGTTGAGAGCATTTGGGCAGAC
Source organism: Paenibacillus ginsengarvi (assembly GCF_003626695.1). Taxonomy (GTDB): domain Bacteria; phylum Bacillota; class Bacilli; order Paenibacillales; family NBRC-103111; genus Paenibacillus_AB; species Paenibacillus_AB ginsengarvi. Next base: position 263,516 of record NZ_RBAH01000005.1, read on the forward strand.
GCGGAGCTGCATCTCGAGGCTATGCTGCTGCGGGAAAAGTTCTTGACGAACGCGCAGGCTCTGCTGCACGGCGATTTGCATACGGATAATATTTTCATCAAGCCGGATTCGGCGAAGGTTATTGATCCCGAGTTTGCTTATTACGGCCCTATCGGATTTGATATCGGTACGCTTATCGCCAATCTGCTGCTGAACTATTCGGGCCAGGAGGGTTGGAGCAAGGACGAGACGGAGCGCATCGTTTACCGCCGTTACCTGCTGGATACCGTGCGCGACTTATGGACACAATTCGAGCTTCGGTTCCGCGAGCTTTGGAATGGACACATCGCCGACCGGATGGCTAAGACCAAAGGGTACCAAAATTTGTATGTATCAAGACTGCTGCAGGACACAGTCGGTTTTGCCGGGGTATTAACGGTGTGCCGCGTCTACGGTTTTATCCACGTCGCAGACATCGATCACATTGACGATGCGACTGCCCGCGAGCGCGCGCAGCGGATCGCGCTTGAAATCGGCGTATCGCTGATCAAACGGAACCGCTACGCCCGCTCCATCGAGGAAGTGCTGGATATCGCCTTGGAAGCCGTAAACGAACGATAGCTTAACCGTGTCAATTGGGTGAGCTAGTGCAACTGAAAGCCGATTATAAGCGAAAAAGACGACTGCTCATCAAACCGAGCAAAAGTCGTCTTTTTGTTTCGTTCAAGCCGAATCTATTTCTCTCTCTCCGATCGCTTCTTACTCGCGGTTTCCACGGACGCTTGCGATGTCTTGTCCTCTGGAGAGAGTGCTTTAACGCGCTCCAGTCCCACCGACATTAAATCTTGGCCGGTCGCCATAACACCGCTCTTCAAGGCATCGGTGAGCGTTCCGAGTTTAAGATTGGTCGTTTTATTTTCGCCGCTCGTCACATTCATTAGCTGGTGGCTGATGTTGGTAGCGCCGCTTTTCAAAGCAGCTTCGGCAAGATGCACGATTTCATTCTTTAATCCTTTGAAGACCCCTTTAATCATATCTGACATATCTTTCACCTCCTTTCCGATCCCGGATTACATCGGTGTAAGGGATGATTGAGACTGTCGAAGGGCTCCAAGCGATTCAATCGACAGTCTCGATTTGTGTCTAGTGCCGTTTCCTCTTCTTCTCCTTCTTGCGGCGTTTGCGTTCACGGCGTTCTTCTTTCTTCTTATTCTCTTCCACCCAGTCAAGAAATACAGTTCCTGCGGCGCTAGCGGTTCTTTTTAACAACATCGAAGTGATACTTTCGTTTGACTCAATGTGTTCGACCGCAGGCTTGCCTTTCAACAACTGCAGCTTTTGCCCGAGAAGCCGTTTGAATTCCGGATCTTGCGTCTGCTGCTCCAGCTTTGTCCAGCATCTTGCCGCATCCTCGTTTCGACCGATTCTGCGATACGCCTCACCGAGCTCGTAGGATAGTCTCGTGTAGTCAATGCTCCCTAGCTTAACCTCTTGATTGAGGACGAAGTTATAATCTTCGATGACCGTCTGCGTCCGTTGAAAGTGCTTTTCCGGCAGCCTGTATGCGGACCTGCCGCGTAAATAGCGGATCCTGCTGTCGTTCGGTGCGGCCGCTACCGCTTTATCGAGAAGCTTCAAGCCGTTTTTAGCCCATTTCAACCTTTCAAGCGGTTTTGTTTTATCCCGGGCGATTAAGAGCATGATGCTGCCGTGGTAAGCTTCTGCAAGAGGATGGTCCGGATATTCCTGCCGTAGCCGTTCTAGCAGCTGATACGCTTCATGAACGGCAGCTGCATTGCCTTTCGTTCCCTCTTTATACAGCGATTTGATCCTTTCGAGTCTCTTATCGAGTGTCAATGGGTCTCCTCCCCCTCTTTCCTATCCTTTTTTTTCCGCACTAGCGGTGCGAAATGCTGCAGGACTGCCTTTGCTTCGTCGGGTTTTCCTGCATTTTGGTAAGCTGAGCTTAAGTTTCGCAGTATGTCGGGCACTTGATTTGGCGTAAGGTAGCCGGGATTCTCTTTATTGCGGTTCAGTAGAAAGGTGAAGTCCTCGATCGCCGTTTCCGAGCATTGGAAAAAGGACTCCGGCAGCCTCAGGCAAATGTTCCCGCGCAGCAGCCGAATTTCTTTATGGTTGGAGTCTAGCGTAATGGCCTCGTTCAATACGTCCAATCCTTCTTGCGCCCTATCCGCTTTTTCCATGATTTTAACGGCATCCCGCCCTAATAGAACGAGTGTACTGCCGTAGTAGGCTTCGATCAGCGCATTATTGGGCTCGGCCTCACGAAGCTTTACGAGCAATTCGTTTGCTTGGATCACCGCTTTTTTGTCTCCGTCCACTCCTTTATTATGGAGTGTTTTGGCTTCCTCAAACTGTTTCCAATGGGCGCTGTCAACTGCCATTCCTATCACCTCCCAATGATAACTCCGGCGAAATGACGTGAATCTGCAGCCGTCTGTCGGATATTGAGAATCTCGCTTCCTCCAACCTGCAAAGGGACGCGGACAATCCCCTCCTTGTAATTCCAATCTACTTGATACGATATGTACGTTCCCCCTATAGCGGTTGGATAAAATACTCAGTTTATGGAAAATGTATGTTTGTCCGCGAGGGGGGAACTAATTTACCAATTCCTTCGTTGCATAAGCTCCGAAGGAAGCTTTTTTCGCTAGCGTCATTTTTTTTTCGGTTTTTCTTTCATTTGCTGGACGTGATCCGCTCCCGAATTAATCATTTGTTCACCTGCATGTTGGACGCCTCTTTTAACGGCCGAAATAAATTTTCCTACGGAAATATCGGTAGGCTGATCCGATTTGGATAAATCCTCTATTATATTTTTGCCGGTCACATCTGCGCCGTCTTTAACGGCCTTTGCATAGCTGTCGGCGAAACGGAAAAACTCCCGCTTGATTTCGCGCAAAATCCTCGAGAACTGTTTACTGTCCCCTTGCATTGGCTTCCCCCCCTTATGATGCCTTCACGTTTCCTATTTCGTCCATCTTCATGAAGCCGAACCATTCCCGCCATCTTGCTCAGCCGGAGCGGCGATGAGCTCCGACTCGGGGTTGTCGTCCAGCATGGGGGAGGAAATGACCTCCATTGGGTGCAATTTTTCGTCCATATATAATTTTATCACCGCAATGATTACGCCCACTACAAGAACAAAGGTAATAACACCGCTTAATGTCAGTCCGAGAATAAATAGCGCTTTGTCCGCAAATCCCATGTTCCTCTTCTTGATACCCACTATCGTTCCCACCTCTCTGCCCTAATTTGGCTTACCTGCATCCAGACTGTTACAATCAACTATTTTGAGTTCAGTATATGTGCATCTATCTGCGATTTTCATAGGTACCCGCACATTGTTCGGAAGATTTCCGCTTCAGTCCATTTCACAGACGCAGAGCGTCTCATAAACATATGAAGGACAGAAACTGATAGAGTGGTCGCACTACTGCTCCTCATGGATTGTCCAAGATCGGAGAGTTGTCGCCCAAATTGAAACTGGGAGGGTTACCATTGGATCAACGTCAAAGTCGACTTGAGTCTGATCTCAGCCAAACCGATCAGGCTTATCTTTCTTCAGTGAAGGTAGACAGCAAAAAAAATAGACCGGCAGAAATATCGAAGAAAGCTGCCGAGAATGACCCCGAGTGGAGGCAGTTCGTCCGAAATGAACTTGAGAGCATGAAGAATCCGGGAAAAACGGAGCGTGACCGTACGTCAAAGGAGGCTGAAGCGGGGACGGGGGGGCTTCCGTCGTTGGATCAAGCCGCCTCTCTCCTTATCGAGAAGGTGCCTTTTGAAAAGTTGCTGAAATCAACGATGAAGTATTTCATGAAGAAATCGAAGAAAAGGAAAAAGCGCCGCAAAAAATAAAAATGCATCTGGAGCCGATGGGATCGCCCGCGAGATTTCATCGGTTTCTTTTTTTCTAGGTCAAACGCCAATTTATTTGCCGTAGGGTTAACGGTCCAAGATCACCTTTCTCGGGCGCATATAATGCATAAATGTCGGAAAAGTCGCGAGTGTGAGTCGCATTTTCCAGCCGATTAAGGTGGTGAATTTATGATTGTCGCTTTTTGCGTGCCTCTTCTTCCGGGACATTTCGACGGATTTGCGAAGGGACGCTACATCGGCAATTTGATCGAAGCGCTCGGCCATAACGGTTCCGAGCACTCTTTTGTTCGTTATGAGCCGAATGCGGAAGGCGATAGTGAAGAGCTGTGCAAAGAGAGGCTCGGCCGTTTTTTGGCGGAACAGTCGGTTGACCTGTTTCTGGCGGTCGAGCCGTATCCGGGCCGGGAATACGGCTGGAGGAAGGAATGGTTCGGCAAAACGAAGGTGGCCGTTCTTCTTCTGGGACGAATCGTACCGCGTATGCGGGATAGCGGTCCGCAGGGCGAAGGAAGCCATGAAATGATTCGGCGCAACATCGAATTTATTCGCGGCTGCGACCTCGTCTTGACCGTCTCCGAATCTCTCAGGAGGGAAGCGATCCGGTCGGCCGGCATTCCGGCGTCGCAAATCGAGGTTGTCGCAGGCGGAATCGACGCACGGTTCGGTTCACCCGAGCGGACGGACCGCTGCGCTTCCGGCGTTGGGACGGGGGAACGGTACCTATTTTGCGCGGGGGCAGAACTGGGGGGGCGTCAAGGAGAAGCTCTGATTGCCGCCATCGGCATGTTGAACCCGGAGCTGGACGTTCCGTGTCGTTTGGTGATCGAGGGCGAGCCCGCCGACTCGGAACGGGAGAAGCTGCTGGCGCTGTCGGAAACGGCGGGGATAAGGGATCGAATCCGCTGGACCGGTCCGATTGGTACCGAGGAGCTGGCCAGTCTGTACGGAGGCGCGGAGCTGTTCCTGTTTCTCGCAGCGGAGGGAGCTCTCGGACTTCCGATTTTGGAAGCGATGGCGTGCGGCACGCCTGTAATGGCTCAAGATCGCGCCGAGTGGAACGAGGTGGGCGAGGATGCGGTATACCGGACCGACCTGTATGATCCTGAGCGGCTTCATATCGGTTTGCGGCAGCTGCTGAGCGGAGAGTCGCCGAAAAAAGAGCTTGTCGCCAAAGGGAAGCTGCTGGCACGGAAGTATGAATGGAGGACATGCGCAGAGAAGGTGCTGCGCGCATTTGGCGAGGTATGCCGGAAACGGGTCGCCATTATTGCAGACCTGCCTTCCCCCCGCGCCCGTTCGGCCCGCATTCCGCTTCTGCTGCCCATGATGACCGAACATTACGATTGCGACATTTACGCGGGTGACGGATGGGAGGCTTCTTTTCAAGCTGCGCCGAACAAGCGGGTCCGCTTGCTCCGCCATGAGGAGTTTCCGGACAGGGCCGACGATTACAAGGAGATTATATACTTAGTCCGTTTGGAAAACGGCGAGACGATCGTATCGGACTATATGGTGCAATATCCGGGAATTGTGCTGGTGGAGGATGATGGGGCGAGCTTGTTCCAAGGCGAATGTGACATCGGTCATCTGCTGCGGGCGGATCAGTGCACCCTCGTCGTCCACCGGGCAGAGACGGCGCGTCTGCTTACTGAGCAAGGATGCCGGAGCGTCATCCGGTACCGCAAGCCATTCAAGCTCCCTGTGATGGTATCGGCTGTTATGGACCGTGATTTTACTTTTGCCTGCTACGGAACGATCGAGCCTGGCGATGGACTGGAGTCGGCGATGGAATGCATCCGGAGCTTCGTCGACGGCGGCTATGACAATGTCAGGCTGTGGGTGGGTGGCGACATCGATCCGGGTTACCGCGAGCAGCTTCAGGCGTATGCGGGGGCACTCGGCTTGACGGACCGGATCGAGCTTCTCGGTCCGCTGGAGGAGAACGAGTACGGAATAAGGATGAGCCGGTCCGATGTTTGCTTATATTTGCGCGAACCGAGATCGGAAGAGCCGACTGACGAGCTGCTCGAGATGATGTCCTATGGCAAGCCGACCGTCGTGCTCGGAACGGGAGCTCATCTGGATCTACCCGACGATACCGTGCGCAAAACCGATTCCGGCACCGGTGACCGGGAGCCGCTGTTCGAATCGATGTTTTATTTATACAAGGATGCGGAGCTGCGCAAAAAAATGCGCAAGCAGGCAAGAGCTTATGTGTCTGTGAATCATTCGGCAACCCGGTATGCAAGTCGCATCCTCTCCCTCATCGACGGTCGCGAAGATCGGTGCGATGTGGATGAGAATGCCGCATTCGAGACGGATGCGCCGCAGCCCGCACCCGATTTCGCCGGTGAAGCCGCTCCACCTGTCACAGATGCGGACCCATTGCCGGAAGTGGCCATAGCCGAAGCCGAGGACAATATTTCAGCCGCGGGTACCCTTACGCTCGAGCCAAACCGCATTCACCGCGTGCGCAAGGGCAAATCGCTCCGCTGTTACTTTTCGTTCGATCTGGCTGCGCTGCCGCCCGGAGCCACCATCCGATCGGCGGTCATGTTTATTCCGGCGAGGGGAACGACATTACGCGTTCATCGGATTAGTAGGGACTGGAACGAACAGGCCGTCTCCAGGCGCAAACCGCGCATCCGCCCTAAACCTTTATACAGGAAGGTTCGCAAGCTCTCCAAGAGGACAGCTGTTTTCAGATGGGATTGCACGGAGCTCGCCTGCAAATGGCTGACAGGGGCCGTGAGCAACTATGGCGTTTATGCTCCTGCCATATCTGCCGTACAGAAGCCGTGGCTGTCTGTCGAGTACGGGTAAGAAGGGGAAATGACATGAAAAGGGTGAAAAAAGCGATTATTCCGGCGGCAGGCCTCGGGACGAGATTTTTGCCCGCTACGAAGGCGATGCCGAAGGAAATGCTACCGATCGTAGATAAACCGACCATTCAATATATCGTAGAGGAAGCCGTTGCCTCGGGCATTGAAGACATCATTATCGTTACGGGGAGAAACAAGCGTTCCATCGAGGACCATTTCGACCTCAATCACGAACTGGAGTCGAGCCTTAGGGAGCAGCGGAAAGACGGCTTGCTGAAAATGGTGGAGGATATCGCCCATTTGGCCGACATCCATTACGTCAGACAGAAGCAGGCGCTCGGCTTAGGTCATGCCGTCTGGTGCGCCCGCAAATTCATCGGGCAGGAGCCGTTCGCCGTCCTGCTCGGCGATATGATCGTCGACAGCCGAGTTCCGTGTCTGAAACAGCTGCTGGCCGTTTACGAGGAGAAGCAGGCGCCGGTCGTCGCCGTCGATTCGGTGGAATGGTCGGAGGTGGGCAAATACGGGGTCATCGACGGCGACCCGCTGAGCGAGCGGCTTTTCCGGGTCAAGCGTTTCGTGGAAAAACCGGTGGCCGATCCGCCTTCCAATATGGCGATCATCGGAAGGTATGTGCTCGACCCGTTCATGTTTCCTATTTTGGAAAGTTTGCCTGCGGGTATCGGGGGTGAGATTCAACTGACCGACGCGCTGCAGCACTGGACGCAGCGCCACCCGATCTATGCTCATCTTATTCAAGGGAAGCTTTACGATATCGGCGATAAAATGGGCTTTTTGAAAGCGACGGTCGAGCTTGCTTGCAAGGACGATACGCTGCGGGTACCGTTCCGTTCGTTTTTGCGCGAAATGGCCGCGGAAGGAGAGTAGAGGCAATGAGCAAGACGCTAGTGACGGGAGCCGCAGGCTTTCTCGGCTCGCATATGGTTCGGCGGCTGCTTGCGGAAGGACGGCAAGTCGTCGGCATCGATAACTTAAGCACGGGCAAAGCTGACAATTTACGCTCGGTTGGACTTGGTGGCTCGTTCGTCTTTATCGGCTGCGACGTCACTGATCCGGGTATCATTACTTTGCCCGAGCTGGAAGGCGTGACGAACATTTACCATCTTGCGTCTCCTGCGTCTCCGAAGTTTTACCAGGCTTTTCCGTTTGATACGATCGAGGTCAATACGACCGGCACGAAGCATATGCTGGAGCTGGCCAGGCGAAGCGGAGCGGAGCTCGTCTATTCGAGCACGAGCGAAGCGTACGGGGATCCGCTCGTCCACCCCCAAGACGAGAAGTATCGGGGGAATGTAAACACGTGGGGGCCTCGCGCTTGTTACGACGAAGCGAAGCGGCTCGGTGAAGTGTACTGCTATGAATATTTTCACCGGTACCATGTTCCGGTAAAAGTAGCGCGCATTTTCAACACCTATTCCGCCGGGCTGCGCAACGATGACGGGAGAGTCATTTCCAACTTCGTCACGCAGGCGATCGCCGGCGATGACTTAACGGTATATGGAGACGGCAGCCAAACCCGTTCGTTCTGCTATGTCGACGACACGATCAGCGGCCTTCGCCTGCTGATGGATAAGGAAGCGGCCAACGGACAAATCGTCAACATCGGCAATCCGGTCGAGCATACGATTTTGCATGTTGCGGAAACGGTTATCAGATTGTCCGGGACGAGTAGCGCTATCCGGTACATGCCGCTTCCGGAGGACGATCCGAAGGTGCGCCGCCCCGTCATCGCAAAAGCGGAGGCGCTGCTCGGCTGGCGGCCGGAAATATCGCTGGAGGAAGGGCTCCGCCGAACGATATCCGCTTACAGAGAACGGATGCAGGGAGGAATGCGTTCATGAAGGTGGCGGTCATCGGTGCCGGCTATGTCGGCAGTGTTACGGGAGCCGCTTTTGCGGCATCGGGGCATCACGTTACGGTCATCGATTCGGATAAACGGAAGGTGGATCGGATTAACAGCGGCAGGAGCCCGATCTACGAACCGGGCCTGGACGCGCTGATCGATGCCATGGTGCGGCGACGGCTATTATCCGCGTCGGACCGGTACGACTCGATCCGCGACGCCGATGTTGCGTTTATCGCGGTCGGGACGCCGTCGCGGCCGGACGGTACGGCCGATCTCGCCTATGTAAGGTCGGCCGCGGACGCTATCGGCGACGCGATAAACCGGGACCGGTTTACCGTCATCGTCGACAAATCGACCGTTCCGGTTGGAACGGCGGCGCTGGTCGCCTCGCGAATCGAGGAGCGATCCGGCCTTAAACATGGGGAAATGTTCGCGGTCGCCAGCAATCCGGAGTTTTTGCGCGAAGGATACGCCTTGGAGGACGTCTTTTATCCGGACCGGATCGTTATTGGAACCGGAAACGCGAAAGCGCGGCGCATGCTTCGGAAGCTTTACGCTCCGCTGCTCGGCCGCCGAACGTACGGCGCGCTGGCGGACGTTGTCCCGCAGCCGTCCAGACCTTTGGCGGAGCCGGTCTACTTTGAGACTGACGAGAAAAGCGCCGAGATGATTAAATACGTATCGAACGCTTTTCTTGCGGTGAAAATTAGCTACATTAACGAGGTGGCGAAGTTGTGCGAGGCGCTCGGGACCGACGTGAATGATGTGGCGGCCGGAGTCGGTCTCGATTCGCGGATCGGGGCGAAATTTTTGCAGGTGTCGAGCGGCTGGAGCGGCAGCTGTTTCCCGAAAGATACCGCCGAGCTGCTGTCCGCGAGCCGCAAGTATGGCAACGAGCTTACTATCGTTCAAGCGGCCGTCGATTCGAACAGGAGCATGCACGATTACTGCGTGGAGAAGGTGCGCAGACGGCTGAAGACCTTGATCGGCAAACGGATCGGCGTATTGGGGTTGACGTTCAAGCCGAATACCGACGATGCCCGGCAAACGCAGGCGTCGGCGATTATATCCGGCCTGCTCGATTTGGGAGCGTCGGTATCCGCACACGATCCGCAAGGTATGGCCATGTTCCAAACGTTAAATCCGGACCTCGAGGTCCGGTACTGCAGCTCGGGCGAAGAGACGGCGGAAGGTGCGGACGGCGTACTGCTGCTGACGCATTGGGACGAGTATGCGCGGCTGGACTGGGTGGCGATGCGGCGGCGCATGCGAACGCCTTACGTCCTCGATACGCGCAACTTTTTGAGAAAGGCGCCGTGGAAAAAGCGGGGAATCGAATACGAGGGGATTGGAATCGGAGCGGTCCGGTAAAGACGATTGCTTCAAAAAGAAACCGGGGGGAGCCCCCCGGTTCTTTCTTTTGCGATGAAACTCCGGAAAAAAAGCGGATGCCTGCCTAAACAGCAGGCAGCGCCCTTCCGTTACCGGATGCCTGCGAGATCCAGGAGGCGGACGAGCTCCTTGACATCGACCCTAATGTCGGCATGTCGGTCGTGGACGTCGACATATTCGGGAGGCTTATCGCCCGTTCCGACCAAGTAATAATGTTTTAACCCGAGCAGTCCGCTAATCATCGGATAACACGTATGCACGAGACGGGGGGAGAACATCTCGATCACCCGCGTGCCGGGGTTGCAAAACACGGTGTTCGTCAGCCCGGCGCCATGCGGACCGGCGACAGCTTCGGCAGAAGCGAACAACCGGATTTGCTCGGTGAGCGGCATCCCTTCCAAATGTACCTTGCGAAAACCGCGACTGCCAAGCACGTTCATCACTTCGTTCTCATTAAGCAGCTTCCGCTTCGATGCTCTCTCGCGGCTGATGTAGATGCGGTCTTTCCCCGCCGACGGTTTGATTCCGCTGGACGTCATCAGCTCCCGGCGCAAAAAGTCGATTGACCATCTGGATCGGAACCGCCCGATGCACCGGGGAACGACGAGCAGCGGACTGGAGATATGGAGTCCGGGATGGCTGAGTACGATCCGTTTCCGGGAAATGCCGAGCATCTCCAGCGAATCGAATTGGAATGGAGCGGACGCCTTCCCGTTAATGACGTACGTATAAGGCTTGATGCCCGATTGCTTAAGCAGGTGAAACGTGGGCAGCACGTCCATCATCCAGTGGTAGTAAATGTTGCTGTCCTTGAGCGCGAGCACGGCGACGGGGGTCTCGGATTTATGCAGCTGAGGCAAACTGTCCATCTTCCATATCGAACGATTGGAAGGATGGCTTTTCCATTCAAGGGAGTAGTCCCCGATCAGCTTGTTGTCCGGAGTAATGATGTCGCATTCTATGCCGCAAACTTTGCCGCCCGGGATTACGGCGACGTTCCCGTGACGTTCCCGGATGACCGACGACGACAGCTTGCGGAACACCCAATGCGGAGGGTTCTCCAGCCCGACCGGCGGCTGGAAAACGATGCGGCGGCCGAGGCTCATCGTTTCAAGGTAAGAAGGAGTTCCCTTCATTGCCGACATGTCGGCCCATTCGTCAAACGTCCGATAATAACCGGAAGGAGGGACAAGCTCTTCCCGCTTATTCAAGGGGATTCACCTCGTTTCTCATGGAGTGGATTCGAAGCTACAGTACGCTCTGCATAAACTCGTCATACCTTCGGTACATATCTTCGATAGGCTTCGGCCTGCTGCAGTAATGATAGATGATCGGGTGAGGGGCGGAGTCTCCCTGCCGGCTGTTCCATTCCCGATCGATGAACTGAACATGCTGTGTGTAAGGCGTTACGGCGCGGAACGTAATCGAATCCGGATCGAATCCGATCAAATCCATCAGTGCCGCCTGCTCCCACCATCTATGCTCCACATAGCGGGCGTCGTTCCAGATGCGATGCAGCATCTCGAATGTTTTCGGCAAGCTTCTGCAAATCCAAACGCCGGTATTCGGGATCAGTCTCGATCCGATCCGGTGCGCCACCATATGCATAGGAATATTGCGATCCAATACGGAGCGGATATCTTTTTTCGGGTCGCAAATAATCGCATCGGCATCGATCCAAATAACCGTCTCATACTGCTTCAGCATGTGATGGATCAGGATTATTTTGTCCCAGGCGGGCGGCCGGCCCGGAGCGAGGCGTATGTCCGGAAGCGGCAGCATTAAGCAGTCCATACGATGTAACCCGGCATAATAAGCGGCGGTAGGGGCCATCAGATCGAGCATCTCCATATGTTCGCTACCGGTTGCCAGACTGCAAAGTAACGTACGCTCCCGCCTCTGCCATTGGATCGGCAGGACGGGGATGTTGGTCGATTTCTTCACCAAAGTCCCACCTAACCTATAAATTCATCGAAAGTCCGGCAGGGCCGTCGTTCAAACGACGGCGATATGCCCGAGGAACGTCCGGTATGCCCGCTCCATCTCTTCAAGCGGCTTATTAGGTCCCGTAAAGTGCATTATGTTCGTTTTGGAAGCGGGCGCGGTATAACGGCTGTTCCACTTTTCGTCCATAAAGTGAACGCAGGAGGTGAACGGGGTAATTCCGCGGAACCGGCAAACGCGTTCCCTCGGCTCGTAGCCGATCATATCCATCAAGGCGGCTTGCTCCCACCAGCCGTCGTGCACGAACTCCGTATGATTCCATACCGCTTCCAGCAGCTTGAACGTACGCGGATCGTTCCTGCAAATCCATACGCCCGTGTTCGGTATCGTTTTGCGGCCGAGCGCATGGGCGACGACATGCATCGGGGCTTTCGGATCGATTCCCGCAAGGATATGTTCATCGGGATTCATCATGATCGTATCCGCATCAATCCAAATGACCGTATCGTACGATTTGAGCATGTGGTTCAGCAAAACGACTTTGTTCCAAGAAGCGGGGCGGGATGGATGAAGCCGGTTCCGATGCAGCGGTATGAGCAAATGGTCCATCTGATGCCGCTGGGCGTAATAACGGACGGTAGGTGCCATCCAGCGCATACAGGCGATATGAAGCCCGCCGACGGCCATGCTGCAGATAAGTGTCCGGCTTCTGGGAGGCAATGCGATTTTCAGAGCCGGTATCTTGGGAAAATCGGCCATAGTCATAAGTGCACCTCCAACCGGTGTATTAAGTAATGCCGGCAAGCTTAAGGATGCTTCGGAACTGCTTCGGGTCGATCTGAATATCGTCCGCGTGGATACGCGGATTAACAAATTCCGGCGGACGATCGCCGATTCCGACCAAATAATAATGTTCGAGTCCCGTATGATGGCTGACTACCGGATAGCACGTATGCATATGGTTTGGGGAAAACAGCTCGATCACCTTCGTTCCCGGCTTGCAAAATAGAAGGTTGGTCAATCCGGCTCCGTGAGGCCCGATCACGATTTCCGCCGACGCGAACAGCTTGATTTGTTCGGCTACCGGCATCGTTTCCAGCTCTACGCTGCGAAATCCGCGCTTGCTTAAATGGTTCATCAGCTCCGCTTCATTAAGCAGCTTCCGCTTGCTCGCCCTGGCCCGGCTAATGAACAGACGGTTTCGCTCGCCGCTTGGCCGGATGCCCGGCTTCTCCATCAGCTCGTGACGCACGAACCCGAGCGCCCACTTCGGCACGATGCCGAATTCGCAGCCGGGCACGAGCAGAAGCTTTGCCTTCAAGTGCATATTGTCGTCGCTGTATACGAGCCGGTCCCGGGGGATGCCGAGCATATCCAGCGTCTCAAGCTGAAAGGGAGCCAGCCAGCCGCCGTTCAGCACGTACTTGTCCGCTGGAATACCGAGCATGCGGAGCATATGAAATCGCGGGAGCACGTCGACCATCCAGTGATAATAAATGCCGCTCTCCCGCATGCCTAGAAGCGCAACGGTTTCGGCGGTATCGCACACCGGCGGGAGCCGGCGAAGCTTTTGCAGCTCCGGATCGTTCGAGGCGCGGTATACGAGCCACGACAAATCCCACATTTCCTTATGGTCGGGGGTCAAGATCGTGCATCTCGAGCGGCATATTCGCCCTCCCGGCATGATGACGACATACCCTTTCCGCTGCCTCCACTTTTGGCTTTCGAACGCACGGTACATCCAGTGGACGGGCTGCTCCAACCCCTTCGGTTGCCTCAAATGGATCGGATCGGACTTGTAGTATGATTTGAGCCGTTTGTTATGATCCAGCCCCGCGGAATGGATCCATTCTTCCGGCGAACGATAATGTTCCTTTGGTGGCTTTAGCTCCCGCATATCGCCCAATGTCACACATCCCTTCCTTCAAACGAAAAATATAACCGTTATTTGTATATGTTCGGGCTAACTGGACGGACCCGGCAAATGGAACGGGTCAGCCTGCAAAACTTTGATGGCGTATGGTCCAGATGCACATTTTCATCCAGCCTGCCGTTTGGGTATGACGGGCATGTTCCCTCCGTCATAAGATGGGAACATGTCTGGTGAGCGAAGGACTACTTTTTTGGAGGGATGTTCATGTCTTCGGAGAAAGACCGGATCGATGAGGAACGAATAGAACACTTATACAGAATGGTTTCCTCGGTGCCGGGCTGGCTTGAACGAAACGAAGGAGAGACGCTTTACCGGCTTGCCCGCTACAAGGCGCCCGTTCCTACGGTCGTCGAGCTCGGCTCGTGGAAAGGGAAATCGACTTGCTGGCTCTCCGGCGCGCTGCAGGACAGGGGAGAAGGGAGGGTGCACGCGGTCGATCTGTGGAACTGGAAGCCATCGGGTAAGCCGCTCGACCATCCCGATGAGGTGCTGGATGAGTTCAAACAAAATTTGCGTAAACTCGGCCTGGGCGAAAACGTGGAAACGATCCGGATGAAAACGGTCGACGCTTCGCGGAAATGGCGGAGAAGGTCGCCGATCGGGCTGCTTTTTATCGATGCATCCCACCGGTATGCGGCCGTCCGGGAAGATTTCGAATATTGGAGCCCAATGGTCGCTACAGGCGGCTACATCGCTTTTCATGATGTAAACACGTGGCAAGGTCCGACGAAGCTCGTTTCCGAGCTGCCGAAATGGTATGTCAAGGTGAGGACCAAAGGCTTGTGGGTTTGCCGCAAAGTTATGGAAGAACCATAAGCGGGGAGATACGTGGCATGAACATTTTACTGAAAGGGGCGTTTTACAGCGGACACGGTTTGGCCGAAGGAAATCGCATTTTGCTGCGTATATTGGAGCAGGCCGGGCATACGGTGCGCATCCATCCGGTCGATAAAGGGTGGGTGAAGGAACAGGTGCTGTCTCCCGAAGAAACGGGCTACTTAAGCTCCTTCGAACAAAAGACGCTGCCGACTCGCGATCTATTTTTGTGCAACTGGATCGGTTCCGAAATCCGCTACGATCCCGATTACCGGGTCAATATCGTCCGTACGACATTCGAAACGGACCGGATTCCGCAATCGTGGGTGAGCGAGCTGAACCGGTTCGACGAGGTTTGGGTGCAATGTGCGTTTAATTCGCACACGTTCGCTTTATCCGGAGTGAAGGCGCCGCTGCGGATTATCCCGAACTTTTTCGACGATAGCCAGTATGTTCCGATAGGCGACAAAATGGCGCTGGGCGCCCTGAGATCGTACTTGTTCCTGTCCGTTTTCGATTTGAAGGAAAGGAAAGGGTATGATGTGCTGCTGCGCGCCTTTCTGGACGAATTTACGCGCCGGGACGACACAGCGCTAGTTATTAAGGTACGTAGCGGTAAAAACGTATCGAAGCTACGGGAGATCATCGACGCGCATCCGAAGCCGGCTGAGGAAAAGCCATGTATACACGTCATCGACCGGATGTTCAGCGGGTCCGATCTGATCCGGCTGTACCGCGCTTGCGACGCCTTCGTCCTGCCTACGCGGGGAGAAGGCTGGGGACGACCTTTGTTCGAAGCGATGCTTATGGAAATGCCCGTGATCGCGACGAGTTGGAGCGGACAGACGGAGTATATGAACGAAGGCAACTCGTTTCCGGTAAAGGTGGAGCGGCTTGTGCCCGTGCGGACTAAGCCGGAGCTGGACGGACATTATTGGGCGGAGCCGTCGGTTTCCGATTTGCGGCAAAAAATGCGGTATGTCTTCGAAAACCGCGCCGCCGCCTCGGTGGTAGGTAAAAAAGCGCGAGCCGAGCTGCTCTCCGCCTATTCGATGGAGGCGACGTCGAGCAAAGTGATTGCGGAGCTTAATAAATTCCGGTGACCGGTTCATAAGAATACAGCTTTTGGAAAGGAAGGTTACGCTTTGAACATCTTGTTTAAAGGCGTATTTTACAACGGGAAGGGATATGCCGAAGGAAACCGGGTGCTGCTCCATATGCTGCACAGGTCCAAATACAACGTCAAGGCACTCCCCCGGGACTGGTTGCGGGAACGCAGAATCGCACTAACCGAAAAGGAATATCACTATGTCAATTATCTGGAGAAGACGACGCTTAAACACAACGATATATTTCTGAATCGCGACGTTGGCTTTCGGATGGAGGCCAGACCCGATTTCCGCGTAAACATAGCGCACACGACGTTTGAAACGGATCGCATCCCCGAGAGCTGGGTGCCGGTCCTGAACAAGTTCGATGAGGTTTGGGTGCAGTGCCGGTTTAATATTAAGACGTTTCGGGATTCCGGGGTGACGGTGCCGATTCGCTTCATCCCTTATTTTTTCGACGACTCGCGGTATGTCGTCACAGGCGATAAGCTGCCGCTGCCGCTGCCCTACAAAAGCTACAAGTTTTTGTCGGTGTTCCAGCTTTGCGAGCGCAAAGGATACGATCTGCTGATCCGTGCGTATTTGGACGAATTCGGACCGAACGACGATACGGTGCTTGTCGTTAAGGTGCGCGGTCCTGATGAAACACCGCGGCTAGTCAAGGAGCTGGAGCTTCATCCGAAACCCGCGTCCAAACGCCCGCCGATTCACATCATCGATCGCATGATGCCTACACCGGATCTGCTCAGCCTGTACCGCGCTTGCGACGCTTTCGTCCTGCCGACCCGTGGAGAAGGCTGGGGCAGACCGATATTCGAGGCGATGATTATGGGCATGCCTACGATCGCCACGAATTGGAGCGGTCAGGCCGAGTACATGAACGAGCGCAATTCGTATCTGGTTGAGGTGGAGCGGCTCGTCCGCATCAAGAACAACCCGGACTACGATATGTATAACGGGCATAAATGGGCGGAGCCATCCATCGAAGATTTGCGCAAAAAAATGAGACGCGTATACGAACACCGGAAAGAGGCGAAAGAGGTCGGTAAATATGCGCGCAAGGAGCTGCTGAAGAAGTACAATATGGAGCTCGTGGAGAAAAAAGTTAAAGCCGAGCTCGAAAAGTTCCGGCAGTAATGTTACGCGAACGTCGGCCGAAAGTCGAAGCGGTAGAGAAAGGTGCGAGCAAACGGTGAATATTTTGCTTGACGGCATGTTCTATAACGGACACGGGTTCGCCGAAGGTAACCGGATCCTGCTCCGTATTTTGGACCAGGCAGGATACCGGGTGCGAATCTTGGCAAGAGACCGCGCGGAGAAACAATTGGTCCTGTCTGCGGCTGAAATCGGGTACATCGCTTCGTTCGAGCAAACGCGCCTTACCGGCAATGATGTTTATTTTTGCAACCAGGTCGGGTCCGATGTTCGCGCCCGTCCCGATTTCCGCGTCAATATCGCCCGTACGACGTTCGAGACGGACCGCATCCCCGATTTCTGGATACCGGAGCTGAACCGTTTCGACGAGCTGTGGCTGCAATGCTCGTTTAATCTGGTTTCGTTTCGAGGCTCGGGCGTTCACGTTCCGCTCGTGCTGATGCCCAATTTTTTCGATGTCGGGGAGTATGACCCCGAAGGAGAGCGGCTGCCGCTGCCAGCGTCGGAATCGTTCCTTTTTTTGTCCGTATTCGACTTACAGCAGCGGAAAGGATACGATGTGCTGCTGGAGGCATTTCTGAATGAATTCGGTCCCGAGGATTCCGTCGGGCTCGTAGTCAAAGTACGCGGCGAAAACGACGCCGCAAAGCTTGAAGCGATCATTAGCGGGCACCCGAAGGCGAGAAAAGAGAAGCCCCCGGTTTACATCATCGGTCAAATGCTTTCCGTACAAGAGCTAAGGAGCC
Organism: Paenibacillus ginsengarvi; assembly: GCF_003626695.1. GTDB lineage: Bacteria > Bacillota > Bacilli > Paenibacillales > NBRC-103111 > Paenibacillus_AB > Paenibacillus_AB ginsengarvi. The sequence continues at coordinate 281,182 of NZ_RBAH01000005.1, forward strand.
TGTATCGGGCTTGCGACGCTTTTGTGCTCCCGACCAGGGGGGAAGGGTGGGGAAGGCCTTTTTTTGAGGCGATGCTGATGGAGCTTCCGGCGATCGGGACGAATTGGAGCGGTCAAACCGAATTTATGCGCGAGGGCAATTCGTATTTGGTCGACGTTGAACGGCTGATTCGGATCGAGAATAACGAGCATTCCATGTTTAACGGGCATTATTGGGCAGAGCCGTCGCTTGGCGATTTGCAGAAGAAAATGAGGTATGTCGCGGAGCATCGGCAGGAAGCGAAGGCGACGGGCCGAGCGGCGAGAAAGCAGTTGCTCGAGCAGTACAGTCTGGATCTATTAACGGAGCGAGTCGTGAAGGCTCTGAACAAATATGGTTGAAGGCGGCATAAGGAGGTACGGAAGAGGCGTGAATGTGCTCTTGGAAGGCATTTTTTATAACGGGCACGGCTTGGCGGAAGGAAACCGGATGTTACTTCGCATGTTGCACGAGGCCGGCTTCCGTGTCCGTATCGAAGCCAGGGATGCAGAGGAGAGGAACCGGCTGCTGGAGCCGGAGGAGGCACGGTTCATTTCATCGTTCGAAACGACGGAGCTCGGCTCGAACGATATTTATTTGTACAACTGGGTCGGCGCTTATGTTCGGCGCAGGCCCGAATTTCGCGTCAATATTGCCCGCACCACCTTCGAGACGGATCGCATCCCGGGTAGCTGGGTGCCCGAGCTGAACCGCTTCGACGAAGTATGGGTCCAAAGCACATTTAACAAAACGACGTTCGTCAGCTCGGGCGTAACTGTTCCGATCCGGCTAATCCCAAACTTTTTCGATACGGACCGGTTTATGCCGGAAGGCCTGGCGATGCCGCTTCCCGTTCAGGAGTCGTTCCGTTTCTTGTCCGTCTTCGACCTGAAGCGGCGCAAAGGTTATGACGTGCTGCTGGATGCCTTTCTGAACGAATTTTCGAGCGGAGACGATGTCGCTCTCGTTATCAAAATAAGGGACAACAACAAGGACGGCTTGCTGGTGGAACAGATTGAGGCGCACCCGAAGCCGAAATGCGACAGGCCGCCCATCTATATTATCGACCAGATGTTGTCTACGGAGGAACTGCTGCAGCTGTACCGAGCATGCGACGCTTTTGTGCTGCCTACGCGCGGGGAAGGTTGGGGGAGACCTTTTTTCGAGGCGATGCTGATGGAATTGCCGGTTATCGGCACGAATTGGAGCGGACAGGTCGACTTTATGAACTCGCGCAATTCGCATCTTGTTGGGGTGGAGCGTTTCGTGGAGATAACGGACAATGAAAACCGCGCGTTTATCGGACATGTATGGGCGGAGCCGTCCAGAAGCGATCTTCGGGAAAAAATGCGAATCGTATTCGGGAGCCAACCGGCAGCCAAGGAACGGGCCGTAAAAGCGCGCAAGGAGCTATTGCGCAAATTCAGCAGGCAAGCGACGGCAAGCAAAGTGATCGGGGAGCTGGCCAAGTTCGCCCAAGTTCTTGCATAACGTAAACATCATGGGAATGGGGAATGGACATGACGGCTCAAGAGGCATCGATTACAGTTGCGGTTGTCGGTCTCGGTTATGTCGGATGCGTCTCTGCCGGATGTTTGGCGAGAATGGGACATCGCGTGATCGGGGTTGACGTGAACGCGACGAAGGTGCGGTTAATCAATCAAGGCGTTCCGACTATCGTCGAGGAAGGCATCGCTTCGCTGATTATGGAGATGAGCCGGAAGGGGCGCTTAACCGCCACGACGAATATGAAGGAGGCTGCGGAGCAGGCCGATGTATGCATGATTTGCGTAGGAACGCCGTCGGGCAAAAACGGGGAGCCGAATCTGTCGCATCTGTTCCGGGCAGTCGAACAGATCGCGGATGCGATCGCGGAGCGCGACCGGTTTATGACGGTTGTCGTACGTTCGACGGTTCCTCCGGGAACGGGCAGCGCGCTCGAAGCCGTGCTTGCCAAATCCGGAAAGCGGGCCGAGCGGGATTTTGCCGTCGTGAGCAACCCCGAATTTTTGCGCGAGGGCTCGAGCATAAACGACTATTTCAACCCGCCTTATACGCTGGTCGGAACGTCGAACGACACGGCTTTGGCGGTTCTGCGCCGATTGTATGCGGACATCGGGGCGCCGTTTATCGAAACGGATCGTGAGATCGGAGAAATGATCAAATACGTGAACAATTCGTTTCATGCGTTAAAAGTTGTTTTCGCCAACGAGATCGGCGCCGTCAGCCGCTCGTACGACGTCGATTCGGCGAAGCTGATGGAGCTGTTCTGCCGTGACGAAAGGCTTAATATATCTCCGGCCTATCTCAGTCCAGGCTTCGCTTACGGAGGCTCCTGTCTGCCGAAGGACGTGAGAGCCCTTGGCGCACTTGCACGGAGGGCGAATGTGGAGACGGCCATTCTGCCGGCCATCGAGAGAAGCAACGACATGCATATCGAGCGGGCGCTGGAGCTGATCGTCGCCAAAGGGCGCCTTCGTATCGGCGTACTCGGTCTCGCGTTCAAGGAAGGGACCGACGATTTGCGGGAAAGCCCGATCGTAAAGCTGCTGGAGCGGCTCATCGGCAAAGGCTACGAGGTCCGCATCCACGACCGGAATGTAGAGGATTCGCGCCATATCGGCGCGAGCCGAGAATATATGGAGACGGTCGTTCCGCATTTGATTCGGCGCATGGAGCCGGATGCGGAGAAGCTTGTGCAGTTCGCCGATCTGATCGTCGTCACCCGGAAAAACAAACTGTTTCTCGAGGTTGCGAAAAAAGCCATTCCTCACAAAATCGTCGTCGATTTGGTCGGGATGCCCGGCGAACTGGCGGAATTCGAAAACTACATGGGACTGCTTTGGTAACGCAAAGGCAGTAAAGTGAAGCGAGGTTTGCCAAGGGGGCATCAAAAAAGAGCCTATAAGACGAAAGTAAACTGCCGGGCGTCAAGCGTCAGGCAGTTTTTTTGTACACCTGGAAGCTAGTAATTGTCCGTCACTATAATCGGAATAGGTTCCGGTTCATCATCATTCCGTTTCTTTGGAAAAAGACGGTGAGCGCGTTCCGGTCGTCCGTTTTCAGCAGAACGATTCCATCGATCTCGCCACTTCTCCAAAGCTCCAAGGCGTATTCGGCCTTAGCCGCATTTTCGAAGTAAGAGCGGACGAACACCCGGCAGTTCGGAATAATGCTGCTCTCCATCCAACGGGCAAGCGTATCGTTCGCGAACACGATTATGTGTATGAGGCCCGGGTGGCGGCTGAACTCATATTGGCTTATCCGGTGGAAACAGCAGAGTAGCTTCTCGGTATAGGTAGCCGCGCCGTTACGGTGGGACAGCGAAGCGGCATGGACCCGATATTGATACAGGACGCGGTTTATTTTTTCGATCCGCCCTAGCTGAAACAGCTTTAGCCACAAGTCGTAATCGTGGGTTATCCGATAAGCAGGCTCATACCCCCCTGCTTTCATAAAGTGTGCTTTGGAATACATGGCGGTACCGTGACATAGCGGGCAGACGAAATACCGGTTGTAAAACAGCTCTTCGCCGCTTGAACCGTAGTTCAGATTGGATTCAACGCGCTGTAGACGTTCCGGAGTTGTGCCGTCCTCATCCCCTATGCATGCGATTTTGGAACCGACTGCAATCAGCTCGGGGCGGGCGAGAATATAGCTGCTCTGGACAGCCAACCGGTCGGGAAGGCTGATGTCGTCCGCGTCTTGAACGGCGATCCAGTCCCCTTCCGCCAATTGCACCGCCGTATTCAAGGCGCGGGGAGTTCCGACGTTGGCCGATAGCCGAAACGGTTTTACGCGATAATCCGTTATAGAGGAAATTATATCCCAAGTACGGTCGGTAGACCCGTCATCTATAATAATGAATTCGAAGTTGCTGTAAGTTTGAGCGAGTATACTGGCTACGGCTTGCTGCAAATAGGGGGCCCCGTTATTTACCGCCATTACAACCGATAGTTTCATAGTCGGATCTCCCTGTCGATAAAATTATTCCTATTATTATATTCTCCGGCCATCGGGAATGTTTAGACGGATGGCTGTCGTCTACCTGTCCAATCATCATTTGGATACGATCATAGAATAGGAGAAATGGAAAAATACCGGCGCAATCCGGTGCTGAAAAATAGTTATTGTTCCTGCGGCATCTATCGGTTGCTTATCCACGTATCGGTGCATTTACTAGAGTGGTTGCATGAAGGACTTTTAGTCTGGGGAGAGGGGAATGTTTCAGTTATGAATAACGAACAGTTTATTAAAGGCATATCGTTTCGGTTCGTCAAGCCGGAGACGCCCGTACAGAAGGAAAAGTTGTACGGCACCGATGCCGCGCTGGAATTCGCCAATACGGTGCTGCCTGCCGATGAAGACAAGATGAGAACGGCGATAAACGGTATTTGGCAAATGCCAAAAATGTCCTCGTACGCCATCGGATCGATTATTAACCGGGTCGTTTCCCAGCTTCGCGACGGCGAATGTTTCGTCAACGTAGGCGTCTGGAACGGATTTTCGTTCCTTGCCGGGCTGCTCGGCAATCCCGGGAAAACGTGCATCGGAGTCGACAACTTCTCGCAATTCGGCGGTCCGCGGGCCGAATTCATGTACCGGTTCAACCTGCATAAAGGTCCGGCGCATCAGTTTTACGATATGGACTACAAAGAGTATTTCGCCCAGCTTCACCGCAGTCCGATCGGTCTTTATTTTTTCGATGGACCTCACGATTACATGAATCAGCTGCAAGGGCTGCTGGCAGCGGCGCCGTACTTAGCGGACGGGTGCATCATCCTTGTAGATGATACGAATTGGCCGGAGCCCCGGCAGGCGACGCTGGACTTTATGTCGGTTTACCCGGGCGAATACCGCATTTTGTTGGACGTAACGACGGCGAGCAACGGCCATCCGACATTTTGGAACGGCCTCATGATTTTGCAAAAAGGGAAGTAAACGTACGTATCTTGCAGCGGTGCGGCTTTCCTATACGATTCCGCACCTTTTTTCCTTTACGGGGAGGGACTCGCAGTATGGGGGAAGCGACTCCGAAAGGGGTATATCCTACGCTTTGGGATTGGGTCGAGCAGTCGCGCGCCGGCCTGTTCCGCGATCACGAAATGCAAAATGTGATGTATATGGAGGAAGCGGTCCGACTTACGAAGCCGAAAGGGATCAAGCCTCCGGATCATCCGGCCTTTGAAAACGAAGCCGTCACGATTCCGAAGGCGTACGTCGCCGTATTACCCCAAGGGCGGTATTGGGTCGCGGAAAATAAAATGGCGGCCGTCATAGCGCCGGACAACAAAATCGTCATGGACGTTTCGATGCAGTACCGCCGGCAGGATGACGCGATTCATCCCGTATACAAGAGGAGCGAGCTGCCGCCCGCCAACAGCACGGGGGATACGGTCGCGCTCATCAATTTCATTTGGGACAACAATTATTACCACTGGCTCGGCGATGTTTTGGGACGATTGCATCTGCTGGAAAGAAGCGGCATCCGCGTCGACAAATATATGGTGACCGGCAAAGGTTCGCCCAAATATAAAAGCGAGACTTTGGCCATGCTGGGCGTTCCAGAGAAAAAAATCGTGAAAAGTAAGCCGGGAATGCATCTAAAGCCTAGAAGACTTGTCGTCCCTTCTCTGGCAACGTATCGGCTGCAGCCCTTTGTCCCTCATTCGATGCCCAAATGGGCGAGCCATTATTTGCGCAATGCATTTCTGAGCCAAATCGGCCATGTGCCCGCGGACAGTCCCAAATGTATTTACATCAGCCGTAAATACGCCGCCGTCCGCAAAATGACGAACGAGGACGATGTGTCCAAATTGCTTGGCGACATCGGATTTCAAGAGGTCGTGCTGGAGTCGCTTCCGCTGGCCGAGCAGATCAAGCTATTCGCCGGAGCGGAACTGATCGTGGCCCCTCACGGAGCCGGGCTCGCCAATCTGATGTTTTGCCGGCCCGGTACGAAGGTGCTGGAGCTATTCGCCCCCAATTACGTCCATCCGGTATACTGGTACCTCAGCAACCATATCGGGCTTGACTACTATTACTTGTTCGGCGAAGGCGAGCGTCTGCCGATTATGGCGGGTATCGGGAATTGCGATTGCCGCACCGATAACATAACCGTGAACATGGAGCAGTTATTTGAAACCGTTTATGAGATGAAAACGGGGGGATTGGAATGAGCGTAGCGCTACCGGCGGGTACGTATTCAACGCTTCGGGACTGGAGCCTAGCGCAGCGAGGAAACGCATCGCACTATGAAGTTTACGGTGCCCAGCCCCTCCAGATGGCGGAGCCACATACGGTGGATTCCGAGCTTCATCCCGTCTTCCGGCAGCGCAGCGCAGCGATACCCGAAGGTTATGTCGCCGTGCTGCCGGAAGGACGGTATTACGGGGGCGAGGATTTTTCCGGCGCCGTCATTACCCCCGATAACCGGCTTGTATGGGACGTATCGACGAATTTCATCATTCCGAACTGGGTTCATCCGATCTATAGATGCGGATCGCTGCCGCCCCTCGTCCGCACGGCGGAGACGGTTGCGGTACTTACGTTCATCTGGAGCCGCAACTATTTCCACTGGGTGATCGACGTGCTCGGGCGTCTCGCCTTGCTCCAAAAAAGCGGGATCCCGATCGACAAATACATCATCTCCGGGGACGGTCCCGCGGCTTTTCAGGAGGAAACGCTGACGCTGCTCGGCATTCCCCCGCAGCGGATCATCCGCTCCTATAACGGGCTTCATCTGCAAGCGGAGCGCCTGGTCGTGCCTTCGCTTCAGCCCTACAACCTGCTGCCGTTCAAGTCCAATCAGGTGCCAAGGTGGGCGACCGATTTCGTGCGAAGCGAGCTGTACCGGATCGTGAGGCCTCAGCCGCTGTCCGGCTTCGAGCGCATCTATATCAGCCGCAAGGACGCCAATCACCGGAAGGTGCTGAACGAGGGCGATGTGATTCGCATGCTGATGTCCCGAGGATTTCGCGAAGTGACGCTCGCCGGGAAAACGGTGGCGGAGCAGATCCGTTTATTTCGCTCGGCGCAGATCATTATCGCTCCGCACGGGGCAAGCTTGACGAATCTGATATTCTGCCAGACCGGCGCCCGTGTGCTGGACATATTGCCGACGCGGTACATGTACCCCTGCTTCTGGCACATCAGCAGCTACTACGGGCTAAGCTACGCTTATTTGATCGCTCAGGGCATGCGGCTCGCGGAGAACGAGGGCATCGGCAAAGTCGGGTATGTGCACGACGATATAAGCGTAGATATTGGGGCGCTAACGGTAATGCTTACGCGTATGGGTGTCTAGCGGAATACGAAGGAAGTCGGGGGCGTCGTGCACATAGGGGCGGGTTACGTCATAACATGTGAAAGAAGCCTTTTAACTGAAGGGGGGAGATCTTCGTGCAGCATGAAGTCACCTCGATTATCGCGCATATGGCCAAATCGCATTGCGAGATGGCCCGTATGCTCGAAGCGAAGCGGCAATCGATCACCAATATGGCCCATATCGTATCGGCGCTTCCGAATGAAGCGATTGAGTTCGGGGGAACCGAGCTGATCGCAACCAATTCCGTCGATTTGACAAAAAACGTGAGTGCCTATTTGAGCAGCCTGGCCGATTTGGCCGATGCGATCGGGGATCATCTGGAGCTCGTCATCAAGGAGCTGGCCGAACAAGACGAGGAATAAGGAGAGCTACTGCAAAATTGTCGGTAAAGGAGGGAAACTGGTGGAACGGTCGGAATCGTTTTTGTGGATGCTTCGCGCCTCGGCGAAAATGCAGCATGACATCTCGATCATTCTCGAAGCGAAGGCGAACGAGGCGGAGAAGTCGCGGGACTGGATATGCGTCCATCTCAATCATCAAAGCTATGAAACCCACGAGGATCAATTGAAGAAACCGCTCGAAATGCACGAATCGTTCATCGAGCTGATCGACGGTCTGACCAAGATGGAAAACGCGCTCTCCAAAAACTTGAAGGTCGTGCTGAACAAAAGCGAAGACAGCTCGGATGGCGGGGGATTGGACGGCTTCGGCGGACTCGGCGGCTTGTTTGGCGGCTCGGGGGACGATACGTGATGGGATGGCTGAGGCGGCAGCAGGAAATGAAGCTGGATATTTTGGAATCGCTGGCGCGAAGCCAGCGGGCGATGGCGCGCATCATGGAAAGCGCGGCGTCCATGAGCGAAGGCGAGCAGGGCCAACCGGTCGATAAAGACTTGCGGAAAAGCATGGAAGCGATCGAGCGGTATCAACTGGCGATTATGGACAAAATGCTCGGCATCCGCGTTCGCGAGGTACATGTCTCGCCGCCCGCCGTCCCATGGACGAACGAACAGCTGCGGGTATGCTCGTCGTACGACCCGAAGCCGCAGCCTAAGCCGGAGCAGGATCTGGAGCAGGAAAACAAAGAAACACCCGCGCCTTGATGCAATAGGCTCTGGGTGTTTCTTGTTTGTTTGCCGGAACTATGAGCTTCGATCAGATCGAAAACTTGCTGAGCGACTCCTTGAGCGAATTCGACAACTGCTCGAGCTTTTCGGACAGTTTGACGAGCCCGTCGCTAATGCTAAGCTGCTCTGAGCTGAGAGACGCGACTTCCTGCGAAGTGGCCGAAGACTGCTCGGCGACCGCGCTGACGTTCGTCATCGCTTCCGACAGGACATGCTGCGACTCTTGCAGCTGCTCTACGGAGCCGGTCACTTCCTGCAGCTTGCCGGCAAAGCCGTCCATTTGCGCCTGCACCTGCTTGAAGATGTCGTCGGCGTTTTTGACCGATGTAATCTGCTCCTGGAAGATCGGGTATGCTTCGGACAGCACGCCGACGGTTTCCTTCATCTCGGTCTGAATTTTGGCTGTAATTTGCGCCACGACGTCGATCGATTGTCTGGACTGGTCGGCCAGCTTGCGAATCTCGTCGGCAACAACCATGAAGCCTTTGCCTGCCGCGCCTGCGCGGGCCGCTTCGATCGTTGCGTTCAGCGACAAGATGTTCGTTTGCTTCGTAATATTGTCGAGCATATCGAGAATTTTGCGGATCGAGCTTGTGCTCTCCTGAAGCTTCTCGACCTTGTCCGCCATCGAGCGGATCATCTCCTCGGTCGTTCCCGTCTTCGTGATCAGCTCGGACATGTAGTCCGCACCCTTGCGGCTGGCCGTCTGCACTTCCGCAGCCGCCGTTTCCATCATCGCGTTCGCTTCGACGACGTGGCCGACCTTCACGTTGATCGTGCCGGTCAAGTCGCTGCCGCGCTCCGCTTCGACCGCGAGAGAGGATGCGCCGCTCGCGATCTCCTCCGTAGCGACTGCGATCTCCTTGGCTGAGATCGACGTTTTCCGCGATGCGTCCGACAGCTCGGAGGCGGTGTTCAGCACTTCCTGCGCCGACAAATTCGTCTGCGAAACGAGCGAAGTAATCTGTTCCATCATTTCGTTAAAGCTGGCCGACAATTGGCCGATCTCGTCCTGCCGGCCGTTATCCTTCACGCGAACGGTCAGGTTGCCGCGAGCGCCCTCCATCATCAGATTGCGCAGCGAGACGAGCGGATGGGCGATCATGCGGATGACGAGCAATCCGACGAGAATCGCCAGCACGATGGCGACGAGAACCATGATGATCGTCAGCGTGAAGATGGTTGAGGCGTCCTTGACCAGTTCGCCGACCGGAATCGTTCCGACAAGAAGCCAATCCGATTTTTGGATCGGATCGTATACGGTCAAAATTTCTTCCTTGTCCTTCACCGCCTCGAAATTGTCAGAATCTATGCCCGTTTTCGCGATGTTGGCGGCAACGTCGACTATGTATGGAGTTTCAAGCTCTTCGGACGTTTCCGAATAAACTACATTGTTGTCCTTGCCGATAATCGCGATGCTGCTCCCTTGTCCGATCGAAACGACCCCGAGCGCCTCGCGCAAAGCGTTCGTTTTCAGCTCCATAATGAGAATGCCTTCGACAGAGCTTGACTTGATGTTGCGCAGCACGCGCCCGACGGCGAACGAATTCGGCGTGGACACATAGCCGGCTTTTTTCGTCGGCAGCCATACGGCTTTGCCGTCGGCTTCCTTGATCTTGGTAAACCAGTCGGATTTGTACACGTCGTCCTTCGGCGTCGTCGTACGATACGTGTCCGTCACTTCCGCATTCAGCGGAAGAATGTTGATGTCGCCGATTTTCGAATTGGCGAGCACATAGCTTTTCAGCCTGCTGCTCACGAGCTGTCCGGTTTGCAGCTTGTCGAACTGTGTCAGCGTTTTGTCCTTATACTTGCTCATGTTATCGGCTACCGCATCGTCGGACATAATCTGGATCGTGATATTTTCCATGCTTTCGAGCAGGAAATCGACTTTGTCCGTCGCTTGCGTAATCGTCTGCTGGGAGGCGTCCGCCACCTTGTTCTTAATGATGCTTTTCGATATTTGGTAGGATAAGATCCCGATAATAAGGACCAGGGAAACAATGCTCGCAAAAAAAATGAGCAAAAGCTTCATCCCTACGGATCGAACCGGGTTTTGCAGACGGAGCTGCTGTTTCAGTTGCCGAATATCGGCTCCGGACATGTCGGCCCGCGTCTTGCTCCATGATTTGGATAGTCGCGAGAGCCATTTGAACAATGTCCCTTTCATAAAAATCCCACCTTCGCCATAATCATCGTTGTTCGCTGGTAGCGTCTGTAAGTCTATTCGACAATGATATGGATTTTCCTTTTTAAATCGACAAATTTCGTAGAAAAACATTCCAGATTAGGTTGTGAAACTCGGGACTTCCAGCCGATCGGGCGGAGTACGGACGCCGCGCTGTGCCGCAAGTACGAGCCAACGCAGGCGCTAAGCGGACCGAAAAGCCCATTCGGACGATTACCGGATGATCCCAAATCTAGAAAAGACGCGTCCGCTCCCGCTTCCATGCGGGAACGAACGCGTCTGACAGCCGGGCGCGAAGCGAAGCCTAGCGCACATAACCCAAAATCCGGTCGGCAAGCGATTCGGCCGACTCGAGTCCGGCCCAAAATAAATCCATCTCGGCGTCGAGCGCTTCGATCTTATCGACGTCGGCGAACAGCTCATGAATAAAATAGCCGCCTTCGATCTGACCCCGCGATATGTTGAGCAAGGCGAGGCTCGCCTCGTCCCAAACGGCTTCGGTCACTGCCGGCTGACATGACAAAAAGCCGGTTTCCTTCGCAAGCTTTTTTTGCAGTGCCGGCTGGTAGGCCAGGCGCAGAAATGCTAGAGCCAGCTCCTGCTCCTTGCACCGCTTCGGAATCATGTAGGCGTTGGCCACGAGCAGCGTCGACTTGAGCGGTCCGAAAGGCAGCGGCGCGATCTTCGCTTCGAACGTCATACTGTCGTTACGCCAGCCGGCCATTTCGATCGTGGTAGTCATCACCATAGCGGCTTTTTCGCGCAGAAACGCATTGCTGTTCGATTGGGCGCGCCAGCTCTGGAACAGCGTCGCCACCCTTTGCCGGTAAATGACGTCGTGGAAAAACTCTAGCGTGCGCACAAGGTCGTCGCGGCTCGTAGCCGGGTCGAATTTGACGCCGTTTTGCAGAGCGACGACGGGCCAGCGGCTGAAATAGGACGAAAGCGACAGCCCGTACAGGTCGATGATGCCGTCCCGATCGAGATCGACGGTCAGCCGCTCGGCCGCTTCGATCAAATCGCGCTTGTTCCAGTCCGCCACCGGCTCGGTTACGCCGAACCGGGCGAACAGCTCGGGATTGTAGGCCAAATAAACCGGGGAAAACGTGGACGGGATGGCGATCTGGACGCCGGACGCGCGGAACGGCTCGGTGACGCGCGGATACAGGCCTTTCAGCACATCGCTTAAATGCTCTTCCAGATCGAGATACGCATCCGGCTGCTCCACATCGGCGAAATTGCGGTCCGTAACGATAAGAAGGTCCGGATATTTGCCGAGCTCCTCGCTCACCCGCATCGAATCCCAGAAGTTCCAGCTCGGAAAGCTGAGCAGCTTGACGTCGACATGGGGGTACATCTGCTGGAACGCTTCCATAATAGTGCCCAGGCACAAATCGGCGAAGTAGGAGGGGGAGATGGCGACGATGTGCAGCGTGCGTCTTTCGCTCGGCGGCACGACAAGATCGGGCGAGACGATCGTGCCTTGTCCGACCTTTTTGACGATAAGCCCTTCCTTTTGCAGCTGTTCCAGCGATTTGCGGACCGATGTGCGGCTAATGCCGTAATATTTGCACAGCTCGTTCTCCGACAGTAAATATTCACCCGGCTTGATGAAGCCAGACATAATCTGCTCGCGAATAATGTTCGCCAGACGCGAGTAGCGGAATTCGTTGTCTCGTCTCATTCGTTCCCTTCCGTTCCGATTGCTTTTCTGAATATTATATCGAAAAAAACGCCTGCCGAACAGCCGAATCTAAGACGTTGTACGACCTGGCGCCAGCAAGCGGCGGCGCTAGTAGAAGCGCGCGTTTTTTCGTTGGACAAAAAGCGAAGGAATGATAAATTAAAGATATCCTTCAAGAAAGGCGGAGTGCCGATGGTGTTTAGGAACTTGTTTCGATCCAAAAGTCTCGCGACGACGAGTTCGGTCCTGATTTCGTGCTTATTCCTGCTTGTGATTGGCACTATGACGACGGTATCCCATCTGGAGAGCAGGCGGGAGTATCACGATCAGTTCGAGAACCTCGGAAAATCGTTCGCCGTCCAAATGCAAGCGAATTCAGATTTGGTTGTCACCGCTTACGACCGGTTGAAAAATAATAAAGGAAGCGACGACTCGTCCTTCAAAATTATGCAAAGACAGCTCGAAGCGATGGTGCAGGGCTCTGCCATCCGAAACGCCTATTTGTTCATGCCCGAGAGAAGCGGCGGGAACGAGCTGGTTACGATGCAGAGCAGTCTGGAACTGGCCGGCGAAGGACTGACGCCCGGCGCCGTCTACAAAATGGAATCTTATTTCCTTACCGGCTACGAGCAGGCGATGAAGGACGGAGCCGCGCTAACCGAGCCTTTCGTCGATACGATAGGGGAATGGATCTCGTACTTGGCGCCGATCAAGGACGATAGCGGCAAAGTGATCGCTTTGTTCGGCGTCGATTTCGACAACGGGGAAGTCGAGCACAAGCTGCTTCGGATGCTGCTTGAAAGCATCGGAATGGCGGCGCTGTTTCTCCTCGGCACGATTGTAATCGTCGCGATTATGCTGCGTGTTGCCTTAAAGCCGCTCCGCCGCCTGGCCGAATTGTCCCGTATGGCCGCGCAGGGAGATCTGACCGTATCCGTTCCGGTGACGAGCGGCAACGAGATTGGACAAGCGGCCGAATCGTTTAACGCGATGATCGTTAGCCTGCGGGATTTAGCCGTTCAGATCCACCGCAATTCCGCGGAAGTAGCCGCATCGGCAGTTCATTTGCAGGAAAGCGCGGGCCAAACGGCGGAGGCTACGCAGGAAATCGTCGATGCGATCCAGCAGGTGGCTTCGGGCGCAGATACGCAACTACAGAGCTCACAAGAATGCCAGCGGGCGATGACCGAGATGACGATCGGCATTCAGCGCATCGCCGAATCGTCGACGCTCGTATCGGAGCTGGCGGCGGAATCGGCCGCAAGCGCTAGCGACGGCCGTTCCGTCATGGGCAAGGCCGTGGAACAGATGCGTGTTATCGAGCGGGAACTCCACGAGTCGGTTGAGGTCATCAGCGAACTCAAGCAGCTTGGCGACAACATCGGAGAGATTACAAGCCTCATTACCGATATTTCGAACCAGACGAATCTGCTGGCGCTGAACGCTTCCATCGAAGCGGCGCGCGCGGGGGAGCACGGTAAAGGTTTTGCCGTCGTCGGCCAGGAAATTCGTAAGCTGGCGGAGCGGTCGAGGGTATCTTCGGACCAGATTCAATCGATGCTGGAGGGGATCGGGCAATATACGGCGAAGGCGGCGGAGTCGCTCGAGCGATCGAGGGAGGATGCGAGGACCGGCTCGGCCGCGGCCGGCGAAGCGGGAGAGATGTTCGGCAGCATCGTCGCTTCGACGAGGCGCGTATCGGAGCAGGTGCAGGAAATATCCGCGTCGTCGCAGCAAATGTCCGCAGGCAGCGAACAAATCGCGGCGTCGATGCTGGAGCTGGAAACGATTGCGACTACTTCGTCGCAGCATTCCGATCGGGTCGCCGCTTCGTCGGAGGAGCAGCTCGCATCGATGCAGGCCGTGGCAGGCGCAGCCGACCAGCTTCGCGTCCTGGCGGACGGTCTCCAGCAGGCCATCGACCGTTTTCGCGTATAATCGGTCCGGATCGGTACATAACCGTTCCTTAGGGGAATACCCATACAAGAGGTTGTCCGAAAGGCTAGAGGCCGGGGGACGCCTCTTTTCTATGCCCGATAAGGGCAAAGAATGATTTCGAGCCGTTGGGGCAAGCTACCAACGTTACATGGATTTGGACTTGGCAAGGAGGAGAATAGCGTTGTTTTTTCGGAAAAAGGGCAAGAGCGGCACCCGCCAAAATTCCCGCCATGGACAACTAAACCCGCAAGGCCAGGCTCCGAAAAAAACGCTGCATACGAGCCTCGAAGAAAACATCAGATCGGTTCGCGAAGCGCTCGGGAATAGCACGGATTTGGTCATCCGGGAGCTGGGCTACGGCGAAAACGGAGAAGTGCGGCAGGCCTTGCTATACACGGACGGATTGGCCGACGAAAAAATGATCGCGCAATTCGTCATGGATTCCGCTTGGCTGGTAAGCCGGCCCAGTGCGGAGCCGGATCGCGAACGCACCGGGGAGCAGCGGGATCTGCACGCCCGTATCCGGAGTTTCGGCTCGGCCGGAGATATGCGGCGGATCGCCGATATGGACGGTTTGTTTAATGCGCTGCTGTCCGGGGACGCCGTTATTTTGACGGAGGGGCATTCGGAAGGCTGTGCTGCCGGCATGCGAGCGCCGAACGACCGGAGCGTAACCGAGCCTACCTCCGAATCGGTAGTTCGCGGGCCGCGCGAAGCGTTCACGGAAACGCTGCGTACGAACACGGCTTTGATCCGGCGTAAAATCAAAAGCCCGAACCTGTGGATGGAAACGAAGCAGATCGGGGAAGTGACGAAAACCGATGTTGCGATTATGTTTATCCGCGGTATAGCCAGCGACAAAGTCGTCGAGGAAGTCCGTTTGCGTCTGGATCGAATTCGCATAGACGGCATTTTGGAAAGCGGCTATATCGAGGAACTGATTCAAGACGAAACGATAACCCCCTTTCCGACCATGTACAACACCGAGAGGCCGGATGTCATCGCCGCCGAGCTTTTGGAGGGAAAAGTCGCCATTATTGTGGACGGGACTCCGTTCGTTCTGGTCGTACCGGCGCTGTTCGTTTCTTTTATCCATGCGGCCGAGGACTACTATCACCGTGCGGATATTAGCAGTCTGATCCGGCTTTTGCGTTATATCGGCATGTTTATCTCATTGCTCGGCCCGTCGCTGTACATTGCGATTACGACGTTTCATCAGGAGATGCTGCCGACCGATCTGCTCATCTCGCTCGCCGCCGCCCGGGAAGGCGTTCCTTTCCCAGCTTTTATCGAAGCGCTGATCATGGAAGTTACGTTCGAGATTTTGCGGGAGGCGGGTATCCGCATGCCGAGAACGATAGGTCCGGCGGTTTCCGTAGTCGGCACGCTGGTCATCGGGCAGGCCGCGGTCGAGGCGGGAATCGTTTCGTCGGCTATGGTCATTATCGTAGCGATTACAGCGATCAGCAACTTCGTATTCCCGTCTTACAGCATGGCGAATTCGTTCCGCATGCTCCGCTTTTTCTTCATGGGGCTTGCGGCCATATTCGGTTTGTTCGGCATTATTGTCGGGATCGTTGCGATGGTTCTTCATTTAAGCAGCTTGCGCTCGTTCGGGATTCCATATATGAGTCCCTTTGCACCTTGGAGCGGTTCCGACCAGAAAGACGCGCTGATTAGGGCTCCGTGGTGGGCCATGCTTACGCGTCCACGCCTGATTCAGCGAAGAAACGCCGTTCGCCAGACCTATAGTCCGCCGAAGGCGAAGCCGCGGCAATAGAACGGAGGACAGGAGGCCGGTCATGAGACGGATGGCGTCACTTCATCTTTGCCTTCTGCTGTTGGCTCTGTTTTTGACCGGCTGCTGGAGCCGCCGGGAATTGAACGATTTGGGAATAGCGGTTGGCCTGAGTATGGATAAAACGGGAGACGAATACGAGATCTCCGTACAAATTGTCGACCCCAGCGAAGTGTCCTCCAAAAAGGGAGGGGCGAGCGGAAGGGCTCCGGTGACGCTTTATAGCGCTAAAGGCGGTACCGTAGCGGAAGCGGTTCGCCGATTGACCGGAGCGACGCCGCGGAGAACTTATTTTTCGCATATCCGGATTTTTTTGATATCTGAGGAGCTCGCCAAGGGAGGCATCCGGGAAGCGCTCGATTTCATATCGAGAGATCACGAGTTCCGTACGGACTTTTACATCGCGATCGCTAGGGGAATGCCGGCGAAACGGCTGCTGGGCGGCATGTCCCACCTGGAAAAAATACCGGCGAGCAAAATTTTCGATACGCTCGAGGTTGCGGACAAGGAATGGTCGCCTGTGGTGACCGTGCAGCTCGATGATCTTCTGAGCAGTCTGGCCAAGCAAGGGAAAAATTCGGTGCTCACCAGCTTCCATCTGGAAGGGGACCGGGTAAAAGGCGGAACGAAGGAAGATATCGAAAGGGTCCAGCCGATTGCGATCGTGCAAATCGGCGAACTCGCCGTATTCAAGGGAGACAGGCTGGTCGGCTGGCTGAACGAGACGGAGAGCAGAGGGTATACCGACCTGACCGACAAATTGAAGCGAACCGTCATCGGGGTCACCTGTCCGAAGGGCGGTAAGCTTGCGGTGAATATCATCCGGTCCGATACGAGAGTGAGCGGCCGGATAACAGGCGGCAAGCCGGCGATTACTGTCAAAAGCCGGGCCGAGGCTGACGTTTCCGATGTAGAATGTTCGATCGATCTGACCAAAATCAAAACGATTACGGAATTGGAGAAGAAAGTCGAAGCTGCAATCCAATCGTATAGCGAAGCATCGATAAAAAAAGCGAAGTCGCTCAAATCGGACATTTTCGGTTTTGGCGAGGTATTTCACCGGATGGAGACGGCCTATTGGAATCAGGTCAAGGACGACTGGGATCGGCATTTTCCGGACGTACAGGTCGAGCTGGAAGTGGATGTGCAGATCAGGCGTACCGGAACGATCGGCAATACGGTTCCAAATAAATGAGAGGAGCGATCCGTATGCTTGCGGTATTGGGAATACTCGGGGCAAGCGTCGGCATCATGATAATCGACATGCCCTCGCTTTGGAAAAAAAAGATGAAGAAAGAGCTGTTCGTATTTATCGTGCTGCTCGTGCTCGGGATGGGCTTATGTATATCGAATGCGCTGCACATCCATATTCCGAACCCCTTGGAGGGGGCGACCACCTTGTTCAAGCCGCTGAGCGATATTGTTCTACGACTATTCAAGTAAGGCGGGGGCAAAAGGATGAACAGGGAAGAAAAAGTATCCCCTCGTCAATTCACAATATTCATGTCGTTATTTACGATGGGGACGGCGATATTGACGGTTCCGTCGAATCAGGCTTCGTACGCGGGCCGGGACGGCTGGCTCGCGACGATGATGGGAGCGGTACTGGGATTGCTGCTGGTCTGGCTGTATACGTCGATAGGAAAACGCCATCCCTCCCATTCGCTGGTGCAGCTTAACGAGAAGCTGCTCGGGAAATGGGCGGGCAAGGCGTTCTCCCTGCTGTTCATTATGCTCCTGTTCATAGGAGGGCCGGCTCCCGTCTTATATTACGTCGGCAATTTCATGACCTCGCAGATGATGCCGGATACCCCGATCCAGGCTTTTCATATTGCGTTTGCGCTCATTGTCGTCATGGGCGCCCGTCTGGGGCTTGAGGTGCTCGGACGTTCGGCCGAGCTGCTGTTTCCCAGCTTCCTGCTTCTGTTTATCGTATTCGTTCTGCTGGTGGCTCCGCAGGCCAAAATCGACAATGTGCAGCCCGTGCTGGAATTGGGATTTCGGCCGATGTGGCCGGCCGTTACTTATTACTTGAGCCTTACCGCTCTGCCGACGGCTACCATGCTTTTGATTTTCCCGTCGCAGATTGATAGGCCTCAGGAGGCGCGGAAGGCATTTTTTGTCGGATATATGTTCGGTGCGGTTGTCATGATCCTTATTGTGGCCCTTAGCATTCTGGTGCTGGGCTCCGACTTGACGGAAAGAAACATGTATCCGAGCTATGCTTTGGCCAAAAAAATAAGCGTCGGCCGTTTTCTCGAACGGCTCGAGGCGGTCATGGCGTTTATTTGGTTCATCTCTTTATACTTCAAGCTTGTTTTATATTTTTATGCGACTGTAACGGCCTTGGCGCAAATATTCAATATGAAAGAGTACCGCCCCCTCGTCCTGCCCCTCGGCATGATTCTGGTCGCGCTGTCCCTCATCGAGTCTCCGAGCAGCGTATACGAGCAGACTTCGGAACTTACATTCTGGGTTCCATTCATGCTGCTCGTCGGGGTTGTGTATCCGTTATTGCTGCTTGGCCTCTCAGTGATTCGGAAAGCTCGCCGCTCTTAGAGCCGGGGCTCATCTGCCCCGGTTCTTTTTGCGCGATAAACGTGCCACAATCGAAGCTTTCCAATATGCCGTAAATCGTGATACAACTATAATACAGGTTAAGTGAGGGGGAAACGAAAAAAAAGATAACTCCGATCGAAAGAAAGATCAACATTTTTCCGTCCAAGCTTGGTATAGTTATACTTGGGTAAATTGCGGCTCGATGAGTCGAAAGGGGAGAAACCGTCTTGGTATTGAATCGGTTAGGCATTCTTACGGATGAAGTGTATCCGGATGATTTCGAGAAATCGCTGGATTGGATCGTGGAGCAGGGGCTTGGTCATATCGAAGTTCGCGTCGTTGACGGCGTAAACGTCTCGAATATGAGCGATGAGCAGGTGGCCGCGGTTCGCGCC
This sequence comes from Paenibacillus ginsengarvi, assembly GCF_003626695.1. Lineage (GTDB taxonomy): Bacteria > Bacillota > Bacilli > Paenibacillales > NBRC-103111 > Paenibacillus_AB > Paenibacillus_AB ginsengarvi. The sequence continues at coordinate 300,216 of NZ_RBAH01000005.1, forward strand.
AAGATCGATGCAAGAGGATTGTCCGTCACGGCCATTGCATCGCCGCTGTACAAATGCGCGCTGGACCCGACTCGCAAGGTTGCATCCGGGGACGTATTCGGCCAGGCGGAAGAAAGCGTAGAAGCGCATCACGAGAAGCTGAAGCGCGTAATCGCCATCGCCAAGATGCTGGGCGCAGGCAATATCCGTATTTTCTCGTTCTGGCGGGAAGTGGAGCCGGAGCGTCATTTCGACGAGATCGTCGGTCATTTGAAGCAGGCGGCGGCCGTAGCCGAGCAGGAAGGCGTCATGCTGCTTCAGGAAAATGAACCGTCCTGCAACGGCGGCTTCGCCGAAGAAGTGGGCCATATCGTTCGCGCCGTCAATTCGCCGGCAATGAAAGCGCTGTGGGACCCGGGCAATGAAGCATATGGCGGCCGTCCGGCATTTCCGGAAGGGTACGGGTTCATTAAAGACGTTCTTGCACACGTTCACATTAAAGACGCCTATGTCCTACCGGACGGTTCCTCGCGCTGCGTGCCGGTCGGCTCGGGCAACGTTCCGTTCATCGCTCAACTGAAGGCGCTGCAAGAAGACGGATACAAAGGCCTGTTTACGATTGAAACGCACTATAAGCCGGAAGGCGGCACGAAGGAAGCAGGTTCGCGCATGACACTGGATGCGTTACGCGTGCTTGTGCGGGAAGCTTTTCCTTCCACGGAGGGAACCAAATGAAAACATGGGGATTCGGCATTATCGGCACGGGCTCGATCGCGGATTTTCACGCCGCCGCCATTAAGGAACTGGAGCGGGGCAAGCTTGTCGCCGTCGCCAACCGGACGGAGGAGCGGGCGAAAGCGTTCGCCCAGAAAGAAGATTGCGGCTATTTTACCGATTATAAGGAAATGCTCGCAAGCCCGGATATCGACATCGTCTGCATCACAACCTCGAGCGGCAGCCACGCCTCGATCGGCCTGGACGTGCTGAATGCGGGCAAACATCTGATCGTCGAGAAGCCGGTCGCCATGAATACGAAGCAATCGCTGGAGCTGATCCGGGCGGCGAAGCAAAACGGCGTGACGATGTCGGTCATCTCGCAGCGGCGGTTCGAAGCTCAGCACGTCGCGGTGCGTAACGCTCTGGACAGCGGCGCGCTCGGCAAGCTACTGCTCGTGGAAGTATCGCTACCGTTCTATCGCGCCCAGTCGTACTACGACAGCGCTGAATGGCGCGGTACGATCGAGCAGGATGGCGGAGCGCTCATGAACCAGGGCATCCATTCGATCGACCTGCTGCTCTGGTTCGGCGGCATCGTCGATACCGTATACGGCAAAACGGCTACGCAGACGCACCAGATGGAAGCGGAAGATATGGGGCTTGCGCTGCTTACATTCAAGAACGGCGCGTTCGGCACGATTATGGCGTCGACGAGCATCCAGCCGGGCTTTGCGGCGGCGATGAACCTGTACGGCGAGAAAGGCTCGATCAAGCTCGAGGGTTCCGCGATTTCGCATTGGACCGTTCCGGGCATGGAGCCGCCGGATTTGGGCGGCAATACGAACTACGGAGGCGTCTCCGATCCGCGCAGCATTTCGCATGTGAATCACCGCGTTCAGATGGACAACGTCATCGATGCGATCGAGAGCGGCAAGGAGCTGTATCTCAAAGGCATCGACGGCCTGCGCGCCGTTCAGCTCGTCGAAGCGATCTATGAGTCGTCGGCGAAGGGAGAGCCGATCAAGCTGGAAGAGGTGTCCGAATGAGCGCGGACTCCAAACTGCTGCTCGGAACCGCCAAAATCGACATTATGCCGGTTAAGCCGATCCCGCTTGCGGGGTTCGGCAGCCGGAGCGGCCCGTTCGAAGGCGTCAATCGCCGGCTGTTCGTTAGAGTGAACGTGCTTGAGCAGGAAGTGGGCGGAGCGAAGCGCCGTCTGCTGATCGCTCAAGGCGACATCATCTGGTGGGGCAGCGAGCGGATGGAGCATATTCGGGCGACTCTTGCGGAACGTTTCGGCATCGGGCCTTCGGATCTGATACTCAGCGCCCAGCATACACACGGCGGACCCTCGACGAGCGAGTCGTTTCTGGAAATTCTCGGCATACCGGATAGCGATTATTTGCAAGCCTTGGACGAAGCGCTGTTCAGCGGCGTCGAGCAGGCGATCGCAGGACTGGAGCCGGTAACGGCGGAGCGCGGGAAGGGCGAATGCCGCATCGGCATCAACCGGCGCAAAATCGTAAAAGGCAAAATGACGATGGCGCCGAATCCGGAAGGACTGCTCGACCCGGACGTGAACGTAATCCGTTTCCGCAAGGAAAGCGGCGCTACGAAGGCGGTATTCATTCATTATAGTTGCCATCCGACGACGACGAACTCGAACTATGTGACATCGGAATATCCCGGCGTCGCCGCGGAACGGCTCGAAGCTACGATCGGCTGCGGCGCCGTCGTATCGTTTTTGCAGGGCTGCACGGGCAACATCCGTCCGTCGCTGCACCGCGACGACAGGTTTTACGCCGGCAGCGAGGAGGACGTGGCGCGGCTCGGACGCGCGCTGGCGGACGAGGTCGAGCGCGTGCTCGGCGGAGAGATGGCGGCGCTTTCGCCGTCGCTGGCGCCAGGGAAGCGTGTCGTTGTCCGGCTTCCGTTTGAGGAACTGCCGACGGTGGACCAGCTCGAGGCGGCTTTAGCCGAAGGCGGGACGAAGGGACAATGGGCCGCGAAGCTGCGAAGCCACCCGGAGAAGCTGCAGCCGGACATTCCGTTCGACCTTACGTATCTGGTTTTGGCGGACGGCTTGTCGTTCCTGGCTATGGACGGGGAAGTCGTGCTCGAATACGGCGACTACATCAAACGGGCGACCGGAGACCGGACGCTCGCCATGGGATACAGCAACGGCATGATCGGCTACGTCCCGACGGCGGCGCAAATCACGGAAGGCGGCTACGAGGGCCGGGAATCCGGCATCTATTTTGCTTTGCCGGCGGCGTTCTCGCCTGTTATCGAGAAGGTCATCAAGAAAGCAATCGACGAATTGATCGGAGACGATGATAAAATGCCCTTGCAACCACAGCCTGTCAAGGCGGAATCGGTAGATCAGCTGAAAGTGAACGTATACGCAAACCGCGGCGATTTGGGAGCGGCCGCAGGCCGTGCGGCAGCGGCCAAAATCAAGGAGCTGCTGGGGACGAAGGACCGCATCCGGATGATTTTCGCCGCCGCTCCGTCGCAAAATGAATTTCTGGAGACGCTTGTCGCCGATGGCGATATCGACTGGTCGCGGATTACAGCTTTCCATATGGACGAATATATCGGGCTGCCGAGCGACGCTCCGCAAAAGTTCAGCCGATTCCTGAGCGAGCGGCTGTTCGATGTCGTAAAGCCGGGCACGGTGAACTTGATCGACAGCTCCAGCTCGATCGAAGCGGAATGCGCAAGGTATGGAGCTTTGCTGCGCGAAGCGCCGATCGATATCGTCTGCCTCGGCATCGGCGAGAACGGCCATATCGCGTTTAACGATCCGCCGGTAGCCGATTTTGCCGATCCCGAGACGATCAAGCCGGTCGAGCTCGACGACGAATGCCGCCAGCAGCAGGTGAACGACGGCTGTTTCCCGGCATTCGGCGATGTGCCGACTCATGCGCTGACGCTGACGATCCCAACGCTGCTGTCGGGCTCTTACTTGTACTGTATGGTTCCCGGTCCGACGAAGCGGGCCGCGGTGAACCGCACCTTGAACGGCAGCATCTCGACGGAATGCCCGTCCACGGTGCTTCGCCGTCATCCGAACTGTACGTTGTACGTAGACCGCGATTCGTATGGAGCGTGAGAAGATGAACGGTAGCGGAAACGCAAGCGGATTTTCGATGCTGGAAGGAAAGCATTATGCCACCGGCAAGCCGGTGCGCGTGCTCATTCGCGACGGAGTCATAGCCGGCGTGGAAGCGCTCGATTATACCCACGCCGAGGAGCTTCCCTGGATTGCTCCGGGCCTCGTCGATCTGCAAATCAACGGTTACGCGGGCGACGATTTCAATACACTGCCGTTCGATACCGATATGGTCGTAAGAGCGAGTCAGGGGCTGTGGGGCGAAGGCGTCACGTCGTACTACCCGACGGTCATTACGAACTCGCCCGAGGCCATCGAAGAGGCAGTCGGCATTATCGCCAGCGCGTGCGACCACGATGCCCGGACGAATCGTTCGGTTGCGGGCATTCACGTCGAAGGCCCGTTTATCTCGCCGGAGGATGGGGCGAGAGGGGCGCACAGCCTCGATTATGTGCGAGCTCCCGATTGGGAGATGTTCGAGAAGTGGCAGCGCGCCGCCGGCGGACGTATCCGCATCTTGACGCTGTCGCCGGAATGGCCGAATAGCGCGGAATTTATCGCAAAATGCAGCGCGAGCGGCGTCACCGTCTCGATCGGCCATACGTCGGCGACGCCGGAGCAGATTCGCGAGGCTGTGCGCGCCGGTGCGCGCATGTCCACGCATCTCGGCAACGGCGCGCATCTGACGATGCCGCGACATCCGAACTACATCTGGGAGCAGCTCGCACAGGACGATCTGTGGTCGTGCGTCATCGCCGACGGTTTCCATCTGCCGGAGTCGGTCCTGAAGGTCATCTTCAAGACGAAAGGCGCTCAGGCGCTTATGGTCAGCGACGCCGTTTATTTGTGCGGCATGCCGTCCGGAGAGTATACGACCCACGTCGGCGGAAAGGTCGTACTGACCGAGGAAGGCCGGCTCTCGCTGGCGAGCAACCCGAAAATTTTGGCCGGCTCGGCGCAAATGCTGGTGTGGGGCATCGAGCATGTCGTACGTTGCGGCCTCGCCTCTTTGAGCGAGGCTTGGGACATGTCCTCGATTCGCCCGGCGGCTTTCATGAAGCTGACGGCGGCGCAAGGGATTGCGGACGGAGCCCCTGCCGATCTTGTGCTGTTCGAGCAGGCCGGCGACCGGGTGCGGGTGCTGGAAACGTATAAGGACGGGGAGCTCGTATACGAACTGGAGGAGACACGATAATGAAATTCGCGGCATTCAGCGGCGTTCTGATCGAACATAGCATTCAAGAGGCGCTCCAGCTTACGAAAAAGCTCGGCTTTGACGGCATCGAGATTGCCGTGCGGGAACCGCATTTGTCGGCGACGACAAGCGCCCCCCGCATCAAGGAGCTGCGCTCGGTGGCGGACGACCTCGGCCTTGAAATTCCGGTGCTGGCCGGGTATATGGGCGGTTTCTCGACGGGCAGCGATAAGGAGTGCGAGCAGGCGTTTAGCGATTTCCAGCGCATTCTGGACATTTCCGGCTCGCTTGGTTCCGGTATGATCCGCGTTGGGGCGGGCGGTCCGAACGCTTTCCTGGCGCAGGACTACCACTACGCCAAAGCGGCCCACTGGCTCCGCAAATGCGCGGTCGAAGCGGCGAAAAGCGGCAAAAGCATCGTGCTTGAAATTCATAATATTTCGCTCGTCGAAACGGTCGAATCCGGCCTACGCTTGCTGGACATGGTCGGCGAGGACAACGTAGGTCTTATTCACGACGCGGGCAATATGTACATTACCGATACCGACTACGGCCGCGATTCGGTAATTGGGCTTGGCAAGCGGATGTTCCACGTTCACGTGAAGGACGAGAAGCGCATTCCTGAGGCGGGGGGACCGGGCACATTCGTCAACCGGACGAAGCACGGAAGCGAGAGCTTCATCCAATGCCGTCTCGGCGAAGGGGAAGCCGATCATCAGCCGCTGTTCGACGCGCTGAACGAAACGGGCTACTCCGGCTGGGTTACGCTCGAATGTCATGCGCCTTTCCCGGCGTATGAGCGCTTGGAGCACGACCTTGCCAAAGTGAAGCAAATGCTTGGCCGGGCTTAAAAGCCCGTGGCGGGAGCACCGCCGGCTATCCAACCGCTTGTTTAAGCGGTGGATAGCCGGTGCGGGCTCCCGTTTTTTTGTTGTAATGGTTGAAAAGCTTCGGCGTACGAAGCGGAAGGTTGCCCGCCAATGTAACTCTTTGCAGATAGCGGCCCTTGGAACCTCTTATTTTTCGTGAAAAGTGTGTATTTGGAAAAATAGAGGTCCAATGGGACTCTTATACGGGGGAAGCAGCCTCATTAAACCATTCCCGGCTCAAATAAGAGCCCGGAAAGGCTGCTATCCGTTGGGAGCCGTTGAAGGTTAGGAGTTTAAGGGGCTCAAGAGGCTCTTATTTTTAGCAAGCAGCGAGTGGCTGCCCGTATTTGGTGGCTGCAGAGCGTCGCTGCGTGGATTGAAACATTGAAAAGACATGAAAACATCCGTATACTGGAGTCGTCGCTTCCCGTATGGGGGATGGGGATGGAAACTCCTGCGCGACTCATCAAGAAGTAAACTTGCAGCGGTCGCTTCCCGAATGGGGAGCGTGGAACGAACTACCAAACGAACGAATCCGAAATGAGGGAATTCCATGAATCATACATTTGAAACGCTCGGGATCGGACCGGGGCTGGCCGAGGTGCTCGAGAAGCACGGCATAACCGAGCCTTCGCCGGTACAAGCGGAAGCCATTCCCGCCGCGCTGGCCGGCGGCGACCTGCTGGCCCAATCGCAGACGGGCACAGGCAAAACGCTGGCGTATTTGCTGCCGATCCTGCAGCAGATCGATCCAACGCTTAAGGAGCTGCAGGCGATCGTGCTTGTGCCGACGCGCGAGCTTGGCGTGCAAATCGCCGCGGAAATCGAGAAATACGGCGGACCGGCGGGCATTCGCGGTCAAGCGCTGATCGGCGGCGCGGCGCTTAGCCGCCAAGTCGAGCGGCTGAAGCTGCATCCGCATATGATCGCCGGAACGCCGGGACGGATCGCCGAGCTGCTGCGGATGCGCAAGGTGAAGCTGCATCGGGTGCGGACGATCGTGATCGACGAGGCGGACCAGATGTTTGCGCTTGGCGCGGCGAAGGAAGCGGAGAACATTATCGAAAGCGCGATGCGTGACCGGCAGCTGCTGTTTTTCTCGGCCACGCTGACGACCGACGTGCGGCGCCTTGCCGGCAGATGGATGCGCGAGCCGCGCGAGATCGAGATCGATCCCGGCGTCCGGACGGCGGGCGGGATCGAACATCTCGTATTCGTGTGCCAGGAACGGGACAAGCTGGATACGCTGCGCCGCCTCGTTCGGTTGTACGACCCGCGGTCGGCGCTTGTGTTCGTGAACGAACTGGATGTGATCGCGGAGGTAGCCGCCAAGCTTCAATATGCGGGATTATCGGCGGATGCGCTGTACGGCGATGCGCCAAAGCAGGAGCGGACGACACTGCTGAATCGGTTCCGCACCGGCAAGCTGCGTACGCTTGTCGCCACGGATGTGGCCGCCAGAGGGCTCGACATCGAGGGACTGACTCACGTATTCCATCTGCAGCCTGCGCTGGACGCCGACCATTACGTGCATCGCGCCGGACGGACGGGACGTATGGGACGAAGCGGCCTATCCGTGTCAATCGCCACCGAGCAGGAGATGTTCATTATACGCAAGTTCGAGAAGCAGCTTGGTATCGTGATCCACCGCAAGGCGATGTACAAAGGCCAAGTCGTCGAGCCGCACGAAGCTCGCGGCCCAGCCGTCCGCAGTGTCGGCAAGCTTGCAGGCAGTCGTCCGGCGGCGCCTCGCAAGAGCGAAGAGGCGTCAGCCGGATTGTCATCCGCAGCGGGCAAGGCGGCCCGTGGCGAGGAGCCAAGCGACAGTTCCGCGCAAAGCCGTCAGCCGGATGTTTCATCGCTTCGCTCCAGGTCCGGAGGATTTCGGACGATGGGAGCCGCCAGCCTCCGCAACGAGAAGGAAAAGACACGCTCCGGCGGCCCGAGCCGGGAAAAGGCCGGCGAGCGGGAACGCGATCGCAAAAACAAGGGCGCTCCGCGCTGGCTGAAAGAAAAGCAGGAGCGGGATCCGAAGAGCTAAAGCAGCCGCAAAGCGACGATTTTGTTTTTTGGTCATGCGGTTTACGGGAGAGGGACAGGTTGATCCGAAAAATAGTAAAGATTGCGGCCGTAGTTCTGGTTGCCGTCGTGCTCGCCGCCGCAGCGCTGTTGTGGTATGCAAGACCAGTAGAGCCGCTTGACCTGAGCTACGGGAGTATTTCACTGGCCCAGAAAGGGATCGAAATGATCAAAGCGCGCAAGCCGGAGCTGCATATCAGCGAGAAGGAGCTGAACGACCTGCTCAAGAAGCAGCTTGCCGAACGCGCTCAGCTAAGTCCGGATGTCGTCGTTGAAGGAGCGCGCTTCGAGCAGCGGGGCAACCGGATCACCGCGTACGTCAATCTGAAGGCGGCCGGTTTGATCGCGGCTGGCCTGTCTGCCGATTTTACGGTGGAATGGAAGCCGCCCAAGCTGATCGTGAATCCGGCCGAGGCTCGCATTCGCAGCCTGAGTGTTCCGGCGTCGTGGCTGCCGATCGAGCCCCTCGAGATTAATCTGGCCGAGGCGCTGCCGTCTCTTGTCGGCATTCAGGAGATTCGCTTCGAAGAGCGGGACATTGTCGTCGCCTTCAAGCTGAACGGATTGCTTCCATGACCTGGCGGCCCTGCGAGCGGACGACAGATCGGCTGCGACCGCGCTTTCGCAAGGGCATCCGCTTCGCCTTAGCGGCAGGCGGGCCTTTTGCACGATCGGTCTCCAGAACGATGACGGATGAAGGCACCTTCTGGTACACTGGAATCCGACTTTGCCAGAGAGATGGAGGCCGACCGTAAGTGAATGTCATCAGTCAATATGCAATTCCTTTTGCCATAATCGCGCTAGTCATCTATCGCCGTACGCGAAGAAGCATCGGCTTCCAAAAGCTGTCCGTGCGCCGGATGAGAGTGCGGCTAATCTTTTTCTCCATCATCGCGCTGCTGCTGCTGGCGCTGGCCGCCACCCACCCGATCATGCTGGTCGGCTATGCGGCAGGGATATTCGGCGGACTCGTGCTGGCCCGGTACGCGGCCCGGCACTTCGTGACCGAGACGAGGGGCGACGGGTTGTATTACCGGACCCATATCTGGATCGAATCGACCGTTCTGGCGTTGTTCCTCGGCCGGATCGCGTATCGCTTTATCGAGATGGGCCTATCGCCGGCCGCTATGTCGAACGCAGCGCCTGACCCGGCCGCGATTGCCAAGGACCCGGTCACCGGAGCCGTATTGTTCATCATCATCGCTTATTACTTCGCTTATTATTTGTTTGTCATGCGCAGAGCGAGTCAGCTTGGCAGCCCATCCTGACCGGCTGCGAACCGAGAGCCCGAGGCCTAGAAGCCCGGGTTCTTTTTTTTGTCGTGATAAGTGAATTCGGCCATTAACGGCAAAATCGGGTCATCCGGCCGGGCGATAGGAGCGGCCATCCGCTCTGCAAGCGGCATATAGATACAAGTGGGGGAACGAACGATATCTCCAGAAAGGAGCTGGCTTTCGGATGGGTCACCGAAACGGCAAGCTGACGCTTTCGATGATTGTTAAAAATGAAAGCGGGCGCTACTTGCAGCGCGCTCTCGAAACGCATAAGCCGTGGATCGACGAGGCGGTCATCATCGACGACGGCAGCACGGACGATACGGCGGCGATATGCGAAGCGGCCCTGGATGGCATTCCGCTGACGATTATTCGCAATTCCGAATCCCGCTTCGCTAACGAAGTCGTCTTGCGCAAGCAGCAATGGGAGGTCACTGTCGCTACCGGACCGGACTGGATCATCAATCTGGACGGCGACGAAATTTTCGAAGCCGGATTTGCCGCTCAGGTGGATGATATTGTGAGCGGGAAAGAGGACGCGGTCTATTTCCGCCTGTACGATATGTGGAGCGAAACCCATTATCGCGACGATTTTTACTGGCGGGCGCATCATATGTTCCGGCCGTTCATGATCCGGTATAAGCCGGATATCCGCTACGAATGGCTGGAGACGCCGCAGCATTGCGGCCGGTTCCCGGTAACGATCGGCCATTTCCCTTACCTCTGCCATCCGGCGCGGCTGAAGCATTACGGCTGGGCGCGTCCGGAGGATCGGAAGGCGAAGTACGAACGGTATATGCAGCTCGATCCCGGGTCCCGGTACGGCTGGAAGGAGCAGTATGACTCGATCATGGATGAGCGGCCGCATCTTGTTCCATGGGAGGAATAGAACGATGCTAGTTCGAGATATCGAAAAAGGGCTGGGCGGTGCGGACCAGATTTCGTGGAATTACGGACCGCCGCTGGATAACGGCGCTCTCGTCCATCTGTGCCGGCATATTGAGCCCGGTGACGCCCCGCTTTCCGTGCTGGAGCTCGGCGGCGGCCGCTCGACTTTCATGTGGCAGGCGATGCAGGAGCTCGGTCTGTTATCCGTAAACGTCCGGGTGCTGCTGCATGATCCCGCTGCCGCTGACGATCTGGCGAATCGAACGGGGGAAAGCGGAGTCGTGCACGTGCACCAGGCCGGTCTCAAGCAGATTACGGACGACGAATGGGAAAGTGTCTTCGCCGGCGGCGTCTCGGCGCCGGACATTTGGCCGGAGCTCGGCACCTCTGTTCCGCGGGAGCAGTATTACCATTACACGATCCGCAATACGTTCTACGACCAGGTAGACCTTCCGCTCGCCAGACACAGTGTGGATGTTCTGATTGCGGACGGTCCGCACGGAAACGGAAGATCGCTCGCTTACCCGTTGTTTGGCGCTTTGCTGAAGCCGGATGCGCTCGTGCTCGTTGACGATTTCGACCATTATCCGTTTCTGGCCGATCTGGGCCGCCTGTTTCGTTATCGCGAGTTGTACCGGGACATTGCAGGCGACAAGCGCTGGGCGCTCGTGAAGCTCCAAGGAATGGTACAGGGGAGGGAGCCCTAAGTTGATTACGATCAGCTTGTGCATGATTGTGAAAAATGAAGCGGAGGTGCTCGCCCGCTGCCTCGATTCGGTTCGCGGAATCGCCGACGAAATCGTCATCGTCGATACGGGCTCGACGGACGAGACGAAGAATATTGCCGCCGCTTACACCGACCGTATCTACGATTTCGAATGGATCGACGATTTTGCCGCAGCCCGCAATTTCGCCTTTTCCAAAGCGAACGAGTTGTTTATTATGTGGCTTGATGCGGACGATGTGCTCGAGGAGACCGACCGGGAGAAGCTGAAACGGCTGAAGGAGACGCTTGACCCGGACACCGACAGCGTTATGATGCATTACCATCTCGGCTTTAACGCTAAGGGCGAGGTGACAAGCAGCCTGCGGCGCAACAGGCTGGTGAGGCGCGAACGCGGTTTTCGCTGGGTGGGACCGGTCCATGAACTGCTCGAGGTCAGCGGCAAAACGGTATACAGCGACATTGCCGTAACGCATAAAAAGGAAAGAAAACATACCGACCGGAACTTGCGCATTTACCGCAAACGGGCGGAGCGCGGCGAATCGTTTAATCCGCGGGATCTGTACTATTTCGCGAATGAATGGAAGGACAACGGCTATTATGCGGAGGCGGTGGACTATTACGAGCGCTTCCTGGCCACGAAGTTGGGCTGGAGCGAGGATAACTACGCCGCCTGCCTTAAGCTGGCCGATTGCTATGTCCGTCTGAACGATCGCCGCATGCAGGGGAGGTCGCTGCTCCGGTCATTCGGCTATGGCAGGATGCGTGCGGAATCGTGCTGCCGAATGGGCGCCTACTTCATGGAGAAGGGCCGGCTGGAGCAGGCGGTTTTCTGGTATAAGGCGGCTACCCGGCTCGGCAGCCCGGACGGCATTACAAGCGCTGTCGAGCACGAGGCGTGGACGTGGCTACCGCATCTTCAGCTCTGCGTATGCTACGACCGGCTCGGACAACTGTCTGCAGCACAGGAGCATAACGAGATTGCCTCCTCGTACGTGCCGGATCATCCGAGCGTTCTGCGCAACCGCGCTTATTTCGACGGACTGGCGAAACGGGATATTGTCATGGGCAAGGGGGAATCGACGTGAGAAAAAAACGAGTGCTTGTGGCGAGTCCCATACACCAGCGCCCGAACATTCTGAGGCCGTTTCTCGAATCGCTTGCGGAGCTGGAGCAGAATACTGCGAAAGTGGGCTATTTGTTTATGGACGACAACGACGACTCGGCTGCCAGCGAGCTGCTGCGTCAGTTTCAAGCGAGACATCCCGCAGCGGTTGTAGCGAAGACGGATCGCGCAACGTCGGCAGCCTATACGAAGGATGAGTATACGCATCATTGGAAGGAAGAGCTGGTCTGGAAAGTGGCCGGCATGAAAGACGAGATGCTGCGGTACGCGCTAAAGAACGGTTATGATTACGTGTTCTTGATCGATTCTGATCTGGTTGTTCATTCCCGCACGCTAGAGCAATTGATTGAAGCGGACAAAGATATCGTTTCGTCGATTTTTTGGACGAAATGGCAGCCGAATACGATGGAAATGCCGCAAGTATGGATGCAGGACGAGTATTCGATGGTAACGAAGCGCCGGAATGAAAGCTTGTCCGAGGAGGAGAAGTCGGCGCGTTTGACGGCGTTTTTCAATCGGCTGCGCGTGCCGGGCGTTTACGAGGTCGGAGGTCTTGGCGCCTGCACCCTTATTAGCCGCAAGGCGATCCGGGCCGGAGTCCGTTTTGCCGAAATCGACAACTTGTCGTTCTGGGGAGAGGACCGGCATTTTTGCATACGGGCCCGGGCGCTTGGGTTCGGTTTGTATGTGGATACGCATTATCCGGCTTATCATATATACCGGGAGTCGGATCTTGCCGGCGTAGCTGCGTACAGGCGCATCTCCGGAGCGAAGGATCGGGAGCCGACGGGTATTACGATCAGCGTATGTTTGATCGTGAGGAACGAGGAAGAAGCGCTGCCGGGATGCTTGAGCGCCGTGCGAGACATTGCCGATGAGATCGTCATCGTGGACACGGGTTCGACGGACCGCACAAAAGAGATCGCCTATGCGTACACGGATCGTGTATTCGATTTCGAATGGATCGACGACTTCGCAGCAGCCCGGAACTACGCTTTCTCCAAAGCGACGAAACAGTATGTGCTGTGGCTGGACGCCGACGATACGATCAAAGAGCGGGATATCCTGCTTCTTGCGGAACTGAAGATTACGCTGGACCCGGCCGTCGACAGCGTATCGATGCATTACCATCTGGCGTTCGATCAGGATGGCAACGTAACCCAAAGCTTGCGGCGCAACAGGCTTGTGAAGCGCGAGAGGCGGTTCAGATGGATCGGTGCCGTACACGAGTATTTGGAGGTCAGCGGCAACCTGTTCCACAGCGACATCGCCATTACGCATAACAAAAATAAAACATACACGGACCGCAACCTGCAAATATACCGCAAGCGGAAGCAAAAAGGAGAAGCATTCTCCGCTCGGGATATGTACTATTACGCCAACGAGCTGCGCGACCACGCCTATTATGAAGAAGCCGCCGAGCAGTACGAGACGTTCCTCGCCTCTTCCCTCGGCTGGGTTGAAGATCATATTGCAGCTTCGCTCAAGCTCGCCGACTGCTACGGTCATCTGTACGAGCGGGAAAAACAGCTTGCTGCGCTGCTCGGCTCGTTCGAATACGATCTGCCCCGGGCCGAATGCTGCTGTCGGTTAGGTGCGCTGTTTTTGGAACGGGGAGAGCTGGAGCAGGCGGTGTATTGGTATGAACTGGCTACCATGCTGGAGCTTCGGGACGGTATGATGGGCTCTGTGGATCATGTGGCATGGACTTGGCTGCCGCATTTGCAGCTTTGCGTCTGTTTTGACCGTTTGGGTCGGCGCGAGAAGGCGAAGCATCATAACGACATTGCGTTGTCGATGAACCCTACACACCCCAGCATACTGCACAATCGAAGTTATTTTGAGCGGCTGATGAGCTCCGGCAAGTGACAAAGCGTGGAAAGACCGGTTAACGGCCGCCGTTTGCCGGCGTTTTCGCGCGATTTGCAAGCTACTCTAGCAAATGACGTACTCTATCTGAATGCGCGATTCTGTCGTGGGCTTCCACATATTTTGCAACCGTTTGATAGTAGCCCGATCTCCGGCGAACTTTCTGCATATGATGGTACATGCTTTCGTTCCAATTCTATGAAAACGGAGTGAAAGTAACATCTTATAGATTGAAGGTGAGACAGGAACCATGTATTACAACAATCTTATTGTGAATGGCGATTTTGAAACAGGCTCGATCAGCCCGTGGCAGACGCTCAATTCGGGCATTACGACAATCGCCAGCCACTCCGGCTTTTATGCGGCATTCCTGCAAGGGGGAGAAGTGGATGCGGTTCTCTCCCAGCTTGTGCCCGTGGATGAAGGGGAGATGCTCCAATTAATGGCATCTCTGGCGACGTCCGGTGCCGGAACGAGCCCGCTTGTGCTCGTTACGATTAGCTATTACGACGATGCTTTTAATTTTATCGGGTTTAGCTCCGTAGAAGAGTTATTCGGCGGCCGTTTGCCAAACGGACTTGAAGGCGACTGGTTGACCGTATATCCGGTTGTAACCGTACCTGCCGGCGCTACACAGGGGTTGCTCGTCTTTAATAAAATCTCGGAGCCGGGTACGGCGGATGTGTTGATCGATAATGTTCAACTGACCCTCATACCGTACGAGGGCATCGGATTGACCGGAACGACAGGAACAACCGGTGCGACAGGAGATCCAGGAGCAACGGGAGCGACGGGTGCAACCGGAGATCCAGGAGCAACAGGAGCAACCGGTGCGACAGGAGATCCAGGAGCAGCGGGAGCGACAGGGGCAACAGGAGATCCAGGAGCAACGGGAGCGACAGGTGCAACCGGAGATCCAGGAGCAACAGGAGATCCAGGAGCAACAGGAGCAACGGGAGCAACCGGAGATCCAGGAGCAACCGGAGCAACCGGAGATCAAGGGGCAACGGGAGTAACCGGGGCGACAGGTGATCCAGGAGCAACGGGAGCAACTGGGGCAACAGGAGATCCAGGAGCAACGGGAGCAACTGGGGCGACAGGAGATCCAGGAGCAACGGGAGCAACTGGGGCGACAGGAGATCCAGGAGCAACGGGAGCAACTGGGGCGACAGGAGATCCAGGGGCAACGGGAGTAACCGGTGCGACAGGAGCAACGGGAGCAACGGGAGCAACAGGAGATCCAGGAGCAGCGGGAGCGACAGGAGCAACCGGGGATCCAGGAGCAACGGGAGCAACAGGAGATCCAGGAGCAACGGGAGCAACCGGTGCGACAGGAGATCCAGGAGCAACGGGAGCAACGGGTGCAACAGGAGATCCAGGAGCAACAGGAGCGACCGGTGCAACCGGGGATCCAGGAGCAACGGGAGCAACGGGTGCAACAGGAGATCCAGGAGCAACAGGAACAACCGGTGCGACAGGAGATCCAGGAGCAACGGGAGCAACGGGTGCAACAGGAGATCCAGGAGCAACAGGAACAACCGGTGCGACAGGAGATCCAGGAGCAACGGGAGCAACCGGTGCAACAGGAGATCCAGGAGCAACGGGAGCGACGGGTGCAACAGGAGATCCAGGAGCAACAGGAGCAACCGGTGCGACAGGAGATCCAGGAGCAGCGGGAGCGACAGGTGCAACCGGAGATCCAGGGGCAACGGGAGCGACAGGAGCAACAGGAGATCCAGGAGCAACGGGAGCAACGGGAGCAACCGGTGCGACAGGAGATCCAGGAGCAACGGGAGCAACCGGTGCAACAGGAGATCCAGGGGCAACGGGAGTAACCGGTGCGACAGGAGATCCAGGAGCAACGGGAGCAACCGGTGCGACAGGAGATCCAGGAGCAACGGGAGCGACGGGTGCAACAGGAGATCCAGGAGCAACGGGAGCGACAGGGGCAACCGGGGATACAGGAGCAACGGGTGCAACAGGAGATCCAGGAGCCACGGGAGCAACTGGCTCGGTTGAAAGCGGTATTTATGCAACGGCGCAATCTTCGATCAACGTTGCTCCTGGCGGTACGCCCGTTTCATTTAATACGATCGCGACAGGTCAACAATTCGGGACTGCCATAACGCAAAGTTCAGCAACTACGTTTACAATTAGCGAAACGGGTTATTATCGCGTAGCGTTTTCGGTCTACGGCGCCATCAGCTTAATCGGGGCGACAGTCAGCGTGCAATTTACACCGAGCGGGGCTATTGTCCCGAATATAGCGGGTACTACGATATCTCCGACTTTCTCTGTTTTCGGTGCGCTTGCAGTGGTTGGGCTACCCCTTACGGCAGAAATTCTATTCGAAGTTGTAACCGCCCCGGTACAAGTTCAGCTTATTTTGTCTGGGCTGGCAAGTGTTGCGGTATCCTTGGAGAACAGCTACATCGAGTTTGAGAAGCTGCATAATTAATAATTTCCGACTCATGCAGTCCAGACGGCAACAGCCGCTGGACTGCTTTTTTTGCCAGTAGCAGAAACAACATCAAATCCCCCAGCGGATGACAACACCGGCATGGGTGAGTCCCCCGCCAAAACCGTACATCAGAACATGTTGTCCCGGCTTCAGCCGTCCGTTCGCTGCAGCATCCGACAATGCTAGCGGGATCGACGCGGCAGATGTGTTGCCGTAACGGACCATGCTGTACAGCGTCTTTTCAAATGGAAAACGGCTTTTTTCGCATATCGATTCGATCATGCGCAAGTTGGCGCTGTGCGGGACGAACCAGTCGATCGCCTCCATCCCAAGCCCTGCCTTTTGAAGCAAGGCTTCCATTCCTTGCGGCACGGTTTGCACGGCCCATTTATATACGGCAGGACCGTTCTGCACGAGCAGCTTGGAATCGCGCAGCGGCTCGCCGAACATATCGCCGCGAAAGCCGGTGCGATATACATGCCTTCCCCCGGTTCCGTCAGAGCCGGAATGCGCGGCCAGAAACGCCGGCTCCGCCTCGCGACCTTCCACCAATACGGCTCCCGCGCCATCCCCGAACAAAATACAGGTGCTGCGGTCCGTATAATCGGTAATGCGGGACATTAAATCCGCCCCGATGACAAGAACTTTTCGGTGCAAGCCGGCCCGAATCAGGCCGTTAGCCATTTGCAGCGCGTAGACGAAGCCGGCACAAGTTGCATTCAGATCGACGGCGCCGGCCGCTTCAATCCCGAATTTGGCCTGAATCTGGCAAGAGACCGACGGAAACGGATAATCCGGCGTATGCGTAGCGACGAGAATAAGATCGGCGTCCTGGACCGTTACCGGATAACGGGACAGCATATTGTCCACCGCCGCCGCGCAAAGATCGCTCGTATATTCGTCCGGTCCTGCAATTCTCCTTTCGCGGATTCCCGTTCGCTCGACAATCCAGGTATCGTTCGTTTCCACCATGGTCGCCAAGTCGTCGTTGGACAGCACCCGCTCAGGGACATACCCGCCAATTGCCGTAATCGCAGCTTCGATCATAACGGATTCTCCTCCTTTTGTAGGTAGGTTGTATTATTAAGTATTAGTACCTGATACTAATTTTCTTTAACTTCACTTTACTGCTGCTTAGCTCTCTTGTCAATCACCATTATGACCTCTATCGGCGTCCCTTTTTTTCGCGATACGGTGGCGAATAGGCTTATGTTTGCAAAGGCATATTACATTACATGTAGACCTAAGAACATGTCGCAACTTGGGAGGAATGTACGGATGGCAATGCGTCATCGCTATAAACAGCTTTTTCTAATTACAATGGCCCTGCTCGTTCTATTGCTCGGATTTGCCGCCGAGGCCGATGCATTCGGCAAAGGAGCTAAAGGACCGGACGTTTATGCCGTTCAAGGGATGCTGAAGTCGCTTGGCTATTTTACCGGGACGATCACCGGCTATTACGGCTCGGAAACGGAAGCGGCGGTTAAACGGTTTCAGCAAAAATACGGGATGACCGTTACCGGGGCCGTGGACGATAAAACGCTGGAATCGATCCTATGGGCGTATGCAAGCGTTAAAATTCCAAAAAGAAGGCCGGTTCCCGCGCCGGATCGGCTTGAACCGACTCCTCTGCAGCCGGAACCGAAACCGTCGCCGGAACAAGAACCGGCACCTGCTCCGACCCCTGAACAAACCGAGGGCATCAGTCCCGACGAGCAGATGCTGATCGAGCTTGTAAACAAAGCCCGCCAAGCGGCCGGCTTGCTCCCGCTGGCAGCCGATGCGAAGCTGTCGGAGGTGGCGCGTCTGAAAAGCGAGGATATGGCCGAGCATAACTATTTTTCCCACGATTCGCCTACGTACGGCTCACCCTTCGACATGATGGACCATTTCGGCATAACGTACTCCACCGCTGCGGAAAATATAGCCTGCAACGAGTCTGTACAGGCGGCGCACGAAACGCTTATGAAATCCCCAGGACACCGGGACAACATTATGGCCCGCTCCTTTACGCATATTGGTGTAGGCATTGTTGAGGGAGGCAAGTGCGGCAAAATAGTTACCCAGCAGTTTATAGCGCGCTAATAAACGGCCCAGCGATTCGCATCGGGCCATACGCATACCAACAGAGATGGACGAGCATTCTAATGAGTGTTCGGCCTTTTTCTTTTTTTCGATATCCTAAGGACAGGAGCTGAGACATTTGGTTAAACATACGATCCGCTTCGCTCTCCTCGCTTCGATCGTAGCGGTATCTGCATCCGGATGCGCAACTGCCCGTCATGACACTTCGGGAACGAACGGCGGCATCGGGGCAAAAAGCTATCGTTCCTACGGAGATCGGGTGGATATGCGGCTTGGTCTTGATGGCTACCGAGGTGCCGACCCGAATATGATTCGCGACCGGGACAGTCTCCGTAGGGGACTGAACCGCGATAACGGCGTAACCGGCTATGATCAGGATGGAGTCAACCGCTGGAGCGACTACAAGAACATGTCAGGCGCGACGGACGGCAGAACGGCTGACGGATCGACCGCTCAGACGCCAGCGACCCCAACCGCCCCGCAGCAGCCTCGGGTGGAAGCCGCACAATCGATCTCCGATCAGTTGACAGGAATCGATCCGATCAAGACGGCGAATGTGCTGCTCATGGGGAATAACGCTTATGTCGCCGTGTCGACGAAAGACGGCCGGGATATCGATCAGTCTTCCGATGTAAAGTCCAAAGTTACCCAGCAAGTTCAGGCCGCGCGGCCGGATATTAAACATGTTTACGTCTCGGCAAACCCGGATTTCGTAAGCCGAATGAACGGCTACACCCGGGATTTGAATGCCGGCAAGCCGGTTTCCGGTTTTATCGACGAATTTGGGGCGATGGTGCAGCGCCTGTTTCCGACCAAACAGACACCATAGTTATAACAGCAAAAGACAATCCTGCGGCGTCACGCTGCGGGATTGTTTGGCGTATGCCCATTTTTCGGAGGAGCCGCACCAAAGCCGTATCCCGCTCATATCATGGATTTGACTGTATCCCTACACCTTGTAACATATACAAAACCCAAGCAAGGAGGGGTGGCGATATTGAAGGGCAACGACCACAAAAACAAGTTTCTATTGACCAACCGCGAACGCGAAGTCTTTGAACTGCTCGTGCAAGACAAGACTACGAAAGACATCGCTGGGCAACTGTTTATCAGTGAAAAGACCGTGCGCAATCATATCTCGAACGTTATGCAAAAATTAAACGTGAAAGGTCGATCGCAGGCAGTTGTCGAGCTGATCAAGCTTGGGGAATTAAAGATTTGATAGAAAACGGCTTCCTTCCATGACCTTCGTGGGAGGAAGCTTTTTTTGCATCCCTCCTGATGTCTAAGTATGCTACACTTGAAAGAAGCTGTACCAAGCAGAAGACCGATTTATTTGTTAGGGGGAGCGCGGTGAGACCGCCATTTCATATCCGGCCGCTGGAGGCGCATTACAGCGAAGGCGGAACCGGGAACATTCATTTTCATTCCCATACTCATTTCGAGCTGTATTATTTTCATGGCGGCAAAGGCAACTACTTGATCGGCGACAAAATATTCGTACTCGCGCCCGGCGATCTGATCCTGATGCACGGCATGACGCTGCATTGTCCGAATGTGGATAGGACCGTGCCGTATAAGCGGACGATCGTCCATTTCGATCCGGCCTTCGTGAAGCCGTTTACCGAGTCGCCGTTTGCCGCCAATATGCTTCAGCCGTTTTATGAACTGAAAAATTACCGGATGCATCTGGAGGGCGAGCAGCGCGCCGAAGTAGAGGCGATCCTTGCCAAAATGTGCAAAATCTCGCTCGAGACCAGCGGGTTGGCGCGGGACCGGCTCATTGTCGCCTTTCTCGATCTGCTGCTGATCGTAAATGAATGCTG
This sequence comes from Paenibacillus ginsengarvi, assembly GCF_003626695.1. Lineage (GTDB taxonomy): Bacteria > Bacillota > Bacilli > Paenibacillales > NBRC-103111 > Paenibacillus_AB > Paenibacillus_AB ginsengarvi. The sequence continues at coordinate 320,423 of NZ_RBAH01000005.1, forward strand.
CCAAGCGTCCGATTCGACCTCCTCCTTTCCGTCGGACAAGGAGCGCCACGCGCAGAACATTATCGACTACGTGGAGGAGCATTACCACGAGGATCTGCATCTGGAGCAGCTCGAGGAGACGCTGCATCTGAATAAATATTATTTGTCCAAGCTGTTTAAGGAAGTGACCGGAGCCACGATCTTCGATTATATTTACCACCGGAGAATCAACCAGTCGAAAATTCATTTCGTGCTTGATCGCGATATGACGGTGACCGACGTTTGCTACAAGGTGGGCTTCAAGCATCCATCCCACTTTACGCGTATGTTCAAAAGCCGGGTCGGCTGTACGCCGGAGCAGTTTCGCAAGCGGGCGCTGAACTCTTAGGCTTAGGCCAACGACAGTCAAGCGGGCTTGAACGATTCGGCAATGAGGGTAAAGCCCGCCAAACACTCCTTATGCTACGATGGTGGAAACGATCGTTAAGCGCATTCTGATAAAAGCAGCCAGATGAGGAGTGTTCGTAAATGAAGTTTGCCGTCTTTACGGTTATGCTGCCGGAATACAAGCCGGAGGAAACGGTCGCCCTGCTGAAGAAACACGGCTATGACGGCGTAGAATGGCGAGTTACCGCCATCGATCGCAGCCGTCTGGAGGAGAAGCCTTCGTTCTGGGGGAACAATTTGTGTACGGTCGATGTGGATTCGACGGACGAGCAGCTTGACCGGCTCCGCCGGCTGACTGACGAAGCCGGACTCGGCGTGCCGAATCTCGGCTGCTATTTAAAGGTAGGCGACCTGGCTGCGGTGGAGCGGGACATGCGGATCGCGCAGAAGCTTGGATCGCCGTCCATCCGGATCGCCATGCCTTGGTACAACCGCACCCGCCCGTACGGGGAGCTGTTTGCAGAAGCACGCACCTACATGGAGGGCGTACAGGAGCTGTCCGGTAGGTATGGAGTAAAAGGGCTTGTAGAGATGCATATGAACTTCATCGCTCCGAGCGCAGGCCTGGCAAGAAGGCTTGTGGAAGGCTTCGATCCGCAGCGGATCGGCGTCATTTTCGATCCGGGCAATATGGTATATGAAGGTTTCGAGCAGTACCGGATGGGGCTCGAGGTGCTTGGCGAATATTTGGCCCATGTGCATATCAAAAATGCCGTATGGGAACGCGTGCCGAATCCGGCGGACGCTCTTGCGCCGAAGTGGAGAGCGGTCTCCGCTCCGACGAGCGAAGGGGTCGCCAATTGGGCGCAGGTGATAGCCGATCTGAAAAGCGTCGGTTACGACGGCTGGTTCAGCTTCGAGGACTTCAGCTTGTCGGCCCCGACCGAGGATCTGCTGAAGCATAATTTGGACTATATCAAATCGCTAATTTAAAGGAGCAAACGAACGATGAGCATAGTGCGGATCGGCATTGTCGGAATCGGAAATATGGGCACGTCGCACGCCAGATACATCGCGGCGGGTGAGGTCGCCGGCGCGGAGCTTGCCGCGGTATGCGACATTAGCACGGAGCGGCTGCTGTGGGCGAAGGAGCAGTTCGGCCAGCAATTGCAAACGTTCGAAACGGTGGACGCCATGCTCGACTCGGGCGCGGTGGACGCGATCATGATCTGCAATCTCCACTTCGACCATCCAGGCACGTCGATGAAGGCGTTTGCCCGCGGCATCCATGTGCTGTGCGAGAAGCCGGCCGGCGTATATACGAAGCAGGTACGGGAAATGAACGAGGCGGCGGAGAAAAGCGACGTCAAGTTCGCGATGATGTTCAACCAGCGGACGAATCCGTTATATATCAAGCTGAAGGATCTGATCGCCAGCGGGGAGCTCGGCGAAATCCGGCGTACGAACTGGATCATTACGACCTGGTACCGTACGCAAAGCTATTACGATTCGGGCAATTGGCGGGCGACATGGGCCGGCGAAGGCGGAGGCGTGCTGCTGAACCAATGTCCGCACCAGCTCGACCTGTGGCAGTGGATCGTCGGCATGATGCCGACACGTGTTCGCGCTTTCTGTTCCTTCGGGAAATACCGCGACATCGAGGTGGAGGACGAGGTAACCGCCTACGTGGAATATCCGAACGGAGCGACCGGCGTATTCATCACGACGACAGGTGAGACGCCGGGAACGAACCGGTTCGAAATTACCGGCGATCGCGGCAAAGTGGTCATCGAGGACGGCAAGCTGACGTTTTGGCGACTGCGTGTGTCGGAGCCGGAATTCAACAAAAACGCGAAAACCGGCTTCGGTCAGCCGGAATGCTGGAAGATCGACGTGCCGGTTGCGGCAGGCCCGAATCAGCACAAGGCCGTTACGCAAAACTGGGTCGACGCGATCCGCAAAGGAACGCCTCTCGTCGCTCCGGGACAGGAAGGCATTAACGGCCTGACGCTGTCGAACGCTATGTACTTGTCGGCGTGGACCGACAACTGGGCGGATTTGCCGCTCGACGAGGATCGGTTCCATGAGCTGCTTCAAGAGCGTATCGCCTCTTCGCGATTCAAGAAATAGCAATGGATTAGGGAGCATTTCCTTCTGCGGAGGGAATGCTCCTTTTGCTCTGTCGTCTGCGGCGGCGCGAGCGGGTGCGAAGCTTCTTTGTTCCCGAATAGCTCGGGTGATATAATCGGATGGCAAGCGATAGAGGCGAAGGAAGGAAGTTAACGCGTGATCAAACCCTTTATAGAGCTAAGCGATACGCTTATACAAGTAAAAGTGCCGCTGCCGTTCCCGCTGCGGTGGGTGAACAGTTATGTCGTTCGTTCCCGCGACGGATGGACGCTCATCGATCCCGGCCTGCATACGGCGGAGGCGGAAGAACTATGGAACCGCGCGATGGAGCAGTACGGCCTTTCGGTAGGGGAGCTTCGCAGCATCGTGCTGACGCATCACCATCCCGATCATTACGGACTTACGGGCTGGTTTCAGCAGCAATCGGGAGCGAAGGTGCATATGTCTGCGCTGGGCTGCGAGCAGGCGCGCGCCCTCTGGGGCGAAGGGGAGACGATGAGCGTTACGCTGCTCGAGCTGTTTCGGAGGCACGGCATGGATGAAGGAACACTCGCCCTTATGGCGGACCATATGACCGGATTCGTATCGCAAGTTTCTCCGCAGCCGGATTTGTCGGTCATCGATCCGGGCAACCTATTTCCGATCGGCGATCGTTTGTACCGCCCCATCGTAACGCCGGGCCATGCGGCCGGCCATTTATGCTTTTACGACGAGGAGCGGTCCGAGCTGTTTTGCGGCGACCATGTGCTGCCGCAAATTACGCCGAACGTCGGGTACATTCCCGGATTCGACCGCGACCCGCTGCGCTCCTATATGAACAGCCTGGAGGAAGTAAGCCGACTGAAAGTCGAGACGGCTTATCCCGGCCACCGGGAGCCGTTTCGCACGTTCGGAGCCCGCGCGCTCGAAATTGTCCGCCATCACGAGGAGCGGCTTGCCATCATGGAAGCGTCCCTTGCCGAACCGCAAACATCGTATGCGTTATGCCGGGCGTACTTCGGCGATCGGCTTTCGATCCATCAGCTCCGTTTTGCCTTGTCGGAGACGATTGCGCATCTGATTTATTTACGCGATAGCGAGCGGATTAAGGAGCTGGATCGGGAGGGAACGGTTGCCTACGTCAAATAAATGACGGTTGGCGAATGTCTCCACTTGACGTTAGTAGGTTATTATCATATACTTACTTACATAAAGTAAGTTATTTTGAGATAGGGGGCTTGCGAATATGGTTCCATCGTTATTTTTGGCACACGGCTCACCGATGCTTGCGATCGAGCAAACCGACTATACAAGTTTTTTGTCCGAGCTCGGACGTTCGATAAAACCGAAAGCGATCGTGATATTTACGGCTCACTGGGAGCAGGCGGCGACGACCGTTTCGTCGTCCGACGCGGTGTACGACACGATTTACGACTTCGGCGGTTTTCCCGATGAGCTGTACCGGATCAAGTATCCGGCACGGGGCTCGGCGATTGTGGCCGGCATCGTCAAGGACCGTTTGACGGCGGCGAAAATTGCGGTTGCAGAGGATACGTCTAGAGGACTCGATCACGGCTCCTGGACGCTGCTTCACCGGATGTATCCGGCCGCAGACATTCCGGTTGTACAAGTATCGGTGAATCCGTATTTGGCGCCGGAGGAGCAGTACCGGATCGGCGAGGCGCTTAAGGGGCTTGGCAGTGAAGACATTCTCGTCATCGGCAGCGGCGTAACCGTCCATAATTTGCGCATCATCAAATGGGGGCAGAAAACGCCCGAGTCGTGGGCGGTCGAATTCGACGACTGGCTGCTCGAGAAGTTTGAACAGGGAGACAACGGCTCGTTATTCGCCTATGCGGACAAGGCGCCGCACGGCCGGCTCGCGGTGCCGAGAGCGGAGCATTTCGTCCCGCTGTTTATCGCCATGGGCAGCGGCGATCCGGCGCGGAAGCCGGAGGTTATTCACCGCAGCTACGACATGGGGACGCTCAGCTATTTGTGTTTGAAGTTTTGATCCGCGTTTTGGCCCTCGCTCCCTTTCTTCATGGAAGGAGCGGGGGCTTTCGTTTGCACCAATGAGGCGTTCATGCTCGAAAAAAGGCGGTAGTCGATTTTACTGCGAATTGTCGCTGTCGTCTGTCTCTTCCTTCTCCGCTTGTTTCCGGTGGGCGATCCGGCTGCTTGCGGCTGCGGCAAGGGCGCCGACGATATCGTCGAGGAACGTGTGGACGTCTTTTCCGTTTTTTTCGTTCAGCCGCTTCAGAATGCCGGGCTTCAATTTGTCGATATAGCCGAAGTTGGTGTAGCCGATACTGCCGTATACGTTCACGATCGCAAGCGACAGCACTTCGTCGCAGCCGTACAAGCCCTCGTCGCGAAAAACGATTTCCTGCAGCGGCGAGAGCAGCTTGCCCTGTTCGGCCAGCAAATCGAGCTGGATGCCGGTGAGAATCGCGTTCTGCACCTCCCGTTTGGACAGCACCCTTTCGACCGACTCGATGCATTCCTCCATCGTCAGCTTGGGAAAGTAATCCTTCTGCAAAAATAGGACCAGTTCTCCGATTTCCTTTTTGTCGACCCCGCGCTCGCGAAGCAGCCTTGCGGTTGCCTCCGCCACTTTGTCGCTTTCCAGATTGTCGATCATGACCCGAATCCCTCCGCTTTCTAAATCGATTGTTTCTTCATAGAAGCTTTTCTTTCATTCTTGCCCAAGCTTGCAGGTTTCAACACATAAATTGGAGGAGGGCTCGTATACATAGTAGTACAAGATCGTAAAGGAGGATTCCTATGAGATTGACCAAATGGACCAAGTGGGCTGCCATAGCCGGGGTCACCGTCATCCTGGCATCCGGATGCTCGGCGCTGAAGCCGAAGGAAAGCCAGCAAATCGATCCGCCGCAAAATGCAGTCGGCCAAGGAAGCAAGGAGGCAAGCACCGTTCCCGCAGGCGCGGCCGTACAGAATGGCCCGAAGGTGACGATGTATATGAAGGACAAAAACAACTACGTGACGCCGGTAACGGTGCAAATTCCGAAAAATACGGTGTCGGTCGCCCGGACGACGCTGGAGTACATGGTTGAGGGCGGAGCGGGCGAGGCGCTGGCGCCGACCGGCTTCAAAGGCGTGCTGCCTAAAGGGACCGCTATTAAAGGGCTGGACATCAACACGGAAAAAAAAGTGGCCACTGTTGACTTTTCCAAAGAATTTACAAACTATAATGCCGCTGACGAGCGTAAAATATTGGAATCCGTTACTTGGGCGCTAACCGGTTTTCCGAACGTAAACGAAGTGGTCATCTGGGTCGATGGCAAGGAGTTGAAGGAGATGCCCAAAGGCCGTCTGCCGATCAGCGGATCGCTCAGCCGGACGATGGGCATCAACGTGGAGAAGGCGGAAGGGGCCGACTTCGGACAAACGACGCCGGTTACGCTTTATTTCCTCGGGCAGACGAATGCGCGTGAAAGCTATTACGTGCCGGTGACCCGGATGATCATGCGGACCGACGATAAAGCGAAGGCGACCATGGAGCAACTGATCGCCGGGCCGAAGAACGGCGGCTTGTTCTCGGTTTTGAGCAGTACCGTGGATGTGCCGAAGGTGGACGCGGCGAACGGGCTCATTACCGTCAACTTTACGGATTCGCTGCTCGGGCCGGATCATAAGGCGCCCGGCGAAGCGCTGCAATCGGTCGTTCTGTCGCTTACGGAGCTCGCCAGCGACGCGAAGGTGCAGATTATGGTCGGCGGCGACGTCAAAGTAAGCGCAAGCGACAATCAGAGCTACAGCAAGCCGGTATCCCGTCCGACCGAGGTTAATGCGATCAAGCTGTGACGGTTTCGGCTGTATGAACAAAAACGGCTGTCCGCGGATTTCGATCCGCCGGGCGGCCGTTTTGTTCTGTTTCTGTCATTGCTTGTAACCGCACATTCTTGATATGATACGTGAAGGGCCGGGCGGACCGGTTCCTTTTCTTTGAAAGGTTTGGTAAAATAAGGTACGTACATTACGGGCAACAACAGACGGGAGGCCGACATGAGAAGCGATGGAAGACAGTTCGAGGAAACTAGGGCCGTTACGATAACGCCCAACTACATAAAGCACGCCGAAGGCTCTGTTTTGATCGAGGTAGGCGAGACGAAAGTGATATGCACCGCTTCGATCGAAGAGAAAGTTCCGCCCTTTATGAAGGGGCAGGGGCGCGGCTGGATTACCGCCGAATATTCGATGCTACCGCGGGCGACGCAGGTGCGCAACCAGCGCGAAGCGGCCAAAGGCAAAATCGGCGGCCGGACGATGGAAATTCAGCGTCTGATCGGACGGGCTCTGCGCTCGGTCGTCAGCCTGGAGGCGCTGGGAGAGAGGACGATTACGCTCGACTGCGACGTTATTCAGGCGGACGGCGGGACGCGTACGACTTCCATTACCGGCTCGTTCGTGGCGTTGTGTTATGCGGTGAACAAGCTGCTTCAGAACCACAAGCTGTCCAAATCGCCGATTACCGATTATTTGGCTTCCGTTAGCGTCGGCATCGTTAAAAATAGGGTATGTCTGGACCTGAACTACGAAGAAGATTCCCAGGCCAAGGTTGATATGAACGTTGTCATGACCGGACTTGGCAAATTCGTGGAAGTGCAGGGAACCGGCGAAGAGGCGCCGTTTAGCCGGGAGGAGCTGGACGCGCTGCTTGCTTCGGCCGAAATCGGCATCCGCTCGATGATTGATAAGCAGAAGGAAGCGCTTGGGCCGCTTACCGCGATCGTAGGAGGGAACAGCGGTGCCGTTTCCGGGAACAAATAAAACGCTGATCATCGCCACGCGCAACAAGGGTAAAACGCGCGAGTTCGCAGCTCTGTTCGAACCGCTCGGGATTACGGTGCATAGCTTGAACGATTATCCGCAAGTTCCGGATATCGTAGAGGACGGCGCTACATTTGCGGATAATGCGTTCATCAAAGCGCGTACGGTATCGGAGCTGTTCGGCTCTCCGGCGCTGGCCGACGATTCCGGCCTGTGCGTGGACAAGCTGGACGGGAGACCGGGCGTGTATTCGGCGCGTTATGCGGGAGAAGGCGCCAGCGATGAGAGCAACAACGCCAAGCTGCTTGGCGAGCTGAACGCGCTTGAGGCAGCGGGAGAGCTGCAGGCGCAAACGGCGTCCGCAGGCGGAAGGGAAGTACGGCTGCTCAGCGGTGCGCGCTTCGTCTGCGCCCTCGCTTTATGCGTGCCGGGGGAGCCGCCGGTCATAGTAGAAGGCGCATGCGAAGGCTTCGTTGCCGATTCGCCGGTTGGCTCCGGCGGGTTCGGCTATGACCCTCTCTTTTATGTGCCGGCTTACGGTGCCACAATGGCAGAACTGCCGATGGAGACGAAAAACGCAATCAGCCACCGCGCGTTGGCGCTCCGCAGGCTTAGGGAGCGGCTCGGCGATTCGGCGGCGAGGTGAAAGTCGCGTCAAAATGAACAGCACCCCATACAGTGATGCTAACGAAACAGAATCTGTTTCGCCAGCCCATCCTGTAGGGGGTGCTTCTCGTTTTCCGGCATTCCGCTAAACAGACTTACCGAATCGATACGCGGTATTCCCGCATCCACGCATCGAGCTGCCCGATATAGGCGAACAGCTGCGGACCGGACATAAGCTGCCCGAACCACGGCAAATCCATCGTCGCCGCATCCAATGCCGTGAGCCGTCTTAAGTGATCGACGTTCAGCAGCGGCAGAACGGGGGAGGAAGGATCGTCCAGGATTTGCTGCACCCACGCTCGCGTCGCCGCCAAATAGTTCGGGTTGTGCGTTTTCGGATACGGGCTTTTTTTGCGCGTCAGCACGTCGTCCGGCAAAATCCCCTTCAGCGCCTTGCGCAAAATGCCTTTTTCCCGGTAGCCCGACGTTTTGATTTCCCACGGAACGTTCCACATGTACTCGACGAGCCGGTGATCGCAGTAGGGCACCCGCACCTCGAGCCCGACCGCCATGCTCATCCGGTCTTTGCGGTCCAGCAGCGTCGGCATGAAGCGGGTGATATTCAAATACGACATTTCCCTCATTCGTCTGACGATGCCGGTTTCGCCGGACAGATGCGGCACCTCGTCCAGCGCCTGCCGGTAGCGCTCATCCAAATATTCGCGAGGGCGCAGCCAATCGGCCGTTTCCTTCGACAATAGATCCGAGCGGATGTTTGCCGACAGCGACCAGGGGAACGTATCGGCATTCAGCGATTCTTCGCGGTGAAACCATGGGTAGCCGCCGAATATTTCGTCGGCTGCTTCCCCGGACAGCGCTACTGTAGCCCCTTTTTTAATTTCCCGGCAAAATAAATACAGCGAGCCGTCCACATCGGCCATGCCGGGCAAATCGCGCGCCCGCATCGCGTCCAGCAGCGAACCGAACAGCTCCGGCGTGTCGAAGAAGACGCTGTGATGGGCTGTGCCGAGCTCCTGCACCATTCTGTCGATCCAAGGGCTATCTGCGTTCGGCTGAAAGACGTTCGCCTTGAAATGCTTGTCGTTATCGATATAATCGACGGAATACGTATCGATGACGCCCTGGCCGGTGCGGTTGTAATATTGAACGGCTATGGCCGTAAGCGCGCTGGAATCGAGGCCGCCGGACAATAGCGTGCATACCGGCACGTCGGACATCAGCTGTCTTTCCACCGTGTCGATCAGCAGCGCGCTAATATGCGCCGCCGTAGCTTCGATGTTCTCCTCGTGAGGCTTGCTCTCCAGCTTCCAGTACGTGCGGACCGAAACGCCGGAACGGTCGACGATCATGAAGTGACCGGGTTTTAATTCGGACATATGGCTGTATATGCCGTGGCCCGGCGTTCGCGCCGGCCCGATAACTAGCAGCTCCGCCAGCCCTTCGCGGCCGATCTCGGCAGGAAATTCGGGATGGGCGAGAATTGCCTTCGGCTCCGAGCCAAAGGCGAATAAACCGTCCCGCTGAGCATAAAACAGCGGCTTTACGCCAAGCCGGTCTCTGGCGAGAAATAACGATTGTTCCTCGCTGTTCCAGACGGCGAAGGCGAATATGCCGTTCAGCCGGTCCAGACACGCGCGCCCCCATTCCATGTACGACACGAGCAGCACCTCGGTATCGCAGTGGGTAGCAAACATGTAGCCGCGTCCCTCGAGCTCCTTCCGCAGCTCCGGCGCATTATAAAGCTCCCCGTTGTACACGATCGTGAACGTTACCTCTTCCTTCGACCGGGTCATCGGCTGCGCCCCGCCTGCAGGATCCATGACGCTCAGCCTGCGATGACCGAGCGCGCAATGCCGGGAAATCCACGTGCCGGCTGCGTCCGGACCGCGGAGCGCCATCGTCTCGGTCATGTCGATAAGCACGGATGAATGCTGAGTCAGGTCGTTTCGCCAATCGATCCATCCCGTTATACCGCACATTTCACTTCATCCCCTCGTTAGTAAGCTTTGCAGAAAAAGAAAAACGTCTTTCGACGTCGGATCACCAAATAAAGCTTTTGCCCGCTTCACCGGTCCGGCAGCTCGATGAAAAGCTCTACATTCATCGTATGCGCCCCGGCCCTCGTTCATGTCTGCCTGGGCGCGCATTCATGGATTTTACAAAAAATGAGCACAATGTTCATAGGAAGAAGGACGAAAGCCTTCCATACATATCGGCCGTGAGGGGTGGTAGATTGGGCAGCATCATCCGTTTTTCGCTATCGAACAAATTTGCCATACTGATTTTGACGCTGATCGTTACGGCGGCGGGCATCGTGGCGGCGCTAAGCATGAAGAAGGAGACGATTCCGAATATCGACGTCCCGTTCCTGACCGTATCCGCCGTATTGCCCGGAGCGGCCCCGCAGGAAGTGGCGGAAAAGCTGAGCGGCCCGCTCGAGCAAAGCATCAAAAATTTGAAAGGCGTGGACACGGTTACTTCGACCTCGATGGAGAACGTAGCTTCTCTGTTCGTCGAATACGGATACGGCATCAACATGAACGATGCCGAGAACGAGCTGCGCCGCACGCTCGACAGCTTCGCGAAGCCGAAGGGCACGCAAAACATCAACGTCTCCCGCATAAGCTTGAACGACTTTCCCGTCGTTTCGCTTAGCGTCTCCGGCGAGCAGATGAAGCTGGAAGAGCTGACCCGACTGGTCGAGCAGCAGCTGAAGCCGTCTCTGGAAGGAATCGAGGGGGCGGGAACGATAAGCGTCTCCGGTCAATATTCGCAGGAAGTGCAGATCGATTTCAACCGGGACAAAATGAACTCGCTATCCATTAGCGCCGATACGGTGAAAGGCCTCATTCAGGGCTCGGCGATCCAGGTGCCGCTTGGGCTGTTCGAAATGGAAAACGCCGAAAAAACGGTCGTCGTGGACGGCAATATTCACACGCTTGAAGATTTGAAGCAGCTCACGATCCCCGTTATCCCCTCTGCGGGAGGAGCTGCCGGAACGGGCGGGGGAACGCCGGCTATGCCAGAGGCGCTTTCGCTATCAGGCCTCGGACTGGGGATTCCCGCACGCCCCTTGCCGGGACTGGACGCAGCCCGTATGCTGGCGGAGGCAGCCGGCACAGATGCGGATGCGGAGCCCTTGGACTTTGCCGAGCTGGAGATGGCCGCCGCTGCGAACATTCCGACGGTTAAGCTGTCCGACATCGCGGATGTGAGGCTGGTCGGCAAAGCCGAGTCGATCTCGCGAACGAACGGCAAGGAGTCGATCGGCATCAACGTCACCAAATCGTCCGAAGCCAATACGGTCGACGTAGTGAACGCCGTCAAAGCGAAGGCGAAGTTATTCGAAGCCGATCATCCGGGCGTGCAGGCGCTCGTTATGCTCGATCAAGGGAAACCGATCGAGGAGTCGGTCAGCACGATGCTGAACAAAGCGATATTCGGGGCGATTTTTGCGATTATCGTTATCATGCTGTTTCTGCGCAATATCCGGACGACGATGATCTCGATCGTCTCGATTCCGCTGTCGCTGCTCATTGCCCTTGCGGTGCTGAAGCAAACGGGAATTACACTGAATGTGATGACGCTAGGGGCGATGACGGTGGCGATCGGCCGGGTCGTCGACGATTCGATCGTCGTTATCGAGAATAATTACCGGCGAATGAGTCTTCGTTCGGAGCAGCTTACCGGCATGGCGCTAATACAGGACGCCACGAAAGAAATGTTTCTTCCGATCTTGTCCTCGACCTTGGTGACGATCGCCGTTTTCCTGCCTCTCGGTCTCGTCAGCGGACCGATCGGCCAGCTGTTTATGCCGTTTGCGCTGACGATGGTATACGCGCTGCTCGCCTCGCTGCTTGTCGCCATTACGGTCGTGCCCGCTCTGGCTCATTTCATGTTCCGGAGAGGACTGAAGAGCAAACGAAGCCACGAAGACAAGCCCGGCGCGATCGCCGGCTTTTACCGCCGCGTACTGAACGGAGCGCTTAATCATAAAGTAATCACCTCGATCGCAGCCGTCGTGCTGCTCGCCGCCAGCCTCGCCCTGTCCGGTCTCGTCGGCGTCAGCTTCCTGCCCGAAGAGGAAGAGAAAAACGTGATGATTACGTACAATCCCGGCCCCGGCAAAAGGCTGGCCGATGCGGAGGCGACCGCGCTTCAGGCGGAGAAGCTGCTCCTGAACCGTCCGGGCATCGTGAACCTGCAATATTCGGTCGGCGGGCAAAATCCGATGAGTGTCGGGCCGAGCAAATCCGCTTTGTTTTTCATCCAATACGAAAGCGGAACGACCGGCTTTAAACAAGTAAAGGAAACTTTAATCGCCGATCTGCAAAAGCTGGACACGGCGGGCAAATGGGGGGAGATGGATTTTTCCGGAGGCTTCGGCGGTAATAAGCTCAGTCTGACCGTATTCGGCGATTCCCTGGAGACGATCAAACCGGCCGTCGAACGGATCCGGGACGAGCTGCAAAAGGAGGGCTCCTTCGAAAAGATCGAATCGAGTCTGTCACAGACGTATGAGCAGTACACGATCGTAGCCGACCAGCACAAGCTGAGTTTGGCCGGGCTGACCGCAGCGCAGCTGGCGATGAAGCTGAGTCCGGTACGGGAACGGCCCGTGTTAACTGAAGTGAAGGTCGACCAGAAGTCGTACAAAGTGTATGAGAACATAGAGCAAACCGGCTTTGCTTCGCTTGCAGACATCGAGAATACGAAGCTGGCATCGCCGCTCGGCGTCGAGGTGCCGGTCAAAGAAGTAACGACGATCCGCAAAGGCACGTCCCCGAATACGATTACGCACAAGGACGGACGGCTGTACGTGGAAGTAACGGCTGCTATTATGGCAAAGGACGTCGGACAAGCCTCCTCCATCGCGCAGTCGCGAATCGAGGCGCTTGGACTCGGGAATGGCATTCAAGTTGAATTCGGCGGAGTAACGGAGCAAATTAACAAAACGTTCACCCAGCTCGGCATGGCGATGGCCGCTGCTGTGGCGATCGTTTACCTGCTGCTGGTTATTACGTTCGGCGGCGGCTTGACGCCTTTCGCGATCTTGTTCTCCCTCCCGTTTACGGTCATCGGCGGGCTGGTCGCGCTTTACTTGACCGGCGAGACGATCAGCGCATCGGCGATGATGGGGGCGCTCATGCTGATCGGTATCGTCGTGACGAACGCGATCGTCCTGCTCGACCGTGTGCTGCATAAGGAGCGGGAAGGCGCCAGGACGCGGGAGGCGCTGCTCGAGGCGGGCACGACGCGGCTTCGGCCGATCCTGATGACGGCGCTAGCCACAGTGGGCGCGCTGCTGCCTTTGGCGCTCGGTCTGGAGAGCACGAGCGGCAGTCTGATTTCGAAAGGACTCGGCGTGACGGTCATCGGCGGGCTGATCAGCTCGACGCTTCTGACACTTGTCATTGTGCCGATTGTGTACGAGGTATTGGCGAAGTTTCGCAGGAAGCCGGAGCGGCAGCCGGTGGAGGAATAGAAGCGAAAGCCCCGAGGCTGATCCGGCGAGGATCGCGTGTGCGGGGCTTATCTTTTTGTACATGTTACGCAACGAAGCGCCCCTGGAAACGTAAAACAAACATAAAGGGGGGAGGCACCGTGTTTACAATGGAAGAGAAGGCGTACCTGCTGAAGCTGCTGGCCAAGGAGAAACGGCGAAGCTGGTTCGGACTGAGGAGGACGCCGGAGGTGCACGGCAAGCTGAAGGAAAAGCTGGAGCAGATGATCCGCAACGAGCAGGTCAACCGCCGGCATTTGTAACTATAGGGGAGAAGCTCAAGACTCGGAGTTCGGCGGCTTTTTGCCTCTGGAGGCGGTGGAGAAGTGAATGCCTTTGGCTACGTAATAGATAACGCCGAAAATGACGCCGATACCGGCAAACGTATAAACGATCGTGAACAGTTTGCCAAGCGTCGTGTGCGGGGCAAGCTCGGCTGCGCCGACCGTCGTCAGCGTCATCACACTGAAGAACAGGGCGTCAATCCATGTGAACTGCTCGACCTCGCGGTAAAATAAGGTGCCGGACAGCAGCATAAGCAGGGTGATGATGAACAACGTTCTGAAGTTTTTTTCCTTAAAGGCGTGGAATAAGCCAGTAAGCATTCGTTTCAGAGTAAGCAGAAAAGAAATCATGATTATTGTGCTCCGTTCGCGTTAAGTGTTACCGATAATATAGCCTTCGGAAAGCGGGAAATATGCATGACCGAATAACGCCTCTGGCTGCAGCGTACTCCGCCGTATGCGAGAGGCGCGTCGTTTTTCCGTTCTATAGCCGTTCCGAATCTTTCTTCTGCTGCATACTCAGCAGCCCCTCTATTTCGTATACATACGATCCGTTGTCGGCAACCCGAAGGCTGGCATACCCTTTCTTGCGCAGATCTTCCAAAATCCGGCTCGCTTCGTCCATACTCAGGTCGGAGGCGATCGCGATCTCCATCGGCGTAACGAGTCCCTGGTTTTGCGCAGCGATGCGAAGCACGATTTTTTCGGCGTTTTCCCGATCGTCCGGTTCGTTTTGCTTTGTCACCTGCTCCTGCGACGGCGGCGGAGAATGGGGGGCGCTCTTTTTGTTTATCCAATATGCGACGGCAGCGGCGGCAGCGATAATCAGAAACCACGCGTATCTGGATAGCGGGCCGAAAAAGGCTGCGAGACCAACAAATCCGCAAATCACAATCGCACAGCCGATATAGGAGTTACCCTTTTTAAACATGGCGCTCGACTCCTCGATGATTCTTGGACTACTATACTATACGGGCAGCGATTGCCATAGTTGCGGCGGAAAAGAAAGAAGAAGCCGGGATCGCTCCCGCTTCTTCTGTGCTGCCTATAATATAAAAGTCTAGGTCACTTCGCTCCTGCTTCTGTCAGCGTACGAACCATCTCCGTATAGCCCCTGTTCTTGGCATGCTGGAGCGGGGTAACACCCTGGGAGTCGGCCAAGCTCACATTCGCTCCATGAGCAATGAGCAGCTTGACGATTTCCTGATGCCGGCTGCCGCCGTCGCCGAGAATGACAGCTTCCAGCAGCGCGGTCCAGCCCAAGTTGTTGACATGGTCGATCGCGACGTCGGAATGCTCCAGCAGCTCCTTGACGATCTCTACATGGCCCCGGTCCGCTGCTGGGATGAGCGCAGTTCCTCCGAAACGATTCGTCAGCTTCGTATCCGCCTTGGCCGCGATCGCCGCCTTGACGAAATCGAGCAAGCCTTCCGCGCCTGCATACAGCAGCGGATTGTCCGAGCGGTCGTCGCGGATGTTGATGTTCGCGCCTTTTTCCACCAGCAAGTTGAACACGGCCAGCTGTTTCGTGTGCACGGCGATCATGGCTGAAGTCCGGCCACGGTCATCCGTCGCATCAATATCCGCGCCGTCCGCGAGCAGCTTGATTATCGCTTCCTTGTCTCCTTGCTCGGCTGCCGCGAGCAGCGACTGATTCCGCTTGTCCATTTCCCGGTTCTCCGTATGGGTCGCATGCTGCTCTTTGTTCACCAGCAGGTTGTCGTAGTCGCAGCCGGACAATACGAGGGCGAGCGCCAATACCGAAAGTCGCAGCATGACGACCCACTCCTTTCCGCTGTCGTTAATCTTAACTTACTTCGTCGTGAGTGTGAGCGGGGCCGCTGCCGTCGCCCATGCTCCTACCGGCGCTACCGTATAGGTCGTTCCCGCTGCAAGCTTGCTGTTCTGGGTCAGATCGAACACGCCGACGGCTCCTTTGCGGCTCGAGTACCGGTACGATGCATTAAGCTTGTCGCCGTTCGGAGCCGTCAATTGCACGCTGCGGCCCGAGAACAGCTCGTCGCCCGGATCGGCGGACAAGGCAACCTCGATCGAAGTTTCGTTACCTGCAGTTGCTCCTGCAAGCTGCAGGGAGGCGATTTCTTTGGCCACGAACGACGGATTTGCAATGTTCGTCCAATCGGACGTGACGGTATACTTGACTCCCGGCGTGAGCGATTGCCCTTCCGGCAGACGGAATTTCGGCTCTTGCTTGCCGTCGGTCGATTGGGTGAACGGTACATATTTGGCTACGATCGGTTGTCCGCCCTCCGGCGTAATCGTCACTTCTCTCGCCTGCATCGAAGAGATAACCTGGAATTTGCGGCCATCGGCTGTATGGTCCTCGCCCAGAACGAAAGCATTGTTCCCGCGTCCGGCGCTGTATGCCGAGATGACGTATCCGTAATCGACGACGCCGTTTGCTTTCAGCGCCTCGAGCTCAAACGTATCGTTCGTAACTTGGCTAGCCCCGGTCGTGTCGAGCTTGGTTCCATTGCCTGTGAAAGTGCCGGCCTGTTTGCCGCGATACGTCAATTGGTAGTTCGTGCCTGCCTTCTGAACGGACGTAGGAACGATGTATGTTGCGATCGAACCCGTTTTCAGGCGCGGCATGTTCGTAAGCGTCAGACCGTCATTGAAGGCGAAATCTTCCTTTGCTTTGGCGAACAGCTCGTTATCGGCGGTCAGCGGGGCGTCCAAGGTAACGATCAGTGTAATAGCATTCAGCGACTGAACGCTAGTGATGTTTGCTTCGGCGGAAGGAATCGCCTGATGGGCTGTGTTCAGCACATAGGAGGTCTCGCCGCGGGATGCCGCTTCGCTTGCCGAGTAGTAGGCGCCCATCCAGCTGTTTACCGATTTCACGTCGCGTTTCAGCGCTTTGGCTACGATCTGTACGAGCTCCGCGTCCGTGACGGTCCCTTGCGGATTAAATTTCCCGTCTTTCGCCTCCATGATGCCGAGCGATACGAGGGTGGCGGCATATTGGGAGTACCAGGCGTCCGGTGCGACATCCGAAAGCGAAGTGGTTGCCTTCGGATCGGCAGCGAGTCCGAACGTATGGACGATCATTTTCGCCAGCTCGGCGCGGCTTACGGCTGTATTTTCGCGGATCGAGTGGTCTTCGTACCCGTCCAGTACTCCGAGGCGGATCAGGTTTTCTACGGCTGTGCGGATCGAAGCATCGGCAGTCGTGAGCGTAGCCGTCACAGCTGCGATACTTACGTCCGCCGCCTGCGCTTTTGTAACGGCGAAAGGCACGGAACCGGCGCCCAGAACGGCTGCGAGAAGCAGTGCTGCTGCTTTATTGGAAACTTTCAATACTTTTTTCATAACGAATTCCTCCCTGGTGGATGTAGGTTTGCTTGCCCTGTTTCGTTCTACATTCCCTATAGTACAGGAGAGAAATAAATTGCCGAGAAACGCCCGGTTAACCGTTTCTTAAAAGGTTATTAAGAAAGTATAAACAAACTACACCGAAAACCGGTAGCCGGCTCCCCACACCGTTTCGATGTATTGCGGGTTGGACGGGTCGGCTTCGATCTTTTCCCGCAGCTTGCGGATATGGACGGTTACTGTGGCGATGTCGCCGTTCGAATCCATGCCCCAGATGCTCTCAAACAAGTTTTCTTTGCTAAACACCCGGTTCGGATGCTGAGCCAGAAATTCTAGTAGCGCAAACTCCCGCGACGTGATCGCGATTTCCCGGTCATTCACGAACACCCGCCGGGACGCCTTCTCGATGAGTAGCCCCCGGATGCGGATCGATTCCTGCTTTTGCGCCGGTTCCTGCTTGCCGAGCAGCCGCTCGTACCGGGTCATATGCGCCTTCGCCCGGGCGACGATTTCGCTCGGACTGAACGGCTTCGTAATATAATCGTCGGCGCCGAGATTAAATGCGCGGATTTTATCGATTTCCTCTTTTTTCGCCGAAATGATCAGAATCGGAACTTCCTTCGCCTCGCGAATGCGCCGGCACAGCTCGAAGCCGTCCATCCCCGGAAGCTGCAGATCGATAATGATCAGGTTATAGGTTCCCTCCAGGGCAAGCTTCAGCCCGTCGTCGCCTCTGTGGCACAAATCGGCCGCATAACCGTTTAGTTCGAAATAATCCCGCTCCAGTTGGGCGATTGACGTTTCGTCTTCAATGATAAGTATCCGGGTCACGTGCGGTTCGCTGCCTCCTTATCGTCTGTTGTCCGTCTTAGTGTGAAATAAACGCTCGTGCTGCTGCCAAGCTCGCTGTTTACCCCTATGCGGCCCCCGTGCCCTTCGACGATTTGCCGGGCGATCGCAAGACCGAGTCCGCTTCCCCCGGTCGAGGTGTTTCGCGAAGGTTCCGCCCGGTAAAACCGTTCAAAAATATACGGGACCGCTTCTTCCGGAATGCCCGGACCGTTGTCCCGAATTTCGACCTCTGCCATTTCGGTATCTGGCCGGACCGAGAGGAGGATTCGTTTTTCCGGCTTGTCCATATATTTCGCCGAGTTTCCGATTACGTTCAGCACGGTCCGTTTGATCTGCTCCGGATCGGCCATCACCGGCACCGCGGTTTTCGGCTTGTCTTGCCAAGCGATGTCGATCTGCTGCTTCTCCAGGTCGTACCGAAGTTCCTCAATACAATCGTCCAGAAACGAAACGATGTCGATCGGCTCCAGCCTGAACGACACTTGCTTCAAATCGAGCTTGGAGTAAAGAAATAGCTCATCGACCAATTTATCCAGATCGACCGCCTTTGTATAAATGGTATCTACGTATTTGGCCATTTTGTCCGGCGTGTTCGCCACCCCGTCGCGGATGCCTTCAATATAACCTTTAATCGTCGTGATCGGCGTTCGCAGATCGTGGGAGATGTTGGAGATCAGCTCCTTGCGGCTCTCCTCGTCCCGCAGCCGCAGCTCGACCGATTGCTGGAGGCGCTGCCTCATGCTCTCGAACGATTCGTTGAGCTGTCCGATCTCGCCGCTTTCGCGCAGGTCGAGCGCGAACTGGAGATCGCCTTCCTTGATTCGTTCGGCCGATTTGCGCAGCACGTTTAGCGGCTTGACTACGCTTCGCGTCAGCCAGCGGTACAGCAGCATATTGGCGATGACGAGCACTCCGATGAGCAGGATCGAAAGAATCGGCAGCAGCCTGCGCGACAGCTCCGCAAACGGGCTGCGTTCGCGGATGACGAACACGCCGCCTTTGGCCCCGTCCGAATATTTGAAATCGAACTTGGCATAAGCGTAGAAGCGTTCCCCGATGTTAAACGTATTGCGGATCTGATTGTTGTCCAGATCGTAAGCCGGCAGCGCGTGCTGCAGCTCCGGCTGATTGATCGTGTACGATTCGAACACGGGATTGCTTTCCCGGCGGACGAACAATCCCGCTCTTACGGTGCGGAGCTTGAAGTCGTAATCGGCCAGCAGTTGTTTGTCGAGCAGTTTGTCCGGCTCGTTTTTGGCCATATATTTCAGCTCCAGGAAGATGGATTCCTCCTGCTGGGTGAGCGGGTTCAGCTGATAATGCACTTTGTAAAAATCGCGGACGCCGCGTATGTCGCCCGTAAAGGCGATCGTAAACAGGGCGGCGCTCAGCACGAACATGAGCAGGCTGATGACGAGCATGCCTGTAAAGGATAAGAGCAGTTTGATGCGTATGGACATGATCCCCGCCTCGCTTTCGAGCAAGCCGCCAAAGGGATGGACGGCGTTACCTCCTATAGTAGCAGATCGGCGGGCAAACGCGTAACACCGATTCCGGTAAAGTTTGTCTCGGGAAAAACTGTTACACCTGCCAAACACAATTGTGGCTGCCAAATACGGTTAGTCTGCGCCAATACTGTTTCTCTAGACCCACTCGATATTCGTCGGTTATCCTATGTGGAGTAAATCTTACGCACAGGGAGAATTACGCGTGTGGACCTGTATAACCAATTGGAGCAGGGAGAGAAGGGCGCATGGCTGAGCATTGTCGTCTATGTGATCTTGTCCGTGCTGAAACTGACGGTCGGTTATTTGTTTTACTCCGAGGCTTTGCGAGCGGACGGCTTGAACAATACGACCGATATCATCGCTTCCGTTGCTGTGCTCGTAGGCCTGCGAATTTCGCGGAAACCGCCCGATCGCAATCATAAATACGGCCATTTTCGGGCCGAAACGATCGCTACTTTAGTCGCATCGTTTATTATGGCGGCTGTAGGCATACAAGTTTTGATTCAGGCGGTGTTGACTTTTTTTGAGGACTCGATTCGCACGCCGAATATGGTGACCGCCTGGACGGCGCTTTTCTGCGGGATGGTTATGTTTGCGGTGTACCGGTACAATCTGGCGCTGGCCAAACGAACGAACAGCAGCGCCGTAATGGCGGCCGCTCAAGACAATCGCTCCGACGCATTAGTCAGCTTGGGGGCGTTTCTCGGGATACTCGGTACGCAATTCGGCCTGAACTGGCTCGATCCGCTTGCGGCGACGGCTGTCGGGGCTGTCATTTGCAAAACCGCTTTTGATATTTTCCGCGACGCCACCCATTCCTTGTCCGACGGATTTCACGAGAACGAATTGTTTCAGTATAAAAAAACGATACGTAAAACGCCCGGCGTGCAAGAACTGAAGGACATAAAGGCGAGAGCGCACGGCAACTATATCCTGCTCGACGTGACCATACTGGTCGACGAGAAGCTTAGCGTCGCGGAAAGCCACCTGATAACGGAAGACATCGAACGCCGCATGAAGGAGCAGCATCTGATCGAACACGTTCATATTCATATTGAGCCCGTATAGGGAGTGGAAGTGGAGAGGGACACGTTAAAAGCCGAACCGGACACGGACGGAATACCGTGCAAAAAAGTATAAAAAAACGATTGCATTCTCTCTTCCCACGGTGTTATAATGGTCAGCGTATCACAAAAAATGTCCCGGTAGCTCAGCTGGATAGAGCAACGGCCTTCTAAGCCGTCGGTCGGGGGTTCGAATCCCTCCCGGGACGCTAATGTACCCAAACAAGGATCAGCCAACAGGCTGATCCTTGTTGCGTTCCGAGGGATGAGAACCCCCGACGAGGGGGGGACGTCGGAGCTAAGCATCGTGAGCATTGACTTCGCAGTCGCGGCCAAACGCAGGCACAGAAGGGTGCCTGCGAAAAGCGCATCCCTCCCGGGACGTCTTTGGTCCCCAAAAAGTGAAGATAAGCTTCGTAGCTTAGTCCTATTACTTTTTGGGGAGCCCCAAAAACAAAGATCAGCCAACAGGCTGATCTTTGTTGCGTTCCGGGGGATGAGAACCCCCGACGAGGGGGACGTTGTAGGCGAAGCATCGTGAACATTGGCTTTGCAGTCACGGTGGAGAAAGCGCCATAGTCATTTTCCTTAATTTTAGTGTCTTGGGGCATCGGCACTATCAAACTCTTATTCTGTCGAATAATGTAATACAAAGCGAATAGGAGGTGACCGGTATGACCAAAGGATTCGACTGTGCCACCCCGCTCACTGCTGAAATCGTGAAAGCGTTCCGAAACGACGGTTACGAATTTGTTTGCCGTTACTTGGTGCCGACAGGCTGGAAAAGTCTCACCCCGGAAGAGGCGGAGCTGATTAGCACGGGCGGCTTAAACATCGTTTCGGTGTTCGAAACGACGGCCGATCGGGCGCTCGGCGGAAGGGCCGCCGGCCTTGCGGACGGCTTGCTTGCCGCGAATACGGCAAAACAGGTCGGCCAGCCGGAAGGCAGCGCCATTTATTTTGCCGTCGACTTTGACGCTACGAACGCACAAATGCCCGCCGTAATCGAATATATTCGCGCCGCGAGCGAAGCGACGCCGGCATTTTTGACCGGGGTTTACGGCTCTTATGCGGTTATAGAAGCGGTCAAGGCCGCAAGCGCCTGCTCCCGGTTTTGGCAGACGTATGCGTGGAGCTACGGCAAAGTCTCAGATGCCATTCAAATTTTTCAATACGAGAACGATATAACGGTAAACGGGATCGTCATTGACAGGGACGAGTCCTATGGAAACGAAGGCTGGTGGAGCACGGCGCAACCGGATGAGGGGGATGAGACGATGCGACTCGAGCAGTGGCAGTGGAAAATGCTTGGCGATTCGCTTGACGGGTTGTACCACAAAGGGCTGATCAGCGATTACACTTGGGCCGAGAAGGCTTATAAGGGAGTAATGACGGCGTCGGAGCTCGCTTGGCTGAATACGGTCATGCTGGCGAGGGAGAACGGAATCGAAGTTTAAACTAAAGGCCTTTGTGCTTTCTCGGCACAAGGGCTTTAGTTTTCCCGCAATGGAGAGAGGGCGTCGCGCCAACCGCCTGCCGATTTGGTTGAACGGAACGGAAGCGGAACTTCCGCTAATGTGCAGGGAAGAGCGGAGAACGGAGCGATAACGGAAGCAAAAGTTCCTTTATACCAGAAAAAGCGGTCCTACCCCCTAATTATGGAGAATAGCCTGCACAAGCTAGAGCGTTCGCAGTCTTACTTGAAATCTCACGTAATCAGGCTTTAAAGCGCAACTTGGAAGGGGGTTAAGTCTGGCTTCGCAGCGGCGATCCACTCCCGGAACTCCGCCGGCGAGC
>NZ_RBAH01000060.1 GCF_003626695.1 Paenibacillus ginsengarvi
CATCCATTTTTACAATTACGAGCGATTACAAGCAAAATTAAACGGTCTCAGTCCCATGGAATTCCGGACAAAGGCCGTTTAAAGAGCTTTTATTATTTATACTGTCTACTTGACGGGGTGCAGTTCATTCTATGAAACGGATGTCCACTTATAGTGTGTAACAATATATGAAAACACAGTAGAATCAAAGGCTGGTCAACGAAACTTGTAATTTAATATTCTATTGTATTTTGTACATATGTCCAGAAAGCAAAAAAAGCCCATTTTAGGCTTTTTACTTTCTCTTCTATGGCGAAGTAATGGGGTCTTATGATTAAAAATTACATGCGGCAAAAGCAAATCTTCTTTATTGTTTGCATGTTTTTCCTACCGAAGTACCAATCCAAATAACGTTTAAACCGATAATATTTCTTTCCCAAATATATTCTTAGCGAACTTCTTTTTATAGGCTTCAATAATGTCATTTTTCCTTGTTCCCCCTCTAACTTAATTTTATCGAAGTTTACTGCCCAATAGCTCAATAGGCTACCGATAATACTGGCAGCCTGATCATGAAGCTATCATCTTCGTTAGTTGAATCAATTTTCGTTTACGAAAGGCTTATAATCATGTTCGTACGATAATCTTGTTTCCTCATACGTTGGAGTATCAATGAGTTCAACATTTCCTATATTCAATCCTAAAAAATCTTTTGCAATTATTCTCACGCTAGTCTTAATCTCATCAATGTCCCAAGATTTTGATAATTTTGTCCACATATCAATATAGACAGGTTTATAGCCATCTGTATTCGTAGGAGCAGAATGAGGAACTTGACGAGATACATCTTCTAAGTCTCTTGGGTATATGCTCTCTGAGCCGGCGGTTACGCTCATCCTCCGGTGCCTTACGCCATATTCGTTGGATTGATGATCCCAGAAAATAACGTCTAGATCGTAATGCGGGATCCGGAGCTTATCGCTCAATAACGCCGCGATATAGGATTTACCGCTTCCTGAGCCGCCGATGATATGGATTCGGATTGCAAGCATCTCTTTCTTTCAGATTCTATTTGTGGAACTACCTATGTGGGGAGTATTTCGTCGTATTGTTTAAACTATCCTGCCCGTTCGTATTATGAGGTCACCAGATTCTTCTGGTGGACCTCATTTTAGTGTGGTCGTAAGATAGCGGTAGCCGGGGATCGAACGTTTCTGCCCGTGGGAGTTGGATCCCGAGAGCTATACAGTTCATCCCCCCTACTTGTTAAACCATGATTAGGCTGGTTGGGACGAGGATCCCGAATCACATGCGATAGTGTGGACAACAAGAAGGTTAGGGGTTACCGGTGAAATTATATTGGGAGTGATTATATGAACCCTGTCATTGGTTTGGATGTATCCAAAGGGGAAAGTCATGCACAAGCTTTTGCAGATCGAGGAACGCCCTACGGAAAGACTTTTCGTTTTAAACATGATCTTGAGGGACTCGCGTCTTTTCTTCGTTATGCTCAAGATTTGGAATCCTTTACGGGGAAGCGTTCGGCCGTCATATTAGAAGCAACGGGTCATTATCACAGTCCAGTTGTTCAATTCCTGGACGAGCATCAGTTTCTGCATGTCGTCATTAATCCGTTACTTTCACACCAAGCGAAAAAGGCTAATCTACGTAAGGTTAAAACGGATGCCGCCGATGCATACCAGTTGGGGGAAATATTCTACAAAGAAGAGCTGGAGCCTTACAAAAAACGAGGCCAATTTCTGATGAATTTGCGTTACCTGACAAGACAACACGAGTCTTTAACGGATATGTACGTTCAAGCAAAGTTACAATTCCAAGCGGTGTTAGATCAGGTCTTCCCCGAGTATCATGGCGTGTTTGGTGACCTTTATTCAAAGGTTTCCCTTCGTTTCCTGGCTTTATATCCAACGTCTCAGTCGGTGCTTGCGAGGTCCGAGAACGACATCATGACGCACATTCAGACTCTTGCGGGATTTGTTAATCCCAACGACTGGACGCTGGAAAGGGCACAAAAGCTAATGGCTGCAGCGGAGCGTAATCCCTTCAAGGAGACAGCTTTCCCAAGTCATTTAATCTCTCTGGACCTACTTATTCATTTACTTCTTCAATACCAAGAGCATCTAGCGAAGCTAGATCAGTCCATAGAGGAGTTAGCTCGAGGACTATTGGAGTATGATTTAATTCAATCGATCCCTGGCATCGGTACTAAACTTGCAGCAACAATTTTAGCCGAAATCGGGGAAATCGATCGATTCAATCATGCAAAAAAACTGATCGCCTTTGCAGGTATTGATCCTAGTGTATTTTCTTCCGGAAAGTTTACTGCTACTCGAAATCCAATTACTAAACGAGGTTCTAGAAAGCTCAGAACAGCCTTATACCTAGCTGTTCGTTGTGGTCTGCGAAGCTCACGTAATAAGAAATTAAGGGCTTTTTACGATAAGAAGCGTGCTGAAGGCAAACTGTTTAAAGTAGCTGTAATCGCTTGTGCCAATAAACTGATCCACTGGATTTATGCTATCTTAACTAAGAAAGAACCTTTCCGCTTAGTCTGAATTAGCAAGCCTTAGACATTGAGGAAAACCTTCCCATATACTGTGGGACGGTTATTTGTTGTACCCTTTTACCAGTATATCATCCTTCGTTTCGTTCATTAATAATTAAATATTGACAGCCTATTAGCTGGTATAGCGGAGCGAGGCCACCGATTGATTCGTCGGCAGCCTCGTCATGTTGTACTACTAAGCTCTTGTCTCCGTTTAGGTTAATTGCCAGCGGTATAGAAACCTCATTATATTACTAATTTTCTACTATCTTTGACTTCTGGCTTCCCTTTGTTCAGGAGTCAAATTATACAACTGTACGCCTTCTTGGTCATAAGCCAGCATTCGCGGTGTCATTGTCTGTGATTGATCATCGTCGGAGATGCGAATTGAGCGAGTGACTAGGTACACTCCTTCAGTCAAGGCGGCGTTCTGTACGTAACCATCCTGCCAAGTGACCTTTATGGTTGTGATTTTTGGATCGTGGACCTGGCCGATATAGTAATAATGCCGGTAATGCCCAAAAGTCGACATCCCCCCTCTGAAATCTATACGGACTTCGGGATCAATGGGCATGCCATAGCCGCCGCCTCGGTTTTGCCATAAGATACCGAACGGACGAGAGATGAAGAAGTGATGAATCATGGCATGCTGTCGATCCACCAGTAATACCAGACGAATACCTTGCCCGGAGTCTACGACCGATGTGACCGAAACTTCTGGAAGCTCCATACTCGATAAAGCCTGACGGGTGACGCTTTCTAGGCTCCATGGATTAGCTCCGTACAGTACTCTAAGCAGATAGAGGACTGCGATGACAATTACACACCACCGCAGCATATGACCTATAACGATGCGCTTTTTAGATGGCATTGCGTTTGTCATGATGGGTCACCTCCCTGAAGTGCGATGTTAAAGGAGAACGACTCACTAAAGGCTTCGTTATGAACGGTAATCGATTTAATTCCGGGAGGTACCACTTTTAAATGAAAATATCCCCTCGATCGAAACGCATTCGTTGTACTTCCGCCACCCATGGATTCAAAAGTGGCACCGGTATCGGTCGTAACTAGAATTTTATTCGGCAGTTTTGCGTATGGCCCCAATTGTTTTCCAGTCATATATACAAGTATTTCTTTTTGGTCATAGACAACACCATCTAAACGTACAGAAATATTAAAATAGGTCTGGAAATGTGTATCAGCATCGAAATAAACACCTTCGCGTTTGGCCTGTCGGATATCCTTTTCAAAGTTGAACGTGTCTGAGAAGGGCAGGGAGATCAGAACCCCAAAGCCTGTAAACAAAATTAGCAAGGTCCACTCGGAGAACCTTAGAATTGTAAGGATCTTCTTTCGCAAAATCGTTCACCACCTAGTACTTGTTCTGAGAAGAACTTTATTTCCACTATAGTCTCCGTAATGGTATAACCTCAAAACTTGCAATATTTGATTCAACTTCAAAATCTTTTTTATTATCCCCTTCACCAACTGAGAATCTGGCGATTGCTGACACTTCATAAAAACCAGGTGTTTTAAGTTTATATATATACTGCTCGGTTATCTTCCCTTGCCCTTGAAGAGGACGATATATTCCTACGTCTTCCATAGCGAATGTGTTGACACCCTTACCATATTTGTCTTTAATTTTGAAATAAAAAACACGTGCCGCATGTAGAATGGTTAAATCATTATCAGTTAAGTTCTCTAGAGTTGCCTCAGAAACAAACTCTTCATTCGGTTTTATTTGATTAGGGACAGATATTTTTGCTGTAAAAGTGACTTTCTCAGGAGCCGGAACGGTCGGTTTATCTACTTGGTCCTCGAGAATTGAACGATTTACAGCAAGTTGTTCTTCGGATTGAGAAGGTTGATTACATGCAACTAAGCCCAGCAAAACGAGAACTACTATTAATAATCTCATCCTTAAGCCCCCCCAAGAAACAAACGGAAAAATTTAGGGTTTTGTTGCGTAAAATTCACATCAAAAATTTTTAAAACAATTATTGAGCAATTCTGCCCTGTTACTCCAATGAAAAAAGGGAACAGTTGCCGCGGCGATCTGCTCCCCTCTAATTCCACTATCGTACCCGTTACTTCAATGTAAAGTTATTCATTTTGTGTACTATTGGACCTTATAATTGTTGCTTTGATTTTATCAATATCAATGTATTGTTCCGCTAATGGAGATAGTATTTCGAGCAGACTTACATCTCGTATCTTAGGCTCACTACTCTTAATAAATAATTGTGTTCTATTTAATGAAAAAGCTGCAAAATCAGCTAGCTGTATCGGAGTTATGTCAGCGGAGTCCCCAAAAAAAACTCCACTGTCTAAGAACACATCTTTGAATAATGGGGTTAGTATTCCAACACCATTTTTCTTATAGTTCTCATCAATGAAAACTCTGGCTAATTCGTGGTTGTTACTCCTATGTTCGAGAATGTAGTGTTTTACTTTATGTAAAAGATAAAACAAGCCCATATCGTTATAGTTAGTTAAATCAAAAGGACCAAAGCTGGTAATACCTTGACTATATAAATCTTCAAATTGTTGTAAAAATTCTGGAGACATTGACTGAACTAAAATGGGTAAATTATAATGCTTAAACAAATCGACTAGGACTTTAAATATACCTAGCCTTTTTCCAAAGGGAATATCCCGATAACCCTTTTTCCCGTTATAAATATCTACAAAGTGTAATTCCTTAAGTTCAAGCTCTGTAAATTCACTTGCTCCTTTGATGACACTATCTATTGATACAAATATCTCTCTCATAATTGTTGGATTAATTATAACAGCAACCCATGTTTTTTTATTCTCTTTATTAGGAATCCCCGTTTCATCAATAAATACTCCGTATTGAGAACCTTTTTGCAACTCTGTTAAAAAATCTGCATACTTTAACTTATTCATAAAAGCTCTCCCCCTACTATCGTTCTTCGTTAACGTAACGCATTTATCAGTCTCCTGAATACTTGTTTGGTGTAATCGAATAATGAAATATTTCAATATCGGCATCAATAAAACCTCTGCGTTGCGCGGCAAGTAGTGTTTCGTACATATTCTTTCGGCCCACTGGATTATCTGTGTGTAGGTATTTTATTGGCCCTCAAACCATTTTCACAAAAACTTAACGAAATCGTACCCATTGGGCAATTCGTTTCCGTGCTCATCCTCGCCTAAATCATGATCAAGCGACAGCAAATTTATCGGATTTTCTTGAAAAACTTGCACCGCTCCTTCAAAAGTCCTAGCCACAATAAAACCTTCTGGGCAGTTTCTTAAGTCATCGAGATAAAGATTAATCATAAAGGCACCTCTTGCTATAAGTACCCCCATACTACCACACATTGGAAGTAATCTGCCCTTTAGCTTAATGACAAAAGAAGCAGCTGCCGCGGTGGCATACTGCTCCCTCGATCGCTGAACTATCGTCTCCGTTTGCTTAATCACTTGAGGCCTTAATTTATCTTCAGATTGAACCACTTACAATATTTCAAAAATAACATTTCATTAAGGTTATCATCAGTCATGCATAATACCTTTTCCAATGAATGCTTATAAATATCCAACAAATCTGTCTCAATGGCTTGTAGCTTATTAATTAAGTCATTTCGGTTGTATTCTATATAAAACATTTTCTGTAATTCTTGCTCCGACAAATCTTTTCTCATTGTGCCAGAATAATCGTCAGACCAAACTCTGACCAAATCATTTACGTATTCCAAAGTGGGAAATGGATCATGACCAAGCCATACATCCTTTTTGCATATGACCGCTTCAAGCACGTCTCTCCATTTCTCAAGCCCACAACAACAACCCGGAAGTATTACACTATTTTTATCCTCGAAGGCTATTCCACCGCTTATTGCAACCTCATCAATGGTTATGAGTTCATTTAATACCTCAGCAGGCTCTCTATCCACATCTACGTGATTATACCCGCATACCAACGTAAAAAACAGGATGGCATCTTCCGACGTAGAAAATCTGGAAAGATAAATGGTTTCCCTGTATTCAATATTTGATAACCAAGAGGGCTGCTGAAAATATGGATCTTGGATTACAGCACTAACTCTTCCCATGATTTAACTCCTAATGATTTAATGTCTAAATACAGATTATCATACTTTCACTTTAACTCATTTCACTATCCTGCCCGGTTCGTATTATGAGGTCACCAGATCTTTCTGGTCGACCTCATTTTTGTATGGTCGTAAGATATCGGTAGCCGGGGATCGAACGTTTCTGCCCGTGGGACTTGGATCCCGAGAGCTATACAGTTCATCCC